>NZ_RCVR01000037.1 GCF_016107305.1 Roseomonas sp. KE2513
CCAGCCAATCAGAACATAGGGCCACTGCGATCAGGCAGCCCTGGCAGCCGCCGTGCGGGGTTCCGCCGTGACGTGGCCGATGAGTGTCATGACAGGCCCGCCGCGTTGCCACGCGGGCGCCTGGGCGACGAGGTCGTCGAGGCTGCCCTGGACGAAGCGTTGGTTGGTGGTGCCGCCCGCCTCGACGAGCGCCGCGGGGGTTCGGGGGTCGAGACCTGCCGCCACCAGCCCATCGCGGAGCGCGGGCAGGGTGGAAACGCCCATATAAATGGCCAGTGTCTGCCCTGGGCGAGCCAGGGCCGTGAAATCGAGGTCGAGGCGTCCATCCCGCGTGTGCCCGGTTGCCAGGGTCACGGCACGGGCGTGGTCGCGATGGGTCAGGGGGATGCCGGTCGCGGCGGCGCAGGCCAGCGCCGCGGTGACGCCCGGCACCACCTCGCAGGCGATGCCGGCGGCGCGGCAGGCCTGTAGTTCCTCTCCGCCGCGGCCGAAGACGAAGGGATCGCCCCCCTTGAGGCGCACCACCCGCTTGCCCTCGCGGGCGAGCCGCACCAGCAGGGCGTTGATGCCCTCCTGGGGAAGGCAGTGATTGGCGCGGCTCTTACCGACATAGATGCGCTCGGCGTCGCGCCGCGCGAGGTCCAGCACCGCCTCCCCGACAAGGCGGTCGTGCACGATGACGTCCGCCTCTCCCAGCAGGCGGAGCGCGCGCAGCGTCAGCAGGTCGGCCGCACCGGGGCCGGCACCGACGAGGTGAACCACGCCGGGTGGCCGCGCCTCGGCGGCGCCCAGAGCGGCGGTGAAGGCGGCCTCGGCCTCGGCCTCCCGTCCAGCGACGGCCAGGTCGGCGGCGGGTCCGGTCAGCGCGGCATCCAGGAAGCGCCGGCGGGCGGCGAGGTCGGGCAGGGCGGCGCGCACGGCCTCCTTGAAGCGCCCGGCAAGCGCCGCCAGCCGCCCGAATGCCGGCGGCAGCACGGCCTCGATCCGCGCCCGCACGAGGCGCGCAAGCACGGGGGCGGCACCGCCGGTGGAGATGGCGATGGTGACCGGCGCCCGGTCCACGATGGCCGGCATGACGAAGGAGCAGAGGGAGGGGCGGTCAACGATGTTCACAGGCACACCGCGCGCCATGCAGGTGTCTGCGAGCGCCCGAAGGTCATGATCGGGCGCGCCGGCGCCGATCGCGATCGCGCACCCCTCGGGCAGCCTGGCCCCTGCCACGGGGTCGAAGGCCGGCAGGCGCTGCACCAGCGCCCCTGCGCGCGCGAGAAGCGAGGCCTTGACCTCCGCCGCCTCGCCTTCACCCACCACCAGCGCCGCACGCCCGCGCAGCGAGAGAAACAGCGGAAAATGGTCCATCGCCCAGCCTACCCGGGCAGCCGCCGCGTTGGAATGGATCGAATCAACTAAAATCTGCCGTTAATTTGGAATACCGTTCCCTTGCCGGCACCGTGAAATCCGTCCTTCTACTGAATGAGAGTGGAGGGATCACGACATGGCAGCCAAGCCGAGCGGGGCTGAAGCGATCAAGTCGGCCAGCGCCGGGCTGCGCGGCACTATCGCCGAGGAACTGGCCCAGGCGGACGCGCCGGGCGGGCTGAGCGAGGCCGCCTACACGCTGCTCAAGTTCCACGGGACCTACGAGCAGTTCGACCGCGACACCGCGACCGCCCGCAAGCAGTCCGGCCAGGACAAGGACTGGCAGTTCATGGTGCGCGTGCGCGCCCCTGCCGGGCGGCTGACCGCGGCCCAGTGGCTGGCGCTCGACGCGCTGGCGGACGAGGATTCGGACGGCACCATGCGCCTGACGACGCGCCAGGGCCTGCAGTTCCACACCGTCCGGCGCGGGAAGCTGACGCACTGCATCGCCTCGATCGAGGCGGCGCTGCTGACCACCATGGCAGCCTGCGGGGACGTTGCGCGCAACATCACCACCTCCCCCGCACCGCGGCGCGACGCGCTGCACGCCCGGCTGGAGCGGGAGGCCTTCGCCCTTTCCGCCGCCCTGCTGCCGCGCACGCGCGCGCACCACGAGATCTTCCTGCAAGGCGAGCGGGTCGGCGAGGCGGAGGAGGAGCCGCTCTATGGCCCGGCCTACCTGCCCCGCAAGTTCAAGACCTCCCTCGCGCATCCGGCGGACAATACGCCGGACATCCTCTCTAACGACCTCGGCTTCATCGCGCAGACGGATGAGGCCGGGGAGGTGACGGGCTGGATCGTGACCATCGGCGGCGGCATGGGCATGACCCACAACAAGCCCGCCACCTACCCGCGCCTGGCGGACCCCATCACGGTGATCGGGCCGGACGAGGTCGAGGCGATGGCGCGCGCCGTCGTGCGCCTCTTCCGCGACCACGGCGACCGCTCAGACCGGCGCCACGCGCGGCTGAAATACGTCGTGGCGGAGCGCGGCGTGGAGTGGGTGCGCGAGCGCCTGTCGGAGGATCTCGGCCGCCCGCTGCCGCCCGCGCCGCCCCTGCCGAGGCTCGAGGTGCCGGAGCTTCTCGGCTGGCACGAGCAGGGCGACGGGCGCCTCTGGTTCGGCGTGCCGATTCCCTCCGGCCGCATCGCGGACCGGCCGGGCATGCGGCTGCGCACCGCCCTGCGCGAGGCCGTGTCGCGTTTCGGCCTCGATCCCATCGCGACCCCGCAGCAGGACCTTATCCTTTCCAACGTGCGTCCGGAGGACCGGGCCGCGCTGGAGGCCTTGCTGCGAGGCCACGGCGTCGTCTTCGCCGAGGAGCTCTCGCCCCTCGCGCGCTGGTCGCTCTCCTGCACGGCGCTGCCGACCTGCGGGCAGGCGCTGGCCGAGGGCGAGCGCGTGCACGCGCCCATCGTCGCGCAGGTGCAGGCGTCGCTCGCGCGGCACGGGCTGCTGGGCGAGCGGATCTCCCTGCGGCTCACCGGCTGCCCGAACGGTTGCGCGCGCCCCTATGCCGGCGAGATCGGCGTGGTCGGGCGCTCGCCGGGAATCTACGCACTCTTCGTCGGTGGCGACTTCGAGGGAACGCGGCTGTCCTTCCCGCTGGTGGACAAGCTGCGCACGGAGGCGGTGGGCGCGACGCTCGATCCGCTGCTGGCCCGCTTCGCGTCCGAGCGCGAGCCCGGCGAGGCCTTTGGCGACTTCTGCCACCGCCAGGGCCCGGATGCGCTGCGTGCCCTGCTCACCCCGGCGGTTGCCGCTTGATCGCCGTGGAGCGGACCGTGCGTGGCCCTGGACGTTCCGGAGCGAGAGCCATGAAGCGAGCGCCGACAACGCTTCGTGTCTCGCCAGGCGCGGCCGCCCCTCCCCGCCTTCCCTCCGCGCCTTTCTCTATCAACCTTCGCCGCGTCGCGGCCTTCGTGGACGGGCCGCTGCGCGTGATCACGCTGGTTATCGTCGTCCTGATGTTCGTCAGGATCTTTCTGAACTGAGGGGGCGCCCCGCGCTTCGTCGCGGGGGTTGTTCCCAGGCTGCTACTTCGACTTCGGCCCGGGCGTCCCGAGCGGACTCATCGCCTCCAGGATGCGTGCCGCGGTGGTGAGGCCGATATCGGCCATCCGGAAAGGCAGCATCGCGAAGTCGAGCGGAATAGCGGCGGCGGCGGTCATGGCCGCGAGCGGCGCGCCGCCGCTCTCGGCATTCTTGCGCCAGCCGCCGCTGATACCGCGGCCGTCCTGCACAGGCTCGAACAGCGCGCCGGTCGTGTCATCGCTCTGGCCGCTCGAAAGAAAGCCGCGATGCAGGCTGCGGCCGGTGAACCAGGTGGTGAAGGTCGGCGCCATGCGCTTCTGCGCGATCGCGACCTTGCCGAAGCCGCCGACCACGACCTCGGCCTGCGGACGCTGCGAGAGCCCCACGACCGCCTCCGCCACCTCCTCCGCCGTGTAGACGGGCGGCGCGGCGCGCACGTTGCGGCCGCTGAAGTTCGCGGCGTGATGGAAGAAGGGCGTGTCGATCACCGAGGGCAGGACCGTGCAGACATGGATGTCCTGCTGGTCCAGCACCTCCTGCCGCAGCGCCTCCGAAAGGCCACGGATCGCGAACTTGCTGGTAGCGTAGGGGGTGCCGTCCGGCTTGGCCAGCTCACCGACGATGGAGCCGTTCTGGACGAGCGTGCCGTGACCCTGGAAGCGGAACTGCCGCATCGCCACGCGCGCGCCGTGGACGTAGCCGAACAGGTTCGTCTCGATGACACGGCGCCACACGTCCATCGGAATCGATTCGAGCCGGCCGAAGGCTGCGATGCCGGCATTGTTGAACCAGAGGTCGATGCGACCGAAGCGCTCGAGCGTGCGGCGGCCAAGTTCCTCTACCTGCTCCTCGCTCGTCACGTCCGTCGGCACCACCAGCGGCACGCCGCCAAGATCGCTGCACTCGCCGGCGGCCTCGTCGAGCATCTCCGCACGGCGCGCGGCAAGAACCACGGCGGCGCCGCGCCTTGCGAAGGCATGGGCGGTGGCGCGCCCGATGCCGCTGGAAGCGCCCGTGACGACGATAACAGGACGATCGGATGACAATGCCACCACCCGTCCTTTCGAAGCCGGCGTCGGTTCGGACGGCGTGACGGAGGTCGCGGTGGAGGGATCGGACATGGATGTTCCGCTTCGTCGGCGCCCGTTCGGGGGATAGTCCCACGGGCACGGATGGTCGCGGCGGCCTGATGCACGACGCGGATCGGGCACGCCGCCAACCTATGTGAAGAGCGCGGCGGATAACGGGCTCACCTCTACGCGATCCGCATCAAAGACCTGCGGCACGCTCTGTTTCAGCAACCAGAATGGACGATATCGCGTTCGATGCTCCTCACTGCAGGTGATCTCAATGCTTGATCCCACACTCCTCACCGGTCTGGTCGATCGACATGAACTTGCTATCTCGATGTACGTGCCGCTCACACCCGAGATGCGCGACATCCGCATGCAGTCGGCAACGCTGCGTGAGGCCGCCGGGGAGATCGAGCGCAAGCTGGAGCAGCGCGGCCTCGATCCCCGCCAGCGCGAGGAGATCCTGACGCCGCTGCGGGAGGGTCTCGGCGGCCTCGATATCGCGCAGCACCGCGATCCCGCGCTCGCGGTTTTCATGGCGAACGGCGCGCCCCGCGTCGTGCCTTTGCCGGAGGAGGTCGCGTCCAGCGCCACCGTCGGGCACCACTTCCACGTCAAGCCGTTGCTGCCGCTGATGGTGCGCAACCGCCGCTTCTGGCTGCTCGCCCTCTCCGGCGCGAAGAGCAAGCTCTACACCGTAACACCTTTTGGCGCAGAGGAGGTGCCGCTCGACCTCGGCACGCCGGATGCGGACCCGCCCGAGGGTTACGAGCACGGCTCGGACGACAAGGACCAAGGTGTCGGAAATCCCGCGCTGGGCGACGCCACGTCCTCGCTGATGGACGACCAGCCACGGCTCGTCCGCGCGCTGCAGAACGCGATTGGCAGCGACCCGGCGCCGCTGATCCTCGCCGCGGACGCGAAGATCATGGGGCAGATCCGCAAGCTGAACGTGCTACCAGGCCTTCAGGAGGAGGGACTGACGATGAACCCCTTCGCCTTTCCGCCGTCCGAGCTGCACCAGCGCGCGCTCGCGCTGATGCAGCCGGTTTTCGAGCGCGAGGTCGAGACGGTGCTCGACCAGATCAACGCGCGTCTCGGCGATGCCGCGCCGAACGTCGCCATCCGCCTTGAGGAAATTCTTGCCGCCGCCGAGGAAGGGCGCGTGGATTCAGTCGTGGTCGCGGCCGACGAGAAGCTCTGGGGCAGCTTCGATCCGGCCACGGGAATCGTCGCGCATGGGCGTCCATCCGGCCCTGACGAGGACCTGCTGAACCAGGCAGCGGCCGTCACGCTGCGCCATGGCGGCTACGCCTACGCGCTGCCGCGCTCGCGCATTCCCCGCGCGGTGCCCGCCGCCGCCACGCTTCGCTACTGAGGAGGCCGACATGGACCGTCCGCTCGACATTGCCTTCCATAACATCGAGCCCTCCGAGGGGATCAAGGACGAGATCCGGCAGCACGCGGAGAAGCTGCAGAAGCGGCATTCGGAGCTTGTTGCCTGCCGCGTCTCGGTGGAGGCGCTGCACAACCAGCACCAGACGGGCAACGTCCCGGAGGTGCATATCGTCCTCTCGATCCGCGGCCGCGACCTCGCCGTCTCGCGGGAGCCGCATCAGTCTGGAAATCGCTACGCCCATCCCGACCTGCGAACCGCGATCCGCGACGCGTTCAAGGCGGCGGAGAGGCAGCTAGAGTCGGCCAGGGGCAAGTAACGCGCGCCTGGGCTGGCGGTGGGAGCGGCCGCTCCCACCGCCTCAGCGGCGCTCCACCTTTCCAGCAAGGCCGAGGTTCAGCGCCAGCAGGCGCAGCAGCCCGTGGACACCGGCCAGTGTCGGCACCGGCTGACCCAGCCTGGCCCCGAGTTCCACCAGGGCTCCCAGGATCGGCCCCAGTTCCATCGCCCGCCCTGCCTCGAGATCCTGCACCATCGAGGTCCGGAAGGCGCCGAGCCGGCGCGTGACCGCGATCCGCGCCTCCGGGTCGCCGAGGCCAGTGAGCCCGATCCGCTCGCCGAGATCCGCCATCTCCCGCATCATCGCCAGCGCCAGGCCGCGCGTTCCGTCGTCGTCTAGCAACTGGAGCACGTCCGCCCGCGCGAGGGCGCCGAGCGTGTTCATGTTCGAATTGCCCCAGAGCTTGTTCCAGACCTCGCCGCGGATGTCTCCGATGGCTTCGGCCGGGATGCCGCCCGCGCGGAAGGCTTCCGCGATCGTGGTCGCCTGGCCAGCGCCGCCCGGGTCGCCCAGCAGCACGCGGTCGGCCTTCATCAGGCGGATGCGCCCGGGCGCCTCCACCCGGCTGCCGGCATGCACGACGGCGCCGACCACGCGCGAGGCCGGCAGCGCCGCGACCAGCCTGCCGCCGGGGTCCACCGACTCGAGCACCACCCCCTCGGCGGGCCCGCCGAAGCCCTGAAGGAACCACCAGGGCAGGCCGTTCAGCGCCGCCACCACCTGCGTGTTCGGGCCAAGCAGCGCGCGGATAAGGGGCAGCGCGCCCGGCAGGTCCTGCCCCTTGAGGCCGAGCAGCAACAGGTCCGGCCCGGCGAGGGCCGCCGGGTCGTCGGTCGCCGTGACCGCGAAACGCTCGGAGCGCTCGCCCTCGGACAGCACCAGCCCGTCGCGGCGCAGCGCAGCAAGGCTGGCCCCGCGCGCGAGGACCCCGACCTCGTTCCCGGCCCTCGCCAGCCCCGCGGCCAGCCAGCCGCCGATCGCCCCCGCGCCGAGCACCGCCACGCGCATGCCGCCCCTCCCCCGCATCCGGCCGAAAGACTATGGGAGGACGCGCCAGGCGCCCAGCTTGGCCCTGGCGGAAGGGCGACCACCAGGGCCCATGTCCTGCCCAGTACCGCGCCCGTCCACAGCTACTTCTCGCGTGCGGGCGCGACGATCGCACCGCTCCTGCGGCGGGGGCGCACGCCGGATATGGACGCCTATCTCGGCCGGCACGCCACGGCCGAGGCGCGGCAGGCCATCCAGGCCGCCGAGGCCGGCCTGTTCGAACTGCCCGCCATCGATGGCGGGCCGATCCTCGCCGCCTTCAGCCGCATGCCGGGATCCCGCTGGACCGTGGTGGTCGCGATCCGCCAGGCGCGGCTGCACGCCGGGCTGTGGCGCTCGCTGGCGGGCCTCGGCGCGGGCGGCGCGGCCCTTCTGCTGTTCGGCCTCGCCCTCGCCTGGCACCAGTCGCGGCGGATCGCGGGAGCAATCGGGGGCTCGCCACGCCCGGCGCGCCCACGACCGGCGTGCGGGAGGTGGAGGACGCGGCGCAGGCCCTGGCGGAGGCCGCCGCAGCCCGCGATCGCGCGACGATGGCCCTCGTCGGCAGCGAGGCGCGCCTACGGCGGGCGCAGCTGGCCGGGGGCGTGCACCCCTTCGAGATCTGCCCGGATGGTGTCGCCGAGTGCGGCGATGGCCTGCGCGCCCTCTTCGGCCTGCCACCGGGCGCGCGCTTCGACCATGCGACCTGATCCGCCTGCCTGCACCCGGCCGACCGGTCACGGATGAGGGCGGATTTCGACCGGCTCGCGCATGAGGGCGGCTCGACGGAGATCGAGTACCGCGTGGCGCCGCCGGGCGGCCCGGCGCGATGGCTGCTCAGCCGCGCCGAGCTGCAACCGGGCGAGGGCGGCGGCCCCGGCACGATCGTCGGCGTCACGCTCGACGTCACTGGCGGCCGCCTCGCGGAGGAGCGGCTGCGCGAGAGCGAGGCGCGGCTGCGCGCCCTCGCGGGCACGCTGGAGGAGCGCGGCTACCACGTCCTGCAGGCGGGGAGCGGCCCGGCCGCGCTCGCGCTGCTCGAGGGGGGCGAGGCGGTGGACCTGCTCGTCTCCGACTTTTCGATGCCCGGGATGGACGGGGTGGCGCTGATCCGCGAGGCGCAGCGCCGCCGCCCTCGCCTGCCGGCCATCCTGTTGACCGGCTATGCCGGGGATGCGGCGACGCTGCCGGCGGACGGCGCGCCGCAGCTCGCCGACCGCGCCGCGGCGCTGCTGAAGGCCGCGAGGAGGGGCTAGCTTCCGGCCGCGGCTCCGCTGGCGGCGAGGCCACCTTCCCGGCCGGTGCCGCTACTGCCGCTCGATGCCGGCGCGCGCCACGACCTCCGTCCAGCGCGCCACCTCCGCCGAGACGAAGCGGCGCATCCCCTCGGGCGAGGTCGGGCTTACCTGGGTGCCCAGCCCCTCCAGGCGCTCGCGCACCGCTGGCTGGACGAGGGCCGTGCGCAATTCGCCGTTCAGGCGCTCCACCACGGCCGCTGGGGTGCGCGCCGGTGCGGCGAGGCCGACCCAGGACACCACCTCGAAACCCGGCACGGCCGCGGCGACCGGCGGCACCTCTGGCAGCGCTGGCCAAGCCGCCGCGCTGGTGATGCCGAGCGCGCGCAGCTTGTCCGCCGCGATCGCCGCCCCGGTGACGGTAACGGAATCCACCATCACGTCGATGCGGCCCGAGAGCAGGTCCGTCAGCGGCTGGGTGCCGCCGCGATAGGGCACGTGGGTGAGCCGGATGCCCGCCATCTGGGCCAGCAGCTCACCCGTGAGGTGCTGGGTGGAGCCCACGCCGACCGAGCTGAAGGTGAGGCCGCCGGGATCGCGCCGCGCAGCGGCGATCAGCTCGGCCAGGCTGCGGATCGGCCCATCGGCACGTGTCGCGACCACGAAGGGAAAGATCGAGACGAGCGAGACGAAGGCGAAGTCCTCGACCGGGTCGAAGCGCAGGCTGCGGTACATGGCGGCCGAGACGGCGTGGCCGCCCGTCAGCAGGATGAGGGTATGCCCGTCCGGCGCTGCGCGCGCGGCGTACTCGCTGGCGATGTTGCCGCCCGCGCCGGTCCGCGCCTCGACCACCACGGGCCGGCCGAGCGCCTCGGAGAGCGGCGCGGCGATCACGCGGGCTATGACATCGGCATTCCCGCCCGCGCCGAAGCCGTGGACGAGGGTGATGGGGCGGTCGGGCCAGGACTGTGCCCCCGCCGTCCGCGTCAGCCCCGCGAGGAAGGGGGCCGCGATAAGCCCGCGCCGGATGTTCTGCATCGACCTTCCCCTCCCTGACCCGCCCTTCTTGTCCGGGCGGTGGCGCGCCGACGCTCCTGACTGATCGGACGCGGCAGCCCGTGCGAGGGCTCGGCGCTGAGCGTGGCAACCCTTGCGGCAGCATGGTCTCCGCTTACGAGGCCCGACAAGCCCCCTGGGCCAGCGCCTCCTGCGCCTGCGGGCAGGATCGCTGCCGGCGTACTCGCCTGGCAAGGCTCAGAGAGGATGAGGGCGAGAGTCGGCGGGAAATGTGCTCGCCACGTGTTCAAGCCACGCACGGATGACCTCTCTGCAAGCAGCGGAATGGAGCCTTTCATCAACCCGGCCGACGCGCCCGCCGGCGTGGATGGCGTCTTCCACCCGCCCTATATCGCCGCGCATCTGGCGGTGACGCAGCGCATGGCCCGGCCCCGCCTCCTCGTCGTGAAGGGCGGCGGGGGAGAGGCGGAGCGCAGCCCCGCCAAACCGGTGGCCGCGCACCTGATGACCGGTGCGGCGGTCGAGGTGCTCACCCTGCCCGCGCTGTCCGACACCCGGTCCACGGCGGCCGACTTCGCGGGGGTGTGGCAGGGCAGCGTCCGCGGCGCCCATGCCGAGGGCACGATCATCGGCACGATCGCGCTCGGCCTCCTGGCGATGGGCACCGCCGGAGGTGTCGAGCTGGCCGATGCCGAGGCGGAAAGGATCTGAAGGGAAAGGTTCGGTTGACGCGCGGCCCGAAGGCTTCGGACGCGTACCGAGATGACGGTGCGGCTTGCGCTGGCCTGCTTCATGCACAAGCTCGGCCAATCGCCTCATGCGGCCGATCCTCCCTTGGCAAAACCACGCTCCGCCATGGGGCAGCATTTGCCAAGCACGGAAACGGACGGTTAATTGGGGCAAAGAGAATGGGGCTCGGCTCTATGATGCTGCGGAACAAGCTGGCGGGAATGATCCTTCTCGCCACTCTCCTGGTCACGGCGGCCTCCGCCAGCGCCCAGACAAAAGTGGTTATCGGCGCGGCATCGGCGAGCGAGATGGCGGCGCCGATCTATGTCGCCATCGACCAGGGCTATTTCCGTGAGGCCGGGCTTGAGGCCGAGCTGGTTGATTTCCGCGGCGGCGCCCCCGCGATCCAGGCGCTTGTCGGCGGCGGCATCAACGTCTGCGTCTGCGCGGTGGACCATGTGGTGCGCCTGCGCAGCCGCCGGCAGGACGTGGCCGTCGCCGTGGAGCTGGACACACGCCACTCCTACGCGCTGGTCAGCCGCACGGGCACGAGCTACGCCTCCGTCGCCGACCTGCGCGGCAAGCGTATCGGCATCACCTCGCCGAGCAGCCTCACGGACAACACGCTGCGCTGGGCGCTCGCCAAGGCAGGCCTCAACCCGGATCGTGACGTCGAGATCGTGGGCGCCGGGGGTGGTGCGAGCATGAAGGCCGCGATCGACAGCGGTCGCGTGGAGGCCGGCATGGTCATCAACGCGGACCTGCTGCACATGCAGACAGGGAGCAATAACGGCTACCGGATCGTGCAGGATTTCCGAGGGATCCCCTACCCTTCCCTCGCGCTGCTGACGCGGGAATCCTGGTTCTCTCAGCAGCCGGATGCCGCGCGCGGCTTCGTGCGAGCCGTGCTGCGCGGGATCAGTGCCATCCGCGCGGACCGCGCCGTGGCCCTGGCCGGCCTGCGGCGGCAGTTCCCCGACTACAGCGAGGCGGAGATCGACGCCCTCGCGGCCGATGTGCAGGCACGGCTGGCGCCGGAGGGCCGGGTGGAGGAGGCGGGCTACCAGACGCTGCTTGAGATGCTGCTGCCGGCCGAGCCCGGCCTGCGCCGCATCCCCTTCGCCGAGATCTCCATCCCCCCGGTCCGGGACTGAGATGCCCGCCGCGATCGAAGAGGCACCCGCGCTGGCGCCGGCGGGTGCGGCGGCCCCGCGCGGCGGCATGCCGGGCTGGCTGACCATCACCCTGCAGCGGATCCTGCTGGTGGGCGTCGTGCTCGCCGCGTGGCAGGTTGCGACCGACCACTTCATCGATCCCTTCTGGATCAGCCAGCCCTCCGAAATCGCCCTCCGGCTCTGGACGATGGCGGCCAGCGGCGACCTTCTCTTCCACGCGACGGCCACAGCCTGGCAGGCGCTGCTCGGGCTGCTGCTCGGGCTCGTCGTCGGCGTGGTGGCGGGCGTGCTCTACGCGGCCTTCCCGCGCGGGGCGCAGGTCGCCGATCCGCTGGTGATGGGCCTCTACAGCGTGCCGCGCGTGGCCTTCGCGCCGCTCTTCATCATCTGGTTCGGTATCGGCCTCTTCTCGAAGGTGATGATGGCCTTCTCCATGGTCGTCTTCGTCTATCTCCTCAACACGGCCCAGGGACTGCGCGAGGTGGACCGGGACCTGCTGGACGCGATGCGCAGCATGCGGGCGCGGCCGCTCTGGCTGCTCTGGCACGTGCGCCTGCCGGCCATCCTGCCCTGGATCTTCGGCGCCACGCGGATCGGCCTCGGCCTCGCGCTCGTTGGCTCGGTGCTGGGCGAGCTGCTGGGGGCCAATCGCGGCCTCGGCTGGTATGTGGAACGTTCGGGCGGACGGCTGGACACGACGGGCGTGATGGCGGGCCTCGTCGCGCTGATGGTCATCGCCGTTGTCGGCAACGAGATCGTGCGGCTTATCGAGCGCTTGGCCCTGCGCGGGGCGACGCGATGAGTGTCAGCGCCCCCTCCCCCAAGCTCACCTTCGAGGGCATCACTCTCGACTATCCGGGCCTCCGCGTGCTGGACGGCATCGACCTGTCCCTCGCGGACGGCGAGTTCCTGGCGATCGTCGGCCCCTCCGGCTGCGGCAAGTCCACGCTGCTGCGGCTGGCCTCCGGGTTGCTGAGCCCCACGGACGGGCGCGTGCTGCTCGATGGCAAGCCCGTGTCGGGCCCGCCGCCCGGCGTCGGCTTCATGTTCCAGCGGGACACGCTGATGCCCTGGGCCGATGTGCGGCGGAACGTGGAGGTCGGGCTCGTGCTGGGCGGCACTCCCGTCCGCGAGCGGCCGGCGCGGCTGGCGGAGCTGCTGGCTCTCGTTGGGCTGACAGATTTCGCAGGGCACCGCCCGGCCCAGCTCTCGGGCGGCATGCGCCAGCGCGTGGCCCTCGCGCGGCTGCTCGCCTACGCGCCCGACATCTACCTGCTGGATGAGCCCTTCGGCGCGCTCGACGCGCAGACGAAGATCACCATGGGCCGGGAACTGCTTCGCATCTGGGCGCAGCGCCGGCGGAGCGTCGTCTTCGTTACGCACGACATCGAGGAGGCGGTCACGCTCGCCGACCGCGTCGTCGTGATGGCGCCGCGCCCCGGGCGAGTGCGTTCCATTCATCGCGTGGACCTGCCGCGCCCGCGCGATCCACGCGCCCTGCGTCAGGACGCGCGCTTCCGAGATGTCTGTGCGGCCATCTGGAACCATATCGTCGAGGAGGAGCCCGCCCATGACTGAAGCGATGCCGGGCGTGCGCGGACAGGGCGCGGCGGGACATATCGAGACGGACGTGCTGGTGATCGGCGCGGGCGGCGCCGGGCTCTACGCCGCCATCGAGGCCGCGCGCTCCGGCGCCCGCGCGCTGGTCATCGACCGCTCCCTCATCGGCCGCGGCGGCGCGACGGTGATGGCGCAGATGACCGTCGCCGCGGCCATCGGCACGGAGCAGCCGGATGACTGGCAGCACCACTGGCGCGACACGCTGACCGCCGGCCGCGGCCTCTGCGACGCCCGCCTCGCGCGGCTGCTCTGCGAGGACGGCGTCGAGGTCATCCGCGAGATGGACCGCTGGAAGGTCGGCTGGGCGCGCCACGCCGATGGCCGGATCCGCCAGGCCTTCGCCCCAGGGCACGACCGCCCGCGCTGCGTCTACGTGGACTTCCTGAGCACCGGCCCCGCCGTCTCGCGCACCCTGCGCACCCAGGCGCAGCGGCAGGAGGGCGTCCACCGGATGGGCGAGATGCTCGTCACGGACCTCGTCGTCTCGGACGGCGCGGTGCAGGGCGTCGTCGCGCTCGATCTCGCCCATGGCGTGCCCGTCACCATTGCGGCGGGCGCCACCATCATCGCGACGGGCGGGCTGACGCGGCTGTACCGGCGTAACAGCGCCTCCGCCAACATGGCAGGCGACGGCTACGCGCTCGCGCTCCGCGCCGGCGCCGCGCTGATCGACATGGAATTCGTCCAGTTCTTCCCCATCGGCCATCTCGCGCCGCGCATGGTGGGGATGGACCCGATCATGTGGGATCCTTTCCGCTACAAGCTCGGCGGGCGCCTGCTGAACGGCGCGCGCGAGGAGTTCGTGGACCGCTACGGCAGCACGGACTCTGGGAAATACGTGACCACGCGCGACCTCGCGACCTATGCCATCACAAAGGAGGTCGCGGCCGGTCGCGGCTCGCCGGCCGGCGGCGCCTGGCTGAGCTTCGAGCACGTGCCCGAGGCGACCTTGCGCGAGAATTTCGGGCCGGTGATCGACCGCCTCGCCGCCAACGGCATCGATCTGACGAAGACCGCCATCGAGGTGGCGCCGATCGCGCACTACCACATGGGCGGCATCCGCGTGGACACGAGCATGTCCACGGGCCTTCCCGGCCTCTACGCCGCCGGCGAGGCCGTGGGCGGTGCGAACGGGGCCAACCGCCTCTCCGGCAACGCCATCACGGAGGCACTTGCCTTCGGCCGCGTCGCGGGGCGGGAGGCGGCGCGCTTCGCCAAGGGCGGCATCGCCTGGGATGCCGCGAAGGCGGCCGATGGCGTGGCGCTGGCGCGGGCCGCCGGCCCCACACGGCCCGGCTGGAACCCGGCGGCGGGTTTCGCCCGGCTGCAGGACATTATGTCGGACCTTGTCGGCCCCTTCCGGACCGAAGCCGGCCTGGTGGAGGCCGCGTCACGGCTGCGCGCGCTGGCCGCGGAGCTGGGCGAGGTTCCGCCCGGCCCGCCCTTGCCGCATGACCTCGCGCGCGCGGACTGGTTCGACCTGCGCGCGGCCCTGCTGGTCGCCGAGACCGTCATCCTCTCCGCCACCGAGCGGCGCGAGAGCCGCGGCGCGCATCAGCGCGAGGACTATCCGGGCCTGGACCCGGCATGGGAGACGAACCAGGTGCTGACACTGGACGGCGGCGCGCTGCGTCTCGAGCAGCGCGCGGTGGTGAAGGAGGCGGCATGAGCGTCGCGCTTCTCGATATCCGGCGCGGCGGCCCGGGCGAGGCGCCGCGGCGCCAGCGCTACGAGGTGCCCTTCGAGCCCGGCCGCTCCGTGCTGGACGGGCTGCGCTGGATCCGCGAGCACGAGGATCCGTCGCTCGCCATGCGCTATGCCTGCCTGAACGCGAACGCGTGCAAGGAGTGCATGATGCTGCTCGACGGCGCCGTGGTCTATGCCTGCACGGCGCGGCTGGAGGAGCGCGAGATGCGGCTCGACCCCCTGCCCAACAAGCCGCTGCTACGCGACCTCGCGACCGCCATCGCCCCCCCGGACGAGCGGCCGCCGGAGCCTGCGCAGCCCGCCCCCGCCCCGTGACGGCGGCCGAGGCGCCGGCCTGGCTCGGGCGCCGCGTTCCGCGCATCGAGGACGCGGCGCTGCTGCGCGGGCGCGGGCAATTCGTGGGCGACATCGTGCGGCCGGGCATGCTGCACGCCCGCTTCGTCCGCAGCCCCGTCGCGCACGGGCGCTTGCACAGCCTCGACGCCGTGGCGGCACGGCGCGCGCCCGGCGTGCGCGGCGTGTTCACGGCCGAGGAGCTGCGCCCGCACCTGACCTCCCTCGACCTCGCCGTCGCCATGCCGGCCGGGGCGATCCGGCATGTCGTGAACCCCCGCGTGCTGGCGGCCGACGAGGTCTGCTACGCCGGCGAGGCCGTCGCGCTGGTGGTGGCCGACACGCCGCACGAGGCCGAGGACGCGGCGGCGCTCGTCCAACTCGACATCGAAGCCCTGCCGCCCGTGCTCGATCCCGGCGCCGCGCTGGAACCCGGCGCGCCTCGGGCGCGGCTCGGCTGCGCCGACAACCTGCTGGCCCGCTTCACCGTCGCCTATGGCGAGGTCGCACCCGCCTTCGAGGCGGCGCCGCACGTCTTCCGGGACCGCTTCCGCCTGCACAAGGGCGGCGGCCACTCGGTGGAGACGCGCGGCGTCCTGGCCGAGCACGACCGCGTGGACGACATGCTGACCGTCTGGTCCTCCGCGCAGATGCCGCACCGGAACAAGGGCGTGATCTGCGCGGCCCTCGGCCGGGCGGAGGACCGGGTGCGGGTGGTGGCGCCCGATGTGGGCGGCGGCTTCGGCCCGAAATTCGTCTGCTACCCCGAGGACGTCGCCGTGCCGCTCGCCGCGCTGCTGCTCGGCCGCCCCGTGCGATGGATCGAGGACCGGCGCGAGAACTTCGCCGCCACCACGGCGGAGCGCGACCAGCTCTGGGATGTGGAGGTCGCCGCGGATGCACAGGGGCGGCTGTTCGGCCTGCGCGGCCGGCTGCTGCACGACCACGGGGCCGACACGCCCTACGGGATCGCCCTGCCGCAGAACTCGGCCACGAACCTGCTCGGCCCCTATGTGCTGCCGGCCTATCGGCTGGAGATATCCGTCGCGCTGACGAACAAGGTGGCGGCGACGCCGACGCGCGGCGCAGGTCGGCCGCAGGGCACCTTCGTGATGGAGCGGATGCTCGACCGCATCGCCGATGAGCTGGGGCTCGGGCGCGACGAGGTGCGGCGCCGCAATCTCATCCCGCCCTCCGCCATGCCCTATCGCACGCCGCTGACGACGCGGGACGGCGCGGCCATGATCTACGACAGCGGCGACTATCCCGCCTGCATGGCGGACGCGCTGCGCCTGGCGGGCTACGAGGATTTCCGTGCCCGGCAGCGCGACGCGCGCGAGGCGGGCCGGCACATTGGCATCGGCCTCTCCAACTACGTGGAGGGAACCAGCCGCGGGCCCTTCGAGACGGCGGCGATCAGCATCGGACCTTCCGGGCAGGTGGTGCTTTCCACCGGGGCCTCGGCGCAGGGGCAGGGAACGGCGACGGTGCTCGCGCAGGTCTGCGCGGGGGTGCTGGACATGGACCCCGCCCGGATCACCGTCCGCACAGGCGACACGGCGGCGATCGCGCAGGGCCTGGGCGCCTTCGCCAGCCGGCAGGGACCGGTGGCCGGTGCCGCCGTGCTGCAGGCCGCGCGGCTTGTGCGGGAGAAGGCGCTGCTCGCGGCCTCTCACCTGCTGGAAGCCGCGCCGGAGGACCTGGAGCTCGTCAACGGAGCCGTGCGGATCCGCGGCATCCCGGCGGACCGGCTCTCGCTGGGGCAGGTCGCGCAGGTGCTGCAGGGCATGCCGGGCTTTCCGCTGCCGCCGGGCCTCTCGCCGGGCCTGTCCTCCTCCGTCGCCTGGCAGCCGGAGGCGCTGAGCTATGCCAACGGCACCCATGTAGCCGAGGTGATGGTGGACCCCGAGACCGGGGGGATCACCCTTCTCCGCTACCTCGTGGTGCATGACAGCGGCCGTCTGCTGAACCCCTCGCTTGCAGAGGGGCAGATCCTCGGCGGCGTCGTGCACGGGATCGGCCACGCCTTGTTGGAGGAGACGCTTTTCGACGCGCAGGGTGTGCCGGCCACGCTCGGCTACCCCGCCTATCGCTTGCCCTCGGCGCCGATTCTGCCGCGGATCGAGATCCACCATCGCGAAACGCCGACGCCGTTGAATCCGCTGGGCGCCAAGGGCGTCGGCGAGGGCGGCACGATCCCTGCGGCCGCCGCGATCGTGGCGGCTGTCGAGGACGCGCTGCGCCCCGCGCGCATCCGCATCACGCAGCTGCCGGTCACGCCCCGGCGGCTGCGCGCGCTGCTGGCCGCCGCATGAAGCCGGCCGCCTTCCGCTACCACGCGCCGCGAAGCCTGCCGGAGGCCTTGGCGGTGCTGGAGCGCCATCCGGAGGCGAGGCCGCTCGCGGGCGGGCAGTCGCTGATGCCACAGCTGAACGCGCGTCAGGTCACGGCGCCGCACCTGCTCGACCTGAACCGCCTGGACGGGCTCGACGGGATCGAGGAGGCGGAGGGGTGCATCCGCATCGGCGCCATGGCGCGGCAGGCCGCGCTGCTCCGCTCGCCCCTGCTGCGGCGGCACCTGCCGATCCTCGTCGAGGCGGCGGCGCTCGTGGGGCATATCGCGACGCGCAACCGGGGCACGCTCGGCGGAAGCCTCTGCCAGCTTGATCCCTGGGCCGAGCTGCCGCTAGTCGCGGCGCTGCTGGATGCGGAATTGGAACTGGCGGCGCCCTCGGGCACGCGGCGCCTCGCCTTCCGGCATTTCGCGCAAGGCGCTGGGCGGAACGCGCTCTGGCCGGGCGAGCTGCTGACGCAGGCGCGGTTTCCCATCCCGGCGCCGGGCGCGCGGCAGGCCTTCGTTGAGATCGCCGACCGGCCCAACGATCCCGCAGAGGCCGCCGCAGCGGTCTCTCTCCGGCTGGGTGCGGGCGGAGAGGTAGTGTCCGCCGCCCTCGCGGTCTGCGGGCCCTTTCCCGTGGCCAGGCGGCTGCCAGAGGGGGAGACGATGCTCCTGGGGTGGCGGCCCGGCCCCGATCCCCGCCCGCTGGTCTCCGCCATGCCGCTTCCCGACGTGGCGGACGATGACCGCGCGGCGATGGTCCGTGTTGCCCTGCGGCGCGCGCTGGAAAGGGCGATGGCTTGAGCGAGGAACGCTTCCCGATCTCGGTAACGGTCAACGGCGAACCGCATCGGCTGGACGTGCCGGCGCGGCTGAGCCTGGCGGACCTGCTGCGCGAGGGGCTGCGGCTCACTGGCACGCATCTCGGCTGCGAGCACGGGGCCTGCGGCGCCTGCACGGTGCTGGTGGACGGCGCCTCCGCCCGCGCCTGCCTCATGCTGGCCGTGCAGGCGGACGGGCGAAGCATCACGACGGTGGAGGGGCTGGAACGCGCCGGCCGGCTGCACCCGCTCCAGCAGGCGCTCGCCGACCATCACGGGCTGCAATGCGGCTTCTGCACGCCGGGCGTGCTGATGACGCTGGTGGAGCTGCTCGACGCCTCGCCCTCCCCGAGCGAAGCGGAGATCCGCATGGCGCTGGCCGGGCATCACTGCCGCTGCACGGGCTACCAGGGCATGGTCGAGGCGGCGTTGTCGCTGTCGGGCGGCGCAGGAACGGATAGATGAGGCGGCGCCCCTCTGTGCGACGGCGCGCCGCGCCCATCCCGCCGTCCCCCGATGATCCCCCTGCAAAGGGCTGGGAAGGTTTCGACCTGCTTGTGCCCGTGACTCCGGAGAGGGCTCCGCCCTCTCCGGACCTCACCTGCCAAGGGCCTGAGGCCCTTGGATCCCCACATGTGGCTTCGCGGATGCGATGACTGGGTGCTGGCTCTTCCTGCACGCGCCGGCGTCTCGGGTCTCTGACCCGAGGCGCACCAGCCACCCAGTATCTCCAACTCGCGAATAGGATGATGGAGAGGGGCCTGGGGAGAGAAAGACTTCTTCCTTCCTCTCCCCAGAGTCACCGCAGGCGCCAGTTCAGGCTGCCCTGCGGATGTTCCCAGCCCCATTCGAGGCAAGACCGCCCTGGTAAAGGGCCGCGATCAGGTCCGACTGAGCGATGATGCCCGCCAACTTTCTGTTCCCGTCCACGACCGAAACATGCCGGAAGCCCGCATCCGCCATCAGCGGCACCAGTGCCGCGACATGCGTGCCCTCCGTCACCGTGCGGATGCTGCGCGGCATGATCTGCCCGACGACTTCCGGCCGATCGGCGTGGAGTGTCGTCAGACGGCGGATGAGTTGGCGGAACCGCGCCTCGAACCCCTCGTAGTGGTCGAGTTCCGGGCTCTTCATGAAGTCCACATCCGAGACCATGCCGATGACACGCCGCGCCGGATCAAGCACGGGCATGGCGCGGATATCGTGGCGCCGCAGCAGCCGCCAGGCTTCGGCGAGAGGCGTGCCGAACTGCACGGTGACCACGTCGCGCGACATGATGTCCGCGCAGGTGATCTCTCCGAAGCGCCGCTGGTAGGCATGCATCTCCGCCCGCTGCAACAGGCTGTCCAGGTCGTCGCGGCTGACGTCGAGGACGCCGTCGTAGTTGCGCAGCACGGCGTCGAGGTCCTCGGCCTGCACACCCAGGCGGCGCGTCGGCTCGCGGTCGGCAGTGTGGTGAGGGTTGGCCCGGGCGGGCTGCTGTTGATGCGGGTAGGGGCGGCGCGTCGCGTTGTTGAAAGCGATCGCCATCAGCATCAGAAGCAGCGAGTCGAGCACGACAGGGGAGAGGACGAAGCCGTAGCCGGCCGCGGTCACGGCCGGCCCGCCGAGCACGGAGGTGAGCGCGATCGCCCCGCCCGGCGGATGAAGGCACCGCAGCGCGAACATCGCGCCAATCGCGAGCGCAACGGCGAGCGGAGCGGCCAGCAGCGGGTCCGCGATCCATTGCGCGCAGGTCACCCCCACCAGGGCGGAGACGGTGTTGCCGCCGATGATCGACCAGGGCTGGGCAAGCGGGCTGGCCGGTACGGCGAAGAGCAGGACGGCCGAGGCGCCGAGCGGCGCGATGAGCATCGGCGGCGTCACCCCCGGCAGTTCCAGACGGCTGCCGATCAGCCCGGTGAGGAGGAGGCCGAGCAGCGCGCCGACGCAGCCGCGAAGCCGCTCCGTCCTGCTCGCGCCCATGGAGGCCGGAAGGAAGGCGCGCAGCCAATCGCGGATCATTCGCCGTTTCCCGGGGCGCGAGGCGCTTCCACTCCCGTCGTGCCCGGGCCGAGACCGAGCCTCGCCAGCACCGCCTCCCGTTCCGGCGCCGCCAGCAGGTCCGCCAGCGTGCGGCGGTCCAGCACGGCCATGAAGGCGGCCAGCGCCTCACCCAGCAGGGACTGGAGCCGGCAAGCATCGATCAGCGCACAGCCGCCGCTCTCGCCCGGCGGCTGAAAGCAGGCGACGAGGGCCATGTCCTCCTCGGTGAAGCGAACGACATCGCCGACGCGGATCTCCGCGGCCGGGCGCGCCAGGCGCAGGCCGCCGCCCCTGCCGCGCATCGTCTCGACGAAGCCGCCGCGACCGAGCCGGTGCACCACCTTCACGAGGTGGTTCTCCGAGATCCGGTGCGCCTCCGCGATCTCCCGGATCGAGGCGCGGCGGTCTCCCTTCAGGCCGAGATAGATCAGCGTCCGCAGGGCGTAGTCCGTGTAGAGCGTCAGGCGCATGCAGAAGATGTAGCAGCTTTACATCTTCCGGCCAGGCGGCAATAAGATGCATCAGCAATGCACCTTATGGAGCAGTGATGCCCCGCGATCTCAGCCCGCAGACGATCCTTCTCGTGAAGGCCACTGTCCCGGCCCTGGAGGCCCATGGCCTCGCCATCACCCGCCGCATGTACGAGCGGTTGTTCGAGAACAGGGCCATCCGGGACCTGTTCAACCAGTCCCATCACGGGGAGACGGGCTCCCAGCCGAAGGCGCTGGCCGGTGCCGTGCTCGCCTATGCCCGCAACATCGACAACCTCGCGGTCCTCGGCCCGGCGGTGGAGCGCATCGCCCAGAAGCATGTCGGCCTGAACATCCTGGCCGAGCACTATCCCTTCGTGGCCGAGGCCCTGCTCGGCGCCATCAAGGATGTGCTGGGCTCGGCCGCGACGCCGGAGATCCTGCAGGCCTGGGGCGAGGCCTACTGGTTCCTCGCGGATGTGCTGATCGGACGGGAGGCGCAGATCTATGCGGAGCACGCCGCCTCGCCCGGAGGCTGGAGCGGCTGGCGCGACTTCGCCGTGGCGGCGAGGACGAAGGAGAGCGAGATCATCACCTCCTTCCACCTGGTGCCCACCGATGGCGGCAAGGTGCTGCGCCACCGCCCCGGCGAGTACCTGACCTTCTGGCTGGAGATCCCGGGCCGGCCGCCGCTGAAGCGGAACTACAGCATCTCCTCCGCCCCGGGCGACGCCGGATACCGGATTACGGTGAAGCGTGAACCCATGGGCATCGCTTCCAACTGGCTGCATGACGCGGTGCAGCCCGGCGCGCGGCTGAAGGTGGCGGCACCGGCCGGGGATTTCGTGCTGGCGGAGCCGGTGGAGCGCCCGGTCGTGCTGCTCAGCGGCGGCGTCGGCCAGACCCCGCTGATGAGCATGATGCAGGCGCTGGCGAAGGGGCCCTCCGCGGCCAGCGTGCGCTTCGTGCACGGCACGCTGTCCGGCGCCACCCATGCTTTGGCGGCAGAGGCGCGGGACCTCGCTGCCGCCTCCGCCGGGCGCATCGCCGTGACGACCTTCTACGAGCGCCCCCGCGCCGAGGACCGCCAGGGCGAGCACTACGATCTCGCCGGCCGGATCACTCCCGACTGGCTGCGCGCCAACACGCCTGTCGCGGAGGCGGACTACTACCTCTGCGGTCCGCGTCCCTTCCTCCGGGACTTCGCGGGCGGGTTGGCAGGGATGGGCGTGCCGGCGGCCCGGATCCACTACGAGTTCTTCGGGCCCGCGGACGAGCTGCTGGCAGCCTGAGCCGAGGCGGCACCGCGGGTGGTGGAACGCTGCCCGACTAGGCGCCCGCCCCGCCCGGCAGCAGCGCCGCCCCGTGGCGGCCGAAGCCGAGCCCCACGTCATCGCCCTGCGCTGGCATCCCTCCGGTGGAGGGCGATACGACGAAGACCTCCCCGACCGGGGTTCCGACCGTGATCTCCCGGACACCGCCGAGATAGGCTGCCTTCAGGACCTTGCCCCGCAGCATCGCCGCCGGGTCGGACGCGCCGAGCAGGGCGATGGCCTCAGGCCGCAGCGCGAGTTCGGCCGCACCATCCGGCAGGCCCCGGTGCGGAAGAACCAGGCGTGCATCGCCGGCCGTAACCTCGGCCATTCCCCCGTCCAGCCGGCGCAGGGTGACGGGGATCCGGTTCGCCTCGCCGACGAAGCCAGCCACGAAGGCGCTGACGGGGCTTTCGTACAGATCCTGCGGCGTTCCCTCCTGCGCGATCACCGCCTGGTTCATCACGATGATCTTGTCGGAAATCGCGAGGGCCTCCGCCTGGTCATGCGTGACATAGACCACGGTGACGCCGAGCCGCTGCTGCAACTCCCGGATTTCCTCCCGCATCTTGCGACGCAGGCGCGCATCGAGGTTCGAGAGCGGCTCGTCGAACAGCAGGACGGAAGGTTCGAGCACGAGCGCGCGCGCGACCGCCACCCGCTGCTGCTGCCCGCCCGAGAGCTCGGAGGGAAGCCGGGCCTCAAAGCCGGCGAGGCCGACGCTCTCGAGCGCGGCGCGCCCCGCCTCCGCCGCTTCCCGCTTCGGGCGGCGCGAGACGGTGAGGCCGTAGCAGACATTCTCCAGCACCGTCATGTGCGGGAACAGGGCGTAGGACTGGAACACCATGGAGACGTCGCGCTCGGCCGGCGGCAGGGCGGAGACGTCGCGGCCGCCGATCAGCACGCGCCCCTCGCTCGGGTATTCCAGCCCCGCGATCATGCGCAGTGTCGTCGTCTTGCCGCAGCCGGAAGGGCCGAGCAGCGTGCAGAGCGTGCCGGCCGGCACGGTGAAGGAAACGTCCCGCACCGCGGTGCTGCCAGCGCCGAAGCGCTTCCAGACATGGTCGAAGCGCACTTCCGCCGCGCGGCTCATGCCACGGCTCCCCCTTGCTGGATGGCCGGCGCCACGGCCAGGCGCCGCCCGATCCGCCGGCGCCCGACGAGAAGCTGCGCCAGCCCGAGCATGACGAGCATCAGCGCGATCAGCACCACCGCCACCGCGATGGCCAGCCCGTAGTCGCCGTTGATGACGCGGTTGACAATGAACACCGTGGCCAGCTCCGTATCGGCCGTCACCAGGAAGATCACGGCCGAGATCGTGGTCATGGCCCGCACGAAGGCGTAGACCAGCCCCGCCATGATGGCCGGCCGCAGCAGCGGCAGCACCACGCGGCGGAAGGCGTCCCCGCCGCCGCCGCCCAGCGTGTGCGAGGCCTCGTCGAGCGAGGGGTCGATCTGCGCCATGGCCGCCATTCCCGAGCGCAGCCCGACCGGCAGGTTCCGGAACACGAAGCAGGCGACGATGATCGCGCCCGTCCCCGCCAGCTCCAGCGGCGGCAGGTTGAAGGCGCGGAGATAGGCCACCCCGATCACCGTGCCCGGCACGGCGAAGGAGAGCATGGTGGCGAATTCCAGCACGCCCTTCCCGGCGAAGCGCGTGCGGGAGAAGAGCCAGGCGGCAGCGATGCCAAGCGCCGCCGTAATCGGCGCGGAAATGGCGGCGAGCGTTACCGTCGTGATCACGCTGTTCCAGGCGAGGCCCGTGAGCTGGCCGCCGCTGATCTCGAAGGCCTTGATCATGTGGCGAAGCGTGGGCGTGTAGTCCCGCCCCCAGACCTCCACGAAGCCGCCCGAGATCGCCAGCACGTAGAGGGCGATGGTCAGGCAAGCCCAGGGCAGCGCGACCATCAGGCAGAGGCGGCGCACGCCGGCCGGCAGGGGCGGCGCCAGCCCCGCATCGCCCTTGCCGCCGATCGAGACATAGGACTTGCGCGCGGTCAGCCGGTTCTGGAGGAAGAAGGCGCCGAGCGCCATGGCGAGCAGCACGAGGGAGAGCGTCGCCGCCCGCCCCGCATCCGCCTGCGCGCCCACCACGGCGAAGAAGATCTCCGTTGCCAGCACGCCGAATTGGCCGCCCAGCACCACCGGGTTGCCGAAATCCGCCATGCTCTCGACGAAGCCGAGCAGGAAAGCATTCGCCAGACCGGGCAGAAGCAGCGGCAGGGTGACAGTCTGGAAGGTGTCCCGCGGCGTCGCGCGCAGGGTGGAGGAGGCCTCCTCCAGCGTCGGGGACAACCCCTCCACCACCCCGATCAGCACGAGGAAGGCGATAGGCGTGAAGGCGAAGAGCTGCGCGAGCAGCACGCCCGGCAGGCCATAGATCCAGCGCCCGAGCTCGATGCCGAACAGGGAGGAGGCCGCGAGGGAGACGATACCGGAACGCCCAAAGATGAGGATCAGCCCGAGGCCGAGGATGAAGGGCGGCGTCACGATCGGCAGCACGGTCAGCCAGCGCAGCGGCCGCCCGAGGCGCAGCCGGCCGCGCACCACCAGCAGCGCGAAGGCGAGGCCGAGCGCGGTGGTGCCGGCGCCCACCAGCACACCGAGGAAGGCGGTGTTCCACACCACGCCGCAGCGCGGCGCCCCGGCGAGGCAGGCGAGGCTCCAGAGACGGTCGTCGGCCAGCCGCCCGAACAGAGCGCCGGCCGCAACCGCGCCGCCTGCGTCGCGGAAGGCATCACCCAGCAACAGGATCAGCGGCAAGGCCGTGAAGACCGCGATGGCCAGGGCGATGCAGACGGCCACTGTCGCGGTGAAGGCATCGCCGCGGAAGGCGCCGCGCCCGGCCAGCCCGGCGGCGAGCAGCGCGGCGAGGGCGGCCGGCACCAGCGCCCCGCCCCAGCCGACGCCGAACTGGCGGTCCTCCATCGGGCCGAACAGCCCTTCGAGCCAGGGCGCGGACCAACCCTGCACGCCGATGGCGTAGCCCTGCACGACGAGCAGCCCGAGGCCGAGCCCGCCCGCGAGGAGAAAAAGCCAGGCCCGCCCCGCGCGTGGCATCGGCAGCAGCGCCGCCAGCAGCCCGAGCCCGGGCGCCAGCAGGGCTGGCCAGAGCCACCAGCGCCCCTGGGTGAACACCTGCCCGGCGGCCGGCGCGTAGTCGGGATCGGAAAGCCAGGCGAGGCCCGCCACCGGCATTTGCGCGATGCCGTCCTGCGTCAGGTACCAGGGCAGCAACAGCGCCGCCGCGAGGGCGAGAAGGCTGCTCCAGAGGCCCGCGGCGCGCATCAGGGTGTCCTCAGCGCGGCAGCGTGTTCACCTCGCGGTCCCAGCGCTCGATGAGGCGGCGCCGCTCCGACGAGGCGCCATACTTCGCGAAATCGTAGTCGATGAGCCGGATCTGCGACATCTGCGGCGCCTCCGGCGGGATCGGCGTCGCGCGGTTGGAGGGGGTCTGGAACTGCTTCGTCTCGGCGCCGAGCTGCTGTGCCGCCGGGGTCAGCGCCCAATCGTAGAAGCGCTGCGCGTTCCGCAGGTTCCGCGCGCCGCGGATGATCGACATCGAACCGACCTCGTATCCCGATCCCTCACAGGGCACGGCGCTGCCGACGGGGAAGCCGCCCAGGCGCTCCGTCACCGCGTCGTGCACGAAGGAGATGGAGACGCCAGTCTCGCCGCGCGCGACGGACTTGATCGGGCCCGTCCCCTGGCGCGGATAGGCGTTGATGTTGCGGTGCAGGGCCTTGAGGTAGTCGAAGGCCGGCTCCTCGCCCATCAGCTGCACGATGGTCGCGATCATCACATAGGCCGTGCCGGAAGATTGCGGGTTGGCCATCTGGATCTCGTTGCGGAATCGCGGCTCCAGCAGGTCCTTCCAGCAGGCGGGGGCGGCGATGTTGCGGCGGGCCAGTAGCTCCGTGTTAAAGCCAAAGCCGAGCGCGCCGGCATAGATGCCGACGGTGCGGTAGTGGCTGTCCCGCGCCTGCCGCTGTGCCCAGTCATGGAGCTGGTCGAGCACGGCCGGGCGGTACTCGGCCGAGAGGTTCTCGTCGGCGGCCTGCAGGTGCGGGTCGCCCGTACCGCCGAACCAGAGATCGCCGCGCGGGTTCTGTGCCTCGGCCCGGATCTGGGCCAGCACCTCGCCCGAGCCCTTCTGGGAGACCGAGACGCGCACGCCCGTCTCGCGCTGGAAGGCATTCGCCGCGGCCTGGCACCACTCGACCTGCACGGAGCAGTAGAGGTTCAGCGAGCCCTGCGCGCGGGCGGCACCCGGAACGGTGAGAAGGGCGGCTGCCGCGACGGCGGCCTGGATGACGCGGAGCAGCATGAGACCTGTTTCCTCCAGCCCGGGTTGGTCCCCGCGCGTCATCGGAATGCAACAAAAACGTCACATGATCAATCGGCGCGGCTGATCCCGCCTTGTCCGGCCGCGCCGCCGCTTCCGTCGCGAGGGCGAACCCGGAACGCCCGCCACGAGCAGGGTGGCGCGGGAGAGGAGGGTGCACGCGGAGCCAGCGGCCGCCAGCCTCGATGACCATTCCATCGGGTGGCGCCTCAGAGAATTGCGCCCTGCTCCAGCAGCGCCGCCCGCACCGCGACGGCATCCCCTGCCCCGCCGCCGGCCACGAGCGCCGCGGCCACACCCGCTGCCTGGCCCGTCGCGAAGGCCGTGCCCATGACACGGGTGGAACCATAGGCCGCGCGGTCGGCCCCGGCGACGCGGCCCGCATAGAGGAGATTGTTCAGGCCCTGGGCGCGGAGGGTATCGAGCGGGATGTCGTAGAAGCCTTCCCCGCCCACGGGCGTGTAGGCGGCCCGCCCCGGCGCCTCGTGCACCTCCATCGGCCAAGCGCCCCGCGCGATGCCCTCCGGGTCGCGCCGTCCCTCGATGACGGCCGCGCCGGTCACCTCCGCGAGCGCCGCGCAGCGCCGCGTCTCCCGCACGCCGAATTGCGGCCCGGTCGCGATGAGGCGCGCGCCACCCATGCCCGGCTCCTCCCGCAGCGCCGCGACCACGGCCCAGGCGGCCCGGCGCGCGGCCTGCTCCGCCGCGGTGAGGCTCGCGGCCGTCAGCCCGTCGGTCGGCAGGTCCACGCACATCCACCAGGCCTCACCCGCCCCGGGCATCGGCATGAAGACCCCGCCATCCGGCCGCACCGGGGCATCCGGCAGCACCGCATTCGCGCGCGCCGCCGCGCGGGCGAGGGTGCCGCGGTCCGGCATCGCCTCCGGCCGAAGCCCGCCGACCCGCATCGTCGCGGAGCCCGGCTGCACCTGCCCGTCCGGGCCCGGCACCACCCGCGGCACGCCGGCGAGCGACGCGAGCGTCGCCTCGCCGCTCGCGTCCACGAAAGCGCGCGCGGCGATCTCGGCGGCGCCCGCATGGTCGGTGACGCGCAGGGCGCCGAGTGCCGCGCCCGCGCGCGCCGTGCCCGTCACCAGCGCGTGCAGCCGGCATTCGGCACCGGCCGCCCCGACCACCTCGTCCGCCGCGCGCTTCAGCGCCTCCGGGTCGAAGGGAACTACCCAGTTGCCGCTGCGCGAGCGGATGGGCGCGACCTCGCCGCCCAGCGCCGCCAGGCCCGCGAGCATCCGCTCCGCCGCGCCGCCCACGGCCTGCCGCGGGGTCTCCCCGGCCTGGTAGAGGCCGCAATAGGTGAGGACACCGGCATTCGTCGCGGCCCCGCCGAGAAAGCCATAGCGTTCGAGGAGAAGCACCCGCGCCCCGGTCGCGGCCGCGCCGAGCGCGGCGCCGATCCCGGCCGCGCCGCCGCCCGCGACAACCACATCATACGTCTCGACCAAACGATGCCCTCCCGCAGGGGCGCAGGTTGCGCCCGGACGGGAGAAAGCGCCAATCAGGAGTTAGCGGCCCCGCTGCCCACACCAGTCGACGCAAGGCCCACGCGAGAAGCACGGCATTCGTCGCTCAGGCTGCGCCGTCGCGGAGTAGATCGCGGGGCGTGGTGGAGATGATATGCGCGCTGGTGGCGAGCGCGGCCCATTCCGGGTTCCCGGCGCTCAGCGCCGCCAGGATCTCGCGGTGCTGGCGGTTGGACCGCTCGATCCCAACATGCTGCTGCAGCCGGTACTCCTTCAGCAGCACGAGCGGCATCTGCACGAGGCGCCGCAGCATTCCCTCCAGCCGGCGGGAGCGGGACGCCCTCGCGAGAACGGCGTGGAACTCACCGTTGAGATCCGAGAAGGCGCTGATTCCTGCCTCGGCGGCCGGGTCCACCCGCTCCATCCGCTCCGCCAGCGCCTCCATCTCGGCGAGTTCCTCGGGCGTGATGCGCGTCGCGGCCTTGCGCGCCGCGTGGCCTTCCAGCAGCGCACGCAGTTCGAACTCGTCCGCCAGTTCCTCAGAGCGGAGGTTGGCGACGAAGCTGCCCTGGTTGCGCGTGCTCTCCACCAGGCCGTCCGCCAGCAGGCGCCGCAGCGCGTCACGCACGGGCGTGCGGCTGACCCCGATCTCCGAGGCCAGCATCTCCTCGCGCAGCGGCGCGCCCGGCGCGAAGCCGCCGCGAAGGATCCGGTCGCGGATCACCTGGTAGGCGCGCTCCGCCGCGTTCGGCATCCCCGTGTCGTCCCCCTGACTCGCGCCTATCCTATCCTAGGGGCGCGGTGCCGGAAGCGGCACCCTCCCGCGCGGGAATCCTCAGAAGTCGGAGAGCAACCGGCCGAAGCCCTCCATTCGGTCCGTGATGCCGTTCTCGCGCAGCGCGTGCCACCAGGTCGCGGTGTTGATGGCGATCACAGGCTTGCCGAGCCACATCTCCGCTGCCGCCGCCAGCCGCACCATGGAAAGATTGGTGCCAACCTGCACGATCGCGTCCACATCCGGCCCGTCCAACTCGCGCAGCCGCAGGCGCAGCTCCTCCGGCGTCACCTCGGCGATCGCGGTCCAGGAGGGGCATTGCAGACAGAGGTCGCGCACCACCTCGAAGCCTTCCTCCGTGAAGTAGCGCCGCACCTCCTCGTTCGCCGCGGGGTAGTAGGGCGAGAGAAAGGCGATGCGCTTCGCGCCATAGGCCCGCAGCGCCGCCGTGGTCGCCAAGCTGCCGCAGCTGAGCCGAACGCCCGCCTCCTTCTCCACCCCCTCGCGGAAGGCTTCCGCGCCGGCCTTGCCGCCGAAGAAGGTGACGGCGGACATCCCCATCACGAGGTAGTTGGGCGAGCAGGTCATCACGCTCCGCACCGCGTCGATCACGCCTTCGGCGATCTTCATCGCCCCCGCACGAAAGCTCTCGTTGCTGATGGCCTTGGCGTTCGGGGTGAAGATGCGGCTGTAATGCGCAGTGATGCCGGGCGGGCGCATCATCTCGAAGTCCGGCTGCACCACCGTGTTGGTGGAGGGGCCGAGAACGCCGTACTTCCCGCGGTAGCCGAGAACGTCGGGCATGATAGTCTCCTTTCCTGATCCCGCGGCCAATTGGCGCGGTCCGTGCATTGGCGGTCACCAAACTTCAGAGAGGCGAACCGGCATGTCAGCATCCTTCCTTCCTCGCCGCCACTTCCTGGGCGCCGCAGCCCTGCTCGCCGCACCGGGCATCGCCCGCGCGCAGGGTGATTGGCCAAGCCGCCCGATCCGCTTCATCGCCACGGGCCCTGCGGGCGGCGCCGGAGACGTGATCTCGCGCCTTGTCTGCGAACGCCTCACCGCGCGGCTGGGCCAGGCGGTCGTGGTGGAGAACCGGCCGGGCGCGGGCACCAACATCGGCATGGCCGCGATCGCGCGCAGCACGCCGGACGGCTACACGATCGGCCTCGCCTCCATCGCGTCCAACGCGGTGAACCGCTGGCTCTACAAGTCCCTGCCCTTCGATCCCGAGAAGGACGTGGTGCCGGTCTCGCTGATGGCGCTGACGCCGAACCTGATGGTCGTCTCGCCCTCCCTGCCCGTGCGCAACGCGGCCGAGTTCATCGCCTACGCGAAGTCGCATCCCGGCTCGCTGAACTACGGCTCGGTCGGATCCGGCTCCTCGCAGCACCTCGCGGGCGCGCAATTCGCGCTCGCGAACGGGCTGGACATGCAGCACGTGCCCTACAACAACTCCGGCCAGCTCAACACGGACATGATGGAGGGCCGCGTGCAGGTCCTCTTCCAGTCCGTCTCCGCGGTGGCCGAGATGGCGCGCAGCGGCCGCATGCGCCCGCTCGCCGTCACCGGCACGGAGCGGCTGGACGCCTTCCCCGAGGTGCCGACCCTGCGCGAGGCCGGTGTGGACATCACCTCCATGGGCTGGTTCGGCATCGTGGCGCCCACGGGCGTGCCGGAGCCGATCCTGGAGAAGCTCAACGCCGAGACGGTCGCGGTGCTGGGCGAGCCGGACCTGCGCCGCCGCATCGCGGAGCTGGGCTCCATCCCGCGCCCGATGACGCGCGCGGAGTTCGGGCGCTGGATGGCCGACGAAACCGCGAAGTGGCGGCCGGTGGTCCAGGCCACCGGCGCCACGGCCGACTAGGGCGGGCGCCGGGCGCCGCCGCATCAGGCGACGGCGTCCAGCTCCCGGAGGGAGCGGATCATCGAGGTCCGCATCAGGTGTTCCTTGTGGCGCACCGGGTCCTCCGCGGTGCGCCGCAGATCGTCCAGCGCCGCCGCGCGCACGGCGGGATCGCGCTGGTTCAGCGTCGCGCGGTTGCGAAGCGCCTGCTGCTGCACCACGTCGAGCGCGACCTTACGCCGCTGCCGCTCGTAGCGGCCGAGAAGCGCGGGATCGCCCCCGCGCCAAACCTCGGCAAGTTTGTCCGCCAGGTTGAAGGCGTCGTGGATGCCGCCGTTCATCCCCATGCCGCCGAGCGGGTTGTTCACATGCGCCGCGTCGCCCGCCAGCAGGATGCGCCCGACCGTGTAGCGCTCGGCGACGCGCTCGTGCACGCGATAGGCGGTGCGGTGACGGATCTCGTAGTCGCCGCCGATCGGCAGCACCTCCTTCATGCGCTGCTGGATGCGCGCGTCGGAGAGCATCACCTCCTCGGGCTCGCTCGCCTCGGTCGGCAGCAGCAGGCGCCAGAGGCCGGCGGTGCGGAGGAGGACGAACCACTCCTCCGGGTCCGAGATATAGGCGATGTTCGAGAGATGCGGGATCGCCTCGTGGAAGGGATAGGGCGTGGAGAGCGTGAGGTAGAGCTCGGGGATGGTCTGGCCGTCGAAGGGCACGTCGATCGACTTGCGAACCACGCTTCGCGCGCCGTCCGCACCGATGAGATAGGCGCCCTCCAGCACCTCCTGGCTGCCGTCCTCGCGCTCGATCACGAGCCGCACGCCGTCCGCATCCTGCGAGGCCGAGACGGCGCGGGCGTCGTACATGATCTCGACGTTCGCGTCGGCGTCGAGCCTCTCGCGCAGCAGGCGCGTCAGGCGCCACTGCTCGCATTGCAGCCGGTAGGGGTGGTTCGTCTCCCCGCGCAGCAACTCCATGTCGAAGGTGGCGACGGGGCCGGTGCGGCGGTCCCGGAACTGCCAGTGGCGGCAGATCAGCCCCTGCTCGACCAGCGGGGCGGCGGTGTCCAGCCGCTCCAGCATGTCGAGGGTCGGGGGATGGAAGGTGGAGGCCCGCAACCCGTCCGGCAGGTCTCGCTCGGCCTCCACGACCAGCACGGGGATGCCTGCATCGGCCAGGCAGGCTGCGGCGACGAGGCCGACAGGTCCGGCTCCGGCGACGATGACGCGCAGGCGGCTCATGCGGCGGCGCTCCGGGGGGCTGGGCCACGATAGATCACGGGCAGGAGGGGGAAGGTCATGCCTAATTGTGTACAATAGGCAGTAAGGAGGCAAGCTTCGCGTTAGAGAGACAGATTGAGCCGGTATGGCCGAAAGAGGAAATCATACCTGACCCGAAGAGATTGGACCCCGGGCAGTCCTTATCAAAGAGCAGGCATTGTGCACAACAATCAGCCTACCAGTGGGCAGGACGCGGCAAGCAGGGAAGTTCTCTGCGCCGGCCCTGCCTCAAGCGCCCGTCAGGACACCGCGCTCGCGAGGTTCCTGGTCCGCAACTCCTCCAGGCTCATCAGGTCCGCGTATTTCTGGCCCATGTCGAAAAGGTTAGCCTCGTGCGGGCCAAGGGCACGGTCGCCTACGCAATCCGTCACCACCACCGTGCGGAAGTTGTGCGAGCAACTGTCCACCACCGTCGCGCGGACACATCCGCTGGTGGTGCAGCCCGCGACGAGCAGCGTGTCGACGCGGCGGAAGGCGAGCCAACCCGCGAGTTCTGTACCAAAAAAGGCGCTCGCCTGCCGCTTGCGGAGCACGAGTTCGCCCGGCACCGGCGCCACCTCCGGCAGGATCTGCGAGAGAGGGCTCGTCTCCGTCAGCTTGGCCAGCCCGGTCGCCTTCAACGCAAAGGCGCCGGCGTCGGAGCCGTCATCGGCATAGACGACCCGGGTATGCGCCACCGGCCAGCCGCGCGAGCGCGCAAGCGCCAGCAGCTCGGCCGTGCGGGCGATGGCCGGGCCGATGTTCCCGCCGCCGAAGTGCTCGGGATCCGCGAAGCCGCGCACGAAATCCACCACCACCACGGCGGGGGCCACGCCCAACCCCATGCTCCCACCCATGCCCTGGCGGCGATAGATGTCCAGTTCGTCCGTCATCGCGGCGGTCTCCTGTCCCCGTTCATGCAAGCGCGCCTCCCGCGGCGCTTGGGCGCTCAGAGGCGGGATCGCGCCACCCTCGCCTCGGGCCGGCGTTAAGATAATTGTGCACAGTCCACCCGGCAGGGTGAAGCAAGTTTCCGCAGGACATTCAGTAGCTCCGGCCGGTTAAGGCCGCACCACGATCCAAAAACAGGCAGTCGACCCCTGTTTGTGCACAATAAGGCTTGATCGCCTGCTCGGCCCGTCACTCCGTGCGGATGCCGCCCTCGCGGATCACCGGCGTCCAGGTGTCGTATTCTTTCTGGAGGAAGCGGGCGAACTCCTCCCGCGAGCCGCCGATGACCTGCCCGGCCTGGGTGTTGAACACGGCCTCGCGCACCTCAGGCAAGGCGGCGATACTGCCGAAAACCTCGTTGATGCGGTCCGCGAGGTCCGGCGCCATGCCGGCAGGGGCGGCGACGCCGTACCAAACGGCAATGTCGAAGCCGGGCAGCGTGTCGCTCACGAGCGGCACGCCGGGCAGGGCAGGGCTGCCGCCGGGGTTGCCCATGGCAATCGGGCGGATGGCTCCCTCTTTCAGCATCGGCAGGGCGGAGGAGAGGCTGGGAAAGCCGAGCTGCGTCTCGTTCCGCATGACGGAGGTGACGATCTCCGACCCGCTGCGATAGGGCACGTGCACCATGGAGATCCCAGCGCGGCGGCAGAGCAGCGCCATGAAGAGGTGGCTGCCGTTGCCCACCCCGGCGGAGGCGTAGGTATAGGCGTCCGGCCGCGCCTTCGCCTTGGCGATCACCTCCGCCACCGTCTTCTCGGGCACCGAAGGGTGGGCGAAGAAGACTGCCGGCAGGTTCACGAGCTGGATGATCGGCGTGAAGGCCTTCATCGGGTCGTAGCCGAGGCGCGGGTTCAGCTCCTTGCCGATGGCATTGGCGCCGATATCGGCCATCAGCAGGATGTTCCCGTCCGGCCGCTGCCCCGCGACATAGGCGCCGCCGACCAGCCCGCCGGCGCCCGCGCGGTTCTCGACCACCAGGGTCTGGCCGCCGGTGAAGCGCGGGAAGTGCTGCCCCACCAGCCGTGCCAGCGTGTCCGAGGCACCGCCGGGGGTGAAGGGAACCACCAGCGTCACCGGCCGGTCCGGCCAGGTCGCGGCGGCGGCACGGCCGAGCAGGGCCGGGGCTGCGAGCAGCCCCGCGCCGAGTGCGCCCAGGCGGCGGCGGGTGAAGCCGTGGTCCATGGCTCTTCTCCCTCCTACTCGGCGGCTTGCTGGCGGTCGGGGCGAGCCCACTTGGCGTCGAATTCCCAAACTTCGGGGAAGCCCATCAGCTCGTTCATCTCGGCGAAAGGCAGCACCTCCAGCCCCGCGCTGTCGCCGTGCTCGCGCAGATGGGCATAGGCGCTCTCGAGCACCTTCGCGACGCTGAGGAAGCCGATCGCGGGATAGATGGCCACGTCGTAGCCGATGGCCTTCAGGGTCGCCGCCGGCAGGATCGGCGTGCGGCCGCCGCCATCGACGTTGTTGGCGAGCAGGAAGGCATCGATCTCGCCGCCGATGCGGCGCATCTCCTCCTCGCTCTCCGGGCTCTCGACGAAGACGATGTCGGCGCCGGCCTTCGTGTAGAGCTTGCCGCGGCGGATCGCCTCGTCGAGGCCGAGCGTCGTGCGCGCGTCGGTGCGGGCGATGATGAGGAAGTCGTCGCTCTTGCGGGCCTCGGCGGCGACCTCAATCTTCAGCGCCATCTCCTCGGCGGGGATCACGCGGCGGCCCGGGGTGTGGCCGCACTTCTTCGGCACCTCCTGGTCCTCGATCTGGATGGCCGTGACGCCGCCGGCCTCGTAGCCCATGACGGTGTGGCGCACGTTGAGCAGGCCGCCATAGCCGGTGTCCGCGTCGGCGATGACCGGCGTGGTGCTGCCCTGCGCGAAGCGCGCCATGCGCGAGACCATGTCGGTGTAGGTCGCGATGCCCGCGTCCGGCACGCCGAGATGGGAGGCGACGGTGCCGTAGCCCGTGGCGTAGAGGGCCGTGAAGCCCATGCGGTCCGCGACGCGGGCGGAGATCATGTCGAAGATGCCGGGGGCCACGACGAACTCGCCCGCGCGCAGCGCCGCCTTCAGCTTGGGATCGGCCATGGGGAAGTCTCCTGTTGAAGGGGGTTGGTCAGGCGGCCAGGGCGGCGCGCACGCGCTGCACCAGCCCGCCGGCCGCGAGGATGGCGCGCACCTCCTCGCCGAGCGGCTCGGCCCGCCATTCGGCGCCGCCCTGCCGCACGGTGGCGGATGCAAGATCGATTTCCGCGGGCTCGCCCTCGCGCAGCGCCAGGGCGGCCTCGGGGCAGATCAGCACGGGCAGGCCGAGGTTGACGGCGTTGCGGTAGAAGATGCGCGCGGCGCTGACGGCGACGATGGCGCCGATACCTGCCGCGCGCAGCGCGACCACCGCGTGCTCGCGCGAGGAGCCGCAGCCGAAATTGCGCCCGACGGCGAGGATGTCGCCGGGTTGGACACGGCCGACGAAGCCGGGGTCCAGCCCCTCCATGCAGTGCGCACGAAGGTCCTCCGGCCGGCGGAGCGCAAGGTAGCGGCCGGGCAGGATGACATCGGTGTTCACCTCGTCCCCGAAGCGGTGGACGCGGCCCGTCATCGGCGCGCTCATGCGGCAGCCTCCAGGGCGGGGAGCCGCTCCGGCGACACGATCTCGCCCGCCACGGCCGCCGCCGCCGCCACCCAGGCATTGGCGAGGAAGACCTGGGAGTCTGGGTCGCCCATCCGGCCGCGGTAGTTGCGGTTGGTGGTGGCGACCGCGGTCTCCCCGGCGGCGAGGATGCCCATGTGCCCGCCGAAGCAGGCGCCGCAGGTGGGGGTAGAGACGGCGGCGCCGGCCGCCGCCAGCATGTCCAGCAGCCCCTCGGCCAGAGCCTGCCGCCAGATGCGCTGCGTGGCCGGCACCACCACCAGCCGCACGCCCGGTGCCACCTGCCGGCCGCGCAGGACCTCGGCGGCCTGGCGCAGGTCCGTGATCGTGCCGTTGGCGCAGTTGCCGATATAGACCTGGTCCACCCGCTGCCCCCGCAGCGCCTCCACCGGCACGCCCCCGGCCGGAGAGGGCGGCTTCGCGACGAGGGGCGAGAGCGCGCCGAGGTCGATCGCGATTCGCGCGCGGTAGCGCGCCTCCGGATCCGCCATCACCGGCACCGTGGCGGCCGCGCCGAAATGGGCCTGCCGGGCGGCGGACTGCTCGTCGCCCTCGAAGACGCAGGTGTCCGCGCCGGCCTCCACCGCCATGTTCGCGACGGCCATCCGCGCGTCCATGGAGAGGGCCGCCACGCCCGGCCCGCCGAATTCGAGCGAGGCATCGGCCGCCCCGTCCGAGCCGATGCGGCGGATCACCTCCAGGATCACGTCCTTGCCCGCGACATAGGGGCCGGGGCGCCCGGTCAGCTCCACGCGGATCGATTCCGGCACCCGCATCCAGAGCCGCCCCATCGCGAGCGCCGCGGCCAGGTCGGTGGAGCCGAAACCGATGCCCAGCGCGTTGAAGGCGCCCGCCGTGCAGGTGTGGCTGTCCGCTCCGAAGACGATCCCCCCGTGCCCGACCATGCCGAGCTCCGAGAGAAGCGTGTGCTCGATGCCGCCGTTCCCCGGCTCGTAGAAATGGGCGATGCCGTGCCGCTCGGCGAACTGGCGGGTCATGCGGATGGCGCCCGCGGCCTGGACGTTCGGGGCGGGGGCGAAGTGGTCGGCCACCAGCACGATGCGCGCGGGATCGAAGGGGCGGGTGGCGCCCATCCGCTCGAACCCCTCGAAGGCCAGCGGGCCGGAGACGTCGTTGAGCAACACGACGTCGGGGCGGACGGTCACCGTCTCCCCCGCGCTCGCGCGGCCCTCCACGGCATGGGCCGCGAGGATCTTCTCGGTGATGGTTTGTCCGGCCAAGCGGGTCATCCTCTTCTGGGTGGTCACAGGAGGGGGCGGATCAGCCCGTGCGCCCGGCCTCGGCCCCAGCCGGCCATGCCGCACCGAACGACGAAAAAGCTGCCGCCTGGATGGCCCCGCTCACCCGGTGCATCCGCTTCCTCCACCCGATCTTGGCCTGCCCGGCATCGTGGCCGCCGGTGCGTTCGGAGCATGGCGCGGCCAGCGCCCCTTGTTCAAGAGTTTTGTTCAAAGGTTTGCGCAGAGCGTTTGTGCAGCATGGAAGGAATGGATCTTGCGCCTGCCTGCCTTGCTCATGCAAAGCTTTGCCACGCTGGGCAAGCTGCTAGGATGAGCGGATGGATCATCCGGTCTCACGCCCCCGGCCGGCCCGCCCCCGGGCCACGCTGCTCTCCCTCTCCCAGGCCGCGGGCGTGTCGATCTCCACCGTCTCCCGGGCCCTGCGCGGCGACACCCGGATTTCCTCCGCCACCCGCCGGCGGATCAGCGCCCTGGCGGCGGAGGCCGGCTACGCGCCGGACACCCTGGCCCGCACCCTGCTCGGCGGCCGGAGCGGGCTTATCGGCCTCGTGCTGGGGCCCATGCGGAACCCCTTCTACCCTGCCCTGCTGGAGGAACTGGTCGCCCAGGCCGCGGATCGCGGACTGCGCCTGCTGATCCTCCACGCCGGGGAGGGCTCCATGGAGGAGCGCACCGCCCAGGCTCTGCTCGGATACCGCGTGGACGGCTGCATCGTGACCTCCGCCGTGCTGCCTTCCCGTGTCACCGCAATCTGCGCGGAGAATGCCGTGCCGCTGGTCATGGTGAACCGCGTGGCGCGGGACCACGGTACGGCCGTGAGCTGCGACAACACGGAGGGCGGCGCACGCCTGGCCGGCCTTCTTCTCGCAGCCGGGCACCGGCGCTTCGCGATCGTCGGCGGCCACGCCGACACCTCCACGAGCCAGGACCGGGAGCGCGGCTTCGCCACCCACCTCGCGGAAGCGGGCCACGGCCTTGCCTGCCGCTTCGACGGCGGCTCCACGCGGGAAGGCGGGTGGGCTGCCGGCCTGCGCATCGCCGCCCTGCCGCCCAAGGCGCGCCCCGATGCCGTCTTCGCGGTGAGCGACGGCATGGCCATGGGCCTCATCGATGCCCTCCGCTCGGCCGCCATTCCCGTGGGCATGATGGGAGGCATCTCCGTCGTCGGCTTCGACGGGGTGGCGACCGCCCTGCACCCTCCCTACGAGCTGACCACCATCGTGGTCCCCGTCCCGGCCCTCGTCCGCCGCGGCCTCGACCTGCTTCTCGCCCGCATCACGGAGCCCGACGCGCCGGACGAACTCGTTACCCTGCGCGGGGCGCTGCATCCCGGCCGCTCGGCGCGCCTTCCCGCGCTGCCGGAAAGCACCTGACTGCGGGCGCCACGATCGCCCCCGTCGATGGCCGACCATTCCGTGGGCCTCCCTTCCAGGTTCGCCCGACCTTGCCCGCCCGCCGCAGGGCTCCTAATCCTCCCGCCATGAATGAGGTCGTGCCGTTCTCTCCGGACGTGGCGCACCAGCGGGCCGTCTTCCCGGACGGCCTGCTGCTGGACAGCGGCGCCACGATCGCGCCGCTGATCGTGGCCTACGAGACCTACGGCACGCTCGACGCCACCCGCGGCAACGCCGTGCTCGTCTGCCACGCCCTGACCGGCGACCAGTACCTGGCCGGCCGCCACCCCGTCACCGGCCGCCCCGGCTGGTGGGAGGCGGTGGTCGGCCCCGGCCTGCCCATCGACACCGACCGCTTCTTCGTCATCTGCGCCAATGTCCTCGGCGGCTGCATGGGCAGTTCCGGGCCACGCGAGGAGATGACGGACGCGGAGGGCCAGCCCCTCGGCCGCCCCTGGGGCACCGATTTCCCGAGCGTGACGATCCGCGACATGGTCCGCGCTCAGAAGCGGCTGGTGGAGCATCTCGGCATCGACCGGCTGCTGGCGGTGGTCGGCGGCTCCATGGGCGGCATGCAGGCCTTGCAATGGGCGGCGACCTACCCGGAAGCGGTCTTCGCCTGCGCGCCCATCGCGACGGCGGCCCACCACTCCGCCCAGAACATCGCCTTCCACGAGGTCGGCCGCGCCGCCATCCACGCCGATCCCGACTGGTGCGGCGGCGCCTACTGGCGGAAGGGGCGGCTGCCCGCACAGGGCCTCTCGGTCGCGCGCATGGTCGCCCACATCACCTACCTCTCGGAGAGCGCGCTGACGCGGAAGTTCGGCCGCCGCCTCCAGGGCGCCAAGGCCGTCACCTTCCTCGAGGACGTCTTTGCGGTGGAGAGCTACCTGCGCCACCAAGGCAGCACCTTCATCCGCCGCTTCGATGCCAACTCCTACCTCACCATCACCCGCGCGATGGATTATTTCGACCTTGCCGCCGATTTCGACGGCGATCTCTCGCAGGCCTTCCGCGGCACGCCGACCCGCTTCTTCCTCGCCTCCTTCTCCTCCGACTGGCTCTTTCCCACGGCCGAGAGCCGGGCGATCACCCGCGCGCTGAACCGCGCCGCCGCCCGCACCTCCTTCATCGAGATCGCCTCCGACAAGGGCCACGACGCCTTCCTGCTGGACGAGCCGGAGTTCCACGCGGCGCTCGGCGGCTTCCTGCGCGGCGCCGCCGACGCGGCGGGAGCCTGAGCATGGGAATCCGCCCCAAGCGGGAGCCGATCCGCTACGTCGCGAAGAACATGCGGCTCGACCTGCGGCTGATCGCGGAGATGATTCCGGCCAGCGCGAAGGTGCTCGACATCGGCTGCGGCGACGGCGCCCTCATCGAGTACCTGACGCGCGAGAAGGGCGCCGACGCCCGCGGCATCGAGATCGACATGGCCGAGGCCACGCGCGCCGTCGCCGCTGGCCTCGCCGTCATCCACGGCGACGCCGACGCCGACCTCGCGCAGTACCCGGACGGCGCCTTCGACTACGTCGTGCTCTCCCGCACGCTGCAGGCGGTGGAGCGCCCGCGGGAGGTGCTGCGGCAGATGCTGCGCATCGGCAGCCACGCGATCGTCTCCTTCCCCAATTTCGGCCACTGGCAAATGCGCTGGCGCCTGCTCTCCACCGGGCGGATGCCGGACACGGACACCTGGAACCGGCCCTGGTACGAGACACCGAACATCCATCCCTGCACGATCCTCGACTTCGTGGCCCTCTGCGAGACGGACGGCTACGCGGTGGACGGCTGGCTCGCGGTGGACGAGCGCGGGTTGCGCGCTCCCTGGCGACGTGGCCTGCGCCTGGCGAACCTCTTTGGGGAACAGGCCCTCTTCCTGCTCAGCCGCAAAGCCTGACGCGCGCCGCGATGAGGCACCCGGTGACGCCGGACGGCCGCTACTTCGTCGTCCGCGGCCGGCTGTGGCGCATGTCCAATCCCGCCCTTCCACCGGGGGAGCGGGAGGTGCTGACGAAGGCGCTGATGGCCGCCCGCCGTGCCGTCGGGGCGGCCCTCCGCGCGGAGGACGCGACCGCCCTGGCGGAAGCCCGCGGTGCCGTGGACAGGGCCAAGCGCGCCCTGGGCGAGCGAGGCCCGGTCTGGTGGACGGACGGCGCCGCCGACCTGAACCGGAAGATGGTGGCGAACAGCCCCTATGCCGCTTGGCACAGAGGATTGGATGTCTGACCGAAATCAGGCATAAGCCTTAAAAATCAGAGGGCTGATCCCCATATCGGGGCCATGCGCAAGACCCCAGCGGGGCCCCGCGCCGATGCGTCCCCGCCCCTTTCCCGACCGCTTCGCCGCCGGATCGCCCGCCTCGCCCAGGCAGTGCGGGAGAGGCGCGCGCTTGAGCTCTTCTACGGCGGTGCCTGGCGGGTGGTACACCCGCACGCCATCGGCCGGATGGGTACGGGCCGGGTCGGCCTGCTGACCTGGCAGACCGCCGGCCTGGCCCGCGGCCCCAATGACCCCGGCGAGGGCTGGCGGATGTTCGACGTGGCGCGGATCGGCGCGAGCCGGGCCCTGCGCGCCCACTTCGCGCCCCGCCCTCGCCCCGGCCCGGCTTGGACCGCTGGCATCGACGCCCCCGTGGCCGAGGTGCCCTCGCGCGATGATGCCCTCTCGTCAACGCCTCTGGCAGCCTGATCCATTCCCCTGTTCGGAGCCCGGCCCTGGAGAGGGCAGAGCGCTTCCGGACATCCGAGGCAGTGTCTCGGATCCGCCGAGGGCCTGAGGCCCTTGGATCCCCATCTGGCTGGCGCGACGCGGTGATCAGGGGCTGGTGCCTGTTTGGGTGTCTTTCCTGCGCGTGCAGTCGCCTCGGGTCCATGGCCCGGGCGCAGCGGCCGCAGGGTGCTTCCAAACAGATGGAAGAAGATGATGGAGAGGGGTCCGGGGAGAGGAAGAATTCTTTCTTCCTTTCCCCGAATCACCCGCGCAGCCCCGCGAGCGCCCGAAGGAACCTCTCAGCCGGCATGCACCGGCTTCAGCACCCGTCGCAGCAGTTCCAGCACGCGCCGGGCTTCCATACTGGCCGTTCCCGGCATGGTCAGGGCCGAGTAGCGGCCGTTTTCGACCTGGCCGGCATAGGCCATCGACCACGCGCCGAACTCCCTGATGGCGACGGGTTCGCAGGCGAGCACGACGGTGTTCCGGTGGCGCTCGTCGCACTGGATGCGCTCGAAGACCTGCTGCACGGCGGGCAGCGGGCCTTCCAGGGCCTGCGCGAAGAGGTCGGTGCTGAACAGCAGCGCGCCGGTGATGCCCGCGCGCGCATTGTTGTGCCGGGATGCCTTAAGGATGCTCAGGACCCCGGCCTCGACCTCGCTGGGGGAGCCGGCCAGGAGGTTTCGGCTGACATAGATCAGCCGGTGCAGGCTGATGCCTGGCGCACCGGGGCTGTCGTCCCCTTCCGGTGCGTGAACAGCGTAATGCGGTCTGCCCATGTCCATCACGACGAACTTTCGTTTGTCCGGCTGGCCTCGGTGAAGCGTGCGATGAGCTTCGGCACGTCGATGGCCGGTACCGGCTTGCTGAGAAGGTATCCTTGGGCTTCCGTGCAGCCGTCCTCGCGGATGCGCATCATCTGCTCGGCGGTTTCCACGCCCTCCGCCGTGATGCGGATGCCGAGGCTTGTGCCCAGCGCGGCGACGGCCCGCACCACCGCACTGTCATCGGCGAAGGAACGGTCGATCTTCACCTTGTCGAAGGGAAAGCGGCGCAGCTGCGTCAGTGAGGAATAGCCGGTCCCGAAATCGTCGAGGGAGATGCGCACGCCGAGCGCCTTCAGCGCCGAGAGCTGCTGCAGCGTGAAGCCGCTGTCGTGCAGCAGCGCGGTCTCCGTGATCTCCAGCTCCAGCAGATGGCCGGGCAGCGAGGTGGCCTTCAGCGCCTTCGTGACGGCGGGCAGCAGCGAGCCGCCGACGAACTGCGCGGGCGCGACGTTCACGGCCACGCTCAGCTCACCGCCCCAGCGCACCGCCTCGGCGCAGGCCTCGTGGATCACCCATTCGCCGATGGGGGTGATCAGGCCCAACTCCTCGGTCAGGGGGATGAAGCGGTCGGGCGGGACGAGGCCGCGCACCGGGTGGCGCCAGCGGATCAGCGCCTCGAAGCCCGAGAGCTGCTGCGAGTGAAGATGGAACTGCGGCTGGTAGAAGAGCTCGAACTGGTTGAGCGCCAGGGCGGCACGAAGGTCGAACTCGAGCCGCTGCCGCTCCTCCGCCGCCTCCTGCAGGGATGGCTCGAAGAAGTGGAAGCAGTGCCGACCGCCCTCCTTGCTCTTGTACAGGGCGAGATCGGCGCGGCGGAGCACGGTATCGGCGTCGAGGCCCGGCGGCACGACGGCGATGCCGACACTGGCCCCCACATTGGCGATCCGCCCCTCCACCAAATAGGAGCGGCCGAGCAGGTCCACGAGCCGGCCGGCGATGCTGCCCACCCCCTCCTGGCTGGCCGGACTTCCGAGAAGGATCGCGAACTCGTCCCCGCCCATGCGGGCGGCGATGTCCTGCTGCCGCAGCAGGCCGCGCAGCCGCTGGCCGACATGGCGGAGCAGCGCGTCCCCCGCGGCGTGGCCGAGGCTGTCATTCACGGATTTGAAGCGGTCGAGATCGACCAGCAGCACCACGATCTCGCGCCACTTCTCCCGGGTGTTCCAGCCGCCGGGCTGGTCGGGGGCCAGGGCCTCCTCCAGCCGGGCCCGGAACTCCAGCCGGTCGGCCAAGCCCGTCAGATGATCACCCTGCCAAAGCGGCCGCGCGCAGGCCGGGCAGTGACCTTCCCGCTCCCCACCCGGCGGCGGACCGATTGTTCCATCCATGGACGCAACCGACTCCCCTGTCGCGGCAACCACCGGCACAGCTTTAGGTGCAATCGGTTGATGCGGGGTAAACAGTGCCCTCCTCGGAGCGATCGTTACGAGGCGCTGACAGGGCGGGCCGCTGGCGCTAGGCTGCTCCCGGACCTCGGGGGAGGTCCGCCTGGGGGATTGGTTGATCGTGGCGGGAATTTTCCTGCGTCTCGTGCTGCTGGCGCTGGCCGGCGGGGTGCTCTCGGCCTGCGGGTCAACGCGGGGCGGTCCGTCCGCGGGCTATGGCTACGAGGCTTCCGACAGCTATCAGTCCTGTGTGCCCTACGCCCGGGCCCGCTCGGGGCTCGAGCTGCGCGGCGACGGCTGGCAGTGGTGGGAGGCGGCGCTGGGCCGCTACCAGCGCGGGCAGCAGCCGCGCGAGGGCGCCGTCCTCGTCTTCCAGCGCACCTCCCGCCTGCGGGACGGCCATGTCGCGGTCGTCGCCCGCGTGGTCGGGCCGCGGGAGATCCGGGTGGACCACGCTAACTGGGCCTCGGGCGGGCTGCGCGGGCGGGTGGCACGGGACCAGCCGGTGATCGACGTCTCCGCCCGCAACGACTGGTCGGAGGTGCGGGTGTGGTACCCGCCGGCGGCAGTCATCGGGAACACCGTCTTCCCGGCCTACGGCTTCATCCTGCCGGCGCGCCCGTCGATCTGGCACTCGGCCTCGCTCGACTGAGGCTACCAGGCCGGCGAAAGACCGGCCAAGTCTTGTGAAGGGGCGAGGAAAAGCAGTGAATCGAACCCCGGCATTCCCTCTTTGCGGGGCGCGCGGCGTTGCCGGGTGGGCGGTCATGCCCACATCCCAGCGGTCATGATCACATTCCTCACCATCCTCGTCGCCCTCGGGATGCTCGCCACCCTGGGCACCCTCTTCTACGGCATGGTCGGCATGGCCCGAGGAAGCAGCGACTCCCACAAATCCAACGCCTTGATGCGCTGGCGCGTCACCCTGCAGGGCGTCACCCTCGCCCTTTTCGCCCTGCTCCTCTACCTCATGCGGGGCTGAGGGACGCCGGGCGAACCGTCAGCTGCCGCGTGGCGAGCAGCCAGCCACCGCCGGGCGCGTGGCTTGTCGCCGCCGGAGGCGGGCCGTATAGACCCGGCTGACTCCTGGCACGCGCGGCCCTGGCCGCGCCTTGCCCTGCCCACCTGTCCGGGGCCCGCCACGGTCCCGCAAGCGCACCGGCCCCGACCCTGGCCGCTGCCCAGCAGAGGATCGCCAACAATCATGAGAATCCGGGCATGAAGCTCCTCGTCCCCGTCAAGCGGGTGGTGGACTACAACGTGAAGGTCCGGGTTCGCCCGGACGGCACGGGCGTTGAGACCGCCAACGTGAAAATGTCGATGAACCCCTTCGACGAGATCGCCGTCGAGGAGGCCGTGCGGCTGAAGGAGAAGGGGGTGGCGACCGAGATCGTCGCCGTCTCCGTCGGCCCGACCCAGGCGCAGGAGCAGATCCGCACGGCACTCGCCATGGGCGCCGACCGCGGCATCCTGGTCGAGGCCGAGGGCACGGTCGAGCCGATCGCGGTCGCCAAGATCCTGAAGGCGATCGTCGACAAGGAGGGCCCGCAGATGGTCATCCTCGGCAAGCAGGCCATCGACGACGACATGAATGCGACCGGCCAGATGCTGGCCGCCCTCCTCGGCTGGGGCCAGGGCACCTTCGCGAACAAGGTCGAGATCGCCGACGGCAGCGCGAGCGTGACCCGCGAGGTGGACGGTGGCGTCGAGACGGTGAAGCTCACGCTTCCCGCCATCGTCACCACCGACCTCCGCCTGAACGAGCCGCGCTATGCCAGCCTTCCGAACATCATGAAGGCCCGCAAGAAGCCGATCGAGACGGTCAAGCCCGCCGATCTCGGCGTGGACACGACGCCGCGCCTGAAGGTCATCAAGGTCGAGGAGCCGCCGAAGCGCCAGGCCGGCGTGAAGGTGGCCTCCGCCGCCGAGCTCGTCTCGAAGCTGCGCAACGAAGCGAAGGTGATCCCATGACGGTCCTCGTCCTCGCCGACCACGACAACGCGGCGATCAACCAACCGACCCGCTCGGCGGTCGCCGCCGCCGGCAAGCTGGGCGATGTCCATCTGCTGGTGATCGGCCCCGAGGCCGTCGCCGGGGCCGGCGCGAAGATCGAGGGCGTGGCGAAGGTCCTGCACGCGCCTGCCGAGCACATGCTGGCCGAGCCCGCCGCCGCCCTGATCGCGAGCCTCGCGGAGGGCTACACCCACCTTCTCGCCCCGGGCTCGGCGCTCGGCAAGAACGTCATGCCGCGCGTCGCCGCCCTGCTCGACGTGCAGCCGATCAGCGACATCTCGGGCATCGTGGACGCCGATACCTTCGTGCGGCCGATCTATGCCGGCAACGCGCTGGCGACGGTCCAGTCGTCCGATGCGAAGAAGGTGCTGACGGTGCGCGCCGCCTCCTTCGACCCCGCGGCCCCCGAGGGCGGCAGCGCGGCCGTCGAGCCCGCCCAGGCGGCGGCCGATCCCGGCGTCTCCACCTTCGTGAACGCCGAGCTGGTGAAGAGTGAGCGGCCCGAGCTGACGGCGGCCCGCATCGTCGTCTCCGGTGGCCGCGCGATCGGCTCGGCCGAGAACTTCAAGATCCTCGACGGCATCGCCGACAAGCTCGGCGCCGCCGTCGGCGCCTCGCGCGCCGCGGTCGATGCCGGCTACGCGCCGAACGACCAGCAGGTTGGCCAGACCGGCAAGATCGTGGCGCCCGAGCTCTACATCGCCTTCGGCATCTCGGGCGCGATCCAGCACCTCGCGGGCATGAAGGACAGCAAGGTGATCGTTGCCGTCAACAAGGACGAGGAGGCGCCGATCTTCCAGGTGGCCGACTACGGCCTCGTCGGCGACATCTTCAAGATCATCCCGGAGATCGAGGCGGAGCTGTCGAAGTGAGCGACACGACGCCGACAATCGGATCCGTCGGCGTCATCGGCGCCGGTCAGATGGGCAACGGCATCGCGCATGTCGCGGCCCAGGCGGGCCTCACCGCCATCATGATCGACGTGAACCCGGAGGCGCTGGACAAGGCCCGCGCCACCATCGCGAAGAACATGGAGCGCCAGGTCTCCAAGGGAACGCTGGAGGCTTCGGCGCGCGACGCGGCGCTCGCCCGCATCTCCACCGGCACCGACATGGCGATGCTCGGCACCTGCGACATCGTCATCGAGGCGGCGACGGAGCGGGAGGAGGTCAAGAAGTCGATCTTCAGGTCCCTCTGCCCGCACCTGAAGGTGGAGGCGATCCTCGCCACCAACACCTCCTCAATTCCGATCACGCGGCTGGCGGCGGTGACGGACCGGCCGGCGCGCTTCATCGGCATGCACTTCATGAACCCGGTGCCGGTCATGAAGCTGGTGGAAATCATCCGCGGCATCGCGACCGACGATGCGACCTACCAGGCCGTCGATGCACTGGCGCTCAGGATGGGCAAGACCACCGCGACGAGCGAGGACTTTCCCGGTTTCATCGTCAACCGCATCCTGATGCCGATGATCAACGAGGCCGTCTACACGCTGCACGAGGGCGTGGGCGACGTGGCCTCGATCGACACCGGCATGAAGCTCGGCACCAACCAGCCGATGGGTCCACTGGAACTGGCCGATTTCATCGGCCTCGATACCTGCCTCTCCATCATGCAGGTGCTGCACGAGGGGATGGGCGACAGCAAGTATCGCCCCTGTCCGTTGCTGGTGAAGCATGTCGAGGCCGGCTGGCTCGGCCGGAAGACGGGCCGCGGCTTCTACGACTACTCCGGCGAGAAGCCCCGCCCCACGCGCTGATACGACCCGCTGAGAGCGGGCCATCGCTACCGGCGGCGGATCCAGATCGTCAGCATCATCACGGCGACCATGATGATGACGCCGGTTCGGTTCTCGGCGATCCAGGCCAGCGCGGGGTCGAGCAGCACGGCGTCCTCCCTGCGGCAGGGGGCCGCGGGAAGGCTTTAGGGCCAGCGGAGCGAGGGGGCAAACGCGACCACGGCCTCATCCGACCTCCTCCTTCCGCAGGGCGGAGGCAAGCTGCAGGAAGCGCCTGAGCGCGGCCGAGGTGCCGGCGGCGCTGTAGAGGATGGCCAGGCCCGTCTCGGCCCCCGGCCCCGTCACGTCCAGCAATTCCACCCCATGGATGTTCACGCGCCGGAGGGAGGCCGGAACGAGGCTGACGCCGAAGCCGGCCGCCACCAAGCCCATGGCGCCGATCACGTCCGCCACCCGCGCGCTGATCCGCGGCGTGAAGCCTGCCCGCCGGCAAAGACTCCAGACGCTGTGCCCGAGGCCCAGCCCGTCGGGATCGCGCAGCACGATGAAGGCGAACTCCGCTAGATCGGCAGGGCTGATCGAGGTACCGAAGCGGGCGGCGACCGCCGAGGGCACGGCCGCGAGCAGCCGCCCGCCCTTGAAGGGCCGCGACCCGATGCCCCGCGGCAGCGGCCCGGCCGGCTCACGGACGATCGCCAGGTCCAGCCGCTGCTTCTGCAGACCGAGGAGCTGGTCGGCCACTACCGCCTCCTCCAGGTGCAGCTCGACATTCGGCACCTCCGCCCGGAAGCGGAACAGCAGCTCAGGCAGCGCCGGCTCCAGCATGGCGGTGCTGACATAGCCGATGTTGAGCGAGCTCGCCTCGCCCCGGCCCACGCGGCGCGCGACGGCGATGGCGTGCGCCTCCTGCTCCAGCGCCGTCCGCGCCTCGGGCAGAAGGGCGCTGCCCGCCTCGGTGAGGGCGATGCCCCTCCCGGCCCGGCGCACCAGCGGTACGCCGATCTCGGCCTCGAGCACGCGGAGCTGCTGCGTCAGGGCGGGCTGGCTCATCCCCAGCACCTCCGCCGCGCGGCCGACATGCAGCTCCTCGGCGACGGCAACGAAGTATCCGAGGCGGCGCGACGGCATGACCAACCAATAGGCTCAACCTATGAATTCTGCCAGTTCGGCGCATTGATGGGCGTGGCGCGGCGGTGTGATCCTGCGGCGGATGGCGGATCCCGCCGCGAC
>NZ_RCVR01000038.1 GCF_016107305.1 Roseomonas sp. KE2513
CTTGTTCGCTGAAAATCAGGTTTGGATTCCACTCCCACGTGCTCGCACTGGCCAAGGACCAGCGTCGCTTTGAGTGTCTGCTTCGGAGCACGTCCTCGGTGGCGTTGAATGTTCGAGATGGTGTTGAAGCAGCCGCTTGTACCGGCAGTGACGCAATGTCCGCTTCCACTTCCATGTCCGACTTTGCGCTGACGAGCATCAATGTCGTGGAAGGGTCGGGGGCGGCGGTAGCCTCCCGTCCGTAGCTAGCTCCAGGTGGGGTGGGAAGCAGCCATAGCTACTTCCAGAGTGAAATCCCTTCCTGGGCGATCGTGCGCTGCACAGCGTCCCGCGCTTCCAGCCGCCGCGCGTGTGCCGTCCAGGCTGGGTACTGGCCTTGCATATCGATGTGCATACGGTTCCCCCAGCGGAAGAACACCAGCAGGTAGGGATCGACTACCGAGTAAGCGTCGCCGAGCGCGTACTGACGGCCTTGCATCCTGTTCTCGACCAGAGCGAATGCCGATAGCAGGTACTCCATGCCCCGTTCGATCAACGGCCCGTGCGTGGAAGCGTCAGGTAGGAAGTAGTCCGTCTTCCATACCATTCGAACCGCCACGGCGTGGACGGTGCCCGACAGCCAGTTGGTCCACTCGACCGCGCGCACGATGCTGCCGGTATCTGATCCCATGAGAGCGGCAGCAGGGTTGGTTAGCCCGAGATGCAGAAGGATCGCGGGGGCTTCAGTCAGGAGAAACCCCTCGGCGATCAGCACGGGGATACGGTCCTTGGGGTTGATCTGCCGGAACTCGGCAGACTTGGTCTCAGGGTGCCCGGCGGACATCATCACCGTCTTGTAGGGGACGCCGATTTCTTCGAGGACGATGTGTGGAGCGAAAGCGCTCGATCCAGGGGAGGCATGAAGGGTGTACATCGATCCCGTGCTCGAAGGATGTGCTGCTAGATGGACCACCCATCCATAGCACAGTGACGAGTAGCGGTCGCGCCAGTCAAAGGTCCGGCAAGGGGGCGCGATCGGCCCTTTTGTAGGATCAACCTAACCTATCGACTTCCTGCCAGAAGCCGGCTTTGCGGCCGTGAGCGGTCCGGAGCGCCCTTTCGTAGGCCGCGTGGTCCGGTATGGAGCCGAAGTCCTCCACGCGCCCCGCAGCGTCGCGGCAATCGCGGAGGTGCTGCGCCGCGTGCTTGTAGCGCGACGACCGAGCTGTCCCGAGCGTGAAGTCGATTATAGCCCGGCGCAGCAGCATCGCAGCGAGGGGATGCCTGCTGTCCAGCGCGTCGGAGGCCGGCGAGAGCAGCTCGTAGAGGTCGCCGTCTAATGCCTGCGTCCGGCTCAGGACCAGTTCGCTCGCCCGCCGCAGGTCGGGCCAAGTGACGAGGAACTCCAGCGATTGGTGGACGTCCTTGAACACGAGCGCGTGCGCCATGGCCCGCTGCTCCGCTTCGACATCGTCGAAGTCCGGTAGCTTGCGAAGGTAGGCGTGAAGATGGGTGGCGCTGAGCGTCGTGGTGAAGCGCTCCCACCGGAAGGCCTGCGCCTCGTCGGATCGCCCGAGCGCCTCGAGCACGTCGAGGCGCGCGTCCTCCCACTCGACCGGCGCCTGTTCACGCTGCCGCGCGTCGACGCGCTCCACCGCCGCCCAGGCCTCGGGCAGTCGCCCGGCTCCGAGCAGCCGTCGCGCGATGGCCGCGGCGACGGCCGGCATCTTGCGCGCAGGGGCGTCGAACTGCCCGATGAAGCCGTCCACGTCCCCGAGCGCGTCCGCCACCTGCTGCAGGATGAGGCTGGCCATGTGCTTTCGGTGACGGGACCGAACCTCGTCGGCGTGGATCGGACCGGCACTCGACCAGGCGACCACCTGTCGCTTGCTCCCGGGCGATGCGGCAAGCGGTTCCGCCTGCCACGCTTGCACGGCTTCCCTGAGAATCAGCAGCCCGGCCGTGCCGAGTTGGGGAGCCAGGATGGGGACGAGTTCGCCCCAGACACCATGTTCGTCGACGGCAAGGGCCTGAAAGGCGCGGTTGGCGAGGGCCTCGGGCGGTAAGCCGGCCCGCTGTGCCAGGGTGCCGAGATCCCGGACGGCGGTTTGGAATGCCTCGGACAGGCGGCCGCTGCCATCGTCGGAACGCGCGAGCACGCCTTCGGCGCAGCCGACCAGGCGCCAGAGCAGTTCGAAGGCCTCGGCCGGATCGGTTGGGGCAACCACGTCGAGGATGGCGCGGCGCTGCACCTCCAGTTCGGCTAGCAACGGCTTGATCTTCTGCCAGTTCAGCCAGGTTTTCGCGCTCCCGATACGGACCAGCTGCTTAGTGACGGCACGCGCCGTTTCACCGGCACCGCCGCGGCCGGCCAGGGCCAGGCGGAGCTGTCGCTGGGCTTCAGCATTGCCCTTGCTGATCGCCATGAGCAGTTCCGCGAGCCGGGCCGCGCCGAGCGCCTCGAGGTTCGCAGCGTTCAGTGTCTTGCTCTGGGCCATGCTGTGCTTCTGGTTCGATCAGGAACTGTCTTCAACGGCCATCTCGTCGGATAACTGGCATGCGGACGTACACAGACTTATCCCCCGCAACTGTGGATAAACGGTCGTCGCGAGCGATCACGAAGGAAGCACAAGGGCTGACAGCCTGACCTGGAGGGGACCAAAAGTCCGATCCTGGTGCACGAGGACCTCACCCTGCTTGGCGAGTTCCAGGCCAGCCAGGAAGCCGGTCGCGAGGTTGGAACGACGCCGCAGCGGCGAGGCGGGTATGCATCCTGACGCTCCGGGTACCAGCTCACCCAGCTCGCCACCGCCGGGGTGGTCACGCAACCAGGTCCGCAAGTGCACGAGTGCTTCCGCAAGGGGCCAGACATCAAGTGCGGGCGGCGCGTACGGCCGGACTGCCTCGCGTGCCGCCGTCTTCGGCACATCCAACAAGTCGAAGCACGCCAGCAAGAGGTCCAGCAGATCCCCGCCCTCAGTGCGGTCGGCGATGGCAGGCACTTCGGCGACCCCACGGGCGAAGACCTCCTGCCCTAGTTGCGGCCGCCGCTCCAGCCACCCTGCCAGTGCTCGCGCGTGCCGGCGCTGCTCAGCGCGGATGAGGCCGTCGCGTAGTCGCTCCGCCTCCGGCACCTTTGCCTCGTCCTCAGCATGCACCAGCAGCTTCGACTTCAGCAGGACCAGCCAGCTGGCGGCGATGAGCCAGTCGCCCCGCTCCGTTAGGGTCGCCGCGGCGCCCGGTGCCTCCACTGCGGCTACGTACTGGTCCACCAGCGCCACGATCGACAGGCGCGCAAGATCGACCTTCTGAGCGCGGGCCAGCTCCAGCAGGAAGTCGATCGGCCCCTCGTAGCCGTCGAGTTGCACGACCGGGGCGGAGGCGGGACCGCCCCGCCCGGCCGGCGTCATCCGGCGTCGCCGGCGACGGGTTGCAGGTCCAGCCGCAGGTCGGTCCAGGTCTTGGTCAGCAGCCGCACCGCCGCAGCAGGGCCGGCATCGGCTGCGAAGAACCCGAAGTGCAGTGCCGCCTGGCCCTTCGGTCGCCGGCCCGCCGAGCTGGGCAGCCGCTGCACTCGGCGTAGTTCTTCGGTGCCCCAGTGGGTGCGGAGCCAGCGCCGGGCATCCGGGTGGTCGGGACCGAGCGCCAGGATCGCCGCCGGCACGGGCAGCAAGGCGTGCAGGTCGAGCGGCCGGGCACGGCTCGCCTCCGCCGCAGCCCGAACCCGCCGGTGCCGATCCTCGCTGCGTTCGCGAAGCTGCGCTGCAAAGATCCGGCAGCCCTCGAGCGATAGCCGCCCGGTGCGGGGATAGCGGGAGGCCAGACGGTGAAACACGTCCTCCTCCATGGCGGCGAAGTCGATCTGCCAGGGCGTGACACCCGGCCCCTCTGCCGCGGCGGCGAAGGCCGCCACCATTTCGGCTGGCCCGCCGACGGCCAGCCGAAACGGCAGCCACTCCGTGTGCTCGACCGCTCCCTCGCCGCCCAGACGATCGGCGCCAGGCAGTTCCGCTTGGCTAAGGGTGGCTGTCGAGCCGACCGTGTCCCGACCGACGGAACGAACCTGCTTCGGACGCCCACGCGGCCGCTTCGGTGCGTCCGGCTTCGCGCGGGAGCGCGACGGCCGGACCGGCGCCTCGTCCCAGGGGAAGCGGATCTCCGTCACAGGCCGACCTTGCCGGCGGGGCTCTCGGAGAGAAGCTTGGCCCGCCGAACGTAGCCGCGCATGGTCTTGTGGTCGCGATGGCGCGTGTGATCCATGATGTCCTGATCCCGCACACCCTTGTCGTAGGCCTCGGTGATGAAGCCGGCGCGCAACCCGTGCGCGGTCAGGCGGTCGCCGCCCGGCACGGTGATGCCGGCGAGGTGGGCGCGTCCGAGCAGCAGGAAGCGCACGGAGTCCGGCACCAACGCGTCGCGGCCGATGGTGCCGGTCTTGCTGATGCGGCGGAACAGCGGTCCCGCGCGGTGCTTCAGTGTCGCGCGCCAGGCCTCGATGGCGCGCACCGGACAGGTCGCCGGGTTCTTGCCGCGCGGGATGCCGATCTCGGCGCCCTGGCGCTCCTGGTCTGTCTTGGACCGGCGGATGCGTACCCGCAGGCCGAACGGCGTGGGCACGACATCGGTCACTTCGAGCGCCACGAGTTCGGAGCGGCGGAAGGCGCCTGCGAAGCCCAGCAGCAACAGCGCGCGGTCGCGCCGGCCCACAGGACCATCGTCGCAGGTGTCGACGAGCTTGCGCAGGTCGGCGAGGCGGATCGCCGCGGCCTGACGCACGGGCTGGCCGTGCTCGGCGAGCACGCCCTTCAGCGTGGCGCGGATCTCGAGGCTGCCGGTCTCCCAGGGGAAGCCGTTGTAGCGATGCATCTGGCCGATGGCGGCGAGCCGGCGGCGGACGGTGGTGGGGGCGTGGGTCTCGCCGAGATGGGCAAGGTAGGCGCCGACGGTGGAGGGCTCGGCCGGGATGGGTTCGAGGCCGGCCTCGAGGCACCAGGCGGAGAAGTGCTGCCAGTCCGAGCGGTAGGCCCGCAAGGTGGCAGGCGACATGGAGCGGCGGGCGTACTCGCGAGCCTTGGCCTGCGCCGCCAGGCCCTTGGCGGTGGGCACAAGTCGCTGTTCCGGCAGGCTTTCACCCGCCCCACGTGTCGCGACGTCGCTACCCATATCGCCTCGACCTCCTGCCTCCGGAAGCCCGAATCTGCCTCAGGCGGGCACGAAGCGCCACCTGCAATTACATTACTCGTGATAAGGGGGGTTATCGCGGGTAATGGGTCGCGTGCATGCTGTTGGTTGTTGCTCGGCCGAGATCGCGATAGTCCCTGATTGCCATCCTGGATTCCGGGCCGATCATCCTTGGTTCTGGGACGGGTCCGGTCGGCCGAGGCGAACCTGAAGCGGACCGGAGCCGAGATCAACCTGGTGGACGCGGTCAACGCTGCCTGACGGCGAGGCTCAGATCGGCAGCTCGGCCTGGGGACTGCCGGCCCGAACGTATCGGTATCTGTATGTCTTCGCCCGGCCGGACCCTACGACCTCCTCCACCCACGACGTGAGCCCGCCTGCCTGCTGCATGTCGGCAAGCGCCTGCCGAACCTCCTCTCGCAACTTGACCCGTTTCTTTGTCTCCTCGGCGCGGTAGTCACGCCCGGCCAGCGAGGCCAGCAGTTCCACGTTGATCCAGCTATGGGCAGGCTGGCTGTCAATGTAGGGCCACCAGCATCGCGCGTAATCGGACTTCAATTTGAAGTAAACGTCAGCATCTACTGCGACGAGATGCCGTTCCTCAAGTGTCCGACGGACCCATTCTCCATACGACACCGTCAACTTGCTATCGAGCTGGGCACCATCCCACTCGATTCGACCTATTAGGGCATCCGACCAACCGGCTCCGGCGAGCATCCCCCGGGCCTCGGCACGCAGATATTCTTCATGCGATCCACGGAAGACCCTGATCGTTACGCGCTGTAGCTCCTGGAGCACGCGAAGGGCGGTCAGGAGGTTCGTCACGTGGATGGTCAGGCCACTGGCAGCCAGCAGCTCCCGCCACGTCGTCTCGGTCTGGCATACGACGATCTTCTGCCCAGTCTCGGTGCGGGCCTCGACGCGCTTCGCGCGCAGCCGGAAAAGCGCAACGAGCGCATCCCGATGCCGGGTTCCCAGCTCGCGCCCGGCCACTTCGACCACGCTGTGCGGGGGGACGATGTAGGTCCGACGGAAGTTGCTGTCGGTGTCCAAACCATGGACACGGGCAGCGAATGCACTCGTCCGAGCCAGCCGGGAGGGCATCACGGCGGGGGCACGACGCCCCCTGGCGTTCTGCTTCGTCCGCTCAAGCCGGGCAAGGCGCTTTCGCTCCACCTCAGACAGGAATTTCGGCCCGCTCTCGCTCATTGCCCCAAAATGCCCCTGCGATTCCGCTCGCCGCTGGAATGCTCCCGCGATTCCCGTGGAAGAGGAGCATAGACACGAAGAATGGGCCTGAGAGCCCAAAAAATGCTCCCGTGATTCCCGTCACCCGGAGAAGTTATCCCCAGCTCTGGGGACAACAGGAGGCCCTAAGTGAATCCCAGGGGCACTTTCCGTAGAGGCAGGGGCATTACGCGTAAAAGCGGGAGCAGAACCCCCACCTAGGCCACTGAATCGAAACGCAGAATTTCCCTTTAGACTCATATTATTAGACGAATCTTAGACCTTCCGCTGGGGACAACCCTAACGCGGGCTGGTTCCCCATGCTGGTCCTGGAACGGACGTCCAGTTCATGAGGCAGGAACGGCATCGGGAGAAAGGCTGCTGAAAGGACGGTCCTGGCACCGACTCGGACCAATCAAGGGTGCAGGGAAGAAGCAGAGGAGGGGATCGGGCTCTAAAGTGCCCCCGCAATTACGACTGCCTCGCCCCTTCCAGGGCGGCCACTTTGGCCGCCATCGCGATGTTCAGACCCTTAGGTCCGCGCACAGTGCCAGACATTGGTCCGCCGGTCCTGACCGTCTTGAGAGAACGCCAGAATGTGGTGGGCCCCGAGGTAGCGTCCTGGCCTCGGTCACGAACCCTCGGCGCCGCAGCGTTCGCAGAACCCTCCGGCGCGCAGCAGGACCTCCGCCCACACGCGGGGGTCCCGGACGTAACGGCGGCCCCTAAAAGTGACTGTGTGGTGTGTGTCGGAGCCGGCATCGACGTCGTTGAGACTGTCGCCTGTAGCTCGCAGGTCGTGGTCCAAGAGTCGCTCAATCAGGCCCGCATGGGGCACCTCGACCTTCATGCGCTCCCAGGCCCGCCGAGTGCCCAGGCCACGTAGCGCCGCCATGGAAGCTGCGATCGCATCCTCGTAGTCCGACCGGCTACCTTCAAAAGACGGTGGAGCAGCACCTCAAGGGCGAACTACGGCTCGAGAAGACCCTGCACGGCGTCGCCGACATGGCTGGACGGCCGGGCAAGGCGACTCGCAGAAGCCAGATGCCGCAGGGAAGCTTCGGCCGGCTGCTGGGCTGATTTCTTCGCTGCCACACAAGATTCACCCGGTCATGCAAAGCCTTGTGGGTAGGGCATTCCGCGAGTCATGGAGCCTCCTCCCGCAGGTTCGCGGTCGCGTGAGCTGGGAATCAGTTCTTGTTTTGTTCGCGATTCGCCCGATAGGGTGGCGGCATGGCCGACCATTTTCCGAACGAATCCAACGAGAACTCGCTAAGCCCAGCGCGCCCAGAGGAGGTGGCCGACGCACTGTCCTACGCGCTGCGCTACGACGAGCGCGGGCGGCCACGGCCGCACGGTGGGGAGATGGTCGCGGGCTTGGCGGCGCAGCACTTGGCTCAGTATCTCGAGCGGGCCGGCTTCGTGTTGATGCGCAAGCGTCCGGGGCGTCCACACAGTGCGGGGTGACTCGGGTAACGCCCGGCGCTTCATTTCCGTGCATCTTCCGTGGCTAGCGGTGGACGCGCTCCGACGGCGCGAGCCCGACCTCGCAAGCGAGGCAGTGGCGACGTGGCAGACTGTGGGTAACCGCCGCGCGCTGGTTTGCGTCGACGCCCCGCATCTGCACGCAGGGCAGGCCATGGCCGACGCTCAGGCCATGCTGCCGAATCTCGTGTTGCGGCCCGCTGACCCAGGCAGTGAGGCCGAGCTGCTGCAGCGGCTCGGGCACTGGGCCCTGCGTTTCACACCGCTTGTGGCCCTGGATGCCCCAGATGGGCTGGTCCTCGACGTGTCCGGCTGCACCGACCTGTTCGGCGGTGAGATGGCGATGCTCGCGGAGGTGGAGCGCTGTTTCCGCCGGGCCGCCTATCGGGCGCGAGTCGGGATGGCGGGCAGCGCCGATGCTGCAGCAGCCATGGTCCGGAGCGGGCACAACGGCGTTGTTGTCCCCGTCGGCGGCGACCTAGAGGCAATCGGCGCACTGCCGCTTGCTTCGCTGCGGCTCCCTGGCGAGATCGCAACCGGTCTCGCCAGGCTCGGCCTGCTAACGCTGGGCGATGTGCTGCGCCAGCCGCGGGCGCCCCTGGCACGCCGCTTCGGTCGCCCACTACTCGATGCGCTGGATTTCGCCTCAGGCGCGAGGGCGCGGCCACTGAAGCTGGTCCAGCCACCCCCTGCCCTGCTGGCGATCCGCTCTTTCCTCGAGCCGATCGTGACGCGCCCGGCCATTGACCGTGCCGTGGACGCCCTGCTGGAGGAGCTGTGCGCTACGCTCGCTGAGTCGGGCAGCGGTGCCCGACGCCTCAGCCTGCTCGCCTTCCGCGTGGACGGCGAGGTGCAGGAGGTGGTCATCGGTGTCGGCAGTCCCTCGCGTGACGCCGCTCACCTGCGCCGGCTCTTCGCCGAGCGGCTTGGCACCTTGGAGCCCGACCTCGGCTTCGAGCGCATGATCCTGCGCGCGACCGAGACCAACGCACTTCAGGCCCGCCAACTGAGCGGCCTGGGCGGGGACGCCCTGGCCGGCGAGCAAGAGCGGATGCTGTCGAAGCTGATCGACCGTCTCGGCCAGCACGCCGTGATGTGGCGTGTGGCGCAGACCGGAAGCCATTTGCCCGACGATAGCGTGGCCATGGTCGATCCCCACACAAATCCCGAGGTGCCGGACGCCTGGGAGGAGCGGCGGCGGCCGGTGCGCCTCCTGCGTCAACCGAAGGAACTCGGCGTGGTGGCCGAGGTGCCGGAGGGCCCCCCTGCCCGGCTGCGTCTGGACGGCCGCGTGCTGCGAGTGTTGCACGCCGCCGGCCCCGAGCGGCTGGAACCGGAATGGTGGGGCGACAAGCACGACCGTCCGCGCCGGGATTACTTTCGGGTGCAGACCGAGGAGGGCGGCCGGCTGTGGGTGTGCCGACTCGGGATCGCCCGTCCCAACGCCCCAGCACGCTGGTTCCTGCACGGCGTCATCGGCTGATCGCCCTGTGTCCCTTGCCTACGCAGAACTCGGCTGCCGCTCGAACTTCACCTTGCTGGACGGCGCTTCGCATCCCGGCGAGCTGGTGGTGGCCGCTGCAGCGCTCGGCCATGCCGGGGTGGGCATCTGCGATACCAACAGCCTTGCCGGTGCTGTGCGCGGCCACGTTGCTGCCAAGGAGGCCGGCATACCCTACGTTGTGGGCTGCCGCCTGCAGTTGCAGGACAGTGCCGAGTACCTGGTGTGGCCCACCGACCGGGCGTCCTTCGGCCGCCTGACCCGACTGCTTTCGCTGGGCCGCATGCGCTCGCCCAAGGGCGAGTGCAGCCTCACTCATGACGAGATGATCGGACCTGCGGAGGGCTGGTGCATGGCGGCCGTATCCCCCGTGCGCCCGGACGCCGCCTTTGGCGATCGCCTACGGGCCGACGCCACGGCGCTGCGCTCTCGGTTGGCGCTGCCGCTGCTCTGCACGGCGACGATCCGTTTCGACGACATCGACGAGGAACGGCTGGAAGCCCTGGCCGAGATGACCGCCCTCGCCCGTGTTGACCTGCTGGCGACCAATGACGTGCGCTACCACGTCGCCTCCCGTCGTCGCCTGGCTGACGTGCTAACGGCGATCCGCCTCGGCCGGCCGGTGGACCGGCTGGGCCGCGATGCCGAGCCCAATGCTGAGCGGCACTTCAAAGACCCAGCCGAGATGGCCCGGCTGTTCCGCCGCGCCCCGGCCGCCCTGCTCAACACCCTCCGTGTCCTCGAGGCCTGCAGGGGCTTCTCGCTGTCCCAGCTGCGCCACGAGTACCCGGACGAGATCATGGAGCCCGGCCGCACGCCGCAACAGACGCTGGAGGGCCGCGTCGCCGAAGCATGCGCCCGCCGTTTCCCGCGCGGCGTGCCCGACGACATCCAGGGCCGCATTGAGCACGAGCTGCGGCTAATTGAGCGGCTGGACTACGCGCCCTACTTCCTGACGGTGGACGAGGTGGTGCGCTTTGCCCGAGACCAGGACATCCTCTGTCAGGGACGCGGCTCCGCCGCTAACTCCTCCGTCTGCTACGTGCTCGGCATCACCGCGGTAGATCCCTCCAAGCACGACCTCCTGTTTGAACGCTTCCTTTCGGTGGAGCGGGCTGAGCCGCCCGACATCGACGTCGACTTCGAGCACGAGCGCCGCGAGGAGGTGATCCAGTTCATCTACCGCCGCTACGGCCGCGATCGCGCGGCCATCGTGGGCACTGTAATCCGCTTTCGCGGCCGATCGGCGGTGCGCGAGGTCGGCAAGGCGCTCGGGCTGTCGGAGGACGTCACCGGGCGGCTGGCCAAGGCCAGCTGGGGCCCAGGACGGGACGACAGCCTGGCCGAAATCGCGGCGGCCGAGGGTCTCGACCTGTCCGACCGCCGCCTCGGCCTTGCGCTGGAGCTGGCCGAGGAGATCCAGGACTTCCCCCGCCACCTCGCCACCCATGTCGGCGGCTTTGTCATGTCGCGCGGGCCCCTGATCGAGATGGCGGTGGTCGGCAACGCCGCCATGGACGGGCGCACGGTGCTGGAGTGGGACAAGAATGACGTCGAGGCGCTCGGCCTGCTGAAGGTGGACATCCTGGCGCTGGGGATGCTGAGCTGCCTGCGGCGCGGCTTCGACCTTCTGCGCCGGCACCGCATTGCCGACCTCGATCTCGCCGACGTGCCCCGCGACTGCACCGAGACCTACGCTATGCTGCGTCGGGCCGACTCTCTGGGCGTGTTCCAGGTCGAAAGCCGCGCGCAGATGAACATGCTGCCGCGTCTGCGGCCATCGAAGTTCTACGACCTGGTGGTGCAGGTGGCCCTCGTCCGGCCCGGGCCGATTCAGGGCGACATGGTACATCCCTACCTGCGCCGGCGCTGGGGCGACGAGGCGCCGGTCTACCCCTCCCCCAGCAAGGAACACGGTCCGGAGGACGAGCTAAAGCAGGTGCTCGGCCGCACCCTGGGCGTGCCACTCTTTCAGGAGCAGGCCATGCGGGTGGCCATCGTCGCCGCCGGCTTCTCGCCCGGCGAGGCCGACCAACTGCGCCGCGCCATGGCCACCTTCAAGTACACGCAGGGTGTGGCGGTGTACCGGGACAAGCTGGTCGGCGGCATGATCCGCCGCGGCTACGACCCCGACCTCGCCGAGCGCGTGTTCAAGCAGATCGAGGGCTTCGGCTCTTACGGATTTCCGGAGAGCCATGCCGCCAGCTTCGCGCACCTGGCCTACGCCTCGGCCTGGGTGAAGTGCCACCATCCCGCGGTATTCGCGGCCGCGCTGCTGAACAGCCAGCCGATGGGCTTCTACGCCCCCGCGCAGATTGTGCGCGACGCCCAGCAGCACCGGGTGGTGGTGCGTCGGCTGGACGTGAACGAGAGCCGTTGGGACTGCACCCTGGAGCCGGAGGCGCGCAGCGCCGAGGGCCTCGCCCTACGCCTAGGGCTGCGCATGGCCGCTGGCCTGTCGGCCGAGGACGGGAAGCGGGTGGCCGAGGCCCGGCGGACGGGCAACGGCTCGCCTTATGCCTCGGTGGACGAGGTGGTGCGCCGGGCCGGGGTAGGCCGTAAGGCTATTGAGGCTTTGGCCGAGGCGGACGGCTTTGCTGGCATGGGTCTCGATCGCCGGGCGGCGATGTGGGACGCCAAGGGAGTCGAAGGCGACACCCCTCCCCTACTGCGGCTGGCCGCCCAGGCCGCAGCGGCCGGTGAGCCGCCTCTCCTTGTTGAGCCCTCCCCTGCCCTGCCGGCCGAGGCAGATGGGCAGTCGGTGGTGCTGGACTACACTGCGACTGGGCTAACCCTACGTCAGCACCCGCTGGCGCTACTGCGATCGCAACTGCGCGCACTCGGTTGCAGCGATACCCGCGACCTGGAGGGTATGCGCGCCGGGCAGCGGATCAGGCTGGCCGGCATGGTGCTGATGCGGCAGCGGCCGGGCACGGCCAAGGGCATCGTCTTCATCACGGTCGAGGACGAGCACGGGACAGCGAACCTCGTCGTGTACACCGATGTCGGTACGCGCGACCGGGCCGCGCTCATCGGGGCCCGGCTTATGGTGGTCGAGGCTCGGGTAGAGCGTGAGACCGAACGGGCCGAGGTGCCGATCACCCACCTGATCTGCCGCAAGCTGGAGGATCGCTCCGATCTACTTCGTAACCTGATGCAAGGCTCACTGCATGAAGGATGGACTGAGCGCGCGATTGGACGCGCCGACGAGGTCAGGCGCCCGGATCCAGGGTCAGTGCGACCCAACCCCCACATGCCTCAAAGCAGAGATTTCCGCTAACCCTGCTTTCCCGAAACGCTGAAGTCCCGAAAGCAGGAAATCGGGTTTGGCTGGGAACCTTGAGACGATCAGTCAGCAGATTGGGGCGGCACCTCCTCTTCTGAAATGCAGAGTGTTGGCACACCTGGGGTGTGTGGTCCTCTAGCAATTTGTGTGGGCAATCAGGCTGAAAGGGCACTCTAGTAGCCCCGTAGTCACTCACCTTAGCCCGATTTCGGGGTTTCCCGAAACGACGAAATCCCCGTTTAGGGCTTTCGTGCTAGCCCGAAACCAAGTAAGACTTGATGATGCCGCAAGGTCAGGGCAGCGCGGCCGTTGCTGGAAACCGTGGTTTCGGGAAATCGGTGTTTCGGGGGCGGTCATAATGGCCATTGTCACGTTCGCTCAGGTCAAGGGTGGTTCAGGAAAGACTACCGCGGCGATGTGCACAGCTGCCGAACTCGTTGCCCGAGGCGCGACAGCCCCGTAGCCACCCACCTTCGCCCGATTTCGGGATTTCCCGAAACGACGAAATCCCCGTTTAGGGCTTTCGTGCTAGTCCGAAACCAAGTAAGGCTTGATGATGCCGCAAGGTCAGGGCAGCGCGGCCGTTGCTGAAAAGCGTGGTTTCGGGAAATCGGTGTTTCGGGGGGTCATGATGGCCATTGTCACGTTCGCTCAGGTCAAGGGTGGTTCAGGAAAGACTACCGCTGCGATGTGCACAGTTGCCGAACTCGTTGCCCGAGGCGCGACAGTTGCTGCCCTCGACCTCGACCCCAATCGTCCTCTGAACGCCTTCTTCGGGAAGGTGCCGGAACTGCAGCACGTAGGCGTGGCTGTTCCGGACGGCGAGCGTCGGGTCAGTGCTCTGGTGAGGGATCTAGCGTCGAAGCATGATCACGTCGTGATCGACCTTATGGGGGCTGCCACGAACGACACGCAGGTAGCAATGGCGCTGGCAGATTTGGTGATCGTTCCATCTCAGATGAGCGAGACTGACCTCCGATGCGGGGTCGAGACGTGGCGGCAAGCTGAGGAGGCCCAAGACATTAGCGGACGCCGTATTGCCCGCGGCGTCCTTCTGACACGCACGGCTGCCGGCGCAGCCCGACCGAGGGTCGAAGCTTTTCTTAGAGAACAGTACCAGCGGATAGGCGCGCATGTTCTCAGGGCCGCCTTCGGCGACCGGGCTGCGTGGAAGGAGATGACCTACACCGCTCACATCCCTCATCTTCATGACAGGAGTAGTAATGCTGCAGCGAACTTCGTCGCCGTTTTCGACGAGATGATGGCCTTGATCTCGGAGGACGCTTCTCCCTTGGCCAGTGCAGCCTGAGGAATCGAGCAATGTCCGCAAAGCCTCAGCGCCCGGTACTTCAAGCGCCTGATTTTGGACCGCGGCCGGCGCCCTTACCAACCTCGGCTAATGACCCGCGCTTCAGTGCAGCGGAGGCTTTGGAGACCACAGAGGCTCTTGAGCGTGGCTTGAGGAGCGGTAACGTGCGTGTGGTTAATCCGGAAACCGCGCCTCCCCAATCACGAACTGAGCCCGGTGCTCCACCCTCTCGCCGCTCCCCGGAAATCTCACTCTCTACCAAGGCACCCGAGTACGTTCTGCAGCAGCTTCGGCGACGTTACGCCGAGACTGGAGTGACTATTCGCAATCAGCTTCTGCTCGCGTTGCGAAAGGATGGGATTGAAATCAGAGAGGATGATCTGCAGGACGAACGTAAACGTCCGCGGACCAGATAGTCTTGTCGCGTTGTAGGAAATCGGGAGTTCCGGCTTTCCCGAAAGACCGAAATCCCTAGGAAGGCTCCACGGACTAGCTGGTTTCGGGGTTGCAGGCCGGGTGTTAGGGACCTGGCTACGCTCACAAGCTGCTGGGTGAGATGGTCGGGCTGCAGCTAACGACGCGACTTGCGAGATTCCTCCTCGTCTACCCGCCATCAACATACTGGTGTCCTCGCGCTCCTTTCGGCCGTACCGAGAATGACCGCGGGCGGCGCGAACGGCGTGCTCGCCACGATTGAATTCCGCTTTTCCTGTTCGCACCGCTGATCGCGATTCTATGGGCCGAACCGGTTCAGGGAGCCACGATGCATGGAAGACGGGAGGGGAGGGGAGAGGCCGGTACCGCTAGCGGCGGACCCGCGACAAGGGTGCGTCGCTGCGCTCCCGCGCCGGGGCGGGGCCCCGGCACCGCCCTTGTCCCGCGCCCGCCTCGCGGTCGGCGGGTGGAATCCAGGAGGAGGATTCCGAGGGATGATTGGTAAGGATGACGAGCTGCAGCGGCTTCGGGAAAGCGTGAACTGCGCCGCCTTGCTGGAGCGCATGCCACCGCCGTGGAGGCTCGACAAGGCCGAGAGCACCCGGGACTGCCTGAAGTACCGGCGCGGCCAGGGCGAGATCATCATCGTCAACCATGGCGGCCATGGCTGGTGGGACGCCGGCAGCACCGCCAAGGGCGACGTGTTTGGGCTGGTGCAGCACCTGCGCCCGGACCTGAACTTCGGGCACGCTCGCAAGCTCCTGCGTGAGATGGTCGGGCTGCAGCCCAACTTCCCCGAGTACGAGCGGGTGCGCTCGCGCGGAGAGGGAGTTACCCCAGCCGCCGAGCGCTGGTCGGCGGCGAAGCCACTGCGGCCGGGCTCGCGGGCCTGGCGCTACCTCGCCGAGGTCCGCCGGTTGCCCAGCCCGGTGCTACGCGCTGCCGTAGCGGTCGACGCTATCCGGGAGGGTGCATACGGCACAGCCTGGTTTGCTCACCGCGACGAGACAGACGCGCTGACCGGCTTCGACATGCGGGGGCCGGAGTTCCGTGGCTTCGCCAAGGGCGGGTACAAGACCCTGTTCCGGCTGCCCGGCTGGATCGCCTCGCGTGAGGTACGGCCACGCCGGATGGCCGTGACCGAGGCGCCGATCGATGCCCTCAGCCTTGCGGCCGTCGGGCGGCTGCAGGGCGACACCCTGTACGTCGCCACTTCCGGCGGCATGGGGCCGGGGTCGGTGCAAGCATTGGATTTGCTGCTCGCCGGGATGGCCACCCTCCCGGACGCCCTTCTGGCCACCGCGACCGACAACGACCCGCCGGGGGAGCGCTACGCCGCCTTCCTGGCCGAGCGCGCCGCCGCGGCGGGCGTGCGCTGCGAGCGCCTGCTGCCACCGCGCGGGCTGAACGACTGGAACGACGTCCTGACACGGGGGAGGGGGGCATGAGCCTCATCACGGAAAGTACTGCCACGGCCCCCAGTCGGGAGGCGGACGATCTGGTGCGCGCGCTGCACGCCGCCTTCTTCCGGCTGCCCCCGAAGCTGCAGGCCCGCTGCAAGGTGCCGCCAACCGGCGATGCCGCGATCGACCGCCCGGTGCTGGTCGCGGCCGACAACGGCTCCGACCACTACCGCGGCGTGGTGGTCGCGGGCGAGCGCGACCAGGACGGCCACTGGCTGCTGGACGACGCCTTCACTCTGCTCAGCCTCGACCACGACGAGGGCCCCGACGCCGCTCTGGTGATCTGCCACGGATGGAACTGCCATGCCGACCGCATCTGAAGCCATCTCCTCCGACCGTGCCCGTCTGGTAGCTGGGCTGACCCGCCCCCAGGGCGAAGCCGCCGGGATGCACGGGCCGGTGCTGGTGCTGGCAGGAGCTGGAACCGGCAAGACCAAGACCCTGACCGCCGGCGTCGCCCTGCGCATCGCCGAGCGCGGCATACCGGCCCAGCGCATCCTGGCCGTGACCTTCACCAACAAGGCGGCGGGCGAGATGCGCGAGCGCATCGTCGCCCTGCTCGGCGGGCAGGCGGCGCCGTCCTGGATCGGCACCTTTCACGGCCTCGGAGTCCGCCAGTTGCGACAGGAGCCGGAGATGGCGGGGCTGCGCGAGAACTTCGACGTGCTCGATGCCGTCGATGCCAAGCGCCTGCTCAAGCGCACCATGAAAGCCATGGGCGCCGAAGCCGGCGATGACGAGGGCATGGGCAAGGACCCGGTGAAGGCCGTGGCCGGCCACATTGGCCGCTTCAAGGACAACCTCATCACCCCGAGCGAGGCGGTCATCCGGGCTGAGGCGATGATTGCCTCGAGTCCAATGGCCGACGCCTCCGGTCTGCGCGCCGCGGCACGTATCTACCCGGAATATCAGCGCCGACTGGTGGAGGCTAACGCCGCCGACTTCGGCGACCTGCTGCTCTGGCCGACGGTAGCCATGGGACGCGACGAGGAGCGCCGACTGCGTTTCGCCGGCCGCTTCTCCTGCTTGCTGGCCGACGAGTACCAGGACGTGAACGCCGTCCAGTACCGCTGGCTCCGGCTGATGGCCGAGGACCACGGCGAGATCTTCGCCGTCGGCGACGACGACCAAGCGGTGTTCGGCTGGCGCGGCGCGGACATTGAGTACATCCGCCGCTTCACGCGCGACTTCCGCGGCGCGGCCGTGGTCAAGCTGGAGGAGAATTTCCGCTCCACTGGCCACATCCTGGCCGCGGCCAACGCGGTCATCGCCCGTGACGACACCCGGTTAGGAAAGACGTTGCGCACCACCCGGGAGCAGGGCCAGCCGATCGAGGTGGTCAGGTTCCGCAACGACGAGGCGGAAGCGATCGGCATCGCCGCCGAGATCCGCAAGCGCGGCGCCGAGGGCGTCCGCTGGCAGGACATGGCCATCCTTTACCGGGCCAACCACCTGTCGCGCGGCATCGAGGAGGAGTTGCTGCGAGCCAAGGTGCCCTACGTGCTCGTCGGCGATGTCGGCTTCTACCAGCGCGCCGAGGTGAAGGACGCCCTGGCGCTGCTACGCCTCGCGACCTGCCCGGATGACTGCCAGTCCGACGAGGCGTTCCGCCGCGCCTGCAACAGCCCGCCGCGCGGCATCGGCCCGAAGGCTCTCGACCTGCTGGAGCGCGACGCCGAGTGGCGTGGTTCCTCGCTGCTGGCCGCCTGCCGCACCGCCGAGCTACCGCCCAAGGTGAGAGGGGCGGCCGGCGCCTTCGCCGACGCCGTGCGCTCGATCGCGACCGACGCGGAGGCCACAGTCGCCGACCGCTTGTCCATGCTGCTCGACCGCACCGGCTACCGGCAGTGGCTGCGCGATAGCCGGGCTGAGACGGTGGAGGGTCGGCTGGAGAACTTGGCCGAACTGGTGCTGCTCGCCGGGAGCTTTCACTCAGCGGCGGAGTTGCTGGAACATGCCGCCCTGGCCAGCGCCGCCGCGGGGGAGGACACCGAGGGACGGGTGCAGCTGCTCACCCTGCACCGGGCCAAGGGACTGGAGTTCGCCCATGTCTTCCTGCCGGCATGGAACACGACCGTATTCCCGAGCCAGTACGGCGAGGCCTCGGAGGAGCGGCGACTGGCCTATGTGGCACTGACCCGCGGCAAGGAGCGGGTGGCGGTCAGCTACGCCGAGTTCCGGCGCGGCTACGTCGATCCCTCGCCCTTTCTCGACGACATCCCGGCCGACAACCGCCACGAGGGGTGGCTCCGCCCGGAGGAGCGCCGGGCACCGCGTCCATCACCCCGGCAGTCCGGCATGGACGCGCTCAACGAGATGCTCGCCAGCCTGCGGCAGCGGCGGGCGGGGTAAAGCAGGCGGGAGAGCAGGGAGGAGGAGAGGGAGTAGGGAAAGCCCTGCCACCCTCTCCCGGAGCGCGGCAAGGGTTCGTCGCTGCGCTCCCGCCGCAAGCGGCTCCCTTGCCTCGCCCCGGTCGGGGCGGCCGGCGGGCTGGGTCTTCGAGAAGAAGATTCAGCAGAAGGAATGGGATCCATGGATCTCGCCAAACGCCTCTCCAAGCGTCAGGGCCGCAGACAGGACATCGAGGCAGCCGTCGGTCTGATCGTCATCGCTGTCGTCCTCCTCGGCGGCGCCGTGCTGCCGGGCTTCCTGGCACAGCACGCCTCCACCGTCCCGGTGCCGGCCCATCGGGAGGCCCGCCGGTGAGCCCCATCATCCTGCCCGAGATCCAGGGCCATCTCACCGTTCGGGCGCTGAAGGGTGAAGTGGCGGACGGTTTTGCTCTGTCCCGCGCCGACTGCTTCCCTGTTGTCGAGGTCGCCATCGTCCACGACGGCGCCGACCGCGGCATCGGCGAGACCGAGGCCTACGTCGCGCTGCTCGCCCGCGCTCCCGGCATGAAGCGCCTGCTCGAAGAGGCCCTGGCCTTCGAGGCCGAGGCCTTTGACGACGACGAGTCGGTGTCGGGTGCTGACCTGGTGGAATGGTTCGCTGGCTGGCGCGGCCGGGTCCGTAAGCTGCTGACGCAGCCGCTGCCGCCTCTTCTCCCGGTGCTCGACCCGGAATCCTGACGGGCGCCCTACGCCCTTCCGATTGCCCCTCTCAATCCGATCCGAAAGGAACTGCCATGTCCACTCCGGCACGGTTGCCCCGGCTGCTTGTCCTGCGTCCCTACCTCGGGCAGGCGACCCGTGACGGCGCCTACGCGCACGTCGACGCCCTGGTGATGTACACACGCGACGGCACGATGCCGTGCCGCTACGGCGAGCTGCGCCCGCTGATGTGGCACGAGGACGGCGCACGCCCCATCCTGCACGAGAACTTCCGCTTCACCTGCCAGGTCGATGACCGGCAGGCCGCGCCTTACGCACTGCGCTACGGGTACATGCCGGAGAACGGCGAGGTGTTCACCACGAGCGATCTCGCCCGCTTCGGCAAGCCGCTCGCCGCCCTGCAGCGCGCCATGGCGCGGCTGGTCGAGCAGGAGGGGCGCACCGAGGATCTCGGGCAAATCTTCGCCCGGCTCGCCCGCGTGCTGCGGGTCGATGGCACGGTGCTGCTGGATGTCCGCGAGCACGGCAGCTTCTTCGAGGAGAACCACCGCGTCCGTCTTACGGCGGACGCTCCGAACCTCGGCGAGATGATCCGTGATCTCGGGGTGGTCGCGCGGGAACTGCACCTTCGCTGCGCCGAGCGGCTCGGCCGTCGGGCGGCCTGAGCCATGGTCCTCGCCTGCGAGGCTCCCGAGAGGGCGGCCGCGATCTGCTCCTGGTGCGGCGAGATTGCCGTGCTGGAGCTTGCGGAGGCGTGGTCCGACCACGCTTTCCTGTTCGAGACCTGCTGCCCGGCCGCCCACGAGGACGTCTGCGCCGGCATGGCCGAGGACCCGGCCTGGGCGCGCGACCTGCTGCGCCATCTCGGGGCCGAGGTCCTGCTGGGACACGGCCTGCGCCGAGTGGCCGACACCGGCTGCGGCCAGCTGCTGCTGGACTGGAAGCTGGAGGTCCGGCCAGTGAGCTTCGCACGCGCTGCCGACTTCGTGCGGCGTCACCACGCCCACAACGCCGCCCCAACCGCCTGGCGCTACGGCGCCGCGATCGTCAACGGGTCCACCCTGCTGGGCGTAGTGATGATCGGCAACCCGGTCGCCCGCGGTTTGATGGGCCGAGGCACTGTCGAGGTGAATCGCCTCTGCATCCGCAGAGATGTCCCCCGCACCCTGGCCTGGAACGCCTGCTCGCAGCTTTATGGCTGGGCGGCCAGGGAGGCCGAGGTGCGCGGCTTCGAGCGCATCGTTACCTACACGCGGGCTGATGAGGAGGGCGGCAGCCTCCGCGCTGCAGGATGGAACAGGGATGCCCAGGTTCGCGGTCGGTCATGGAGCAGCCCGACGCGGCCACGCACCGACCGTGCCCCGCTGATCGACAAGCATCGCTGGAGCCGGGCGTTGAAGCCTCGCCATCCTGTTCCCCAGCCGGCCGTGCTGCCGGCGATTATGCCCCTGACCCTGGATGCCGCCGCGTGAACCGGCCGCCAATCCCGTGGAACCCGGAGGACCTGCTCGACGTCGCCCGCGCCATCAAGGCCCTGGGCGCCCTGAGCTTCCAAATGGCCGAGCGCTTCGGCCCCGACGACGGGCTGGAGCTGTCCTGCCGCGCTACGGCCGCGCTGCTCGAGCGCGTTCTGCGCGACGAGGCCGATGCCGCCCTGCGCCACACGATCATGCGCCGCCTGGAGGCTGAGGCCGACCATGCCAGGGAAATGCAGGAGACGAGCCCGATCAAAGAGAGCGAGGAAAGCGGTGAGAGAGCCGTGCCGCACGGCGGCCCGGCGCCGCAAGGGGAGGCCTGACGGACCGCGGCTGCGCCGCGCCCTTGCCCCACCGTCCCGCGTCTGGCCGCGGCGGAGGGGCCGAGGCGGAATGATCCGTTCTCGGCAGGCAAACCTACCCTGAAAGGGATCAGCCCGTGGCTACCACCAGCATTATCCTATCCGCCTACCCTGGCCGTCGCGTGCGCGAGCACGGCTACATCTCGACGGAGATCGGGCTGTGCATCGGCGGCGGCACGCCCCAGCGCCGTCTCGCTGTCGAGGGCCTGACCGGCATCACCCGCGTCGTGGCCGAGTTCGGCCGCGACGTGCTGGCCGCCAACCCTGGCGCCAGCTTCAATATCTCGGTCACCATGGCCAAGGGCCAGCGCAAGCCGCGTGGCTTCGACGATGCCGAGAAGGCCGGGACCTTCGCCCACCACGCTTTCCTGCGCGAGGACGCCGGCGAGGACGCAACCCACCGCAAGCTGGTCGGTCCGTCGGCCGCGGGTGCCGGCGCGCCTGCAGCGCTCGCCGCCTGAGAAGGCGGAAAGGGAGAGAGGGATTTGAGAAGGGGAGGGGTGCCGCACCCCGTCCCCCGCCGCAAGGGCGAGGGCCTGACGGCCCGCCGCTGCGCGGCGCCCTTGCCCCGGCGGCGCGGGGCGGCGGCTGCCCGGGAGGTGTTCGGAAAGGAACACCGCCATGGAAATCCGCCGCCTCACCGCCCGTCCGGGACCGGACCTGTTCACCCGCAGCCCCGCCGCCGACGCGGGCGAGCCGGTCGCCTGCACCCGCTGCAGGGCGATCTTCGACACCGATCCGACGATCGCCGTCGGCTGCCCCACCTGCGGCGCTCCGGAGGGGGAGCGCTGCCGCCTGCCGGTGCAGGGCGGCTTCCATCGCTCGCACTACACGCGCTCGCATATCGCGCTGCGCAACGGCCGCATGGGCGCCTGCGAGGCGCTGACCTGGGACCGGCTGCACGCGCTGCCCGTGCGGCTCCCTCGGGCAGCCTACCCCGCCGTCATCCCCATCCACGCGAGCCGGTGAGGAACATTCCGATGAGCGCCGTCCGCCGTTTTCTCGACCTGTCCAACGCCCACCTCACGAACGAGGACCGAGCCCTGCTCGACGCCTGCGCCGGTCACGACACCGGTGAGCTGCTCTGCGCCAGCACGCCCTACGGCTGGTTCGTCTTCGCCTGCGAGGAGCGGCCGCAGATCTCCGACACGCTGTGGGCGCTGTTCGAGGAAGCCCGCCAGCACGGCTGCGAGTACCTCCTGTTCGACCGGGATGCCGCGAGCCTCGACGGCTTCCCGGTATTCGACTGGGAGGCCAAGGGGGCCACAGCAGAGAAGGCGCAGGAGGAAGAGGATCTGATGGAGGCAGGATGAGGGGAGGGAGGAGAAGCCGTCCCGCACCGGGGATGGCCGCCGCAAGGGTTTGTCGCTGCGCTCCCGCGCTTTGCGCGCCCTTGCCCCGGCCACCCCGGACGCGGGGCGGGGAGGTGTTCCGAGAGAAGGAAAGGGAACACCGATGGCCCAGTCCCGCCGCCAGTCGTCCGAGCGCCCGGCTCCCCGCGACCACTACGCCGAGATCACCGACCAGGTGGTCGCAGCACTCGAGGCCGGCACGGTGCCGTGGCGCCGCCCCTGGAACCAGGACAAGGCCGGCGCCGGGCCCCTGTCGCCGCGCAACGCCGTCACGGGCCGGCGCTATCACGGGATCAACGTCCTGTTGCTCGGCATGACCGGCATGGCCTTCGCTGGCACCGATCCCCGCTGGCTCACCTACAAGCAGGCCGAGAGCAAGGGCTGGCAGGTCCGCCGCGGCGAGCGCGGCTCGCGCGTGTTCTTCTTCCGCAAGCTGACCCTGCGCGACGGCGACGCCGCGCCCGACCCCAGCGGGGAGGGGGAGGGCGGCACCCGCACTGTGCCGGTGCTGCGCGCCTACACCGTGTTCCACGCCAGCCAGGTGGACGGCATCCCCGCCTTCGAGGCGCCGTCCGTGGAGGAAGCGTCCTGGCGCACGCCCGAGGCGGCCGAGACCATCATGCGCAACAGTGGCGTGGTGTTCCGCGAGGGCGGCGACCGCGCCTACTACTGCCCCTCCACCGACCACATCCAGATGCCGCCGCGCGCGGCCTTTGCCACGCCGCAGGGCTACTGCGCCACCGGCCTGCATGAACTGGCGCACGCCTCCGGCGCCAGGCACCGCCTGGATCGCGACCTGACCGGCCGCTTCGGCAGCCACGCCTACGCCCAGGAGGAACTCCGGGCCGAACTCACATCCTGCTTCGTCGGAGCCGAGCTGGGCCTGCCCTCCGACATCCCCAACCACGCCAGCTACGTCGCGTCCTGGTTGCGCACCCTGAAGCAGGACAAGCGCGAGATCTTCCGCGCGGCGGCCGAGGCGCAGCGCATGGCCGACTACCTGCTCGGCTTCCACCCCGAGCACGCCCGCGTTGCGGCTGAGGAGGCACGGCGCGACGAGGCCGTCGAGGAGGCGTGAGCGCCGCCGTGCTGACGCGCGAGGTCGGGGACGCTCCCGACCTGCGCTCCTACGACCACGTCGTGCTGTTCACCTCCGGCGGTAAGGACGCTACGGCGTGCCTGCTCGACCTGCTGGATCGCGGCGTGGATCCGACGCGCATTGAGCTGCACCACCACGAGGTGGACGGCCGCGGGCCGGCCTTCATGGATTGGCCGGTGACCGGCGCCTACGTCGCCGCCCAGGCGGCGGCCTTCGGCCTGCCGCTGTTCCGCTCCTGGCGTGCGGGCGGCTTCGAGCGTGAGATGCTGCGCCAGGATGCACCGACGGCGCCCATCCTGTTCGAGACGCCCCAGGGGGTAATGCGAACCGGCGGTGCCGGCCTACGCAACACCCGGCTGCTGTTCCCGCAGACCTCGGCCGACCTATCCGTCCGCTGGTGCTCGGCCGCGCTCAAGATCGGCGTCGGCGCAGCCTCCATCGCCGGCCAGGACCGCTTTCTCGGCCGCCGCACCCTGGTGGTGACCGGCGAGCGGGCGCAGGAGAGCGCGGCGCGGGCGCGCTACGCCACCTTCGAGCCGCACCGCACCGACACGCGCGACGGCTCGCGCCGGCCGCGCCACGTCGACCACTGGCGCCCAGTCCACGGCTGGGACGAGGGTCGGGTGTGGGACATCCTGCAACGCCACGGCGTGCGGCCGCACCCGGCCTACGAACTCGGCTGGTCGCGCCTGTCCTGCATGGCCTGCATCTTCGGCTCGGCGGCGCAATGGGCCACCATACGGCTGATCGCGCCAGCGCTATTCGAGCGCATCGCGGCCTACGAGGAGAGGTTCGGCCGCACCATCCAGCGCGCCCGCTCGATCCGCGCCCTGGCCGACCTCGGCCGCCCCTATCCGGTCGCCCTGGCCCGTCCCGACCTCGTGACGCTCGCCCTTAGCGAGACCTGGGCCCTGCCGATCCTTGGCCTGCCCTCGGCGTGGACCCTCCCGGCGGGCGCTTTCGGCGAGGCCGCCGGTCCGACCTGAAAAGGGACGATGAGACGAAGGAGGAGCTGCCGCACGCCGACCAGGCGCCGCAAGGGTGCGTCGGCTTCGCCTCCCGCGCTGCGCGCGCCCTTGCCCCGCCCGGCGCGGGTGCCGGCGGGCGGGGAGGGGAGGCTCCGGAGTGAATGGGCCGAAACCGAGGAGCCGGGCCGTGAGCGCCAGCATCGACATCCCTTCCCGACGCAACCTGGCGATCCCCCAGGGCAGCGACAACGAGCACCACGCCGAGTGGCTCGGCATCGGCTTACAGGTGGCCTTTGCCGAACGGCTGCGCGAGGACCTCGCCGGCTATCGCGACACCGAGCCCGACGGCCGGCATCGCCACGCCGGGACCACACTACGGCTGACCGAGGGGGTGACGCACCTGGCCAATGAGGCTGGCTGCTTCTGGCTGCTGGATCAGATTTGTGCGGCGCAGGCCGACCCGGCCATCCGCCATCTCCCAGTGCAGATATGGACGCTGGGCGTGTGCCGCGACCGCTCCGCCGCGCTCACTTGTGGCGACGGCCATGGGCGGGTGCTGCACGACCGGGCGGTCGCCTGGACCGACTTCCCGCTCACCTCGGTCGCGCTCCGGGTCGAGGCGGGATTGGTCGCGCTGCGCTCGGAGCGCTGAGCCGCCTTCCGGTTGCCCCTTCCATTCCCACCCTGCGCATGAGGGAGGCCCCGATGGGCTGGCTCGCCGATCATCCACTCACCCACAGGGCACCGCTGCTCACGTCGGCTCCCAACTCGTCCGCGTCGGTCGTGCGGCCGGCGTCGCTGCCTTGATGGCCTGGGAGGACGTGCAGGACGTCCTGTCGGAGCCGGGTCGGCATCCGCTCGATGGACAGGAGGACCGCTCGCGCCTGCGGCTTTCGCTGCGCGACGGACGTGTGATCGAGGGGATCTACAATCCCATAGCCCGGCAGCACTTCCTGCACCGCACCGGCCCCGGCCTACCGCTGATCGGTGAGGTGGAGGGGCCGCTCCTCGCCGCTGACGTCATCGCGGTCGAGGTGGTGATGACCCGCGCCGAGATCCGCGAGCACGCCCGTGAGTTGCTGCGTGGCCCCCGCGTTCCCGGCCGGGAGCCGGTCACGCGTGACGATTTCGAGCATCGCCTGCAAACCCTGGCCCGCGCCGTTGCCGCGGTACCGGAGGCGGAGTGGCAGATGCAGATCCGCCTCAAGCGGCAATTCGAGGCCTGCGCCGAGCGGATTGCGCTCAGCCCAAGCAAGCAGGCCTGGCTGCTGGCCGAAGCGAAATGGGCGCGACGCTCAAACGCCCCGCCCACCATGGCCGACCTCTGGGTGGATCCGGTTGCCAACCCGTCCTGCTTCGCGCGGCCCCGCCCGCAGGACTTCGATCCCGACCCGGCGAAGCGGCGGCGCCGTGTGCCGCCGCCGCCTGCGGTGCGGGCCGACCCGCATTCGATCCAGAACATGCTCGCCGCCCTGACCGGGCGGGGCCTCAAGGCCAGGATCACCCGGTTGGGCGATCCCGCGCACGCGCGGGGCCACATCCAGGTGGACATGCCGGTGAAGGGCCGGGCGCGCTTCGTCCTGATCGGCGAGGCCAGCGACGGCATCACCGAGTGGCGCGCCGTTTGGGACGGCAACGACAGCAAGGCCGGGCTCAAACGGCGGCGGCAGTCAGAAGCCACCGACGCATACCACCTGATGGTGACGGCGATGCGCGAGGGGCGCCCGCAAGTCCAAACCGACCTGTTTGCTGCTTTTCCGGAAAGCCCGAAAGACCGAAAGACGGGAAAGGGAGAGCTTTGAGAACGGATGAAATGAGATGAGGGAGAACTCGCTGCCACCGCGGCCCGGCGCGCGGCAAGGGTGAAGTCGCTCCGCTCCCGCCGCTGCGCGGCGCCCTTGCCGCGCCCCGAACCGGGCGGCCGGCGTGGAGGGGTCACGAGGAAAAAGATGGATCGGGACAGGGGATGATCCCCGACCCGGCCTGAGCCTCGACCGGCGCCCCCGAGGGCGTCGCCCCCACCAGAGTCCCCATCCACCACCAGCATCGCGTCACGCGCACCCGGCCGCCCCCCATGGGCTGCCGGGCGCTCGCGCGTGCGCGCACGGGAACCCCGCGCCATGGCCAAGACCGCCCCCGCCTCCGCCCAGCTGAGCCTGTTCGACACCACCGCGCTGACCTCGCCCTTTGGGCTATTCGGGGGAGGAGGCGGTCTGCTGCCCGCCTTGGATGGGGAGGACGACGAGGATCATGCGGCCGAGGCGCCGATCGCCCCGGCGATTCCGCGCGTGGTGGCCCGCGACTTCCGGCTCGCGGGCGATCGTGGCCTCGCCGCCGGCTGGAAGGCCCGTGCGGCCGACAACCTGGCGGCCATTCGCCTGCTGCAGCGGATCGAGGGCGAGACCCGGCCGGCCACGGCCGAGGAGCAGGCGGTCCTGGCGCGCTTCGTCGGCTACGGCGCCGGCGACCTCGCCAATACCCTGTTCCGCCGCCCTGGCGAGGCGTGGCGCGAGGGCTGGGCCGAGCAGGGCGACGGGCTGGAGCAGGCCGTGTCGGCCGCGGAACTGGCGTCGTTGAGTCGCTGCACCCAGTACGCCCACTTCACGCCCGAGTATGTGGTGCGCGCTGTGTGGGCCGGGCTGACCCGCATGGGCTTTCAGTACGGCTCGATCCTGGAGCCGGGCTGCGGCACCGGCCAATTCCTGGCCCTGCGTCCCCAGGGGGTTGAGGACTGCTCCGCCGTTACCGGCATCGAGATGGATCCGATCACCGCCCGAATCGCGGCGCTGCTGTATCCCAAGGCCTGGATCCGCAACGAGGACTTCACCCGCGCCAAGCTGGCCGAGAGCTTTGACCTCGCGGTCGGCAACCCGCCCTTCTCCGACCGCACGGTGCGGGCCGAGGACGTGGCCGGCAAGCTCGGCCTCAAGCTGCACGACTACTTCATCGCCCGTGCCGTGGAGCGCCTGAAGCCCGGCGGCCTTGCCGCCTTCGTCACCTCGCACGGCACGATGGACAAGGTGGACCCCAAGGCGCGCGAGCACATCGCGGGCATGGCCGACCTGGTGGGCGCCATCCGCCTGCCCGCCGGTGCCTTCGCCGCCGCCGCCGGCACCGACGTTGTGGTGGACGTGCTGTTCCTGCAGCACCGCGAGCGCGGGGCCGCCTCGAACGGGGTGGAGTGGGCCCATCTGGAGGAGGTGGTCCCGGCCGAGGACGGCGAGGCGGCGATCCACGTTAACGCCTACTTCGCGGCGCACCCGGAGATGGTGCTCGGGCGGCATGGCTGGACCAGCAGCCAGTTCGGCCTGACCTACGACTGCGCCCGCGACGGCCGCGACCTGGAGGGGGCGCTCGCCGAGGTTGTCTCCCGGCTGCCCGAGGGCATCCACCAGCCCCCGCACGCCGCCACGGCGCCGGTGCGGGTGGCCAGACCCACCCTGCAGGTCGGCACCGCCGCCGAGGGGGCCACGGTCAAGGAAGGCTCCTACCTGCTGGGCGACAATGGCACCCTGCTGCAGGTGGCCGACAGCCGCGCCGAGGAGGTGGCGGTGAAGTCGGGCAAGGGCACCGTCGGCCTGTTCGCCAAGCACGCGCGGATCATCCGCGGCCTCATCCCGGTCCGCGACGCCGTGCGCGAGGTGATCCGCGCCCAGGAGCGCGACGAGCCCTTCGGTGCCGCCCAGGTCCGGCTGCGCGCCGCCTATGGCTCCTTCGTTCGCAGCTTCGGCCCTATCAACCTCACGAACGTCTCGACCTCAACCGACGAGGCCACGGGCGAGGTGCGCGAAAGCGTGCGCCGCCCGAACCTGCAGCCTTTCCTGGACGATCCCGATAGCTGGCTGGTGTCGTCGATCGAGGAGTACGACCCCGAGACCGGGGAGGCGACAAAAGGCCCGATCTTCACCGACCGGGTGATCCACGCGCCAGCGGAGCCGGTGATCGTCTCGGCCGCCGACGCCCTGGCGGTGACGCTGGCCGAGCGGGCCGTGGTGGACCTCGACCGCATCGGCGAGCTGATCGGCCGCGACCGCGCCACGGTGCTGGCCGAACTCGGCGAAACGGTGTTCCTCGACCCTGGGCTGACCACGGAGGGCTTCGAAGCTTGGCAGACGGCCGACGAGTACCTGTCCGGCCATGTCCGCCGCAAGCTGGCCGCCGCCCGCGCCGCCTCTGTGCTGGACGAGCGCTACGCCCGCAACGTGGCCGCTCTGGAGCGGGTGCAGCCAGAGGACCTGCGGCCCTCCGACATCACCGCCCGCCTCGGCGCGCCGTGGCTGCCGGCCACCGACATCGCCGACTTCATCCGCGAAGTCATGGGGGTGACGACGGTGGTGCGGCACACCGTGGAGGTGGCGCACTGGAGCATCGAGATCCACCGCTTCGCCGGCGAGGCCTCGGCCACCTCGGAGTGGGGCACGCACCGCCGCCACGCCGGAGAGCTGCTAGACGACGCCCTGAACGCCTCCATCCCGCAGATCTGGGACACCTGGCGCGACGAGAACGGCACCGAGCGGCGTGAGATCAACGCCCAGGAGACCGAGGCGGCCAAGGACAAGCTGGCCAAGATCAAGGGCGCCTTCGAGCGCTGGGTGTGGACCGATAGCGACCGCGCCGAGCGGCTGGTCCGCCTGTACAACGACGCCTTCAATAGCCTCGTGCCGCGGCACTTCTCGGGCGAGCACCTGCAGCTGCCGGGCGCCTCCTCGGTGATCGGGCTGCGCCCGCACCAGAAGCGGGTGATCTGGCGCATCGTCGCCTCCGGCCAGACCTACATCGCCCACGCCGTCGGGGCGGGGAAGACCTTCACCATCGCCGCCGCGATCATGGAGCAGAAGCGCCTCGGCCTGATCGGCAAGGCCATGCTGACCGTGCCGGGTCACTGCCTGGCCCAGGCCTCGCGCGAGTTCCTGCAGCTTTACCCGGGCGCCCGCATCCTGGTGGCCGACGAGACCAACTTCACCAAGGACAAGCGCGGCCGCTTCCTGGCCCGGGCGGCCACGGCCAACTGGGACTGCATCATCATCACCCACTCGGCCTTCAAGTTCATCGCCACCCCGGCCGAGTTCGAGCGCGGCCTCGTGCAGGCCCAGCTCGACGCCTACTCCGCCTTGCTGGAGCGGCTCGACGGCGACGACCGCATCGCCCGCAAGCGCATCGAGCGCAGGAAGGAGGGCATGCAGGAGAAGCTGGACAGCCTGTCCACGACCAAGGACGACATGCTGACCATCGCCGAGATCGGTGTCGATCAGGTGATCGCCGACGAGGCGCAGGAGTTCCGCAAGCTGTCCTTCGCCACCAACATGGGCGGCCTGAAGGGCATCGCTCCGGACGGCTCGCAGCGGGCCTGGGACCTGTTCGTGAAGTCGCGCTTCATCGCGACCATCAATCCTGGCCGCGCACTCGTGCTCGCCTCCGGCACGCCGATCACCAACACGCTGGGCGAGATGTTCACGCTGCAGCGCTTCATGCAGCCCGAGATGCTGGAGGAGCGCGGCATCCAGGAGTTCGATGCCTGGGCCTCCAACTTCGGCGACACCCGCACCGAACTGGAGCTGCAGCCGTCGGGCAACTACAAGCCGGTGACGCGCTTCTCGGAGTTCGTCAATGTCGCCGACCTGATCGCCATGTTCCGCACCGTCGCGGACGTGGTGCTGAAGGACGACCTGCGGCAGTACCTGAAGCTGCCGGCCATCGCGGGCGGTAAGCGGCAGATCATCACCGCCCCGGCGAGCCCGGCCTTCAAGGACTACCAGCGCACCCTGGCGGCGCGGATCAAGGCCATCGAGGAGCGCAAGGGCAAGCCCGAGAAGGGCCAGGACATCCTGCTCTCCGTCATCACCGACGGCCGGCACGCCGCCATCGACCTGCGCTTCGTGGTGCCCGAGCAGGACAACGAGCCCGAGAACAAGCTCAACCTGCTCATCGACAACGCCTTCCGCATCTGGTCCGAGACCCGCGACCGGCGCTTCCGCAAGCCGGACGGCTCGCCGCACCCGGTGCCCGGCGCCACCCAGATGATCTTCTCGGACCTGGGAACCGAGGGAGCACTGGCGACGCGCGGCTTCTCGGCCTACCGCTGGATCCGCGAGGGGCTGATCGCGCGCGGCGTGCCGGCCGAGCGCATCGCCTTCATGCAGGACTACAAGAAGTCCGAGGCCAAGCAGTCGTTGTTCAATGCCATGAACAATGGCCAGATGGACTTCCTGCTGGGATCGTCGGCCACCATGGGGACGGGCGTGAACGCCCAGCGCCGGCTGGCCGCCCTGCACCACCTCGACGTGCCCTGGCTGCCCTCCGAGATCGAGCAGCGCGAGGGGCGCATCGAGCGCCAGGGAAACCAGAACGAGGAAATCGGCCTCTACGCCTACGCCACGCTGGGCTCGATGGACGCCCAGATGTGGCAGAACAACGAGCGTAAGGCCCGCTTCATCGCCGCGGCGCTGGGCGGCGACCGCTCGATCCGCCGCCTGGAGGACGTCGGCAGCCAAGCCAATCAGTTCGCAATGGCCAAGGCCATTGCCTCTGGCGACCCCCGCCTGATGCAGAAGGCGGGGCTGGAGGCCGAGTTGGCCCGCCTCGATCGCCTGCGTGCCGCCCACTTCGACGACCAGCACGCCGTGCGGCGTCGGGTCGCCGAGGCCCGCTCGACTATCGGACGGGCGACCCAGGCCATCGCCGACACCGAGGCGGACCTGGCGCGGCGGGTGTCCACCCGGGGTGACGACTTCCGCATGGAGGTGGAGGGACGGACTTACACGGAGCGCAAGCCCGCCGGTGCCGCCCTGCTGAAGTTCATCCGCACCGTGCAGTTCGAGGGCCGCAAGGGTGACTGGGATCTCGGGCAGATTGGCGGCTTCCCGCTGAAGCTGGAAGCCCGCCGCTACCGCCAGGGTGCCGACCTGGAGATCCACCTGCTGCTCACCCGCGTCGGCGGCGAGCACGAGGTGCGGGTCGAGGACGACCTCACCGCCCTGGGGCTGGTGTCGCGGCTGGAATACGACCTCGGGCGCTTCGAGGCGGAGCTGGCCGAGTACCGCCGCAACCTGGCCGAGGCCGAGCGCCAACTGCCCGCCTACGAGGCACGGCTGGGTGAGGGTTTCGAGTTTCAGGCCGACCTCGACGCCAAGCGCGCCGAGATGGCCGAACTGGAGGCCTCCCTGGCGCTGACCGGCAAGGAGGAGACGCTTCCTGCCGCGGCCTGAACCGCGGGCAAAAAGTAGGGCGGCGCCCGAGGGTGCCGCCCGAGTTTAGGGAGGAAACGTCCAAGAAAGGCAGCATCGGCAAGCCGAATGCTGCGAGGCACAAGATTAGCCCAGGCGGAGTGGACGACAAGTTAATTTGTGCAACGCAGCATGAATGTTTGGGGAAGAAGAGGAGAGGAGGGGAGGGGGGAAGCGGTCGCACCCGGACGGGCCCCGGCACCGCTTCGCTCCACGGCCGCCTGCGCAGCCCGGCCCTGCTAGGCCGCAGCCCGCTGCGCGGGCCGCGTCCCGCGCCGGGGCAGGGCCGCTCGCCCGCCGTGGTGCCGGCGCCCGTCCGGTCGCTGCCGGGGAAGGGTCAACCCAGGAATGGGGAGACAGAAACCTCTGCGGGAAGCCCGACCATGAAGCTCATCGAGATCGACCCCAGGAAGCTGCGCGACAACCCCGAGAACCCCCGCCGCACCACGGCCGGGCCAGAGGCCGACGCTCTGCTGCTGGCCAACGTCCAGGCGGTTGGCATTCTGCAGCCGCCCACCGCGCGCGAGCGCGACGGCGAGGTGGTGCTGATCGCCGGGCACCGTCGCCGCGACGTGGCGATCAAGGCCAAGCTGAAGAGCATCCACGTCCTCATCCGCGAGGATGGCGACGACGCCGTGGCCGGGGCCGACGGGGTGCGCGCCTTCGCCGAGAACATGGTCCGCGCCAACATGAACCCGGTGGATCAGTGGCGCGCGGTCGAAGCTCTGGTCAGTGAGGACTGGACGCCGGAGGCCATCTCCACCGCGATGAATATGTCGGTGCGCCGGGTGAACGTGCTGCGCCACATGACGCACATCCTGCCGGCCATGCTGACGCAGATGGCCCGCGGCGACATGCCCACCGAGCAGCAGCTGCGCACCATCGGCCTCGCCTCGGCCGAGGAGCAGGCCTCGGTTTGGAAGTCGCAGAAGCCGAAGCGGAACGAGCGCGCCAACTGGCACATGATCTCGCACGGGCTCGACAAGCGCCGTGTCTCCTTCACCCTGGCGAAGTTCGGCGCGGCTGAGACGGAAGCCTTCGGCATCGTCTGGGAGGACGACCTGTTCGCCCCGGGCGACACCGATCCGCGCTTCACCACCCAGGCCGACGCCTTTCTGCAGGCGCAACAGTCCTGGTTGGAGGCCAACCTGCCCGAGGGCGGGGTCATGGTGGGGATGGACGAGTATCACCGCCCGCAACTCCCGCCCCGAGCGCAGCAGCTCTACTCTTCCAGGCCCGGCCCGAACGACACAGTGGGCTACTACGTCAACCATCGCACCTTCGAGGTGGACACCGTTCTTTTCCGGATGCCCGAGCCGGCGCAGCGCCGTGCCTCCACGGGCGGCGGAACCGGCGAGGATTACGTAGCGCCCAAGGCTGTCCGTCCCGACCTCACCCAGAAGGGCGAGGCCATGGTGGGCGACCTCCGCACCGAGGCCCTGCACGCCGCCTTCGCCGAGGCCGAGATCGGCGACGACGCCTTGATCGGCCTGCTGGTGCTGGCCTTGGCCGGGAAGAACGTCAGCGTCCGCTCCGGGGCCCATGGCAACGACGTCGGCAGCGGCGAGCGCGGCTTGCTGGCCGCCTCGATCACCGAGGGCGGCGTGCTGGCCACCGACCCGGCCACGCTACGCACCGCCGCGCGCGGCATGCTGCGTCAGGCGCTGTCCTGCAGGGTGGGCTTCTCCTCCTCCGGCACCATCGCCCGCGTTGCCGGCATCGCCGTGGACGCCGACGCATACCTGCCGACCACGGCCACCGAGGAATTCTTCGGCAACCTCAGCAAGGCGGCGATTGAGCGCACCGCCACTGCGACCAGCGTGCTGCCGCGCCCCACCGGCAAGGCCACCCGCGCGGCTATCGTCGAGCACCTGAAGGGGCGGACCTTCCTGCACCCACTGGTGCGGTTCGACTTCACCGACGAGGAGCGGCGCCAGGCGGAGACGGAGCGGGCCCGCGAGGCTGAGATGGCCGTCCTGCGGCGCGGCGGCCATGTCGCGGACGAGGACGATGCCGGGGATGCGGAGGGGATCGAAGACCCCGAGCACCTGCTCGACGGCGACGAGGAGGGCCCGGACACCGACATCATGCCGCCGCCCAGCGAAGCCGGGGCGCCCGCGGCGCACGCCGTTTGATCGACGAGGCCCGGTCGGAAGGCCGGGCTCCCCCTCTCCAGATCACCCTCCGCGAGAACATCATTTCATGGCCTTTACCGCTGTCGCCGCGCGCGGCTCGGCCGACGAGCCGTTCCAGCTCGTCGGCAAGGAACCGATCCACCACACTCCGGACGCCCGGGACGCCCACGACCGCCTGTTCGAGTACGCCGGGGGGCATCTCGGCTTCTACAGCTTCCTCCGCGTAGCCAACACTCGCATCTCGGGCCGCGTCATGGTCGGCCTGATGGACCTGCCCGATCGCCTTTGGCGGGATGCCTACGACGACGGTGCCCATCCCGGCGACGCCGCGAACGAGGCCATCAGCGAGGCCGCTGAGGAGATGGGGGTCGCTGAACCGTAAGCGGGCGTCCGGCGGCGGATGTGGAAGCGCTTTCCGCTAGGGCCTGATCGCGCACGGTCGTCAGGGCGCACCCACCCCGTCCTGTGGTCCCACCATGATCTGTAAGCGGAGCCTGCGGAGCGTCCCGGGGCGCTTCAACCTGACGGTGCTCCACGTTGTTTCGCCCCCTGCGGGGTGACGCGCCCCATGCCGCTCCGCCTGTCGTCTCCGCCGATCACGGCAGAACCACACGACGGAGCGACACCATGAAGACCGCGACCTATCTCAAGACCCTGACCCGCAGCGCTGGGCGTACCATCCGCCGCCTGCTGCGGCACCTCACCGGCAAGACGACCATCAGCGCAAGCCTGACCCTCTCCATTCCGGGCTTCATCAAGCTCGAGCTCGGCTGGAAGCGGGAAAGCGAGCGCCCTGACGGTTGCAAGCCCGCCTGACGGCGGGCGCCGCCGGCTCCGGCCGGCGGCAAACCGCGCGACGGAGGCGCGATCAGTCGCCCTTGGCGGCTTTCGTCGCCTTACGCTTGGCCTTCTTGGCCCCGGCGAAGGCCGCCAGCTTGAGCGAGGGCGCGGCCTTGAACTTCACCGTCGCACCGGCCTTCACCGCCACCTTCTCGCCGGTACGCGGGTTCAACGCCGAGCGCTTGGGCGTCTCGCGCACCGTGAAGGAGCCGAAGTCGGGCAGCGAAAAGCGCCCGGTTTCGATGATCTCGGCCTTGATGGCGGCGATGATGTCGGCCGCCAGGCGACCGGAGGCCACCCCGGTCAGGTCGCTGGACTGCTGGATAACGTCGGTGAGAAAGCGCTTTGACATTGCCCGATTCTAGCGTGCGGGCCGCTTGCGCGAAACCTCAGTCCTCGAACGCCTCACACACATGAAGTCGCCAGCCCTGGGCCGGTGCTCCGGTGCGTTCCGAGCGCAGCAACGTGAGCGCCGGCATAACCTCGCACTCCGGGCAGGCGTACTCGAAGGCGAAGTCGGACAGCAGGTCCTGCGGTCGCTTGACCGCGTGGAACCACAGCGGTGAGCGGTGCCGGCGGCAGCAGCGCGCCTCCAGCCAGAAGGTCCGGAGATCCACGAGCGGGGTGGCGAGGGCTTCGGCGAGGGTCATGGAGGGGCAGAACATAGCCAGAAGAGGTGGAGGTAAGGATGGAAGAAAGCAGGGCCTGCCGCACCACCCCGGCCGCCGCAAGGGCAGGGGCTGACGCCCGCGCGAGCGCGCCCTTGCCCCGCCCAGGGCGGCGCGGCCCTCGGCTGAGGTCTCGGAGAAGCGAGACGCAGCAGAAGGATCCACGCAATGACCACCGTCCTCGCTTTCCCGAGCGCCCGGCTTACCCCTTCGGCCGTCCCCGTCGCGCCGGTCATCATCGGCATCGGCACGCGCGTCTCGACCCAGCTGTACGACCGTGGCGAAGGCTTCGTGTTCGCGGTCCATGACGATCCCCGGCCCGGTTCGCTGCGCCCGGTGCTGGGCGGCTTTGCCCAGACCGGAGGGCGGCAGACCTACGACATCGTCTTCCTGTCCGGCGCCTTCACCCTCCGACTGCCCGAAGCCGTCCTGCGTGGCCCGGGCTGGCGCTTGCTCGACACTACAGGCGATGCCGCCGAGATCGCCGCGGCTATCGCCCACGCCGAAGCCGAAAACGCCCGCCGTGCGACCGAGAAGGCGGCCGCCGACGAAGCGCACGCCGCGAGTTGCACCGGCTGCGCCATGCACCCGAGCATGCCCGTCTGAACCAGGGTGATGACCGGCACAGCGGCAAACTGGCGGCGGCCAACATCCGCGTCCAGCTGCGGCACACCTTCCCCGGCGTGCGCTTCTCCGTGCGCAACCGCGACCACGGCACGGTCTACGTGCGCTGGCCAGGTGGTCCTGACCAGAAGGCCGTCGAGGCCGTGGCGATGCCGTTCCAGGGCGGCCACTTCGACGGCATGGACGACAGCTACAAGACCGCCCGTTCGGCTTGGTGCGAGGCGTTCGGAGGTGTCGATTACGTCGTCTGCCGACGTGAGGCCTGACAACGCCAGTCAGCCATTTTGCCGTTTTGCCGTTCGCGCCGGAAATCCCGATGCGGGACGGCATCGACTTCCATTGAGGAATAAGCCCCATGCACCTTTCACGCCTCGTGCTTCCCATCCTGGCCATCCTCTGCTTCCCCTCGGGTTCACGGGTTCACGGGTTCACGGGTTCACGGGTTCACGGGTTCACGGGCTCAGTCAGCGATCGAGGTCACGGCCATGGCGGCGGCGCAGGTGCGTGCCAGCACGGCTCAGCTACGAGAGGCCTGCGCCAACCTGACCCAGCGTGCCCAGCCCGCTCCGCCTGCCCCCAATTCGACCCCTGATCCGTGGCGCGCCGAGGAGCAGCTCTGCGACTATCTGGCCGACCCGGGGGGCCTGGTGACCAGCACGGCCTGGTTCTTCGGCATCTTCGGCGCCGTGCTCATGACTGTCGGCATGCTCGCCTTTGCCTTCCTCGGCGGAACCATGCGGCGCCTGTGGTGGGCGGCCTGAAGGGGTGCGGGGGAAGAAACAAGACAGGAGAAACGGGGAGGAAAGGAGGCCTGCCGCGTCCGTCCCCCGGCCGCAAGGGTGCGTCGCTGCGCTCCCTCGCTCCGCTCGCCCTTGCCCCCGGCGGCCGCGGACGCGGCGGCTGGGGAGGGGTCGAGGACGAGAGCGCCGGAAAAGACGGTTCGTTCCCGGCATGCCGCAGCCCCACGGGAGTTGAACCCTTATGAGCACCCTGGTTGAGCGCGCCCTGCGCTCAGCGGCCGAGGATCTCGGCCTTTCGACCGATGGATGGAGCCCGATCCAGGGCTTCCCCGGCACTGGCCATGCCTTCCGCCACAGCGACCGCCCGGCCCTGGTGGTCGAGGTCAGCGCCGACGACCACGGCTGGGGCTGGTCGGTCGGCCAGTCCGAGAGCGGCCCGCGCCGTCAGGCGAACCCGGGCGTCGTTCAGCGCTGGGCCTGCGTCCACAAGCTGATCGTGCGGGAAAGCCCGAACAGCCGTGCCGCGCTGCTCGACGCACTGGCCATCGCCGGCGATGACCTCGCCGAGGCGCGCGCGTGCTCGACCGAGATGCTGCACACCCGGCTCGACGTGCTGGTCTGCCGCAAGGGACTGGATCTCTTCGTCGCCCTGGTGCAGCGCCTCGACGCCGCGCCGGCCGAGCCGGTTGAGCCGCTCCGGCTGGAGTGGAGCTACCGGGGCACGGCATCGGCGGGCGATGCCGTCACCGGCACCGTGCAGGCCAGCAACGAGGTCGAGGCCGTCGAGGCGTTCAAGCGGCTGCACCCCGGCGCGGATCTCGCCGAGCTGACGCCCCGGATGGCCGGGCTCGCGTCGGTGTTGCCGATCGCACGACAGCTGGCCGAGGAGGGGATGCGCCGCGCGGCTGCGCTCCCGCGGGCGCCGGTTCTGCCCACGCTGCACTGAACCCGGGGCGCCGCGGCGCCTCACCCCACACCCCCAGTCCATCACCGACGTCGCGTGCGGCAGGGCCCAGGCCCTGCCGTTCGCGTTTCTGGAGCCTCGCGCCATGATCTCCGAGCACGGCCACGCCACCATTCTGCACGCCCACCTCTTCGCCGGCCTCGGCGGGGGAGCCCGCGGCTTCAATCGCGCCACCTCGCGGGTGGGCAACCTGTCCGCCAGCTTTCGCTGCATCGGCGGCATCGACGTTGACGCCGCGGCGATCCGCGACTTCGGCCGCCTGGCCGGGGTGCCCGGCACTTGCATGGACCTGTTCGACCGCGAGCAGTACGCCGACTTCCACGGCAAGGAGCCGCCGGCCGGTTGGCGCGAGGCCACCGTGGACGACGTGCGCGCGGCCTTCGGCCACGAGCGCCCCAACGTCCTGTTCACCTCCCCGCCCTGCAAGGGCTTCTCCGGCCTGCTCTCGGAGACCAAGAGCAAGACCAGGAAGTATCAGGCGCTGAACCGCCTCACCCTGCGCGGCATCTGGCTGGCGCTGGAAGCCTACCGCGACGATCCGGTGGAGCTGATCCTGTTGGAGAACGTGCCGCGCATCGCCTCGCGCGGCCGGCCCCTGCTGGATCAGATCGGCGGCCTGCTGCGCGCCTACGGCTACGCCGTGGCCGAGACCACGCACGACTGCGGGGAGCTCGGCGGGCTGGCGCAGAGCCGCAAGCGCTTCCTTCTCGTGGCCCGGCACGCCGCCAAGGTGAAGCCGTTCCTGTACGAGCCGCCGAAGCGCTCGCTGCACGGGGTGGGCGACGTGCTGTCCCGTATGCCCCTGCCGGGCGATCCGAAGGCGGGGCCGATGCACCGGGTGCCGATGCTGCACTGGGCGACGTGGGTGCGCCTCGCCTTCGTCGAGGCCGGAAGCGACTGGCGCTCCTTGGGCAAGCTGGCCATCGAGGAGGGTATGCTGCGCGACTACGCCCTCGCCCCCTGCGGCGACTGGCGCGGCGGCGTACTGGGCGTGAACCGCTGGGACGAGCCCAGCGGCACCGTGGCCGGGCGTTCCGGCCCGTCCAACGGCGCCTACAGCGTCGCCGATCCCCGCCGCGCCGACGGCGTGGCCGCCTTCGGCCAGTACGGCGTGAAGCGCTTCGACCAGCCCTCCCAGGTGGTAATCGGCAAGGCCGCGGTCGGGGCCGGCGGCTTCGCCGTGGCCGACTCGCGCCACACCGGCCCGGCCAAGCACTCCAACGAGTTCCGCATCGTTCCCTGGGACGGGGCCGGGCGGGCCGTGACCGGCGCCCACGGCACCGGGCAGTGCGTCGCCGATCCGCGCGGCGAGGTCCGCCGCTCCGGCGCCCTGGGCGTGGTGCCCTGGGACGCCACCTCCGGCACCGTGGCCGGCGAGAGCCTGCCCTCCAACGGCACCTTCGCGGTGGCCGACCCCCGGCCGCGCATGGAGCGCGAGAAGGGTGACGACTACTACGGCGCCGGGCACTACGGCGTGGTTCCGTGGCAGCAGTCCACGGGCGCGGTCAGCGCGGCGGCCGGCTACGACAACGGACGCTGGAGCGTGGCCGACCCCCGCCCGACGCTGCCGGGGGCGTCGGACCGGGTGGTGGCCCGCATCCGGGCCCTGGACGGGACGTGGCACCGCCCCTTCACCACGGCCGAGCTGTGCGCCCTGCAGTCGCTGATCGACCCGGAGGAGCAAGCCGAGCTGGACGGGCTAAGCGATGCCGACTGGCGCGAGCGGATCGGCAACGCCGTGCCGCCCGACGCCGCCCAGGCCATCGCCGAAACGATGGGCCGGACGCTGCTGCTGGCCTGGTCGGGGGAAGGCTTCATGCTCTCGACCCTGCCGATCTGGGTGCGGCCCGTGGCCGTAGCGCTCACCGTGCGCCAGCCCCAAGATATAGGATAACAAGGTCTATCGTGCGGCTCTGCGGCTGTGCCTGAGTTAAGATGGCTGACGAGTTCGCCCTGAGATGGTATGAGGTTGTGGTATGGCAAAGAACGGGCACAAGAGTACAACGAGTAAAGCAGCATCAGCTGCATCGAAGGTACTGCGCGACGGCCGAACCGGTTCAGCTTCTAAAACCGCTGCGGGTTCTGCCCTTTCGCAAAGGCCGATGAGCAAACCTGCCCATATCTCCAGTGCTCAGGCTACCAAGGCTGTGCAGTCGTACTTATCAGGAAAGAAGAAATAGTCTGCGAATGGCCAGTCCTGCGCAGAACGTTTTCATCAACTGTCCGTTTGATGATCAGTACCGGCCGAACTTCCATGCTTTGGTATTCGCGGTTTTCTCCTGTGGTTTTCAGGTGCGGTGCGCGCTTGAAATGGATGACGCTGCCGAAACGCGAATTGATAAAATATATCGCGTTATTGAGCAGAGTCAGTTTGGTATACACGATCTTTCCAAAACGGAACTAGATCAAGCAAATCTGCTTCCGCGCTTTAACATGCCGTTGGAGTTAGGGGTGTTCCTCGGCGCGAAGCGTTTTGGGGAAAATGCACAAAGAAATAAACGGTGTTTGATACTGGATAAAGAAAAATACAGATTCCAGAAGTTTATTTCTGATCTTTCCGGAATGGATATCACATCTCATGAAGGAAATAGTCGGAAAATTGTAACTTGCGTGAGAGATTGGCTGGTGACCGTTTCAAAGCGCCGCAACATACCACCTAGTGCTGACATTCTTGATAGCTATGATCGTTTTGTAGAAGGGTTTCCGGAGATTGCCAAGGCGGCCAAGCTAGACGCCGCCGCAATGGTGTACGCAGACTTTGAGAGATTGGTGTTGGCGTGGGTCAAAGAAAATAAAACCAGTCGTTGAACTGATCTGATAATAGCAATCTCGGCCTGCTGATTAATTCATATCTAGATCGCTGCGGCACGGATCTTACCAAGATCTAAGAGACCCTTGGCGCCCCAGCCCTTGGCGCCCGCCGGCACCTCCGGCCGGAAGTGCTCATAGAGCCGAAAGCTGACCCGGTTCAGCTCCTCGGGCTCCATCGAGACCGCCAGGTCCTGCATCGCCTTCCTGACAGCGCCGAGGTCCTCGCCGAAAGCCCGCTCGACGTAGCCGGCTGCCGCCTTCGGCGACGCCGCCTTGTCATGGTCCAGCGCGAGTAGAGCCCCTTTCTCCTCGACCACCGGCACGTCACGGCCGAGCAGATGCACGGCCTTGGGCCGCTGCTTGCCCTCACCCTGCTTGCGCGCCTCGTCGCGGAGATCACCGCCCTCGTGCGCGTCCTCGGCGATGCCGATGGCCTTGGCCTTCACGCGGGCGCTGGAGCCGGCCACGGCCCGGCCCAGCGTAATCGCCGCGTCCTGGTCGTGTCCGAGCCGCTCGGCCACCACCGCGGCCCACAGCGTCAGCACCGGCGCCCGGTTCACCTTGATTGCCTTTCCGTCCTTCGCCTCGGTCATCGGTTCCCATTCCATCCGTGCTCCCCCTCCAACGGGCCACGGACCGGCCGGGATGCGCGGTGCCGGGCGATGCCACTTCGGCCATCGGCCGAGCCGGCGCCTCGCGGCCTCTGGGGCAGAGCAGCCACCATGAAGATCGAGCTTCGTAAGGTCTCCTACAGCGCCGCCCTGAGCGAGGAGACGAGCAACTTCCACGCCGATATCTGGATTGACGGTAAAAAGGAGGGTTACGCCCAGAACCACGGAACTGGTGGCGGCACGAATGTACAGCCCAACACCTTGCGCTTGCGCCTGGATGCCCACGGAAAAACCCTGCCGGAGGTGGACATCGGCACACCCACAGGCGGGCCACCGCGCATGATTGTCCAGGACACCGAGTGGATCGTGGATGACCTTCTCACCGTATGGATCGTGCGGCGCGACCTGAAGCGTTCGCTCAGAAACCGCGCCCTCTACACCCACGCAGAGAAGCCAGGGATTTTCCAGAGCAAGGTGCTGACAGCCGATCAGCTGAAGCAGGTTCTGGAATCGGAGGACGTGAGAACGAAGTGGAAGGTGAAGGCGTGGCTCAACACCATGCCGGAAGAACAGGCCATCGCGATCTACCGCGATGAGGCGGCCTGACCTGGGCCGATATGGCGACATCGTGCCTGATCGACGCAGCTGCGGTGCATCGTCGTGCGGTGGCCGCAATGGGACGAGAAGATAAGAAAGCTGCCGCGCCTCGTCGGCCGCCGCAAGGGACGGCGGCTGGCGCCGCCCGCGCGAAGGCGCGCGCCCTTGCCCCGTCCGCCGCCGACGCGCCCGCCGTGAAGGGTTCAAAGAAACCCATACGGAGGCCCGAACACCATGGCCGTCGCCAGCTTTCAGAACCCGCCACTGCGCGCGGAAGACTTTACCGCCACCAGGTTCAATGACGACGCGGCTAAGGCTGCCTTCGGCAACCAGCTGCTCGCGTTCATTGCCGAGGACTTTCCGCGCAAGCGTTTCACGCTGAAGTTCTACCGCGTGCTGTGCCAACACTTCGGCATGATCGCGCACTACGACGTGCACGGGTTCTGGGCAGAGTATTTCACCTCCACCACTGACAAGCTGCGCTTCCTCGAGGAGCTGATCGCCCACCCATGCTGGGGTGATCCGGCCTTCACCTTTTCCGACCTGGAGCGCGCGGTGATCGCGCGGCTTCGCTCGGCAGGGCTGGTCGCCCGCCTCCGCTCCACCCTCGCGCGCGAGACCGAGGCCGGCGAGCGCGCCCTGCTGAATCGCCTGCAGGCGCGCTACCAGCCCGAGAAGCTGCCGGTTGCCGAGCTGTCCCGCCCGCGTGCCGCGGATTGGGCCTCCGACCAGCCGTCGCTATTCTGACCATCATGCCGGACTTCCTGCTTGGCCTGCCGCACCTCGCGGACGGGCCCCTTCTCGCTGCAGCCCGGCGCCTGCAAACGCCGGTGCTGCTCAGCGCCAACGCCTTCTCGATCTGGCGTCCGGATCGCCTCGACATCCGGGATTGGGTAGGCTTCGACCACCGGCCGCTGCGGCGCCTCGCCGGGCTCGACGCCGCTCTGGACTCTGCCGGCTTCGTGGCGATGGCCCGCTACCGCTTCTACCCCTGGACAGTCGCCGCCTACGTCGACCTTGCCGCCGCCGCGCCGTGGCGCTGGTTCTCCGCCATGGATCTCTGCGTCGAGCCGGAGATCGCCCGCAACGACGCCGAGGTGTTGGACCGCATCGCCGGCACGGTGCGGTTCTACCTGCGTTGCCTCCGCGAGGCGGAAGACCGCGGCATCGCCGACCGGCTCGCCCCCGTGGTGCGGGGCTGGCGCCCCGACCACTACCTGCGCTGCCTCGACCGCCTGCCGGGCGTCGAGTGTGTCCCGGTGCTCGGCGTGGGCAGCGTCTGCCGTCGTCAGGTCGGCGGTGCTGACGGGGTGCTGCGCGTGATCGACACCCTGGATCGGGCGCTCGGGAATGCCCCGGCGAGGCTTCATCTCTACGGGGTGAAATCTGAGGCCATGCACGCCTTGAGGGACCACCCACGCGTGGCCTCCGTGGACAGCCAGGCCTACGGGCAGACCGCGCGGCGGGTCGCCTTCCTCGCCGGGCGGAGCAAGACCGACGCCTTCCTGGCCCGGCACATGGTCGCCTTCCACCGCCGTCAGGTGGCCCTGCTGGCGGAGCCGGGGCAGGGGGCACGCTCGCCCTTCTTTCCGGTTGCCCTGCCAGAGTCCCCGGCGGATCCGATCGAGGCCCGGGTCGCCGCGGCGGCCGACGAACTCCGGGCGCTGCACGAGGAGGGCGAGGTGGACTGGAGCGATCTCGGTCCGCTGGCAGCCTTCCACTGGGCCTTCATGGACGACCTGCCCGATCCGGAGGCGGCGGCCGAAGCCGCCTGATTGGGGCAAGCGAGAGGGGGGCGGGGGAGAGGGGAGAGGAGAAAACTCGAAAGGAGCGGGGGAGATGTCCAGAGGACGAGAGTGGGGAGAGGTGTGTCGGTTGCCTGCCCGTACCGGCCGCATCTCCTCGTGGTGCTGCGGTCTGAGCCACGGTGTCGGCCGCTCCTACCCCCGCTTTCCCCGAAGCCGGGAAAAGCGCCTGCGGTTCGGCATTCTCGGTCAGGGGCCGGGGCCGCGCCGTGCGCGGGGCAGTGCCCCGCTGCGTCGCAACCCCAACCCCCTCCCTCACATGCCTCAGGGGTAGGACCGCCCGCCACCGCGTCTCCTGTCGACCGCACCCGAGGAGACGCGACCGGCACGGGCCGGAAGCCTCTTCGGGGAGAGAGAATGAAGAGGATCGGACGATGGCCGGCTCGATGAACAAGGTTCTGCTGATTGGTCGCCTGGGCAATGACCCGGAGCCCCGCACCTTCCAGAACGGCGGCGGGGTGGTGAGCTTCAGCCTGGCCACCAGCGAGCGCTGGACGGATCGCACCAGCGGGGAGCGCCAGGAGCGCACCGAGTGGCACCGGGTGTCGGTCTTCACCGAGGGCCTGCGCGATGTGGTCGAGAAGTACCTGAGCAAGGGCGACCTGGTGAGCATCGAGGGCAAGCTCGAGACCCGCAAGTGGACCGACGCCCAGGGCACTGACCACTACTCCACCGAGGTGGTTCTGCGGCCCTTCCGCGGCGAGCTCATCATGCTCGGCAGTCCGAACCAGTCGGGCGACCGGGAGGCGCGCGGCGAGGCCGGCGCCTCGGCCGAGGGCGGCGAGCGTCCGGCGCAGGGCAACACCCGCGGCCGCGGTCGCCAGCGCGCCCGGGCGGGTGCGGCGGCGGGTGCTGGCGGCGGCTCCGGCTGGGACGCGCCGAAGGCGGACCTGGACGACGACGTGCCGTTCTGACGCCCGCGCTCCGGCGCCTTTCGAGGCGCCGGACGCCTCTCGCTCCTGCCCTTTCCACCTCACCGGGCGGCCTGACGGCCTGCCCGGCGCACGAGGATTCCAGCGATGTCCGCCAGCCTGCTCGCTTCCGTGGCGCTGCCGCGCCCGCCTGCACTGACCACCGTCGTCTTCGAGGACGTCCACGAGGAGGGCTTCGAGGGTCTCTACGGCCGCTGCCACGTCACGACCTCCTGCCACCCCTACCGCTTCGCCTCGCGCGCCGCCGCCAGCCGCTTCGCCAACGCCATGTGCGACCGCTACGGCTACGACGGCTACCGCTTGGACACGCCGGGCTTCGTGCCGCCGCCGCGCCCCGTCTTCGATGACAGCGAGATCCCCTTCTGATGCTGCGCCAGTATCACGCCCAGCGCCGCCAGGGCGGCGACAACCCGCTCGGCGTTGGCACCGTCGCCCTCGGCTCGATCTTCTACCTGCAGAATGACGGCTACTGGCGCGCCCGCTTCGGCCGCACCGCCATCTGCCGCACACCCTGGATCGTGGAGGGCTTCCTCAACGGCCAGTACCACGCTGCCCGGCGCGATCCCGCCACGGGGCACTGGCTCAGCGTCTATGCCGCTAATCGCACCGGCTTGGCCGTCCTGCGCTCCCTGCGCGACGGACCGTCGCGATCCACCTCCTGCAGCTGCACGAGGACGAGGGCTTCGGACGGCCGGACAACCGCTATCCGGCACTGCCCACACTTTCGCGGCCGAGGCATCGGCGCGCCGCCTGACCGGGCCGCACGCTGGTCAGCCGTCGCCTTCGGCGCACGGCTGGCTCCTTCCACCATTCACACCGAGGTTCGCCATGGTCCGCTCGCTCACCAGGGCAGGCACGCTCACGCGCGCCCGCTGCCCTTCCCGCTCGTCCGGTCAACGGGAGGCGTGACGTGTTCCATCATCCTCCCACCGTCCCGCGCACCGCCGAAGCCGGTTGCTTGGCCGAGTTTCGCCGCTGGCAACACGAGACCCAGCGGCTACGAGAGGGCGCCGACGCCGAGCCGCTCAACGCCGCCCAGAGCGCCCGCCTCCTGCGCGAGGCGCAGGCCGCAGATCGCCGAGCCTACGACCGCCTCGAAGCTGTTCAGGAGCACTGACGGCCCGGATCGCCTGATCCGCGCCGTTGGTCGGCCGCCCTCAGCCCCCCACCACCGCGAGGCCGAACACCGCCAGCTCGGCGTCGCGCAGGGTGGTCGGCTTCCACTCCTCGCCGCGCAGCGCCAGCGACACCACCCGTGCCGCGGCGGATCGCTCCACCGAGTACCCGTAGGCGGTGATCGTCAGCTGCGCCGCCTGCTCCGTCAGGTCGTTCGCCCGCTGCGACAGGATCTCCAGCGCCGCGTCCGTGCCCTGCTCCTGCTGCCGCAGCACCACTCCCTCCTGCGCCGCCTCCGCCGTCACCCAGGCGTCTCGCGCCACCTCGGCCGCCGTTTCCGCCCGCTCGGCATACGTCGCCAGCAGATCGCGCAGCGCGGCCTCACGACGGGCTCCCTTCTCCGGCGGCACATTGGTCAGCACGAACTCCGCCACGCTTGCTTCCACCCGATCGCGCAGGTCCTGCGACGGCATCTCGAGCTGGAAAGCATCGGCGATGTTGCTGATCTCGCGCACGTCGGGCACGCCCTCGAACGCCTTCGCCACCTGTTCCGGGAGCACCCGCCGCAGTGGGAACTGCACCACGTTGTTCGATCCAACCACGGTAGCCTCCATGTCAGCCGTCCTACTGCCGTGAATCTAGTTGAACGGGCAGGGCTACTCCAAGATAAATGACTGATGCTGAACGATTATTTTTCACAAAGCACGCCATATCGCGCGGAATGCAGAACTACCTGGCATGGATGAGAACCGCCCTCCCTACCGCCCCCTCACTGACACGCCCGTCGACCAGACCGACGACAGACGTCGCGGCGTCGTGCGCGTCGAGCCGGGCCAGCCCTTCGAACACTTCTGCCCCGAGTGCGGCCGATGGGACACCTTCGGGTTCGGCGGGGATCTCCTCAAAGGCATTCCTGGCGTCTGGTACTGCTCCGAACACAGAGAGACCGGCGAACGTCGTTGGAAGACGGGCGGGCTCGTCGCTTCCGCTGGCTGAGCCTGGCGGGGCTTCCGCAAGATCTGGGCGCGTCCCCGCAAGAGCGGGGACCGGGCTCTACTCGGCCGCAAGAGCGGCCTCCCCGAGCCCCCAAGCGGGGTCTCGGCCCTTCGGGTAACGATCCACGCTACGGCTTCGCCTTCGCTCTCGCGCGGTCTGTCGGCCCCCGCTGCGCCCAATGTCCAAACGGTGTGCTGGTGATGAGCGGCTGGCACCAGGACAACTGGCGGAGTGCGTGTGGCCCGCTCCGGCACGCCGTGTGTGGATCAGCCTTTCCCTCGCCCATCTCTCCGGGCGGTAGTAGGACCGGGCCCCGCCCAGGCACGCCGGCTT
>NZ_RCVR01000039.1 GCF_016107305.1 Roseomonas sp. KE2513
TTCAGGAGAAGTCCCCATCGCCTCACCAACACCCCTTCAGGCCCGGCCGCGGCCGAGTTCCCTCGGCGCGCTTCGCGCACTCGTGCCGATCATCACCGCCGAGGCGGCCGAGGTCGATCATGACGGCGCCTTTCCCGCGGGGTCGGTGGCTGCACTCCGCGAGGCGGGGCTCCTCGCCGCGCCGCTGGCCACACGGCTGGGCGGCCAGGGCTGGGGCCTGGAACCCGACGCCTCCCACGATACCGCGACGGCACTGCGGCTGATCGGTCGCGCGAACCTTCCTCTCGGGCGGCTCTTCGAAGGGCACGTCAACGCGCTCCGCCTCGTCCAGCGGCGCGGCTCCCCGGCCGCGCTGCGCCTTGCCGCCGAGGAAGCCCATGCCGGGCTCCTCTTCGGGGTCTGGAATACAGAGGCGCCCGGCGAGGCGTCGCTGATCCTGAACAAGGATGGCGCACTTCAAGGACGCAAAATCTTTTGTTCCGGCGCCGGTCACGTCGCCCGCGCCCTCGTCACGGCCCGCAACGCCTCAGATCTCGCTGCGCCTCCCATTATGGTCCTCGCGCCACTCGGGCCGGAAGAGCGGGCAGACCTCTCACCTTGGTCAGCGCAGGGCATGCGCGCCTCGGCCACGGGCACGGTGGACTTCACCGGCCTGGTCCCAGGCGAGGCACGCCTGATCGGAGATCGCCCGCCGCCGGCGAGGCTGGGGCCGACCTCTGGCGCAACAACCCGACTAAGCGCATCTGGGGCGAGCCGGAGGACAAGGATCGGTCGCCGAGGTGACCGCCATTACCGCCGGGCGTGACGGGCGGAGTTACACGAAGGCACAGGCGGCGTAGCACCTTGAGGGCGGCCTCGTGCCCAATCCCGACGCGGTGGGCCGCTGCTCAAGTGCCTGAAAGCGGACCTCTGACTCCTCAGCCCGCTTGACCATGGCGGGCAGGGAGCAGGCCAGCGCCCCCTCCCATCCGCATGGTTTCACGCCGCTGCCCGGAGCGCCTCCGCCTTGAGACCCTCCCAACGCGCTGTCTCCTCGTCCGTCATGCCTGGCGCCGAGATGCAGCCAAAGGCAGCAGCGTCCGCCGCTGTCCGCGCCGTGGCATCGCCGCGCCGGTCCGGCCCGACCAGACGGAAGGAGGCGGGCGAGAGGGGACCAAAGAGCAGCGCGCGGCGCAGTTCTGGCCAGCGGTCCGGCTCCGGCTCCACGCCCGCGTTCCGCGCGAAGAGCAGGGCCATGGCGTGCATCGGTACGGCCTGAGGCCCATCACGGCGTGCCCGGCACGCGGCGAGGCCGGCCGCCATTGCCGCGGCGACCGGCGCCGCGACCGACCCTGACCAAGTATAGGCCAGCCAGCGCGCCTGCAGCTCTAGCACCGGGAAGAACGGGCCGACCTGATCGAAAAGGCCGAGGAAGGCAAGACCCTCGAGTTCCGGGTGGAAGGTGTGGTCGTGCAGGTCGATGTGCTGGTCATCCAGGCCGAGCGCCTGAGCGATCTCCGGTGCGAGGAACGGCAGCGAAAGGCCATAGCCGGTGCCGAGCAGGAGCGCGTCCGCCGTCTCCGAGCTGCCGTCGGCGAAGCGCAGCTCACGCCCGGCCACATCGGAGATCCAAGGGCGGATGCGGATGCGCCCCTCTGCGACGAGGCAGAGGAAGTGCTGAGACTGGGTCAGGCCTGCCGCGAAGATGTCGGCGTCAGGGGGTGGCGCGCCGACCTGCTCCGGGTTGCCTGCGCTCGATAGCACCAAGTTCCTCAACGCCTCCGCGGCGGCCGCAGGCGGCATGACGGTCCCGGCCAGCGCCCCAAAGCGCGTGAAGGCGACGTGATCGGTGGGCACGCCCGCAGTCAGCTTCTGCAGCACGTAGCGCTGCCGGCGCTGCGTCAGCGTCACCCGCCGCGCCCCGAAAAGCGCCAGTTCCGACGCGATCTCGAGTGCGCTGATCGAGCAGCCGGCGACGACGACGGAGCGGTCTCGGTAGCCGGCAGGCCCAGCGTAGTCGAAGCTGTGCAGCACGCCGCCGTCACCGGCAAAGCTGCCGAGCCCGGGAATGGCGGGCAGCAACGGCGCGTTGTAGCGGCCCGTGGCGACCACGACGCGCTCAAAGACCTCGGCGCGTTCCTCCCGGCCGCGCCGAGACCGCAGGGCCCATCCCCGCCCCCCTGGCGCGCGCGCGAGGTGCTCGACACTGGTCCCGAACCGGATGCGCGGCAGGAGGCCGGCCTGGGCGGCGTAGCGGCGCAGGTACTCCAGCACCTCCTCCTGCGCCGGGAAAACTGGCGTGCCCGGCAGGTGATCCAGGTCAGCGAAGGCCGTCAGAACGCGGCTCGTGTTAGTGCGCATACCCGGCCAAACGCCGCTCATCGGCGAGGCCGCGTTCCACTGGCCGCCGAGATCTTCCGCGGCCTCGAACAGCACGGGCGCGAAGCCCTGGCGCGCCAGCCAGGCACCGGCCGCGAGGCCCGCAGGGCCGGCGCCGATGACCGCGACCTCGCGCGGTGCCATGACAATGAAATCCCGCTCGTTCATCTCGGCCCTCCTCAGCCGTGGTGATCTGCCGGATTCCTAGCCGCGGCTGCCGCCGGACCGCTTCCTAAGTCTTTCCTAAACGCGCCTTGCGCTTCCTAAGACTTTCCTATCTGCCTTAGCCTCCGTACCATGCGGTCCACCCTGAGCGGCCTGATCGACACGGATCTGGCCACCTTCCTTGAGTCACCGGTCATGATCATTCTCGGCACGGGCGAGGAGGGCATGCCTGAGATCGGACGTGGGCTTGGCGCCGCAGTCCAGGAGGACGGCACGGCGCTGCAGGTGATCGTCTCCGCCTGGCAGTGGCCCGGGACGGTGGCGAACGCGCGCATGAACGGGCGGATCGCGGCCACCTTCGCCCGGCCCGCCGATTATGTGACATACCAGGTGAAAGGACGCGTGGACCTCGTCGCGCCGCCGACGCCCGCGCTCCGGGCCTGCGCAATGCGCTACGCCACGCGGATCTCGGCGGCACTGGCGGAGCTCGGACTGGCGCCGGAGCGCACGGCACCCTGGCGTTCCGATCGCGATCTCGTCGCGCTCCGCATCCGGCCCGAGCAGGTCTTCGTACAGACACCCGGTCCCCGGGCCGGCAGCCTCGTCGCGGAGCGCCGCGGATGACGCTCTCTCTCGCTGCACTCGACGCGTGCTTCGAGGGCGTGGTGCCCTCCATCCTTTGCACCCTCGCCGCGGACGGCACCCCGAACGTCTCCTACCTCTCCCATGTCACACGGCTGGGCGAGGCGCAGGTCGCGCTCTCCAACCAGTTCTTCTCGAAAACGGCGGCGAACCTGCGCGCGAATGCCCGGGCCGCGCTGCTGGTGGTCGATCCGACAGACAGCGCGCAATACCGGCTGGACATCCTCTATCGCAGCAGCCTTCAGGACGGTCCGACCTTCGGGCGCATGGCCGCGGATCTGCGCGCGACAAGCGCGCAGCTCGGCATGGACAGCGTGATGCGGCTGCGCGCCGCGGCCGTCTTCGATGTTCTGAGCGTGCAGCACGTGCGTGGCGGTCGCGCCGAGGCGGCGCCGGGCCGCACCCCAGGCCAGGCCCTGGCGCGCGCGCTCGCCGTCACCGGGGCGCTCACGCGCGCGACGGAGCTGGCCGGCGTCGTGGATGCCGTGCTGGACGCACTGGCGGCGGCCTTCGGGCATGAGGCGAGTCTCGTGCTGCTGCATGACCCCGGACGGGGCTGCCTTCTCGCGCTCGGCAGCCGTGGCTATGGGACGAGCGGGATCGGCGCCGAGGTGCCGCTCGGAGAGGGGCTGATCGGCCTTGCCGCGCAAGAGTGCCGCGTCCTGCGCGTGGGCGATGCGAGCCGCCTACGCCGCTACGGTGCCGCCATCAGGGCCAGCTCGGAGCACGAGGCACGAACGCGGTCCGTCGCCCTGCCGCACCTGCCGGCGGCCATGAGTCAGGTTGCGGTGCCGATGGAGGTGCAGGGACATCTGCGGGGCGTGCTGTTCCTCGAGAGCACCCGGCGCATGGCCTTTGATGCCGAGGACGCGATCGCGCTCTCCCTGGTAGCGCGGCAACTCGGGATGGCGATCGCCCTCGCCGAGGCCGAGGCCGCGGAAGCTTCGGTCGCCAGCCCAAAGGATGCGGCGCCCCGCGCGACGGAGCGCCGCATCGGGGTGGTGCACCACGCGCAGGACGACAGCGTGTTCATCGAACGCGCATACCTGGTGAAGGGGGTGCCCGGCCGTTTGCTGATGTGGATGCTCGATGCCTACCGTGTGGAGGGCCGGGTGGATTTCACGAACCGTGAGATCCGCGCCGATGCCGCGCTGCGCCTGCCGGAGCTAAAGGACAACCTGGAGACAAGGCTCCTCCTGCTTCAGCGGCGGCTGGAGGAGAAGCAGGCGCCGATCCGTCTTCTGCGCCCGGGGGGCGGCCGCATCCAACTGGAGGTGCAGGGGCATCTGGCCGTCAGCTCAAAGGCCTCGTCGGGCTGATAGGAGACGCGGGCAGAACACCGAGGCAGTCCCTGACCGCGTGCCCGCTGACCACTCCCACGCGGCGGAGTAGCTCGCGGCCAGCAGCGAAGGTCCACGCCCATCCTGTCTGCTCCGGCGGCTGCCGCGCCGCTATCGGCCAGACCTCTCCATCGGCTCGGCGCTCAAGGCGGACGGAGGAAGCAGCTTCTGGACGGCTGAGAAGTGAATCGTGCGACCGGAACGGGCAGGACAGTGAGGGCCCACCTCGCAGCAGGTCGGATCGGCGGCCACCTGATCGCTCGAAGCCAGCCTCGTGGTCTAACCGGCCTGATTGCTGCATCGCGGATGATCCCGGCATAGCGCGCCGTCTCCGAACCGACGAAGTCACGAAAGGATGCCGGATTTTTCGGCATGGTACTGCCGCCCAGTCGCGCAAGCTCCTCCCGGCCCCCATCGTCAGAGAGCCTCTCGTTCACCGCCGCATTCAGGCGCGCCACCGTCTCTTCCAGTGTGCCCCGCGGAGCGCCCAAGCCGAACCAGGAGCCGCCCTCATAGCCAGCAGCACCTCGGCCACGTCAGGGTTTCCGGCAAGACCCCGGCTCGTGCCGGACCCATCGTGGCGAGTGGGATCAGCCGTCCGGCCCGGACATGCGGCATCGAGGAGGGCGCGGGATCGAACATCACCTGCACGCGTCCTTCCAACAGAGCGGCGAGCGCCTGTGCCGATCTCAGGTATAGGGCCAGGGCAAGCCACCCCCGGCCGTGTGCGAGAGCAGCTCGATCGCGACGTGCTGGGGTGTTCCGGTGCCCGTATACGGATCAGCTCCAGCACCGACCGCACTGGCAAGGAGGGGTGCACCTCTCCTCCGCCCCACGCTCCATTGGGACACCCCGCAAGCGGACGGTATCCGCGGATGGGGTGCACGATAGCGGCAGAGACGGTGGATGCCGCTGGTCCTGGCCGGGATGGTCGAATGTCGCGGCAGCGCAAACGGGACGCGGTGCTGCGGCTGCTCCGGGGCGAGGACCTGGGGACGGTCTCGCGGGCGCTAGGTGTCACGGCGGCGATCCTGAGCGGCTGGCGAGGCGAGCCTGGCCACGCGACCTGCTGATGGCGAGGCGCTGGAGAGCGAACGTCTCAAGGCCAGGCTGGGCGAGATGCTGCTAGAGCGCGAGTTGCTGGAGGCCAAGGTCGCGGCGCTCGAGGGCGGCCGCCCTTTGGTCCGGCGGAGGTCACGGCCATGAGCCTGACCTGCTCGCCCGGCAGCGGCAGGGCCTATGGCCTGGCGCGAGGATGCCGGGTCTGGCGGGCAGCCCGTGCCACGGTCTACCGCCATCGCCTGCCACCCCGAACGGAGCCGCCCAGGCAGCCGGGGCCGGTCGGGTCCATGCCGGATCCGGAGTTGGTCGAGACGATCCGGCCTGTCCTCGCGGCCAGCCCCTTCCACGGCGAGGGTCACCGCAAGGTCTGGGCAAGGCTGCGCAAGCACGACCTGCTCGCCCCCTCTCGGGTCGCAGCCCCTGAGGCTCGCGCAACCACGACGGCACCATCATCCCTGACACGGTGGACGCCATGTGGGGCACGGACATGACCAGCACCTGGACGGCTGAGGGCCAGGCGGCGGTATTCGTCGCCGTCGACCACCACAGCGCCGGGTGCGTCGGCCTGCATGCCGCCCGGCGCGGCACCCGCTTTGAGGCGCTGGAACCCTTCAGGCAGGCCTGCGCCAGCACTTCGACGGCTTCGCCAAGGACATCGCGGAGTACATGTCGGACGCCTTCCAGGGCGAGCTGACGTTCCTCGGCATAGAGAGTTCGCCCGTCTTCGTGCGAGGGGTAGAGCGGCTTTGTCAGCATGGCCGCGTCCTGGGAGCACCGGCAGAGGATGCCAAGGCAAGAGACCGTGGCCACCATCGACTAGTCTGACTCACCGGACCCCTCCTGGCGGCCGGAGCGGTGCCACATCGACTGGCTGCGGAGCACGCTGGCGGTGAGCGGGCCTTGCGAGGAGGTGGCGCGGTTCCGGGCCGTGGCCGCAGGCTCGGGCCAGAGGAGGGGGAGAGCCGGGCCTGGCTCGCCGGGCACTGGGGCGTGACCCGTCTGCTCCGGCATGTCGAGGAGCTGCCCGGCAAGCTGGATGGGCGCAGGAAGAAGATGGCCGATTTCAGAGTGGGCTTCTGGTCGGCCGACTGGTCGCTCTGGCAGGCGCTGCTGCGGCTGCGACGGAGCTGGCCCGAGCTCCTCTTTGTGCTCGTGCCTGACTACGCGCCCGGCGGGATGGAAGGGCAGGGTGGGACAGCCGCGGAGGCGAGCCCTGGCGAGAAGACTGATCCCTCCTCGGTGAGTCGGGCCCGGCCACGTCGTGGCTGAGGCGCTCGCCCTGGACGGGGACGTCGGCGGAGAGGAGCAGGGGAGGGACGATCTCGAGATCGGCCAGAGCAACGCCCCCCCGCACCTTCGGGTAGAGGGCTACGAAGGGCCGCTCGACTTCCTGCTGGAGTGGTGCGCCGCCAGTGGGTAGACCTCGGCCCGCTCTCCATCCTGACGCTCACCGACCAGCTGGTGAGCGCCATAGAGAACAGCGGCAGGGCGCTCGGCTGGAGCGGCGGGCGGACTGGCTGATCATGGCAAGTCAGCTCCTGCTGCTCAAGGCGCAGCTGCTGGCGCCGGTCGGCACGGGGACCTCCAAGGAGGCAAACGAGGAGGCGAGGCGTCTTCTTGAGCAGCTGGACGCGCTTGCCCGTGCACGGGCCGGCGCCGAGTGGCTCGCCGCACCGCCGCACCGCCGCACCGCCGCACCGCCGCGCCGCCGCAGCTCGGGAGAGAGGTGTTTGCGGGAGGGCAGGGTGACCAGCCAGCCCCACGACCCCAAGCAGAGCTGTACGTGGCCTTCCTCGGGGCAACCCTCGCGATGCTGGAGAGGCGGGAAGGGCAGGGGGCGGACTCGCCACCTAGCTACTGCCCCACCCGACCTCTGGCGCATCTCCGATGCTTGGCAGCGCATCAAGGAACTCCTTCATCAGAGCCCCACGAGCCTTCCCCTCGAGCGCTGCTCTCCGCCAATCCCTTCAGACAGCCCCATTCAACAGCTCTAGGCTCGGGCGGCCATAGCCAGCACCCTTGTATCCGGGCTGGAACTTTCCCATAGCGGAGTGCTCGACATCCATTAGAGAGAGCCGTGAGGTCCTGTAAGCATGGCGGCCTGTTCGGCATAGCGCGAGGTCCACCACGGCGATCTCCGAGGATGGGGCGAGATGCTGTATCTTGTTGGCAGCAAGGGAGGAACGAAGAACCATGCATGTCGGCCGCCGCAGCGCTTTGTCTCTTCTACTCGCCGCCCCCACCATCGTTCGGGCGCAGGAGGCTTGGCCTTCGCGGCCGGTGACCATGGTGACGGGATACGCGCCAGGAGGACTGACGGACGTCATCACGCGGCTGATCGCTGCGCGCATGTCGCGGGAGTTGGGCCAGCCTCTCGTCGTTGAGAACCGGGTTGGCGGCGCAACCTCCGTGGCCGCCACGGCTGTCGCGCGTGCTGCACCGGATGGCTACGTCACGCTGATGGGCGCTTCTTCCCTGGCGATCAACCCCGCCCTGCAGCCGAGCCTGACGCCGCGTGAGCCCCTGAAGGAGCTCTTACCAGTTGGAATGGCCTATCGTAGCGCCTTCGTGTTGCACGTCCATCCCGCGGTGCCGGCGCAGACGACGGCAGAGTTCATCGCCTATGCGAAGGCAAACCCGGGCAAAGTAAACTTCGGCAGCTCTGGTACCGGGGCAGTCAACCACCTCTGCCTTGAGCTGTTCCGCAGGCGCGCAGGTATCGATGTGGTGCACATACCTTACCGCGGGGGCGCGCCCGCCCTGATCGACCTCCAGGCCGGGCGCATACAGGCGATGTTCCAGGCGGCGCTGGAGGCAATTCCTGCGATCCGCGACGGCAGGACACGACCGCTCGCCGTCTCCTCCGCCGCTCGCCTCGCGCTCCTGCCCGATGTGCCGCCGGTCGCCGACACTTTGTCGGGGTTCGACGCGGTATTCTGGCAAGGCCTCTTCGTGCCGCTCGGGACACCTGAACCGGTCGTCGCGCGGCTTGGAGATGCCCTTCATGTCGCAACCGAGGACCCCAATCTGCGCGCTGCAATGGCAGCGCAGGGCGTCGCTACCGAAACGGGCGACGCGGCCGCGCTGCACCGCCTGCTGGTCGAGGACACGGAGGTCTGGGGCAAGTTGATCCGTGAGGCTGATATCAAACCGGATTAGAGGCTCGACCTTCTTCCAACTTGGGTCTTCGCTCCTGGGACATCGCTAGACCATGGTGTGGGGAGCAGGCGTTAATCCGGAATAGGATAGAACTGGAACCAAGCGTCCCGATGTACGACGCAGAGACTGCATCAGCCGTTTAATGTGAGAAGGGACCAGTGCCACCGAATCTGCGGCAGCTGTCTCGGGACACTAGCCTCAATTCTGCAGCTGCTTCGACCCTACATCGCGGCGCCTAACCACACGACTTGAGCCCGCGGGCGGAGCTTCCTGAGGTGCCCCAGCCACGCAGGCAGGCAAGTCGGCCTGCCGCGTGGGCAGTAACGAACCCGGCACGTCTCCAGGTTGATGAAGCTTTGTGTGCCGTGAATGGGCACGCTGCAGGGCAGCTGGGCGAGCAACCAGGCTAGCGCCACCTGCGGCGGCGCCGCGCCTTCGGCATTGGCCACGCGCTTTGATAGATCGACGAACGCTCGGTTCTTCGCCATAGCCTGTCCTCGGCTACATCTGTAGCTATCAGGCCAGATCTGACGCCTGTTCAAACCGTGTGTCCGTTTCAGCGCCGATCATGCCGACCCTGGTCATGGCTTCAAAGGGCGATATGCCGGCGAATGGTGCGATCTGATCGGCCTTCTCGACCGCATCGAAGAACGTCTGGTGCGCGGCCGGGGCGATGCTCAGGAGGCGGACGAGTTCCGGGCCATCGTTGTAGAAGCTGTGCGCCACTTCCGGTGATGCGATCACCGTTTGGCCGACTGAGCAGCTGAACGTCTGGCCAGCATGATCACGGAAACGCAGGGTGCCAGCCAGGACGTAGAATACCTCGGTGTAGCTGTGGCGGTGCGGCGGCACCCCTTCGCCCGGCGATAGCGTCTGCTCGAAGAAGCAGAAGTTGCCACCGGTCTCCTCGGCTCTGGCCTTCCAGACGAGGTGAGCGCCGGCGATGTCGAACGTACGGCCGGTCGCCCGTACGAGCAGGGCGTCTTCGGATTGCTCTTCCATATCTTCCTCGCGGTAGGAGCGCGAGCTCAGCTGAAGCAGCTGAGTTCACGTATGTCGGCGGCCAGCCTCGTGCCGGCCACTCTAGGGAATTAAGCGATCGATCGTACGGCGCCGCTATCAACGCGCAGGGGGCTCCCGGCGGTCGCCGACGGCTGCCGCAAGCAAATCTGGACGACCATGTTGACGATCTCCCCGGTGATCGAAAAGCGCTCCAGCAGCGAGGTCGCACAGTTCTGCTCCAGGAGGTCGGTCTTCAGCTGCTCAATAGTCTGCCCGGGCTGCCGCGTCATGCTCGTAAGAATGTCGCCGGATCCTGCTCGAGAATGCTGGGCTGATGGGACCGAGTGATGCCTAGTGACCTCGGTCGCACGATACTTCGCGCTTGGTGACGTAGCAGAATGCTGGATAGCGGGTCATGGCAGACCCGTTTCCGCGGCAGGGCCCCGGCGTACAACCGGAGTAAACTCACGCTGCGAAAGCGCCCACCTGGCAATCTCGTCCTTCCTGGCGAACCAGACTCCGTCGTGGCTCTTTGCATACTCGAAGAAGCGGTCGAGGGCACGAATTCGATTGGCGTGGCCACTGAGCCGGTCGTGCATGCCGATCACCATCATCCGACGCCTGGTCGAAGCCTCCGCGTAGAGTTGGTCGAACTCATCGCGCAGCGCCTGCTCGTGGGCAGACGGATCATAGCTTTGGAAAGGATACACCATGTCGTTCATATGGAGTGTATAAGGTACCATGGCGAAATCACGGCCGCGCACCGAGATGATGAAGGGCTCGTCACGGCTTGGCTCGTCGATGCTGTATAGGAACCCGAGTTCCTGCAGCGTCTCGGTGATATGGATCGAGTTGCGCATGAAGTAAGCGTTCCAACCGACTGGTTGTACGCCGGTGATCCGCCCGATGGTTTCAACCGATTCCTTGATGAACGCCTTCTCCTGTTCGCGCGGCAGATCATAGGAGGTCGACCAGGTCGTACCATGCGCGCCAGGCTCATGGCCGCGGCGGACGAGTTCCTGCGCCAGCTCAGGGTGCTTTTTAATGGCCTCACTGATCATGAAAGAGGTGACTTTGATGCCGTGCTTATCGAACAAGTCGAGCGCGCGGGGGATGCCCTCGTTCACGCCGTAGTCGAAAAAGGCGTTCGTCGGCTGATCGGGAAAGCCGGGCTTGATCGGTTCCGGCAGCGCGCCGCCTGCGCCCGAGATCGGCTGCCCGCCGCCCTCAAACATCAAGGAGATGCTGATCGCCAGACGTGCGCCGTTGGGCCAGAAGGAACCTGACTTATCGGAAGCCAACGCCACGCGTTCTGCTTCTGCCCCCACTCCTGACGCCACGGCGGGAGCTGCCGTCGCGAGTGCACCTGTCGCTGCAAGATCGGCGAACGCCTGACGCGTCAACTCGATTTTCTCCATGTCGAACATACTGATGCTTCCTTGCCCATCTGATCTGGTACGCCGTCGTCAGCGACCTCAGGCACGCTCGGCGTTCTCGTGATCATCAAAAGGTAAGCGCCGGAGCAAAGGTGAGAAGCGGTGCCCATAGCACGACAGTCGTTCCCGCAAGTCTGCAATCTGATCGCCGCCTTCCGCCATGTTAGGCACCGTCGTCCCCGCGAGGACAACTGTCACATTGCGCGCGCTTCATCTCGGCAATATTTCGGATACGAAGTCGATGAAAGCTCGTACCTTGGGTGAAAGCTGCCTGGCCGACGGAAACAGGACGGAGATGGGCGGCCCATCGACAGCATAGTCCTTCAGCACCTGGACCAGTGCGCCCGACGTCAGATGCGGCTCAGCCATGTAAGTGTGAAGCTGGACTAGGCCGACTCCAGCCAGCCCAGCCTCGACCACGGCGTCATTGTTATTGAAGGTCATCGTTCCGGCCACCGGCCGCTGAAAGGCCTTGCCGCTCTCTGCACTGCGGAACCACCAGGATACGACACAATCGCCACCTGGCGGCAAACGTTGGATGCAATTGAACCGGTCCAAGTCTTCGAGGCTATGCGGCGCTCCATGAGCGGCGATGTAGGCGGGCGTAGCACAGACGATATAGCGCACGGTGCCGACCCGCCTAATCATCATCCTTTCATCGCGCGGAAAACCGATGCGCACGACGGCATCAAGCCCAGCGACGATAGGGTCGGTCAACGTATCAGCGAATGTAGCCGTGATCCGCAGTTGCGGATAGCGCGCCGTCAGTCGGCTCAGCTCAGGCACAATCTTCAGACGCCCAAGCGCAGTCGGCATTTCGATCCTTAGTAAGCCGCTAGGCTTGGCGGCACGCTCGCGCATCTCACGTTCAGCCTGTTCCAGGTCAGCCAAAATCGTGCTGCACCGCGCTAGGAATGTTTTGCCGTCCTCAGTCAGCGCGAGCGAGCGGGTCGTTCGCTGGAAAAGGCGCACGCCCAGTCGATCTTCCAGCCGTAAGACGCTCTTGCTGACAGCTGATGGCGAAATCCGCAACGCCCGACCAGCCGCGGCGAAGCTGCCCTGCTCGGCGACCTTCACAAAGGCGGCGATGCTGCCCAACCGGTCTAATCCCATGCCTTATCCAAACCTTTCAACATCAGATTGGCGAATTTCGGGAACGAAAGCGAGGACATTGGCGCGACTTATGTGGACCGCTGCGATCGCTCATCTGCTGCCCATCAGCATCAAGCATAGGAATCGGTCCCATGAACATCGACCTGACCGGTAAGCGCGCCGTTGTCAGTGGTTCCACCGCCGGCATCGGTCTCGCCATCGCTGCCGGCTTGGCTCGCGCCGGCGCAGAAGTTGTCGTGAACGGTCGCAATGACGAGCGCGTCCAGAGCGCCATCGCGGCAATCCGCAAGGTTGCTCCCGCAGCGATCCTGTCTGGCATCGCATCCGACCTGAGTACGGCCGAAGGCGCTGCCAAGCTCGCCGCCGAAGCCAGCGAGGCCGACATCCTCGTCAACAGCGTGGGCGCCACGTTATTCAAGTCATTTGACGATCTCAGTGATGAGGACTGGCTGTTCATGTACCAGCTCAACGTTCTGAGTGGCGTACGGCTAACGAAACATTATCTTCCGGGCATGATCGAGCGCGGCTGGGGAAGGATCGTCTTCATCAGCAGCGAATCCGCGCTGAACCCCCCGAAGGAAATGATTGATTACGGGATGACCAAGGCTGCCGTGCTCGCGGTCTCGCGCGGTCTCGCGCGGTGTCGCCGAACTGGCGGCGAAGACCGGCGTCACCGTCAACGCCGTCCTGCCAGGCCCGACGCGCTCGGAAGGGTTCGGCGCCATGCTGGAGGGCATCGCGCAGCAGACTGGGCAGAGCGTCGAGCAGGTGGAGAAAGGATTCCTTGAACAGAACCGCCCGACGTCGTTGCTCGGCCGCTTCTCAACCACGGAGGAGATCGCCAACATGGTCGTCTATGTCTGCTCGCAGCAGGCCTCCGCGACCAGCGGCACCGCGCTGCGTGTCGATGGTGGCGTGGTCCGCTCGATCGCCTGATTGCGTTGCGGGGCCTGCTCAGAGCTGCCCGGGTACCCGCACATCGCCCAGCAGGCGGGTGTGCAGCACGAGGCTCTCAGCCGCGGCGGGCGCGAGAGGCGGCGCGTGGTGGGCGGCCGGGGCGGGGAAGGGGGCGCGTCGTCGAGCATGCGCCACGCTGGCGCGCCCTTCGCCGTGCCCCCTGTGACCGTGCCGGCCCACCCGTCAACCACGCGGGAACGGTCGTCCGGGTGGACGACGTCGGCCCAAATGGTGCCCAGCCACTCCTCGAACGTTTGGCCGGTGAAGGTGCGCCAACTTGCGGAGTCCTCGCGCGCCAAGCCCTCAGCGTCTGTGGTCCAGACCGTGGCGGCAGTGGCGGCCACCAGCGCCCAGAAGCACTCCTCGCTCCCGCGCACGGCCTGCTCGGCCTTCTTGCGGCTTGTGACATCGAGGACGAACTCGACCACCTCAACCCCGACCCGGCGTGGCGTGAAGAGGCCCCACCAGCGCGAGCCGTTCTTGCGGAGGTATTGCTTCTCGTAGGGCACGGCCTCGCCGAGGGTGGTCACCTGCTCAACCGCCTTCCACAAGGTGGCGTGAAACTATAGCTCGGCCGTCAAGGCGACATGGAGGCTGTGGTGGGCTGGCATCACCGCTAAGTAGCCGGGTGTAACCAGGGTGTTACCCTGCTTTTGCGATACAAGCTACTTCGTTAGAGGCTGCCGATGCCTTGCGCCTCTGCCTTCAGCCTCCGCAGTCGAGACTCTACTGCCCTTGCGGCCCACACGAGGGCAAACGGCTGACCGTCTTGAAGGCCTGGAATTCACTCGATCCGACCTATTGGCGGCCAGAGGCTCATGTCCGCTTTGCGGTTGTCTGATGAGCCACCTAGAGGTTCGGGATGGGCGCTGAGCCGACGGGCGAAGCTGGCCGAAAGTGGAACGGCTGCTTGCGAGCTGCCTCTCGCGAGAAGCTGGCAATAGGGTGCAGCGCCGCGCGGCGAGGTGGAGCGGCGTATCAGAAGTCCGTGTTATAGGACTGCGGTGCTTCTTGCCGGATCACGTGGTGGGTGGCGTCACGCACCGTGACGGGCTTCTCCAGCCGGGTCACAGTGCCGAGCCCGTGCGCACCGCAGCTAAGCCCTCTGCCATACTGACGAAGAGCCCGGTCACGATCGCGCCCGCTCAGGTCCACAGCTTTGCCGCGTCTCGTGATGTTTCCTGGCGCTCGGCCAGGGGCAGGGCGATGTGGCAGCATACCCCGTCTGTCCCGAACATGAGTTGCGTCTCAGCCTTTAGTTGGTACGGAAGAGCCTGCTCGATCAGCTGGCGGCCGAAGCCTTGGTACGACGGTGTTCCCCCGTCCGGCATGGGTACACCCGTCTCGATCCAGTCGAGAAGCAGGCGGCGCCCCTCTCCCTCTCCCTGTAGCCTCCAGGTGATGGAAAGGCGCCCCTCTGGCCGCGAAAGGGCTCCGTGCTTCAGGGCATTGGTTGCCAGCTCGTGCAGAGCGAGTGCCACCGGCTGCACCTTTTCCCCTGGAAGCCCGACCGCCGGACCATCGAGGGACGCGCGTCCGTTTCCGTCGCCGGCGGCTTGCAACTCAGCCTTGATGACGTCGTGCAGTGAGGCGGACCATGAACCGCTCTGGGCGAGGAAGCCTTGCACCCGCCCGATCGCGGCGAGGCGGGCCTCAAATTCCTTGAACGCCTCGCAGTCCGCGAGTGTCCTCGATGCGATCGCCCGCACCACGCCGAGGAGGTTTCGCGTCCGGTGCTGCAACTCGGCGAGCACCACCCGCAGCTGCCCCTCCCTCTCGCGCAACCCGGCCTCGCTCTCGCGCAGCGCGGCCTCGGCTTCGCGTCGCGCCGTGAGATCAGCGGTGACGACCAGAAGACGATCCGGCGTTCCGTGACCACACCGGAGGCGATTGATGCTGCTCTGGGCCCAGACGAGAGTTCCGTCGGGCCGATGATAGCGCTTGTCGAGTGTTGCCGCCGCGTCCGCCTCAAGGCTCCTGGCTACTGCCTGCAGGCTCGGCGCTAAGTCCTCTGGGTGGGTCACGTCGGGTACGCCGAGTTGCAACAACTCCTCCCGCGTTCGGCCCAGTAGGCGGCAAAGTTCCTCGTTTACCCTGAGGAACCGCCCTTCTCGGCTCACCTCCGAGAGGCCGACTGAGGCGCTCTCAAAAACGGCCGTCAACTGCTCCTCACTCTCGCGCAATGCGGCCTCCGCCCGCTTGCGTTCCGTGACGTCGAGGGCGAGCACGTAGAAGCCTTCGACCACATCGCCCGGACCGCGCCGGGGCACGTAATGCTCCTCCGTCCACCCCGCCTTGCCTGTGCCAAAGCGGTCGGGCTCGAGGTCCTCGAAGTGAACCGCCTCACCGGCGAGGGCCCGCTCCATCCAGGGGCGCAGGCGGGCGAAGGCCCGCTCGCCCACGAGCTGTGGGACCGTGCGACCGATGATCTCCTCGCGTGCCACCCCGAAGAAACGCGCAAAGCCCTCGTTCACCCAGGCGTAGCGGAGGTCCCGGTCGTGGTAGCCTATAAGCGCGGGGACGTTATCCGCGACCTCCCGCAGCGCCGCCTTGGCCGGCAACGCCGCGGGAACGATCACAAACACCCCGGCCGTCCTTCCGTCCGCTCTCCGGACGGGGCTGACCGAGATGGGATGAACGGCAGAACAGGGCACCTCGCTGGCGTAGACATGCCGCACGATTGGGCCGAGCTGGTCCCATAGCTCGCCTCTTATCGTTGCCAACGACCGGCCAAGGGCGTCCGCCTCGCCCGCGAGAAGGGGCACCAAGGCGTCGTTGTAGAGGATGGTGAGGTCCGGACCCCAAGTAAGGACGGCAGGTTGAGTGGTCTCGAGCACAAGGGCCGCCGTGGTCCGCAGCTCGGCAGGCCAGCTCTCGACCACGCCGAGCGAGGTGGCTCCCCAGTCGTGCATGCGGACGCGCCGGGCCATGGCGCTGTTGCTCTGAAGCCATGCGGCCGCGGCTGGAGGGGGATCGGCCATGGCCTACTTTAACGCGGTCGGAGCGGCAGCGTGGACAAAGTTTTGCGCCAGCACCCGCCCACTGAGCGCCCCGCCCGGTTGCTGCTTGGCTTGCCAGATGACTGTCGAGGTCCGGACCGCCATGCCCTCTTCCGGGATGCAGGTCGCCGCCCTAAACGACCGCCATGAGCGCAAACCAGAAGGCAACGGTTTGGGCGAAAGCGGAACGGCCGCTGTGGAGCGCGTGTCGCATGATCCCGGACATCCTCCGTCGCTCTGTCAACGACCGGTAAGAGGCGACGTCGCGCGGCCGATGGGCCGGCCGGCGCCATCGTTCATGCCGCGGTTGCGTTATGATGCCGCATGTCCCAGCCCGACCCACTCCCCGCGACCTGGCCGACCGGCGAAGGTGAGATGGCCCGCCGGGTCCGCACGCACGACTGGGCTGCGACCCCGCTCGGCCCTGCCGCGGCCTGGCCCGAGGCGCTCCGCGCGCTCGTGGACCTCACCCCCGCGAACGGCTCTCCCGCCGTCGTCCTCTGGGGCGAGAACCTGATCCAGATCTACAACGACGGCTACCGCGACCTGATGGGAGGCAAGCACCCCGCCGGCCTCGGTCAGCCCACGCGCGAGTGCTGGCCCGAGGTCTGGCACATCAACGCCCCGATCTACGATCGGGTCCACGAGGGCGAGATCCTCACCTTCGAGGACGCGCTCTACCCCATCACCCGCTCCGGCACCCTCAAGGACGCTTGATTCACGCTCTCCTACACCCCGCTCCGCGACCGGGATGGAGGCATCACCGGCATTCTCGTGACCGTCTTCGAAACCACCGGCCGCGTTCTCGCCCACCGAGAGCGCGAGGCGGTCGCCGCCGCCCTGCGGGAGAGCGAGGAGCGGCACCGTGCCCTCGTCACCGCGAGCTCCTACGCGACCTACAGCATGAGCCCGGATTGGACGGAGCTGCGGCGCCTCGACGGGCGCGGCTTCCTCACCGACACCGAGCGGCCGACCGGATCCTGGCCGGACACCTACATCCCTCCGGAAGACCGACCGGGGGGGTGGGCGGCCATCGCCGACGCCATCCGGAACAAGTCCGTCTTCGACCTCGAGCACCGCGTCCGCCGTGCGGACAGCACCCTTGGCTGGACACATTCCCGCGCTGTCCCGCTTCTGGAGGCGGACGGGACCGTCCGCGAATGGTTCGGGGCCGCGACCCACGTCACGGAACGCAAGCGGACGGAGGCGGCCCTGCGCGAGCCCCGTTGGCAGCAGACCCAAACCCAACAGGCTGCTAGGCGCCTCCCTTTCGAGTGCCGCAACTCACCCCATTTCCCGGCGTTCGCCCGGCTGGCCTGACGTGGAGGCGTCCCATCCGAGCCGTCCCGTTCCTTCTCCTCCTGCTCGCCGGCTGCGATGACGCGCAGCCGGCGGCGCTGCGCGTTGCGGGCGGCGACCCGGCGCGCGGGCGTGAGGTGGCCCAGGCGAGCGGATGTGGGGCGTGCCACGTGATTCCCGGTATACGTGGCGCGCAGTCCTGGGCAGGGCCGCCTCTGATGGAGTGGGCACGGCGCGGCTACTTGGCCGGGCATTTGCCAAACCGGCCTGAAACCCTCGTCGCCTGGCTGCGCGACCCTCAGGCCTTATCCCCCGGCACGGCGATGCCGAATCTCGGCCTGACAGAAGCGCAGGCGCGCGATACGGCTGCTTTTCTCTTCACTCTGGGAGTGACCCGCCTGCCGCCTGTGCCGGCCGGAATGCCGTTGGGCCCGGACGGAGCCGGCCCACGCGGGGAACCGCGGATCCGTCCACGGGCCTGAGACCAGACCCCGCTTCCACCGAGTGCGGAGGTGGCATCACCTGCCATCGAGGCAATGCGACACAGCAGAAGTCACAAGCAGATAGGGTGAGCGCAGGCGGGGCGGCGTGGCTCTAGCGGCAGGCTGGCAGCACCAAGGCTGGCACCGCCTCGAACAGCACTGCGAAACCTGCCACGATGCAAGCCGCGGCACCGAACCAGCGGGTGAAGTCCGGCTCCGCCTCTCCGGCTTCGGAGGCTCCACGCCGTCCCACCCGAGTGCCATGCCAGGACCGACGGAATAGAAGCGCCAGCACTACCAGCGCGAGGCACGTAGCGCCCATCACCAGCACCGCCACCCAAGGCAGGCCGAGCAGGCTGCTGGTTGCCATGTCGCGCTCGCAGGCATGGGCATGCACCGCGTAGACTGTGCCGAAATGTCCTGCCCAGACCACGAAACCTGCCGAAGGCAGCATCACCGCCCGTACGATAGAAGCGGCCGGCATCACAGCAGCCGTGGAAAGCCGTGCAGCAGCACCAGCCCCACCCCTCCCTGCCCGGCAGCGTAGAGCCAGAATAGCATCGTGTTGTCGAAGGTCAGCCGCCGCGTCCCGTCGATCATGCCCGCCCAGGACCGAACCTGGGTGTAGAGCGCCATCAGGGCCGCGACGGCGGTGATCACCCCCTGCCAGAACAGGATCGCCCAGGAGATGGCGGCATGGGCGTGGCTCTCCGGCCGCAACCCTGCTTCACGTAACGCCGTGAAGTCGGCGCCGAAGGCCGTCAGCAGAAGCAGCAGCGCGAGCGGCATCGTCCAGAAAGGCAGTCGGCCGGACCGCCGTAGCAGGCGGCCCGCCAGCGGCAATACCGCGCCGGCAAGGAGGTAGAGAAGGAAGGCAGCGAACCCCCATTCGATGCGCGGGAGACCGACCCCGGCGGGCGGCCACATCCCGTCTCCGTTAACTAGCCAGAGGAACAGGTAGCTGCCGATGAGGCAGGCGTAGCAAGACCCCATCACCAGCATCAGCACGTTCATCGCCCACCAGGAGGTGGAGAGCGGGCCAGTGACGTAGGTGGGCAGGACGATCCCGCCGCCAATGTCGCCGCGTCCGCAACCGATCGGCCCGAGATCCGTCCCCATCCAGAGCCAGCGCAGGAAGCCGCCCAGTGCCAGCACGGCGAATGCGGCCGCAGGTACCAGCCACTCCACCGTCAGGACCAGGAAAAAGCCCGCCGTGCCGATGGCGGCGACGAGATGCGCCCAGGACGGTCCAGGCAGGACAGCAACATATTGCGGCGTGCCCTCGGCGGGGCTCACCACCAGCCCCTCGCGCAGCCCGGTGATTGTGCCGGGCAGGTAATGCCTGCCCGCTGCCACCTCCTCGGCCAGGCCCGGATGGCGCCAGAGCGGATAGCGGCCGTCCACGGCGGGGATGCTGCGCGGGCCGTAATCCTCGTTAGGCAGCCATTCCAACGTGCCGGCATTCCAAGCATTGCCGCTGCTGTCCGTGGTCCGGAAATTCCGCACGAGGTCCACGAACAGCACGACGCCGCCCGCCAGCACGACCAGCGCCCCGATCGTCGAGATCATGTTCCAGATCTCGAGTCCGATCCCCGCCGGATAGGTGTAGATGCGCCGGGGCATGCCGAGGAAACCCGACATGTGCATAGGGAAGAAGGTCAGGTTCACGCCGAGGAAGGTGAGCCAGAACACCCATCGCCCCAGCCGCTCCGACAGCGGCGTACCGATGCAGGGCGCCCAGTAGTAGAGCGCGGCGAGCACAGGGAACACCATCCCGCCGATCAGCACGTAATGCAGGTGCGCGACGATGAAATAGGTATCGTGCGCCTGCCAGTCGAAAGGCGTGACGGAGACCATCACCCCTGTCAGTCCGCCCAGCGTAAAGATGAACAGGAAGCCGAGCACGAAGAGCGTCGGCGTCGCGATCCGCACGCGCTGTCCGGAGGCGAAGGTGGCAATCCAGGCAAACACCTGCACGCCCGAGGGAACGGAGACCGCGAAGCCCGCCGAGGCGAAGAAAGCCAGGCTCAGCCCCGGAATCCCCGTGGCGTACATGTGGTGAACCCAGAGCCCGAAGGAGAGGAAGGCTGTTCCCACCAAAGCCAGCACGACCAACGAATGCCCGACCAGCGGCGCGCGCGCCATCGTCGGCACGATCATCGAGACCATCCCGGCCGCCGGCAGGAAGATGATGTAAACCTCGGGATGCCCGAAGAACCAGAACAGGTGCTGCCAAAGCATCGGGTCGCCGCCGCGCTCCGGGAGGAAGAAGGGCCAGTTGAACGCCCTCTCCATCTCCAGCAGAGTGGAAGCGATGATGACGGCGGGGAAGGCGAACACCACCATCCCCGCGAAGACCAGCATCGCCCAGGCGAAGATCGGCATCCGCCCCAGCGTCATCCCCGGGGCGCGGCAGCGCAGGATGCCAACGATCAGCTCGATCGCGCCGGCGATGGCCGAGATCTCGATGAAGCCGATGCCCAGCAGGTACATGTCGGTGTTCACGCCGGGCGAATAGGCCTTACCCGTCAGCGGCGGGTACATGAACCACCCGCCATCCGGCGCCGCACCGAAGAACAGCGAAGCGAAGAAGGCGGTGCCGCCGATCAGATAGATCCAGTAGGCATAGGCGCCCAGCCGTGGCGTCGGCATCTCCCGCGCGCCAAGCATCGCCGGCAGCAGCGTGATCCCCACCGCTTCCACCACGGGCACGGCGAAGAGAAACATCATCACCACGCCATGGGTGGTGAAAACCTGGTTGTAGGTATCGGGACTGAGAATGGTGAGGCCGGGAAAGGCGAGCTGCAGCCGGATCACCACGCCCAGCAGACCGGCCAGTAGAAGGAACATCAAGGCGGTGCCGAGGAAGAGCGGGCCGATGAGGTTGTTGTTAATCTCGGTGACCACGCGGAAGCCGCGGGGAAAGGCCCAGGCATGCTGCAGCCGCCCCAGTTCCTCAGGCGGGCGCGGCAGCGAATTCGGCAGGCCGCTCAACGCAGCGATCCCAGCCAGGAGGCAAGAGCAAGCAGGTCGGAACCCTCCAGGGCTCGGGCATAGGCGGGCATGGCGTTCCCAGGCTTGATGTCCTGCGGCGCCGCGATCCAACCCGCCAGGTTTCCATGGGTGTTCGGAAGCGCCCCGGCGGCAAGTGTGGCGCGAGACCCCACCCGCGACAGGTCGGGCGCGATGCGCGCGGCCCAGGAAGTACCGCGCACGGCGTGGCAGGCGCCGCAGCCGGCCTCGCCGAACACCTGCATGCCGCGCCGGTGCTCCTCCGTCTCCGGCTCGGGCACCGGGGCGCGCTGGCGGGCGACCCAGGCGTCGAACTCCTGCGGTTCCTGCACGACGACATCGAAGGCCATCAGGCTGTGCTGCTGCCCGCAGAATTCGGTGCACTGCCCGCGCAGCGTGCCGAGCCGGTCCGCGCGCAGGCGCTGGCGGTTCACCCGTCCGGGGATCATGTCCAGCTTGCCGTGCAGGTTCGGCACCCAGACGCTGTGGATCACGTCACCCGAGGTGAGGTTCAGCTCCACCTCGCGCCCCAGCGGCAGGTGCAGTGCATTGGCCGTCACCGCGCCCTCCCCGAGATCGGGGTAGCGCACCTCCCACCAGTATTGCCGCCCGATGATCTCGATCCGCAGCGGCGCGTCCGACATCGGCTGCGTCAGTGCGCGGGAGACGCCGAGCGAGTAGCCCAGCAGCGCCGTCAGCACCGTGGCGGGAAACACAATCCCCATGCCGATGAGGAAGCGCTGGGAGCCCATCAGCGCCCGCATCCGCGCCGGCGCCAGAATCGCCAGCGCGAGCGCGGCCATGGTGATGAGGAACACGACGGCCCCACCCCAGAACAGCACATGCGTCAGCGTCGCGATCCGGTCCGCCTGGATGCCCCAGGGATCGAGCGGAGTCTGCGCGCCCGAGCACCCAGCCAGGGCGCCCAGAGCGAGAAACAGTGCGATCGGCCTCACGCGGGGCGATGATCCGGTGTGCCGCGCAGCGCGCGAGACAGGGCAAGCAGCGCGAGCGCCGCGAAGGCCACCCCGCCCGGCACCCACATCAGCAGCCCGCCGAGCTGCTGATCCTCCAGCGGCGTCAGCCCCCAGGGCAGGGTGGTCAATGCGTGCGGCATGAAAAGCGGCCGCGGCGCGATCGTCAGGAGGGCGCCCAGCGCTCCCATCTGCGCCGCCGTCGCCAGCCCCGAGAGCAGCGCGGCATCGGCCCGCTCCACCCCCAAGACGCCCCGCCACAGCCACACGGCCGTGCCTAGCAGCGAGAGATGCATGGCCCACCAGGCGGCATCGGAAACGAAGGTCAGCGCATAAGGCCCGGGCAGGTGCCACAGCCACATCATGATGGCGAAGGCCGCAGCCGAGAGCGCCATCCTGCCCGCCGAGGCCGCCTGCGCACGGAACGCCACTGCCAGAAGCGGCGCCGCCACCAGCGCCACCAGCAGGTGCTGCCCCACCCGCGCCGAGAACAGCGCCACTGCTAGGCCGCAGAGCGGCGAGACCAGCACTGCCGCGAGCACGCCCCATCCCGTCAGGAAAGCCCGGCGATCCGCCGCCCACCGTCCAGGCACCAGCCCGGCCAGAAGGGCAGCCAGCAGCAGCGGGTCGAGGCTCCAGGCCAGTTCGCCCGGCCGTGGCGGCAGGCCGCAGAAGGGCATCAGCTCCGTTCCGGTCACGCGCGCCCCTCCCTCCGAAGATGACGGATCATACAGGCTTCCGCCCGGCGCGGCTCGCCACCCGCGCGGCCAGGAGCACCGCCAGCGCCACCGCAACGATCACGATCGAGTCCACCCAGCCCTGCGGCCTCCCGTGCGCCGCGCCGGGCGCCAGCGCCGCATCCGGCCGCACCGTCCAGAGCAGCAGCGCGCCATGGGCCAGGATCAGCAGCCCGCACACACTCCGCATGCGCCAGGGCCGCCATTGCGGCACGATGGCCAGGGCCAGCGCCCCCAGCAGCGCCGGGGCCGCGACGGCCACCTTTACCCAGAGCCAGGCGCCCTCCTGCCGGCGGAGATACCAGGCCGCCTCGGGCGGCAGGTCGGCGGCCCAGACGGTCAGGAACTGCACGAACCACAGCCACAGCGTGAGCACCGCCAGGGTGAGCAGCGCGCGCTCCATCCCCGTTCGCGCCTCGTCCGTCTCCGGGCAGCCCCGGAGCAGCACCGCCAGGGAGAGCGAGGCCGCAGCGCCGTCAGCAAACAGGGCGAGACCGAGGAGGCTGCCCGTCCAGCCCGGATCTCGCGAAAGGGCCCAGTCCTCTAAGCCGATCGTGGCCGAGAGCAGCAGCAGCATCAGGCAGAGCCCCGCCGCCCTGGGCGATGCTCCCGACCGCGCCAGCACGCGCCCGATTCCCGCCCAGAGGAGCAGGATGACCGCCGAGGCCAGGCCCACGGCAAGCGTCTTCCCGCCGCCCCAGGGGTAAAGCTCCTTCACCATGGCGGCGAGCGGCAGGGCGAGCACCGGCAGTAGCCAAGCCATCCGCGCCACCGGGACCAGAACCGGGCGGAGTGGATCCACCCAGCTCTCCTGCATCAGGATGCCCGCCGCCAGCACGGCCAGCGCGCCCGCCCCCAGCGTCGCGGCCAGGAGGAAGGCGAGCAGCCAAGCCTCGGCAAAGGCGGTCATGGCGCGTCACGCATCAGCGCCTCCACATGCCGGGCCACTGCCCAGCGCTGCCGGGCATCGAGCCGGTCGGCCATGGCGTGGGCGCCCAGATGGTTCACTGCGATCGCCGCCATGCTCCGCGCGGGGTCGCCCGGCAACGGCGCGATGGGCGGATGCCCGCGGGACACCACCACTCCGTCCCCCAGCCCGCGCGCACCATGGCAGGGCGTGCAGAAGATGGCGTAGCGCTCCGCACCTTCCGCCAGAAGCGCGGCATCCACCGGCGGCCCGGGCGCCGCCAGGGCGCGCGCCCGCGCCGCTGCCCCGCGCGAGACCGCGCCCTCCGGCGGCGGAAGCGGCGCGGGCGGTTTCGGGCTCTCCGGCCAGGCATCGCAGCCCGCGAGCAGGAGGAGGAGAAGAAGCCGCCTCACGCGCCCCGCACCTCCGATACGCGCAGCGGCGACAGGCCGCGCAGGAAGCGCGCCGTGCTTTCCGGGTCGTAGAGCGGGTCCTCGGCCGAGAGGAACAGGCAGAACCGGTCCTCGCTCACCCGATGGAAGCCGCGCGCGAAGAAGGCGGGGTGGTTCAGCCGCGGCAACCCGTTCAACGCCAGCATCCCCAGCAGCGCCGCCGCGCAGGCCCAGAGGATGGCGACGAGATAGGTGGTGGGCATGAAGGCCGGCCAGGCGTTCAGCGGCCGCCCGCCCACATTCACCGGATAGACATGCACCGAGACATACCAGGCCGTGCCCGCCGCCAGCACTGCCCCCACCGCGCCCGCGCCGAGCGCGATGAAGCCGATCGGCGCGGCGCTCACCCCCAGCAGCTCGGCCGCCTCCGGTACCGGGAAGGGCGAATAGGCCTCCAGCCGTCGCCAACCGGCCTCGCGCGCGGCGCGCACCGCGGCGGTCAGCGGCTCCGGGTCATCGAACTCGGCCATCAGGCCGAAGGCGGGGTGCTGCGTCACCGCTCCTCCCTCTCGGCCTCGGTCTCGCTCTCCTCATGCCGCGTCTCGAACATGGACACCGCCGGCACCAGCCGGCCGAATAGCAGCAGCACCATTGCGAAGAGCGCGACCGAGCCGCCCAGCAACCCCCATTCCGCGACGCTCGGCGCGTATTCCGGTCCGACCGCGGGCATGTGGTCCCGCAGCAGTCCGCCCACCACGATCGACCAGCGGTCCAGCCACACCCCCGCCGCCGCCAGCACGCCAACCGGCACCACGATCAGCGTGCGCGTGCGCAACGCCCCAAGCCAGAGCAGCTGTGGCAGCACGGCCGAGAGCAGCACCGCGCCACAGTAGGCCGGTGCCCCGCCGCCGAACACGCGGGCGGCCAGCGCGTCGCGGGTGGTGGGGTCCTCCTCCAGGAAGCCGACCAGCAGCTCATGCGCATAGGCCATCCCGGCCGCCAGCCCGGCCGAGGCGAGGAGACGGGCCAGCAGGTCCATGTCCCGCTCGTCCACGTAGCGCTCAAGCGAGAGCGCCTGCCGCAGCACCGCGGCCAGCGCCAGCACCACGCCCAGCCCTGAGGGCAGGCCGGTGACCACCACGTGCAGCGGCAGCCGCGCCTGGTGCCAGGCCGGCACGAGGGTGGTGGCAAATTCCAGCGCGACCACCGTCTGTGCCCAGAGGAGCAACGGCAGCACCAACGCCGCGACGAGGCGATACGCCGCCTGGTGCCGGTGCCAATGCGCGACCGAGCCGCGCCAGCCCAGCGCGAGGATCCCGTAAGCCCGTGCCGCCCGCATCCGCCCGTGCCGCGCCGCCCGATCCCGCATGGAAGCGAGGTCCGGGATCAGCCCGATGAACCAGAACAGCGAGGTGACGACGACGTGGGACATAATGCCCCAGAAATCCCAGACGAGAGGGCTGCCGAATTGCGGCCAGAGGCCCGTGTAGGCCGGGTAGGGCAGCGTCCAGAGGAACAGCCATGGCCGGCCAAGATGCAGGATCGGGTAGGCGGCGGCAGCGAGGATGGCGGCCAGCGCCGCGGCCTCGGCGAAGCGGTTCACGGCGGTGCGCAGCCCGTGCCGGCGCAGCACCAGCACGGCGGCGAAAAGGCTGGCAGCATTGGCGATGCCGATCCACCAGGCATAGGCGATCAGGTCGAAGCCCCAGACATGGGGGATGTTGTTCCCCCACACGGCGACCCCGCGCACGAGCACGGCCGCGACCGAGGCGACCAGCACCACCACGCCCGCTCCGGCCGCGGCCATGGCGAGGCGGAAGCCCCAGGCGCCCGGCCGCAGCGCGGCTTCGGCGACGGGGATGGTGTTGTCGCTCACGACGGCTCCTCATCGGCCGCGACGCGGGCGAGATAGGTGGTGCGCGGCCGCGTGCCGAGCTGGCCGAGCATCGCGTAGTGCCGCCCGTCCCGCCGTGCGCCGGAGACGGCGCTGCCAGGATCGTTCAGGTCGCCGAAGGTGATGGCGCGAGTCGGGCAGGCGCGCTGGCAGGCGGTCTCCACCTCGCCGTCCTGCAGGGCGCGCCCCTCATTCGCGGCGGCGCTGCGCGCGCCCGCGATGCGGTGGCTGCAATAGGTGCATTTCTCCATCACGCCGCGCGGGCGCAGCGACACCTCAGGGTTGCGTGCCGGGGTGTCGAGGCTGCGGCGGTGATCAGCCCAGTTGAAGCGGCGCACCTTGTAGGGGCAGTTGTTGGAGCAGGTGCGCGTGCCGATGCAGCGCGCATGCACCATCACGTTCAGCCCCTCATGGTCATGCAGGGTGGCGTTGACGGGACAGACAGGCTCGCACGGCGCCTGCTCGCAATGCATGCAGGGCACGGGCTGGAAGCTGGAGGCGGGGTTCTCCTCCGCGCCGTGGTGATAACGGTCCACCCTCAGCCAGTGCATCGCCCGCCCCTGGCTCACGGCCAGTGGGCCGACCACGGGCACGTTGTTCTCCGCCTGGCAGGCCAGGGCGCAGGCGTTGCAGCCGATGCAAGCATCGAGGTCAATCGCCATCCCCCAGGCATGGCCGGGATAGGGCCAGTCCGGGTGCAGAGACGCATCCCGCGTCGGCTGCGGCAGGGCGCCGCCAGGCTTGACGCTGCGCACCGCCTCGACGGGATCAATCTGGTGGTGGGAGTCGGCCGTTACCGGCGGCGTGCGGCGCCCCGTGGACCGCAGCGACAAGCCCGGCATCGTCCAGGCGCCGGAGGCGGGGCGGAGGGCGTAGGCGTCGAACCCGCGCCCCTCTCCCACCGGTCCGCCGGCGCGGCGACCGCCGCCCAGCGGCAGGGTGACGCAGCCCGGCACGTGGCCCGGCACCGGCCAGCACGGGGCGAGCACGGTGCGCCCCTCCAACCCCAGCTCCACCTCGTCCCCCGGCGAAAGGCCAAGTTCGGCGAGGGTGGCGGGCGCCATCAGCGCGGCATTGCCCCAGGTGATCTTGGTCAGCGGCCGGGGCAGTTCCTGCAGCCAGGCCTCATGCGCCTCCGCCCCGCCGTGCGTGCCCGGGTCGGGCGCAAATGCCGCGACCAGCCCGGCTGGCATCGGGGGCGAGGGCTGGTCCCATCCCTCCCGCAGTTGGAGAGACAGCGGGACGGCTGCCCCCCCTGCCACGCCCGTTTCCAGCGCCTCAGCCCAGGCCGCGTCAAAATCCCGTCCGGCCCAGATGGCGCGCCAAGTCGCCTCGACCGCCGCCCGGGCCGTCACGGGCGCGCCGAGCAGGGCAGAGAGCAGCTCCACCGGCCCCCGCGCCTCATCGGCCAGGGTGGCGGTGACGGGTTGCCGGATGGAGGGTGTGCCGTCGAAGGCGCGGCAATCGCCCCAGGCCTCTAATTCATGCGGCATCGGGACGTGCCAGGCGCAGAGGCGCGACGTCTCGTCCTGTCGGGCGCCGAGATGGAGCACGAAGGGCACCCGGCGCAGCGCGGCCTCGAAACCGAGGGCGGCCGGCGCGTCATAGGCCGGATTGGGCCCGAGGATCAGCAGATGCGTCACCTCCTCTGCCACCATGGCCGAGGCGAGCGCCGCGAGGGAGGCCGCCATCGGCTCCGGCCGGGCCAGCGGATGCGGCAGAGTGCGCAGCACGGTGCTGCCCAGCCGGGCGTTCATCGCATGGGCCAGGGCATGCACCGTCGCCCCCTCCCTGCGCCCGGCCAGGACCAGAGCATCCGGCCCTGCAGCCATCAGTTCCGCCGCGATCTCCGCTGCCGGATGCGTACCGGCGGCCGCGAGCCCCTCCACCCCCAGCGCCTGGGCCACCCCACGCGCAAAGGGCTCGGCCTCGGCGGGGTGGAGAGGGATGCGGCGGTCGGCGCGGGCGCCGGTGATGCTCGGCGCGGCCTCGGCCACGATAAGCCTCGCTCTGCGCCCATCCCGGCGGGCCGTGATCCAGTCGCGCGCATGGCGGAGATGCCCGGGCATGTCGCCAAGCGGATCGGCGCCGAGGCACAGCACCGCCCGCGCGCGGGACAGGTCCGGCACCACGGCCAGGGGCTGGCCAAAGGCGCGCACCGCACCCTCCTGCGCGCCGTCGCCCGCCAGCGGGTCGTGCTGGTGCCAGGCGGCCTCCGGGAAGGCGGCAAGCACCTCCCCTATCACCCGCGCGAGGGTCGGGGAGGAGACGGGGCCGGTGAGAATCCGCAGACCCCGGCCATCCCGCGGCACGAGTTCCTCCCGCGCGCCGGCCAGGGCGGCGTCCAGCATCGGCCTCGGTACCGGACGGCCGTCTCGCCGGATGCGGCGGGAGCGGTGCGGGTCGTGCAGGGACAGCACGGCCGCTTCGGCAAAGATGTCGGTGGCGCCCAGGCTGGCGGGGTGAGCGGGATTGCCCTCCAGCTTCACCGCGTGCCCGCCGCGGGTGCGCACGACCACGCCGCGGGCCAGCCCGTCCAGCTCCAGCACCGTCGCGTAATCGGCCGAAGCCGCCGCGCCATCAACGGCGCGGGCGGGGGCATGCAGGGGATGGCCGTGTTCCGGCGCCTCGTCGCAGCCGCCCAGAGCTGCAAGGGCCAGGGAGGCGCCCACCAGCAAGAGCGCATCGCGCCGCTCCACCGGGCCATGCGCGCCGGCGGCCAGGGCGGCGGGCTGCGGGGGCTCGGGGGTGGAGTCCGGGCCACGACGGGGGGGAGCGCTCATCGGTGGCGCCTCATCGATGGCAGGTCGAGCAACGGGTCATGGGGGAGACCTCCACGCCGAAATGCCTGTAGCGCAGGGCGCGCAGACCGTGCGGGCGCGGCGTGAACGCCGCCTCGCCGGCCGGGAGCCCGCCGGTCGTGGTCTCGACCGCCCTGGGCTGACCGGAGGTAGGGTCGCGGTGGCAATCCAGGCAGAAGCCCATCGAGAGCGTCTCCGCCCGCACCGTGCGAGGCATCTCCTGCACCGCCCCGTGGCAGGAGACGCAGCCGACTCCGGCCGTGGTATGGGCCGCGTGATCAAAGCGGACATGGTTCGGCAGGCGGCTGACCGAGGCCCATTGCACCGCAGTCCCCCCGGCCAGCGCGGCCCGCAACGGCGTAAATTGCGCGGCGACGTTCCAGACTCGGTCGTGACAGCCCAGGCAGGTCTCCGCGCTGGGCATCCCGGCATCTGCGGTCCGCTCCACCCCAGCATGGCAGAAGCGGCAATCCAGGCCGAGCCCGCCGGCATGGACAGCATGGCTGAAGGGAATGGGCTGTTCCGCCGGATGCCCGACGGCCCAGGTCTGGCCGGCCCGTACCAGGGCGAAGCCCGTTGCGCAGGAGAGCAGCAGCACCGCGCAAGCAAAACCGATCGCGAGGCGCAGTCGGGAATCCGCCCTTTTGGAGAAGAGCTGCGCCATCGTCTCCCGCACCGACCAGACCGGCACGCGAGGAGTTGCGGCCAGGTTACCGGCCGTTCATGCGGCCAGACCAGCCGATCGACAAGAGGCGACGGCCATTTTGCCCGGCAGCCGCGACTTCTGGCTGCTGCGCCTCATGCCCGAGCTGCGCTCCATAGCAAGGGTTGCCTCGGCGACCTGTTGCCGTGCTGCTGCCCGAAGGCCAAACCTGGTGCCGCCGCTCTGGCAATGGCTCGCATCTCTGCTTCTTCCGTCGATAACCCTCCACATACCGCTGGCCGACGGGGGAAGCTGGTGCGCGGAGCGGACTGACTTAGCCACCTCGTGGTGCTGACAACCTGGGCAGGGTTCAGTCCTCTGTTGATTTGGACGCTCGCTCCACGATCTGATTTTCAGACCGAATTGCCTCTCGATGCCGGACGTGGGCAACAGTTCCGACGCACAGTCAGCCAGCAATCCCCACTCTCTGCTTGCACCCAACTACAGGCTGTGGGCCGGCCCTCGCGACATTCTATGGGGTGGCGTGCCAGTAAGGGTGAACAAGCCTCAATTCTATGCCGAAAACGCATCAGGACGGGCGCGTTGCCGGACAAGCGCTTGGGATAGCCTTGAGCTCCGACACGAGCGCCCGAATGGCTGGAGATGGCAGCCGCCGGGGTGCCAAAGCCCAGCGCACATCCATCATCATCGGCGATCCGCTCAGATCAAGCTCTACCAGGCGCCCGGCCGCCAGATCTTCTTCCACGCTGCGTCATGGTCAGGAGCAGCCCTGTTCCTGCCCTGACCAGGGCTCGGACCGTATCGTATTCCGTCGTTCGTGCAGGAGCGATCTTCGTACGGGGAAGACCTGCCGCGGTGAGGAGCGCATCTAACTCCTGGCTGAGGAGAGATCTCCGTCCTCCGCGAACGAAGGGCCAACTGACAAGTTCAGCCGCCGACAAGCCTTGCCGTATCGCTAAGGGGTGAGTGGCCGAGGCCACAATGCCGAACCGCTCACGTCGAAGGAGCTGGGAGGACAGGTTAGCCGGCGGATTGTTGGTGAGGAAACAGCCGATATCAGCACTGCCGGAGAGAAGGTGATCGATGACCTCCTCCTGTCCGCCCGTCCGGATGTCCAGCCGGACATCCGGGTGTTGCTGGGAGAAGGTGGCCAGGAGGTCCGGTAGGACGAAGTTCGCGACGAGCCGCTGCGCCGAAAGCTGAATACGCCGGACCGATCCGGCACGATCCTCGGCCAGTGTCGCCGCCGCCGCAGCCGCGTCCTGCAGCAGAAGGCGCGCTTGCGGCAAGAAGGCCAGCCCGGCGGAGGTGAGCAGAGAGGGGCGGCCTCTCCGGCGCTCCAGGAGAGGCGTCCCGGCCTCCTCCTCTAACCGGCGGAGCTGCTCGCTGACGGAGGGCTGGGTGATGCCCAGGCGCTCGGCCGCTGCTGCCACCCGGCCCTCCTCGGCCACGGCGACGAAGACTTCCAGGCATCGCAGCGAAGCTCGAAGCATGCGTCATCGTATAGGCGATATCCTATGTGTTCCACAGGAACCTGCCCAATTGCTGCCGACCAGCGACCGGCGCCACAGTCTCGAACAAGGGACCGGGCAGCAGCGCCGGCCGGAGGGAGCGTCGTGATGCAGTATAGGAGCGCCGGCCTCGGCGCGTTGCGGTGGCTGGCTGCTGGGCTAGCGACTTTGTGGACGGGTGTCGGGTCTCTGAGTGCCCAGCCTGCCTTCCCCGACCGGCCTATCCGAATCATCAACCCTTTCCCGCCGGGCTCGCCGGTGGATTTCATCGGCCGCTTTGCTGCTGACCGTATGGAGCAGGCTTGGGGGCAGCCGGTCGTCGTGGAAAGCCGCAGCGGCGCGGGCGGCACGGTGGGGGCCGCCGTGGTCGCTCGCGCACCAGCCGATGGGCATACGCTGCTGGTGACCACCCCCTCACTGATCACGGCGACAACGTTACACCGCGACCTTCCCTATGACCCCCTGCGCGACCTCCTGCCGGTCTGGGGGGTGCTCTCCAGCGGCCTCGTGATTGTGGTGAACCCCAGGGTGCAGGCGACCACGCTGGGGGAGTTTATCGCTCATGTCCGGCGGAACCCCGGCCACCTCTCTTATGCCACCTCTGGCCACGGTACGACCCAGCATTTCGGGGCGGAGCTGTTCCTGTCGCGCACGGGCCTCGCGATGGAGCACGTGTCATATCGCGGCGGTGCCCCGGCGGCGACAGGCCTCATCGCCGGCCACGTACAGGCCATGTTCGACGCTCTATCCAACCAGCTTCCGAATATCCGGGACGGGCGCGTGCGGCCGCTGGCCCTGATGCGGGACCGCCGTTCCCCCGCCCTGCCCGAGGTGCCGACGACGGCCGAAGCCGGGGTAGCGGGCGCCGAGATGCCGGGTTGGGTAGGCCTCTTCGCCCCCGCTGGCACACCCTCCCCGATCCGCCAGAGGATAATCGCCCTTCTCTCCGCGGCGATGGAGGAGGCGGCTGTCCGCGAGCGCATGGCCGGGGTCGGGCAGGAACCGGACGTGACGGCTGGGGATGAGTTCGCCAGCCGTGTGCGGCGCGACGCCTCGCTTTTTGTGGACATCGCCCGCACCGCGGGCATCAAACCGGAGTGACGGGGCAGCCGCCATGAAGATCACCCGGGTCGAGGCGATCGCCATCCAAATGCCGCTGCCGCGCGACTTCCCCGGCAGCTCCTACAGCGTCGTGAAGAAGGAGGCGATCATCACGCGCCTCCATACCGATCACGGGCCAGTTGGCCATTGCATCAACGGCGAGGGGCAAGGTGCCCTGCAGCCGGTGATGGTGCGGATCATCGAGGAGGAGCTGGCGCCGATGCTGATCGGCGAGGATCCCGGCCGGATCGAGGCGCTCTGGGCGAAGCTATGGCGTGCCACATCCCGCGGGGGGCGCGATCCGCGAGCGGCGGTTCGAGCGGTGGCCTGCGTGGACAGCGCGCTGTGGGATCTCGCCGGCAAGGCGGCGAACATGCCGCTCTACCGGATGTGGGGTGGGGCACGAGACCGGCTGCCGATCATCGCTATCGGGGGGCAGTACCACGACGACTACGGCATTGCGGACTACGGACGGGAGATGGAGGATTATCTCGCTCTCGGCCTTGCCGGCTGCAAGTTCAAGGTCGGTGGCCGCTCGCCCGAGGAGGACGCCGCGCGTACCGGGGCAGCGCGCGCTGCGGGCGGCGAGAGCTTCATTTTGGCAGTGGACGCGAACCGCGGCTGGACGCGCGCGGAAGCGCTGGACTTCATCCGCCGCACGCCTCGGCTGAACATCCGCTGGTTCGAGGAGCCTGTCCTCTGGGCAAACGACCGCAAGGACATGGCCCTGCTCCGCGCCACCACCGGCCTGCCCATCTGCGCCGGCCAATCCGAGATGTCGGCGGAGGACTGCCGTGATTTGATGCTCGATGCCGCGATCGACGTCTGCAACTTCGACGCCAGCTGGGGTGGTGGGCCAACGCCATGGCTGCGGGTAGCCGCCATGGCCGCCCTCTTGGGGGTGGAAATGGCTCACCATGGGGAGCCTGTGATCGGGTCCCACCTCCTCGCGGCTGTGGGGAATGGCACCTACGCGGAGACGCACCATCCGCAGCGCGACCCGGTCTTCCACCGAATGCTGCTCGGCCGCGGCGCGATCGAGAGCGGGGACTACCTGCTACCCCAGGGGCCGGGCTGGGGCGTGAATTTCGACCAGGATCTCGTTCGCGCACATCGCGTGAACTAACGCTGGCCCCTGCACAAAGGGCTGAAGAGGGGAGCATGAGTCGCTTGAAGTCCCGTGTGATCGCGCCCGCGCTGCTGCTGGCGGGCATGGCCCTGGCGACGCCGGCGGGCGCGCAGGAGGCCCGCAGCGTGGCGGAGCTGTTCAGCCGGCCACAGACGCAGGCGCAGCTTATGCGCATTGAGGTGGCGCTCGCCCGCGTGCAGGCGCGGCGAGGCATCATTCCAAACGAGGCCGCCGAGGAGATCGCCCGCACAGCGACACTCCAGGCTGTGCCGCCCGCCGCTGTCGCGGAGGAGCAGCGTCGGGTCGGCCATCCCCTCGTCGCCCTTCTGAATGCCTGGGCGCGGGTGGCGCAGAACGGTGCGGGCGAGTGGATCCACTACGGCGCCACCACGCAGGACATCTACGACACCGCCCAAGTGATCCAGACCCGCGAAGCCATGCGCCGCATGATCGCGACCATGGAGCGCGCCGAAGACGCCATGCTGCGCCTAGCGGCGGCGCACCGCGCGACGCCGATGATCGGCCGCACGGTGGGCCGCCACGCCCTGCCGATGACCTTCGGCCTGAAGGTCTCCTCCTGGCTGGCCGAGAACCGCCGCAATATCGACCGAATGAACGGCTGGCTGGCCCGCACGAACACCGGAATGCTCTCGGGCGCGGTGGGCAGCTACGCGGCGCTAGGCCCCGACGCCTTCGACATCGAGGCGGAGCTGATGAGCGAACTCGGCCTCGGCGTGCCCTGGCCGGTAGACTGGAAGGGCGCCAAGGACATGTTCGCCGAATACGGCGCCCTGCTCGGCATCGCCGCACGCAGCTGGGCCCGCGTCGCGCAGGAGGTGTTCCTTATGCAGGGAGACGACCTGCGCGAACTGGGCGACCCGGGCTCGGAGGTCGGCTCCTCCACCATGCCGCACAAGGTGAATCCGGGTCCGTCCCGCGCTGTGGTCGCCCTCGCGCGCGTGGTGCCGCATCAGGCGGAGGTGCTGAACGAGTGGCAGGTCTCCATCGGGGAGCGAGACCAGATCAGTAATGCCGACACGCTGGGCGAGATCAGCGCGACCATGGACCGGCTGCTGACCGCGGCAGCCACGATGATGGAGGGGCTGCAGGTCTTCCCGGAGAATATGCTGCGCAATCTCGGGCGCACCAACGGTCTGGTCATGGCCGAGCACGCGATGTTCCTGTTGGGCGGGCGGGTAGGCAAGCACACGGCGCATGAGGAGGTGCGGCTCGCTGCACGCGCGGCCTGGGAGAGGGGAACGACGCTGGTCGAGGAGATCGCGGCGCGACCGGGCATGGGGCCGATCGTCCTCGAGCTCGACCTCGCTAACCAGCTCGACCCGGCCCGCTACCTCGGTCTCGCCCCAGAGACGACCGACCGAACCATCGCTGCGATCCGCGCGGCCCGGGCCGCAGCGGCACCAAGGTAGGAAGGCCAGCTCAAACGGGTTCGGAGAGGAGATACTGCATGAAGACGGACCTCCTGATGGGGAGAAGGGCGCTCGCCGCCGCCTTGGCGCTGCCGGCCCTCCGCGCCACCGGCGCTAGTGCCCAAGCCGCCTACCCGGATCGCACCATCCGCATCGTCAATCCTTTCCCGCCCGGCTCCCCCTTCGACCTCCTGGCGCGGTTGGCGACGGACCGGCTAGACCGGGAGTTCGGCAAGCCCGTCGTGGTCGAGAGTCGCAGCAGTGCTGGCGGCACGATCGGCACCGCCGCCGTCGCGCGTTCCCCGGCGGACGGGTACACGTTGCTTGTCCACTCTACCTCAATGCTCTCCACCTCCTCCTATCTCTATCGAGCGCTTCCCTACGACATGGCGCGAGACCCGGTCTCCGGTGGTGCTGGAGGTGCCCACGACGCGGGAGGCGGGGCTGGATGGCCTTTCGCTGCCAATGGGAGCCCTCGGCCTCTACGCGCCCGCTGGAATCCCTGCGGAGATGCGCAATCAGATCGCGGCTGTGCTGACCCGGGTGGTGCAGACCGATGCGGACATGCAGGCGCGACTGGCAGGGGCAGGGCTGAACGAGGGAATTCTGACAGGGGAGGAGTATTCCGCCCGGCTGTTGCAGGAGCGCGATTTCTACGCCGGCCTGATCCGCCAAGCCGGCATCGAGCCAGAATAAGGGAGTACGAGATGCGCTTGGCAGACAAGGTGGCAATCGTCACCGGTGGTGGCTCGGGCTTCGGCGAGGGCATCGCCAAGCGCTACGCAGAGGAGGGGGCGCACGTCCTCGTCGCGGACATCAATCCCGACGGCGGGGACCGCGTGGCGGGCGAGATTGCGGCGGCGGGAGCAGGGCATCGCGTGGCCTTCGTGCGCACGGATGTCACCCAGGACGCCTCCATGGCGGCGATGGTGCAAGCCTGCCTGGAGCGCTTTGGGCGGCTAGACATCATGGTGAACAACGCCGACACCAGCCAGCCGAACGGGCCAATGCTGAACGTTTCAGAGGAAGTCTTCGACCACCTCTTCGCGATTAACGTGAAGTCCATCTTCCTCTCGGCCCGCCACGTCGTGCCTGTAATGCGTGCACAGGAGAGCGGGGGCTGCCTCGTCAATGATACCTCTGTTGCCGCGATCCGGCCGCGCGCCGGGCAGACCTGGCACTCTGGCGTGAAGGGGGCCGCGTCGACCATGAGCAAGGCGATGGCGGCGGAGCTTGCGCCCGAACGAATTCGGGTGAACGCGATCTGCCCTGTAGCCGGCGAGACGCCGTTGCTCCTACCGAAGCTGATGCCAGAGAGGCGTGCTGCCTTCGAGGCGAGCATCCCGCTTGGCCGCCTGGCACGGCCGCGCGACGTTGCCAATGCGGCTCTTTATCTCGCCTCCGACGAGGCGGAGTTCATCACTGGTGTCGCGCTGGAGGTGGATGGCGGCCGAGCCATTTAACGGCGGGACTGATCACCTGACAGAGACATCGCCCAGAACGATTTCTTTATGCTGAAGCCTGAAATGATGAAGAATTTACCCTGGTTAGGCTATTAAGCCGAATTTGCTTCACAGCCAGCGGAGCCTGGATCACCAGCTTTGGAGAATACGGGGCATGCCCTGCTTGCCAAGCGAGTTCAACTTGCAGAAGGGCGGACCAAGCTATCACACCGCGGTCGCCCGATCGTAATTTTCAAGAACAATGAAGTGGAGGAAGTGTGATGCGTCTTTTGATGATTGCCTTGTTCCTTCTAACTGGCGTGTTCGCGAGCCACGCCAGCTTTGCCCAGAGCAATCCGCGCTTCGTGCCTCTGCCACCGGCCATGGGCGCGCTTTACCTTCCGGACGGGAATTCCCAGCCGCGGGTCGGTGTCATCCTGATGCACCGAACAGCGAACTACATGTCGCACCCGGCCTGCACCGAGCTGTCGGCACGGGGCTTTGCTGTCCTTTGCATGAACCCGCGCTTCGTCAACAATGAGGTGCAGGTGAATTGGGATCGCATAGCACTGGACGTAAAGGCAGGTGTCGAGTTCATGCGGCGGCAACCCGGCATCGAAAGGGTTTTGCTCTTCGGTCATAGTGGTGGCGGACCGACGATGAGCTTCTATCAGGCGGTGGCAGAGAACGGGATCGCCTACTGTCAGGATCCCCAGCGCATTATCCCCTGCTCTGACGATCTGCGCGGACTGCCCCGTGCCGATGGGGTTATCTTTGTCGACGCGCATCCTGGTCAGCCCGTAATGGTGATGCGAGCGCTGGTCCCTGCAATCCGTTCGGAGCAAAATCCTCCCGAACGGCAGTTGAGTCAGGATCTGGACCCGCTGCTACCGGCAAACGGATACAATCCGCATGGCAATTCGCACTACTCTCAGGACTTCGTTCGGCGCTACATTGAGGGGCAAGCAAGGCGCATGGACACTATACGGGAGGAGGCGCAAACGCGCTGGGAGCGTGTGCGCAGTGGCACCTATCCCTACCCAGACAACGATATCGTTGTCATTCCTCGGGCAGGAAACCCCGGTGCCGGTCCTGCGGGTTCAATCTACATCAGCCAGTTTGACCCAAGCATGGACGCCTTCAACACCACTCGGCAACCGCGTAAGCTGCTCCGGAATGAAGGAAGCATAGCAGTTCAGCCAATCCGCAGTGTCATCGTGCCCGATCAATCCATTGCGCAAAGCGCATTGACCTTTGATTTTGGCACGAAGATCCTGAGCCTTCGCGCATTTCTCACTGCCAATGCGGTTCGTGCGACCGATTCAGCGGAGGGGATCGACCACTGCTCGAGCAACAACTCTACAGTTTGTGCGGTGCAGGCAATTTCTGTCCCTGTAATCTTCGTTGGTGCAGGCGGCTTCGTCTTTATCCGTGATAATGAGATTGCTTTCGAACACGCCAGGAGTTCTGACAAGGACCTCATCTATATCGAAGGATCGAACCACGGCCTCGGTCCGTGCACTCCTTGTGAGACTACGCCTGGGCAGTACGCCAACGTGACACGCAACTTGTTTGATCACCTTCGCGACTGGATCAACGCTCGGTTCTGAGTCGGCTTCGTCCGGGATCTGCTCCGCTTGAGGGTGCGGAGCTTTCGAGTCTCGCGCTCTGTTAGCGCAGTTGTGCCTGGCGCAGGTCCTCGTGCGTGGCGCTCTGTGGGCGGGGCAGCTAGGTCAAGCGTGAGCGTTCCCTGGCACGGGTCCCTGGATCGGCTTGCGAGAGGTTGCGGTTCCGGACAAGCTGGCGGCCTTAGGCTGGCAAAGCCGGGGAGGAAACAAGGATTGCGTAACGGGCTTGGAACCGGTCGTCGCGCTGTCCTGGTGCTCGGTGCCGCTGCGCTACCCGCAAGCCGCGCCTGGGCCCAGCCACCACCCGCCTGGAAGCCGACGAGGCCTGTCCGGCTGGTCGTCGGTTTCCCACCCGGCGGCTTCACGGACATCCTAGCCCGTGTCATTGCGCCTCTGCTGCAGGCACGCCTGGACCAATCCATTGTGGTGGAGAACCGCGGCGGCGCCGCTGGCATTATCGGCGCCGAAGCCGTGGCACGCGCAGTACCAGATGGAACGACCCTGCTGCTGGGCCATTCCACGGCCAACGCGATCGCGGCGAACCTTGCCCAGCGCCTCTCCTACGACCCGCGAACCGCCTTCACACCCATCACGCTCGTGGCTGCGCAGCCTCACGCGCTGCTAGTCAACGCAGCCGCTCCCTATGTTGACATCGGCGCATTCCTGGCCGCCGCCAGGCAGGCACCGGGCCGCCTGACCTACGCCTCCTCAGGAGTTGCCTCGGTGCAGCACGTGGCTGGGGAGATGCTGCGCGCAGCAACGGGCATCGATGTGGTGCACGTCCCCTATCGCGGTACCGGCCCTGCCCTGGCCGACCTTGCCGGTGGGCAGGTGGACTTCGTGATCGACGGCTTGGCCGGTGCGGCACCGCTGATCAGCGGGGGGCGGATTCGTCCCCTTGCGGTTAGCACGGCCCAGCGCGTGCCGCGCCTGCCTTACCTGCCCACCCTGGCCGAGGCGGGCGCTCCTGGCTTTGAGATCCGGTCCTGGTTTGGCCTCTTCGCGCCGGCCGGATTGCCTGAAGCAGCGGTGGAGGCCCTTTACGCTGCGGCCACGGACGCCCTGGCTCGGCCCGAGATGCTACGGGTGCTGAGCGATGCCTCGGCCGAGGCGGGCGGGATGCCGCCGGCCGCTTTTGCCGACTTTGTCAGAGGCGAGATCGCCAGATATCGCGATGTGGCCGCTCACATGCGCATCGCTGTGGAATAGGGGTTCGGCCATGAACGCAACTCGCCGCCGTCTGCTGGCCCTGGCTGCGCCGGCCCTCATCGCTCAGGTGGGGCGAGCCCAGGCATCCTGGGCACCCAGTCGCCCAGTCCGCATGCTCGTGCCTTTCGCGGCCGGCGGTCCAACAGACATCATCGCCCGCCTGCTGCAGGAACCACTGGCCGCAGGGCTGGGGCAGCCGGTCGTCGTCGAGAATCGGCCTGGGGCCGGCGGCAATATCGGCATCCAAGCGGTGGCGCGTGCAGCACCTGACGGGCACACACTGCTGTTCTGCTCCTCTGCTTTCGCAGCGAATCCAGGACTGCAGCCAGCGGATCGGCCAGCGCTCTACGATCCATTGCGCGACTTCGCGCCTATCACTGTCGCTGTCACCTCCCCCAATGCCATCGTGGCGCATCCCGGATCCGGGATCGGCAGCCTTGCGGCCATGGTGACGCGTGCACGGGCTGAACCGGGGCGGCTCGACTACTCCAGTCCGGGCAGCGGCACCGGCCCGCACCTGACGGCCGAGATGTTCCGCCGCGCGGTCGGGATCGACCTGACCCATGTGCCCTTCAACGGTGGCGCGCCGGGGATTCAGGCTGTGCTGGCTGGAACGGTGCCACTCGGCTTCTCCGCGATGCCGGCTGCGCAAACGCATATCCGTGGCGGCGCTCTGATTGGGCTTGCAACCACTGGTCCGGAGCGCTGGCCTGACCTGCCGGATATGCCGACTGTCGGTGAGGTCGTGCTGCCGGGCTTCCAGGCGGAGACTTGGCAGTCGATGCTCGCGCCGGCCGGAACCCCCTCAGCTACGACCGCGCGCATTGCGGAAGTCGTCGCTACGGCGCTGCGTGGAGCTGCTGCGGAGCAGCGCCTGCGCAGCATCGGCTTCCGCCCGGTTGCGAGCACGCCCGCCGCCTTCGCCGCACAACTCGCCACCGAGGTGCCCGCCCTCGCGGCGCTGGTGCGCGAAGCCGGCATCCGCGCCGACTGAAGGAACCGAGACCCTGCGAATCCTTGACATCCGCGAGATGGCCGTGCCCGTCCGCTCCTCTATGCGGAACGCCGCCTTCGACTTTGGAGAGATGAACACCTCCATCGTGGCTGTGGTCACGGACCGAGTGGCAGAGGGGCGGCCGGTGGTCGGCTACGCCTTCAATGGCACCGGCCGCTACGCCTGCGGCGCGACGATGCGTGACCGCTTCATCCCCCGCCTCCTAGGTGAGGCACCGGACGCGCTACTGGACGCGGAGGGCTTCGTCGACCCTGAACGCTGCCTTCCGGTGATGAACCGGCGCGAGAAGCCGGGCGGTGACGCCGAGCGCGCCTGGGCCATTGGCACGATCGAGACGGCGCTGTGGGACGCCACCGCCAAGGCGCGGGGCCAGCCGCTCTGGTCCTTGCTTGCCCGCCGCTACGGTCCGGGCAGTCCGGGCGGGCGCGTGAGCTGCTATGTCGGAGGCGGCTGGTACAAGCCGGGCCAGACCGTGGCAGACCTGCAGGACGAGATGCGCCGGCACCGCGACGCCGGCTACGTTCAACTCAAGACCAAGGTGGGCGGCCTGCCGATTGACGAGGACCAGCGACGAATCGAGGGCGTTCTCGCCATAGTGGGCGAGGGGGCCAATCTCGCGGTCGATGCCAACGGCGCCTTCGACCGTGAGCGCGCGCTCGCCTATGCCGCAATGCTCGCGCCTTACGGCCTGCGCTGGTTCGAGGAGCCGGTGCACCCGCTTGACCTGGCGCTCTACGCTGAGGTCTGCGGCGCCTACGCGCCTCCCATTGGCACGGGCGAGAACCTCTACTCGCTGCAGGACCTGACCAACATGGTCCGCTTCGGCGGGCTGCGGCCGGATCGCGACATCCTGCAGGTGGATCCGCCTCAGGCCTTCGGTGTCGCAACCTTCGTCCGCATCGTCGCTATGGCAGAGGCGGCTGGCTTCTCGCGAGCGCAGATCTTCCCGCATGGCGGCAACCAGATGTCCCTGGCGGTGGTGGGCGGCCTTGGGCTCGGCGGGTGTGAATCCTATCCCGGCGTGTTCGGCGCCTTTGCCGGCTATGCCGATGACGCTCGCGTGGAGGAGGGCTGGCTCCGCCTTCCTGACCGCCCTGGTATCGGGTTCGAAGGGCAGGCTGAACTCTATGCCATCATGAAGGATGTCGGCGCTTAATCAGGTGTTCGCCACGAGGAGGAAAACAGTGCCGCGATTGCTCTCCCAACTGGCGGTCCTGGCTCTCGCCTTTTTGCTGGCGCCGATGCCGGGCAACGCGCAGGAAGCGCCTTACCCCAACCGGCCCATCCGCGTGCTGGTGGGTTTCGCGCCGGGCGGCGGAACCGACGTCACCACACGTGCCATGGCACCGCGCCTCGCCCAGGCGCTCGGCCAGCCTATTGTGATCGAGAACCGTCCTGGCGCCGGGGGCAACTTGGCCAGCGAAGTAGTGGCTCGCGCCGTTCCGGACGGATACACGCTCCTGATGGGCACGATCGCTGCACTGGCGGTAAATCCCAGCCTCTATACCAATCTGCCCTTCAACCCGCTGGTTGACCTTGCACCGGTCAGTCTAGCGGTGACAACACACGATTTGCTGGTGGTGCATCCTTCTCTCCCCGTCCGATCCGTCGCGGAGCTGATCGCCCTGGCCCGCAGGGACAGGGACGGTGTGGCTTGCGGCTCCTCCGGCGTTGGCACCGCAGGCCACCTGTCCTGCGCGCTGTTCAACCTGTCCACGGGAGTGAGACTGTCGCACGTGCCTTATCGCGGCGGCGGTGCCTTGATCAACGATCTTATCAGCGGACAGGTGCCGGTCTCCTTCGCCAGCGTGACGACAGTGCGGCAGTATGTGGAAAACGGTACCCTGAGGGGCCTCGCCGTGATCTCTGGCCACCGCTCTCCGCAACTGCCTGACGTGCCCACTGTCGCCGAAGCCGGTGTGCCAAACTATGAATCGAGCAACTGGTACGGGTTGGTCGCGCCGGCTCGTACGCCGCCGGCGGTTATCGCCCGGCTGAACGCCGTCATGCGGGAAGCCCTAAGCGACCCAGCAATTGTCACCGTCCTGAGGCAGCAGGGCTTGGAACCTGCTGCGAACAGCCCAGATGACTTCAAGGCATTTATAAGGTCGGAAACCGAGAAATGGGGCCGCGTGAGGCGTGCTGCCGGCGCCTCAGCCCACTGAATCGTATTACGATGAGCAGCAAATAGGGCTGAATCGTTCGCTTGCGCCTCAGCCTCTTCGGAGGCGAACAAAAGAGTAGTCCGTCCTCCTCCGCTGCTCGCTACTGGCATCCTGATCGGCGAGCGCCATGACTATCGGCATCTCGACGCAGCCACACCTCAGATCACGATCAGGTAGCCGCACTGTGCGCGTCTGCAGAAAGTGGTCCCACTTTCGATGCAGTTTGCGCTTGGCTTCACTGAGGAACAGAGCGATGCATCATTCCACCGTGCGTGGCACCTCCCCGTACATCCTGACCCCCTTTCGTCAGGGCTCTGGGTCGTAGGACCCGGCTTGTCGGGCCCGACCAGGGACCTGACGATGACAAGGACGCTCTCCCCCACCCAATCGCAAATCCTCAGCGCCGCCGCCCGACACCCGGAAGGGCTGGCCAAGGCGCCCTCGAACCTGCCCGCTGCCGCCCGGAACTCGGTGCTTCAAAGCATGCTGAAGGCCAGGCTGCTGCAGGAGGTTCCTGATCCAGGTGGCAGCACTATGGGGGTCTTGCGGATCATAACAGCCGGGCTGACGGTGGTCGGTGTGCTGAGCGCGGCGGTGATGGCCGGAGAGGCCGCTCAGGTGACGCAGGAGGGTAGGAAGGCAGCCAAAACCAGCACGGCCGCGCTGGATGCCCAGGTACCGCCCCTTGTGCCCACTGCTCAACCACGGCTCCGCACCACGCTCCGGGACGCGGCAGCCGCCCGGCTGGTAGCCTGGGATGTGGGGGCGGAACGCTCCGCCCTGCCGGCTTCCATCGAGGCGCTCAGAGCTGCTCTGAGCCGCAGCAGCGCAAGTCGGCCGGCTCGTGGTCCCTCCGCTCCCCTCCGTCCGCATGAGGGCACCAAACAGCAGGCCGTCCTTTCCCTCCTATGCCGGTCCGAGGGCACCAACATCGCCCAGATCATGGAGGCGACCGGCTGGGCACAGCCCACCGTCCGCGGCTTCTTGGCCGGGCTGAAGGGGAAGGGCTACACGGTCGAGGTGCTGGAGCGGGTGCGACAGGTTGGGCCAGGAGCACAGGGCGCGAAGGGGAGTTATAGCGTCTATTGTATTGTCGCCGGGGAGCAGGGCTGATGGCTGCTGCCCGTCGCACTCCTCCCCAGCCCCGCTACGCGGTGGCGCTGTACCAGGTGTCTACGGCTGAGCAGGGGCACTTGGGCGTTGGCCTGCACGCGCAGCGGGCGAGCGTCCGAGCGTTCATCGATCGCGAGGGCTGGACGCTGGTGGCCGAGCACCAAGCCATCGCCTCGGGCAATGACGACCGTCGGCCAGGGTTATAGGCGGCGCCGACCTGTTGCCGCCAGCTAGGGACTGTGATCGTGGCGGCACGGCTCGATCGGATCACCCGGCGCACTCACACCCTCTC
>NZ_RCVR01000004.1 GCF_016107305.1 Roseomonas sp. KE2513
CTCCACGCGCGGAGTTACGGTGCCCGCCTGTGTCACCGGCGCGCGTGTCAGCAGGTCAGCAAAGGTCAGCGTGAACATAAAAGCGATCCAGAGGAGTGACGCCGCGCCCGCGAGGCGAAGCAATGGGTCGGGTCGTCGAAGGTTCATAAAGAAGACAGTGATGATCACAGCCTTCGCTGCCCCGATCCCCAGGCTGACCGGCGTGTTCCAGCGCCCGAGCGGGAGGTAGGCAAGCACAAGGGTGGCCGCGACAAGCGTCACCAGCACAGCCCAAACGGGCAGGCTCCGCCTCAGGATATTCGCCGTCGTGCGGGGAAGATCTTCGCCCAGCCCGCTCATGCGCGTCCTCCGAGATAGAGCAGCGGGTAAAGAAACACCCAAACGATATCGACGAGATGCCAGTAGAGCGCCGCCGCCTCAAAGGCCGGGCTGCGCAGCGCGCGCTTCCCGTTCCAAGCCTGCCAAGTGAACCACGTGATCACGGCGATCCCGGCGGTAACGTGCAGCCCATGAAGTCCGGTCATCACCCAGTAGAAGGCGAAGAAAATTTCCGTTGCCGGCTCCTGTAGCTTAAAGCCCGGGCCCGGAAAGAGACCCTCGCGGAAGTCATCACGCCACTCGAAACCCTTAATAACTAAGAAGGTGAGCGCGAAGAGAATGGTGAGCGACAGACCGATCAGCGTGGGCTTCCTCAGTTCCGCGCGCGCGGCTTCTGCCCCGATTGCCATCGTAAGGCTGCTGCTCAGCAGTACCAGCGTGTTCACGGTGCCGTAGACGACGTTCGTCTCGTGACCCGCGGCAGCAAAGGCGTCCCCGTGCAGCACGCGGTTTACCGTGAAGGCCATCATCAATCCGCCGAATAGCAGGGCCTCGCTGCCAAGGAACAGCCAGGTGCCGAAGGAGGCCGCCTCCCGCTGCCGGCGGAGAGAGTCCCAGGGTTCCCGAAGCGCCTCCTGCCCGTCGCTCAAGTCTCGCGTCCCTGATTCTGGTGGGCCTGCGGCCTATCGTGGCGCGGGCCCTCCTCGTCCGGGTGGTAGAGATAAGGGCCGGTGTCGACGGCCGGCATGGTCCGGAAGTTGTCGCGCGGCGGAGGGGAACTCGTGCGCCATTCGAGCCCAGTGGCCTTCCAGGGGTCCTCCTCAGCGCGCTCTCCCCAGATCAGCGACCACGCGAGATAGCCCATGGGCAGGAGGTAGGCACCGGCCAGCAGGACCGCGCCGGAGGAGGAGAGCACGTGCCAGATCTGGAACTCCGGCGGATAGACCTGGTAGCGCCGCGGCATGCCCAGGAAGCCCATGATGAACTGCGGGAAGAAGGTAAAGCAGAAACCGAAGAACATCAGCACGGCGGCGAAGCGGGCCCAGACATCCGGGTACATCCGTCCCGTGATCTTCGGCCACCAGAAGTGCAGCCCGCCGTAGAAGGCGCTGACCGTGCCGCCGACCATGATGAAGTGGAAATGCGCCACCACGAAGTAGGTGTCGGTCACATGCACGTCGATCGGCACGGATGCCAGGAATAGGCCCGTCAGCCCACCCAGCGTGAACAGGCCGATGAAGCCGAGCGCGTAGAGCATCGGCGCGTCGAAGGTGATCTGCCCGCGGTAGAGCGTGAAGGTCCAATTGAAGACCTTGATAGCCGAGGGTACCGCGATAATGAAGCTGAGGAACGAAAAGACGATGTTCGCGAAGAGCGATTGACCCGAGACGAACATGTGGTGCCCCCAGACGAGGAAGCCGACCACGGCGATCCAGAGGATCGCATAGACCATGAAGGTGTAGCCGAAGACCTGCCGCCTCGAGAAACACGTCACCAACTCGCTGACCACCCCAAAGGCGGGAAGGATCATGATGTAGACGGCCGGGTGGCTGTAAAACCAGAAGAGGTGCTGGAAGAGCAGCGGGTCGCCGCCATAGGCCGGGTCGAAGATCGGTAGGCCGAAGGCGCGCTCCGCTACAATGAGCAGCAGCACGAGCGTCAGCACCGGGGTGGCCAGCACGATCACGAGGCTCGTGCCGTAGAGCGCCCAGACGAGCAGCGGCAGCCGGAACCAGGTCATTCCCGGCGCGCGCAGCATGTGCACCGTCGCGATGAAGTTCACGCCCGTCGCGATCGAGGAGAAGCCGACCAGCACAACTGCCAGTGCCGCCGCCATGACGTAGCTCTGCGAATAGGCGGTCGAAAAGGGCGTATAGAAAGTCCAGCCCGTGTCCACCCCTCCCGCCACCAGCGCGTAGACCAGAAGCGCTCCGGCGCCGACGAAGAGGTACCAGCTGAAGAGGTTCAGCCGCGGAAAGGCGAGGTCGCGCGCCCCAATCATCAGCGGCAGGAGGAAGTTGCCGAAGGTGTTGGGGATGGAGGGCACGAGGAAGAACCACACCATCACCGTGCCGTGCAGGGTGAACATGCGATTGTAGCCGTCGGCCGAGAGAAGGTCGGCCTGGGGCGTGAACAGCTCCATCCGGATCGCGACGGCGCCCGCGCCGCCAATGAAGAAGAAGACGGTCAGCGCCGCTGCATAGAGAAGCGCGATGCGCTTGTGGTCGGTCGTGAGGAACCAGGCGGCCAGACCGTGCTCGGCTGTCAAGTAGCTCGGTCCGCCGCGAAGCCCCTGGTGGGGCTGGGCATCGCCGGGAATCGGCCCTTCGGCCGCGATGTCGCTCAAGGCTGGCCTCCCGGCAGGGAACGTATGTAAGCGACCAAACGCAGCAGCTCCTCCTCGCCGACGATGCCGCTGAAGGAGGGCATCTGCGGCTCGTAGCCCGCGACAATGTCCCGCCGAGGCTGGAGGATGGAGTCGCGAAGGTAGCTCTCGTCCACGCGCCGGACGCGTCCGTCCGCGAGCTGCACGTCGCGCCCCCAGATGCCCGCCAAGCCCGGCGCGCGTACCGGGCCCCGCCCGGCATGGCAGCCGGAGCAGCCCAGCGAAACGAAGAGTGCCGCGCCCTCGTGCCCGATATCGTCGCCCTGTGGCTGGGCGGAGAGCCAGCGGCCGTAATCCTCGGGCTCCATCACCGTCACCGTGCCGCCCATGCGCGCGTGCAGCGTGCCGCAGTACTCGGTGCAATAGAGGGGAAACTCTCCCGTCTGTGTCGGCGTGAAGCGAAGCTCCGTCAGCCGGCCTGGCAGCACGTCCTGCTTGATGCGGAAGGCCGGCACGAAGAAGGAATGGATCACGTCCTGCGAGGTCATCAGCAGCCGCGTGGGCGTGCCGCGCGGCAGGTGCAGCGCGTCGATTTCGCGCGCGCCGTTCGGGTGCTGGGTTTTCCACATCCACTGCTTGGCCGCGACATGGATCTCCAGCGCGTCTCCCACCGGGCGCGCGTCCCCCAGGGTGGTCGCGGCCGCCCAGGCGAAGATGAAGAGCGCAAGGAAGAGAGTCGCGGCCGTCCAGCCGATCTCCACCTCCTTCTTCACCAACTCGGGCAGCTCCCCTCGTCGCGCCCCGGAGCCGCGGCGATAGCGGATGGCAAAGGTGAGCAGCAGCACCAGGACTAACGTCATAATGGCGCCGGTGATGAGGAGCAGGACGAGGACGATCGCGTCCACGCGCGTCGCCACGTCCGAAGCCGCGACGGGCCAGAGCTGGATGTCCATCACGCCCGGCGCCTCCTCCTGTTGAGCAGGAGGATGAACCCACCGAGCGCGAAGAGGGTCGCGGCCGTCCCGACGGCAAGGGCCCGCTTGACGAGGGCGTTGTAGACCCCGTGTGCTGGGTCGAGCCCGTAACAAAGCAGCCGCAGCCCTTCGATCAGCCGACCGACGCGACCACCGGAGGCCTCCGCGACCGCCAAGCGCAATTCCTCCGGTGAGAGCGCCAGACCGCCCAGCACGGCTGAGACGGCACCGCCGGGGGTCAGGACCAGGGCTCCCAGCGGATGGGCGAACTCGTCGGCCTCCTCATCAAAGACGGCGCGGTAGCCGAGGGCCGACTGGGCCGCCGAGAGCGCGCGTGCCTCGCCCGTGAGAAACTTCGCATTCGCCGCAAGTGACGAGCGGCCGAGCTGAGCCGCCTTCAGCGTGGCCGCCTCGGCCGGGCCGTCCCGTGGGTCGAGGCCCAGAACCAGGAAGTCGTAGTCCTGCCCGGGCCGGAGCCCGCTGGCCTCGAGCGCGCCAGCGGCCATGCCGAGCGCCGTGCCGCAGAGCGTCGTGCAGGTGAAATCCGCCAGCACCAACACTGCAGGCCGCCCGCTCCGCAGGCCCGCCGTGGTCACCGCCCGCCCGCCGTCGTCCACCAGCGGCAGGTCTCCCGGCAGGGCTGCCCCTGGCGGCGGCGCCAACTCGACGCGCGCCAGCTCCGCCTGCGTCAGGGCGGCGCGCGCCGTTCCGCACAGCATCGGCAGGACGGCCAGCAGGAGGAAAAGACGTCTCACCGCCCCGCCTCCACGCGACGCGCCGCTTCCGTCCGGACAGGTAGGGGAATACCCGGCTCCGGCTCCTCCAGCGGCGCGTAGGCGGCATCGCCGCGCGCCGCGATGGCCTCCATTGCGCGAGCAACGGGGATGCGCGCCAGTCCGTGCTCCCGGTCCAACCAGCCATATCCCTCCCGCTGCCTGCGCTGCTCGGCCTGCAGGTCAGCGAGGTCGCCGGCCGGATCGCTCTGGATGCGCGGCTCCGGAAAGCGCGCGGGGGTAGGGGGGGCCACCAGGGCGGCGTCGGGGCGATAGAAAAGGTAGAGCACACCCAGCGCGACCGCGAGGAAGACGCCCGTGCCGAGCCCAACCAACGCGGCGATCCAGGCAGCGATGGTCGTCGGCTCACGCCGATCTAGGAGCTTCGCCTCAGGCTCCACGGGCGGCCTCCCCGCGCGGCGCGAGACGTGCGCCGATCGGCCCGTAGGCCAGGGCTGCCCAGAGACCACCGACGGCCAGCACCCCAAGCAGCGCGGCGAGCAGCGCCTCCGCCCCGAAGGGCGGGGCCACGATCCAGGCCAGATGCGCCACGATCCCCAGCAGAATGCATGGGCCCAGGCGAGCCAGAGCCGCTGGCCGCCGCCGCAGATGAGCAACGAGGAGTGCGCCGATGGGCAGAAGGCCGGAGAGGGTGACGGAAGCGGCTTCCAGCAGCGTCCAACCCAGGCCTCCGCGCATGAGGAACCACTCGGCCTTCGGCGGCAGGTCGCCGTACCAAGCGACGAGGTATTGCGAGAAGCCGAGATAGAGCACGCCGAGCGCCGCCGCGAGCAGCATGGCCGCGAGATCCCCCGCGCGCCCCGTCTCCTCTCCCGCGGGTTCCGGGCGAAGTGTCGCGGCCCAGGCGAGGGCGAGGAGAAGCTGTGTCGCGAGCGCGGCCATGCCGAAGGCCGTGGACTGGAAACGCGGATCGAGCGAGAGCAGCCAGTCCAGCGAAAGAAGGGTGGTTGCCGCCAAGTGGAAGACGAGCCCGCCTGCCGCCACGACGGAACGTAGCCCTCCCTCCGGCAGGATGGCTAGCAGCAACGCGATTAACGACCACCCGCCGAGCGCCAGCACCGTCCGCAGCACGAAGCCATGGGGGTTGAGATAGATCCGCGCCACGTCCGCATGCACCGCCGCCCCCGAATCTGACGCCCAGGGATACAGAACCGGCAGCGCCAGGAAGAGCGGCAGCACGAGGATGAGGAAGGCCGGCAGGCTCAGCGCCGCCGGCAACAGCGCCGGCAGCAGGGTCCGCCCCCAGGCTCCGCCGGTGAGCGCCTGGATGGCGATGAGCGCCAGGGCGCCGAGTGCCAGCGAGATCCAGAAGGAGATGCCGACCAGCCAGCCTGCGGCCGGCGCGCCGGCAGGCAGCACCAGCGCCCAGAGAAGCAGCACCGCCCCGGCCGCTAGGCCGAGCAGCGCGGCCGCCCGCGCCTGCTCGCGCAGCCAGCCCAGTGTGAACACCCCACTCACGGCAGGTGCTCCGCCACGCCTGGCAGCGCCGCCACCTCGGCGTGGCGCGAGAGCTGGAGGACCCGAAGATAGGCAACGATTGCCCAGCGGTCCTCAGGCGAGACGCGCGCGGCATAGGAGTACATCACGCCGTATCCGTTGGTGATGACGTCGAAGAGGTAGCGCGCCGGCACCGCCCGCAGGCGCCGTGTGTGGTAGGAGGGTGGGGCCGGGAAGCCGCGGCGGACGATCATGCCGTCCCCATCTCCCACCGCCCCGTGGCAGGGCAGGCAGTTGATCCCGTAGCGCTCCTCCCCTCGTGCCAGCAGGGCCGGGGTGACGGGCGGCGGGTCGGCCGCCGCCGCGTCGCGTGCAAGGTCGCCGCGGGCCACGACGCCCTCAGGCAGCGGCCGGGCCGTGCTGCCGCCCTGCCAGGCGTTAGTGGGTGCATAGGTGCCGAGGCGCCGTTGCTGGACCATGTCCAGCCGGCACCCGGCGAGGAGCAGGGCGGTCAGGACAAGCGGCGTGGCCCTCAAGGCACGACAGCCCGGACAGAAACGGGCCCGAGCCCATCGAGCAGCGCCGCCAGCCGCGCCTCGTCCGCCCCCGGGTCGGCGACGGAGAGAAAGAAGCGGTCCTGGCTGGCGCGCTCGAAGTCGGGCGCGGCGAAGACACGGTCGTGCAGTCGGGGCAGCCCGTTGGCCACGAAAAAGCCGATGAAGCCGGCGAGTGCGGCGGCCAGGATTCCGGCCTCGAAGCTCAGCACGAGGAAGACCTGCCAGGTGTGCAGCGGCCGGCCGCCCGTGTTGAAGGGATAGTCCACCACCGCGCTGTACCAGCAGAGCGCGTAGGTGAAGGCCGCGGCGCCAAGCCCGGCAAGCAGCATGACCAGCCGCAGCCGGCTGCCGCGCAGGCCCAGCGCCTCCGGCAGGCCGTCCACGGCGAAAGGCGTGTGGGCGTCCAGCTCCCGCAGCCCTGCCTCCCGCGCGCGCCGGGCCGCGGCGATGAGGGTGTTCGGGTCGCGGAACTCCGCCAGGATCAGCGGCGCCGTCACCCCGCGTCCTCCCGCTCGTGCAGGAGCTTGCCCATGTCGTGCATCGAGACCACCGGCAGCACCCGCGCGAAGACGAGGAAAAGCAGCGCGTAAAAGCCGAGCGAGCCCGCGAGGATCGTCCAGTCCCAGAGGCTCGTGTGCCAGGGCCGCCACATGCTCGGCAGGTAGCCGTGCGAGAGCGTGTCCCAGATGATGAGGATTCGCTCCAGCCACATGCCCAGGTTGATCAGCAGGCTGACCCCGATCAGCACGGGCAGGCTGCGCCGCGCCGCAGGCAACCAGAGCACCTGCGGCACCGCCACGTTGAAGGCGATCATGCCCCAGTAGAGCAGCGCGTCGCTGCCGGCGAGCTGGTGGTGGAGGAAGCTGCGCTCCGCCCGCTCCCCGCCATACCAGGACATTAGCCACTCGGTCGCGTAGGAGATGCCCATGATCACCGAGGCGGCGAGAATGATCTTTGCCATGGCCTCGAAGTGCCGCATCGTCAGCAGGGATTGCAGCCCGAAGCCCCAGCGCATGAGTGCCGCGAGCACCACCACCATCGCGAAGCCCGAGAAAAGGGCACCAACGACGAAATAGGGCGGGAAGATCGTCTCCTGCCAGCCGGGCATGAGCCCCGCCGCAAAATCCAGCCCCACCACGCTGTGCACGGAAACGACGAGCGGCACGGCCATCGCGGCCATGGCACGATAGACCGCATCGTGCCGCGCCCAGTGGCGGGCGGAGCCGCGCCAGCCGAGGGCGAAAATGCCGTAGAGCACCTGCCCCGTGCGCGACTGCGCGCGATCCCGCAGCGTCGCGAGATCCGGGATGAGGCCGATGTAGAAGAACATGACGGAAAAAAGCAGGTAGGTGACAATCGCCGCGAAGTCCCAGACCAGCGCGGAGCGCCACTGGGGCCAGAGCTGCATCGTGTTCGGATAGGGCGCGAGCCAGTAGGAGAGATAGGGCCGCCCGAGATGGATGATCGGGAAGATCCCCGCGATGGAGACGGCGAAGAGCGTCATCGCCTCCGCGAAGCGGTTGATCGCGGCCCGCCAGGGCTGGCGCGTCAGCAGCAGCATCGAGGAGATGAGCGTCCCCGCATTCCCAATGCCCACCCACCAGACGTAGTTCGCGATGGGAAAGCCCCAGACGATGGTCGTGTTGTTGCCGAAGATGCCGATGCCCCCGATGAACAGCCAGGCAAGGCTGCCCGCGAGGACGAGGCTCATCAGCAGGGCAAGGGCGAGGCTCCCCCAGTACCAGCGCCCCATCCGACGCCGCATCAGCGGGTCCGCGACGGTGCCCACGAGGTTGCCGTAGCTGGCACCCTCCGGCAGCAGGCCTTCCTTCGCTCCGCTCACGCGCCGCCCTCGTCGAGCGCGGGGTTGGGGTTGGACACCTCCGCCAGATAGGTCGTGCGCGGCCGCGTGCCGAGCTGGCCGAGCAGGGCGTAGTGCTGCGGCTCCTGCCGGAGCTGCGAGACGCCCGAATCCGGCCGCTTCAGGTCACCGAAGACGATCGCGCGCGAGGGGCAGGCGGCCTGGCAGGCGGTGACGACCTCACCCTCCCGAATCTCGCGCCCCTCCTTCTCGGCGGCGCGGCGGGCGGCGCTGATGCGCTGGGTGCAATAAGTGCATTTCTCCATCACGCCGCGTGCCCGGACCGTCACCTCCGGGTTGCGCTGCGCAGCCAGCACCGGCGCGCCCTGATTCGCGTATTCCTGCCCGTCCGCGTAGCCGTACCAGTTGAAGCGACGCACCTTGTAGGGGCAGTTGGCCTGGCAGAAGCGCGTGCCGATGCAGCGATTGTAGACCTGCACGTTCAGCCCCTCCGCGTCGTGCACCGAAGCCTCGACAGGGCAGACGGGCTCACAGGGCGCGTGCTCGCAATGCATGCAGGGGACGGGCTGGAAGCCGGGGCTGGGCGCCTCGGGGGTGCCGAGGTCGTAGGTGTCGATCCTCAGCCAGTGCATGTCCCGCCCGCCCGCCACCTGCTCGGGGCCGACCACGGGCACGTTGTTCTCGGACTGGCAGGCGATGACGCAGGCGTTGCAGCCGATGCAGAGCGTTGTGTCGATCACCATGCCCCAGGCATAAGTGTCGCTCGCCGCGTCGGGGTTGAAGCTGGGCGGGCGCGCGGGCGGGGGCGGCGGGGCGTCGCACCTGCCGTTGAAGGCATCGAGCGTGAGGGTTTGGAAGAGCTCCGTCGCCTCGCCCTGCAGCTTCTGATCCGGCTGCTCCCGCAGTAGCCCCGCTTTCCGGCCGAGGCTCCCGGCCACGAGGCCGGGAACGGCCCAGGGGCTTTCCGACCGGCGGAGCGGGTAGGCGTCGGCGCCCACGCCATCGCCGATCGCACCCGCTGCCCGCCGCCCGAGGCCGAGTGTCACGACCATCACCCCGCGCGCGGTGCCAGGGCGCAGCAGCACGGGCAGTTCCAGGCTGCGGTCGCCCAGTTCCAGGCGGATCATCTCTCCGTCCGCGATCCGGCGCTCGGCGGCGTCCTCCGGCGCCATGAGCGCCGCATTGCCCCAGACGAGGCGCGTGAGGGGCTTCGGGCATTCCTGCAGCCAGGCGTTGTTGCCAAACCGCCCATCCCAGACAGTCGGGTCCGGGCGGAAGAGGAGCGTCAGGCCGCCGATCGCCGGGCGGGCAGGTAGGGCCGGCAGCCGGGCAGGGGGTGGCACGACAGGGGGCGCGGCGCTCCCCGCCACGACCCCGTCATGCAGGCTGCGGCGCCACCAGGACTCGAAGTCACCCTCTTGTCGCGCTGTCCAGGTGGCGCGCACCGCACCGTGGGCGGTGTCGTCCAGGCGTCCCATCAGCAGCCCCAGCAGCCAGGCAGCCGAGCGGGTCGAGTAGAGCGGCCGGATCAGCGGCTGGCAGAGAGAGACGGTGCCATCCCGCGCCCGCAGGTCGCCCCATTCCTCCAGCGGGTGGCTCTCGGGCAGGTGCCAGCGGCAGAGCGCCCCCGTCTCATCACGCCAGGAGCCGAGATGAACGGTCAGTGCACGCGAGTCACGCAGCGCCGCCGCGAAGCCGAGATCCCCCGGTGCGTCATAGGCGGGGTTCGCCCCGAGCACGAGCAGCGTCTCTACCCGCCCGCCACGCAGATCCTCGGCCAATGCCGCGAGCGGGAGAGGTGCGTCGGGGACGAAGGGCTCTACGAACTCCACAGGCGACCGCAGCCGCTCGTTGATCCAGTGCACGAGGGCGTGGACCTCGGGCGGCTGCCACTCACCGGTCATGACCAGAGCCTCGCCGGGATGCGCCTGGAGGTCGGCCAATGCCGCATCGAGGAAGTGTGCCGCGGCGGGTGTCAGCGCGGGAGCGTCGAGCGAGGCACCGAGCCGGTTGGCGATCGCGGCGGCGAAGTCCCGGAGCGCCTCGGGGCCGAGCGCGAGCCGGTGGTCGGCCTTCGCCCCCGTCACGCTCATCGCCGGCTCAACAGCGTATAGGCGCGAAAATCCGCGGCCGTCCCGCCGGGCGCTGCGCCGCTCCGCAAATTCCCGCCCGTGGCGGATCGCGTCCGGCCCTGGGCCGAGCGGGTCCGCATCCAGCGCGAGTACCACCGCTGCACGGTCGAGCCGCGGCAGCGGGGAGAGCGGCCGCCCGAAGGCCAACACAGCGCCGGCGCGCGCATTAGCCTCGCCCACCGCCTCGTGTCCGTGCCAGCGCAGAGCGGGAAAGCGCCCGCGCAACTCGCCGATCAGCCGCAGCAGAGTCGGGGAGGTTACGTTTCCGGTGAGGATCGCGAGCCCCTCGCCGCCGCGCGACTCGGCGCGCCGCACCGCCGGCAGGAAGGCTGAGAGGAAGCGCTCCCAGGAGGCGATCCGTGTTCCCTCCCGCACCGCGCGCGAGCGGTCGGGGTCGTAGAGGGAGAGGATCTCCGCCTCCAGGAACACATCGGTGGCGCCCAGGCTGGCCGGCTGCGCGGAGTTGCCTTCCAGCTTTACCGGCCGCCCTTCGAAGACCGTGGCCAGCACGCCGCGGGCATATCCATCGAGCGGCAGGGCCGTCGCGAAGCGGAGCGGCACGCCCGGCACGACGTTCTCGGGCTGCTCGACATAAGGAATGATCTCTTCGTCCGGCCTGTCGCAGGAGGCCAGGCTGACGGCGGAGGCAATCAGCGCCAGCGCTGCCTGCCGGCGGGAGAGCGGCGGCGCGCTCATCGGTGGCACCTCGAGCAGTCGGTCAAATGTGCTGAGCGGATGCCGTAGTGCTCCAGCAGCTTCGGCCCGCGCTCTGCCTGATCCGGCGGCGGCTCCCAATCCATGTTGAAGATCTCCGACTCGGGCCGGAGATTGGGCGTGGGATCACGATGGCAGTTGAGGCACCAGCCCATCGTCAGCGGCGCCACCTGCCGGACCTGTGGCATGCGGTTGATCGCGCCGTGGCAGGAGGAACAGCCTACCCCGTTCGTCACATGCACGCTGTGGTCGAAATAGACGTAATCGGGCAGCACATGGACGCGTTGCCAGCGCAGCGGCACGCCCTCGGCCAGGGAGTGGCGCACCGGAGCGAGGATCTCGGCGTTCGTCCAGAGCTGCGAATGGCATGTCATGCAGGTGTGCGTCGGCGGGATCCCGGCGAAGCGGGATTGCTCAACGGAGGTGTGGCAGTATCTGCAATCGATGCCGAGTCCGCCGGCATGGTGCTCATGGCTGAACTGGACCGGCTGCTCGACGATGATGTCCTGCCGGGTGACGTGAGAGGTGGCGGGAAGCGCGATGAGCAGTCCGAGGCCGAGGCAGCCGAGGGCGGCCGCGCCGAGGATAGCCGCGCGGGCGACGGTGTTCGCGTAAGCCGGGAAGATCTGGGCCATCGGGCGGCGTTAGCGACCGTTGCCGGATGGTTCCCGCGCCAGCGCACGACGTGCCCGCACATGGGGCGCCGGGGGTGTGGCCGACCGGGAGCCGGCGAGCGGAGGCGGCGATGCCGGTCGGTGTCTCGATCTCACGCGCCGAATGTTCAGCGCTTCGGCCTCCAAGTCACCCGCATAGATCCGTGATCGAAAAACTTCTGCGTGATGACATCCACTACCGCAGCATTCGGAAGAAAGTGTCGACATCAGAACTTATGAAGGTAAAGTATCTGAAAGTTAATCTTCCACGGCTACCCGGCTGAGAGAAAAATGTTTCACCAAAGAAACAAAATCGAGAATCGCTTCGAGTTCGCAACTCTTACGCAAGCGTGAAGATCGCCCGTGCCTTTGCTGGCTCGCAACGAGCGTTCGTTCGTTGCAGTATGCGAGCCTCGGAAGGGGCTGCTCCCACCGCATCGATAGAGAACCCAAAGCATGGCCGTCTACAACGGTACGAACGGTAACGACCCGCTCACCGGGACGATTGCGGACGACACCTTCTTCGGCTCCCTCGGCAACGACACGATCGCCGGCGGCGGCGGTTACAACGAGCTCGATTACCGGCAGCAGGCCTACGCGGTTCAGCTCGGGGCTTCCGTCACTGCCTATTCGGGCGCAGTAACAAAGTCTGTTGGCGGGATCGACAATTTCAGCGGGATCCACCGCGTTTACGGCAGCAGCCTCGACGACGTGCTGAGCGGTACGACGGATCGGACAAGCGGCCTCGCCTATGCCTTCGTGCTCTCCGGCGGCGGCGGGAATGACACGATTAACGGCCAGAATAACCATCTCAACCTCGTCAGCTATTCCGACGCCAATTCCGGCATGACGATCGACCTTACCGCCGGCACGGCCAGTGGCGGTGGGGTTGGGAACGATATGCTGATCGACGTGCGCCGCGTCCAGGGCTCCAATTACAGCGACGTGATCGTGGGAAGCGTGGGGAACGACTACTTCGACGCGACCACCGGCATCGACCAGTACGATGGCCGCGGCGGCTTCAACACGGTCTCCTATGCCGGCCTGACGAACGTGACTGCGTACGTGACGAGTCTCGTCGCAGGTCTCTACGGCGGGGCCAACCTCGTCGCCATCAAGCCCGGCGGCGAACAGGACGTGCTCACCAGCGTGAACCAGGTGATCGGCACGGCCGGCGACGATGCGATGATCGGCACGAACGCCGCCTACAGCTACTACGACGTGGTCTTCCGCGGTGGCGCCGGGAACGACACCATCAACGGCTTCAACAGCATCTTCAACCGGGTTGACTACGGCAGCGCGACCTCGGCCGTGACGGTGGACCTGCAGGCTCAGACGGCCATTGACGGGCAGGGTGGCACTGACAGGCTCGTTCTCGTACGAAACGTCGCGGGCTCCAACTTCAATGACACGCTGAACGGCAGCGACTTCGACGATATTTTCCGCGTCGGCAGCCTCGGCCAGCATTCGGTGGACGGCCGCGGCGGACAGAATACGATCGCCTTCACGGGCACCGAGGCGGTCACGATCGACCTCGGCACCACAGTCTATGGCAGCGGCTATGCCGGAAGCCTGGCCAAGGTGGCCGGCGCAGACTTTCTCTACAACATGACTGGCGCCATTGGCGGCGCGGGTGGCGACACGATCCTCGGGACGCCCACGGATGACCTTCTTTCCGGCGGCCCAGGCAACAACCTGATCAACGGACGCGGAGGTGCCGACACCTACCGTGCGGGCTCATATAGCGCGCAGGCGCCCGATATGGGCGCGATCATCGACCTCGGTGACGGGGTGAATGGGATCGCGACCAACGCCTGGGGCGGCACGGACACGCTCCAGTCGATCGAGAACGCCTGGGGCACTCAGTTCGCAGATACGATCACGGGCGCTGTCTCTGGCGGCTATTCCTTCATCCGGGGTGAGGGCGGGAACGACATCCTCCGTGCGCCGACAGCTGGAACGCTCATCTTCGCCGATTACCTCGACAGCCTTGCCGCAGTTACCGTGCGCATCGACCTCGGGTTGACCCTCGATGATGGCTGGTTGAACGGTCAGGACACCCTGATCAATATCGCGCACGCGCGCGGCTCAGTCTTCGCCGACCTCATGCTGGGAAATGACCTCTCCAACATCCTGATGGCGGAGGGAGGCAACGACCTCGTCTACGGACTGGGCGGCAACGACCTTGTCTACGGCGGTGACGGCAACGACACGGTGGCCGCGGGTGTGGGCGACGACACCGTGGTAGGCGGCACCGGCGACGAGCTTATCTTCGGCGAGGACGGGAACGACACCCTCTACGGCGAGGCTGGCAACGACCTCATCTATGGCGGGACCGGCAACGACACCATCGCCGGCGGGGCCGACGCCGACATCATCGTGGGCGAGGACGGCAACGACCTTCTCTTCGGGGAGGATGGCAACGATACGCTCTACGGCCAGGGCGGGCTGGACCTGATCTACGGCGGTGCCGGCAACGACGTGATCACGGGCGATGCGGACAACGACATTCTGATCGGCGAGGACGGAAACGACCTTCTCTTCGGCGGCATCGGCAACGACGTGCTCTACGGCGGCGCCGGGGCGGACCATCTCCGCGGCGACGAGGGCGACGACGTCATGACGGGCGATGCTGGCATCGACACGCTGGTGGGCGGCACGGGCAACGACCTCATCTTCGGTGGCGACGACGACGACACCCTCTACGGAGAGGATGGCAACGACCAGCTCCGCGGCGATAACGGGAACGATCTTCTCATCGCCGGTGCAGGCAACGACACTCTCGCGGGCGGCGCCGGCGACGATGTGCTCCTTGGCGATACAGGGAACGACGTTCTCTTCGGCGAGGCCGGTAACGATCGGTTCGTCTTCGGTCCTAACACCGGCGCCGACACGATTGCTGATTTTGGTCAGGTGCCAGGCAACCGCGATGTGATCCAGTTCCAGCCTGGAACCCTTGGAAGCTTTGGGGCGGTCCTCGCTGCCAGCCAGCAGGTCGGTGCCAATGTGGTGATCCATATCTCTGTGGTGGATTCCGTGACGTTGACGAACGTCTCGCTGGCTTCGCTAAGCGCGAGCGACTTCCTCTTCGCCTGAGGCCTGTCTGCCCACGCCCTCAGGGGCGTGGGCGGGAGGAAATGGCGTCTTCGGATGAGTTGGCGCACCGGTGTGATGGAAGGCGCCAGCACTCTCCGGCCGATCTCATGGTCAATGCGACCAGATTGCGAAACAGCGGAAACGGGGATCGTACCCGCCGCAGTGACAGAGGGCCAGAACATGGCAGTTTACAACGGCACTCCCGGGGACGACACGCTCGTTGGAGGCCTGGACGCCGACAGCATCTTCGGGTTGGCGGGCAACGACGTTCTTTACGGCCTTGATGCCAACGACGCGATCTACGGCGGTGACGGCAACGACACGGTGGCCGCGGGTGTGGGCGACGACACCGTGGTAGGCGGCACCGGCGACGAGCTTATCTTCGGCGAGGACGGGAACGACACCCTCTACGGCGAGGCTGGCAACGACCTCATCTATGGCGGGACCGGCAACGACACCATCGCCGGCGGGGCCGACGCCGACATCATCGTGGGCGAGGACGGCAACGACCTTCTCTTCGGGGAGGATGGCAACGATACGCTCTACGGCCAGGGCGGGCTGGACCTGATCTACGGCGGTGCCGGCAACGACGTGATCACGGGCGATGCGGACAACGACATTCTGATCGGCGAGGACGGAAACGACCTTCTCTTCGGCGGCATCGGCAACGACGTGCTCTACGGCGGCGCCGGGGCGGACCATCTCCGCGGCGACGAGGGCGACGACGTCATGACGGGCGATGCTGGCATCGACACGCTGGTGGGCGGCACGGGCAACGACCTCATCTTCGGTGGCGACGACGACGACACCCTCTACGGAGAGGATGGCAACGACCATCTCCGCGGCGATAACGGGAATGACGTGCTTCTCGCGGGCAGCGGCGACGACACTCTCGTGGGCGGCGCCGGCAATGACGATGCCCGCGGCGATGCCGGCAATGACATCATGTTCGGCGAGGCCGGCAACGACACCCTCTTCGGGGGCGATGGCAGCGACACGGTCTTCGGCGGCGAGGGCAATGACGCGATCGTCGGCGGCACCGGGAATGACCTGCTCTACGGTGGGCCGGGGAACGATATCTTCGTCTTCGGCCCGGGTCTGGGCGCGGACACGATCGCTGACTTCGGCCAGGCCGTTGGGAACGACGACTTCATCCAGTTCCAGGCGGGCACCTTCGCCAACTTCGCGGCTGTCCTCGCGGCCAGCCAGCAGGTCGGAGCCAACGTGGTGATTACCGTTTCGCCGACGGATTCGGTCACGCTGCTCAACGTCTCGCTGGCCAGCCTCACCTCGACCGACTTCATCTTCGGCTGAGACGCGGGCGGGGCGCCGGACCTGCCGCCCCGCTCCTTTGCTGTCCCGTCCGGAGGCGGGGAGGCTTGCCACCGGCGGCAGGGGGCATAGAACCATCGGCCTAACCCTCGACGGAACGGCCGCCTCATGCCCAATCCCCCGACCGGCTTCCAGCACGGCATTACCCTCTACCAGGCGCAGAAGATCGCTGCCGTGGCTCTCGAGGAGGGGCGGCGTCTCAACCTCGCGCCCCTTACCGTCGTCGTGCTCGACGCCGCCGGGCAGATGAAGGCCCTGCTGAAGGAGGACGGCTGCAGCCTCCTTCGCCCGGCAATCGCTCACGGCAAGGCCTTCGGCGCCATGGGCCTCGGCTTCGGTGGGCGCGAGCTGGCGCGGCGCTCCCAGGGCATGCCGGGCTTCATGAACGCCTTTTCCGACCTCGCGAGCGGCGCGGCCGTGCCCGTGCCGGGCGGCGTCCTCGTGCGCGATAGCGGGGGCGCGATCCTCGGCGCCGTCGGCGTCTCTGGCGACCTGTCGGACAAGGATGAACTGGCGGCGGTGGCAGGCATCAAGGCGGCGGGCCTCACGCCGGACACGGGGGACGACGCCTGATGGCCGCGCTCGAAGCCGTCCTTGCCCGGCTCGACGCCGCGGAGGAGGAGATCCGCACGCGCTACTTCGACTTCCTGCGCATCCCCAGCGTCAGCGCCCAGCCCGATCACGCCACGGACTGCCGCCGCGCCGCCGAGTGGCTGGTGCGCGAGTTGGAAAGCATCGGCTTCACTGCAGAGATCCGCGAGACGGCCGGCCACCCCGCGGTGGTCGCCCATCATCCGGGCCGTGGCGGCGACGCGGTGCCGTTGCTCTACTACGGCCACTACGACGTGCAGCCCGCGGAGCCCTTCGAGCTCTGGCGCTCACCGCCCTTCGAGCCGACGATGGCGGAGGGGCGAAACGGCCCCGTGACCGTTGCGCGGGGCGCCGTGGACGATAAGGGGCAGGTGATGACCTGGCTCGCCGCGATGCGCGCCTGGCACGAGGTAGCCGGCGCGCCGCCCGCGCCGATCCGTGTCCTGGTTGAGGGCGAGGAGGAGATCGGCAGCCCGAGCCTCGACGCCTTCCTTGAGGTCCACGCCTCCGAGCTTCGCCAAGCCCGCGCCGTTGTCGTCAGCGACACCAACATGTGGGACCCGCGCACGCCCGCCATTTCTGCGCGCCTCCGCGGCATGGCCTACGCGCAGATCGACCTCTTCGCGGCCTCGCGCGACCTGCATTCCGGCCTCTACGGCGGCATGGCGCTGAACCCGCTGAACCTTCTCTGCCGAATCATTGCGGACCTTCACGACGAAAAGGGCCGTGTCACGTTGCCGGGCTTCTACGACGAGGTGCCGGAGGTCGGCGGCAACCTGCTGGCCGCCTGGGATTCGCTCGGATTCGACGAGGCGCGCTTCCTCGGCGATATTGGCCTCTCCGTACCGGCGGGCGAGCAGGGGCTGAAGCCGCTTGTCCGGCAGTGGGCGCGCCCGACCTGCGACGTGAACGGCATCTGGGGCGGATATGCCGGGCCGGGGGCGAAGACCGTCATCGCGGCCGAGGCCCATGCCAAGGTGTCCTTCCGCCTTGTCGGCGACCAAGACCCAAACGCCGTGCTCGATGCGCTCGAGGCCTTCGTGAAAGCTCGCCTTCCGGCCGACGCGCGCGCCGAGATCCAGCGCTTCAGCTCAGCCCCGCCGGTCGTGGTGCCGGAGGACAGCGACGAGGTCGCCGCCGCCCGTCGTGCGCTGGCGGCCGAATACGGGCGGGAAGCGGTGCTGATCGGCTCCGGCGGCTCGATCCCGGTGGTGGAGAGCTTCCGCCGCATTCTCGGGCTGGACAGCGTGCTGATGGGCTTCGGGCTCGACGACGATCAGGTACACAGCCCGAACGAGAAGTTTGACTGGGCCTGCCTCATGCATGGGGCCCGCAGCCACGCCCGCCTGCTGGCGGAACTCGCGGGCTGATCCCCGCGCCACGGCCGCCCAAGCTCGGCGGCCGTGGTCTGCGGGCGCGTCGCGCCTCAGCGCTTCCCGGCGCCGATATCTGCGCGCAACTCCATGATCCGCCCCTTGATGCTGTCGCGCAGCGTGGGCGACGTATGCGGCTTCATGCCCGCCAGAGTCTGCTCGAGCTCGGCGAGAAGCCGGCGCTTCTCCTCCATGCTCCTGCGGATAGGCTTGTTGTCACTGAACTGACCATCGAAGGCGCGCATGGGTGCCCCTCCCTCTCCATCTTGTCGAAACCCGGCGGCACCGCACGGCATCACCAGCCAGGATGGTCCGGACTCTACTCGCTGCGCCGGCGCGGCGGAATAGCCGGCGGCGGAACCAACGCTGCGCGCTGGCCGGGAGATCCGGAGAGAGCAGAACTCTCTCGGGGAGCTACAGGCGCCAGTCTTAATCAGTACTCATACTCGTAGGAGAGGCCTGCCCCCTGGCTATCGGCTCCCGCCCCGCTCTCCAGCTTCAGGCGCGGTGTCAACTCGATCTGCACTCCGACGCGGGGCGAGCCGGTGGTCGTACCGGGCTCGACGTTGAGGTAGATGCCCTGGCCGAGATAGCCGCCGGCCTCGACTCCCGGCGCACCGTTCGCGCCGCTCCCGATGCCCAGGCGGTCAAGGCCGAGGGTGCGGCTCACCCGGCCCAGTACCCCCGTCACCGGATCCTCCTTCCCGCCCGCGAGTGCCCCGGAGAGAACGCGCGCCAGCTGAGCAATCTGGAAGGGCGAGAGCTTGTCGGCGGAACGGTTGAAGATCAGCCGCGCCAGCACCTCGTCCTGCGGCAGCTCGGGGGAGGAGGTGAACTCGATCTTCGGCGCCCGCGGCGTGCCGGTCACTGCCACGTTGATCGTGAATGTCCCCGCCCGGGAGGTCGCGAGGAGGTCGATATCCGGCGAGGCAATGTCGCCCTGGAAACGCAGCAGCCCGCGCTCGAAGTTGAGCCGCCGGTCGAGGACGGTCAGGTTGCCCCGGCGCAGCCGCAGCTCCCCGTTCGCCTGCGGGTCCGAGATGGTTCCGGCGATGCGGATATTGCCGCCCAGCTCCACGTCGAGCCCGCGCCCGCGGAGGTAGACCTGCCGGGGCGCATCGAAGGTGATATCGAGTGCGAGCGGCGCCGCGGCGGTCGGCGCTGCCGCCCCCCGCCCCGCTGCCTGGCGGGCCGCCGCGGTGCCTGGCGGCGGAGGCGGCGCGCCGCGCCCAATTTCGCGCACCGGACCGATATCCGGCACGCCGCCCGGCAGCCCCTCCGGCACGCCGATGGTGAGCGTCCGTGTGCCAATACGCCCTGCCAGCCGCATTCCGTCGCCGACCGAACCGGTCAGCCGCAGATCCGTGTCGAAAGCGCCGCGAAGGAGATCGCTGGAAACAGGCTGCAGGTCCTGCCCCGAGACGGTGAGGTCGATTGGCTGCCCCTCGGCGAAGGGCCGCAGCTCGCCCCGCGCGGTGAGGGTGCCCGGCCCCGCCCGGGCGGTTATGGTCTCCACAACGATCCGGTCCATGTCGCCCCGCACCGTGCCGGCGATATTCCGCAGGGCGACGCCGTATTCGAGGTTCCGGAACAACCCACCGGAGAGCCGCGCGGTACCCGAGAGGCGCGGCTCAGCAACGGTGCCGGCGGCCTGCGCATCGATCGCGACGGTCCCCGCGACCCGATTCGCCCCGCCGAGGAGGAAGGGTGCGGCCAAGACGCCGATATCGGTCGTGCCCCTGAGGCTTGCGCTGAGCGGCCCCGCGAAGTCGCTCGGCAGCCGGGCATCGAGGTTCAGCCGCAGCGCCGCGCCAACCCGCAGCTCAGCCCGCGCCTCCAGCGCATCGCCCCGCATGCGGGCGGTTGCCTGAAGCGTGCCCTCGGGCAGGGTCCGCGCCCAGGGAGCACCGACCTTCAGCCCCGTGCCGCGAAGTTCCCCGTCGATGCCCGGCCTCGACACCTGTCCTGAGATCCGCACATCGGCGTTGAGCGTGCCCGCGAGCGGCGGGTCGGGCGCGAAGATATTCGCGAGCGACAGCGGCAGGCTGGCGACGGTCGCCCGAAGGTCCGCCGTGTCCGGACCCCACCGCCCCGCGACGCGGACCGTGCCGCCCGGCCGCGCCTGCAGCGAGACCCCCGGCGTGGAGACGGCACCGCCCGGCGCGATGAGGATCGTGGCGGGAGAGGCGAGCCGCACCCCCAGTGCCTGCCGTTGGACCTCGAGCGCGGCCACCTCCACCCGCTTCTCCGGCTTGTCGAGCCCGAGCCGCGCGCGGAGCGTCGCACGGGCGTCGAAGGCGCGAAGGTCGCCCTGCACGTCGAGCGCGGCGTCGGTGCCGCGGGCCTCCACGGTGCCGTTCACCTGGGCGCCACCCGCCCGCAGGTTATTCGCGCGAAGATCCGCCTCGATCCCCTGCCGCGGCGCGCCCTCCGCTTCCCTCGGATCCAGCTTGGCCGAGAGCCGCAGCCCACCGCCGAGCGGCGTGCCCGCAATGGAGGAGAGCGGCGTCAGGTCCGCGGCTTCAAGCAGCAGCCTAGCGGTGGCGAGGCTGCTTTTCGTGTCGAAGGTGCCGCTTCCCTCAAGCCGCGCGGGGCCGAGAGAGACGCGGAGCGCCTCGGCACGGATGACGTCGCCTTCCTGCGCCGCCCGCGCCTCGGCCGAGAGGGGCAGGCCTTGGAGACGGGCGGCGAGGTTCAGGCTTCCGGCCGGTACGGTCGCGCGGGGCAGGCTAGCTTCCAGCCTGAGCGCCTCCAGCTCGCGCCCATAGGCCGAGAGGGAGGGGGATTCGGCGGTCAGCACCACGGCCGGGTCGGCCACCGGACCGGTCACGCGCGCGCGGGCGCTCAGCCGTCCGCGCACCGGCACGTCCGGGATGTCCTCTGCCGCGAGTGCCGCGTTGAGCGTCAGATCCAGCGTCTCGCCGTAGTTCCCCGCGGCCCGCAGAGTCACCGCACGCCCGTTGACGGCCAGTTCATGCAGCGTCTGTCGGTTCGCGCTCAGCCGGATAGTGGGAGAGGGGCCGAGCAGCCCTGGCGCGGGTCCGGGCAACCGAGGATCGGCAATCGTCGCCTCCACACGCAGTTCCGGAGCGGCGTTCGTGCCGGTCACGGCGCCCTGGAGCGTGATCCCACCCCAGCCCACCGTCGATGGCACCAGCCCGCCAAGCGTGGAAGCGTCGTTCACCCGCGCATCGAAGCGAAGGTCCAGCGCGCTGCCCACCACGCCGCGCGCCTCGACGGTGGCCGGCCCGGTCTCCACCCGCGCGCTCTCGATCCGCGTGGCCCCACCCTCCGCCGGCGAGGTACGAAGCGCGAAACGGAGGTCGGCAACTGGCGGCGGCAGGAAGCCGCCCAGCGCCGCCGTACCCGAGGCCTCGAGCCCCACCCCACCCGCGGCCGGCAGGCTCACGGTGCCGCGCCCGTCCAGCTTCGCGGTCTCCCCCAGATCGGCCGAGACGGTGAAGCTGGCGCCCGTGGCCGGTCCGTCGAGCGCGACGCGCAGGTGAGTCGCCTGATCCGGCTTGCCCAGAAGGCTGGCCATCAGCCCCCCGGCCGCCTCGTCATAGGCGATGTTCGTCCGCAGGCGGTCGCCGGGTGCCAGGGCCAAGTCGAGGTCCAACGACCCCGGCGCATCCAGGCGCCGCCCCTTGGCCGCGAGGAAGGCGCCCTCCGCGCCCAGCCGCCCGTTGCCCTCGAGCGACAAGGTCGCGGGAATGCCGGCCACGGCCTCGCCCAGCTCGATCCGGGGTAGGGCAATCCGCTCCACCGTTACCCCCACGGGCAGGGAGGGAAGCTGCGGCAGCAGCGGACCCGGCTCGGTCGCCGCCTGGGGCGGCGCGGCGGGGTCTGGCACGGGCAAACGGCTGAACAGGATCCGCCCGGCGCTGATGTTCCGCACCCGGAACTCGCGCGAGGCCAATCGCAGCAGATCGAGGTCGAGCGCCACGTCCTCTACCACGAGGTAAGGCCCCTGTGCGTCGGACAGGACCACCCGCCCGATGCGCGGCGAGGCCGGCAGGCCGCCGTGCAGGTCCTCGATGACCAGTCCCGGCACGTAGTGCATGGCGAGCCGCGCCAGCGCTTCCTGCCCAGGCTTCACGTTCAGCCCGCCCCAGACCACCGCCGCCAGCAGCACCGGCAGGATCAGCAGCACGCCCAGGATCGACAGGAGGATCCGCCCAAACCGGCGCATCAGAAGGCCTGTCCGACGCCCACGTAGAGCCCGTAACCGGAATTTCCTGGCAGCTTGGAGAAGGGCAGGGCGACATCGGCCCTGATCGGCCCGATCGGCGTCGCGTAGCGGAAGCCGACGCCGCCGCCGAGGCGCAACGCGCCGAAATCCAGCCCCGCGCCTTCTCCGACCGTGCCTGCGTCGAGGAAGACAGCGACGCCATACGGTCCGCTGATGCGCTGGCGCAGTTCAACGCTTCCCTCAGCCAGCGAGAGGCCGCCGCGCGGCGTGTTGTTCGCCCGCCGCGGCCCGATGGTCTGGAAATCGTAGCCGCGCACCGAGCCGCCGCCGCCCGCGTAGAAGCGCAGATGCGGCGGCACCTCCAGGGCATCCGCCCCGGCCAGGGTGCCGAAGCCTGCCCGCAGCGCGAGCACGCTGCCCTTGTCGCCCGTGAGATCGAAATAGGCGCTGCCCGTCCCACGCACCCGCACGAAGGTGGAGGTCGTCTCCGCGAAGGAGAGGGTAGGGGCCACGACGAGGCTCGCCCGGTAGCCCCGCGTCGGGTCCAGCAGGCTGTCCGTGCCGTCGTAGCGCATCCCCAGCGGCAGCGAGACGAGGCGATAGCTGATCGAGCGGTCCACCTCCGTCGTCCGGCCGATATCGCCGGCGACGCCGATGGTGGCGGTCAGTCGCGGGTCGATCCTTCGCTCAAGCGAGAAGCCAGCGGTCACCGCGTCCCGGTCATAGGCGAGCAGCCGCTCCCGCAGCAGCGCGACATCCGTCACCGCCGTGGCGTTGAGCCCGGCGAACCAGGGCTGGCGAAGGTTGGCCGAAAGGCGTGCCCCCGTGCCGCTAACCCCGGGCTGGGCCGTGCGGGAGATCTCGCCCTCGACCCGCAGCCGCTCCGCGCCGCCGAAGATGTTCCGGTGCTCCCAATAGGCGCGCACGGTCGGTCCGTAGCGCGTCTCGTAGCCGGCGGTGATCCCGACCGCGCGGAAGGGCCGCTCCGCGACGAGGAAGGTCACGGGCAGCCGCCCATCCGGGTCTAGCCGCTCCCCCGTGCGGGCCCGCACCGTCCCGAAGACGCCGAGCGCCAGCACGTCCCGCCGCACACGGTCCAGCTCGCGCGGGTCGTAGGATTCGTCCGTCAGAACCCCGGTGGCCCGGCGCAGCACAACCGGGTCGACGTTCTCCGAACCCTCCACCACCGGCTGGGCGAAGCGCGCCCGGGGGCCGGGCTGCACGCGGTAGACGATCTCCATCGTCTTCGTATCGTGATCGACGGTAATGTCGCGGCCAGGCACGCTGGCAAAGGGATGCCCGGCCTCGCGCAGCCGCTGCAGCAGCGTTTCCTGCGCGGCGTTCACCGCCGCCGCCCGCGCGGGATCGCCGGGGCCGAGGCCCGCCACCTCGCCGGCCTCGGCGATATCCGTGTCGGGCACGTAGGGACGGAGCGTTGCGGTGGACACGCGGTACTGCGGGCCGGTCTGGGCCCCCACCACCACCGGCACCGGATCCGGCCCGCGCGCCGCCAGCCGAGCGGCGAGGTTCGGCGCGTCCGGGGGCTCGCCGGCCAGGGTGATGCTCGGCGTGCCGCCGTAATATCCCTCGGAGCGCAGCGCATTGCGAAGCTGGCCGAGGTCCTGAAGCGCGCGGGCGACCAGCCCCTCGGCACTCGTCGGCACGCTCTCCCGCAGCCGGCGGAGGGCGGAGACGCCCTCCATCGCACTGTCCAGCTCGCCGTTGCCGGTGGGCGTGAAGGTGACCTCATAGCTCCGCACGGGCCCATCCGTCGCGTCGGGCTGAGCCTCCGCCGCCGCGGCCGGCGCATCGGCGGACGTGCCGCGGTCGGGCGCCTGCGCAGAGGCGACGCCGATCAGCAGAAGGGGAACGAGCGCAAGTCCAGGGTGGAGCGACGGCAACGGAAGGGCTAACTCCTTTCCCATGGATGCACAGCTGATCGAGACCCTAACGCAGTGGCGTCGCCACCTACACGCGAACCCGGGCGTGACACACGAAGAAGGCCCGACTGCGGCATTCGTCGCACAACGTTTGCGTGAGCTTGGAGTGGAAGAGATCGAAACCGGGATCGGCGGCCACGGAGTGGTCGCGACCATCCGGCGCGGCGGCGGCAACCGCAGCGTAGGTCTTCGGGCTGACATGGACGCGTTGCCGATCCAGGAGGCGAGCACGACCCTCCCTTACCGCAGCACCGTGCCGGGCGTGATGCATGCCTGCGGGCACGACGGCCACACCACCGCGCTGCTCGGCGCCGCCGCGCTGCTGCTGCAGGACAAGAGCTGGTCCGGCACCGTCCGCCTCGTCTTCCAGCCGGCCGAGGAGGGCGGCGGCGGCGCCCGCGCCATGATCGAGGACGGGCTGTTCCGCCGCTTCCCGATGGATCGCATCTTCGGCTGGCACAACTGGCCCGGCCTGGATGTCGGCACGGTCGCCGTGCACGAGGGGCCGGTCATGGCCGCGGGCCGGCGCTTCCAGATCATGATCGAGGGCCATGCCGGCCACGCCGCCCTGCCGCACCTGACGCATGATCCCATCGTCGCGGCCGGGCATGCGATCGTCGCCTGCCAGTCGATCGTCTCCCGCAACCTCGACCCGCTCGACTCCGCGGTGGTGAGCCTGACGAAGATCGAGGGCGGGGAGGCCTGGAACCAGATCGCGGCCGGCGTCGCCATCCGCGGCTCGATGCGCTTCCTGCGGGACGAGACCGGCGAGATGATCCGGGAAGGCCTGGAGCGGGTGGCCCGCGGCGTCTCCGAGACCTTCCAAGTGAAGGCCAGGGCCGAGGTGCTCAGCGGCGTCGAGGTCACCGCGAACCACCCTGCCGAGCGCGACCTGGCCGCCGCCGCGGCCGGCGCCGTCACAGCCGTCCGCCGCGACCTGCCGGCCGCCATGACCGGCGAAGACTTCTCCGAGTTCCTGCGCGAGGTGCCCGGCGCCTTCGTCTGGATCGGCAACGGTCCCGCCGAGGGTGGGCGGGAACTACACCACCCGAACTACGATTTCGAGGACCGCGTGCTCCCCACCGCGAGCGGCTTCCTCGCCGAGGCCGCGCGGCGGGCACTCTCGGCGGAATAGGGGGCTGGCGTGGCGCTCCCGGTCTCGCTCTCGGGCCACGGGCTGGCCAAGGGCTTCCGCGACACCTGCCTCTTCTCCCCGCGCCGGGTCGCGCTGATGGCGGACCCGGTCATTCCGGCCTCCGGCATCCTGGCCCGCAACATCGCCGCCGGGCGCTTCCGGGGTGCGCTCCACGCGGTCGGGGCGGAATGGCCGGGCATCGCCTCAGTGGCGAGCCTGGCCGACCTCGCGGCGCCTCCCGACCTCGCCGTGCTCTCCCTCGCGCCTGAAGCGGTGGAGCCGGCCATGATCGACCTCGTCGGCGCCGGCTGCTTCGCCGCCGTGGTGCTTGGCCCTGCCCCGGGGCTCGCCGCCATCTGCGCGCGCACCGGTATCCGGGCGCTGGGGGAGCGCTCCTTTGGTCTCTGCATCCCGCCGGTCGGGCTGAACGCCTCGCTCTCCCAGGTGGCGCCGCGGCCGGGGCGGCTCGCGCTGCTCTGCCAGTCCTCCGCCCTCGCACGCGCGGTGATCGACTGGGCGGAAGGAGAAGCGGTGGGCTTCACTCTGATCGCTGGCATCGGAACGAACGCCGATTACGGCTTTGCCGGCGGTCTCGACTGGCTGGCGCGCGACGCTGGCACCGGGACGATCCTGCTTGACCTCCGCCGCATCAAGGACCGGCGGCGCTTCATCTCCTCCGCCCGCGCGGCCGCGCGCACCCGCCCGGTGGTCGCGCAGCGGCCGGGCTTCGCCGGGCGGGAGGGGGCGGATGCCGTGATGCAGGCCGCACTGCGCCGCGCCGGCGTGCTGCGGGTGGAAGGACTGGAAAGCCTTCTCTCCGCCGCCGAGACACTAGGCCGGGTAAAGCCCTCGCCGCGCCCAGGCCCGGAAGGCGCGCGGGGCGACCGGATCGCCATTGTCTCCAATGGCCTCGGACCCGCGCAGATGGCTGCTGATGCGGTGATCCGCGGGGGCGGGCGCCTGGCTGGCATCCCGCCTGGGGCCATGCAGATGCTCGACCTCGCGCTTCCGGGTGGCTGGACGGGCGATAATCCCCTCGCGCTGCCGCTGGGGCAGGGACACCGCCTGGGCGAGGCGGCCAGTCTTCTCGGTGCCCTGCTGGAGGTGGATTCGGTCGTCGCGATCCATTCCCCGGCGCCGGAGGAGGATCCTGCCATTGCCGCCGAGGGCATCGCCGCCGCCGCGGCGACCTCCGGGCGCGGGCAGCGGGCCGCGCCCGTCCTTACCGCCTGGATCGGCCAGGCGACGGCCGGAGAGCAGCGCCGCTCCCTCGCCGAGCGCGCCGTCGCGGTCTTCGCCACCCCTGAGGCGGCGGTGCAGGGCGCCCTTCACCTCGCGCAGGACCGGCGGAACCGGCTGGCCGCCGCCGAGCTGCCGCCTTCCGCCGTTCTGGAGGTGGCGCCGGACCGCGCGCGCGTCGCCGCCATCTTCGCTGCCGTCCGCGCCTCCGGCCGGCTGAGACTGGACGAGGCGGAGGCGCTCTCGGTGCTTGATGCCTACGGCATCCCCACGGTGCCGCACCGCGCCGCCGCCACGGTGGAGGAAGCGGTTTCCGCCGCCGCCGCCCTCGGCTGGCCCGCCGTGCTGAAGGTGCTGAGCGCCGACCTGCCGGCCAAGACGGAGATCGGCGGCGTCGCCCTGGATCTACGCGACGCCGATGCCTTTCGTGCCGCGGCGGAGGGCATCGCGGCCCGCGCCGCCGCGGACCGGCCGGACGCCGTGCTGCGCGGCTGGATGGTGCAGGCGATGCACGGGCGGGGCCGCGAACTGCGCCTCCGCCTGGAGGACGACGCCATGTTCGGCCCCTGGATCGGCTTCGGCCGCGGCGGCACGGCGGCGGAGATTGAGGCGGACGAGAGCTTCGACCTGCCGCCGCTGAACCGGGCGCTTGCACTCGGGATGATCCGCCGGACCCGCGTCGCGCGCCTGCTGGAGGGCTGGCGCGACCACCCGCCGGTCTCGAAGGAGGCACTGGCCGAGGCGCTAGTGAGCCTCTCCCAGCTGGCGGTGGACTTTCCCGAGGTGGCCGCCGCCCGCATCAACCCCCTCCGCGCGGCGCCCGAGGGCGTGGTGGCGCTCGACGCCGACCTGACCCTGCGGCCGGCAGGGGAGAGGGGCTTCCTCGCCATCCCGCCCTATCCGGCAGAACTCGCCCGGCCCTTCACCTTGCGCGACGGCCGGCACGTCCTTGTCCGCCCCATCCGGCCCGAGGACGCGGAGGAACTTGCGGCCTTCGTGCGCCGCGTACCGGCCGAGGACCTGCGCTACCGCTTCTTCAACCGCCTGCGAGAGCTTCCGGCCGCGCAGATCGCCCGCCTGACGCAGATCGACTACGACCGCGAAATCGCCTTCGCTGCCCTCGACGGCGATCGCTTCGCCGGCACCTCACGTCTCGTCGTGGATGGCCAGGGCGGGGGGGAGTTCGCGATCCTTGTCGACGCGGGCTGGAAGCGCGGCGGCCTGGCGCGGCACCTGATCGGCCGGCTGGTGGAATGGGCGCGCGGACGCGGCTTGCAGCACATCGCCGGCCAGGTTCTCGCGGAGAACACCGGCATGCTCCGCTTCGTGCGCGCCATCGGCTTCGAAACCCATGGCACCGAGGATCCGGAGATCCTTGAGGCCACGCTGGCGATCGGCCCGGAGGCCGCTAGTGCAGCCGCATCTCCGCCAGGAGCAGCCTGACCCGGCCCGCGGCCTCGGCGCCCTTGCGCGCCTCCCGCCAGGCGTTCTCAGCCACGCGCTGGTGGATGCTCACCGCCTCGTCGGCCGCGGTCACGGTGCCGACGCCGATGGCGTTCAACGGCTGGCTGTCCGGCCCGAAGGGGTTGGCACAGAGATGGGCTCGCTCCCGCGCCCGCAGCACGATGAAATTGGCGGCTGGCGCCGAATCGGTCAGCAGGCCGATCTGCAGCCCCATGGGCACGCTTTCCATCAGCCCGGCGAGGTTCTCCGCCTCCGCCCGGGCCGCGAGGATGAGATTGTGGCGAACGGCCTCCGACACCCGCAGTCCCGGGGCGATACCATCCATCAGCAGGTCGCGCAGCGCGGCCTCGCTTATCATCGCAATGATTGAGGGCCGGCGCTGCTGATAGGCACGCTTGCGCGCGACCAGGAGCCCAAGCGCCTGCTCGGCCGCCGCGTGGAAGGCCAGCCGCTCCGGAGCCGCGTTGGCTGCGTCGGCCATCCCCTCGGCCAAGGCCGAGTCGTAGCCCTCCGAGGTGACGAGGGTGCAGAGCGCGCCGCCGAGCTGGAGGATCTGCTCCGCGTCCTCCTCCACCTGCCGCAGCCGCTCCTGCAGGGCCAGCGGGCGGGAGAAGTATTCCACCCCGATCCCGAGAAGGGAGAGCGGCGAGATCTTGAGCAGTTCCGCGAGGCGCCGGATCGTGTCCAGCTTGATCACCTCGCCCTTTTCATACCGGTAGAGCGCGGCGCGCGACACACCGAGCCGCGCCGCGATCTCTTCGGCCCGCAGCCCTGATTCCAGGCGGTACGCCCTCAGCTGCTGGCCGATGTCGGCGAAGCGCATCGCACGTTCCTCGTTCGGCACGGCATTGCCAACTCGGCCCGTTCGCATCGGCGTCATCTCATGGCCCTGGATTGTTGCCGCAAAATGCGCGTTCTCACGCCTTTGTGCAACGGCATACACGCGTCCGGAACCATGGATCAGCCAATCTCGTGCGATGCGAGTTTTTCCAGCGCCCGCACCAACGCTGAGTGATCCTGCCCAGCGCCACCGGCCGCCGCGACCGCTGAGAAGAGCTGCTGCGCATTGGCGGTAGCGGGCAGGGCAACCTCGAGTTCCCGCGCCGCCTGCAGCGCGAGGTTGAGGTCCTTCTGGTGCAGGGCGATCCGGAAGCCGGGATCGAAGGTCCGCTTGATCATCCTCTCCGCATGCACTTCGAGGATGCGCGAGGAGGCGAAGCCGCCCATCAGCGCTTCCCGCACACGCGCCGGATCGGCGCCGGCCTTGCTGGCGAAGACAAGGGCTTCGGAAACGGCGGCGATGTTGAGGGCGACGATGATCTGGTTGGCGACCTTGGTCGTCTGCCCGGCGCCGTTCTCCTCGCCGACGAGGGTGATGTTCTTGCCCATCGCTTGGAAGAGCGGCAGGGCGCGGTCGAACGCCGCCTTGGGACCACCGATCATGATGGTCAGCGCCGCGTTGCGGGCACCTACCTCGCCGCCGGAGACCGGGGCATCCAGGTAGTCGCAGCCCCTGGCATTCACCCGGGCTGCGAAGTCCTTCGTGGCCGTCGGGCTGATCGAGGACATATCAATGAGCAGCGTGCCCGGCTTCAGCGCGGCCGCCACGCCGCCCTCGCCGAAGAGCACCGCCTCAACGTCGGGGGTATCCGGCACCATCAGGATCACCACCTCCGCGGCCGAGGCCACCTCGGCGGGGGAGGGGAGGACGGTCGCGGTCGAGCGGAGGTCGTCGGTCAGGCTCGCTCGCTCCGGGACAACGAGTTCGTGCCCGGCCTTGGCGAGGTTCAGCGCCATGGGGCGGCCCATGATGCCCAGTCCGATGAACCCAACTCTCATTTGCAAGCACTCCGATCCGACAGGTCGCTCCATCCTGGGCTAGCGCAAATTTCCTTGAGCCCCAAGGCCGGAACGGTCATTCCGCCCCTCGGCACCACCTGTTTGGTGCGTGCGGGCAGCCGGTCCATAAGGTTCGGGCCCATTATGGCCCTTCAGGAGCTGATTGTGACGGATAATCGGGAGTTCCTGATTCGCATCATCGGCCTTACGGCCCTGATCGCCCTGCTGGCGGGCTGCTTTCTCGTGCTGAAGCCCTTCGCCTCGGCTCTTGTCTGGGCGGCGATCCTCTCCTTCACGACTTGGCCGGCCTACCGCTTCCTCACGGACCGGGCCAACCTGCGCCCGAGCTGGGCGGCGGCGGCGATGGTGACGGCGATGATGCTGGTGATTGGCCTACCGCTCGCCATCGCGGCCCCTACCAGCCGGGCAGAGATCGAGCGGCTGCGTGGTTCGGTCCAGGACTTCCTCACGGATGGCCTGCCCTCTCTCCTCGCGGCCACGGGGCGCCTGCCCATCGTCGGCGGCTTTCTAGAGGAGCGCTTCGGGGAGCTGGACCTCGGGGTGGGCAACCTGTTTGGCATGCTCAAGCCCTATGCGGGCGATGCCGCGCAGATGGCGCTCAGCCTGTTCCTCGCCCTCGTCTCCGGGGTGGCGGAGCTGCTGATCGCGATCCTCCTCTCCTTCTTCTTCTACCGGGATGGCCCCTACCTGGCTCAGGCGCTCAACCGCGCGGCCGAGCGAATCGCGGACCAGCGCGGCCGGCGCCTCGTGGAGCTCACCGGGGCGGTCACGCGCGGGGTGGTCTACGGCCTTCTCGGCACCGCGGTGGTGCAGGGCGTGATGACGGCTCTGGGCCTCTGGCTCGCGGGGGTGCCTCACCCGGCGTTGCTCGGCCTCTTGGCCGGGGTGATCTCCATTCTGCCAATTGGGGCGCCGGTGGTATGGATCCCCGCCACCATCTGGCTCTTCGTCAATGGCAGCACGGGCTGGGGGATCTTCATGGGCCTCTACGGCGCCTTCGGCATCTCTTCGGTGGACAACTTCATCCGGCCCTGGCTCATCTCGCGCGGGGCGGACCTTCCGCTGCTGCTCACCCTGCTCGGCGCGCTCGGGGGCGCCTTCGCCTTCGGCTTCCTCGGCCTCTTCCTCGGGCCCGTCCTGCTAGCCGTCGCCTACACGATCATCCGCGACTGGACCTCGGAGAGGGAGCCGCGCAGCAGCTCGCTGATCCTCTGAGGACCGAAGTTGGTGTGCGGTTTGCTTCGGGTCCGGGCGGTATCAGAGGATCAAATCATGGACGGCTTCGCGTGATCATCCGAACCGGCCGGTTCTACCGGGTGGACTGCCCGGCGCCGCTGGGCTAGGCGCAGCCGGTGCCAGCCTTCGTCCTGTCCCGCATCCTCCAGGCGCTGCCGGTGATGCTTGCCGTCGCCCTCATCGCCTTCACCCTCTTCACCTTCGTGGGCGACCCGATCGCGACCATGCTTGGGCAGGAGTTCTCCGTCGCCCAGCGCGACGCGCTCGTTACGGCGCTAGGCCTCGACCAGCCCGTGCCGATCCAGTTCCTGCGCTTCATCGGCAATGCCCTGCACGGGGAGTTCGGCCTCTCCTACCGCCTCTCGCGCCCGGTTTCGGCCCTCTTCGCGGAGCGCGCGCCGGCCACGCTGGAACTCGCATTCTGCGCCTCGGTGGTCGCGCTGGCGGTCGGGCTTCCGGCCGGGGTCTATACGGGCCTGCGCCCGCGCTCCCCGCTCAGCCGGGCCTTGCTCACCTTCAGCCTCGTCGGCGTGTCGCTGCCCACCTTCCTCATCGGCAGCCTGCTGATCCTCGTCTTCTCCGTCTGGCTGGGCTGGCTGCCGAGCTTCGGGCGGGGGGACACGGTGCAGCTCGGCTGGTGGAGCACGGGCTTCCTCACCCTCTCCGGCCTGAAGGCGCTGATCCTGCCCTCCATCACCCTCGGCCTCTTCCAGCTCACCCTCATTCTCCGCCTCGTGCGGTCCGAGATGCTGGAGGTGATGCGCTCGGATTACGTGAAGTTCGCCCGCGCGCGGGGGCTCCGGGACCGGAGCATCAACTTCGGCCATGCGCTTCGGAACACGCTCGTTCCGGTCATCACCATCGTTGGTCTCCAGCTCGGCTCCATCATCGCCTTCTCCATCGTGACGGAGACGGTGTTCCAGTGGCCAGGGATGGGGCTGCTGTTCATCCAGTCCGTCTCCTCGGCCGATATCCCCGTGATGGCGGCTTATCTCCTCCTCATCTCGGCTGTTTTCGTGACCATCAACCTCGTCGTGGACCTCCTCTATTACGCCGTGGACCCGAGGCTTCGTGCCGGGCGAGGGCACTGAGATGAGCGCCATCGCCCGCGCCTGGGACAGCGACCTCGCCTACTCTTTCCGGCGGTCGCCCACCGCCGTCCTCTCGGCCATCGTCGCGCTGATCTGCATCGTGGGGGCCGTCGCGGCGCCGGTGCTCGCGCCCTATAACCCCTTCGACCTCGCCAGCCTCGACCTGATGGACGCCTTCAACCCCCCGGCCTTCATGCCGGAGGGGTCGCTCGCCCATCCCATCGGGACCGATGACCAGGGGCGGGATGTGCTCTCGGCCATCATGTACGGCGCGCGCATGTCGCTCTTCGTCGGGGTCTCGGCGACTGCCTTCTCGCTCCTGCTCGGCGTGCTGCTCGGGCTGCTAGCGGGCTATGCCGGTGGCACGATCGACGCCGTGCTGATGCGGATCGCCGACGTGCAGCTCACCTTCCCGAACATCCTCATCGCGCTGTTGGTGGACGGGGTCGCCCGCGCCGCCCTGCCGCGTGACCTGCATGACCAAATCGCCGTCTATGTCGTCATCTTCGCCATCGGCATCTCCGACTGGCCGCGCTTCGCCCGCACCGTCCGCGGCTCGGCCATGGTGGAGAGGAACAAGGAATATGTCCTCGCCGCCCGCGTCATCGGCATCGGGCCGGCGCGCATCATGCTGACCCATGTGCTGCCCAACGTGCTCGGTCCGCTGCTGGTGCTGGCGACGCTGAATCTCGGCCTTGCCATTATCTCGGAGGCGACGCTCTCCTTCCTCGGCGTCGGCCTGCCTCAGACGCAGCCGAGCCTCGGCACGCTCATCCGTGTCGGCAACGACTTTCTCTTCAGCGGCGAGTGGTGGATCACCGTCTTCCCGGGCGTCGCGCTGATCGCGATGGTGCTCTCCGTGAACCTGCTGGGCGACTGGCTGCGCGACGCGCTGAACCCGAGGCTGCGCTGATGGCCGCCCCCCTGCTTGAGGTCCGCGACCTCGTCGTCGAGTTCCCCGGCCGTCGCGGAACGCTGCGCGCGCTCGACAAGGTCTCCCTCGACATCGCGCCGGGCGAGGTGCTCGGAATGGTCGGCGAGTCCGGTGCCGGTAAGTCGATGACGGGCGCTGCGATCATCGGCCTGCTCGAACCCCCGGGGCGGATCGCGGGCGGCAGCATCACCCTCGGCGGCCAGCGGATCGACAACCTCTCCCGCCGGCAGATGCAGCGCATCCGGGGAAAGCGGATCGGCGCGATCTTCCAGGACCCGCTGACCACCCTGAACCCCCTCTACACCGTGGGCGACCAGCTGACGGAGACGATGCGCACGCATCTCGACATCGACGCGGCCGATGCCCGGCGTCGCGCGGTCGGTTGGCTGGAGGCGGTGGGCATCCCCGCCGCCGCGGACCGGGTCATGGCCTATCCACACCAGTTCTCGGGCGGGATGCGCCAGCGCGTGGTCATTGCCCTCGCCCTCTGCGCCGAGCCGGAGCTGGTGGTGGCGGACGAGCCGACCACGGCCCTCGATGTCTCCGTGCAGGCGCAGGTCATCGCCCTGCTCCGGCGGCTGACGCGCGAAAAGGGCACCTCCGTCATGCTCATTACCCACGACATGGGCGTGATCGCCGAGACGGCAGACCGCGTGGCGGTGATGTATGCCGGCCGAGTCGCCGAGATCGGCCCGGTGAAGTCGGTGGTTAAGGCCGCCGCCCACCCCTATTCGGCGGGTCTCATGGCATCCATCCCGCCGCTCTCGCACCGCGTGGACCGGCTGCCGCAAATCGACGGCGCCATGCCGCGCCTGAACGCCATTCCCCAGGGCTGCGCGTACAACCCGCGTTGCCCCCATGTCTTCGATCGCTGCCGGGTGGAGCGGCCGGAGCTCCTGCCGGCGGTGGAGACCCGCGCCGCCTGCTGGCTCTTTGACAGCCACGCCCCGCGGGAGCGCGCCCATGTCTGAGGCTAAGGCATTGGAAGTGCCGATCTTCGAGGCGCGCGACCTCAGCCGCCACTTCGACGTCTCCAAGCCCGCGCTCCAGCGCCTCCTCTCGCGCGAGGGGCGGCGGACGCTGCGGGCGGTGGACGGCGTCTCCTTCGCCATTCCGCGCGGCACCACCTTCTCCCTCGTGGGAGAGAGCGGCTGCGGCAAGTCCACGGTCGCGCGCCTCGCGGTCGGTCTCTACCCGCCGAGCGGCGGCGCGGCCCTCTTTGAGGGGCAGGAGCTGGCGGAGGCGCGGAAATCCGTGGCCCAGCGCCGGCGCATGGGGATGATCTTCCAGGACCCCTATGCCAGCCTCAACCCGCGCTGGCGCGTCTCCGACATCGTGGCCGAGCCGCTGCGCGCCTTCGGCATCGCGGAGGGCGCCGCGGCGCTGCGGGAGAAGGCGGGGGCCCTGCTGCGGCAGGTGGGCCTGTCGCCCGCCGATGGTGGACGTTACCCCCATGAGTTTTCGGGCGGGCAGCGCCAACGCATCTCGATCGCTCGCGCGCTCTCCTCCAACCCCGACTTCCTCGTCTGCGACGAGCCGACCTCGGCGCTCGACGTCTCCGTCCAGGCGCAGATCCTGAACCTGATGAAGGGGCTGCAGCGGGATCTGGGTCTCACCTACCTCTTTATTAGCCACAACCTTGCGGTGGTGCGGCAGGTCAGCGACCGGGTCGGGGTGATGTATCTTGGCCGCATTGTCGAGGCGGCGCCGGCCGAGACCCTCTTCACCGTTCCGCGGCACCCCTATACCCGCGCCCTGATGGAGGCGATCCCGGACCTCGACATGGCCGGGCGTGAGCGCCAGCCCGTGGCGGGCGAGGTGCCCAGCCCCATCGACCCGCCATCGGGCTGCACCTTCAACCCGCGCTGCCCGCTCGCCAACGGCCGCTGCCGAGCCGAGCGCCCCGCCCTGATCGCGGCGCGCGGCACCCCCGAGACGCTGGTCGCCTGCCACGCCGTAGAGGAGGGACGGGACGGGTTCGAGGGACGGGCTGCGGCCTGAGCGCGCCCGCCGCATCCCCCGCCCGGCAGGCTGCCTTCATTGCCGTTATGATGGCTTGTGGGTTGCTCGTCGTGGGGCAGCTCTACATCACCATTCCGCTCACGCCCTGGATCGAGGCGCATTACGGGCTGGACGCGCCGACGGCGGCCCTCGCCGGCAGCGCCTTCGGCGTGGCCTATGCCTTCAGCTTCCTCGTTTGCGGACCTCTGTCCGACCGCCTGGGGCGGGGAAGGGTGATCCTCGCGGGCCTCGTGCTGCTCTCGGCTGCGACGGTGCTGGCGGGCACGGTTGGTAGCTTCACGGCCCTGCTCGCCGCCCGTGCGCTGCAGGGGATCGCTGCCGCCACCCTTCCGCCCGCCGCCGTCTCGCTCGTCATGGAGACCCTGCCGGAGGACCGGCGTCCGCTGGGCATCGCAGCCATGGCTTTCTCCTTCCTCGGCTCGGCGCCCATCGCCCAGCTCGCGGTGGCGGGAGTCGCGGGGTACGGGTTGCCCCCGATCTTCCTATGGACGGCGCCGCTGATGCTCCTCGCCGCGGCGCTGCTGGCCCTCACGCTCGGCCGCGCGGCACTCCGGCCCCAGGCAGCGGTTACCGGCGGGCGCGCACCCTCCCCTGCGCGGGATCCGATCATCGTCGCCTGCTGGGTCGCCGCGCCGATGCTCATGTTCGCGTTCGTCGCCTTCCAGGCGGGGGTGCAGGTCCTAGGCCCCGCGATCCCGCTCGGCGCGGGGCCGCTCCGGGTGCTCTTGGTACCGGGGCTGGCGGCGGGCTTCCTCGCGGTGCCGCTCGCACGGCGGATCGGGGCGCCGGGCACGGCGATCACCGGCTTCCTGCTCGTCGCGGCCGGGATGGCGCTCGTGCTTCTCGGATCGGGCTGGGCGATTGCCCTCGGCGGCACAATGGCGCCGTCCGGGGTGGGAATCGGCGTCACAGGCATCATCGCGACCGTCTCGGGCCGATCCGCGCCCGCGCGGCGAGGCTTCGCTGTCGCCGTCTACACCTTCACCCTCTTTCTCGGCGCGAGCCTCGCGCCGCCGCTTGCCGCGCATCTTGCCAAGGATGGGCTGGCCGCGGTCTGCGGGGTTTCCGCGGCCGTGGCGCTGGCAGGCGGCCTCCTTCTCCTGGCTGCCCGCCGCCTCTTCCGCTGAGGCCGGCTACCGCGCCAGGCTGGGCGCGACGGGCGTCACGGCCACCGGCACCACCGCAACAGCGCTGAAGGGCGATCCCTCCACCAGCTTCGTGGACCAGGCCATGTAGACCACCGCGTTGCGCTGGGTGTCGATGAAGCGGTGCACCCGCGTCTCCTTGAAGAAGAGGCTCGTGGAGTTCTCGTGCACGATTTCGCCGCGCTCGCCCCGCGCGGCGCCGGCTGCGATCTCCACCGGGCCGGTCGCGGTGCAGGAGATGGCGAAGCGCGCGGGGTCCTCCGCCACGCCCACCATGCCGGAAATGCCGCCCGTCCGCGCCTGGCTGAGATAGCAGGAGACGTTGCGTACCTCCGGGTCGTCGAAGCGCTCGATGACGATTCGGTGGCTACGCGTCAGCCCGAGATTTGTCAGCGCCGTGTTCACGTAGCCGATCTGCGCGGTATCGTCGGCCGCGAGGGCGGGGCCGGCGAGGCCGAGGACGGCGAGGAGGGCGAGGGCAGGGCGGCGCATGGCATGTCTCCGTTTCAGCCGGATAGCGCACGACGGCAGCGCTGGTTGGGGTGGCCTAGTCTCCCAGCGCGATGCCTTCCCGCCGCGGGTCGGCGCCGCCCAGCAGCCCCTGCGGTGTCACGCGGATCGCTTGAAGGCCGGAGGGCATCGGTCGCACATCCACCCGTTGGCCGCGCGCGGCGAGAGCAGGGGCGAGGGCAGCCGCCGGCGTTCCCTCCTCCAGCTCCACCGCGCCGCCGAGCGTGCCGACATGCGGCAGGGACACGGCCTCCTGGGGTGGCAGGTTCCAGTCGAGGAGGCCGACAAGCGCCTGCGCGACATAGCCGATGATCCGCCCGCCACCGGGCGAGCCGACCACCGCTGTGAGCCGCCCCTCGGCATCGAAGACGAGGCTCGGCGACATGGAGGAGCGAGGACGCTTGCCCGGCTGCACACGGTTGGCAACGGGCCGCCCGTCCAGGTCCGGCCGGAAGGAGAAATCGGTCAGCTCGTTGTTCAGGATGAAGCCGCCGACCATGAGCCGCGCCCCGAAGGCGTCCTCCACTGTCGTCGTCATGGAAACCGCGTTCCCCGCCGCGTCCACGATGGAAACATGGCTGGTGCCGTGCTCCACCGCCTCCGGCATGGGGGCGTGCAGCGCGCCCTCGCGCCAGCGGGGATTGCCCGGGCGCGGCTCGGCGATGGCGCGGTCCGGCGAGACCATCTGCGCGCGGAAGGTGAGGTAGGCGGGGTCGAGCAGGCCGCGCAACGGGACCGGCACGAAGTCCGCGTCGGCGAGGTACTGCGCCCGGTCGGCAAAGGCGAGCCGCCCGGCCTCGGCGATGAGATGCGCTGCCTCTGCCCCGCGCGGGTCGAGGCGCGGCAGGTCGAAGTGCTCGAGCACGCCGAGAATCTGGCCGACCGCGATCCCCCCGGAGGAAGGCGGGGGGAAGCCGCAGATGCGGAAAGTGCGGTAGGGATAGCAAACCGGTTCGCGCTCCTTCGCCGCATAGGCCGCGAGGTCGTCCACGGTCATCAGCCCGCCCTCGCCATGGCCACGGACAGCGCCCGCGATGGCGCCGGCGGTCGCGCCGCGCAGCAGCGCCGCCGAGCCGTCGCGCGCGATATTCCGGAAGGTCTCTGCCAGGGCCGGGTTCCGCAGCCGCTCCCCCGCCTCCAGCGGGCGATCGCCGCCATGAAGGAAGTAGTCCCGGGTGGAGGGATGCCGCGCCAGACGCGGCGCATCCTCGGCCACTGCCTCGGCCAGCCGTTCGGAGACGGGGAAACCCTCCTCCGCCAGGGTGATGGCGCGTGCCCAGAGATCGGCCCAGGGCAGCTTCCCGTGTCGGCGATGCGCCATCTCGAGCATCGCGACCGCGCCGGGCACGCCCACGCTGCGGCCCGAGAGGACGGCGTCATAGAAAGGAAGGGGAGAGCCGTCCGGCCGGAGGAAGAGATCCGGCCGCGCCCCCGCCGGTGCCGCCTCCCGGCCGTCGAAGGCGGTGGTGGCGCGCGCCGCGGCGTCCCAGTTCAGCAGCAGCGCGCCGCCGCCGATCCCGCTCGACTGCGGCTCCACGAGGGTGAGTACGGCCTGGACGGCGACCGCCGCGTCCACGGCCGCGCCGCCGCGGCGCAACACGTCCAGCCCCGCCTGCGCGGCCAGCGGATGGGCCGCCGCGACCATCCGGTGGCGCGCCCGTGCGGACGCCGGCTCGGGCGCCTGGGCAAGGGCGGGCGCCGCCAGCAGCAGGAGGACGGCGATGACGTGGCGCATGGCCGACTCCGGGTTCTTCCGTTCTATCCTGGCAGCATGGACCCTCAAGCCAAGGAGGCGGCTAAGCGCGCCGCGGAGCGCCTCGGCCTCGACGCCGAGGAGCGGGCCGCCGCTGAACTACGGGCGCGCGGCTGGACCGTGCTGGCCCGGCGCGTCCGCACCGGCCTGGGCGAGTTGGACCTGATCGCCGAGCGGGAGGGGCTGCTCGCCTTTGTCGAGGTGAAGGCGCGGCCGAGACTCGCGGACGCGGCGGCCTCGGTCTCCCCGCGGCAGCAGGGGCGGCTGATGGCTGCGGCGGAGGCATGGCTCGCGGAGAACCCAGGCTACGGCGCGGCCGGCATGCGCTTCGACGTCATCCTCGTTGCGCCCGAGGGGATGCGGCGGGTGGCCGACGCTTTCCGCGCCTGGGGATAGACGTCTCCGCGCCCGGATCAACGTGCAGAGAGGATCCCGGAGCAGGCTGCTGGCATCCGCGGCGGGGCGCCGCCGCCCCCGCGTAAGGGCTGCCATGCCTCGGGCGTCAGCCACCAGGCAAGGGTTGCGTCGCAGCCGTCACCGGCGGGCGGCGGCGGCAGGTCCGTGCATTCCGGCGAGCCCGGCGGGCAGCGCAGGCGGATATGCATGTGGCTGTCATGACCGCGCCACGGTCGGACCAAGCGCAGCCAGGGCGCGCCGCCATGGGCGGCACAGAGGCTGCGCTTGATGCCGTGGTTCACCAGCACCCGGTCGATCCCGGGCAGTTCCGCAGCCATACGGATAAGCTGTGCATGCGCCTCGGTGAAGAGCCGCGGGTCCACCGTCGACTGGTCGGGCAGGACGAGCGACGTCTCGGGGATGCTCTCCCGCGCGGCGGCGGGCACGCGGGGCTTGGGCGAGAGATCCAGCCAAACGTCCACGTCGAGCCCCGCCTGATGACTGGCATGGCCATAGGTGAGGGGGCCTCCGCGGGGCTGACCGATGTCGCCGATCCAGAGATCCGGCAGTCCCGACCGTCTCGCCCCCGCGGCGAGGGTCTGCACCGCGCGGATGGTTGCCGGATGCCCCCAGTTGCGGTTCCGGGAAAGCCGCACGGCCTGATAGCCGGGCCCCTCCGGCGGCAGGGCCTCGGCGCCCTGGATGCAGCCCAGCCCGGTGCTGCCCACGATCCGCACCGGCCCGGGTGCCGGCGCCTGCACCGCCCCCCAGGCCGCGGCCGGCTGTGCCGCAGGCAGGCGCGGCACCAGCAGGGCGAGGAGGAGCCCCGCCCAGCCGAGCTTCGCGCCCATCAGCCCCCGAACCGGAAGGCTGCCGGCGCCTCGGGCTCCGCCGCCGGGGCGGGCGGCTCGGCAGCCTGCACGTCGCGGGCCTTCGCCTCCACCTCCCGCAGCAGCCGCGAGATCGACCCCGCGAAGGCCGGCAGCTGGGCAAGCGGCACGACCAGCAGCCCCGTGGTGGAGGGCTTCCCATTGCCGTCCTGGATGGCGAGCTTCAGGCGGGCCACGCCGTGGCGCACCGTGGCCTCCAGCACGCCGTCGGCGAAAAGGGTCGGTAGCTCGGCCATCGTGGTCCTACTGCTCGCGGAAGGCGCGGTGGAAGCTGTCGAGAACGGGCTGGATCATATAGCGCAGGAAGGAGCGCTGCCCGACCTGGATCTGCGCCTCCACCGGCATGCCCGCGCGGAGCACCACGCCGTCCAGCCGGGCGAGCTGGTCGTCGTCGATCGAGATGCGCACCTTGTAGTACTCCTGCATGGTGCGGTCCTCGACGGTTACGTCGCCCGCGACCACCGTCACCTCACCGTTCAGGAAGGGGACGAGGCGCTGCTTGAAGGCGGGCAGGCGCACCTCGGCCTGCAGGCCGCCATGGACCATGTCGATGTCGGTGGGCGCCACCTTCACTTCGGCGACCAGCCGGTCGCGGGCGGGCACCAGCTCCATCACCGGCTCGCCGGGGCGGACCACGGCGCCGGGGTTGAAGAACTTGGCGTTCAGCACCGTCCCGTCCTCGGGAGCGACGATCTCCCGGCGGGAGGAGACGTCGTCGGCCGCGCGCAGCTTCTCCTCGGCGTCGTTCAGGCGGGCCCGCACGTCGCGGCCATCGGTCGAGACCTCCTGCAGGCGCTGGTCGAGGATCTGGCGGATCTGCGCCTGGGCTTCCGAGACCTGGGCCTTGAAGCGGTCGAGCTGCGAGACGAGGTCGGCGATCGCGCCCTCGCCTGAGGCGATCTGGCGCTGTAGGCCGAGCAGGCGCGGGATGCGTTCCAGGCCCTGGCGAACGAGGTTCTGCACGTCCGCCTCCTCCCGCTGAAGGAGGACGAGCTGGCGCCGCTGGCTCGAGATCTGCGCCTCCGCCGAGACGCCGGCGGACTGGAACTGCAGGATCCGCTGCTCCAGCACCTGCACCTGGCTGCGCAGGCTCGCCTGACGGGTGGCAAAGAGGATGCGCTGGCCGTCCATTGCCTCCTGGGCGCGCTGCTCGTTGGCCTGCAGCAGCTCGGGCGGGAAGGCGACGGCCGCGGCGCCGGCGATCTCGGCCGCGATCCGGCTGTCCTGGGCCAGCAGGGCCCAGCGCTGGGCGCGCAGCGCCTCGCGGTTCGTGGCCGCCTGGATGTCGTCCAGGCGCAGCAGCGTCTGGCCGGCGCGCACCGTGTCGCCGTCGTGGACGAGGATCTCGCGCACGATCCCGCCCTCCAGATGGGCGATGCTGCGGCGGCTGCCCTCGGCCTTGATCGTGCCGGGGGCAATGGCCGCCTCGCTCAGCGGCACGAGGACCGAGAAGGCCGTCAGCCCGCCGCCAAAGGCGAGCAGCGCCAGCAGCCCGAGCACCACGGGCCCGCGGGTCTGCGGCCGCGGCATGTCCAGCACCAGCGGCGGCCGCGGGGCCGCATAGGGCGCGGGGATCGTGGCGGGGACGCCCGCCGGGTCGATGGTCGCGAGGCTCATGCGGCTTCTCCCGGAAGGCGGGTGGGGGTGCGCGTCTTGGGCACGGCGCGGACGCCCAGGCGGCTCATCACCTCGGCGCGCGGGCCGAAGAGCTCGGCCGCGCCGTCCCGCATGACGAGGACCTTATCGACGCCCTGCACGAGGGATGGGCGGTGGCTAACGAGGACGACCGTGGCACCGATCGCCTTGAGGCCGGCGAGGCCCTCGAGCAGCCGCGCCTCGGCATCGCCGTCGAGGCTGCTGTCAGGCTCGTCGAGGATGACGAGGCGGGGATCGCCGTAGAGCGCGCGGGCGAGCCCGACCATCTGTCGCTGGCCGCCGGAGAGGGCGGTCTCGCCGATCTCCGTCTCGTAGCCCTGCGGCAGGCGAAGGATCGCCTCGTGGCAGCCGGCGAGGCGGGCGGCGCGGTGCACCGCCTCTGGCGGGGCATCGGGCTGCAGGCGGGCGATGTTGCGGAACACCGTGCCCTCGAACAGCTCCACGTCCTGGGGCAGGTAGCCGATATGGCGGCCGAGATCCTCGCGCGGCCAGGTGGCGAGGTCGGCGCCATCCAGGCGGGAGTGCCCGGCCAGCGGGGCCAGCGTGCCGGCCAGCAGGCGCAGCAGCGTGGTCTTGCCGGAGCCCGAGGGGCCGATGATGCCGAGGCTCTCGCCGGGCTCGAGGCTGAAGGTCACGCCCTTGATGAAGGGGGTCGCCTGGCCCGGCGGCGCCCAGGTGAGGCGCTCGGCGGTCAGGCGGCCGGTCGGGGCGGGCAGGGGCTCTGCCTCCGGCCGCAGCCGGGGCATCGCGAGGAAGGTGCGCAGCCGGCGGACCGCCTGGCGGGCCTGCACGAGGCCCTTCCAGCCGCCGATGAGCTGCTCCACGGGCGCGAGGGCCCGGCCCATGATGATCGAACCGGCGATGGCCGCGCCCGAGGTCATCTGCTGGCGCAGCGTCAGCCAGGCGCCGACGCCGAGGATGGCAATCTGGACTGCCAGGCGCACGAACTTGGTGAAAGAGGAGAGCAGCGCCGCCCGGTTTGCCGCTGCTTGCTGGAAGGGGAGCGACTGGGCCACCCCCTCCCGCCAGAGGCGGAGCAGGGCCGGGACCATGCCCATGGCATCCGCCGCCTCGGCGTTGCGGGCGATGGCGTCGGCCCGGCGCTGGGAGACCATGGCGGCGGTGTTCGCCTGCCGTAGCGGCGCCGCGGTGGCCAGTTCCGTTACCAGGGCGAGCGCGAAGAGGATGGCGGCGCCGCCGGTCGCGATCCAGCCGAGCAGCGGGTTCAGCACGAAGATCACACCCAGGTAGATCGGCACCCAGGGCACGTCGTAGAGGGTCAGCGCCCCCGGGCCCGAAAGCCAGGCCCGGCAGGTGCCGAGGTCGCGCAGCGCCTCCATCCGATAGGGCCGGTTGCGGAGCGTCGCCTCCAGCGCCCGGGCGAAGCCCTCGGGCGCGACGCGGCTCTCGGTCCAGAGCGCGATGCGCTGCATGATCTGGGAGCGCGTGCCCTCCAGCAGGGCCAGGAGCCCGATTGCCGAGATGGCGACCAGGGTAAGCCAGAGCAGTGTGTCGATGCTCCGGGTGGCCAGCACGCGGTCGAAGACCTGCATCATGTAGAGCGACACGGTGAGCTGCAGCAGGTTCACGACGAGACTGAACATGCCGACCGTGACGAATTGGGAGCGGCAAGTCGCCAATGCACGGGCCAGTGCATCAGCCCGCGGGGCTGGAAGGGCCATGTGTCGTCTCTCCGTAAACGGCTCTACCGCGAGCGCGGTTCGGCGCCGCCATCACCCGGATACCATGGCGGCACACGAAGGTGTGAGCCAAAAGCCTTAATTTGCGATAACTGAACGATTCCGAAACGAACCGGTTTCATGCCGTAACGGACTTTCCTGCGCCAGATAGGCGATCCGCTTCGCCTCGATCCTGCCCCGCGTCACTGTGTCGAGGATCAGCCCGCAAGCCGCCGACAATATGGCCAGAAGCATGATGAAAGCGGAAGCCACGAAGGTCGGCATCCGTGGCACGAGGCCAGTTTCCAGGAAGGTCTCGAGGACGGGCAGGAAGAGGCCGAGCGAGAGCAGCGCCAGCACTACCGAGGCAGCGCCGAAGAAGAAGCGCGGCCGCTCTCGTTGCACAAGGGCGAGGATCATCCGGAGGATTCGGTAACCGTCGGAATAAGTGCGCAGCTTCGAGGCGGATCCCGCCGGACGCTCGCGATAGGAGGTTTGAAGCTCGCCGACTGGGAGCCGGAGCTCCAGCGCGTGCACGGTGAATTCCGTCTCCGTCTCGAAGCCGTGGGCAAGAGCGGGGAAGGACTTCACGAAGCGGCGGGAGAAGCAGCGGTAACCCGACAGCATGTCGGTCACCCGGTTGCCGAAGACGTGGCGCACAACGCCGGTCAGGACGCGGTTGCCCAACCGGTGGCCGCGGCGGTAGGCGGCCACCGCCTCGGTCACGCGCACCCCCGTGACCATGTCCAGCCCCTCCCCGAAAAGGGCGGCGAGCATGGCGGGGGCGTCGGCGGGCTCGTAAGTGCCGTCCCCGTCCACCAGGATATAGGCGTCGGCCTCCACATCCGCGAACATCCGGCGGACGACGTTGCCCTTGCCCTGCTGCCTCTCGCGCCGAACCACGGCCCCGGCGGCGGCGGCGGCCTCCAGGGTACGGTCGGTCGAGTTGTTGTCGTAAACATAGACGGTCGCCCCCGGCAGGGCGGCGCGAAAGCCGGCGACCACGGCGCCGATGGCCACTTCCTCGTTATGGCACGGAACGAGGACGGCGATGCGGGGCGCGCTCATGGCGTGCGGAACACGAAGCGGCGGGAGAGCAGGAAATTGCCGGCCAGCCCCGCGACGGAGCCGGCCGCGACCCCGAGGATCGGATGGGCCGCGACGACGGGCAGGTTCGCCACCAGCAGCGCGTAGGTGCTGTAGTTCACCGCGAAGCCCACCAGGTTCACCAGCAGGAACATGACCCATTGCCGGCCCGCCCCTTCCCGCCCGGCCGAGCGGAAGGTCCAGGCGCGGTTGAGTGCCCAATTGCCGGTGGCTGCCGCGACATAGGAGAGAACCCGGCCCCAGTAGAGCCCGGCGCCAGCCGCCAGGGCAGCGTATAGCACGGCCGTGTCCACGACGAAGCCGACCGTGCCCACCACGCCGAAGCGGATGAACTCGGTCGCGAGCGCGTGGTGGGACGGGTGCAGCAGCTGGTCCCAGGGCCTGGCGAGTTGCATTGGCCCGCCTCTAGCGGCTGCGGCCGCCTGCGTGAAGCATAGAATACCCCCAGGAGGTGGGCAGGGGACTTGCGCCCAGGTCGTGGCTGGGCTCCCCTCCCGCCAAACCCGCGAAAGGAACGACGCTGCAGATGGCAACGGATCGTCGCCAATTCATTGCCGGCACCGCCGGCCTGGCGCTGGGCGGAGCCCTCGGCGGCTCGCCTTCCGGCGCATCCCCCTTTGCCCTCTCCCGTCCCGCTTTGGCCCAAGCGGCGGGTTCGCGCGTGCTGCGTTTCATTCCGCAGTCCGACCTGACCGTGCTCGATCCGATCATCACTACGGCCTATGTCACGCGCCACCACGGCTACCTCGTCTGGGATACGCTCTACGGCTTTGACGAGGACTTCGAGCCGCAGCCGCAGATGGCCGAGGGCCACACGGTCGAGGACGAGGGCCGGCGGGTCACGATCCGTCTCCGGCCGGGCATGAAGTTCCACGATGGCGAACCGGTACGGGCGCGCGACTGCGTAGCCTCGATTCGCCGCTGGGCCGCGCGCGACGCTCTCGGCCAGGTGCTGCTCGCCCGCACCGACGCCATGGAGGCGCCGGACGATCGGACGATCCTGATCCGGTTGAAGCAGCCCTTCCCGCTGCTCTTCTCGGCGCTGGGCAAGCCGAGCACGCCCGTGTGCTTCATGATGCCGGAGCGCATCGCGCAGACCGATCCGAACACCGCCGTGCGCGAAATGATCGGGAGCGGCCCCTTCCGCTACGTGGCCAACGAGCGCGTTGCGGGCGCGAAGGTGGTCTATGAGCGGTTCGCCGACTACGTGCCGCGCGCCGAGGGCACGCCGAGCTGGACCGCCGGCCCCAAGCGCGTGAACCTCGACCGCGTGGAGTGGACGGTCATCCCCGACGCCTCCACGGCGGCCAACGCGCTGACCAACGGCGAGATGGACTGGTGGGAGCAACCGACGGCCGACCTCCAGCCCACCCTCCGCCGCAACCGCAACGTGGTGATGGAGATCCCAGACCCGACCGGGCTCTGCGCGCTGGCCCGCTTCAACCACCTGCACCCGCCTTTCGACAACCCGGCGATCCGCCGCGCCCTGCTCGGGGCGGTGGTGCAGGGCGACTATATGACGGCGGTAATCGGCACTGACCGCTCGCTCTGGAAGGACGGCATTGGCTTCTTCCCGCCGGGCACGCCCATGGCAAGCGACGCCGGGCTCGAGGCGCTGAGCACGCCGCGGGACTATGAGAAGGTGAAGCGCGATCTTGCCGCCGCCGGCTACAAGGGGGAGAAGGTGGTGCTGATCGCCGCCTCCGACTTCCCCTCGCTGAACGCGCTTGCGCAGGTCGGCAACGACATGCTCACCAAGTGTGGCATGAACGTCGAGTTCATCTCCACTGACTGGGGCAGCGTCGTGCAGCGCCGCGCCTCGCGCGAGGCGCCGGAGCGGGGCGGCTGGAGCATGTTCTTCACCTTCTTCGCCGGGCTCGACATCTTCAATCCCGGCGTCAGCCAGGCCCTGCGCGGCACCGGCCAGAGCGCCTGGTTCGGCTGGCCGACCATGCCGAAGATGGAGGATCTGCGGAACACCTGGCTCGATGCGCCCGACCTTGACGCGCAGAAGAAGGTGGCGCGCGAGGTGCAGGCGGAGGCGTTCCGCGAGGTGCCCTACCTGCCGCTCGGCCAGTACTTCCAGGCCACCGCCTATCGCCGCAACATCTCGGGCGTGCCGAAGGGCTTCCCGATGTTCTGGAGTGTCCAGAAGAGCTGAACGGGGTGGCGGGGCGCTTGCCTTGGCGTCCCCGCCCCTGCTGTCATGCGGCTCTCGGCATGAAAGGGCACGCATGATCAGTCGCCGCCACCTGTTGGAAGCCGGCACGGCCGCCCTGGCACCGAATGTCCTGGCGCCGGCCATGCCCGCGCTGGCGCAGCCGGCCAGCGCGCGTGTGCTGAAGATGGTGCCCCAGGCTAACCTCACGAGCCTGGACCCGATCTGGACCACGGCGAACATCACCCGCAACCACGGGTACATGGTCTACGACAATCTCTACGGCATGGATGCCGGGTTCCGGCCCCAGCCGCAGCTGGCCGAGGGCCACACGGTCGAGGATGACGGCCGCCGCGTCACCATTACCCTCCGCCAGGGCCCGCGCTTCCATGATGGCGAGCCGGTGCGGGCGGCGGATGCGGTCGCCAGCCTCAACCGCTGGATGAAGCGCTCTCCCTCCGGCCAGAAGCTCGCGGAATTCGTGGATGGGCTCTCCGCCCTCGATGACCGGCGGCTGGAATTCCGACTGAAGCGATCCTTCCCTTTCCTCTTCTCCGCCCTAGCCCAGGTCAGCAACAGCCCGGCCTTCATCATGCCGGAACGGATCGCCCGAACCGACGCCTTCCAGCAGATCCGCGAGACCGTCGGCAGTGGTCCCTTCCGCTTCAAGGCGGACGAGTTCAACTCGGGCAGCCTCGTGGTCTACGAGCGGAACCCCAGCTACAGCCCGACCCCCGTTGGCACCCCGAGCCTGACGGCGGGCCCGAAATCCGTCCATTTCGACCGGGTCGAGTGGCATATCATCACCGATGCCTCCACGGCCGCCGCCGCCCTGCAGAACGGCGAGATCGACTGGTTCGAGCAGCCGCCACCGGAACTCCAGACGCTCATCCGCCGCAACCGTTCCCTCGCGGTGGAGGCGATCGACCCGCTGCCGCTCACTGGCATCCTTCGCTTCAATCATCTGCACCCGCCCTTCAACGACAAGCGCATGCGTCAGGCGCTGCTGCCGGCAATCGACCAGGCGGACTTCATGCAGGCGATCGTCGGCACGGAGCCCGGCCTCTGGGAGCCGGCGGGCGTTTTCACGCCGGGCACGCCGCTGGCGAACGACGTCGGCATGGAGGCGCTGACCGGCCCGCGCAGCCTCGACCGGGCGAAGGCGCTGCTGCGGGAAGCCGGCTACACGAATCAGCCCATGCGGCTCGTCGGCCCCACGGACATCCTCGCCCCCGCCGCCATGACGCAGGTCTGCGCCGACCTCGTCCGCCGGCTCGGCTTCAACGCGGACATCGTGCTGACGGACTGGGGAACCACCGTGCAGCGCCGCACGAGCCGCGAGCCGCTGGAGAGGGGCGGGTGGAGCATGATCCTCACCTCCTTCTCCTCTTTCGACTTCGTGGACCCCTCCGCGCATTTCCCGCTGCGCGGGAACGGCACCAGCGCCTGGCCGGGCTGGCCGGACATGCCGCGGCTGGAGACATTGCGCGACGAGTGGTTCCTCGCGCCCGACGCCGAGGAGTCGAAGCGCATCGCGCGCGAGATGCAGCGGGTGGCCCTCGATGAGCTGCCCTACATCCCCGTGGGTTCCTACAAGTCGCTGACTGCAATCCGCCGCGACCTCAGGGACCGCGTGCCGGGCTTCGCGATCTTCTGGAACCTCAAGCGCGCCTGAGGAGGGCAGCCCGATGATCCGCCGCCGCGATACCCTCAAGGGAGTGGCGGCGGCCGCCGCGCTCCCGCTCGCCGGGCCCGCCCTCGCGCAAGGGCAGGGCGCGCGCACACTGCGCGTCGTGCCCCAGGCGAACCTCACCAGCCTGGACCCAGTTTGGACGACGGCCGTGGTTACGCGCAACCACGCCTATCTCGTCTATGACCAGATCACCGCGGTGGACGCGAACAACGTGCCGCGGCCGCAGATGGCGGAGGGCTGGGTCGTCGGGGATGACAATCGAGAATGGACCTTCACCCTCCGCCCCGGCCTTCGCTTCCACGACAACGAGGCCGTGCGCGCGGCGGATTGCGTGTCGAGCATCCGCCGCTGGATGGCGCGGGACACCTTCGGCCAGGCGCTCAACGCGCAGGTGGACGAGCTCTCGGCGTTGGACGACCGCCGTTTCCGCTTCCGGCTGAAGAAGCCCTTTCCCTTCCTCGCGCTGGCCATGGGCAAGAGCCAGAACCCCTGCTTCATCATGCCGGAGCGGATCGCGGCGACGGACCCTTTCCAGCAGATCCGCGATGCCACCGGCTCCGGGCCCTTCCGCTTCTTGGCTGGCGAGTGGAACCCCGGCCAGCGCGCCGTCTGGGCCAAGTTCGACGGCTACGTGCCGCGCCAGGAGGCGCCGGACGGGCTCGCGGGTGGGCGGGTGCCGCGGCTCGATCGCGTGGAGTGGACGGTCATCAGCGACCCCGCAACCGCGGCCTCCGCGATGGTGAATGGCGAGCAGGACTATTGGGAATACCCGCTGCACGACCTCCTGCCGCTGCTCCGGCGCTCGCGGGACCTCGTGATTGAGCAGCGGCTGCTGGAGGGCACCTATGGCGTGCTCCGCTTCAACCACCTGCACGCGCCCTTCAACAACCTGGCCGTGCGCCGCGCGGTGGCCATGGCCGTGAACCAGGAGGACTATCTCCGCGCCGTCGCAGGCGACGATCCGAGGGGCTGGGGCGTCTGCGAGGGGGTCTTCACCTGCGGCACCAGCCTCGCGAGCGAGGAGGGGAGCGCCATTCTGCGGACCCGCAACGTCGAGGCGGCGCGGGCCGCGCTGCGCGCCTCCGGCTATGCCGGCGAGAAGGTGGTGCTCATCACGCCCAGCGATTACCCGCAGATCAACGCCCTCTCGCTCGTCACCGCCGACCTGATGACGCGGATCGGGCTGAACGTGGAGGTCGTCTCGGCTGACTGGGGCACCGTCATTCAGCGCCGGGCCAGCCGGGAGCCGGTGGAGCGGGGTGGCTGGAGCGTGGTGCACACCACCTCCTCCGGCAGCGACCTTGGCGTGCCCACGATCCACCTCTTCCTGCGGGCGAACGGGCCGAATGCCTGGTTCGGCTGGCCGCAGGACGAGCGGATCGAGGAACTGCGCGCCGCCTGGCTAGACGCGGCGGACGAGGCCGAGAGCAAGCGCCTCGGCGCGGCCATGAACGCGCGGGCGATGGAGGTGCTCCCCTACGTCCCGCTGGGCTTCTACTGGCAGCCGAGCGTCTGGCGCCGCAATGTGACGGGTGCCTTCAAGGCTCCTGCCACCGTCTTCTGGAACATCGCCAAGGCATGAGCCTGGCATGGCCCGTGCATGGCCAAGGGGGATAAGGTGGCGCAACCCGCCGTTCTGCGGCAGGCTGCGCGACAAGGGGCTTTCTGGCACGGCGAAGGCCGGCCGCGGATAGGGATGTCGCTGATGGATCGTCGCCTGTTACTCAAGGCTGGGGCTGGGCTCGGCGCGCTGCTGCCAAGTGTTGCCGGCGTGTCGGCCCCGGCCCTCTCCCAGGGTACCAATGCCCGGACGCTGCGTTTCGTGCCGCAGGCGAATCTCGCAAATTTCGACCCCATCTGGGGTTCCCAATACGTCGTCCGCAATGCCGCCGCCCTCGTCTGGGACACCCTCTACGGCGTGGACGAGCAGATCCGGCCGCAGCGCCAGATGGTCGAAAGCGAGGAGGCCTCGTCCGATGGCCTCACCTGGACCTTCCGCCTCCGCTCTGGCCTGAAGTTCCACGATGGCGAGCCGGTGCTGGCGAAGGACGCGGTGGCCAGCCTCAAGCGCTGGGCCGTGCGCGACCCGATGGGCCAGATGATCCTGTCCATCCAGAACGAGTTGGTGGCGGTGGACGACCGGACCTTCCGCTGGTCCCTCAAGGCGCCCTATCCGAAGATGCTGCTGGCGCTGGCGAAGAACAACGCGCCCTGCTCCTTCGTCATGCCCGAGCGGATCGCGAAGACCGACCCCTTCCAGCAGATCGGTGAGTATGTGGGCTCCGGCCCCTACCGCTTCGTGCGGAACGAGTGGGTGCCGGGCGCGAAGGCAGTCTTCGAGCGCTTCGCCGACTACGTGCCGCGCGACGAGCCCGCCTCCTGGCTGGCGGGCGGCAAGCGCGCGCTGATCGACCGGATTGAGTGGGTGATCATGCCCGACCCGGCCACCGCCTCCGCCGCGCTGCAGAACGGAGAGGTGGACTGGTGGGAGAATCCCATCACAGACCTCGTGCCGACGCTCAAGCGCAATCGCAACATCGTCGTGGATATTGCGGACCCGCTGGGCAACGTCGGCTCCTTCCGCATGAACCACCTTCATCCGCCCTTCAACGACGTGCGCGCCCGCCGCGCCGTGCTGCAGGCGATGAGCCAGGAGGACTACATGCAGGCCCTGGTGGGGGAGGACCGGAACCTCTGGAAGACCTTGCCGAGCTTCTTCACCCCGGGCACCCCGATCTACAGCGAAGCCGGCGGCGAGATCCTCAAGGGCAAGCGCGACTACGACGCCGCCAAGCGGATGCTGGCGGAGGCCGGCTACAAGGGCGAGCCGATCACCATCGTCGTCGCCCAGGACCAGCCGATCACCAAGGCTTTCGGCGACGTTTCGGCAGACCTGTTGAAGAAGATGGGCATGAACGTCGATTTCGTCGCGACGGACTGGGGCACGGTCGGCTCCCGCCGCGCGCTCAAGACACCACCCTCCCAGGGCGGGTGGCACATCTTCCACACCTGGCACGCGGGGGCCGATTGCATCAATCCGGCCGCCTATACCGCCATCCGCGCGAATGGTGACGCAGCCTGGTTCGGCTGGCCGAAGAGCGACAGCGTGGAGGCCGCGCGAGACGCGTGGTTCGCCGCCCCCGACACCCCCGCCGAGAAGATCGCCATGGACCGCCTGAACAAGGAGGCGATGGACTTCGGCCTCTATGCGCCCACCGGCTTCTTCCTCTCTTACCAGGCCTGGAGGCGGAATGTGTCAGGCGTGGTAAAGGGGCCACTGCCTTTCTTCTGGGGCGTTTCCAAGAGCTGAAAGGGACCGGATGCTCGCCTACACGCTCCGCCGGATTGTCGCCACCATCCCCGTCATGGCGGTGGTGGCTCTCTTCGTGTTCAGTCTTCTCTATATCTCTCCGGGCGACCCAGCGGCGGTGATCGCAGGTGACCAGGCGACGCCGGCAGATGTCGAGCGCATCCGCGCGAGCCTGGGCCTGGACCGGCCCTATCTCGTGCGCTTCGCGGAATGGGCCTGGAACATCATGCGCGGTGACCTCGGCACCTCGATCTTCACCAACCTGCCGGTCAGCACGATGATCCAGCAGCGGATCGAGCCGACGCTCTCGCTCATGGTCATCACTCTCATCCTCGCGGTCTGCATCGCGGTGCCGATGGGCGTCATCGCGGCCTGGAAGAACGGCACCATCATTGACCGGCTGGTGATGGGCTTCGCCGTGCTCGGCTTCTCCGTGCCGGTTTTCGTCGTTGGCTATCTCCTTGCCTATGTCTTCGCCCTCGAACTCGACTGGCTGCCGGTGCAGGGCTATACGCCGCTTTCCCGCGGCGCCTGGCCCTGGTTCCAGAACCTCATCTTGCCGGCCATCGCGCTGGGCGGCGTCTACATCGCCCTCATTGCCCGCATCACGCGCGCGACCATGCTCGAGGTGCTGCAGCAGGATTATATCCGCACAGCCCGTGCCAAGGGGGTCGCGCAGCCGGGCATCCTCTTCCTGCACGCGCTCAAGAACGCGGCGGTGCCGATCGTGACCGTGATCGGCATCGGCGTCGCGCTGCTGATCGGCGGCGCTGTGGTGACGGAGAGTGTCTTCGCCATCCCTGGCCTCGGCCGGCTCACGGTGGACGCGATCCTCCGCCGCGACTACCCGGTGATCCAGGGCGTGATCCTGCTCTTCTCCTTCACCTATGTGCTGGTGAACCTGGTCATCGACCTTCTCTACACCCTGTTCGATCCGAGGATCCGCTATTGAGCACCTCCACGATCCCCCAGGGCATGATCCCTCAGGGCATGATCCCTCAGGGCGCCCTTCGGCCGGAGGACGTCGCGGCCGCGGCGCCGATGCCCGACATCCTGCCGCCGGTGAAGCAGCGTCGGGGTTTCCTCGGCTTCCTTCGCCGCAACCCGACCATCGCCATTGGCGGCGGCCTGATGCTGCTCATCCTGCTGATGGCGATCCTCGCCCCCCTGCTCTGGACGGTGGACCCCACGGCCCTCGCCCCCGCCCGTCGCACGCGCGAGCCTTCCGCGATGTACTGGTTCGGGACGGACATGCTCGGCCGGGACGTCTATTCCCGAGTGCTCTACGGCGCCCGCGTCTCGCTGATCGTCGGCTTCGCGGTCGCCTTCTTCTCCTCGGTGATCGGCCTCGCCATCGGTCTCGTCTCGGGCTTCGTCCGGTGGGCGGACGCGATCATCATGCGGATCATGGACGGGCTGATGTCCATTCCCTCCATCCTGCTGGCGATCGCCCTGATGGCGCTCACCCGCGGCAGCGTGGGCAACGTGATCCTCGCCATCACCATCGCCGAGGTGCCGCGCGTCTCCCGCCTCGTGCGCGGCGTGGTGCTCTCGCTCCGGGAACAGCCCTATGTGGACGCGGCGGTGGCCTCGGGCACCTCGACGCCCCGGATCATCATCCGCCACATCCTGCCGAATACCCTCGCGCCGCTGACTGTGCAGGCCACCTATATCTGCGCCAGCGCCATGATCGCGGAGAGCATCCTTTCCTTCATCGGCGCGGGCACGCCGCCCATCATCCCCTCTTGGGGGAACATCATGGCGGAGGGCAGGGCGCTCTGGCAGGTGAAGCCCTATATCGTCTTCTTTCCCGCAATCTTCCTCTCCCTCACCGTGCTCGCGGTGAACCTCCTCGGCGACGGGCTGCGCGACTGGCTCGATCCCCGCATGGCCAAGAAGGTCTGAGGCATGGCCGAGAAACCCCTCCTCGATGTCCGCAACCTCCAGACCCACTTCCGCACGCCCGATGGCGTGAACCGGGCGGTGGACGGCCTCTCCTTTCACGTCAATGCCGGTGAGACGGTCGCCATCGTGGGTGAGAGCGGCTGCGGCAAGTCAGTCACTGCCATGTCCATCCTGCGGCTCATTCCTGAGCCCCCCGGCAGGATAGCCGGCGAGATCCTTTTCCAGGGCAAGGACTTAGCGAAGCTCTCCGAGCCCCAGATGCGCGCCATCCGGGGCAACGAGGTCAGCATGATCTTCCAGGAGCCGATGACCTCTCTCAACCCGGTGCTGACGGTCGGCCGGCAGATCGGCGAGACGGTGCGCCTGCACCAGGGCCTCGGCCGCCAGCAGGCGGAGGCGAAAGCGGTGGAGATGCTGCGCCTCGTCGGCATCCCCGCGCCGGAGCGGCGGGTGAAGGAGTACCCCCATCAGCTCTCGGGCGGCATGCGCCAGCGCGTGATGATCGCCATGGCGCTGGCCTGCAACCCGCAGCTCCTTATCGCCGACGAGCCGACCACCGCGCTGGACGTGACGATCCAGGCGCAGATCCTCGACCTCATGCGCGACCTGAAGCACCGGGTCGGCGCGGCTATCGTCCTCATCACCCACGACCTCGGCGTAGTGGCGGAGGTCGCGGAGCGCGTGATCGTCATGTATGCCGGCCGCAAGGTGGAGGAGGCACCGGTCGGTGACCTCTTTGCCAACCCCAAGCACCCCTATACCCAGGGCCTGCTCGGCGCGGTGCCGAAGCTCGGCTCCTCACTGGACGGCACGACCGAGCGCCTGGCCGAGATCCCCGGCCTCGTGCCCAGCCTCAAGCAGCGGATCGACGGCTGCGTCTTCGCCGGCCGTTGCCCAAAGGTCACCGAGCTCTGCCGCGCCGTGGCCCCGGCGCTGGAGCCGAAGGCCCCTGCCCACACCGCCGCCTGCCACTACGCCGAGAAGGAACTCCTCGCGGCATGAGCGCCAGCCTTACCAACACCGCGCCGCTGCTGCGCGTCGATGACCTCAAGAAGCACTTCCCGCTTCGTGGTGGCCTGCTCGGGGGCGTCACGGGCCATGTGTATGCCGTGGACGGCGTCTCCTTCGACATCGCCAAGGGAGAGACGCTCTCGCTCGTGGGCGAATCCGGCTGCGGCAAGTCTACGGTTGGCAAGGCCGTGCTACGCCTGTTCGACATCACCTCGGGACAGGTGGTGCTCGATGGGCAGCGGGTGGACACGCTTCGCCAGTCGCAGCTCCGCCCTATGCGGCGCCGCGTGCAGGTGGTGTTTCAAGACCCCTTCTCCAGCCTGAACCCCCGAATGCGCGTGCGCGACATTCTGGCCGAGCCGATCCGTAATTTCGGCCTGGCGAAGGACAAGGCCGACCTCGACCGTCGCCTCGCGGCCCTGATGGACACGGTCCGCCTGCCGCGGGACGCGATTGGCCGCTGGCCGCACGAGTTCTCGGGCGGCCAGCGCCAGCGCATCGGCATCGCCCGCGCGCTGGCCGCGGAGCCCGACCTCATCATCTGCGACGAGGCGGTTTCAGCCCTCGACGTCTCGGTTAAGGCGCAGATCGTCAACCTCCTGCAGGACCTGCAGAAGGATCTTGGCCTCGCGCTGCTGTTCATCAGCCACGACCTCGCAATCGTCGAGCACATGACGCACCGGGTGGCGGTCATGTATCTCGGCAAGATCGTCGAGGTGGCGCCGCGCCGCTCGCTCTTCGCGGCGCCCAAGCACCCCTATACCCAGGCGCTGCTCTCGGCGGTGCCGGTGCCCCAGCCCGGAGCGGCGCGGACCCGCGTCATCCTCAAGGGAGATGTGCCCAGCCCGATCAACCCGCCCACGGGCTGCCGCTTTCACACGCGCTGCCCCTACGTCTTCGACCGCTGCCGGGTGGACGAGCCCCTGCTCAAGCCCACCAGCGCCGGCCATACCGCCGCCTGCCACCTGCACGACCTGCCGGAGGAGCAGAACCCCTTGGCACGCGACGTCTCGCCCCTTCATTAGCGGCGGAGAGAGGGCGGCTCGCTTGACGCATCCCGGGTGCCGGGCGACCCTCCAAGGGAATAGCGTCCCCCCTGGGGACCGGAGCGGGAGCCGAAGATGCCGAATGTCAGCCTGACGGTGAACGGCCAGCGCCACAGCGTCGAGGTGGAGGGCCGCACCCTCCTGGTCGAGTTGCTGCGGGAGAAGCTGCGCCTCACGGGAACCCATGTCGGCTGCGACACGAGCCAGTGCGGCGCCTGCGTGGTGCATGTGGACGGCGAGAGTGTGAAGTCCTGCACCATGCTGGCCGTGCAGGCCGAGGGAAGTTCTGTCACGACCATTGAGGGCCTGGCTGCGCCAGACGGCACGCTGCATCCGATGCAGGAGGCCTTCCGCGAGTACCATGCCCTGCAGTGCGGCTTCTGCACGCCGGGCATGGTCATGTCCGCCATCGACCTCGTGAAGAAGCACCCCGACGGGATGACCGAGCACGAGATCCGCGAGGGGCTTGAGGGCAACCTCTGCCGCTGCACGGGTTACCACAACATCGTCAAGGCGATCGCCGCGGCGCAGGAGGTCATTCACGGCCGCCGCGACGCGCTCGCCCCGGCCGAGGTCTGATCGCCATGTACGACTTCGCCTATCACAAGCCCACCACTGTCGCCGAGGCCGTGGGCCTGCTGGCTGACCCCGAGGCGCGCCCGATCTCGGGTGGCCAGACGCTGCTACCGGCGCTGAAGCACCGGCTCGACAAGCCCTCGGCCCTCATCGATCTCTCCGGCATCGCCGAGCTGCGCGGCATCCGGCGGGAGGGCGACCAGATCGTCATTGGCGCAATGACGCGGCACCAGGAGATCCAGAACGACCCGACGGTGAAGGCCGCGATCCCGGCGCTCGCCTGGATGGCTGGCCATCTTGGCGACACGCAGGTCCGCAACCGCGGCACCATCGGCGGCAGCCTCGCGAACAACGACCCGGCGGCCGACTATCCCTCGGCGGCGCTGGCCCTCGGCGCCACCTTTGTGACCGACCGCCGCCGCATCGCGGCCGATGATTACTTCCAGGGCATGTTCACCACGGCCCTCGAGCCGGGCGAGCTGCTGACGGCGGTCGAGTTCCCGATCCCCGAGAAGGCCGGCTACGCCAAGATGCGCAACCCGGCCTCCCGCTACGTCATGACCGGCGTCTTCGTCGCGCGCGGCCCGGCCGGTGTGCGCGTGGTGGTGAACGGCGCCGGCCCCGGCGTGTTCCGCCAGGCGGAGATGGAGGCGGCGCTCGCGGTCACCTGGTCGCCGGAGGCGGTCGCCAATATCCGCCAGTCTGCGGACGGGCTGAACGGTGATATCCACGGCAGCGCCGAGTATCGCGCTCATCTCGTCACCGTCATGGCGAAGCGCGCGATCGTCGATGCCGGCTGATCCGGCCGGGGCCGGATCGAGCAGCGGCCCCGGAGCGGGGAACCACCTGGTGGTCATCGGCGCCGGCATCGTCGGCGCCTGCACCGCCCTCTCGGCCCTAGACCGTGGGCTGCGCGTCACCATCCTTGACCCCGGTCCGCCCGGCGGGGAACAGGCCGCTTCCTACGGGAATGGCTGCTGGCTCTCGCATATGTCGGTCATCCCGCCGGCGACGCCGGGGCTCTGGCGGAAGGTGCCGGGCTTCCTGATGGACCCGCTGGGGCCGCTGGCTATCCGCTGGTCCTATCTACCGCGGGTCCTGCCCTGGCTCCTCGCCTATCTCCGCTCGGGCGCCACCGAGGCGCGGGTGCTGCGCACCGCCGAGGCGCTGCGGACCCTGCTCCGGGATGGGCCGGCCCTCCATCGCTCCTTGGCCGAGCGCGCTGGTGTGTCCGAGCTGATCCGGCGGGATGGCCTCATGTATGTCTATCCTTCCCGGGCCGAATACGAAGCCGAGGCGCTCGGCTGGCGCATCCGCCGCGCGGTCGGGCTGGACTGGAAGGAGATCGGGCCGGAGGAGATGCGTCAGCTCCAGCCTGAACTCGACCGCCGCTACGGCTTCGGCGCGCTGTTCGAGGAAGCCGGGCACTGCACCGATCCCGCCGCCTACGTGGCCGCCCTCGTGGCGCAGGCCGAGGCCGAGGGGGCGACGCTTCGGCGGGTGACTGCCACCGGCTTCCGGATCGAGCGCGGCCGCCTCTACGCCGTGACCACGGGGGAGGGGGAGATCGTCGCGGACCGAGCCGTCATCTGCGCCGGCGCCCGATCACGCGCGCTCGCTGCCCAGGCCGGCTCGCGCGTGCCGCTGGAGACGGAGCGGGGCTACCACGCCGTCGTGCGGGGGGCCGAGACCGGGCCGCGCATCCCCATCATGCCCTCGGACGGGAAGATGGCGATCACCGCCACCCGCGCCGGGCTCCGTGTCTCCGGGCAGGTAGAGATCGCGGGGTTGGAAGCGGCGCCGAACTGGGCGCGTGCCGGCATCCTGCGAGACCATTTGAAGCGGTGCTTCCCATCGCTTCCGGCCGACCTGCCCGAGGATCGCGTCTCCCTGTGGATGGGTCATCGCCCCTCGATGCCCGATGGTCTGCCCTGCCTCGGCCATGCACGCGCCACGCCGGATGTGATCCTCGCCTTCGGGCACGGCCATGTCGGGCTGGTCGGCGGACCACGGAGCGGGCAGGTGGCGGCGGCCCTGGCGGCGGGTGCCAAGCCCCCGATTGACATCGCGGCTTACGACCCTCGTCGATTCACCTAGCATTCCTTGCAGGACCGTGCGAGCATGACGATACCGGTCCTGCATCCCGTCGGGCCGACTGGTTTGCGGAAATAGAGATACAGTGTTCCCCGAGAATGAATCGCAGGGTGGCACCGGGCCCGTCGAGGCCGAGGTGAAGTGGTACAACGGCCGCAAGGGCTTCGGCTTTGTGCTTGGTCCCGATGGGCAGGACGTTTTTTTCCACGCATCCGCAATGGCTGAGGCCGGCATCCAGTCGGCCGAGACGGGCGACAAGCTCGTCTGTGAGATCGGGACCGACCGTCAGGGCCGCCGTCTGGTGACCCGCATCGTGGAGCTGAAGCCCGGTCCGGGCGGCGCCGCGGGTGGTGGTGGCTTCGGCGATCGTCCGCCGCGCCGTGACTTTGGTGGTGGCGGTGGTGGCTTCGGCGATCGTCCGCCGCGCCGCGACTTCGGCGGTGGTGGCTTCGGCGATCGTCCGCCGCGCCGCGACTTCGGCGGTGGCGGCTTCGGCGATCGTCCGCCGCGCCGTGACTTTGGTGGTGGCGGTGGTGGCTTCGGTGCCCCCGGCGGTGGTGGTGGCTTCGGCGCCCCACGTCGCGATTTCGGTGACCGTCCGCCGCGCCGCGACTTCGGCCGTGACGAGGGTGGCCCGACCTATGCCGTGAACGGCACCGTCAAGTGGTTCGACCAGGTGCGCGGCTTCGGCTTCGTGACCCCGGACGATGGCGGCCAGGACGTGTTCCTCCATTCTTCCGTCCTCCAGCGCGCCGGCGTGACCGACGTGCAGCAGGGCCAGAAGGTGGCGCTGGACGTGCGCGACGGCCAGCGCGGCCGCCAGGCCGTCCAGTACAAGGGCGACTGATCGCCACTTCGCGGCTTGATCATGGAAGGCCCCGGCCCTCGCGCCGGGGCCTTCTGATTCCGGCGGGTCGGTCGCCGATCGGCCGCGTGGACTCGGACTTCGTTAGCCTTTCCTTCACCCCCAGGGCTCATCCTCGTCGGGAGGGCAGGAAACCTGCCGACGCGAAGCGAAGACCCCGATGGCGACGAACTCGGTCAATACGAACATCGGCGCGCAGGTCGCGCTCCAATCGCTGAACCGGACAAACGAGTCCCTGGCGGCGACGCAAAAGCGCGTCTCCACCGGCTACCGTGTGGCCGATGCGAAGGACGATGGCGCGGCCTTTGCCGTTGCCCAGTCGGTCCGCGCTGACATTGCCGGCCTTACCTCTGCCAATGAGCAGATGGGCAGCGTCAAGGGCATCCTGGACACCACCCTCGCGGGCCTGAACAAGGTCTCTGAGTCGATGTCGCAGATCCGCGGCGTGCTCGTGAAGCTGGCGGACGGCACGCTGTCCGACTCACAGCGCACCCAGTACCAGTCGCAGTATACCTCCCTGCGCACCCAGGTCTCGAACTTCATCTCGGATGCCACCTATAACGGGCGTACCCTGCTGACGACATCGACCGACGCCGGCGGCGGCGATATCGCCACCACGCGGAACGAGCAGGCGACCCTCTTCACCCTGACCGCCGTGGCGGGCGCCGAGACGCTGGTTGTCGAGGAAGCCCCAACGACCGCGGAGGCCGCGGCCTCGGCCCTCGCAGCCGGGGGCGACTTCGTGACGAAGATGACGTCGGTGAACACCGCGCTGAACACCTTCGGCTCGAACTCGAACTACCTCGACGCCCAGATGAGCTACAACAAGGAGAAGCTGGACGCGCTTGATACCGGCCTGGGCTCGCTCATCGATGCGGACCTCGCGAAGGAGAGCGCCCGGCTTGAGGCCCTGAAGATCAGGCAGCAGCTCGGCACCCAAGCGCTCGGTATCGCCAACCAGTCGCCGCAGGGCCTGCTCAGCCTCTTCCGCGGTTGATACGGGCGCGGCTGCTCCGGCCGCCGCGGGCCATTTTCGTCTGGCCAGCGCCACCCTATCTTTCCGCGTAACTGGGAGAGGAGGGTGGCATGTCCGCACCGGCGACCAATGGGCCCTGCATCGTCGGCTGGTCCCATACGCCCTTCGGCAAGCTGGAGGATGCGCCAGACGCCGAGGCCTTGATCGGCCGCGTTGCTCGGGCCGCTATCGAGGATGCGGGGATCGACCCGTCCGAAGTGGACGCCGTCTATGTCGGCCACTTTAACGGTGGGTTCCAGAAGCAGGATTTTCCCTCCTCGCTCGTCTTGCAATCCCTACCGGAGCTCCGCTTCAAGCCCGCCACCCGTCTCGAGAATGCCTGCGCCACCGGTTCCGCCGCGATCCACGGCGCAATGGACTTCCTGGGCGCCGGGCGGGGCCGCTTTACCCTGGTCGTCGGGGTCGAGAAGATGACGGCCATCCCCGGTGCGCAGGTGGGGGATGTGCTTCTCGGCTGTGCCTACCGAAAGGAGGAAGGCGATATCCCCGCGGGCTTCGCGGGCGTCTTCGCCCGGATCGCGGATGCCTATTTCCAGCGCCATGGCGACCAGTCGGACGCGCTCGCCGCCATCGCCGCGAAGAACCATCTCAACGGGGTGGACAATCCTTACGCCCAGATGCGCCGGGACCTTGGCTACGAGTTCTGCCGCACTGAGAGCGAGCGGAACCCGGTGGTGGCCGGCCCGCTCAAGCGCACCGATTGCAGCCTCGTCTCGGACGGCGCGGCCGCCCTTGTCCTCACCGATGCCGCGACGGCCGCGGCGATGGGCAAGGCGATCCGCTTCCGGGCGGCGGAGCAGGTGAACGATCTGATGCCGATCTCGGCTCGCGACATCACGCGCTTCGAGGGTGCGCGGGAGGCGTGGCGAAGGGCCTACGACTCGGCCGGCATCGGCATCGGCGACCTCTCCTTCGCCGAGGTGCACGACTGCTTCACCATTGCCGAGCTGATCGACTACGAGGCGATGGGGCTGGTGCCTGAGGGGCAGGGCGCCCGCGCCGTGCTGGATGGCATGGTGGCCAAAGGTGGGCGGCTGCCGGTGAATCCCTCTGGCGGGCTGAAGTCGAAGGGCCATCCGATCGGCGCCACCGGCGTCTCCATGCACGTGCTCGCGGCGATGCAGCTCGCGGGGGAGGCGGGCGGGATGCAGGTGCCGGGCGCGACGCTCGGCGGCGTCTTCAACATGGGCGGGGCCGCTGTCGCCAACTACGTCTCGATCCTGGAGAGGCTGCGCTGACGGCCCTGCGCCCGCTCCTCATCGGCTCCGAAATCTATCGCGGCTCCACCTACGGGCCGAAGCACCCGCTGGCCATTCCGCGCGTCCCGGCGACACTGGACCTGTTGCGCGCACTCGGCTGGATCGATCCGCGGCGCTACCTCGACAGTCCGCGGGCGACGGTGGAGCAGCTCACGCGCTACCACACGCTCGACTACGTCGCAGCCCTCCGCCAGGCGGAGGAGGACCAGTCCGTCTCGCCGACGATCCGGGAGCGGCACCATATCGGCGCCCACGGCAACCCGGTCTACCGGGAGGTTTTCCGCCGCCCCGCTACCAGCGCGGGCGGAGCCATTCTGGCGGCACGGCTGACGCGGGGAGGGGGCGTCGTCCACGTCCCCGGCGCCGGTACCCACCACGCGCTGCCCGACCGCGCCAGCGGCTTCTGCTACGTCAATGACCCCGTGCTCGGCCTATTGGAATGGCTGGACCTTGGGCTGACCAGCATTCTTTACGTCGATATCGACGCGCATCACGGGGATGGCGTGGAACTCGCCTTCAGTGAGGATCCGCGCGTCTTCACCCTGTCAATCCACGAGGGCGGCCGCTGGCCCTTCACCGGCCGGCTGGAGGACCGCGCGGGCGGCCATGCGCGCAACATTCCCGTGCCGGTCGGCTTCAACGACACGGAGATGGACCACGTGCTCCACGCGGCCATCCTGCCGATCCTGCGGCATCTCCGCCCCCAAGCTGTCATGCTCCAATGCGGCGCCGACGCGCTGGAGGAGGACCCGCTGGCGCGCCTCTCCCTCTCCAACAACAGCCACATGGCCGTTGTCCGCGCCCTGCGGGACGAGGCGCCGCGGCTGATCGTCACGGGGGGAGGGGGCTACAATCCCTGGACTGTCGCCCGCTGCTGGGCGGCCGTCTGGGGCACGCTGGACGAACGCACCATGCCCCCCCGCCTTCCGCCGGTGGCGGAGGCGGTGCTGCGCGGCCTCGACTGGCATCGGGCGGCCGGCCGCAACCCGCCGGAGCACTGGTTCACGACCCTGGTGGACACCCTGCGCCCCGGGCCACTGCGCGACGAGGTCGTGGCCGCCTGCGCCGCCGTGATGCGGGACCTGCCGGAGCCCGCTACGCCGGCACCAGCAGGCTGACAGCCGCCTGCGCGGCGATGCCCTCTTCGCGCCCGGGGAAGCCCAGCCGCTCGGTCGTCGTCGCCTTCACCGAAACGCGCCCCTCGTCCACGCCGAGCAGCGAGGCGACCCGCGTGATCATGGCGGGCGCGTGGGGGGTAATCTTCGGCCGCTCGCAGATGAGGGTCACGTCGGCATTGGCCAGCACGCCCCCGCGTGCCGCAATCCGGCCGGCCGCATGGCGAAGAAAGGCGGCGCTGTCCGCGTTCTTCCACTGCGCCTCGCTCGGCGGGAAATGGCGGCCGATATCGCCCTCGGCCAGGGCGCCGTAGATCGCGTCGCAGAGGGCATGCAGGCCGACGTCCGCGTCCGAATGGCCGTCGAGCCCCATGCTGTGCGGCACTTCCACCCCGCAGAGGAAGAGGGGGCGGCCCGCCACCAGCCGGTGCACGTCGAAGCCGGTGCCGACTCGCGGCAGCATATCTCTCGTCATGGTGGCCTCCACTCTCTCGAGGTCACCCGGCAGGGTGATCTTCACGTTGCTCTCTGAGCCCGGCACCAGCCGCACCGCGTGGCCTGCGGCCTCCAGCAGGAAGGCGTCGTCAGTCGCGCCCTCCTCCGCGGCGCGGTGCAGGGCCAGCAGCAGGGGGAAGCGGAAGGCCTGCGGCGTCTGCGCCCGGAACAGCCCGTCGCGGGGCATTGTGCGCAGCACGGTCTCGCCCTCGGCCAGCTTCAGCGTGTCGGCCACCGGCTGGGCGGGGATCGCACCCTCGGCCTCCGCGAGGGCGGCCAGTAGCGCGGCCACGGTGCCGGCCGGCACCACGGGCCGTGCAGCGTCGTGGACGAGCACGATGGTTGGCGCGCGGGCCTCCAGCGCCTCCAGCCCCGCCCGAACGCTTGCCTGACGTGTGGCGCCGCCGGCGACAGCGGGCAGGGCGGCAAGCCCTTCCAGCAGGGCGTTCACTCGCACGCGCTCCGCATCGGCGCAGACGGGCTGGATCGCGTCCACCAGCCCGTCGCGCAGCAACGCCTCGGCCGCGTGGCGCAGCACTGGCCGGCCCAGCAAGGGCAGGAACTGTTTCGGCTCCGCCCCGCCGAGGCGTTCCCCGCGCCCCGCCGCCATCAGCAACGCCGCCACCTTCATCCGGCCATCCCCTTCCGAGCGGCGCGGAACCTAGCCGCAGCCGCTGCTCACGCCCAGGCCCACCCTGGTACTTGCCACGGCATTGCCGCTTGACCGCGCGCGTGCCCGTTTGATAGGCACTTGCCCATGCCGACACCTTCATCCCACGTTGAGGCTGCCCAAGGTGGGGGCAGGCCGCCGCTGCGCCCGATCGTCCTAGGCGATGTCCACATCGATCGCCCCGTGATCCTCGCGCCGATGTCGGGCGTAACGGACCTTCCTTTCCGGCAGGTCGCGCGGGGGCTCGGCACGCCGATGGTGGTCAGCGAGATGATCGCGAGCCAGGCCATGGTGCGCGAGAATCGCCAAACCCTGAAAATGGCGGAGATGGATGGCTTCGGCGGTCCGGCCAGCGTTCAGCTCGCCGGCTGCGATCCAGAGGTGATGGCCGAGGCCGCGCGCCTTGCCGTGGATCACGGCGCCGCCCTGGTGGACATCAACTTCGGCTGCCCGGTGAAGAAGGTCGCGGTCGGCCAGCAGGCCGGCAGCGCCCTCATGCGGGACGAGGTGAAGGCCGCCCGCATCTTGGAGGCGACGGTTCGCGCCGTGCCCGTGCCCGTCACCCTCAAGATGAGGATGGGCTGGGACCATTCGAGCCTCAATGCCCCAAACCTCGCCCGCATCGCGCAGGAATGCGGGATTCGCATGGTTACCGTGCACGGCCGCACCCGCCAGATGCTTTACACGGGCACGGCGGACTGGGCCTTCGTTGCCCGGGTGAAGGCAGCCGTCTCCATTCCCGTCATCGTCAACGGCGACATCCTCGGCCCGCTCGACGCCGAGGAGGCGCTGCGCCAGTCGGGGGCGGACGGCGTGATGATCGGCCGCGGCGCCTATGGACGCCCCTGGCTGCCCGGCCTCGTGGCGGAGTACCTCGCTACCGGCACCATGCCGGAGGTGCCGCCGCTGGCCGAGCAGTACGCCACGCTGCTTGCCCATTACGCGGCCATGCTGTCGCACCACGGCAGCAACCCCGGCCTGCGGCTCGCCCGCAAGCATGTCGCCTGGTACTCGCGCGGCCTTCCGGGCAGCGCGGAGTTCCGAGTGCGCATCAATGCCGCCGATACGGTCGAGGAGGCGATGGCGGCCATCGAAGGCTTCTACCGCCCGCTCCTAGACGCAGGGGTGGAGGGCGTGCGCGACATGTACCGCGATGCCGGCCGCGGCCAAGACGACAACGCCGCCCTGGCCGCCTAGGGAGCCGCCATGCCCGACACCTCTCTCGTCGATCCGCTCGCCGGGCTGCCCAGCAGCACGCATCTCCTCTCCGCCCTGCCCGTCCCGGTGGTGCTGCTGGATGCGGAGGAGCGATTCCGCTTCGCCAACCCGGCGGCGGAACTCTTCCTGGGCATATCGGCCGCCAGCCTGCGCCAGATGCAGCTGACCGACCTCCTGCCGGAGGATTCCCGCCTTCCAGCCCTCGTACGTCAGGTGCGGTCGGCGGATGCACCGGTCTCGGACCACGATCTCACCCTGCAATCGCCCCGTCTTTACCGGGATGGCGTCTCGGCTCGCGGCGCCACCCTTCCGGAGATGCCGGGAGCGGTGCTGCTGACCCTTCAGGACGGCTCCACCGCCCAGAAGCTCGACCGCCAGCTCAACTTCCGGGGCGCCGCGCGCGGGGCCAGCGCCATGGCGGCGATGCTTGCCCACGAGGTGAAGAACCCGCTCTCCGGCATCCGGGGGGCGGCGCAGTTGCTGGAGCAGGCGGCCTCCGAGGGCGATCGGGAGCTCTGCCTCCTTATCCAGGACGAGGTGGACCGGATCCGCGACCTCGTGGAGCGGATGGACATGTTCTCCGAGCGCCCGATCGTCCAGGAGGCTGTGAATATCCACGAGGTGCTGGACCATGTGCGCCGCGTCGCCTCGACCGGCTTCGCCTCGCATATCCGCATCGTGGAGGAGTACGATCCCTCGCTCCCGCCGGTCTGGGGCAACCGCGACCAGCTGGTTCAGATTCTGCTGAACCTCATCAAGAACGCGGCCGAGGCGGTGGACCCGCTGAAGGGCGAGATCGTGCTCTCCACGGCCTATCGCCACGGCGTGCGCCTCGCGGTGCCGGGCTCGCTCGAGCGCGTCCACCTGCCGCTGGAGGTCAGCGTGCGCGACAACGGGCCGGGGATCGACGAGCAGGTCCGCGCGAGCCTCTTCGAGCCCTTCGTCACCACCAAGCGGGGCGGGCAGGGGCTAGGCCTCGCGCTCGTCGCCAAGCTCGTGGCCGACCACGGCGCGCTGATCGCCTGCGACAGCCGCCCCGGTCGCACCGCCTTCCGCCTGTCCCTGGCCATGCCCCCGGCCAGCAGCGCGCCGCCCGTCCGCGCGCGGCTGAGACAGCCTGCCTGAACGCCAGCACCGCCACCACAGCCCGCCCGAGCAAGCCAGCGAAGTAGATGACCGAACGCACCATCCTGATCGCCGACGACGACCGCGCCATCCGCACCGTGCTCGCCCAGGCGCTCGGCCGGGCTGGCTACAACGTGCGCGCCACCTCTTCCGCAGCCACCCTCTGGCGCTGGGTCGAGGACGGGGAGGGCGATCTCGTCATCACCGATGTCGTAATGCCCGACGAGAACGGCCTCGACCTCGTACCCCGCATCCGCCGCGTACGGCCGGAGCTGCGCGTGGTGGTGATGAGCGCTCAGTCCACCTTTGCGACCGCGCTGAAGGCGGCGCAGCGCGGCGCCTTCGACTACCTGCCCAAGCCTTTCGACCTGAAGGACCTCCTGTCCCTCGTCGGCCGGGCGCTTGCGGCCCCGGCCGCTCAGGAGCCCGAGTCGGAGAATGCGGAGGAGGAGCGGCTGCCGCTCGTCGGCCGCTCGGCCGCCATGCAGGAGATCTACCGGACAGTTGCCCGCCTCACGACGACCGACCTGACCGTGATGATCACGGGGGAGTCCGGCACTGGCAAGGAGCTGGTTGCTCGGGCACTCCACGACTACTCCCGCCGGCGCAGCGGCAGCTTCGTGGCCGTGAACATGGCGGCCATCCCGCGCGACCTGATCGAGGCGGAGCTCTTCGGGCACGAGCGGGGTGCCTTCACCGGCGCCATGTCCCGCGGCGTGGGGCGCTTCGAGCAGGCTGCTGGCGGCACGCTCTTCCTCGATGAGATCGGTGACATGCCGGCCGAGGCCCAGACCCGCCTCCTCCGCGTGCTGCAGGAGGGGGAGTTCACCACCGTCGGCGGCCGCACGCCCATCAAGGCGAATGTGCGGATCGTCGCCGCCACCCACCGCGACCTGCGGCAGTCCATCCGCCAAGGCCTCTTCCGAGAGGACCTTTTCTACCGCCTCAACGTCGTCCCCATCCGGCTACCGCCCTTGCGGGAGCGGACCGAGGATATTCCGCTTCTGGCCCGGCACTTCCTCGACCGTGCGCGGGAGGCGGGATTGCCCGCCAAGTCGCTGGACAACGACGCCGTGGAGCGGCTGAAGTCTCATCCATGGCCTGGCAACGCGCGCGAGCTCGAGAACCTGATGCGGCGCCTCGCGGCGCTCTACCCGCAGGAGGTGATCGGCGAGGACGCGGTGGCGGCCGAACTGGCCGAGGCCGAGCCCGGCCCCGGGGCGCCCCCGGCCCCTGCCAGCGCCGAGACGCTGGAGCAGGCGGTGGAGCGCCACCTCGCCACCTTCATGAGCGCCCAGCGGGATGGGCTGCCTGTGCGCGACCTCTACGAGCGCGTGTTGGCCGAGGTGGAGCGGCCCCTGCTGCGCCTCGCCCTAGCCAATACCCGCGGCAACCAGATCAAGGCCGCCGCCATGCTCGGCCTGAACCGCAACACCTTGCGGAAGAAGATCCGGGAACTGGAACTGCCGGTGGTGCGCGGCCTCTCGTGACCGGCGCTTCCGTGGCGGGCGCATGAGCCGCCCGCGGGAGCAACCGGTCGGCCTGGCGCGCCGGCTGGCGGACATGCTTCTGGGCCGCGTGATGACCCTCGCGCTGGCGATGGGCGCGCTGCTGCTCGGTGTCGCCTCCTTCGCGGTGCTCTCGGGAGGAAACCCCTTCGGGCCGACGAGCCCCTCCCAGACGGCCGTCCTTGTCTTCTTCAACGCGGCCGTCGTCCTGCTGCTGATGGCTAGCCTCGCCGGGCGGCTCGTGCGCGTCTGGGCGGAGCGGCGGCGGGGCAGCGCGGGCTCGCGCCTGCATGTGCGGCTGGTGATGCTCTTCGGCGTTGTTGCCGTCGTCCCTGCGCTGCTCGTCGCGGTCTTCGCCGCCTTCTTCTTCGAATTGGGCATTCAGGCTTGGTTCGGGGACAAGGTGCGGGACACGCTGGAGGCCAGCCTCGTCGCCTCCCGCGCGTATCTGGACGAGAACCGCAACACCATCCGGGCCGATGCCCTCGCCATGGCGGCGGACCTCAACCGTGCGGCGCCGCTACTGCCGGACAACACCATCGGCTTCAGCCGGGTGCTGACCACCCATACCGCGCTCCGCGGGCTGACGGAGGCGATCGTCTTCGAGCCGGTGCTCGGGCGGGTGATCGCCAGTGCCGGTCTCGGCAGCTCGCTGGTCATCGACCCGCCGCCGGCCTGGGCGATGGAGATCGCCCGCCAGGGCGACGTCGCTGTGCTCGCTTCCGAGGGGGAGGAGGGGCGGGTGAGGGGGCTCGTCGCGCTCGACATTGATCCCGGGCTGATGCTGCTGATCAACCGCCCGCTCGACCCCTCCATCATCGAGCACATGCAGCGGACCGAGCTCGCCTTTCAGGAGTATGACCAGCTCGACCGCAACCGATCAGGGTTGCAGGTCACGTTTGTGCTTATCTTCGCGATAGCTACCCTGCTCGTACTGCTCGCAGCGGTTCTCATTGGACTGGTCATGGCAAACCAGATCGCGCGTCCCATCTCTCGTCTCATCAACGCTGCGGAACGGGTGAGGGGAGGCGACCTCTCCTTCCGCGTAGAGGAGGGGCGGGCGGATGACGAGGTTGGTAGCCTATCCCGGGCCTTTAACCGAATGACGAACCAGCTGGCCGCGCAGCGCAGCGAGCTGTTGGAGGCCTATCGCCAGCTCGATGACCGCCGGCGTTTCACCGAGGGCGTCCTCGCAGGCGTCTCGGCCGGGGTAATCGGCCTCGACGCCGACGGGCGGATCAACCTGCCGAACCGGCCGGCGAGCGAGCTGCTCGGCCGCGACCTGGACGGCGCCGTGGGGGAGAAGCTGGAGGAGGTGGTGCCAGAGTTCCGCGCCTTCCTCGCCGCCGCCGCCGCGACGCCCGAGCGCGCACGGACGGAGGAAATTCCCGTGCCCGGTCCGTCCGGCCGCCGCACACTGCTCGCGCGCATTGGTGCGGAGTTCGACGCGGGCGGGCTTTCGGGCTATGTTCTCACGTTCGACGACATCACCGCCCTGCTTTCGGCCCAGCGCACCGCTGCCTGGGCGGATGTCGCCCGGCGCATTGCACACGAGATCAAGAACCCCCTGACCCCCATCCAGCTCTCGGCCGAGCGGTTGAAGCGCCGCTACCTGAAGCAGATCTCGGACGATCCCGACACGTTCCGCGCCTGCACGGACACGATCGTTCGACAGGTGGGCGATATCGGCCGCATGGTCGACGAGTTCTCGGCCTTCGCAAGGATGCCCCACCCGGTCATGCGCCCCGAGGATCCGGCACGCCTCGTGCGCGAGGCGCTGGTCCTCCAGCGGGACGCGCATCCAGGTATCCATTACGACCTCGTCATGCCGGATGACGCGCCGGCCGTGCGCTGCGACCGCCGTCTGGTGAACCAGGCCCTGACGAACCTTCTCCAGAACGCGGCCGACGCGATCGCCATGCGCCCGCAGGGCGAGGCGGGCGGCCGAGTGACGGTCGAGGTCTCCGTCGCCGGCGCCTGGGTGCATATCGCGGTGGAGGACAACGGCATCGGCTTGCCCGGCGACGCCGAGCGGGACAGGCTCACGGAACCGTATGTAACCCATAAGGTGAAGGGAACCGGCCTCGGGCTTGCCATCGTGAAGAAGATCATGGAGGACCATGGAGGCGGGCTGACGCTCGCGGATGGATCGGACGGCGGCGCCCGTGCGACGCTCACCTTGCCCCAGAACGGAACGGCGGAGCCCGAAGGATTGCACGACAGAGGAACGGAGATGCTGCGCCATGGCGCATGACATCCTGATCGTGGACGATGAGCCGGATATCCGGGCCCTGATCGACGGCGTCCTCGCCGACGAGGGCTACGAGGTCCGGCAGGCCGCGAACAGCGACCAGGCGCTGGCGGCCTTCCGCCAGAAGCGACCCAACCTCGTCATCCTCGACATCTGGTTGCAGAATTCCCGGCTGGACGGCCTTGGCATCCTGGAGGCGATCCACCGCGAGGAGCCGCGCGTGCCCGTGGTCATGATCTCGGGCCACGGCACGATCGAGACGGCGGTGCAGGCGATCCAGCAGGGCGCCTACGACTTCATCGAGAAGCCCTTCAAGTCGGACCGGCTGTTGCTGATCGTCGCCCGCGCGCTGGAGGCTGCCCGCCTCAAGCGCGAGAACAGCGAGCTGAAGCTGCGTGGCGGCTCTGAGACGGAGCTGGTCGGCACCTCCTCCCTGATCGCCCAGATCCGCAACGCCATTGAGAAGGTGGCGCCCACCGGATCGCGCGTGCTGATCACCGGCCCGGCCGGTTCGGGCAAGGAGGTGGCGGCGCGCGCCATCCATGCCCGCTCCCGCCGGGCGGACGAGCCCTTCGTGGCACTCAACTGCGCAACGCTGAACCCCTCCCGCTTCGAGGAGGAGCTCTTCGGCGTGGAGGGCGGACCGGACCCGATGACCCAGCCCCGCCGCCCCGGCGTGCTGGAGCGCGCCCATGGCGGCACGCTCCTGCTCGACGAGGTCGCGGACATGCCGCTGGAGACCCAGGGCAAGATCGTCCGCGCGCTGCAGGAGCAAGGCTTCGAGCGCATTGGCGGCGCGACCCGCGTGAAGGTGGACGTGCGCGTGACCGCGACCACCAACCGCGACCTGACTGCCGAGATCGCCGCCGGCCGGTTCCGTGAGGACCTTTTCTATCGCCTCGCCGTCGTGCCCATCCGCATGCCCGCGCTGCGCGAGCGGCGCGAGGACGTGCCCGCGCTGGCCCGCCACTTCATGGGAAAATCCGCCGAGAACTCGGGCGTTCCCCCGCGCGAGATCAGCGAGGACGCCATGGCGGCGATGCAGGCTTATGACTGGCCGGGCAATGTGCGCCAGCTCCGGAACCTCGTGGACTGGCTGCTGATCATGGCCCCGGGCGGCCCGGCTGACCCAATCCGGCCAGAGATGCTGCCGCCCGAGGTGGGTTCCTCCGCCCCCGCCATGCTCAAGCTGGATCGCTCCAGCGAGATCATGACCCTGCCGCTGCGCGACGCGCGGGAGCTCTTCGAGCGCCAGTATCTCGAGGCTCAGCTCCTGCGCTTCGGCGGGAACATCAGCCGCACGGCCAATTTTGTGGGGATGGAGCGCTCGGCCCTGCATCGTAAGCTCAAGTTCCTCGGGGTGCAGGCGGAGGACCGGGCGTCCGTTTCGTGATAAAAGCGGTCGCATGAGTCGCTACCTTTAAGCTACCTTCGTGAACGGACGGTCCTTATGTCGCGCATTGCCTATGTGAACGGGCGCTACGTCGCGCAGCGCGACGCCTGCGTGAACATCGAGGACCGCGGCTACCAGTTCGGCGACGGCATCTACGAGGTGGTCCATCTCTACGATGGCCGCTTCGTGGATGCCGACCTGCACCTCGCGCGGCTGGAGCGCTCCGTGGGCCAGATCCAGCTCGGCCTGCCGATGCCGCTGGCCTCTCTCCGGCTTGTGCTCGCGGAGGTCGCGCGCCGCAACCGGGTGACGGAAGGCTTGCTTTACATGCAGGTTGGCCGCGGTGTGGCCCGGCGCGACCACGCCTTCCCGAAGGTGCCGGTGCCGGTGAGCCTCGTGGTCACCGTCCGCCGGATCCCGCCCTATCCGTCGAGCCTCGACGGCTGGAGCATGACGGCCATCACGCAGCCCGACCACCGATGGGCAAGGCGCGACATCAAGAGCGTGAACCTCCTGCCCAACGTCCTTGCCCGCCAGGCGGCGCGGGAGGCGGGGGCAGGGGAGGCGATCCTCTACGACCCTGTGACTTGCATGGTCTCCGAGGGTGCCGCGACGAGCTTCTGGATCGTGGATGCCGAGGGCACCATCCGCATTCCTCCGCTCGGTGAGTCCATCCTTCCCGGATGCACCCGCGCCGCGCTGCTCGCCGAGATGAAGGCGCACGGCCTGCAGGCGGAGGAGCGGCCCTTCTCCCTGGACGAACTGGCGGAAGCGCGGGAAGCCTTCATCACCTCCGCTACTTCTTTCGTGAAGCCTGTCCTAGCCGTGGACGGGCACCCGGTGGGGGAGGGGGTGCCCGGCCCCGTGACCCGCCGCCTCTTCGACATCTTCGCCCGCCATGTGAAGGGCGGCCCCCGCAACAGCGCCGCATGATCCGCCCTCGTGCCATTGTCTGGGACTGGGACAACACCCTGGTGGACGGCTGGCCCGCCATCCAGGCGGGGCTGAACGCGGCGCTCAGCGACGCCGGCCTGCCGGAATGGACGCTGGAGGAGGTGCGCGCTCGCGTGCGCCACTCGCTCCGCGACAGCTTTCCTGCGCTCTTTGGCGACCGCTGGGAGCACGCGCGAGACATCTTCTACGCGGCGGTGCGCGCGACTCACCTCTCGGTGCTCCGCCCGATGGACGGCGCGGAGGCCCTGATCCGGCAGGCGGCCGAACTCGCCCCTACTGCGGTGCTTTCCAACAAGTCCGGCCCGCTGCTGCGCGCCGAAGCCGCGAGCCTCGGTTGGTCGCCGCTGTTCCGGGCGCTGGTCGGCGCCGGCGATGGCGTGGCGGACAAGCCCGATCCCAGGCCAATGCGCCTTGCCTGCGCCGCTTGCGGTATCCGGGCCGGCGAGACCGTCTGGTATGTCGGGGACAACTCCCTGGACATGGAGGCCGCGCGGCGGGCCGGCTGCGTGCCCGTCCTCCTCGGCGACGCCGCCCATGACGGGGGTCCGGCGGCCTCCGCACCGACGCACCACTTCCTGAGCGCAGCGCAGATGACGATTGCGCTATCCGCGCTTGCCAACACCCGCCCCGCGGGCTGAGTTACAGGCCTTCCGGAGGGCGAGGATGCGCGCCCGGGATGGGCGGATCGCACGAGTGCGGGCCGTGAAGAAGAACCGCATCCTTCATCCGCCACGGCAAAGCCGGGCGGAACACGAGAAGAAGGACATCAGCCCATGGCTGCCGACAAGTCCCAAAACGTTCAGGACGTGTTCCTGAACCATGTCCGCAAGAGCAAGACCCCTGTCACGGTCTTCCTCGTCAACGGCGTGAAGCTCCAGGGGATCATCACCTGGTTTGACAACTTCTCGGTGCTCCTGCGCCGGGACGGGCACACACAGCTCGTCTACAAGCACGCCATCAGCACGGTAATGCCGGGCGCGCCCATTATGCTCTTCGATGCCTCCTCCGCCGGCGCCCAGGCTCCAACCCAGGGCGGCGCCCCTGTCCGCGAGACCACCATGACCCTCACGCCCCGCGAGCCGAGCCCTGTCGGCAGCCACGACTGATCCGGCGGGGCCCACCCCGGCCGCTGTCATCCTGCCGTGGGAGAGACCCCACGGCATCCCTGATGGAAGGGGCGCCACCCGGGCTGCCGAGGCCCGATTGGCCGAGGCGGTCGGTCTGGCCGCCTCGATTGGCGTGGCCATCGTCCACACCGGCATCTTTCCCCTCCGCGCTCGTCGCCCGAGCACCCTGCTCGGCGAGGGGCAGGTGGAGGCCGCCCGTGCCGCCATGGCTGAGCACGGCGTGCAAGTGGTGGTCGTGGACGCTGCACTCAGCCCCGTGCAGCAGCGCAACCTTGAGCGCGCCTGGGGCTGCAAGGTCATCGATCGTACCGGCCTGATCCTCGAGATCTTCGGCGAGCGCGCCCGCACGCGGGAGGGCTCGCTGCAGGTCGAGCTGGCGCACCTGTCGTATCAGCGCACCCGTCTCGTTCGGTCCTGGACCCACCTTGAGCGGCAGCGCGGTGGCTTCGGCTTTCTAGGCGGTCCCGGTGAGTCGCAGATCGAGATCGACCGGCGCCTGATCGACGAGCGCATCGTCAAGCTGAAGAAGGAGCTCGAGCAGGTGCGCCGCACCCGCGGCCTGCACCGCAAGCAGCGCGGCAAGGTGCCCTATCCGATCGTTGCGCTCGTCGGCTACACAAACGCGGGCAAGTCCACGCTCTTCAACGCCCTCACTGGCGCCGGCGTCTATGCGCAGGACCAGCTCTTCGCCACGCTGGACCCGACCATGCGCGCGATCCGCCTGCCGTCCGGGCGGACCGTCATCCTCTCGGACACGGTTGGCTTTATCTCCGAGCTGCCGACGCAGCTGGTGGAGGCCTTCCGCGCCACGCTGGAGGAGGTCGCGGCGGCCGACGTCATCCTGCACGTGCGCGACATCGCCCATCCGGACAGCGCCGCCCAGCGCGCCGACGTCGTCGGCGTCCTGAACGACCTTGCCTCGGGCGAGGATGCGCCGCTCGACGAGGACTGGGAGGCGCGCGTCATCGAGGTGCTGAACAAGACGGACCTGCTGGAGGAGCCGCCGCCGGCGACCGCCTCCTCCGTTCCTGTATCCGCGCTGACAGGGGAGGGGCTGGAGCCGCTTCGCACCATGCTGGATGAGCGTGTGGCGGCCGGCTACGTCACCGAGGCCTTCACGCTCGAGCCCGGTGACGGCGCGGGTCTCGCTTGGCTGTACCAGCACGGCGAGGTCATTGAGCGTAACGATGGCGAGGACGCGATCCGCCTTTCCGTCCGCCTCTCGCCCACGGATCTCGCCCGCTTCGCCCAGCGCGGCCCGGCGTGAAGGGCCTCGACGCCGCGGCCCTCGCGGCCGTGGATGCCATCCTGCGGGAGGCGGCGCGCGCGGAGATCATGCCGCGCTTCCGCCGACTCGCCGCCGCCGATATCCGCACCAAGACCGGGCCGCTGGACATGGTGACGGATGCGGACGAGTTGGCGGAGCGAGCGATTGCCGCGGCGCTTACCCAGGCCTTCCCCGGATGCCTGGTGGTGGGGGAGGAGGGCTGCTCGGCCGATCCCGTTCTCGCCGACCGCCTCGCGACGGAGGAACTCGCCTTCGTGGTGGATCCCGTGGACGGCACCGCGAATTTCGCGGCGGGCATGCCGCTCTTCGGCTGCATGGCCGCGGCCTTCCTGCGCGGTGAGGTGGTGGCCGCCTGGATCCACGACCCGACAGGCGACGACACGCTGATGGCTGCGCGCGGGGAGGGGGCCTGGCTCGCTGCGGCCGATGGCAGTCGGAGCACGCCGCTGAGCGTGGCGCTCCCGGTCGACGTCGGCGCCATGGTCGGCTGCGTCTCCTACGGCTACCTCGCGGAACCCTTGAAGAGCCATGTCGCTGCCCGGCTACCGCGACTGGCGAAGACTTGGCAGCTCGGCTGCGCCGCCCATGAGTACCGCCTCCTCGCCGGGGGCCACATCCACGTCTCGCTCTATAACCGCCTCATGCCCTGGGACCATGCCCCTGGCTGGCTGGTCCACCAGGAGGCCGGGGGCCACGCCGCGCATTTCGACGGCAGCGCCTACGACCCCGCGCGGGACCGTGCAGGAGGCCTCATCTGCGCGCCAGACAAAGCCTCCTGGGACGCGGCCTGGGGCGCGTTGCTTGGGGACTAGCGGCGTTCGGCCGCCTTCGCCGCGGCCCAGAGCGTCTCCATTTCCTCCAGGCTAGCCTCCGCCGGGGTGCGACCCTGGCGAGAGAGTCCGTCCTCGATAGCGCCGAAGCGCCGCTCGAACTTCGCGTTCGCGCCGCGCAGGCACCCCTCGGGATCAAGATCAAGCTTCCGCGCGAGGTTGGCGACCACGAAGAGAAGGTCGCCAACCTCGTCCGCCAGCCGGGCGGGATCGGCGCCGGGCAGCTCGGCCCGAAGCTCCGTGGCTTCCTCCTCAAGCTTGTCCAGCACCTGCTCGGCATCCGGCCAATCGAAGCCGACCCGTGCGGCCCGATGCGTGAGCTTGGCCGCGCGGGTGAGGGAAGGAAGGTTGCCCGAAACGCCCGCCAACGTGCCCGTCTCTGCGCGGGCAGCGCGCTCGGCCGCCTTCTGGACCTCCCAGGCGGCCGTTTGCTGGGCAGCGTCCCGCGCGGCGTCCTCGCCAAAGACATGAGGATGACGGCGGATCATCTTCTCGTTGATGGATTTCGCCACGTCGGCGAAGGCGAACCATCCGGCCTCCTCGGCTATCCGGGCGTGATAAACGACCTGGAGAAGCAGGTCGCCCAACTCGTCCTGCAGCCCCGACCAATCCTTCCGGGCGATGGCGTCAGCGACTTCATGGCCTTCTTCGACCGTGTAGGGGGCGATCGAGGCGAAGTCCTGCACTTGGTCCCAGGGGCAGCCATCCGGTGCCCGCAGCCGCGCCATAATCCCGAGTAGGCGCAGCAGCTCGGCAGCGGGGGTAGACCTGCTCATCCCTGCGCTTCCTCAAGCCGCGTAATGTGAATTATGTAAAAATTATGCGCCATCTTGAGGGCTCTCCAGCACCATGCCGTCGTATCCGGGCTCCACGCCCTCGGGCAGCGACTGACGCATCCAGGCCCAGTCCAGGTCCGGGCCCATATGGGTCAGCACCGTTCGCGCGGCTCCCAGCCGGCACGCCCAGTCGATCGCTTTCTCCACATGCGCATGAACCGGATGTGGCGCGCGCTGGAAGCAGCCCACTACCCAGTCCTGCACGCCCGCCAGGGCATCGAAGCCCGCATCCGGCATCTCCACGACATCCGTCGAATAGCCGAAGCTGCCGATCCTCAGGCCGAGCGTCTCCATTACCTTGTGGTCCTGCGAGAAGAGCCGCACGTCGAGCCCAGCCAGGTGGACGACCTGTCCAGGCTCCACGATCACCGCCTCCAGCGCCGGTCGGAAGAAGCCAAGTGTCGGCGGCCGGAACGCGTATTCGAAACGACTGGTTACGTCGGACAGGGTTTGTGCCGTGCCGTAAACCGGCAGCGCTTTCCCCATAATCCGGTTGATGATCCGCAACTCGTCCAGGCCCATAACGTGGTCCGCATGGGCATGGGTCAGCAGCACGGCATCGATCCGCCCGATGCCGTGTTCAAGCAGTTGGGCGCGCAGGTCCGGTCCGGCGTCCACGAGAATTGTTTGACCATCAGCCGCCTGGATCACGATGCTCGATCGTGTCCTCCGGTTGCGAGGCTCGGCCGGGTCGCAAGCGCCCCAGGCGCCATGGCCATCATCGCCGCCAAGAAGCGGAACGCCCCCGGAACCACCGCAGCCGAGAAGTATTATCTTCAAAATCAGAACCTTATCGGCATCGGCTGAACAAGCGCATGAAGTTAGACGTGGTCAACTCGGCCGTGCGTGCGACCTCCCACCCCCGGACCCGCGCCAGCATTGCTGCCGTGTGGGCCACAAGCGCCGGCTCGTTACGTTTTCCACGCTGCGGCACGGGTGCCAGATAGGGACTATCCGTCTCCAGCAGCAGTCGGTCCTCTGGCAGACCCGCCGCGATGGCGCGGAGTTCCTCACTTTTTGGGAAGGTCAGGATGCCGGAGAGCGAGACATAGCCCCCATCCGCAACGACCTGCTCTGCCAGAGCACGGGTAGAGGAGAAGCAGTGCAGCAGCGCCGGGAAGTCACCGCCCAATGCGCGCTCTTCCGCCAGGATGGCCGCAATGTCGTCATCGGCATCGCGCGCGTGGATCACGAGCGGCAGGCCCGTGCGCTGGCTGGCGCGGATATGGCGTCGGAAACTCTCCTGCTGCACCTCGCGCGGGGCTTTGTCGTAGAAATAATCGAGGCCCGACTCACCAATCCCGATCACTCGCGGATGGTCCGCCAGGGCGACAATCTCCTCCACGGTGGGGATCGGCTCCTCACCCGCGTTCTGGGGATGGACGCCGACCGTACCCCAGACCTCCGGGAAACGCTCCGCCAAGGCCTTCACCGCGGCGCCCTGGCTCATACGTACCCCGATCGTCACCATCCGCCTGACGCCGGCCAAGCGGGCCCGGTCAATGACCGCCTCGATCTCCTCCTCACCAAAGTAGTCGAGGTGGCAGTGGCTATCGACAAGCATCAGGCGGCCTCGTCGATCTTGCGGAACAGCGGCACCGGCGGCGGCAGAAGGGTGCCATTGGCCATGGGAGTCGCTAGGTCCGCCAGGCCGCGGGCCCCCTCCCCCACCGCCAGCTGGTCGAGCATCGCCGCCATGGTGCCGGGCATGAAGGGCTGCAGGATCGTCGCCAGCCCTCGCAGCAGCGTATGCAGGCTGCGCAGCACCGCCTCCATCCGCATGGGATCGGTCTTCTTCAGCGCCCAGGGCTTCTGGGCATCGATCCAGGAATTGCCGAGGCGCACCACCGTCCAGATCCGCTCCAGCGCCTCGCCGAAAGCCTGGCGCGAGATCGCCTCGTCCACCGCAGGCGGCAGCGCCTCCAGCGGGCCGAGCAGCTCCCGGTCCGCCTCGGTCGGTGCCGTCAGCGCGGGCAGCCGCCCCTCGCAGTTCCGCTGGATCAGAGAGAGGCTGCGCTGGGCGAGGTTGCCGAGGTCGTTCGCCAGCTCGCTGTTCAGTCGCCCGATCACGGCCCGGCGCGAAAAGTCGCCGTCATTGCCGAAGGGAACCTCCCGCAGGAGGTAGTAGCGCAGCGGATCGAGCCCGAATTCCTCCGCCAGCAGCAGCGGGTCGAGCCCGTTGCCGAGGGACTTCGACATCTTCTGCCCCTCGATGGTCAGCCAGCCATTAGCATAGACGCGCCTTGGCGGTTCCAGCCCGGCAGCCATCAGGAAGGCTGGCCAGTAGACGCAGTGGAATCGCGTGATCTCCTTGCCGACCATGTGCACGTCGGCCGGCCAGAAGGCCCAGCGGTCCGCACTGGTGTCGGGATAGCCGGCAGCGGTGATGTAGTTCGTCAGCGCGTCCAGCCAGACATACATCACATGAGCCCCGTCGCCCGGCACCGGCACGCCCCATTTGAACGAGGTGCGGGAGATCGAGAGGTCCTGCAGCCCGGCCTTCACGAAGGACATCACCTCCCGCCGCGTGCTTGCCGGCGCCATGAAGTCCGGGTTCGCCTCGTAGAAGGCGAGCAGCCGGTCGGTCCAGTTGGAGAGACGGAAGAAGTACGAGGGCTCGCGCGTCCACTCGACCGGAGCCCCGGAGGCGATAGCCACCTTCTGCCCGTTGCGCTCCTCAATCTCATCGGGGCCGTAGAAGGCCTCATCGCGCACCGCGTACCAGCCCTCGTAATGGCCGAGATAGATGTGCCCGCCCGCCGCCAGCTTCTCCCACAGCGCCGCGCAGGAGCGCTTGTGCCGCTCCTCGGTCGTGCGGATGAAGTCGTCGAAGGAGATGCCGATCCGTTCTGCCATGGAACGGAAATCGCCGGCCAGCTGGTCCGTGAACTCCTGCGGCGAGAGCCCGGCCGCGACCGCCGCCTGCTCCACCTTCTGCCCGTGCTCGTCGGTGCCAGTCAGGAAGAAGACGTCGTGCCCGCTGAGCCGCTTCCACCGCGCCAGCACGTCGGCCGCAATGGAGGTGTAGGCATGGCCGATATGGGGCTGGCCGTTCAGGTAGTAGATCGGCGTGGTGACGAAGAATCGTCCCCGTGTTCCCGCCGTGCCGCTTTCACTCATGCCAAGACCCCGCGCCGATAGCGGCTGGTCCGTCAGGTCGAGAGCCGCGAGAGACCCGTCAGCACGGCCTGCTTGCGGTCCAGGTTAAGCGTCTCGGTCTCATCGGCCAGCCGGCCGAGCATGTCCCACAGCCCCGCCCAGTCGGCAAGGCCGCGGCCCGCCAGCCAGGGCGGCGCCCCCTGCCCTCGCGCAGCGCCGCGCAGCGCCGCGGCCAGGCTGGCGCGCAGCAGGGCGAAGAAGGTGACGAAGGCGCTGCCGTCCCGCTTCGCCGCCAAGCGGTCGGCCAGCGCGTGCAACTCCGCAGGGTCCGGGCGGGGCAGGCGGGCGAGGAAGCCCTCCACCTCCCGCGCCATGGCGAGCCCCTCCCCCTCTGCCAGCACCAGGGCACGCCCCGGGCTGCCGCCAGAGAGCCGGGCCAGGGCCGCGCGGTCCCCCTCCCCCATCTCCGGCAGCCAGCGCCCCAGCACCTCGTCCATCAGCGGTGCTTCCAGCGGGAACAGGTCCAGGCGCCGCACACGGCTGCGGATTGTCGGCAGCAAGCGGTCGGGGGCGGAGGTGGTCAGCACCAGGACGGCCCGCGGCGGCGGTTCCTCGAGCGTCTTGAGAAGGGCGTTCTGCGCCGCCTCGTTCATCGCCTCCAGAGTTTCGATAACCACCACACGCCAGCCGCCCTCGGCCGGCGTCATCGCGAGGAAGCGCGTCAGCTCGCGCACCTCCTCCACCCGAATCATCACCTTCTTGCCCTTCTCGCCCGTGCCGGGCACCAGCGCCCGCAGGTCCGCATGGGCCCCGGCAGCAACACGGGAGAAAATCGGCTCGGAGGGTGAGCGGTAGAGCGGCGCCTCACCCACGGCCGCACCACCCGGCATCCCCGCCAGCACCCACCGCGCGTAACGCCAGCCGAGTGTCGCCTTGCCGACCCCCTCGGGCCCGGCCAGCAGCCAACCGTGATGCATCCGGCCGGAGAGCGCGGCGTCGCGCAGGGCCGCGGCCGCCTGGTCATGACCGTAAAGGGCCGGGTTGGCGCGGGGTTCGGGGGGCAGGCTCATGCGGCGAGGGCGAGGTCGAGGGCCGCGTCCAGAACCTCCGAAGGCGGGCGGGAAGCGTCGAGCACGGCGCAGCGGTCCGGCTCCGCCGCCGCGATCGCGAGGAAGGCCGCGCGCACCCGGGCATGGAAATCCGCGCCCTGCAGCTCGTAGCGGTTGGCGTCCCCGCGCTGGAGAGCTCTGCCCATGCCCCGCTCCGACGGAAGGTCGAGAACGAGGGTCAGGTTCGGCCTCAGCGATCCCAGCGCGAGGTCGCAGAGCCGCTCCCATACCTCCCGCGGCAACCCCTGCCCCGCACCCTGATAGGCAAGGGTGCTGTCGGCGAAGCGGTCGCAGACAACCCAGATCCCGGCGTCCAGCGCGGGCTCGATGGTGCGCGCCACGTGCTCCCTGCGTGCGGCGAAGTGCAGCATGGCCTCGGCCACCGGATCCCAGGGCCCCTGCCCCAGGATCAGCCCGCGGACAGCCTCCGCCCCGGGCGCGCCGCCGGGTTCGCGGGTCCGCAGCACCGGCACGCCTTCCTCAGCCAACAGGGCCGAGAGGGCGCGGGAGAGGGTCGTCTTGCCCGCCCCCTCGCCGCCCTCCAGCGTGATGAAGCGTCCGCGGCCGCCCTCAGGCGCCACTGACGAGCCGCCCCAGCACCGCCGGGATGCGCGGAATCAGCCCCAGCTTCGACACGTCCGCTCCGGCCAGCAGCGGCACGGACATAGGCGGCACCCCCGCGCCCGAAACCTCGAGCTTGCCCAGCTCCTGCCCCTTCGCGATCGGCGCCGGCACCGGGCTATCATAGCGCAGCCGCACCTGCAGGCTGCGGCGCCACTGCTTCGGCAGGGTCAGCACCACGTCGCGCCCGCCCACCAGCGGCACCTTCAGCCGCTCCCCGAGATAGACCGGCGCCTCCTCGATCGTGTCCGAGGCGCGGAAGAGGGCCACGTTCTCGAACTCGCGGAAGGCCCATTCCATCAGGCGCTCGGTCTCCTCCCGCCGCGCGGCCATGCTCGACAATCCGTTCACCACCAGGATCAGCCGCCGGTCGCCCCGCTTGGCCGTGCCGGTCAGGCCATAGCCCGCCTCGTCCGTGTGCCCGGTCTTGAGCCCGTCCGCCCCGGCAACACGGCCGAGGAGTGGGTTGCGGTTCTCCTGGGTGATGTTGTTCCAGACGAAACTCCGCTCCGAATAGATGCGGAAATTGTCGGGGAAGTCGCTGATCAGCCGTCGCGCAAGGATCGAGAGGTCCCGGCAGGTCATCCGGTGCTCTGGGTCCGGCCAGCCGGTCGCGTTGCGGAAGGTGCTGGCGGTCAGGCCGAGCTTGCGGCCGTAATCGTTCAGCATCTCCGCGAACTGCGTCTCGCTGCCCGCGATCCCTTCGGCGAGCACGATGCAGGCGTCATTGCCGGATTGGATAATGACGCCGCGGATGAGGTCCTGCACCTTCACGCTGGTGCCGAGCTGGACGAACATCTTGCTGCCGCCCATCCGCCAGGCGCGCTCGCTGACCGGCAGCTCCTGCTCCATGGTCAGCCGGCCCTGCTTCAGCAGGTCGAACACGACGTAGATCGTCATCAGCTTCGACATGGAGGAGGGCGGCATCCGCTCGTCCGCGTTCTTCTCGAGCAGCACCGCGCCCGTGTCGGCGTCGATGATCAGCGCGAGCCGCGCGGCGGTGTCCACAGGACCCAGCGGCGTGCTCGCCGGGCTGCCTGGCGGCGGGGGCGCGGGCCCTCGGGCCGGCCGCGGTCGAGCCTGGGCCCTCGCCTCCTCGGACAGCACTCCCCCGGCAAGACCGAGGGCGGCGACCGCCCCGATCATGTCCCGACGCTTCGGCATCTCTACGCCCCCAAATCCCCGCCGCCATCCAGGCACAGGCAGCGGCCCCTAGTCCACGGTGATCCGCGCCTCCGATACGCCAGCGCGCAGGGCGCCGTCGAGCGTCCTGTCGGCCTCGGCCGAATCGAGAAAGGGGCCGAGGCGCACGCGCCACTCCGGTTGCCGCGCCGGGCCGGTGGCCTCGATGCGCGCGCCGCCGAGGCGCGCGGCCTGCCGCTGCGCCGCGGCCCGGCTGGAGAAGCTGCTTCCCTCAACGAAGAGACGCCCAGGCGCCGGAGAGGCCTGAACCACCCGCTCCGGCAGCGTCGCGGCCGCGCTCGCCCTTCCCAGCCCCGTGTCGGACACTGCCAGAACGGGTTCCCTGCCCTCTCTCACCCGTTCGGCCTGCCTTGCGCCGGGGGGCGGCGCCAGGGTCTCACGCTCCACGCCCCCGGTCGGCGCCGCCTCGATCCGTGGGCGCAGCCCCTCCGGCACCGGCAGCCCCGCGGCCAACGCGCGCGAGGCATCGCCCTGCACCGCCAGCCGTACCTGGGCCGGCCGGCCGGGCGCGATGCCGAGGAGTTCGCCTGCGCGTCGGGACAGCTCCACCACCCGCCCGGGCTCGGCGGGGCCGCGGTCGTTCACCCTCACTTGAAGCGTGCGCCCGTTCTCGAGATTGGTCACTGCGACCACGGCCGGGAGCTGAAGCGTGCGATGGGCTGCCATGAGCGCGGCAGGGTCGTGCACCTCCCCATCGGCGGTCCGGCGCCCCGGCCGTGAGTCAGCCGCCACCGAGGCGAGACCCGCCTCGACGAGGCCGAAATCCTCGCGAGGGTAATACCAGCGGCCGCGCAGCTGATACGCCTCTCCGACCACGTAGCGCGGCTCTCCTGCCGGCGTAGGCGCCTCCGCGCTCCAGCAGCCGGCCAGGAGGATGAGCGGGAGAAGCCGTACCCCGCACGCCAGTCCGCGACTCACGCCACTCGGTCCGAGAGCAGCCCGACCGCCAGCGCGTAGAAGTTGGAGGGGTTATACCGCCGGATGGCATTGAAGTTGGCGAGGACGAGGAAAGCCTGGGTGCCGCCGTTCGGCAGCCCGGGGATCAGTACCGCCGCGCCTGTGTCGCTCGCCGGAAGGGCCGTGCCGTCGGTGAAGGCGAGGCCCTGCCGCGCCCATTCCCGCAGCGGACGGACGTTCTCCCGCGTGGCGGTGGCGGTGTCGAAGCCCTCCGGCAGCCGCACCTCGCGCCCCCAGCGCTCCTCCTCCTGCCAGCCGGAGCGGGCGAGATAATTGGCGATGGAGCCCAGCGCGTCCGCCCGGCTGTCCCAGATATCCTTCCGCCCGTCGCCGTCTGCATCTACCGCCAGGCGCTCGAAGCTGGTCGGCATGAATTGCGGCTGCCCCATGGCACCGGCCCAGGAGCCCCGCATGCGCTCCGGCGTGACATGCCCAGCCTCGATGATGCGGAGCGCCGAAATCAGCTCGCCTCGGAAATAGGCCGCTCTCCGGCCGTCCCAGGCGAGAGTCGCCAGGGCCTCCACCACGCCGAAGCCGCCGGTGTTCGTGCCGTAATTCGTCTCCATGCCCCAGATGGCTACAATGACCCGGCCGGGCACGCGGAAGCGGGCCTGCAGCGAGTCGAGGAGCGCGCGGTTGTCGGCATAGGCACGACGGCCATTGTCGATCCGCACTTGGCTGACGATGCGGTCCCGGTACGCCTCCCAGGTGAGGCTGCTCTCGGGCTGGCGCCGATCGAGCTCGATCACGCGGTCGACCGGGCGGACGCTGCCGAGCGCCCGCTGAAGGGTCGCCGCCGAGATCCCGGCTCGCCGCGCCTCCGCCCGCACTCCGTCGAGGAAGCTGTCGAACCCCTCTGTCTGCGCGAGCGCCGGTCTTGCCAGCGTCAGGAGGGCAAAGGTGAGGACGGACCGGCGGCCGGGGCGGTTCATGCCGGCAGAGGTGCCATTTCCAGTCGCCCGGGGCAACGGAAGCCTCCGCCTCGCGCGAACTTCACAGCCGTTCAAGCGACGGAACGGCTCGCTCCGGTGCCTGGGCCTACCGCGGGTGGTTTCCATGGCAGTGCCACGGGTGTAACCCGCAACACGCACGGTGCCGCACAGGCGCTGTGCCCGCCTGTCCGGATGGGTGGCCGAGTGGTCTATGGCAGCGGTCTTGAAAGTGCGCCCCGAGAGGGCGATGGAACGGAGGTTACGAGAGTAACTGCTACTAGGTCTATGTAGCTAAAGCAGCGCCTTACCTACGGCCGAAAGGCCAAGGGGACACCAGCATGGCGTGAAAAGGCCGACGAGGGGTAGTCGCGAACCCCTGCCGAGTCGGTCAGCTAACTCGGATATGGTGAAGGTTACACTACTTGAACCCAAATCTCTTGCACCGGGAGTACCGACCTGAGGGGGAAAGCGACTGTCACCCCCGCCTGCCTGTTCGTGATGAGGTTTTCAAGCATCACGAAGGACCTCAGCAGGGTGCGCCTCAGAATGAGGATACGAGGGATGAGTTGGGCACCTAAGTCCGGGGACCGTACCATCGCTAACAGGGGGATCACCTAAGGGGAGCAATCCCTAGAACCGCCCTCTCACTAAGGAGGCGGAGGAAGCCAGAGGGCTTCTGGTGACGGAGTGTTCGTATTACTGGTCCACTGGAGACGGAGGGTTGGCAGAGTGGTCGATTGCTCCCGACTTGAAATCGGGCGAAGCTGCGAGGCTTCCGTGGGTTCGAATCCCACACCCTCCTCCATGGCCTCTGCCATGGTCCCTTCTGTGGATGTGGCCGGGGTAATGCCCGGCGAACAGGAAGGAACACAGGTACACACGCCACAAGAAGACCTTGGATCACCCGAGATGGGTGACAAAGTCCTTGGAAGACTTGAGGCACTTCGTAAGGCAAACGGGAACTCAGCCTGGGTAAACCACGACCTCTATCGCCTCATGTTCAAGCCTGGCTTGTATGTGGTGGCTTACGAGAGGATCAAAAGCAGCCCGGGTAACATGACCCCTGGTGCGGATAAGCAAACCCTGGACGGATTCTCGATGCACAACATCGAGAAGATCGTCTCTGAGATGCGGAACGAATCGTTCCAATTTTCTAGGGCACGCCGTGTCCAAATTCCGAAGCCGAACGGCGGCAAGCGTCCTCTTGGGATCGCACCGCCCAAGGAAAAGGTTGTTCAAGAAGCGATCCGCATCATTCTGGAAAGCATCTACGACAGCCCTCACGGTAGCTCATTCAGCAACCTGAGCTTTGGATTCCGCAGGGGAATGGGTCCTCATTCAGCGCTGAAGCACATCGATACAAACTGGCACGGGACCACATGGTTTATCGAAGGAGATATCAAAGGCTGCTTCGACAACATCGACCATCATCGGCTGATCGAGATTCTTCAAAAGAGAATCTCTGATCAAAGGTTCCTGAACCTGATCTGGAAGGCGCTAACCGCTGGGTACCTTGAATTCAAAACCCCGGTGAACAGCGTCATAGGGACTCCCCAAGGCAGTATTATCTCTCCCATCCTCGCGAACATATACATGCACGAGCTTGATGTGTATGTAGAAGGTCTCCGTCGGAAATACGAGAGGAACGCTGCACGGGAATATAGCCCTGAATACGCGGAGAACTTTAATGCGTTGCGTCGGGCTCGGAGGAGGCTGGTAAAGGCCGATACCGAAGAGAAGAAGCTGGTCGCGGACGAAATTCGGCGGTTGAAGCAAATCTCAACTACCCTACCAACGTTTAAGGATGATTCGCGGGCTATCCGGGTCAAATACGTTAGGTACGCAGATGACTGGTTGATCGGGTTGGCGGGACGAAAGGAGTTGGCTAACAGTATCCGGGACGAGGTGGAAACCTTCCTCGCAACGGATCTCAAGCTGACCCTCAGTCGGGAAAAGACCCATATACGGCATGCGAAAACCGAGGAGGCGTTTTTCCTCGGGACACGCATTAAGTGTGGGTCAACTACACCGCGGGTTATTACGTACACCCGGACACGGGGAGACGTTACCTCGCACGTCACGAAGAGAACCACCAACGGGGTGATGCGCCTGTTTGCGCCTGTACCTCGCCTTGTGACCCGCCTGGCTGACAAGGGCTACTGTACCCCCGAAGGCGTGCCAATCTCGAAACCGGCTATGTCGGTGCTAGAGGATGCACGTATAATCGAAGAGTACAACGCCGTTCTAACCGGCTACCTGAACTACTACAGCTTTGCCGCAAATCGGTCGAGGCTGAGGAGGGTCGCATACATTCTCCAGTTCAGCGCTGCTAAGACCCTTGCTCACAGGCACCAGATGTCGATGAAGCGTGTTTTCGCCAAGCATGGAGCAAAGCTGAACATTACGGTGAATCAGGCTGACGGGACAGCAAAGTATGTTGCCCTGAAGTACCCCACCGACTGGAAAGCAAAGACCACAGCTTTTCTCGTTAACGCGGGAGCCGACGCTCTGGACATTCTGAATGTTCAGACGAATTATCGCACACGAACGAAGCTGGGGGCTAAATGCTGCATCTGCGGCTTAGACAACAACGTTGAAATGCACCACGTGCGACATATCCGGAAAGGTGGGGTAAACCCCTTGCACGGGTTTGATCGGGTCATGGCCAACCTAAACCGGAAACAAATCCCGGTATGTGGGGCATGCCACGACGAGATCCATGCAGGCCGGTATGACGGGAAATCCTTATCAGATTTCTCTGACCCGCATCTTGCAGCACGTTGAGAACGAAGATGTACTGGAGAGCCGGATGCTTGGAAACTTGCAAGTCCGGTTCGGGAAGAGGCTGTTGAGTGCCTGCTGGGTCTCGGCAGTCCACTTCACACCGCCGTGGGGGCAACCTCACCGTGGGTTCGAATCCCACCCCATCCGCCATTCCGGTCCAGGCGAGGCGCACCGGACCGTTCCTGCGGAAGCCCGCCGCCTTGCTGAGCGCGGGCGGTGCTGGTCTATTCCTCCCACGCCGCCCAGGACGCCGGCGCAAGCTGGGGAGGGGCAAGGCCCGACCGCATGACCACACACCCGATCATCGACTGTCACTTTCATCTCTACACGACGGACATGCCGCGCGTGGCCAGTGCCTGGCACCAGCCGCCCTTCGACGCCACGCCGGAGGGTTTTCTCGAGACCATGGACGCGCACGGCGTCACCTTCGGCGTCATCGCTGCCGCCAGCATGTACGGCGAGTACAACGACTACACGATCCGCGCGACGCGCCGGCACAAGCGCCTGCGCGGCACCGTCATCCTCCCGCCCGAGGCGGATTTCTACCGCATGGAGAGGATGAAGGAGGACGGCATCGTTGGCATCCGGATCTTCTACCGGCACGTCGCCAGCCCACCCGACCTGAAATCCCCTGAATACCGCCGCCTGCTCCGCCGCGTGCGGGACCTAGACTGGCACGTGCACGTCCTCGCCGAGAGCCACGACCTGCCCGCGGTGATCGAGGGCGTGGAGGAGGCAGGCGTGAAGCTCGTGATCGACCATTTCGGGCGCCCGGACCCCGCCGAAGGCGTGAACTCGCCAGGCTTCAAGGCCATGCTCGCAGCGGTCGAGCGCGGCAATACCTGGGTGAAGATCTCGGCAGGCTACCGCATGCCCTCGCCAGAGGCGGCGCGCGACTACGCGGCCGCCCTGCTGCGCGTCGCCGGCGGCGAGCGCCTCGTCTGGGGAAGCGACTGGCCCTTCGCTGCCTTTGAGGACCGCGTGACCTACGCCGACGCCGTCGCCACCCTCGCCGAATGGGTGCCCGACGAGCGGGTCCGCCAGCAGATCGCCGGCGAAACCCCGCTCCGACTCTATTTCAGCGACTGAGGCCGGTCAGCCCCCTTCGGCGAAGGAAAGTCGTAAAGCGCCCGCGCCTGCTCCGAGAGGATGCGGTCGCGCACCGCCTCATCCGGCACCCATTCGAGCATGAGGTCCAGCAGGTCACCGTCATTGGGCATGACGCGGCCCACCATGTTCACATGCGGCCAGTCCGAACCCCAGACCAGCCGTTCCGGCGCATGGGCCACCAGCGCCTGCGCAATCGGCGTAACGGAGGGGTAGGGAAAGTCCTCTTTCGTGCAGCGCATCGGGCCGGATATCCGCACCCACACGCGTCCGGTGTCGAGCATCCGCAGCAAGGTCCGGAAGGCCGGTTGATCGGTTCCCCCCGCCGCTGGAATGGCTGCGAAATGGTCGAGAACGATGCGCCCGGGCAGCGCGAGCAGGCGCTCCGCGAAGCTCTCCAACTCGCCCTGGCCGGGGTAGAACTGGGTCACCCAGCCCAGCTCGGCTGCCATGGCGCCTACGCGCTCGGAGATCTGCGGCAGGTGCGTGCCGTGGCGCGGACTGACGAATCGGGTGCCGCGCACGCCCAGCCCGTGCAGTCGCTCCATTTCCGCCATCGCTGTCTCCGCGGGCAGCAGCGCCACGCCGCGGAAGCGATCGGGGAAGCGCCGCAGTGTGTCGCAGAGGTGACGCGTGTCCATCCCGTACCCCCCGCCGCTCACGATGACGGCGTGGTCCAGCCCGAGGATGTCCTGGATGCGGATGGACTCCTCTGGCAGCATGTCCTCGGAAACGTATTTGCTCCCGGGGTCGAAAGGGTACTTGCTGGCGGGTCCGAAGAGATGGATCTGGCAGTCCACGGAGCCGGGTGGGCAGCGCAGCTTCGGCGTCTTTGGGTTCGGGTCCGGCGGGGGCGTCAGCGGCGGGCTCATTCTTCTACTCCGGTCGGATGTTCGCGTCGCGGATGACGTCGCGCCATTGGGGGATCTCCCTCGCGATCCGGGCGGCGAATTCCTCGGGTGTGCTGTCCACGGCCTCGACACCTTGTTGGGAGAGGACGCGCGCTAGGGAGGGCGAGCGCACTGCGTCCTGAACCGCTTTGGCGACGCGGTTCACCACGTCCGGCGGCGTGCCCGCGGGCGCGAGGTAGCCCATCCAGAGAATCCCTTCGAAGCCTGGTAGGCCCATCTCCGCGATCGTCGGCACGTCAGGTGCGGCCGGGGAGCGGTGCGCGCTCGCGATCGCCAGCACGCGAATGGCCCCCGCCTCGATCTGCGCGGCGGAAGTGGCGTAGGAATCGAGCTTCAGCTGCACGCGCCCGGCCACCAGGTCCGTGAAGGCCGGCGCCGCACCGCGATAGGGCACATGCAGCACGTCGAGGCCGAGCCGGTGCAGCAGCAGCTCCATCGTCACATGCGGGTGCGAGCCGATGCCGGCGGAGGAGTAGGTCAGCTCACGCGGGTGGGCGCGGGCATAGGCGACGAATTCCTGGAAAGTCCGGAAGGGCGCGTCCTTATGGCAGACAAGGATCTCCGGGATCTGCGCGCAAAGGGAGATCGGCGCGAAGTCCTTCTGCGCGTCGAAGCCCGCATTGGGCATGAGCCCCGGGTTGATCGTGTGGTTGGGCGCGGTGAAGAGCAGCGTATAGCCATCCGCCGCCGCGCGCGCGACGCGCTGCGTGCCGACATTGCCGCCCGCACCGGGCTGGTTGTCGATGACGATGGGCTGGCCCAGCAGATCGGAGACGGCAGCGGCGATGGGCCGGGCGGTGACGTCCACCGTCCCGCCCGGCGGGAACGGCACCACAAGCCGGATCGCGCGATCCGGGTAGCCCGCCGCCAGCGCCGGGCGGACCAGCGCCGCGCCGGTTGCGCCCAGCAGCGCGCGGCGCCGCAAGGAGAGATCGCTCATCCCAGTGTCTCCTCCGCAGCGGGTTCTACTGCCGCTGAATATTGGCCTTCTCGATCACGCTCGCCCATGTCGAGACATCCTGGCGAAGCCGCTCGCCCAAGGCTTCCGCCGTGCCCGGCGCGGGCTCGATGCCGAGATCGAGCAGGCGCTTCCGGATCTCCCCCGTTTGCAGCACATCCGTCACGTGCCGGTTCAGCAGTTCGACGACTGGCTTCGGCGTGCGCGCGGGGGCAAAGAGCGCGTTCCAGCCTACCACGGCGTAATCGGCCAGCCCGCTCTCCCGTAGGGTCGGCACATCCGGGAGCAGGCTGGACCGGCTGGAGCCAGTGCTGCCGACGGCGCGAAGCTGTCCGCCATCCAGCAGGCTGCGCGCGGTGGCGTAGGTCTCAAACCCCATCTGCACGTCGTCCCGCTGCACCGCCGTCAGCACGTCCGCCGTCGTGCGATAGGGGACGATGGTCGCGTCCATTCCGGCCGCGACGCGCAGCCATTCCCCCGCGAGGTTCTGTGTGCTGCCGGGGCTGATCGTGCCGATGGCCAAGCCTTCCCGCTTGGCGGCGAGCACGTCCGCCACGCTGCGCAGTCGCGAGTTTGCGGCGACGAGCAGCAGCAGGTCGAAATTCGCGAGGCCTGACACCGGTGTGAAATCCGTGACGGGATCGTAGGGCAGGTGGCGGAAGAGGGTCCTGTTGATGGCGTTGCCGGTGCTCAGGATAGCCAGCGTGTGCCCGTCCGGCGCGGCCGGAACCACGGCCATGGCGGCGGGCGTGCCGGCGCCGCCCGGCCGGTTGTCGATCACCACCTGCTGGCCCAGCCGCTGCGACAGCGCCTCCCCGATGACGCGCACGGTGATATCGGCCAGCCCGCCCGCCGCGAAGCCGACAACCACCCGGATCGGCCGCGACGGGTATCCCCCAGTGTCCTGCGCCCGCGCGACGGAGGGGCCGGCAAGGGTTGCGGCCAGGGCAAGGAACTCGCGGCGACCGGCAGCGCCGCGGGCGGGAAGCAGCGCAACAGAAGCACGGCCGTGGATGAGGCCGCTGAGACCACGATGCATGGACTTTCTCCTGGCCCCGGCGCGATGAGCCGTCTCACGGATTTTTTTCATCCCGTAGGCCGAAAGATCACTCTAGTCGCATCACTTTTCCAAGCCTTTCAGGTTCGTCCTTGCCCAGCGTTAATCTGTTGGTCAGGGCCGGCGGGGCGCATGTGTCGCATTCTTCCGCGGACCCTTGTTGCGCCCGGCCTGTTGTCCCCGCAGTAGGGGCTGCGCCAAACTCCGGCGCCGCGCCCTGTCTGAAAGAGCGGAACGGCCCCATCCCCGAGTGAGAGGCAGGCCGACGCATGGCTGATTCCCCGCCCATCCTGTCCGGCCTGCGCGTGGTCGAGGTCTCGGCCTTCATCGCCGCGCCCCTGGGCGGGATGACCCTTGCGCAACTCGGCGCCGAAGTGATCCGCATCGACCCGATCGGCGGCAACATCGACTACCGCCGTTGGCCGCTCGCGCCAAGTGGGGCGAGCCTCTACTGGTCGAGCCTGAACAAGGCGAAGCGCTCGGTGCAGATCGCCCTCAACCGCCCTGAGGGTCGGGAGATCGCCCAGGCGCTGATCGCCTCGCCCGGGGAGGATGCCGGCATCCTCCTCACCAACCTCCCCGCCAGCGGATGGATGGACTACGAGACGCTCCGTGCCAGGCGGCAGGACCTCATCATGCTGCGCCTGACCGGCAATCACGACGGCACAGGCGCAGTGGATTACACCGTCAATTGCGCCAGCGGCTTCCCCATCGCCACCGGGCCAGACACAACGCCGGTCAACCATGTTCTCCCGGCATGGGACATCGCGGCGGGGCTTTATCTCTGCACCGGTCTCCTCGCCGCCGAGAGGGCGCGGCGGCGCGACGGCAAGGGCCAGGAGATCACGCTGGCGCTCTCGGATGTCATGCTCGCCTCGGTCGCCAACCTTGGCCTGGTCGCGGAGGTTCAGGTCAACGGCACCGTCCGCCCGCCCATGGGCAACGACCTCTACGGCGCCTTTGGGCGCGACTTCGAGACATCGGACGGGCGCCGCGCCTTTCTCTGCGCCATCTCCAACCGCCAATGGCGGGCGATCGGCAAGGCGACATGCCTCGCGGAGAAGCTCGCCATGATCGGGCCGATGATGGATGTAGACCTCGATGACGAAGGCGGCCGCTTCCGGGCCCGCCACGCCATTGCCGCCGTGCTGGAGCCCTGGTTTGCCGCACGCAGCCTCGCTGAGGTCACCGCGGCCTTCGCCGGCAGCGGTGTCCTCTGGGGTCCGTACCAAGATTTTGGCCAGCTCGTGCGTGAGGACCCGCGCTGCTCTGCGGCGAATCCGCTCTTCGCCGAGGTAACGCAGCCAGAGATCGGCACAGTCCTGACGCCAGCGGCACCGCTGAGATTTGGGGGCGCGCAGGGACGCCGACCCCCTGCCCCCTCGCCGCAGCTCGGGGAGCATACCGACGCCGTGCTGGCCGAGGTGCTCGGCCTCTCCGCCGCCGCAATTGGACGGCTGCACGACGAGGGCGTCGTCGCGGGTCCGGAGTCCGGCCCAGCCTGAGCGGCGCCGCCGCGGCAGCCTCTGTCATCATTCCTTCACCGCTCCGTCATCGCCGCGTCAGTCGCCCTCACTAAGCCGCCCACCATGTTGGTAATTGAAGGACTGACCCGGCGCTTCGGCGACCGCGTCGCCGTGGACGACATGTGCCTGGAGGTGCCGCGCGGCGCCTTCGTTGGGGTGATCGGCCGTTCCGGGGCGGGCAAGTCCACCCTGCTCCGCATGGTCAACCGTCTTGCCGAGCCGAGCGCGGGACGCATCCTCTGGGATGGCGCCGATGTCTCGGCGCTGCGCGGGCGGGCGTTGCGGAACTGGCGGGCGCGATGCGCGATGGTCTTCCAGGGCTTCAACCTCTCGGGGCGGCTGGATGTGCTCACCAATGTCCTCGTCGGGCGGCTGAACAAGGTGCCCGCGCACCGCTCGCTCCTGCGCCTGTGGTCCGACGAGGACCGTGCCATCGCCCTCTCCGCCCTGGAGCGCTTCGACATCGCCGAGCTCGCGGCGCAGCGGGCGGAGCATCTCTCCGGCGGCCAGCAGCAGCGCGTCGCCATCGCACGCGCCCTGGTGCAGGAACCTGATATTATCCTCGCGGACGAGCCGATCGCCTCGCTGGACCCACGCAATACGGGGCTGGTCATGGACGCCCTTGCGCGCATCAACCGCGACTACGGCATCACCGTCCTCTGCAACCTCCACTCGCTCGATATCGCGCGACGCTACTGCGACCGGCTTGTTGGCCTCTCAGCCGGGCGTCTGGTCTTCGATGGGCCACCGGATGCGCTCGACGCGAATGCGGCTCGCAAACTCTACGGCCTGGAGGCCGCGGAGGTGATGGATGCGACCCCATCTGCACCGGTCCGTCCCTCCGCGGTTCCCTTCCTGGCCGACACCTGACGGGCGCTCTGCCCGCCGAATTAGAAAGAGGTCATCATGATCACCCATCGCCGCGCCCTGCTGGGCGCCACGGCCGCGCTGCTGGCTGCCCCCTCGGTCCTGCGGGCGCAGGGCGCCGCGCCCTGGGCGGCGCGCTACCCAGAGCTCGTCTTCGCGATCATCCCCTCCGAGAACGCTTCAGGCGTGACGGAACGCTACGGCCCATTCATCGACTACCTCTCGCGGCGCCTCGGCACGAAGGTGACGCTGCGCATCGCCAACGACTACGCGGCGGTGATCGAGGGGCAGCGCTCGGGCAACGTGCACATCGCCTCATACGGCCCCTCCTCCTTCGCTCGCGCGCTGATGACGGGCTCGCAGATCACGGCCTTCGCCATCGAGACGAATCTCGACGGCACGAAGGGCTACTACTCCGTCTTCTACGTGAAGAAGGACAGCCCTTATCAGCGTGTCGAAGACCTGCGCGGCAAGAACCTCGGATTGGTGGATCCCAACTCCACCTCCGGCAACAACGTGCCCCGCTTCGCCCTCAACAAGATGAACATCACGCCGGAACAGTTCTTCGGCCGCGTCGTCTACACGGGTAGCCACGAGAACGCGGTGATCGCGCTAAACCAGGGCACGGTCGATATGTGCGCGAACTGGTGGAATGACGAGCAGGAGAGCAACCTTCTCCGCATGGCGCGCAAGGGGATGGTGAAGGCCGAGGACTTCCGCATCGTCTTCAAGTCTGACCAGATCGTGAACTCGCCGATGGCCTATCTCAACGCCCTGCCGGATGACCTCAAGTCCGCCATCCGCACCGCGGTGCTGGAGCTGGCGACCGCCGACAAGAAGGCCTTCGATGCGATCTACGAGGGCAAGCAGGGCCCGCTGATGGCCGTGGACAATACCGCCTACGACCCGATCATCGAGCTGAACCGCTTCGTCGACAACCTGCGCCGCCGCGGCTAGCAGCCCGGGTCCGCCGCCCCGGCATCCGGCCGGGGCGGTCGGTCCATCTTGAGAAAGCCGGTCCCCTGGCCACCACCCTTCCCCCCCTTCCCAACGCACGCCTTGCCGAGCTGCTGGACGGCTACCGTTCCGCCGGCCAGGCGTCGCGGCGCCGCGCCCTGGTCCTTGCGGTCACGATCGCAGCCCTCACTCTCCTGGCCGGCCACGTCGCCGAGGTCGATCCCGCGAGGCTCTGGCGGCATCTCGGTGACTTCTTCGGCTACTTCGACCGCATCACCAGGCTGGAAGGCGGCGGCGGCCGGGTATGGACCGACCCTGGAGAGTGGTTCTGGGGGTGGAGGAAATGGGGCCTGCTGCTCGCGGACACCTTGCTAATCGCTTATGTCGGCACGGCTCTCGGCGCGATCGGCGGCTTCCTCCTCTCCTTCGTCGCGGCCGCGAACTTGGTGCCGAACCCGTGGACCCGCGGGGCAGCCAGGCGCTTGCTCGAGTTCTGCCGCACTGTGCCTGATATCGTCTTCGCGCTGATCTTCGTCATCGCTTTCGGGCTGGGGCCAGTGCCGGGCGTCCTCGCCATCGCGATCCACAGCATGGGCGCACTCGGCAAGCTCTTCTCCGAGGTGGTGGAGAACATCGACCCGAAGCCGGTAGAGGGCGCGGCGGCCGCCGGCGCCTCCTGGGCAGCCACGGTGCGCTTCGCCGCGCTGCCCCAGGTGCTGCCCAACTTCGCGAGCTACGCCCTGCTCCGCTTCGAGGTGAACGTGCGTCAGGCCTCGGTACTCGGCTTCGTCGGCGCGGGCGGCATCGGCCAGGACCTGATCGAGGCCATCCGCAAGTTCTACTACAACGACGTCGCCGCCATCCTCCTGCTCATCATCGTGACGGTCATGATCATCGATCTCGGGACTGAACGCCTGCGACACGGCCTGATCGGGTCCATGGAGCGCGGCGCATGAGCGCGTCGCCTGTCCTCACCTTGCGCGAGGCCGCGCTTGCCGACCGCACAGGCCTTGCCAGCCGCCACCCGGACGTCTTCCGCCGCATCACCGGCGCGCGGATCCGGACGGTCCTGCTCATCGCTGCCGCCCTCGGACTCCTCGTGTTCGGTCTGTGGCGGCTGGAGTTCTCGCCCGGCCGCATTGCGGGCGGCTTCGGCCAGCTCCTGCAATTCCTAGGGCTGATGCTCCCGCCGGATCCTGGCACCACCTCCCGCGCCCTGCTGATCCTCCGCGGCCTTGCGGAAACCTTGGCCATTGCCTTCCTCGGCACGCTGCTCGCGGCGGGCATCGCCTTTCCGCTCAGTTTCCTCGCGGCCCGCAACACCTCTGCCGGGCGCTTGGTGCATTTTCTCTCCCGCCGCACGCTCGACAGCATCCGCGGCGTCGATGCGCTGATCTGGGCACTGATCTGGGTGAGCGTCGTCGGCCTCGGCCCTTTCGCCGGCGTGCTCGCCATCGCCACAGGCGATATCGGCACTTTCGGTAAGCTCTTCTCCGAAGCGATCGAGGCTGCTGACCGCCGGGCGGTGGAGGGTGTCACCTCCACGGGCGGCGGCAAGCTCGCTGGTATCCGCTTCGGCGTGCTGCCGGCCGTGCTGCCAGTGATGGCCGGCCACGCGCTCTACATGTTCGAAAGTAACACGCGCTCCTCCACCATCATCGGTATCGTCGGCGCCGGCGGAATCGGGCTGATGCTGTCCGAGATGATACGCACCCTCGAGTGGGGCGTCGTCTCCTTCATCGTGCTGCTGATCCTGGTCGCCGTTGCCGTAATCGACGCGATCTCTGGCCGGCTTCGCGCGGCGCTGGCCGGCTAGGCCCGGCCGCCCCGGAGCACCCGGACCACCTGTTCCGCGCCGGCCTGCACGCTGCCGTCGTTCACCACAGTCTCCACCGGCAGACCCAGCGGCAGCGGCACCTGGCGCGAGAGGCGGCGGGCGACGTCGGCCGCGCTTTCCCGGCCTCTGGCGGCAAGGCGGCTCGCCAGGGTGGCGGGCGAGGCCGTGATCTCCAGCACCCGCAGCGGGTGGCGCGCCGCCGCCTCACGCAGCACCCGCCGCGAGAGGTTGGCGACCGCGACCCGTCCCGATGCCAGGGCCCCTTCCAGCGCGGCGCGCGGCAGGCCGTAGAACAGCCCGTGCGCCTCCCACCAAAGCGCGAAGCCGCCGGCCTCACGCTCGGCGATGAAGGCCTCGCGCGAGAGCGGAAGGTGATCCTCCCCGCCGGCTTCGGCAGGGCGGGTTACGGCGCGGCGGATAAAGGTGATGCGCTCGTCGCTAGCCAGGGCCGCGCGGGCCGCCTCTATCAGCGTGTCCTTGCCGGCGCCAGAGGGGCCGACAACGGCTACCAGCACGCCGGTCACGCTGCCTCCCGCAGCGGCGCCACCTCTAGGACCCGGTCGGCGACGCGGTCGCGCACCTCCGCGTCATGGAAGATGCCGACGAGGGCCGCTCCCCGCGCCTTTGCCTCGCCGATGAGGGCGATCACCACATCACGGTTGGCCGCGTCGAGGCTCGCGGTGGGCTCGTCGAGCAGCATGAGCGGGAAGTCCGCCACGAAGCCCCGAGCGAGGTTCACGCGCTGCTGCTCCCCGCCAGAGAAGGTGGCGGGCGGGAGGGCGTGCAGCCGCTCCGGCAGGTTCAAGCGGTGCAGCAGGGCCGAGGCGCGGGCACGCGCCTCCTCGCGAGAGATGCCGCGCGCGACCAGCGGCTCCGCCACGATCTCTACCGCTGGAACTCGGGGAATCACGCGCAGGAACTGCGAGACATGGCCGATCGTGTCCCGCCGGAGCGCGATCACCTCGCGCGGCGAGGCACCCGCCAGGTCCGCCACGCTCCCGTCCGGCCGCCGGAGCAGGATGCAGCCCGAGTCGGCGCCGTAGTTCCCCTGCAGCAGCCGCATCAGCGTGGACTTGCCCGCGCCCGATGGACCGGAAAGCGCCACGCACTCGCCCGGGGAAACCTCCAGCGCCGCATCGCGCAGCACGGGGATCTCGATGCTGCCCTGCAGATGAAGGGTGAAGCCCTTGGCTAGCCCCTCGGCTTTCAGCGTCCAGCTCATGCCGCGAGCACCGAGGAGACGAGGAGCTGCGTATAGGGGTGCCTCGGGTCGTCCAACACGCGATCGGTCAGTCCTTCCTCCACCACGCGCCCATGGCGCATCACCACGAGCCGGTGCGCGAGTAGCCGGGCGGCCGCGATGTCGTGGGTTACGAGGATCACCGCGATCCCAAGATCGGCCACCAGCGCGCGGATCATGTCGAGCAGCCGGGCCTGCACGGAAACGTCGAGCCCCCCGGTGGGCTCGTCCATGAAGACGAGGCGCGGGCGGGTGACGAGGGTGCGCGCGATTTGCAGCCGCTGCCGCATGCCGCCGGAGAAGAGCCGTGGCGCGTCGTCGATCCGGGCCGCCGGGATCTCCACCCGCTCCAGCCACCGCGCGGCCTCAGTACGGATGTCGCCGTAGTGGCGGGCCCCGCTGGCCATTAGCCGCTCCCCGACATTTCCCCCGGCCGAAACGGCCAGTCGTAGCCCGTCGCGCGGGTCCTGGTGGACGAAGCCCCATTCGGTGCGCGCCAGGCGCCGCCGCGCGGGCTCGCCCATTCCGTGCACGTCCAGCGTCGCGCCGGAGGGGTCGCGGTAGAGCACGGTTCCCGCATCGGGCCGGGCCTCGCCGGCGAGCAGCCGCAGAAGCGTCGACTTGCCCGAACCCGACTCGCCGACAACGGCGAGAACCTCGCCCGGCCAGAGGTCGAGCGAGACGCCGTCCACCGCCCGTACGGCGCCGAAGGCAATCGACACGTCACGTGCCGAGAGAATGGGCCCATCGCTCATTCAGCCGCCTCCCGCATGGTCTGCCGTTGAGTGCAGAAATCGGTGTCGGAGCAGACGAAGATCCGCCCTCCCCGGTCGTCCGTCACCACCTCGTCGAGATAGCTGTCCCCCGCGCCGCAGAGGGAGCAGCGGCCGTTCGCGCGGAGCGGCACGAAGGGATGGTCCTCGAAGTCGAGGCTCCGTACCTCCGTATAGGGCGGCACTGCGTAAAGGCGCCGCTCCCGCCCCGCGCCGAAGAGCTGGAGCGCGGCGGAGCGGTGCATCTTCGGGTTGTCGAAAGAGGGGATCGGCGAGGGCGACATGAGGTAGCGCCCGTTCACCATGACGGGGTGGTCGTAGGAGGAGCCGACGCGCCCATGGCGCGCAATATCCTCGTAGAGCTTCACCTGCATCAGCCCGTAATCCGCCAGCGCGTGCAGGCGGCGTGTCTCCGCCCGCCGCGGCTCCAGGCGGAAAAGCGGTTCCGGCTGCGGCACCTGATAGACGAGCACCTGCCCCTCCCGGAGCGGCGTCTCGGGGATGCGGTGGCGGGTCTGGATCACCGTTGCCTCCGCCGTGCGCTCGGTGGTGCGCAGCCCCGGCGCCACGCGCGCGAAGAAGCGGCGGATGGAGACGGCATTGGTGGTGTCGTCGGCGCCCTGGTCTATGACCTTCAGCGTGTCATCCGCGCCGATCACGCTTGCCGTCACCTGGATGCCGCCGGTCCCCCAGCCATAGGGCAGCGGCATCTCGCGGGAGCCGAAGGGAACCTGGTGCCCTGGCACCGCCACCGCCTTCAGCAGCGCGCGGCGGATCATCCGTTTCGTCGCCTCATCCAGGTAGGCGAAGTTGTAGCCGCTCATCCGCCGGCTCCCTCGGTCTCGGATTGCCGCACGGCAGCCTCCGCGGGCGCGCGCTGCCGTTCCGCCTTCACCGCGGTCCGCATGGCGCGAACGGACTCCAGCTCGCTTTGGAAATCGACGTAGTGCGGCAGCTTCAGGTGTTCGAGGAAGCCTGTCGCCTCCACGTTGTCGGAATGCGAAAGGACGAATTCCTCATCTTGTGCTGGTGCTTCCACGTCCTCGCCCAGCTCCGCCGCCCGCAGCGCCCGGTCCATCAGCGCCATGGCCATGGCACGTCGCTCCGTGCGGCCGAAGACGAGGCCGTAGCCCCTGGTGAACTGCGGTGGCTCGCTGCGGGAGCCATGGAACTGGTTCACCATCTGGCACTCGGTGACAAGGAGATCCCCGAGCTCGATCTCGAAGCCCAGTTCCGGCGGCGTGAAGCACACGGCAAGGTCGCCCTGGCGCAGCTCTCCCACGAAGGGGTGGTTGTTGCCGTAGCCGCGCTGGGTGGAATAGGCCATAGAGAGAAGGAAGCCCTCGTCCCCACGCGCCAGGTTCTGCAACCGCAGGGGCCTTCCGGCGGGAAAGGTGACGGGCGTGCGCGTCAGGTCGCCCGGTTCCGCATCGGAAGGTTCCTCCGCGGCCATTAGTCCCTCCGCGGCCAGAAGCCCGGTGACGCGCGGCGGAGCCGCGTCCTCGCCGGGGTCGGTCTCGGCCGCCGCCGGCGGCGTCAATCCCTCCGCTGCGAGGGCGAAATCAAGCAGGCGGTGAGTATAATCGAAGGTGGGCCCGAGCACCTGCCCGCCAGGCAGGTCCTTGTAGGTAGCGGAAACGCGCCGCCGCACCGTCATTGCCCCCGTGTCGATCGGCGCGGAGGCGCCGAAGCGCGGCAGCGTGGTGCGATAGGCACGGAGAAGGAAGATTGCCTCGATTAGGTCGCCGCGCGCCTGCTTGATCGCTAGAGCCGCAAGGTCGGGGTCGTAGCAGGAGCCCTCCGCCATCACGCGGTCCACGCCGAGGGTGAGCTGCTCCCGGATCGCGTCGGTGCCGACCTCCGGCACGCCGGTGTCGCCGCGCCGCTCCTCGGCCAGCCAAGCATGGGCATTGGCGATGGCCGCCTCGCCGCCTTTAACTGCGACATACATCGGCTCAGCCCTCCCGGATCGTGACGCTGCGCGGCAGGGCAGCCACGCAGTCGCCCGCGCAAAGGATGATGTCCACGCCGAGCGGGAATTGCGCGCGGCTCGCCGCCCATGCCGCGAGGAAGCCGTTCGGCGCGCCCTCCACCTGAAGACGGTGCTCGCGCTCGATGCCGGGCCCGGTCAGCCGCCAACCCCGCCCCTCCGCCAGCGAGGCGACCTGCAGGATAAGCGTCGCCGCGCGCTGCGGCTCCTCGTCCGTGCCTGGGTCGAGGGACGAGAGCGCGGGCGGCGTGCCGGTGGCGAGAGCGAAGGTGGCGGCGCCAGCGTCCTCCACCAGCGGGCAGCCGGCGTGGAACACGGCCCATTCGGCCGCCTCCGCGCCAGCATCGAGCCAGAGCGGTGTCTCGGCATCCGCCAGGGCCAGTAGGACGGCACCCGCAGCTGGGGAGAGCGGCGCGGGCGGGGCCGGCGGGCTGGGCAGGCGCTGCACCCGGCCGGGCCGGGCCATCGCCTCCAGCACGGCGCGGAAAGCGGACTGCGCGTCCGCGACGGGATCCGCAAAGCCGGGCAGCAGGCCGCTCATCGGGTCGTCTCCATGGCGAGGAAGCGCACACGGGTGGCGGCGGCCTTGCGGGCCGTCGCGGTCCGCGCCTCCGCCTGCTCGGCGGCCAAGGGCTCCACCACCGCGGCCAGCAGCGCTGCGCGGCGGACGGGGTCCTGCAGGGCCGCATCCATGGCGGCCGCCAGCTCGGCGCCGCGCCGGTCGCGGCCAGCGAGATAGGCGTGACCGACGGTGCCGTCCTCGAGGCGCACGGCGCAGCGCGTCACCGTCATCTCTCCGAGGTTGAAGGGTGCGCCGTCACCGCCGGCGCGGCCGCGCACCATCACGAGGCCGGTCTCAGGCCCCCGCAACCGGGTGTGCGGCGGCAGCGGCGCGGTCTCCGCCAGCCGCGCCTCGATCCCCGCGGCGCCGGCCCGGGCGAGGATACCCATCCAGCGGCGACGTTCGTCGTCCGCGCGGCGACGTTCGTCGTTCGATTCCGCGCTCATGCGGCCTCCGCCACGGCATCGACCATGCCCGTCCATCCGTCGGAGTGGATCATCCGCCCGTCGCGCCAGACCGCGCGAACCCGCGGCGGCGGGGCGCCCGGCGCTTCGGAGACATCCAGCAACACGAGATCCGCGCGGCGTCCCGGCGCGATGACGCCGCGGTCCCCGAGCCCGGCCGCGCGGGCGGGGTTGGCGGTCAGCAGGGCGATGGCGGCGTGCAGCGGCAGCCGCCCTTCCCGCACCCAGCCGATCGCGGCCGGCAGCATCGCCCCCTGATGGTAATCCGCGGCCAGCGCATCCAGCAGCCCGGCGTCGAGCACGGCGGCTGCCGTGATGTTGCCGGTCATGGAGCGCCCGCGCAGCGCGTTCGGCGCCCCCATCAGGGTGGTCATCCCGGCGTCGCGCGCGGCCCGTGCCGCCTCCAGCGTGACCGGGAACTCGGAGATGGTGGCGCCGAGGTCCCGCATCAGCGCGACCTTGGCCGGCGTGTCGTCGTCGTGGGAGGCGATCGGCAGGCCCTGGGCGCGGGCCAGCTCTGTCACGCTGCGCGCCACCTCCCATGCAGGGGGCACCGCCATTCGGGCGCGGGCGCGGGCCTCCGCTTCCTCAGGCGCATGGCCGTGCGCGCGGGCGGAATAGGCGACGTACTGCTCCACGTCGCGGTACTGCCCCTGGCCCGGCGTGTGGTCGGTCAGCGAGACCATGTCCACCATCCGGCGGGCGAGAAGGTCGCGCAGCACCGGTTCTGCGCGTGCATTGGTAATCTCGAAGCGCGCGTGGACGCGGAGGTCGGTGCGGGCGTGGCTGCGCATCCCCGCGACCGCCTCAACCATGGCACGGGCCGTCTCCTCGCTCCGCAGCCCGCGCTTGCCCTCGGCGAAGGAAACGCCGGCAAAGGCCGTGGTGACGCCCGAGGCGGCGAGGCGTGAGTCGAGGTTGCTGACGGCCACTTCCAGCGGGAAGGAGCAGTCCGGGCGCGGCTCGACCTCCTTCTCGATCATGTCCCCGTGCAGGTCGACGATGCCGGGGATGAGGGTCAGCGCGCCGGGGCGATTGCCGAAGCTCGGCACCTCGATCACCTCGACGATGCACCCGTCCTCGACGCGCACGGCGCCGCGCGGGATCACGCGGTCGGTCAGGACGATCCGCAGGTCAGCGATCCACATCGGTCTTCTCCTCGCGCCCGCGAGCCTCGCCTGCCGGCGAGGGGGCGTTGTCGACCAGGAGCTGCACGCGCTCCCCAGCCCAGATGGTTTCGGAACAGGCGATCGGGACGCCGCGCAGGTCGGCATCCACCTTGCGCACCACCAGCACCGGGTGCTCGGCGGGCTGATCCAGCCAGGAGGCCTCCTCGGCGCTGGGAAGCCGCGTCACGATGGTGCTTCGCAGCCGGAGGTAGTCCTCCACCCCATGAGCGGCGAGAACGTCGCTGGCCCCCTGCCCCGCTTCCCAGGCCTCCAGCATCCCGGGAAAGCGCTGCGCCGGGTACCAGGCGTCCGAGAGATTGACCGGTACGGCATCGGCGAAGCTGAGGCGGAGGATGTTGAGAGCGGGCGTGCCGGGCGTCAGGCCCAGCGCCTCCGCCACCTCGGGTGGAGCAGGCAGCTCGGCCCCGCGCAGGAACCGGCCGGAGGGCTCGCGCCCCTGGTCGAGAAGGTTCCGCGAGAAGCGCGTGCGCTCCGACAGGCGATAATCGAGCACCGCCGCCGGGCGGACATAGGTCCCGCTCCCCTGCAGCGTCTGGACCAGGCCCCGCGCCTGGAGGGCGGCGACGGCCCGCCGCACGCTGTGCCGGCCAACGGTAAAGCGCGCCATCAGCGCCGGCTCAGGGGGGAGTCGCTGGCCCGGGCTCAGCTGCCCGTCGCGGATCTCCGCCGTCAGGCAGGTCTCCACGGTGCGCCAGTCGGAGGGGGAGGAGGTCTTCGTCATCATGTCCGGAGCGCTCCTTACCACTCATTCGGATGAATCCGTGGTGACCTCTCGATGACAAATCTGTGGCGTGGTCCATCAAGCGGGCGGCGCTGTTCCGCGGACGCTCGGTCGTCTTCGAAGCTTCACCGGACTGACGCAGGCCGGTCCCGGACCGGCGCGCAGAGGACCCGCGCTCAGGCCGGTTCGACTATCCCGCTAGCGGAACGCGACCAGCGGCCAGCCACGCCAAGTAAGGAAGGGACAGCGGCGATGCTTGAAGAGGGGCAAATCGCGTCCGGGCTGCTGCTTCCGGACCCGGACACTGCCGACAAGTCGCTCGGCGAGCGGCCCTCGGTCCACCAGACGGCCCAGGTCCGGGACAGCCGCTTCGGCCGCTTCTGCGAGGTGGGCGCCGGAACCCGCGTGGCCGAGAGCGTCTTCGGGGACTACAGTTACGTCGCGCGCGACAGCGACATCATCTACACGGAGATGGGCCGCTTCTGCTCCATCGCGGCCGGGGTCCGGATCAATCCCGGCAACCACCCGCTGGAGCGGGTCGCTCTGAACCACTTCACCTACCGCTCCTCCGCCTATGGGCTCGGCGAGGACAACGCCGCCTTTTTTGACTGGCGCCGCTCCCACCGGGTGACGCTCGGGCACGACGTCTGGATCGGCCACGGGGCGATCATCCTGCCCGGCGTGACGATCGGCACGGGTGCCGCCATCGGGGCGGGCGCGGTGGTGTCGAAGGCTGTGCCGGACTTCGCCATCGTCGTGGGCGTGCCCGGCCGCGTGCTGCGCTACCGCTTCTCACCGGAAATCATCGCCGCCCTTCACCGCATCGCCTGGTGGAACTGGCCGCACGAGCGGCTCGGCGAGGCGATGCACGACTTCCGCCACATGAGCGCCGACGCCTTCTGCGCGAAGCACGATCCCGGCGCCTGACCCACCCCACCGGAGCCATACTTTGCCGCCCATCAATGCCAGCCGCATCCTCATCGTCCTCTTCGACGGGCTCCGCCCCGACATGGCGACGCCAGAGCGCATGCCCGTCCTCGCCGAGTTCCTGAAGGGCGCGCGGCGCTACAACGAGTCCTCCTCGGTCTTCCCCTCCCTCACCCGCGTTTGCGCGACGACCATCGGCACGGGCCAGCCCCCGGCGGTCGCCGGCATCGTCAACAACGCCTTTCCCGATCCGGCCGCGTGGGAGGGGCGCTTCCTCGATACGTCCTCGGCCGAGGATATGCGCCGCGGCACCACGACGCACGGCCCCGGCTTCATCGCGACCCCGCGCTTCGCCGACTCGCTCGCCGCGGCCGGCCGCCGCTTCGCCCTTGTCCACAGCGGCTCGGCCGGCGGCGCTTACCTCCTCGATCCGCGGGCGCGGGAGAACGGATCCTTCATCGTCAGCCTCTCCGGCAGGGACGCCGTCGAGACACCGGAGGCTTGGGACAGGGTGGTAAAGCGCCTCGGTGCACCGCCGGCGTCCCCCTCGAACAAGATTCCGTTGGTGGAGTACGCGGGCCGCGCCATGGCGGAGGTGGTGCTGCCGGAGTTGCAACCCGATGTCGCGCTGCTGTGGCTGACCGAGCCGGACTGGTCCTTCCACTACTGCGGCCTGGACGCACCCGAGACCCGCCAAGCCATGCTCGCGGCTGACCGCGCCTTTGCGAGCGTCCTCGAGGCGGCCTCCCGCCTGCCGGAGGCGGAGCGGCTGGCGGTCATCGCCATGTCCGACCACGGGCATGTCGGCACCACCGACCGCTTCGACCTCGTCGCCGAGCTCGCCTCCCTGGGCGTGGAGGCTGTGCTGGACCGGCCGGGCAGAGATGTCTCCGTCGCCGCGGGCACCATGTGCTGGCTCTGGCCTCGCGAGCCGGACACGGCGCGGCTGGCACGCCTCGCGGCTGCGCTGCAGGAGCAGCCATGGTGCGGCGCGGTGCTGGCGGCCGGCGGCAATGGCCTGGAGGGGCCCTTCCCCGGCACCTTCGACCTCGCACTGGTGAATGCTGACCACCCGCGCGCTGCGCCCTTGCTGGTTGGGATGCGCGGCGGACCCGAGGCCGATCCCTACGGTCTGCCCGGCTATAGCCCAATCGTCGGCAAGGACTTCCCGCGCGGCGGCGGCATGCACGGCGGCCTGCACCGGCGGGAGATGGGCAACCTCATGGCGCTATCCGTCGCCGGCATGGCGCCCGGAGACGACCCCTCCCCCGTCGGACTGGCGGACGTGGCGCCGACGCTGCTGTCGCTCCTCGGTATTGAGCCCGTGGCGCCGCTTCCGGGGCAGCCTCTCTGGGCCGCGCCACGGACCGCGCGGGTACTGACGACCGGCCATGGAAATTACCGGCAATACCTCGCCATCGCCGGCGAGGGCCGCGGGAGCATCGTGCGGGACGGTGGCCGGCTCTAAGATGGCGGAGGCGCCGCGCCCACGTGGCGCGGCGCCTCCCCGCTCAGCGTAGCGTCGGGTCCAGCCGGTCCCGCAGCCAGTCGCCCAGGAGGCTGACCGAAAGCGTCGTGATTACGATCACCGAAGATGGCGCCAAGAGAATCCAGGGCGCGCGGGTCAGGTATTCCCGCCCGTATCCCACCATGTTGCCCAGCGAGGTCATCGGCGGCTGCACGCCGAGCCCTAGGAAGGAGAGGCCGCTCTCCAGCAGGATGATTTCGGGGAAAGCTAGTGTCATGGAGACGATGAGGGTGGAGGCGATGTTCGGCAGAACGTGCCGGCCATAGACCCGCCACGGCGAGGCGCCGAGCCCCGTCACGGCCGCCGCATATCCCTGCGAGCCCGCGCTGACCGCGAGCCCGCGAGCGATGCGGGCGTAGCGCTCCCACCCGTTCAGGCCCAGCAGGCAGATGAACAGCGGCAGCGCGTTGCCAAAAAAGGCCAGCACGGCCAGCGCGAGGATGAGGAAGGGCATGGAGGCCTGGAAGTCCACCAGAGCCAGCACCGCCTGCTCCACAAGCCCTCGGAAATGGGCCGCGAGGAAGCCGAGCGTCACGCCGAGCACCGCGGAGATGGCGGTGGCCCCAAAGGCGATCAGCAGGCTCATCCGGATGGAGGTGATCAGGCGCGACAGCACGTCTCGCCCCAGCTCATCCGTGCCAAGCGCGTGCAGCCAGACCCCGCCCATGCCCACCGGCGGCGAGAGGCGGTTGCGCAGATCCAGCGCCGTGTAGGGAAAGGGGCTGAGAAGGTCGGCCGCGAAGGCCACCACCAGCATCAGCACCAGCCACAGGATCGCCAGGACCACGAGCACCGGCACGCGGGCCTGCCGCCGCGCGGGAGGGGCCGAGACCGCCGGCGCGGGCATGGCGGAAAGAGGGATGTCGGACATCAGGCGGTCGCCCCCCTGGGCGCCGAGCGGAGGCGTGGGTCGAGCACGCCGTAGAGAAGGTCCACCACGAGGTTCGCGCTTACCATCGTCGCGGCGACGAGGAGGAGGATGCACTGCACCACCGCCAGGTCCCGGTTGGCCACCGCCACCACCAGCAGCCGGCCGACGCCGGGCCAGGAGAAGACGCTCTCCACCACCACCGCGCCCGCGAGGAGGCTGCCGACCATGAAGCCGACGATGGTGACCGTCGGGATCGCCGCATTGGGCAGTGCGTGCCGGCGGACCGCCCGCGCCCAAGGCACGCCCTTGGCGAGCGCCGTGCGCATATAGGGTTGGCCCAATACCTCCAGCATGGCGGAGCGGGTGAAGCGCGCCAGCACCGCGGCGCCTCCGATCCCGAGGGTGAGGACAGGCAGAACCGCGTGGCGCCAGCTCTCCTGCCCGCCGGAGGGCAGCCAGCCCAGTTGCACCGCGAAGACGAGCACCAGCACAAGGCCCAGCACGAAGGAGGGCACGGTGAAGCCGGCCACCGCGAGCAGCATCACCGCTCGGTCCGCGAAGGAGTTGCGATGCAGCGCCGCGTAGATCCCGGCGGGAATGCCGAGGCCGAGCTTGATCGCCAGCGCCGGCAGCGTCAGCGCGAGGGTGGCTGGGATGCGCTCCGCCACCAGCTCGATCGCGGGCCGCCCGTCGCGCATGGACTGGCCGAGATCGCCGCGGAAGATCGCTGAGAAGTAGCGGAGATACTGCTCCCAGATCGGGTCGTTCAGCCCCCAGGCCTGGCGGAAGGCGGCGATCGCCTCCGGCGGCGCGTCGGCCGACATGATGAGCAGCGCTGGGTCGCCGGAGAGCCGAAGCACGACGAAGGCGAAGGTGACCACCAGCACCATCGTCAGCAGCGCGCGGGAAACGCGCAGGCCGAGGAAGCGGAGCATCAGGCGGCCTCCATCGCATTCTGCGGCAACCCAGCACCGGGCGCGGCTTCGCCCTGCGCCACATGGCAGGCGACCAGCCGTCCGTCGAGCGGGCGTCGCTTCAGGGCCGGCACCTCCCGCGCGCAGACGGAGGCGGCCACGGGGCAGCGCGGATGGAAGGCGCAGCCCGCGGGCCGTGCGACCGGGTTGGGCGGATCGCCCCGCAGCACTATGCGCCCGCCGCGCCGTCCCGGGTGGGGAATGGCGGAGACCAGCGCTTGAGCATAGGGGTGCGCCGGCGAGTGCAGCACCTCGTCGGGCTCGCCCTCCTCGACCACGCGACCGAGATACATCACGGCCACCCGGTGGCTCATCTGCCGCACCGCGCGCAGGTCGTGGCTGATGAAGAGCATGGCGACGCCGCTTCTCTGCTGCACTTCGGACAGCAGGTTCATCACTTGCGCCTGGATGGAGACGTCGAGCGCGCTGATCGGCTCGTCGCAGACGAGCAGGTCCGGCGAGGTAGCGAGGGCACGGGCGAGGACGGCGCGCTGCCGTTGCCCGCCGGAGAGCTCGTGCGGGTAGCGGCGGGCCTGGTCCGGCCGCAGCCCGACGCTCCGGAGTAGCGCCTCCACACGGCCCGGGCGGTCGGCCCGCGTCCCGATGCCGTGGATCTCCAGCGGCTCTGCCACTTGCGTCCCAATATCGAGGCGCCGGTCCAGCGCTCCCAGCGGGTCCTGGTAGACCATCGCCATGCGCGCCCGCAGACGGCGCCATTCCGGTGTGCCGGGTGGCGGCATCCGCTCGTTGGCGAAGGCGATGCCACCGGAATCTGGCACCTCCAGACCCAACACCATGCGGCCGGTGGTGGACTTGCCGCAGCCGGATTCGCCTACCAATCCCAGCGTCTGCCCGCGCCGGAGCGTAAGGGAGACGCCGTCCACCGCCCGCACCTCCACCGGCCGGCCGAACATCCCGCGGCGCATCGTGTAGCGGCGGACGAGATCCTGCGCGTGCAGAAGGGTTTCGTCCCCGGTCATGCGCTCATCAACTCCCGCGCGGCGCCCTCGGGCAGCGGCCGGATGCAGGCAGCCCTGTGCGCGGGCGCTACGGTGGAAAGCCGCGGTACCGCCACGTCGCAGCCAGCCACATGGCGCGGGCAGCGTGGGGCATAGGGGCAGCCCGGCGGCATGGCCCAGGGCTCCGGCACGCCACCGGGAATGGCCGCCAGCGGCCGGCGCGGCCCGTCGATGGGCGGCAGCGCGGCGAGCAGCCCTGCGGCATAGGGATGCGCCGGTGCGGCGAAGAGGTCGGATGCGGCCGTCTCCTCCACGATGCGCCCGGCATACATGACGCAGACGCGCTCGCAGGTCTCGGCGACCACGCCGAGGTCGTGTGAAATGAGAACGAGGGCCATGCCGCTATCCCGCCGGATTTCCGCCAGCAGCTCCAGGATCTGCGCCTGGATGGTGACATCGAGCGCCGTGGTAGGCTCATCCGCCACCAGCAGCTCGGGTGAGCCAGCAAGAGCCATGGCGATCATCACACGCTGGTTTTGCCCGCCCGAGAGCTCGTGCGGATAGGCATCGAGCCGCCGCCGCGCATCGGGCATGCCCACACGGTCCAGCAGGCGCCGCGCCTCCTCCCGTGCGGCGGCGCCGCTCATGCCGCGGTGCAGGCCCAGCGCCTCGGTGATCTGCCGCCCGAGCCGATGGACGGGGTTGAGGCTGCTGGCCGGATCCTGGAAGATCATGGCGACCCGCCCGCCGCGCACCCGGTCCAGGGTAGCCGGTGGCGCGTGCAGGATCTCCGCGCCATCCAGCCGCACGCTGCCGCCGACACGTGCCTTGCCCGGCAGCAGGCCAAGCGCGGCGAGCCAGGTCACGGACTTCCCGCAGCCCGATTCCCCCACCAGCGCAACGGCCTCGCCGCGCCCGACGGAGAGGTCCACGCCGCGCAGCGCCGGTACCCCGTCGAAGGCGGCCGTCAGGCCGGTGATCTCAACCAGCGGCGGCCTCACGCAGCCCAGTTCCGAGCAGAGAAGTCCATGAAGAAAGACGCGCCGGGCTTCCAGGGCAGGTCGCGCCGCTTGGCGGTAAAGTTCAAGGTCTGGTGCAGCACCGTGTAGCCGGGATCCTCGCGCTCGATGATCTCGAGCATGCGACGGAAGGCATGGCGCCGCTCATCCAGCGACATGGAGCCCTCCAGCACGGACGAGAGGCGTCCGAACTCCTCGTTCCGCCACTCGTTGATCTGCCACTGCTGCCCCTCGGGCCCGTGCGCGCTGGTCAGGGAGGAGACGGGATCGTTAAAGGCTGCCGAATTCGACCAGTCGCGAACCCCGCGCCCTGTGGCTGTCCCGCCACCCTGGTTAGAAAGAACCTGCGGGAAGTTCTCCTTCATCTCGATGACGACGTTCAGCCCCACCGCGCGCCAGCCCTCCACGAGGATCTGCGCTGTCGGGACCTGCGCCGTGTAGTAGTTGTTCAGCAGGCGGTAGGGGATCGGCTCGCCCTTGTAGCCGGCCTCCCGCAACAGGCGGCGTGCTTCGGCCGGGTCATGCCGCGGCGCCTCCCAATCCGCGATCAGCATGGGTCCGTAGAAGTCGAACTGCTCGCCGCGTGGAACGGCCGCCTGCCCCGCCCAAAGCGCGTCCACGATCGCTTTTCGGTCGATCGCGTGGGTGAAGGCGCGGCGAACGCGGGCATCGCGGAGTTGCGGGTGGTTCTTGTCGAAGACCGTGATACGGTGGTTCATGATCGGCCCGCCAACCACCTCGTGCCGGGCGGAGCGCTCGAAGGCGCCGATCTGGTCGGGCGGGATGTCGCAGGCGAAGTCGGCCTCGCCCGAGAGGAGCATGTTGATACGGCTCGCGACCTCCGGCACCTCCACGAAGCGGATCCCGCGGAGCGGCGGGCGGCCCCGCCAGTGGTCGTCATGCGCCACCAGCGTCAGCGATTGGTCCGGCCGGAACTCAGCGACCTTGTAGGGGCCGGTGCCGACCGGCCGACGCGCCCAGTCGAGCCAGGAGGATGAAGCCTCGAACCCCGCGCCCGAGAGAACCATCCCTGTCGTGCGCGAGAGGCGCCCCTCCAGCGCTGGATCCGCAACCTTGTTGACGAAGCGCACGGTGCGCGCGTCCACCACCTCTATCCGCTCGAAGCCAGGATAGGTGCGCCGGGCAATGGCCGCTGCCTCTGGCGGTGGGGCCTTGCCCTGCGTGCGGCCGGGAACATTGCCGAAGAGGTTGCGTGCGGCCGTGGGATCTGGCCTCCACATGCGCTCGGGCCCGAAGGAGAAGACCACGTCCTCCGCGGTCATCTCCCGCCCGTCGTGAAAGCGCACGCCGGGGCGCAGCTCCAGCTCCAGGGTTCCATCGTCTACGCGGCGCCAGGCACTGGCAAGGCCGGGTTGAAGACGCAGATCGCCGAGCCAGTCCTGCTCGATCAGCGCCTCGCCGTAGGAGCCGCCGTGGCGGGTGCCCACGTTCGACTGCTCGCGCAGGGTCTCCAGCGTGTTGCTGTTGGCGATCTTCTGCACTGCCACCGTGACGGACAGTCGCTGGTCCGCCTGCGCGATGGCAAAGCGTGGCAGAACGAGTGACGCGCCGGCGGAGGCCAGCGCGGCGCGGCGCGAAAGGCGTGCCATCACCCGCCCCAGTTGCCCTGGCGGAAGTCCATAGCGAAGGCGGGCGCCGCGCGCCACCTGATGTCCCGTCGCTTGGCCGTGAAGGTCGCGTTCTGGTGCAGCACGGTATAGGCGGGGTCCTCGCGCTCGGCGATCTCCAGCATGCGTCGGAAGGCGGCCTTGCGGCGCGCACGGTCCGTCCCCGTTTCCAGCTCGACCGAGAGGCGGTTCAGCTCGTCGTTGCTGTACTCGCCCACCTGTTGCTGCTGGCCGTTCGGCCCGTGCTGCGCGACAAGCGAGGAGACAGGATCGTTGAAGGGCGCTGAATTGGACCAGTCACGCACGGCGCGGGTGTCGCCCCGCTCGAGGATCTGGGACCAATTCTCCTTCATGTCGATGGAGACGTTCAGCCCCACTTGCCGCCACATCTCAACCAGGACCTGCGCGGTGGGCGTCTGGTTCGTGTAGTAGTTGTTCAGCAGGCGATAAGGGATCGGCGCGCCGCGGTAGCCGGCCTCACGCAGCAGCCGCCGTGCCTCCGCCGGGTCATAGCGCGGCACCTCCCAGTCGGAGACGAGCATCTCGCCGTAGTAGTCGAACTGCAACCCTCGCGGCACGACCGTGCGGCCGCCCCAGAGGCTGTCCACGATCGCCTTGCGGTCGATCGCATGGGTGAAGGCCCGGCGCACGCGGGCGTCACGCAGCTGCGGGTGGTTCTTGTCGAAGCAGGTGAGCCGGTGGTTCAGAATGGTGCCGCCCTGCACCTCGTAGGCCCGGTCGCGCTCGATCCCGTCGATCTGGTCAGGAGGGATGTCGCAGGCGAACTGCACCTCCCCCGTGCGGAGCATGTTGATGCGCGCCGCCACCTCCGGCACCTCGAGGAAGCGGATCTGCCGCAGCGGCGGGCGGCCGCCCCAGTACTCGTCATGGGCCACGAGCGTCAGGGAGTGGTCGGGGCGGAACTCCACGACCTTGTAGGGTCCGGTGAGGACAGGCTTGCGCGCCCATTCGAACCAGCCCGCGGCCTCCTGATAGGCGCGGCGGGAGATAACTTCGCTGCCGAAGCGCGAGAGTCGTCCCTCCAGCGTGACATCGGGTGTCGCGTTGTGGAAGCGCACGGTGCGCGCATCCACCACCTCCACCCGCTCCAGCGCGGGCCAGGAGCGCCGGGCGACGCCCGTCACCTCCGCCGGCAACTCGCGCTGCGCGGGGGAAGGGATAATGTCGCCGCGGATGGAGATGGTTCGGCCCTGCGCCGTCGGCTGGGTATCGCCGAACATGCGCTCCCGGCCGAAGGAGAATGCCACGTCCTCGGCCGTCATGATGTCGCCGTTGTGGAAGCGCACGCCGTCGCGCAGCGTCAGCTCCACGACATTGTCCGAGATCCGGCGCCAACTCGTCGCCAGAGCCGGCACCGTCTTCAGCTCGTTCAGCCAGTCGCGGCCAATCAGCGGCTCCCACAAAGAGGAGAAGAAGATCCGTTCGCCGACGTTGGATTGCTCGCGCAGCACCTCAAGCGTGTTGCTGTTGGAGATCTTCTGCACGGCGATGGAGATGGAGGGTCGCTGATCCGCCTGGGCGATGGCGAAGCGCGGTAGCGAGGCCGCAGCGGCGGCCCCGAGAAGCAGGTTGCGGCGGGAGGCGATCATGATGCGCGTTCCTCGAGGCCTTGGGGGGTCGCACGGAAATGGGTTAGCGTCCGCTCGGCATGGGACATGCGGTGTGACAGCGCGCGCTGCGCGTAGTCACGCACGACCGCGGCTTGAGCGGGGTCGCCGGCTAGGTCGGTGAAGCAATGCGGGTCCTTCTCCAGGTCGAAGAGAAGGGGCGGAAGCGCGGCGAAGTGGACGTACTTCCATCGCTTGTCCTGCACGACACAGAGGGAGCAATCATCCATCGAGAGGCCGAGATCATCCTCGGGGCGGGAATAGAAAACGTCGCGGAAGTCATACTCGTAGAACAGATGCTGGCGCCATTTCGCGGGCCTCTTGCCAGCGACGAGCGGCAGCAGCGAATGGCCGTCGCAAGCACGCGGGGCCTCACCGCCCAGCCATTCGAGGATTGTCGGCATCACATCCACGCTCTCGGTGAAAGCGTCCTCGATGCGGCCAGCCGCCCCTGGTGCATCGGGATCCTTGATCACCAGCGGGATGCGGAAGCTTTCATCGTGGTACCCGACCTTACCGAGCAGGTAGTGGTCGCCGAGTTGCTCCCCATGGTCGGAAGTGAAGATGACAAGCGTGTCCTTCCACTGCCCCGTCTTGTCGAGATGCGCGATCACCTGACCGAGCGCCGCGTCCACTTCCGAGATCATGCCGCTGTATGTCGCGCGCATCTGAGCGACGGCCCCAGGGTTCAGCTCCGTCGCGGCGCCGCCGGCACCGTGGAAGAAGGAGCCTTGGCTGATGCCGCGAAGATAGAAATCCACCAAAGGGTGCTGCGCCGCTTCCTCCCGCCAAGTGGCAGCGCGGCGGAGCGGCGGCATGTCGTCCGGCCGGTACATCGCGTGGTAGGGTGAGGGCGCGATGAAGGGCGGGTGCGGGCGGTAGTAGCCGAGGTGCAGGAACCAGGGCTTGCCGTTGCGTCCCTTGAGGTAGGTCAGTGCCCGCTCGGTGAAATAGGCGGTGTCCGAGAGGTCGGCGGGAATGCGGCTCGGCCGCGCCGTGACACCGGGGAGATGGTCCTCGCCCTCCGGCAGCCAGATGTCCTCGCGGTTTTCGGGCAGCACGTAGCCCTTCTGCGCCAGCCAACCAAAATACCCGTCCATGCTCGGCTCGAAGGCGCCGACGGCGCGGAAGCCGTCCATGAGGTCGCCGAGCGTGGTGAAGCGCGGGTCGAGCTGCCCTGTGCTGCGCGGGTCCGGCGTGGTGGTGGTATAGCCGATCAGGGCCGGGTCATAGCCGATGCGGCGCAGCTCCTTCGCCAGGTTGCTGTGCCGTGCATCGAGCGGCACCGTGTTCTGCACGGCACGGTGGTTCATCAGGTACAGGCCGGTCAGCAGGCTTGCGCGCGCGGGGCCGCAGGGAACGGTGTTCGTAACGTGGTTGCGGAAGGTCACGCCCTCGCGGCAGAGCCGGTTGAGGTTCGGTGTCTTCAGGAAGCCGGCGCCGAGCGCGGGCACGAAATCCGCGCGCCACTGATCGACGACGACAAGCAGGACATTGCGTAGCTGTTTGGAAGGCATGGGACGGTGCGGGTGCTCTCGTGGGCGAGCGGCGCTCTAGCCGCTGATCCACGACAGGCTGAAGTCATTCGAATGTCAGTCCTGTGTCACCAGCCGCGCCTGGTACATCCGCCTGCCGACCCGCATGTCGCGGGCTTGCCTACCCGACCGGCCTCGGCAGCTCCGCATCCCGGAATTCGCGCCATCCCTTCCGAAGGTCATGGCGGGCCTCTTCCCGACGCTCTTCGGCCGAGCAGCGTAGCGCCATCACAACGGGCGCCAGGGCCGGGTTCTGCTGCGCGAGCCGCTCGGCCAGGGAGATGGCGACCACGGCGTCGTTCAGCCCGCCCAGCTTCTCCTGCAACCGCTTGCAATGGTGCAGATAGGCCGAAACTCGCTTCTCCTTGTAGAGAGGGGCCATGAACTCGACTCCGTAGCGCAGCTTCTTCAATGCCTTGCGGAGATCGTGCAGCTCCGCCTCGGGACGGCGGCGGATATGGCGGCCGCGGCGCCGCGCCTTCCGGGCCTGCCTCTCCAGCAGCTCGGGAGCGAGGCGCCGCAGCGGCTCCGCCATCCGCCCGCCATCCGCCTCGCCGGACAGGGCCGCTGAATCCTCTGCCCAGGCCGACAGGCCGAGCACGAGGCGCGTCATGGCAGGGCGCCCGAGCTCCTCCGCGAGGCTTCGATGCGCCGCCTGCCGTTCAGCCTCCGCCGCGACGCGCAAGCCGTCCGTCGCGGTCGCGGCTGTCTCCGGCAGCGTCTCGGTCACGAACACGTCCCAATCGCGCGCCGTGCCAAGGATGCCCGCAAGGTCCCGCAGCGCCGCCGTGAAGCGCGCTTCCGGCTCCGGTGCCAGGCAGGGGCGGAAAAGCGCGAGAAGTGCGCGCAGCCTTCGGGTAGCGACACGCATCCCATGCACCCCCTGCATCACGCCGGCTCTCGCTGAGGGCTGGTGGGCCATGAGCGAAGCGAGGAGCATTGCTACGATCTGGCGAAAGGCCTCGGCGGCCAGAATGTCCGGCGCAAAGCCGATGTCCTCTGCTTTCTCTCCGGCGCGTGCCTCTCCAGTTACCAGGCGCCAACCGCGGTCGGATTTGCTCTCCATGCCGAGAACGAGGCCAAGCTCCGCCTGGAGCCGCTCCGCCAGGAGATAGAGGGCCTTCGCCTCCCCTTCCTTCAACTCCAACTCAAGCTCCCGGATCGGCTCGGTGCGCTCACCAGCGCGCAAGCTTCCCTCGTCCACCGTGATCTCGATGGTAGCGCCCTCGTAGCGGAGGCACCTGAGGGTGCGGACGACCTCCGCCGTGAAGACGGCGCGCATCTCGCCGTCCAGCGCGGGAATCGGTACTTCCTTCAGCCGTCCGAGCTCTGGCTGGTCTCCCTCGACGCGCCACTCCCACTCCCCGCGGCCGAAGGGGCCGCCGCCGCGCCGAAGCTTGAGCGTCTGCACGCATCCGGCCTCGTTTCGCCGAATGCGGAGGCTGGCGCCTGCCTGGGCAAGGGCACGATCCGCCGTGTCGAAATAGGTGGTTACCTCCCGCGAAGGCAGCTTCGCGGTGCATCCGCGGAATATCGGCTGGTCGTGGAGCCCTGCGAGGCTCCCTTCCGGCAGAAGAAATTTCACTTCGGTCTCAGTGGCTTGGGCTACGGCAGCGGTCATGGTGCGCTCAAACGTTGCCTGCGGCGTGGCTGTTGCCAGTCTATGGCGAGAAATCACGAAAGTTTAACGGAAACCCTTGAATTGCCGCTTTGTCCCGCGGCGCACGCTCGGTCCATCCCATTTGCCTCAACCCGAACCATGCCCTTGTTGAGAGGCAAGTCATAGAAGATTCACGCCGGATGCCGGCGGTGCTGCGTATGTACTGCGCCGCAACACGGCACGGTCATGGCGTGGAACCCGACTTTCGCGACACCACCGGCCAGACGGCCAACCTAACCTCCCCTGCACGCATCCTCATCATTTCCGATGCCTGGCAGCCGCAGGTTAATGGGGTCGTGCGCACCCTCTCCACCCTGGTGGATCATCTCCGCCGGGGTGGCGACACCGCGGAGGTGATCGGACCCGACAGGTTCCGCACGCTCGCCCTGCCCTCCTATCCCGAAATCCGCCTTGCCCTCGTGGGACGCCGAGCCCTGGCCAGCATGATCGAGGACTTCGCGCCGGACGCGATACACATCGCGACCGAAGGTCCGTTGGGCTGGGCGGCGCGTAACCTTTGCCGCCGCCGGAACTGGCGCTTTACTACCTCCTTTCACACCCGCTTCCCCGACTACTTGCACATCCGCGCCCGCCTGCCCCTCGCCTGGTCTTGGGCGCTGCTGCGCCGCTTTCACGCACCCGCCTGCGCGACCTTCGCGGCGACCACCTCGCTCCTTGAGGAGCTCGGTTCACGCGGCTTCGGCCCGTTGCGCCGTTGGTCGCGCGGGGTTGACCTTGAGCGCTTCCCGGCGGAACCGCGCGATCCTTGGGCCGGCCTGCCGCGGCCCGTCTTCCTTTATGCCGGCCGGGTCGCGGTGGAGAAGAACATCGAAGCCTTCCTTTCCCTCGACCTGCCCGGTTCGAAGGTCGTGGTCGGCGACGGCCCGCACCGTGCCGCTCTGCAGGAGCGGTTCCCCGAGGCGCATTTCACCGGCTATCGGGAGAACGGTTCCCTCGCCGCGGCTTATGCCGGCGCCGATGTCTTCGTCTTTCCCTCGCGCACCGACACCTTCGGCCTTGTCCTGCTGGAAGCCCTGGCCACGGGTACGCCTGTCGCTGCCTATCCCGTGGCGGGCCCGCTCGACGTGATCGGCAACGCGGCCGAGAAGGTCGGGGCGCTGGACGAAAACCTGCGCAGCGCCTGCGTGGCCGCCCTCGGCACTTCGCGCGCAGCATGCCGCCGCCATGCCGCAAGCTGGTCCTGGGAGGCCTCGGCCGCCCAGTTCCGCGGCGCGCTGGCAAGCCTCTCCGCGGGCTGATTCGGCCGTGCCGGAGCAGCCGTGCGGCATGCCGCAGGCGTCAGTCCGCCTCCTCCAGCGGCAGCCGCATCAGGGGCTGCCCGGCTCGGATAGTCGCGCCTTCCCGCACCGCTTCGTGCAACCGGAATCCCGGGGGCGCGAAGAGGATGATCGTGGACCCGTGCTCGAACCAGCCCATCTCCTCCCCCTTGCACAGGCCGGCCTCGCAGGGGATGCGCCTCGCTCCCCCCTGCCGCAGGTCGAGCGACGCGCCGAGGAAGCGCAGACGGATGCTCGCCACGAGGATCGCCGCGACCGGAACCAGGGTGATCCGGTGCTCGGTGCCGCACAGCACCGTGCGAATGGCCGCGCGCTCGTTCCGGCAGAACAGCCGCTCGATACGCCGGAGCGCGATCGGGTTGACGTTCCACGTATCGCCGGAAATGTAGGTCACGGACATCACGCGCAGGTCGTGCGGTGCGTGGAAGCGGTGGTACATCGCCGAGGTGAGTCGCAGCGTTACATAGGTGCCGCCCTCATGCGCCGCCGCCGCCTGCTCGTCGCCGAGCAGATCGCGCAGCGCGTAGGGCATGCCCTTCACCTGAAGCACCTGACCGGCATTCACCGTGCCGAAGGCGCCGACGATTGCGTCGGACGGGCTGACCAGCATCGCCGGGTCGGGATCCGCCGGCCGCGCCCCAGGCTTCAGCTCCCGAATGAAAAGATCGTGCAGGCTGCGGAAGGAGGTCTTCCGCGCATCGCTCAGGTCGAGATCGGCGAAGAGCCGCCAGAGGCAGATGGAAAGCTCACGCACCACCGGATTTTCGATGCGGCCGAACCAGCCGACGAAGCGGGTCGCCAGCCGGCGGGGGATGCGATTCGTCAGGAGGAAGTTGATGTCCTCCTGCTGCGCGACGCGCGCGAGCGTGGAGCGGAGAGTCGCCATGGCATCAGCCTCGTGAAGGAACAGCAGGATGTTGATCACTGAACTTGGCGCCATCGCGCCCTACCTGGCGGGCGCCGGAGCCTGCGCGGCCCTGCTCACGCGCGGCCGAGCCAGGCTCGCGCTCTCGCGGGCAAAGCACCGTTCCCTGACGGGGCACGCGCGGATGGCCCGCCGCGTCGCCTCCCTCGTTCGCTTCTACGACTTCGACGAGGCACGGTTCTTCACATCGGACGGTGCAGCCGAGGAGGTGGTCGCGCGCCGGCGCGAGGGCTTTCACCGCCTCGCAGCCCTCTACCGGGCGCGCTTTCCACAGACCGCTGCCCTGACCGAGGAGGCTAAGGCCGGCCTCTCTGATCTCCAGTTCACAGCCGCCTACCGGGTGCCGTTCCAGTACAGCCGCTTCGTGCGCCGGCATCTCGCGAGTGGGTCCTTCCTCGCCTCTTCCGCGGGCGTGACGGTGACGGACCTGGACGGCAACAGCTTCTACGATCTCACCGGTTCCTATGGCGTGAACCTCCTTGGCTACGACTTCTACAAGGAGTGCATTGCGGAAGGATCCGAGGCAGTTCGGGAACTCGGCCCCGTGCTCGGCGCCTACCATCCGGTGGTTGCCGAGAACGTCGCGCATCTGCGGCGCATCTCCGGCCTCGACGAGGTTTCCTTCCACATGTCGGGCACCGAGGCGGTGATGCAGGCGGTGCGGCTGGCTCGCTATCACACGCGCCGCTCCCACCTCGTCCGCTTCTCCGGCGCCTATCACGGCTGGTGGGGCGACGTGCAGCCGGGCATCGGCAACCCCGTGCCCGCGCGGGAGACCTACACGCTGGAGGAGATGTCCGAGCGCGCGCTGCGTGTCATCCGCACTCGGGCAGACATTGCCTGCGTCCTTGTCAACCCGCTGCAGGCGCTGCACCCCAATGCCGCTGCGCCCGCCGATTCCTCGCTCGCGGACAGCAGCCGCCGCGCCGACTTTGACCGCACCGCCTATACCGAGTGGCTGCACCGCCTGCGGGAGGCCTGCACCGCGCGTGGCATCGTTCTGATATTTGACGAGGTATTTCTCGGCTTCCGGCTCGCTCCGGGCGGCGCGCAGGAATATTTCGGCGTGCGAGCGGATCTCGTCACCTACGGCAAGACCCTTGGCGGCGGCTTGCCAGTGGGCGTTCTCTGCGGCCGGGGCGCGCTCATGAAGCGCTCTCGCGAGAGCAATCCCGCCGACATCTGCTTTGCCCGCGGCACCTTCAATGCTCATCCCTACGTCATGGGCACGATGGGCGCCTTCCTTCGCCGCCTGGAAAGCGCGGAGGTCCAGGCCCTCTATGACGGCCTCGACGATACTTGGGGCAGGCGCGCAGCGGAGCTCAACGGTCGCCTCTCGGACGAGGGACTGCCGGTGCGCGTGGCCCATCTGCAAACGATCTGGACGGTCCTCTACATACGGCCATCCCGCTACAACTGGATGCTGCAATACTACCTTCGCGCGGAGGGCTTGGCGTTGAGCTGGGTCGGCACAGGACGCCTGATCTTCAGCCTCAACTATACCGAGGCTCAGTTCGCTGAGGTTGCCGACCGCTTCCTGGCGGCTGCGCGCGCCATGGAGCGCGACGGCTGGTGGGCCGGCCCCGCGGCAACCAACCGGATGCTGCGGGGCCAGATCCTGCGGGAGATGCTGACTCATCGTTGGGCACGGCGGGCGCGAGAGGAATTCTGACGCCCGCCTGCTCCATCACCGCTACCGGGCGTGCCCGCCCTGTATCGAAGGATCGATGCGCTCGCCCCGCAGCAGATGGCGGGGCGCCCTGTGGTAGAGCTTGATGTCGTGGAACGGGTCGGTGAGAATTTTAGTGACCCATACAAGGCCAGTCTGCACGTCATGAATGACGAAGAGCTGCACCATACGGAACAGCAGGCCGCCCACCCCGATCGCGAGCCACAGGTAGCCGACGTTCCGCACGAAGTCGCCCGCGGCCCGATGCGGTTCCGTAAAGCCCAAAAGCGTCGGATCCAGCAGCAGCAGAAGCGGCGACAATGCCCAGGTCAGCATTAGCAGGATCTTGCGATGCAGGTTGTATCCGACCTTGATCTCCTCTTTATGCTCGTGCGTCGCCTGGTTCGCCTCGTCGTAGCCCTTCGGCTCGAAGAACAGATGGCCGATCTGCCGGCTGGTCATCGCCACGAGCCAGCCGATCAGCGCGGCCAGGGCCGGATCCTTGAACGCCAGCATATAGGCGAAGACAAAGCTGATCGCGCTCACCAAGTGAAGGCTCTGGTTGATGCGGCTGTGGTGATAGTAGCGATGGTCGTCCCAACGCTGTTCCCTTAGATGCTCGACGAAACCGGTCATCACGGATCCTCTGTCGGAGAAAAAAGGACAATCAACGGTCTGCCAGGGCCACGGCATGCCCCTGGCGTTTCGCGAACTGAATGAGCGAGAAGTGACCGAGCGGAGGAAGCGGTAGCCGCTGGACCAACTGCACCCCTTCCGCACGCGCAGCCCAATTCGCGTAGCGCGCCCAGGGGAACTCGGTGCGCCAGCCCAGCCGGCTCGTCACGGGCATCAGGCGGCGCTCGATCACCGCTCGTAGCCCCCCCTCCGCACCGATGCGCGTGGCGATCACCATCAGACCTCCGGGACGCAGCACGCGCAGGAATTCGTCGAGGGCACGCTCCGGATTTGGCACGGCCGTCACAACGTACTGCGCCACGACAACATCGAAGCTGGCATCAGCGAAGGCCAGTTGCTCCGCATCCATGACGGCGAGGCCGCCCACATGCCCAAGACCTTGTGCCACAGCCCGGACCCTTGCCTTCCAGAGCATCGGGGCGGAAATGTCGATGCCGTGGACGAGGTTCTGCCTGCTGTAGCCGGGCAACGACAGTCCCGTACCGACGCCGACCTCTAGGATGCGCCCACCTGCCCGCTCCGCCGCCGCGATCGCCGCGCGCCGCCCCCGCCGGAACACGGGACCGAAGACAAGATCATAGATTGGAGCCCAGCGGTCATAGGCCAGCGCGACGTGGTCCGACTTATTGGCAGACATCTGAACGCACCTTGATCTCCATTGCCGCAGGCGGTGCAGATGGCCAGTAGGCGGTTGCAAGTCGATGGCATATCGGTGCTGCCTCGATGACACATTCCAAACGAATGCGACTCGCTCACGGGCGGGTGCGTATAGCGCCTGCAAACTACCGTTCAGAAATTGGCCACGCGAGGCCGGTCCTTGCGCAGCGCGGGCCCGGCGACGGCTGCTTCCTCTCGGGTCTATCTGGGCTAGCGGCAGAGCCCGTCATCATAGCTTCATAGCGCTGTCACACGCTGATGACCGCGATGTGTCGATTTCTCACGACCACAGATGACCAAGAAGAGGCAAAGCCGATTTGAGCGTAGCTGCACCCCCAGAAAGCGAAGGCCGCTTTCCCGATAGCACCTTGCACGGACGAGCAAGGCAACGGCGTGAAGCTCGGACACGCCGCGCAGCGTGCAGTGGTCCATGAGCATCGCTTTAGCTTCGCTCATTGGATGCACGCTGCTCGGCACCGTGCACTTGGCCAGCCTCGCCATAGCGGGCCTGCGGCTCCGCAGCCGCACCCGACTACCGCCGTCGAACCGCACGCCGGTGAGCATCGTTTGTCCGCTATGCGGCATTGAGCCGTTCATCGAGGCGACTTTAGCCAGCGCCTTTTCCCTAGAGCATCTCGAGTACGAAATTCTCTTCTGCGTTGAGCGCCCGGATGATCCCGTGATTCCCGTGGTCCGGCGCTTCATGGAACGTCACCCCACAACGCACGCGCGCCTGCTGGTCGGTGCCGACCCGGTGAGTGGGAACCCTAAGCTGAACAACTGCGTCAAAGGCTGGAACGACGCGCAGCATGACTGGATCGTGCTCGTCGATTCCAATGTTCTCATGCCGCCGGATTACCTTGAACAGCTTCTCTCGCAATGGCGGACCAACACCGGACTTGTCTGCTCCACACCGCTTGGCACGCGTGCCAAGGGCTTCTGGGCGACTGTCGAGTGCGCAATCCTCAACTCGCATCAGGCGCGCTGGCAGTACGCCGGCGAAGGCCTCGGCTTTGGCTTCGCCCAAGGCAAAAGCATGCTATGGCGACGTTCCTTCCTCGAGGCCCACGGCGGCATCAGCGCGCTGGGTGCCGAGGTCGCGGAGGATGCTGCAGCGACCAAGCTTGTGCGCAGGGCCGGCCGCCGCGTGCATCTCGTCAACAGCCCTTTCGAACAGCCGATCGGTCGGCGGAGGGCCGCACAGGTATGGCAGCGGCAGCTCCGCTGGGCCCGCCTGCGTCGGATCACCTTCCCTCTCTTCTACGCCCCCGAGGTGGTCACCGGCCTGCCGCTTGCCTTACTGCTCTGCGTCCTGGGTTCCTCGGCACTCGGCGTGAGCCCGTTGCTCGCCGCAATGGTGCTGGCTTTTATGTGGTACGGGGCCGAAGCGGCACTTTGCCGTTCTAAGCGCTGGCCGCTTACGTGGACCCTGGTTGCAGCCTTTCCGGTAAGGGACGCGATGATGCTGGGCGTTTGGCTCAGGGGATGGACGACGGGCAGCACCGTCTGGCGCGGCAACACCCTCCCCCTGAATGCGAAGCCTGCGCTGAGCACCGAAGGCCGTTGAGTTGGGCGGGGCCGGTTCCGGCCCCGCCCAGTTACCCTCAGGGCAGCACTTGTGCAGGTGCAGGTGTCGTGCTTCGGCGGGACCGGAAGAAGGATAGCTTTCGCTCCTCCGTCCAGGACACCAATTCGAACCGCCCGTCCATGTGCTCGACCAGTGCCGTGCAGCTCTCTACCCAGTCGCCGTCATTCATGTAGAGCACCCCGCCGATCGAGCGCATCTCCGCGTGATGGATGTGCCCGCAGATCACCCCATCCATGTCGCGCCGGCGTGCCTCGTTCGCGAGGGCCTCCTCGTAGCGGTCTATGGCCTTCACCGCCCCTTTTACCTGACGCTTCAGCCATTGTGACAGGGACCAGTAGGGATAGCCCAGCCGCCTCCGCGCCAGATTCAGCAGGCGATTGAGTTCGAGCGCCGCGTCATAGGCCCAGTCCCCTAGCAGAGCGAGGAACTTTGCATAGCGCACGACGCTGTCGAAGGCATCGCCGTGTATTACCAGTAGCCGGCGCCCGTCCGGCGTGACGTGCACGGCCTCGGCCGAAAGGCGGACCCCGGCCACCTCCAGGCCGAGCCAGTCGCGGAACTTCTCGTCGTGGTTCCCGGGAATGTAGGTGACCGTCGCTCCCCTCCGCGCATGCCGCAGCACGAGCCGGATCACCTCGTCATGATGCGCGTCCCAGTACCAAGACTTGCGCAGCCTCCACCCGTCCACGATATCGCCGACAAGATAGAGATGGCTGCACTCGATTGAGCGGAGGAAGTCGGCGACAAAGTCTGCCCGGCAGCCCTTCGTGCCGAGATGCAGGTCGGAGATGAAGACACTGCGATATCGCCGGGGACTCTCGGTATGGTGCATGAGGATTCCTGCGACCCGTTCGGGCGTGGGGTAGCCCAGCCCCCTGCTGCAGGACGTGAAGCTTATTTGATTTCTCTCCGTGCCGGTTATTACCGGGTGTCTCTCCAGGCAAGGCGCGTGAGCGTGTCGGCAACGCCCACGAGGGCCACGAGCGTGAACCCTCCGTTCAGGCCGCAGTAACGGGCCAGCCCGCGGTCGCTACCCTGGCCTAGGTGCGCTCCCTTCCGCACGTTATTCATTACCGGTCCTGCGCGCGCCGGCCCCGGCGGCCTCCGCGAGGAAGCGCGCCGCGCATCCCTCTGCCAACGCCGGCGATGGTCTCTGGCCTACCGGCCCACTGCCATTCCAGCAATCGCGTCGGCGAGCCCGCCCAGCGCGTCGCTCATCGCCGCCACCATCGCCGCCGTATCCGGCCCGGCCGGCAGGGCGCCCAGGCGGACGATGCGGGTGTCCCGTCGATTACGCGCCGCTCGCCGGCGTACGCTCACCTGGGCAACCAGCTCCACCCGTCCTGCCTCCCCCGCCTCGAAGCGCTGGATATCCACCTCCACCACGACTTCGCCCTCGGCCCGCAGCGCACCACCCTCAGTGGCGACCGTCATGCCGGGCAGGCGGAGCGTCAGGTCCTCGCTAAGGACGCTGCCGATGAGGTCACCGAGCGGCTCCGCCCAGCGCTCGTTCGGCAAAGAGCGCAGCCGCGGTCCCTCTCCCGCCCGCACGATTTCTGGCCGGTCGAGATAACCCGGCACGCCAACCTGTCGCAGTTCCAGCAGCCCCGGCCCACCTGGGCGCTGCACACCCGGCCGTGGCAGCAGCCTGTAAAGGTTCGGCTCCGGCGAGGCGCAGCCTGTCGCGAGCAAGCCGAGCCCAAAAAGGACTAGGCGGCGATGCACCGCGCCGCTCAACGCTCGGTCGCCCTGTCGGTCCGTCCGCGCACCAGCGCCTCCGGGTGCCGGTCGAGGTAATCGGCGAGGAGCCGGATGGAGCGCGCGGTCTCGTTCGCGCGACCCAGCAGCCGCTCCAGCTCCCGGTTCACGACGGAGTCTCCCCCATAACCACGCTGGATCGAGGCCACCGCCGTGTTCGCCCTCCCGATCGCCTGGTCGAGATTGGCGGCGATCCCCGGCAGCCGCCGCATGAGCGGCGTGAGACCCGCATCGGCGGATCGCACGAGCTCCTGCACCCCCTGCAGCGCGGAGGAGAGCGCCCCCACCGCCCCGCGCAACTCCGGCCCGCCGACCAGCCTGTTCACCGAGGCCAGCGTATCATTCAGATTGCGCGCGATCTCCTCCAGCGGCAGCCGCTCGATCTTGCCGGCGATCCCGCTCACCGCCCCCATGATGTCGCTGCCGCCGCCGAGAGTCGGCAGGACGATTGTCTCCCCTTCCATCTGCACCTCGGCCGGAGGGGCATCGGCCAGGAAATCGATGGAGACGAGCATCTGTCCCGTCAGCAGGCTTGCGCTCTGCAATTGTGCCCGCATTCCCTTGGCGACCATCCGCTGGGCGAAGACCAGAACCTCGTCCGCCGTGCCGCCCTGCTCCCGTCCGGCGGGAAACGAGATCCGGCTCGGCTCGATCGCGATCCGCACGGGCGTGAGGAAGACCTCGCGCGCGGCATCGAAGGCAAGTCCACGGTCCAGGACGGTGCCGACGCGCACGCCGCGCAGCTCCACCGGAGCCCCCGGCGAGAGCCCGTGCAGCGAGCCGTCAAAATAGAGAAGGAACTCCAGCCTTTCCCGCGAGGTGGCCGCGATAGCCGCCTCCAGGTCTTCGAAGAGCTGGAAGCGGGCGCCATCCCTCACCGGCGGCTGATCACGGAATTCGGGCGGCGTATCGAAAGCCACACCCCCCGAGAGCACGGCGCGAAGGCTTTCCAGTTGCAGCTTCACCCCTTCCGCCCCGACCCGCAGATCGACGCCCGAGGCGTTCCAGAAGCGCGATCCCTCCCTGAGGAACCGGTCATAAGGCGAGCGGACGAAGACCCGCAGCGTCACGCTGCCTTCAAAGCCGGGCGGGTCGTAGCCGAGCACCTCGCCCACCGCCACATCGTGGAAGATCACCGGCGAGCCCCGATCGAGAGAGCCGATCCGCCGCGCTTCCAGCGTGAAGACCCTCCCCGGCTCGTCGGAGCGCACGCCAGGCGGATCCTCGAGCCCCGCGAAGTCGCGCTTCGCTTCCCCCTCGCCGCGGCCAGGGTCGAACTCGATGTAGCTGCCCGAGACGATGGTCTCGAGGCCGGAGACGTTGCCGGCCGTCAGCCGTGGCCGCACCACCCAGAAGCGCGCGTGCTCCGTCAGGCGCCCCTCCATCTCGGCGTTCATTCGGATGCCCACGCGCACGCGCTGCAGGTCTTCGCTTAACCGCACCGTCTCGACGGCCCCTACCGGCACCGCCTTGTAGCGGACCTGCGTCTGCCCGGCGGTCAGTCCGTCCGCGTTACGGAAGGTGACGGTCACCACCGGACCGCGATCCGACAGCGTCCGGTAGCCGAGGTAACCCGCAACGAACAGCGCGACGACCGGTACCAGCCAGATGAAGGAAAGCCGGCGCCGCCGCGTGCGCGCCTCGGCCGGTTCCGGGAGCCCCGGCGCATCCCCCTGCCCGCTCACGCGCGTCCTCCGCCAGGCCGCCCGGCCGCGTCCCACATGAGCCGCGGATCGAAAGCCTGCGCGGCAAGAATGGTCAGCACCACGACCGCCGCGAAGCAGGTCGCACCGATCTGCGCGTTGATCGAGGCCAGATTACCGAACCGCACCACGGCGATCAGCACCGAGACGACGAAGACGTCAATCATTGACCACCGCCCGATCGCCTCGACCACGTGGTAGAGCCGCGTGCGCGCGCGCAGCCCCGCGGCGGAGCGGCGGTGCACCCCCAGAAGCATCACCACCAGCCCGAGAAGCTTCAGCATCGGCACCGCGACGCTCGCCAGGAAGACGATCAGCGCGAGCGGCCAGAAGCCGGTCTGCACGAACTCCTTCACGCCGCCCAGGATCGTGTGCGGTCCGCCGCGGCCGAAGCTGACGATAACCATCACCGGATAGGCATTGGCGGGCACGTAGAGGATGAGGGCCGCAACCACGAGTGCCCAGGTGCGCGCCAGGCTGTTCGGCTTGCGCGGATGCAGCCGCGCCGCACAGCGTGGGCAAGGGCTGCCCGGCGCCGCCGCGGAAAGCCGCCGGCAGCGCTCGCAACTCAGCAACGGCCCCTCCGCCGCCTCGCCGGCGCCGGAAAGCGGCGCCGCCGTCGCGCCCTGCCGCTCCAGCGCCTCCCATATCTGCGACGGATGCAAAAGCGCGTTCACCGCGACCAGCGTGAAGGCGAGCGCCGCAAGCCCGTATGCTGCCGGCCCGAGCTCTACCTGCGCGAGGTCACGCAGCCGCGTGTAGGAGACCAGGGCGCCGAAGAGGAACACCTCCACCATCGCCCAGCCGCCCAGCCATTCGTGCCAGCCGAAGGGCCGGAACAGCCAGCGCGGCGCCTGCCGCATCCGCAGCCCGAGCAACACGGTCAGCAGCAGCAGGAGGCGGGCGAAGGGAACGAAGACGAGGGTGAAGACCACCAGGACTGAGAGCAGCGGGTAACCCTGTTGCACGAAGGCTCCAGCCCCGCTCTCCACCCCGCTCACCCGCACCTGTCCGAGAAGGTTCAAGCTGAGGAAGGGCGCCGCCATCGTCACCGCGTAGAGCGCGAGCCCTCCCAGGGCGAGCGCCAGGGGCGCGTCAGGCGAGCCCAAGCGGCCTCGGTGCAGAAGCGTGTCGCAGCGTGGGCAGCAGGCTTCGGCGCGCGGTCCGATAGGGGGTAGTCGGACCCGCTCCCCGCACCCGTCGCATTCCAACACCGGCCGCACCAGGGGCGCAGCGGCCGACGACACCGCGCCCGTCATCCGGCCACGCTGCCGCCACGCCCGGACCAAATGGACGCGACGAGCCAGTAGAAAGGCGAGGTTCGGTGACGGGCAAGGACATCCGGCATCTGCGGCAAGCGCGCTCCGTCACATGACAGACGAGGAATGCCGCGAAGAGCGGTTCGGTTTCCGAAACCGCCCAGCTATTACGCCTAGCTAGAGTTCTGACCCCAGCTTGGTTTGATCCACCCTGCCCAGCTCCATCGAAAGCTGCAGTTCCTGAGCTTCGGCGCTCAACGCTTCACAGTCACGACCCATTTCGAGGTCGGACTTACCGGAATGAGAGCATGAATTCGCTCTTCCCCTCCGTGATCTCACAAGCGACACCGGACGGGAACATCCCCCTCCCAAGGCACTGGCGCCCAGGAGCAGTGGGCAGGAGACGCGGATGGAGTACCTATTTGGAGAGGCTGGAGAACTCGGCTGGGTCGTCGCGAAGGCGCTCCTGCTCTACCTGACTGCCGTCATCGGCTTCCGGTTGGGCGAGCGCCGCACCCTCGCGCAGCTCTCGCCCTTTGACTTTGTCGCGGCCGTGGCCGTCGGCGCTATCGTCGGGCGCATCCCGAACGCCCATGATGCGAGCTTCCTGACGGGTGCGGCAACGCTCCTCTCCGTTCTAGCGGGCCATGCCCTGGTGACCCGTCTGCGGCTAATTCCGGTGGTGCACGGGGCACTTGTCCGAACGCCGCGCCTGCTCGTGTCCGGCGGCAAAATCCTGTCGGCCGAGCTGAGGCGATCGGGCCTGACGCAGGACGACCTTTCCAGCATGCTCCGGCAGCAGGGCATCGGTGATCTTTCCGCCGTGCGCTACGCCGTGCTCGAGGACCGCGGCCAGCTCTCGGTCATCCGCAATCCACCCCTTCCGCCGACGGAAGGCGACCTCCTGGCGGGCATCGCACCGCACCCCTGAGGCCGCCCTCGGTCTGTCAGGCGACGGTATCGGCCATCTTCGCGCCGCGGGTGCCCATGGGCTGCTCCGGACCTTCCGTGGTGTCCCGCTCGGTCTGCCGCTCCATCTCTGCGTCTAGCTCGGCGCCGACGAGGACAATGGCGGTGGAGATCCAGATCCAGGTCATGAAGCCGATGATGGCGCCGAGCGTCCCGTAGGTCTCGTTGTAGCTGCCGAAATGCGAGACGTAGAAGGAGAAGCCGGCGGAGCCGATCAGCCAGGCGACGGCCGCGAAGCCCCCGCCCCAGCTCACCCAACGCCATTGCGCGGCATCGCGGCTCGGCCCGTAGCGAAAGAGGCAGGCGAGAAGCGCACCAATGGCCACCAGCAGCAGCGGCCAGCGAAGCACTCGCAGAAGGATCTCCACGGTTGGGCCCAACCCTACGAAGTCGAGCAGCACGGGCAGCACCACAACCGCGGCCATAGCCAGGAGAGCGAAGAGGATGGCGCCCACGGTGAAGGCGAGCGTCGTCAGCGTGCGCCGGATGAAACCCCGCTTTTCGTCCTCCTCGTAGACGACGTTCAGCGCGTCGAAGACCGCCTTCGTCGCTCCGTTGGCGCTCCAGAGGGAGAGCAGGATGCTGGCAACCGCCCCGAAGCCCAGGGCGCCGCCGCCCTGGCTCGCCACGCGCTTCACCTGATCGGTGATGACGCTCATCCCACCCTCGGGCACGAAGCCCGCGAGTGCCGAGAGGTGGTCATTGATCGTCGCCGGGTCCGCGAACAGGCCGTAGAGCGAGACGAGAGCGCTAACCGCCGGGAACAGCGCAAGGATTGCGTAGAAGGTCACCCCCGCCGCCTCCGTCAGCAGCCGGTCGTTCGAGGCCTGGGTGGCCGTGCGCTTCAGGATGTCCCACCATCCCCGCGCCGGGATCTCGGAGGGAGTGCCGGCGTCACGCCCGTGTCCGCTGGTGCTCGCGGCGCCGCTGCCGCTCTTGCCGCGCGAGCCGGCCCTCCCCTGAGGCCCTCTTTGCGAGACTGCCTCCAGCCCGCGCCGGTCCGCGGCTGTCGCAGCCTCCTCCTGCCGCCGGCGAAACCCGCCGGCCATCAGCGCCAGCGAGGCTGCCATGGCGGCCACGAGCACGCCGAGCCGCTTGGTGCCCGTCTCCATCCTGCCTCCAACCGCCGGCCTCGCAGGGCCGGCACCCGAGTTACACAGGCCTGAACGCGCAACCTTGAAGCTTGCTGCACCGCCGCGCGACGATCGCGTCGCACCTCTTGACCTTCCGATGGTGGGAAGCCCCATCTGCCGATCTTCCGGCGGCATAGGAGGAAGGTATGATCCGTTTCCACATCGCCAACATGAATTGCGGCGGCTGCGCGAAGGGCGTGGCCGCGGCCCTGCGGGAGGCCGACCCGCATGCCGAGCCACGCTTCGACCTCGATCGGCGCGAGGTCGCGCTCGATGCCCCTGCGACAGCGACCGAGCGCCTTTCTGCGGCGCTCCTGAGGGATGGTTGGGAGGCGAAGCTCCTTCCCGCCTGAAAGCCATTCAGCCGCGCTGTTGGCGCTAGAAGGCGCATTCAACGGATGAATAGGTTACATCCGCCGTCCAAAGTGGTGGCCGGTGGCGCAAGGGAGCATATCGGGGCTCAAGAGACGACGACATCCCGCCGCCGCCATCCTTTAGGGATATGGACGATGTCCTCCTTCACCCTTCCGCGCAGCCTTCGCGCCCTGGGGCTTGCTGCCGTGGTGGTGAGCCCGCTCGCCGCAGGCACCGCCTTCGCCGAGGGCTATGACGGCCTCGGCCCTAGCGCCTATCCGGCCTGGACTGCGAGCCAGAGCCGTACGCCCCTCGCCAGCGCCGGGGGGGACGATGTGACCCGCACTCCCGCCCAGGTCTTCCTGCAGCGCAGCGGCATCACGGGCGGCGACGGCCAGCACGGCTGAGCACCGCAAGCCAGGGGCGCCCCTACCGGGCGCCCCTTCTGGCTTCCTAGTACCAGATACGCTCGTTCTGCATGTTCGCGTAGAGCGGCGCCACGAACTCGCCGTAGCCGTTGTAGATCCGCGTCGGCACCCGCTCGTTCGAGCCTAGCAGCCGCTCACTCGCCTGGCTCCAGCGTGGATGCGCCACCTCTGGGTTCACATTCGCCCAGAAGCCGTACTCGCTCGCCTGCAGCTTCTCCCAATAACCGACCGGCCGCTCCGCCTGGAAGGTCACGCGCACGATCGACTTCGGCGCCTTGAACCCGTACTTCCAGGGGAACAGCGCCCGTATGGGCGCCCCGTTCTGCGGCGGCAGCGGCTTGCCATACATGCCGGTCGCGACGAAGGCGAGCTCGTTCCTCGCCTCCTCGATCGTCACACCGTCGGTATACGGCCAGGGATACCAGGCCTGCCGCAGCCCGGGCATCGTGTCACGCTGCGTGGCCGTCTCGAAGACCACGAACTTCGCCTCCGGGCGCGGCGCCGCGAGCCGCACGAGCTCGGACATCGGAAAGCCGGTCCAGGGCACCGTCATCGCCCAGGCCTCGACGCAGCGGTGCCTGAGAACCCTCTCCTCAAGCCGCACCTGCTTCAGCAGGTCCTCCAACCCGATTTCGCGCGGCTGGGCCACAAGCCCGTCGAACTTTACGCTCCAGGGGTTCACCTTCAGGCGCGCCGCAGCCGAGGCGACGCTCTTCGAGCCCCCAAACTCGTAGAAGTTGTTGTAGTTCGTCGCGTCCCCCTCGGGCGTGACATCGCGGCCGGGCTGGAAGCGCGTGTTGCGCATCGCCGCCTGCGCCAGTGCGGTCCCGGCGAGCCCGGGTGAGAGCAGCGCGGCCCCGGCGAGCGCGGCGCCCGCGCCGAGCGCGCCCCGCCGCCCCATCACCACCGCCTCAGGGGTAGCCGCGCTCTCGGGCAGTTCCCAGCCGCGGCGGATCTTGATCAGCATGGCCGTCTCCGTACAGGTCCCCTTGAACTCGGTTGTCCCGCGCGCGAGTCAAGCCCGGGGTGTCCCGCCCGAACGTGGCGAAAGGTTTCAGCCGGCGAGCCGCAGCCCCCCTCGCTCAACGATGCCGCGGAACTTGGCCAGTTCGGTCGCCAGGAAGGCGCGGGTCTGCTCGGGCGTGCTCGGGGGCGAGGGATCCACCCCCGCCGCCACCAGCCGTTCCCGTGCGGAGGGGTCGGCCAGGACCGCGTTCGCCGCTGCGTTCAGCGCTGCCTGCACCGGTCCAGGCAGCCCCCGCGGCCCGAGAAGCACGTTCCAGGTGGTTACCTCGAAGCCGGGCGCCACCGTCTCCGCGACGGTCGGGATTTCCGGAAACAGCGGGTGCCGCTCCCTGGACGTCACGGCCAACCCACGCGAGAGCCCGTCGCGCAGGTGCGGCGCGGTGGAGGCCAGCACCTCGAAGGAATAGGCCACCTCCCCCTTGGCCAGCGCCTCCATCACCGCCGAGCCACCGCGATAAGGCACGTGCTCCGCCTGCAGCCCGCCGACCGCGATCTTGAGGTATTCCCCCGTCAGGTGCCCCACCCCGCCGACGCCGGAGGTGGCCCAGGACAGCGCCCCCGGCCGCGCTCGGATGCCCGCCACCAGTTCGGCCATCGTCCGGAAGGGCGAGGCCTGCGGCACGACGACCACCAGTGGCCCGCCCCCGAGCATCGCGATTGGCGTGAAGTCTGCGACCGGGTCGTAGGGCGTCTGCGAGGGCAGCGCCGCCGGGTTCGTCGCGTGGGAGGAAGCGGTGGCGAGGAGAAGGGTCGCGCCATCCGCCGGCCTCTGCCGCACCCACTCGCTACCGATGGCGCCGCCCGCCCCGGCCCGGTTCTCCACGATGACCCGGGCGTTGGCCCCCAGCCGCGGGCCCATCCGGTCGGCCAAGACCCGGCCCGCGATATCGGTCGATCCCCCCGCCAGGAAGGGCACCACGAGCGAGATCGGCCGGTCCGGCACCCATCCGCCCTGCGCCCGTGCCGCCGGAGCGAGGAAGGGTGCTGAAAGACCGCTGGCGAGCAGCGCACGTCGTTGCATGGCGTCCTCCTGGCCGGCCTGTCCCGCGGCCTTCCCGACAGCTTGCAGCCCCCGCGCGGGGTTGGGAATGCCGCCCGGCGAGGAACCGCTCAGCGTGGCCGGGGTAGCTCCGCCATCGGCTGGGCGCCCGCCGGCGTTTCGACCCGCAGCAGCCGGTAGCGCTCTGCCTCAACTCCTCGTCGCGAGCGGACCACCTCCCCCGCCGGCAGGGCGCCGGGCCAGAGTGACGGCCCCTCTCCTCGCCTGAGGCTCCGCAGCATCAGTCCGGCCTTTCCCGGTGCGGGCGCCTCGAAGGTGAAGAGTGCCCAGCGGTCGCCGATCGCCACCACTGGCACCCCCGGCGGCAGGTGCAGCGCGAGTTCCGAGGCCAGTCCGTACTCCTCCGCCGCGACGAAGCCGGCCCCGGCCTCTACCCGTGCCGCCTCTACCTCGCGCGCGAATTCTGGCCAGCCGCCCAACCGGGCAAGAGTCGGGTCCGTACCCCGCGGCAGCGGCAGCGGAGCCAAGCCCGCCTGGACCAGTGCCAGCACCGTCATGCCGAAACCGATGCCCACGCCGATCCGCTGCCAGCGAGGCGTCGTAAAGGCGGCTGCCGCAATGCACGCGGCCGGATAGAGAATCGCGGGCCAGTTCCCCTGAACCCGGCTTCCCGTCGCTTGCCAGAGGAAGAGTGCAGCCGCCGGCAGGGTCAGTGCCGCCAGCAGCCCCGCCCCGCCGTCCCGTCCCCGCAGCCACGCCGTGGTCGCCGCACCGGTCCCAACCGCGCAGAGCACGAGCAGCACCGGCGAGGCAAGCCCGAGCTGCCCGGCAATCAGCTCGCCGAGAAAACGGAGCTCCAGATCATCCCCTGCGCCCGTCCGCCCGCCCTGCTTCGCAAAGGAAGCCCATCCATGAGCCGCATTCCACGCGACAACCGGCATGAACAGCGCCAGAGCCAGCGCCCCGCCCGCATAGAGCCGCCAGTCCCGCCACCAGCGCCGTGCGGCGGGCTCTGCCAGCAGCCAGAACACCAGCCCGACGCCGAACAGCGCTGCCGTGTATTTCGACGCCAGCGCGACGCCCGCCAGTGCCCCCACCGCGAGCCACCAACGCCCGTCGCCGGAGGCGTGCAGCCGTGCCGCCGCCCAGAGCGCAAGGCACCAGAAAACGAAGACCGGCGTGTCCGGCGTCATCAGCACCGCGCCCGCATTCGTGACGGGCATGGCGCTCATCAGCAGCGCGGCCCACAATCCGGGCCGCCGCGCCGGCATCAGCGCATTCGCGGCCCCCACCACGGCAAGCGAGGCCGCCGCCAGGCCGATCGGTCCGAACAGCCGGATCCCCAGCGCGCCATCCCCGGCCAGCGCCGTCCCGGCGGCGATCCAGAGCGCCACCATGGGCGGGTGGTCGAGATACCCGGCCTGAAGGTCGCGGGCCCAGGTCCAGTAATAGGCCTCGTCAGGCGAGATCGGCAGCAGCGCCGCCGCCAGCAGCCGCGCCGCCGTCAGCAGCAGCAGCGCCAGAACCCACGGGTTCAACGGCTCCGCCAGACAAGGGTGGAAGAGACGGCGTAATTCCATACGCCCGTCAGCAGCGCGCCCGCGGCCCCAGCCAGGCCCCAGCCCGCCAGATTCTCCCGCACCAGCAGCCCCGCGATGCCCACATTGGCGACCGCCCCGATCCCGCAGACAAGATAGAAGAGCAGCAGCCCTTGCCAGAGGCGCGCGCCCTTCAGGCGCGAGTCACGATAGGTGATCCGGTTGTTCAGCAGGAAGTTCGCGGTCATTGCGACGAGGGTGGCCATCCACTGCGCCGCCTCGAACTGCATTCCCGGCACGCGGGCGGCGAGGCCAAGCACCGCGAGATGCACTCCGACGCCAATCAGCCCGACCGCTGCGAAGGAAATGAACCGCCAGGGCAGCCAGCCGCCCAGCGCCTTATCCAGCAGCAGACCTAGGAACTCGAGCAGCACCGCGGCGTCGAGCTTCGACTCCCCTGCGACGCGCGGCCGGAAGCGGTAGGGCACCTCAGCCACCCGGAGCGGCCGCCCAGCCGAAAGCAACAAGTCGAGCAGAATTTTGAACCCGCGGCTCGAAAGGTTTGGCGCGATCGCCTCGAAGAGCGACTGCCGCATGAGGAAGAAGCCGCTCATCGGGTCGCCGACGGGCGTGGGCAGCAGCAGGGCCGCCATCCGGGTGCCGGCATCGCTTACCTTCGCGCGGGAGGCCGAGAACCCGGACCCCGCCTCGCCGCCCTCCGTGTGGCGACTGCCCACCGCCACCTCGGCGCCGCCCTGAACGGCCGCAAGCATCGCCGGCAGGATGGTCTCGTCGTGCTGAAGGTCGCCGTCAATCACAGCAACGTGCAGCGCGGAGGAGGAGAGAACGCCCTCCGTCACGGCCGAAGCGAGGCCGCGCCGCCCGATTCGGCGGATACCCCGCACCCGCGGATCATGCGCTGCGATGGCCCGCACCTCGCGGATTGTGCCGTCCGGGCTGTCGTCGTCGACGAAGACGACTTCCCACGCGATACCGCGCAGAGCCGCTTCCAGCCGCTGCACCATGGGCGCCACATTGGCCGCCTCATTGTAGCAGGGCACGACGACGGTCAGTTCGGTGGTGTTAGGTTCTTCCGTCACGGCACCGCCTTAGCCCGCGCGACCGCGGGCCGGAAGAGGGCCGTACCCTTCCCCCCGCGGGCGGATCGGCGTAGCGGACCGTTCCGCCCGGAGCCGCGCATGCCCGAAAGCCTCATCCCGCCGGACATGCCGTCCCTCGCCACGCTCGGGCCCGTGGTGGCGATCGTCGCCCTGTCTGCCCTGTTCCGCGGCTTCACCGGCTTCGGCTTCGCCATCATCGCCGTGCCCCTGCTGAGCCTCGCCCTGCCGCCGCTGCTGGCAGTGGCGCTGGCGGCCGGGCTCCAGTTCCTCGGCGGGCTGATGGATTTCCGCGGCGCCGCGCGCAGCTGCCACTGGCCCTCGGTTCGCTGGCTGACTGCAGGGGCGGTAGTCGCCTCGCCCTTCGGCACCCTCCTCCTCGCCTGGCTGCCGGCCGACGCGGCGCGGCTCGTCCTGGCCGCGGCCTGCGGCGCGGCGGTGCTCGCGCTCCTCGTCACCCCCGGGTTCAGGACCATACCCGGGCACGGCACCACCATCGCCGCCGGGGCGCTGTCCGGCCTCTTCAACGGGATGGCAGCCATGCCCGGCCCGCCGGCCCTCGCTTACTATCTCGCCCTGCCGCTGAGACCCGCCCAGGTGCGCTCCTCGCTGATGGTCTTCTTCCTCTTCTCCGCCACCCTCTCCACCGGCAGCCTTGTCCTGATCGGCGCCATGGGGCGGCGGGAACTGGTGCTGATCCTCGCGGGCATGCCCCTGATGCTCGGGGGATCACGCCTGGGCGCCGCCCTCTTCCGCCGTGCCGGCGGCGCGCACCGGAACGTCTCGCTCGCCACCCTTGCCCTCGTTGCCCTTCTCACGGCGGCCAAGGGGTTGGCGGGCCTGCTCGGAGGCGGACCGTGAGGATCCGGCGGCAGCACCTCACCCAGGGGCTCGGCAGCCTCCGCGCCTGGATCCGGGGCACGGAGCCGGGCCTCGTGGTGCTCGGCGCCGTCGCGGGCATCGCCAGTGGCGCCGTCGCCGCCTCAATGAGTGGCATCGCCCAGGGCCTGCATACCCTGCTCTTCGGTCCGGAGGTCACGCACGGGCTGAGTGCCCTGCGAGACGTCGATCCCGACCTCGCCCTTCTGCTGCCGGCGGCCGGCGGGCTGCTCCTTGGCCTGATCAATCTCGGCCTCGCCCGCTGGCACCCGCGCGTGCCCGTAGACCCGATCGAGGCGAACGCCCTGCATGGCGGCCGCATGGCGCTGCAGGACGGCGCCGTGGTCGCCGGCCAGAATCTCGTCTCCAACGGCTTCGGCGCCTCGGTCGGGCTCGAGGCCGGCTATACCCAGGTTGCGGGTGCGGTGGCCTCGCGCACCGGCATCCTCTTCGGCCTGCGCCGCGGGGACCTCCGGGTGCTGGTGGGCTGCGGTGCCGCAGGAGCCATCGCCGCCGCCTTCGACGCCCCGCTCACCGGCGCCTTCTACGCATTCGAGCTGGTGATCGGCACCTATACCATCGCCAGCCTCGCGCCGGTGATTACCAGCGCCGTGGGTGCGACGCTCGTTGCCCGGCTCGTGCACGGCCAGACCTACGTCGTCCAGCCCGGCGGCGTCGCCTCTCCGGGTTGGGACGGCTACGCGCTGGCCCTTATGCTCGGCCTGATGGCGGCGCTCGCGGCCATCGCGCTGATGCGCGGGGTGGGTCTCGTCGAGGCAGTGCTGAAGCGCGCCGTCCGCCTCTCCTGGCTGCGTCCCGCAGCAGGCGGCCTCGTGGTCGGGCTCCTCGCCCTCCTTTCGCCCGGCGTCCTATCCGCCGGCCACGGGGCGCTGCACCTTGCCTTCAGTACGGAAGGCCCAGCACGGGCGGCGCTTCTGCTCCTCCTGCTCAAGGCCGTCGCCTCCGCGGTCTCGCTCGGGGCGGGCTTCCGTGGAGGGCTCTTCTTCGCCTCCCTCCTGCTCGGCGCGCTGCTCGGCAAGGTCATGGCGGCCGGGATCAACCTCTTGGGCCTCGGCCTGGTCGATCCGCTCCTGCTGGCGGTGGTGGGGATGAGCGCCTTCGGCACCGCCGTCATCGGCGCGCCGCTCGCCATGACCTTCCTCGCGCTTGAGACCACCGGCAACTTCCAGGTGGCGGGCGCCGTGCTCATTGCGGTCGTGGTCACCGGCCTCGCGGTGCGGCGCCTCTTCGGCTACTCCTTTGCGACCTGGCGCTTCCACCTGCGTGGGGAGGGCATCCGCTCCGCCCATGATATCGGCTGGCTGCGCGAGCTTACGGTCGGCCGCATGATGCGGCGAGACCTCCGCACCATCCCGGCGGACACCCGCTTCAGCGCCTTCCGCCGTGACTTTCCCCTCGGCTCCGCCGAGCGTGTCGTCGCTCTCGACGAAGCCGGCCGCTATGCCGGCATCGTCCTCGTCGCCGAGGCCCACGCCGCGCCGGTCGAGACGGAAGCCCTGGCCACGATCCTGCACCACCGGGAGGCTGCGCTGCTGCCCGCCATGAACGCGAAGGAAGCCATGGCTGCTTTCGACGCTGCAGAGGCGGAAGCCATGGCCGTGATCGACGGTGTCGAGAGTCGGCGAGTGCTGGGATTGCTGACTGCCACCTTCGTCCTCCGCCGCTACGGCGAGGAACTCGACAAGCGACGCCAGGAGGAAGTGGGCCTCGCCTGAGTGCCCGTTCTTGGTGCGCCCGCTGGGGCTCGAACCCAGGACCCCAAGATTAAAAGTCACGGGGCCACTTCTTCCGCAGTCCTCCGCCGCCTCCCGCAGATCCTCGCAAACCACAGAAAACACAGTGGCTTCGACGGTATCTTCGGCCCGCAGGCTCGCGCTGCTTCCCGCTTGCATCCGCAGCAATTGTCCGGGCAATGTCCGGGCGGCTAGACCCGGAGACTTCCGCCCGGACATGCTAGTGAAAGGGTGGTGCGGTGGTGTTGAAGGTATCCGAGGGACCGGTGCGGATCACCAAGGCAACGGTGGAGGCTGCTTGGCGCCGTCGCGCCCCGGAGACTCGCTTGACTATACGTGACGCCGAGTGCCGCGGCTTGGCGCTGGTGGTGAACCCCACCAGCATGGCGTGGGCGGTGTCGTATCGCCCACGCGGCCTGGATCCGACCACCGGCCGGCGCCCTGCGATGCGCGAACTGGTGGTGGGCTCTCCGGCGACCCATTCACCGGATCAGGCACGAACTGCTGCCGCTAAGGTGAAGAGCGAGGCGAGCGGAGGTGGCGACCCCTCTGCCTCCCGTCGCGCTGATATCGCAAAGGCAGCCCGGGACCGCGCCGCCACCGTTGACCGGCTGTTGGAGGACTATGCCGCAGCCCTTCCTTCACGTCCGAAACTCCGGGGCACCGGCCTCCTGTCGCCGGCTGTTCTTGCGGCGGAGATGCAGCAGGTGCGGCAAGCGGTGGCGACCATGAAGGTGGGCGCGTTGCCAATCACCACGATTGGATCACGCGAGATACGCGGGCTCCTAACAGCAGAGGCCAAGCGCCCGGCCACGGCGCGCCATCGCTTCGGCGCCCTCTCTCGCTTCCTCGACTGGTGCCAGGATGAAAGCGTGATTACTCTCAATCCTTGCCTTGCAATTGGTAAGGCGCGCCGTCCGCGCGCGCCGAAGGCGCGGAGCCACCATCTCCCTCTGCCCGACCTTGCCGTGCTTTGGCAGGCAGCGGAACGAGCAGAAGCAGACGTTTCGGAAACAGGCTTCCTCGCTGTCCACCGCGACCTGATTCAGTGTCTGATCGCGCTTCCCTGCCGGCGCGGTGAAGCTGCTAACGCTGAGTGGTCACACCTCGATCTCAATGCAGGCGCCTGGATCATGCCAGGGAAATTGACCAAGAATGGAGACACCCACCGGCTGCCGCTTCCCTACCTCGCGCATGTCCTATTTCTTACCCGTTGGGAGACAGCAGGACGGCCCAAGGATGGGTTGGTGTTTCCAAGCCCAAAGGCAGGCGCCGCAATCTCAACGTGGAGCGATCTGAAGACCACCCTGGACAAGGCAAGCGGCCTCACTGGCTGGCGCTGGCATGACTTTCGCCGATCGTTCGTCACCGTGCTAGCGGAACACGGTGTGGCCGAGGCAGTGGCGGACGCCATGCTGAACCACCGGCAGACCGCCACCCGTGGAGGTGTTCTCGGAGTCTATCAGCAAGCCCGCCGCCTACCCGAACAGGAAGCCGCCATGCGGCGCTGGAACGAGCTGCTGACGGCAGCGGTGGAAGGTCGAGGGGATCGAGAGGCGGTCGTTACTGGGCTAGACGGAAGGGCGGTCTGAGCCCTCCTCAACACCTTCCATGCTCATGCCAAAAGCGCCGATAGTGCCGATAGCTGGAAGCACCGTTCCGTATGCGCCTGTCGATCTTGCGGCCTGACCGATTTGCGCTACCCCCGCTGGATGGACGGTAGTCGCGTTCAGTTGGACCGGAGGCGCAGGGCGTTCTCCCAGGCTGTTCGCGAGATCATCGACGCATACGTCGAACAGGATGGCATCTCAGCGAGCATCGCCCAGCGCCGCATGGTGAAGGCTTGGCCGTAACCAGCGGCACCAGCGCGCAAGGTCGGATTCTCCTGCAGGAGGACGCGCGCCATGTCAGTGGCCACTTGGTTCGCTACGCTCAGGTGGAGCAGCGGCGCCGCCTCCTGCTTCTGACCTCGGCCGGCGCTGTGGCCGGCGCGCTGGCGCTCCTAGGCGATCGCCAAGGGTGGAAGTGCTGGCACCCTCCGTTACACTTAGCGCCCTTGCTCTACGCGCGTCAGACACCGCCGCGGAACCGCGATGATGAGGCAATCGAGGAAGCCGGCCGCAGAGCTCTGGACTCGGACGTGCGGCGGCCTCGCTAAGCCCACGTGACGCTGCTGAATGTGGACGCAGTGTTGTGTGAGCTTGAACAAAAAGCCAGTTCGGGCATTACGGATGAACACCGCGGTGGGTAGAAAGGTGGGGACGAACTCCTTCGGCAGCCTGCGCCTGTCACCCTCGAAAGGCAGCGGAGCGCACTATTTAAGTCGCACGGCTCCCCCACCATGGCGGCTTCCTGCGAACCGGAAGTCACCCAGCCGCTGACATTAGTGATGTAGGCGTTGGGACAGCGGGCATCGAGCCAATAACGTAACCGCGCCGTGCATCACAGAACGCCGTAATGATGCTTGCTCCACGTTGACTACGCACCATTCCACTGCCAAAGCCACGACACCCGTAACCTGAGCCATCCACCCCAGTGCCGCCGTTTAGCCGTCCGTAGATGCTGGCGCTCTCTGCGCTGTGCACGCGCTTCGCAGGAGCAGCCGATTGAGGAGTTGGCCTCGGCACCAGGCGAGAAGAGAAAGAGCTCGCTTGAGTTCAATCATTGCGCGCCCTCCCTCCTTGCCCAACTTCGGACTATTTAGCGAAACATTTTGTGTCTTGGAGAGCTGCGGTGGGGTTGCTCGACCATCAATAGAATCGCCGCAGCTCTGCCTGACAATATTCCCCCGTTTATCTAAGGATGGAGACCCCTAACTGATGTCGGTCCGGCGTGGCATCGCATGGATGGCTTTCTCACAAGGCAGCCTTTTTGTCCTGCAATTCGTCGTCTCGGTGCTCATTGCACGCATCTTGACTCCGTACGAGATGGGTATTTTCGCCGTCGCTATCTCCACTGTCGGGCTTCTCGCCATCATTCGCTCCTTCGGCCTTGGTTCCTTCCTTGTCCGGGCGGAGGAATGGAGCAGCAACCTCGTCACAACCGTTTTCACGATTAACGCCGTTCTGGCGTTTGCACTTGCTGCGGGCACGGTTGGGCTAAGCTTTCTAGGCGGCGCCGCTCTTGGAGAAGCCGGTGTACGGCAGATCCTGATGGTGCTGGCGATCGTGCCGCTCGTCACCATTTTCGACTTTCTTCCAACCGCAGGCATCGAGCGGCGGGGCGATTTCAGAACGGTCGCGATCATCAATATCGTTCGGTATAGCGTTGCCAATCTAGCCACTCTCGCTTTCGCCTATGCCGGCTACAGCTACATGAGCCTTGCCTATGGCCAGATCATCAGCGCGATCACGGCCGCGATCTTGAGCAATCTGTTCGGCAGGCAGTTTGTAGCCCTCAGGATCGGCCTGTCTGACGCCCGCGCGGTCCTGCGCTTCGGCGTTCAGGTCCTCACCACGTCAGGCCTCGGCAGCTTCAGTGGAAGGATTTCCGACCTTATCTTAGCGAAGATGCTTGGATTGAGTGCCCTTGGTCTTTACTCCCGTGCTGGAAGTTTAACCGGAGTGTTATGGGAGAATTTGCACACGATCGTGCTTCGGGTGATGTTCGTCGACTTCGCAGAGCAACGTCGTCTGGGCAAGTCGCTTCGCGAGCCCTACTTGCACGTGATACGAGTCCTACTTTCTGTACTCTGGCCCATGCTCATCGGCATAGCCGTTGTCTCAGGCCCTCTCGTTCTGCTTCTTTTTGGTAACTCGTGGCTAGAGGCTGCCCTACCTCTAAGCTTACTCGCCATCGCTACCGCAGTAGCCATTCCCATCATTATGGCCTGGGATGTATTTGTCGTCTGTAATGAGACCGGAAAACAGGTACGGATTGAGGTATTTCGGGCTGTAATGTCGGTTGGCTTTCTTGCCGCAGGCTGCCTAATCAGTCTAAACGCCGTGGCAGCGCTCACGATCCTCTCCTCCTTCTGTTCTTTCCTGATATACCGGCCTCACCTCGAGCGAATGACCGAAACGGCCTGGTCTGACTATGTACCGATTTACGGGCAAGGATTACTGCTCACCACCGTTGCGGTGTTACCGGCGGCCGCCGCAATGATAGTCTATGATTGGTCTCCTGAAGCGCCACTAACGCCGTTAACAGCTGGGATCGCGGCCGGTATCTTGGCTTGGTTCGTGATGCTCTGGGCGCTGGATCACCCTCTATATCACGAAGTGCGTCGAATGCTGCAGCAGTTCCTAAGTGCACGGACACGAGGGGCCTGATCCAGGGAGGTACCGGAGCGCCGCACATCCGCTGGATACGCTCCGATTTCCCTGGCTCAAGGAACGGATTTGCCGCGGATGGAGGGACTACGAACCATTTAGTTCCAGGGACGCACGCGCGATTTGCTGTCAACTTCTCTGCGGCGGTCAAGCTATTCCATCGGCCTCACTTAGGCAGCAGCACAGCTACCACCAAGATCTTCATCTGCCGAAGGCCGCTTTCGGTCAAGTTTCGCAGTGAGATGGCTTGGCGATGCGGCTATAGGCACATTTTTATTTCCTGTAAGCACGGCATCGTCGCCTTTAAGTCACTGAGGTCGAAGCACACCGTTTTTCTTCTTAGCTTTCCTAGCCGTGCTTCGTTTGGCCAATCGCCGCAACAAGTCATACATCGCGATTCTCCCGGCTGTAGCAGCGTAGCAAAGTGCGACGACCGGAGCAGCTGCAACCATGAAGAAGTAGGCCTTGCGATGATGCAAGTAGGTGAAGAACGCCTTTATCTCACGTCCGACGCGTACCAGTCCCCAGCCTTCCGAGTAGCCCCTCGTTATGCTCCACCACGCCCGCAGATATTCCAAGCGGCTACTGCGCCGAAGAATGTACTTCGCGTAGTATGCACCTCGGCCCCGGTCGTAGCCCACGAACAGTTGGTGGAGGGCGGCGTCGCCTCGGCGCCGGTGGTGATGCCGCACGACTGGCGCGGGATCGAACCAAGCAGGCATGCCGGCCCATATGACGGCTGCCACAGCGTCTACGTCCTCGAACGGAAAAGGCGTGCCCGCCCCAATCTGTCGATCGAAGCCTCCGACCGCCTCAAGCGCGCTTCTTCTGAACGCTAGGTTCGCCCCGTGCAGATTGCCTGCAGGCACGAACTGGCAAGGCATTAACTCCCGCGGGCGTTCTCCTTCATCAATCGTCACTCTTAAGTCGGCGGGATCATGAAGGAGGATCCGTCCGCCTATGCAGCCAGCTTCAGGGCGGCTTCTAAAAGCCTCCACCATTGCATCAACATAGGTCGGATCGGGGTAGCAATCGTCATCGGTGAAGGCAACGATCTGACCGCGGCATGCTCGCCAACCAGCATCGCGCGCTGCACCAAGGCCGACGTCACCAACGAACAGCTGTCGGAGCCGCCCCCCACAAGTGTCGGCACGGCTGATTACGTCTGCCGTATTGTCAGTAGATGCATTATCTACGATCAGTATCTCAAATTGGAATTTGCTTTTAAGCTTAGTCAAAGACTGCAGTGCGCTCGGAAGAAAAGTTGCCCGATTCCTGGTGCTGATCACAATTGACAGGTCAACAGGCCACTCTATGAACGTGCTCATCGTAGTCCATCCCACTTGTTTGTCCCTGGGAACGAGGCGGCAGCCTGGCTTATTTTGAGGAAGAACCGGAACTAATTGGGCGCAACATGATCAAGATCGCCAGTAAGGCGAATATACCGACTGTGCCCACATCCGGCTGCGATCCAGAAGTTGCGCCAGCTTCAGTGAGGTGTTGAAGACGTTCACCTGGACAGGCACCGCTAACACATGGGATGTGAGAGCTACGGTGCGGACCAGAGTCAAAAAAAGACACAGGTTTCCATCGGATGATCCATTCTTCGCGACTATCGCGGCCTATGCAAGTCTCATGCCAAAATGAGAATCCTTTTGTCTCAGGAGCTTGCTGCCGCCACTGAATACGGAGTTGAGAATTTGTAAGAAAATGCGACGCGGTAGTCGCTCAGTTCGGAAAAGTCTGACTTGTACGCGCGAACACCTGCGTCCTGTTAGGGCATGAGCCAGTGGCATGAGGTGGTGAGGTCCAAAATACTCTCGCAAGTCCGCGGCGGTTTACCCAAAACTAGCGGTGGCGGCGGACTACGCATTCCCCCGCACTCGGTCGTAGTAGTGTTAGATCGGATCGAGACCGGGTAGACGATGGATACTTCGATCGGAATTGCTGGATTGAGCGGCCCAGTGCGTTCATGTGCACGCGGACGGCATAGTTGTAGTAGCCGGGGCCGCTTACACCCTGGATCAGCACGTCGAGGAGCGCACTTGGAAAGCTGATGCCACTTATGAAATCATGTACCGCAGTTGGCATGAGGGCAAGGGCGCGCTACTCTCCCAACGGCATACATCCATCAGCACCACTCCGATCTTTCCTGCGATCGGGTCTGCTCTCAGGTAGCGCGTTGATTGTCACGCACTGCATGATGGGCGACGTCCGTCGGCTCAGCGTGACTGACCGACAGCGCATTCTCAACAGCTGCGATACGCCGATAAGCTACCTGTACTCATCTACCCCACCCAGTTCAAGAGCGTAGATGGTAGGTAGAATCTATTTTAGGACCATATCACCTGTCGAATTGGTCGGGCTGGAACACCGGCAGCCAGCATTCCAGCAGGAATGTCGCGGTTTACTAAGGCCCCTGCAGCTATCACAGCACCATCGCCAATTGTAACACCCTTGAGGATGGTTGTATTCAGCCCTATCCAAACATGGTTCCCAATATTCACGGGCTGCGGTCCGGCAGCCCGTCCCTGGATCTCATGCCCATCCGCATCCCAAATCGTAACATTTTCAGCGATTGCGACGTCGTGCCCGATCGTTAGTGAACCTGAAATCGAAATATTGACGCCTGAGTTGATATAACCGCTGCCCAGGGTGATCCTTGCGCTTTGATTGATCCAAATGGAAGCTCCCTCGTGTATGCGAAAAGTCCCTTCTACTTGGCAAACGGCTCCTTGGCGCAGCACTAGCTGCGATGGGCGAAAAATTCCAGACTTCCATTGCGCCCCAAAGACAAGCTTTCCGGGACCAACAACGCTGCCTTGGTGCAACACAACGGAGGCGCGACGGTAAACCCATATTTTTAGGGCGCGATTGCGTAGAGCTGCGCAAGTTGTCCGAAGGATGGACAGGTGCCGAAGCATCGAGAGTTGGTCAGGGATAATTGCAGTCCGCAGGGTGTTCCTTAGGGCTTCAACGCAGGCGAACATGTTTGTTGTACCTCTTCAGTAAGGGGGCAGATGTTAGGCGACTCGACTAAACCGATCCGGTCTGATTATGAAATTTGATCAATTTCTTGCGTGCGAGATAAAGAAAAAGGGTTTGCCGTTCGCCAAGGGGACACGATCAGGTTGATGATGCAGACTGCTTCCACCCAGCCAGCGAGTTAAGGAGTTGGTCCTGCAACCACGATTCGTCAGCCCCGCCATTAACTTGGCCGTCACGCATTTACGGCATTCCTGCCTTCTCAAAGCTTCGACATGAGAATGCCAGCTTACTCTGCCGGCGCGCCCTGCCCTGGCGTCCGGTACAGTGCTGGTAGCCACTCCGTGTCGCACCAGCCGTCGACCAAACGCACGATCAGTTCAATGCTGCTTAGTCCCGACAAGCCGCCGCCGGGGAAGCCCACTAGGGTGAAGCTGAACACGTTGCCCTTTCCGTTCGAAGCGACCCGCGCGCCTCGGTACACGTAGAGCGGACCGCCAGCGTCGCAGAGCGTGGCAATGACACGCGGGGCAGGGTGCGTCGCTTCAAGCATTGTTTGCCACCGTCAACCTTCAACCATTTCCTTTGCCGGGGGATTCCACTGGCTCACACCCGCCCTTCCGGTTGGCGAAGTCACTCAGCATTGCAACTGCCTTGGGTAACTCGAGCTAGTTCTGAGGCTCCGCCCATCCTGCGCCGGTCGCGCGGAGCCGGGTGAAAGCGGGTTTGGACGTGTGAGTCATCGATGGACCCCGGGATGTTTGCTCAGGCATGGTAGCGCAGCTCTCTATTAAGGATACTCCCGAGATGCGCGTCATCCCGGCTGTCTGCTTCTTTGTTATCCTAATTGTTATTCTTGGTCTCATCGCCAGCCACGAGATACCTCGGCGCCGCGCCATGACGGATCGCGAGAAGGAGGAGGAGCGGGAGGCTCAGGACACATGGTAGTTGCGCCACAAATGGACGGTCGTTCAGTCGAGATGAATCATCTGCTCAAGCTCGTTCTTACATAAAGCTCACTTGTAGGTTGTAGCGCAGTTGAAAGGCCATCGCCCGCACGAGTACCAATTCGTGCTGCTGGAGCGGCTTCAAGCCGCAGGTGCCATCGACTGGCGTAGGGCCGCGCTCGATAGTTACGTCCTTCTAACAAAAAGCGGGCCAGGCGGTCGGACCGAACCCAACGGAACGCAGCAAGCCGGGCACAAACGCCACCTCGTCACGGATGCCCGCGGCACGCCGCTCGGCCTGACGTTGAGCAGCGCCACCCGCGACGACAGCCGCATGCGAGTTCCGACCCTGGACGAAATTCCGCTGATTCGGGCCGGCCGCAGCGGCCGTCCCCGACGCAGGCCGGGCAAGCTCCACGCCGACAACGCCTACGGCCATCGCCGCTGCCGCCAGGAGTGCCACGCCGCGGCATCACCCCGCGCATCGCCCGCCGTGGCGTCGAGAGCAGCACCCATCTCGGTTGCCACCGCTGGGTTGTGGAACGGACCTTCGCTCGGCTGGCACGTTACCGTCGCCTGACCATGCGGCATGAGCGCCGCACGGACATCCACCTGGCGTTCACGACACTCGCCTGTGCCCTTGTCTGCCCCAGCCAGATCAGACGGTGTTTTTAAGTGTTTTAAGGTCAGAAGCCATCAGCCCTCACAGAAGGCGGCCCCCGCCGGATGGGTACGCTCCCCCGTGTCGAGCAGGATGTTCACCAAGCGCACGATCATCTCGATGCTGCCCAGCCCGGACCAGCCGCCGCCGGGAAAACCCACCAGGCTAAAGTTGAACATGGTGCCATTCTCGTTCGAGCCGATGCGCGCGCCGCGGCACTCGTAAACCGGCCCGCCGGAGCCCCCGGCCTGGGCGATGACACGCGAGGGAGGATGGCTCGTCGGGTTGGTCATGCCTGCTTCGCAGTGAAGGTGGGCGGCGTCGTCTTTCCCCATAGAAGACACGTTTTGATTGAAGAAGGATACGACAAGCGTATGGTGAGAAAGGCTCCCTCCACTCGACGCGCTTTCGTCGGCGGCAGGCTTCACGACGCGGGGCTCTTGGGCGGCAGAGCAGTCGGAGGCCATGGCCTGGGATAGCGCCGCTTGAGCAAAGTCGGAATGGCTGTAGCGCAGCCTGCGAGAAATGCCGTGGCGGCAGCACGCCGATCTAATCCCGCGCTCCACCACTAGCGTCCGTGCCGCTGCGCGCTAGAATCCACAACAGCAGGACGGGGGTGGTCACCCCTCGCGCCGGGACACTCCGCCCCGGCCGTCCTGCCGCCCCTCCTGCGGAGCATGCTGCGGAGGGCTTATTGACAGCATCTCGCATTGGCCGCCCCGTTAAGACAACGCCGCCTCCCGGCTCCCCTTCGGGCTCCTTGTCCGGCAGCTACATTTTTGTCACCAGCGCCGACCTGCGCGCCACTGCGGAAGCTGCCGGGCTCGCCATTCTGATTGACTCCGACGGAGTCGGGACAATGGCTGACGCCATCAACGAGCACTTCGAGCAATTCATTCTATGGCGCGCGGTGCAGGGCAACGATGCAGCCAACGCGGAGAAGCGGGATTGGGCGGGCGCGCTAGCTCGCGCTTGCGGCGAGGTGATCCATGCGCTGGGCGAGGAAAATAACGTAGCGCTCGATGCGAAGATGGTTCTGGACGGCGGCTGGTCCCGTGCCCATCAATCGACCGACTTCTGGTTGCGGCACCACCTGCAACGCGCGTCAGCGAATCCGAGCGAGCATATGCTGCCGGACGGATCGGACTTCGACATCAAAGCCATATGGTGGGCCGAAATTGACCGCTTGTTGCCGATGCTCAACGCCACCCGTGAACTGGCAAAACGGGCGGAAGCGGCCTACGGCAGCAAGGTCAAGGCTGGCGGCCGACCGCCGGACGATGTGCTGCTGCTTATGATGTGCAATCTAGCCGTCTGCTACCGCAGCATGTTCGGCGCCCTCCCGACGATCTCCGACACTAAGCGACCTAGTATCGACGCGGCCCGGGACACAGTGCCGGGTGGGCGTGCATTAGAGTGGTTTCGTGAGCTATTTGGACGCGCTCGGGAGGTTTGCCGAACGGCCCTAGCCATCCCCGGCACCGATGCGCCTCGCGCGTATGCCGTCGTGGGCGACCTCTGCGACCAAGTATTAGGGGTGAAGCGCGGGCGACAGACACATGGCCGGGACGGGCTCGCCGCCCTTATCCGCGCAGCGTCTAGGCGTGTGAGGGAGGTCGAGGGGAAGGAGGTTGCGGAAGGCTCAAACGCGGAAAGTCGAGAATGAAAGACATTGCGACTTCCCGCGTTCCCGCCGCGTAAGTCGCAGGCCATCCGCCGCGCCACGCTGGCGCCCGTAGGAGGCCCGATGAACATGACCGACCCCACGATGAACCCGGCGCAGCCGGATCTCTCTAACCTTCCTGTCCATGTTGACCGCCAGCGCGCGGCCGAACTGGTGACGCATTTCTACTTCCGCGTGAGCCCGAGAACTTTGGAACGCTGGCCGCTGACCGGTAAAGTGCTGAATGGCCGCCTGACCTTCCCTACCGCCGAGGTGTTCCGCCTCGCGCGCGAGCGCATCGACGCCGCCCCGGCGATCAAGGGTGGGCCCGCCAGCGCGACCCGCACTGCCTAACGAAAACCCCCGCGCGGCTGGGCGGCCGGCGGGGGCGGGACGTGTGCTGTGACCTACGCGAAAACGCTCTGACCATCCACATATAGCGCACTAACGCCGCTGCACCAACGCCCTTCCGCGCGTCCACCCCCTACGGAGGACGCGATGCGTTCTGACACCCCCACTACCGGCAAGGGCGGCACGCTGCTGCCCGCTTGCCGGCTCTACCGAAAGACCTCCGCCAAGGGCGCACATTACCTCACCGGCCGCCTCGGTGATTTGCGTGTGTTGGTGATGACCAAGCGCGATGGCGACGAGGGCGAGCACTCCCACACTCTTCTGATCGGGGAAGCCCTGCAGCGCGATGGCGCGCAGGTGGGACGGTGAGGCGCCCTCGTTTTGTGCAGCCCGGCCCTGACCTGTTCGCCTGGGCCGCTGCTCGCCACGCCAGCACGCGCCGCATCAACCCGCCGCGCATCATCCTTATGCCCGATGCCGCCGGTCCGGATGGCTTGCCGAGGGCTGGCCTGCTGCACCCGGGGGCACGCCTCCCGGTCCTGTATCCCACCCTTCCGGCGGCGCTCGCCGCGCTGGCCAGCATGGAGGCGCGCGCATGATGCCGCAGCCCAAGAACGGGGCTGGCGCCCCCTTGTCCTTCACCCTCGCGCACTCGCCGCAAGGCCTGCGCCTTTGCAAGACGCGCCACCCGGACGGCACCGAACGAAGTTACGACGATGCCAAGCACTTCAACCTGGCGCCGGCCTGCTTTGCCGATCTGCACGGGTTGGAAGCTCTGCTCCGCGACCTTGCTGCGCGGCCGGATACCTGCGTCCTGCGTGGCGCAATCGCCGATCGTAACCGCGTGCATGGCGTGCGCCGGCTGCTGCACCCGGACCGAGTAACAGGCGCCTTGCCGACGATTGCGCCGGCCTTGCGGGCGTGGGTGGCAACGGATCACGACAGCCTCCACGCACCGCCTGGTCTGGACCTGCACGACCTCCGGGCCTGTGCCGAGACGGCACGCGCCACCCTACCCGGGGCTTTCAGGGTCGCGGGGTGCATCTTCGCGGCCACCGCCGGGCACACTTTCAAGGCGGGGATCAGAATGCGGGGCTGGTTCCTGCTGGAACGCCCGTTGAGCAGCGCGGATGTCCGGCGGTGGCTGGCAGGGGTGAGTATCGATCACTCCACCCTACGTGACGCACAACCGATCTATACAGCGGCGCCCCGCTTCATCGGTGCCGCCGACCCGCTCCCTGATCGCTTCATTCGCTTACCGGGCCGCGCTCGGGTGCCGGTGCCGCCGCCGGACGCCTTGGCGCCCCCATCGCCGCTGCCAAAGCCACGGGCGGCACCCGGCAACATGAACAGCCAGTACGCAGCCACTCGCTTTGCCGCCCTGCTGCGCGAGGCCGCGCGCGGGGATGGCGAGCGGCACCCGCGCATCCTGTGGGCCGCCTGCCGGGTGGGCGAGATGATTGCAGCCGGTGAGCTGGGGCGCGGTCTCGCAACGCAAGCTCTGATCGACGCGGCGGAACTGTCGGGCTCGGCCAACGCCACCAAGACGGTGGTGGACGGCATCAGCATCGGGGAGGGCGCGTGATGGACGGCAGCACTGGACGCCACGACTTCCACCCCGAAGCCGCTGCTGCGGCGGCTGTGAAAGCGGCCCCTTGGCCTGCAACCGACGTGACGCCCGCAACGGCCGACACGCTCCCGGCGCCGCCCCTGCCGCTCGCGCTGTTCCCTGGCGCCTGGCCGGACTGGATCGGACGTGCGGCAGAGGTGAGCGGCGCCCCGGCGGATTACGTCGCCTGCGCGCTGATCGCTGCTGCCGGGGCAATGATCGGCAACGCGCGGTGGGGCGAGCCGCGGCCGGGCTGGCGCGAGCCGCCGATCCTGAACGTGGCGCTGGTGGGCAACCCGTCCTCGGGCAAGAGCCCGGCCCTGTCATCCGTCACAAGCCCGCTCGGGCAGATGGAGGCGGAGGACAATGCCGACCTCGACGGAAGGTGCGCCGACCACCGCCGACTGAAGCAGGCTGCCAAGGAGCACCGCGCCTTGTGGGAAGCCGAGGTGAGGGCGGCGGTGAAGGGAGGCACGCCACCGCCCTCGGAACCGAAGGACGCGCGCGACCCCGAAGAACCCACGGCGCGGCGCTTCAAGACAAGCGACCCAACCCGCGAGGCGGTCCGCGACTTGGCCGCCGCTAACCCGCGCGGGCTGCTCCTGATCCGGGACGAGCTGGCTGGCTGGATTGCTGGCATGGACCGCTACGGGAGCGGTGGCGGCGGCGGTGCGGATCGCGCCTTCTATCTGGAAGCCTGGAACGGGGCCGAACACGTCGCGGACCGGGTAAAGGACCGCGCGGAAGGGCGGCGTGGCGGCACGGTGATCCCGCACCTGACCGTCGGTATCCTGGGCGGCATCCAGCCCGACCGCGTGGCCTCCCTGTTGCTGTCCGGCGATGACGACGGGCTTGCGGCGCGCTTCCTCTACACTTGGCCCGACCCCGCGCCGATCAGCGACAATGACGTGCTTGCCGGCGACCTCTTCACGCTGGCCGCCCGTCGCCTGCGCGACCTCGACTGGAAAGGGCCGCATCCGGTGCTCCTACCCTTCACGGCACAGGCACGCGCTGACGTGCTCGCGTGGCGTCGTGAGGTGCGGGGCATGGAGGCAGGGGCGGGTGGCGCGTTCCTGTCATGGCTCGGGAAGCTACCGGGCTTTGGGGTGCGCCTTGCTGTCGTGTTCGCCCACTTGGCGTGGACCGGGATGGAAGGCGCGAGCGAACCGACCGAGGTGACGGAGGACGATACTGCCCGTGCCCTCGCCTTTCTTGCTGACTACGCCGTGCCCATGGCGCGGCGGGTGTTTGGGGAGGCCGCGTTGCCGCAGGCCGAGCGTGATGCCCGCACCCTCGCCCGCTGGTATCTGCGGCAGCCGGTGCCCCGACCCGAGACGCTAAACGCTCGCGGCTTGCGGCGCATGGGGAATGGCCCTGGCCTGCCAAATGCGGAGCGGATCGGCGGGGCGCTCGCAGAACTTGCGGAACTCGGTTGGGTGCGGCCAGACCCCACCCGCGCCGGGGAGCACGCTGGCCGGAGCCGTGGCGATTGGCGGGTGAACCCCGGCTTACAGCGGTGGCGGAAGTGACGGACTGGCGCGAGCGGGCGGCGCGGCTGCGTGGCGCCTCTGCGGCAGCCGCCCAAGGTTGGGCTGCTATTGGCACTAATGGCGCTTTTGGCATGGGGGTGGCGACAGCGGAGAGCACGGCTGACGATGTTGAACGAGTGGCGGTGGCAGAGCATTACGCCACCCCTTCTGACCCGCACGCTTACCACCCTAGCGACGTTGATCCTCTCCGAGACGGGCTGCTGATGGCGGCAACAACCCGCGCGCCAGCCTGGGCAGACCCAGCTGCAATCCCGTCTGCTGGCGCACGCTGCGGTTGCTGCGGTGGTGGGCGATGGTTGATGGAGATGGTTGATCCGAAGGGCTGGCGATGTGGGACCTGTCACCCCGCTGCGCCAAACCTTGTGGTGACCATGCGTCAGACTTGATGGTCAGCCCTGACAGCAAGCCCCATGCAGCGGCGCGCGTCAGTGTTTCCACCCTTGTTACCCGCCACTGGCCACGAAAGGTCCTGATGTGAATTCGAACCCAGCGCGGGTGCCGTTCACCCACCTGCATCGTGCGCGATAATTTGACCCGTCCTCTACCTTCAGGACACCAGCCTCCATGAAGGGTACGGGGTGAGAGGTCGCTACCTGAGCACCGCCCTCCGACAGGTCGACTATGGTGCAATCGACGAAAGAGTCTCCGAGAAGAAGCTGCGCGCTCAGATGAACCCAACGCCGAGGCCACCGGCGCCTCTCTTCGTAGGCGCGAGGGTTCTCAGGACTTTGTTCCTTTGGTCGAATTATTTTTTCTTGCCGACTGATTTCAGCTTCCAACACACAGGCGAAGCGAGCCCGATCCTTCGTTTTGTCGATAACAGATCCCGTCATAGGGGTCTCAGCGAGCACCTTCGCCATCTGCCACCGCAGGGTCCGAAGGACCTCCCCCAAATCCTGGTCATGTTCACGACGAGAGAGCAGCCTCCTCAGCGATTCGGAAACAACTGCTTGAAGAGGGTCTTCGCCCGGTGCGTCCAGCCCGTCCTTCATGTCTTCCTCTCGGCTACCGCAATGGTCCGTTCCTAACGCAAAGGCCCTTGGAATGTCCTCCATCGGCATGCGCGGTAACATATGTTGGTGCCACGTCGCCTGCGGCGACCCAGATAGGAATGATGTGTTTAGTCGACCGTCCAGAACATTAACAAATGAACAGGTCACCCAATGCCGATCGATCCGGTTAGGAACGCCACGGCAGTGAGTGGCAGTGACAAGAATCCGGAATCGTTCGTCAAAGCTGCTCAGGAACTAGCGGAATTTGCGCGGCTGCATGACCTCAGCACGGCCGACGCGCTGCTCACGGAACTCCTCGCAGTCCTGTTCGCCCCTAAGAAGTAGCCGGTTTCGGACGGATTAGGAGGTGGTGCGTCTCAAGCGCACTAAGCCTCTCGGACCCACCGACGTGGGTGGCGGCGCAATTTCCCGAATAAGAGCTGCGCATGGACGCGTATCGTTTGAAGAATGTGGTGGCCGACGGCAGGCTTCTCCCCCGCTCACCAATGAACCATTCTGGTGTGAGTGTCCGGGCAATGTCCGGGCGGAGATTATGGCCGCGACCCCAATCAAGCCAGATATCCTATAGTTTCTTGGTGCGCCCGCTGGGGCTCGAACCCAGGACCCCAAGATTAAAAGTCTCGTGCTCTACCGACTGAGCTACAGGCGCGCGCCGCCGCTCCTATGGGAAGCGCGCGCCCCTGCTGTCAAGACAGCGTCAGCAATGCGCCGCTCAGGCGACGCCCGCCGGGCGCATCTTCACGATGCGATCAGGGTTCTGCACCTGGCCGTTGCTCCCGCTGCCGCGCTTGATCTTGTCCACGATCTCCATGCCCGCGGTTACCCGGCCCCAGATCGTGTACTGGCCGTCGAGGCTCGGATACGGTCCGAACATGATGAAGAACTGGCTGTTCGCGCTATTCGGGTCGCCCGAGCGCGCCATGCCGCAGGTGCCGCGCAGGAAGCGCGCCTTGGCCGGAGGCGAGAACTCCGCGGGAACATTGGGAAGCTGGCTGCCACCCGTGCCCGTGCCCGTGGGGTCGCCGCCCTGGGCCATGAAGCCCTCGATCACGCGGTGGAAGGGCGTGTTGTCATAGAAACCCTGCGCGGAGAGCGTCTTGATGCGCTCCACATGCTTCGGCGCGAGGTCCGGCCGCAGCTCGATCGTCACCCGCCCGTCCTTCAGGTCGAGATAGAGGGTGTTGTCGGCATTGGCCTGGGCCTCGGCCTCATTGGTGGTGGCGTCGCTCATCATGGCTCCCGTGGCGGTGGCGATCGAAGTGGCGATCAGGGTCCGGCGCTGCATGGCCTTCGCTTCCCGGATGGTTTGGCTGTTGCGCCGCCCTTCAGGTGGGGCGGACGCGGGCGAGCGTGCGCTCATGCGTCAATTGGGGCACGAAGCTCGAAATGTCTCCCCCCAGGCGCGCGATCTCTTTCACGAAGCGCGAGGAGATGAACTGGTTAGTCTCGCTGGCCATGAGGAAGACCGTCTCGACCCCAGGGTCCAGGCGCCGGTTCATTCCGGCCATCTGCACCTCGTAGTCGAAGTCCGATACGGCACGAAGACCACGCACGATCATGCCGGCGCCGTGCTCCCGCGCCAGCGTGACCAACAACCCCTCGAAGGGCACTACCTCGATTGTAGCGCCCGTGGCGGCCGCGATGCTGTCCGTCTCGGCCCGCACCAGCTCCACCCGCTCCTCAATTGGGAAGATCGGGCCCTTGCCGGCATTCATGGCCACCCCGATCACCAGCCGGTCCAGCAGGCGCGCGGCCCGCTGGATCACGTCGATATGCCCGTTCGTCACGGGGTCGAAGGTGCCGGGATAGACCCCGATCCGCTCAGGCATCGCCGACAACCACCCCGTCATCGACCACTGGGAAGCAGGAGGTCACGGCCTCCCCCTTGTCCAGGCGAAAAAGGGTCACGCCGGCGGCCCCGCGGCCCATTACCCGCACCTGGTCGGCGGGCAGGCGGATCAGGCGGCCGTTGTCGGTCACCAGCATCACATCGTCGCCCTGTCGCACCGGGAATGTCGCAACCGCCGCGTGGCCCTTGTTACGGCCGAGCGGGATGCTCGAGATGCCCTGCCCGCCGCGCCCGCTGCGACGGTATTCATAGGCCGAGGCGCGCTTGCCGAAGCCGGTATCCGTCACGATCAGCAGGATCTCCTCGGCCCGCTCCAGCTCCTCCGCGCGCTCGGCGCTGAGCGCCACCTCCTCGGTGGTCTCTTCGCCCTCCTCGACGGCGGGCGTTGGATCCTCGGCGCCCGCCTCCCCGGCCTGGTCTCCCACCTGCTCCCCCTGGGCCCGCCGCTTCGCCGCGGCGAGCTTGAGATAGGCCGTCCGCTCGCCCGGCGTCGCCGGCACGTTGCGCAGCACCGAGAGTGCGATCACCGCATCCCCCTTGCCCACGAGCTTGATGCCCCGCACACCCGTCGAATCACGGCCGGCGAAGACGCGCAGCACCCCCTCCTCCGCCGTGAAGCGGATGGCGCGGCCGAGGCGCGTCGCCAGCAGGATGTCGTCGCCCTCCCGGCAGGTCTGCACGCCCACCAGGCTGTCGCCCTCGTCGAGCTTCATCGCGATCAGCCCCGCCGCCCGCACGTTGCGGAAGTCGGAAAGCCGGTTGCGCCGCACATTACCGCCCTCAGTCGCGAAGACGAGATGCAGGTTCTCCCACAGGCTCTCGTCCTGCGGTAGCGGCAGCACCGCCGTCACCGTTTCGCCGTCCTGCAGCTGCAGAAGCTGGCGCAGCGAGCGGCCGCGGGCCGTCGGCCCCGCCTCGGGCAGGCGCCAGATCTTCTCGCGGAAGGCAATGCCGCGGCTGGTGAAGAACAGCACGTGCTGGTGCGTGTGCGCATTGAAGCTGCGGATGACGACGTCGTCCTCGCGCGTGCCGGCCGCGCTGCGCCCGCGCCCGCCCCGGTTCTGCGCCCGGAAGGTCTCGAGCGGCGTGCGCTTGACGTAGCCATCCCGCGTCATCGTCACGACCATCAGGCCCGGCTCGATCAGGCTCTCGTCGTCCTGGTCGGACACTCCGTCGAGGATGGAGGTCAGGCGCGGCACCGCGATCTGCGCGCGCACCTCGGCCAGCTCCTGCGCCATCAGCTCCAGCCGCCGCGGGCGGGAGGAGAGTATGTCCAGCAGCTCGCGGATGCTGACCGCGATCTCGTCCAACTCCTGGATGATCTTCTCGCGCTCAAGCCCCGTCAGGCGCCGCAGCGTCAGCTCCAGAATGCCGCGCGCCTGCGCCTCGGTCAGCCGCACCGTGTCGCCGGTCACCACGTTGCCGGCATCGTCCACCAGCGCCAGGAGCGCGCCCACGTCGCCCGCCGGCCAGTCGGTCGCCATCAGCGCCTCGCGCGCGGCCGCCGCATCGGCGCTCGCACGGATGACGCGGATCACCTCGTCGATATTGGCCACCGCAATGGCCAAGCCAATCAGGATGTGCCCGCGGTCGCGCGCCTTGGTCAGGCGGAAGCGGCTGCGGCGGGTGATCACCTCCTCGCGGAATCGGATAAAGGCGCTGAGCGCGTCGCGCAGCCCCATCTGCCGCGGCGTGCCGTCGTCCAGCGCCAGGAAGTTCACGGGGAAGGACGTCTGCAGGTTCGTGAAGCGGTAGAGCTGGTTCAGCACCACCTCCGCCGTTGCGTCCTTCTTCACCTCGATGACGATCCGCATGCCGTCACGGTCGCTCTCGTCCCGCAGGTCGGAGATGCCCTCCACCTGCTTCGCGCGTGCCAGCTCCGCAATGCGCTCGATCAGGGAGGCCTTGTTCACCTGATACGGCACCTCGGAGACGACGATCGCCTGCCGTCCGCCGCGCATCTCCTCGATCTCGCAGCGCGCGCGCACCGGAATGGACCCGCGCCCGGTCTCGAAAGCCGCCCGTATACCCGCGCGGCCGAGGATGAGCCCGCCCGTCGGGAAGTCGGGCCCCGGCATGATCTCCATCAATCGCTCGAGCGTTACCTCGGGATCGGCGATCATCGCGAGCGTCGCGTCGATCACCTCGCCGGGGTTGTGCGGCGGGATGTTCGTCGCCATGCCGACCGCAATGCCGTTCGAGCCGTTGACGAGAAGGTTTGGATACGCCGCGGGCAGCACGCGCGGCTCCTCCGCGCTCTCGTCATAGTTCGGCTGAAAATCAACCGTGTCCTCGTCGATCCCTGCCAGCAGCGCCGTCGCGGACTTCGCCAGCCGCGCCTCGGTGTAGCGCATCGCCGCTGCGGGATCGCCGTCCATGCTGCCGAAGTTGCCCTGCCCGTCGATCAGCGGCACGCGCATGGCAAAGGGCTGCGCCATCCGCACCATGGCGTCGTAGATCGCGCTGTCGCCGTGCGGGTGGTACTTACCCATCACGTCGCCGACCACGCGGGCCGACTTCTTGTAGGGCTTGTCGGCCGTGAAGCCGTTCTCGTTCATCGCGAACAGGATACGCCGGTGCACGGGCTTCAGCCCGTCCCGCGCGTCCGGTAGCGCGCGGGAGACGATCACGCTCATCGCGTAATCGAGGTAGGAGCGACGCATCTCCGCCTCGATCGTCACCGGCCGCGTCTCGTCCGGGGCCCGCTCGTCGGAAGGGCCGCCGCTCTCGGTATCGCTCACTTATCGGTATCCAGAAAGATCAGAGAGGGATCGCCCGAGGGCGCTCAAAACGGGATGTCGTCGTCGAGGTCAGCCTTTGGCGCGTCCCAGCCGCCACCACCGCCGCCGCCGCTGCGCGCCGGCTTGGAAGCCCCGCCCGAGGAGCCGCCGCGCCCGCCATAGCCGCCACCCGAGGAACCGCCGCCGTAGCCGCCGCGCTCGGCGCGGTCCCCGCCGTAGCCGCCGCCGGCCTCGTCGCCGCCGCCGCCCTGGCCGCGGCCGCCGATCAGCGTCAGCTCGCCCCGGAACTGGCGCAGCACGATCTCTGTCGAGTAGCGGTCCTGCCCGTCCTGACCCTGGTACTTCCGCGTCTCGATCTGGCCCTCAAGATAGACCTCGCTGCCCTTCTTCAGATAGCGCTCGGCGATCTCACCCAGCTTCTCGTTGAAGATGGCCACCTTGTGCCACTCCGTCCGCTCTTGCTGGTTACCCTCGCGGTCCTTGTAGCGCTCGCTCGTCGCAACGGTGAGGTTCACGACCTTGCCGCCGTTCTGGAAGTTGCGGACCTCCGGGTCCTTTCCCAGGCGCCCCAGGATGATCGCCTTGTTGACGCTGCCGGCCATTCTACCCACATCCTCGAAAGGCCGGGCGAGCCCGGCCGAAACCTTCTATGGACCCGGCGACCCGCGCCGCCACCGAATCCTTCAACATTCTCCGCAGCCGCAAAATCCCCTTGGGATTCGCATGCGGGCCGACGAAGCTACCCTCCGGGGGCCGGCGAGGCCACCCCTTAGGGGGTGACAAAGCCGGCCCCCGGAGAGGCCTGGGCAGGGGCGCCCCCCGGCGACCCCTTCCCGTCACCATTATATGGTGGCACACACCCAAGAACACAATGCGAACAGAGGCCCCGTTCCCTTGCCCGACAGCCTGCCCGAGACCGCCTCGAACTTGACGGGCGCCAACCGCCTAGCCAACCGCGGCAGCCTGGAGATCGGCACCGGTGGCCATATCCGCATCCGGGGGGCCCGGCAGCACAACCTCAAGAACATCGACCTCGACCTCCCCAAAGGAACGCTGACGGTCATCACTGGCGTCTCGGGCTCGGGCAAGTCCTCCCTGGCTTTCGATACGATCTACGCCGAGGGCCAGCGCCGCTACGTCGAGAGCCTTTCGGCCTACGCCCGCCAGTTCCTCGAGCTCCAGCAGAAGCCGGACGTGGACAGCATCGAGGGCCTCTCCCCGGCCATCTCGATCGAGCAGAAGACCACCTCCCATAACCCTCGTTCCACCGTCGGCACGGTGACGGAGATCGCGGACTACACCCGCCTCCTCTGGGCACGGGTCGGTATCCCCTACTCCCCTACGACCGGCCTGCCGATCGAGGCCCAGACGATCTCCCAGATGGTGGACCGGGTCATGGCCATGCCCGAGGGCACGCGCCTGCTCATCCTCGCCCCCGTCGCCCGCGGCAAGAAGGGCGAGTGGAAGAAGGAGTTGGCCGAGCTCCAGCGCCGCGGCTTCGAGCGGGTGAAGGTGAACGGGACCCTTTACCGGATCGAGGAGGTCCCCGCCCTCGACAAGAAGAAGAAGCACGACATCGAGGCCGTGGTGGACCGCGTCGTCGTGCGCGAGGGCGCTGGCCAGCGCCTGGCCGACAGCTTCGAGACAGCCCTCGGTCTCTCGGACGGCGTCGTCTACCTCGAGGGCGCCGATAACGGGGAGCGGACCGTCTTCTCCTCCCGCTTCGCCTGCCCGGAATCCGGCTTCACGATCGAGGAGATCGAGCCCCGCCTCTTCTCCTTCAACTCCCCCCAGGGCGCCTGCCCCGCCTGCGACGGCCTGGGCAGCGAGACCTTCTTCGACGCTGCCCTGGTGGTGCCCGACGACGCCAAGTCCATCGCCGAAGGGGCCGTGGCCGCCTGGGCCGGCGGCGCCTCCTCCCCCTATTATGACCAGACGCTCGACAGCCTGGCCCGCCACTTCAAGGTCTCCACGAACACCCCTTGGGCGGACCTCGCCCGTCCCGTGCGCGACGCCATCCTCGAGGGCACGAAGGAGGTCATCACCCTCCGCTACAAGGACGGCCTGCGCGCTTACGAGGTAAAGAAGCCCTTCGAGGGCGTCATCCCTAACCTCGAGCGGCGCCTGCGCGAGACCGACAACCCCTGGATTCGGGAAGACCTCAGCCGCTATCAATCCCAGCGCCCCTGCCATGTCTGCAAGGGTGCCCGCCTGAAGCCGGAGGCCCTGGCCGTGAAGGTGGCCGGCCTCAACATCGCGGAATCCTCGGACCTCTCTATCCGCAAGGCCATGGAGTGGTTCGCCGGCGTCTATGACCAGCTCACCCCGCAGCGCCAGGAGATCGCCCGCCGCATCCTGCGCGAGATCAACGACCGCCTGCGCTTCCTCGTGGATGTGGGCCTCGACTACCTCACCCTCGCCCGCGGCAGCGCCACCCTCTCGGGCGGCGAGAGCCAGCGCATCCGCCTCGCCTCTCAGATCGGCAGCGGCCTGACGGGCGTGCTCTACGTGCTGGACGAGCCCTCTATCGGCCTGCATCAGCGCGATAACGAGCGCCTGCTCGGCACCCTCCGCCGCCTTCGCGACATCGGCAACACCGTGCTGGTGGTCGAGCACGACGAGGACGCCATCCGCGCCGCGGACTACCTCGTGGATATCGGCCCCACGGCCGGTAAGGGCGGCGGGAGCATCATCGCCCACGGCACGCCCGCGGAGGTCGCGGCCAATCCGGACAGCATCACCGGCGCCTACATGTCCGGTCGCCGCTCCATCCCCGTGCCGGAGACGCGTCGCGCGTCGGACCCCAAGCGCCAGCTCCGCGTGGTCGGCGCCAGCGGTAACAACCTCAAGAACGTCACGGCCAGCCTGCCCATCGGCACCTTCGCCTGCGTCACCGGTGTCTCCGGCGGCGGCAAGTCCACGCTAGTGATCGAGACGCTCTACAAGGCCGCCGCCCGCCGCCTAATGGGCGCCGGCACCGTTCCCGCCCCGCACGAGCGGCTGGAGGGGCTGGAGCACCTCGATAAGATCATTGACATCGACCAGTCGCCGATCGGCCGCACGCCCCGCTCCAACCCCGCGACATACACCGGCCTCTTCGCTCCCATCCGAGACTGGTTCGCGGAACTCCCGGACAGCCGCGCCCGCGGCTACAAGTCCGGCCGTTTCTCCTTCAACGTGAAGGGTGGCCGCTGCGAGGCCTGCGGCGGCGACGGCCTCCTCAAGATCGAGATGCACTTCCTGCCGGACGTCTACGTCACCTGCGACACCTGCAAGGGCAAGCGTTACAACCGCGAGACGCTGGAGGTGAAGTTCCGCGGCAAGTCCATCTCGGACGTGCTGGACATGACCGTGGACGAGGGACTGGAGTTCTTCTCCGCCGTCCCGGCCATCCGGGACAAGCTGAAGGTGCTGAGCGAAGTCGGCCTCGGCTACATCCATCTCGGCCAGCAGGCCACCACCCTCTCGGGCGGCGAGGCGCAGCGCATCAAGCTGGCCAAGGAACTCTCCCGCCGCGCCACTGGCCGTACCCTCTACATCCTCGACGAGCCGACCACCGGCCTGCACTTCGAGGATGTCCGCAAGCTGCTGGAAGTACTCCACGCCCTTGTCGCCCAGGGCAACACGGTCGTGGTGATCGAGCACAACCTGGAGGTGATCAAGACCGCCGACTGGCTGCTCGACATGGGCCCGGAAGGCGGCGACGGCGGCGGCAGGATCGTGGCGGAGGGCACCCCGGAAGAGGTGGTGGCCAATCCGGAGAGCCATACCGGCCGCTTCCTCGCACCGCTTCTCGCGGGGCGCGCCGTCCCAGCACCGTCCAAGCGCCGCAAGCGGGCCTAGGGCGGCTCAGACCCGGCCGCGCCACCCCGCCCAGGTCACGGCGAGCCGGTCCCCCAGTCCGCGCGGGCCGGGCGCCTCTCCCGGCTGCCAACCGGGCGAGAGAACACTCCGCAGGTCCCGCCCGGCGAGCACGCCCGGGAGGGCCGCGGCCACCGCGCGGGCAGGGAGCGATGCCAGGGCCCTGCGCCCCGCTTCCAGCAGGTTGAGCCCGTCCCGCGCGAGCGCTCGCGCAGCCTCTGCCGGTTCCGCATGGGGCGGCAGGGGGTCGCGCTTCTGGGCGGCCAGCGCGGCGAGGCTCCGGAGCGTGCCGCCGATCCCGTAGGCCGTGCCGACCTGCCGCAGACCCGTCAGGAAGGGCTCGGTAACCCCGAGCACCCGCCCCATCTCAGCCGCCATTCCCCCCGCCGTGGCCCGCATCCGCTCCGCCAGCGGGACGGCCTCTTCCCCGACTTCCTCCATCTCGCGGCCCTCTACCATTTCTAGCAAGGCCTCGGGGTCCAGCCGGCCCTCGCGGATGGCGGCGGAAAGGGGGGATGCCACCTCGTGCCGCCGCGGCGGGGCACCGGCGGCGGCCTCCTCCACCACCTCCCGCCACCATTGGAGGCGGATCATGGCCATCATCGGCTCCCGCGCCGCCTCCCTCGCGCGCGCCAATTCGTGGTTGAAGGCAATAAGGGTGAAGATCGTCTCGCGCTCCGCCGCTGGCGCGAAAAGCGCGCAGAGAAAGCGGTCGGGATCGTGCTGCCGGGCAAAACCGGCCAGGCCCGGCAGGTCGGGGTTGGGGTCCATCCGCGCGAATTGGACCCCCCATCCCCCGCTGGCAAGCGCCGCCCGGCCTCCCATGTCTCGCGCCGGCGTGACGCCCCCCTCCCTTGGCCGGGGCGCTCACAAGCGCGACAGTGCGCGCCGACTCACCAAAAGGAGATGCCCATGGCCTTCAGCCTTCCCCCCCTGCCCTACGATCCCGGCGCGCTCGCCGCCCGCGGCATGCAGCAGGAGACGCTGGAGCTTCACCACGGCAAGCACCACCAAGCCTATGTCACGGCCCTGAACGGCCTCATCGAGAGCAAGGGCCTGCAGGGCAAGACGCTCGAGCAGATCGTGGCCGAGGCCGGCAAGGCCGGCGCCGACGGCATGCCCGTGCTGAACCAGGCCGGCCAGCACTGGAACCACCTCCTGTTCTGGCAGGTGATGTCGCCCCAGGGCGGCGACGACAAGATCCCGGGCGCGCTTGCCTCCAAAATCGAGAGCGACCTCGGCGGCCTCCAGAAGTTCAAGGACGACTTCAAGCAGGCCGGCGTGACTCAGTTCGGCTCGGGCTGGGCCTGGCTGATCCAGGACAGCAGCGGCAAGCTGAAGATCACCAAGACCCCGAACGGCTCCAACCCCATCGCCACCGGCGAGGGCACGCCGCTCCTCGGCGTGGACGTGTGGGAGCACTCCTACTACCTCGACTTCCGCAACCGCCGGCCGGACTACCTCACCAACTGGCTCGACAAGCTCGTGAATTGGGAGTTCGTCGCCTCCCTGCTCGACAAGGGGCTGACCTCCGGCCAGACCGCCTGAGGCCCCGCCCGAACCACGGGCCGAAAAGACGAAGGGCGCCGCGGGTCCTCCCCGCGGCGCCCTTCGCGCATCCGGTGATCCGCCGATCAGACCTTGGCGGGCGCCGCGTCGTTGGCGGCCTGCGGGCGGATCACACTGCCAATCGTTGTCCGCACGATGGTCACGCGCACATTGGGGGCAATCTCGGCCTCGATCTCGTCCGAGCCCTCCTTCACATTCGTGATTTTGGCGACCATGCCGCCGCCCGTGACCACGCGGTCCCCGCGCTTGAGCTGGGTGAGCATGTCGCGGTGCTCCTTCATCTTCTTCTGCTGCGGGCGGATGAGGATGAAGTAGAAGACGCCGAAGATGAGCAGCAGCGGTGCGAACTGCATCAGCATGCCGGCGGCGCCGCCAGCGGCCGCGTCCTGCGCGAAGGCCGGGGAGATGAACATGGGGCTGGGCTTCCGTCCGGGCGTTGTGGGTGCGAAGAGGGGCGGAAACTAGCCGCCCGCCCCCCCGCGTCAAGCGCGGCGGGGCGCTCCGCCCGGAAACATCCCAGGAAGCTCGATGGAAGAAGCCCTCCTCACCCGCATCGCGGAGGCGCTGGAGCGCATGGCGCCCCCGCCCGCGCCCCAGGCCCGGCTCATCGGCGCGGACGCCTTCATCTGGCACCCCACACCCCGTCCGCGCCTCGCGCCCGTACGCCGGGTCTCGGCGGTGGACATCGCCCTGCTCCAGGGGGTCGAGCAGCAGAAGCGCCTTCTCCTGGAGAACACGCTCCGCTTCGCCCGCGGCCTTCCGGCCAACAACGCCATGCTCTGGGGCGCCCGCGGCATGGGCAAGTCCTCGCTGGTCAAGGCCGCCCATGCCCAGGCGAACGAGGAGATCAAGGGCAGCCTCGCCCTGATCGAGATCGCGCGCGAGGACATCGCCACCCTACCCGAGCTGCTGGAGATCCTGCGCGAGCAGCCGCGCCGCGTGCTCGTCTTCTGCGACGACCTCTCCTTCGAGCGCGAGGATGCCGACTACAAGGCACTGAAGTCGGTCCTCGACGGCGGCATCGCCGGGCGGCCGGAGAACGTGGTCTTCTACGCCACCTCCAACCGCCGCCACCTGATGCCGCGCGACATGATTGAAAACGAGCAGCAGCGCGCCATCCACGCGAGCGAGTCGGTGGAGGAGAAGGTCTCCCTCTCCGACCGCTTCGGCCTCTGGATCGGTTTCCACAACTGCGACCAGCCGACCTATTTCGCGATGGTCGAGGGCTACGCGAAGGCGCTGGGCTTGCCGATCGAGACGGAGGCGCTGCTCGCCCGCGCCAAGGAGTGGACGATCACCCGCGGCTCCCGCTCCGGCCGCGTCGCCTGGCAGTTCGCCCTCGACATGGCCGGTGAACTGGGCGTGAAGGTGAAGGCTTGAGCCGCGCGCCGGCCCGGCGCGACGCCGAGGGGCGCTTCCTCAACCCCGATGGCAGCGCCTCGGGCCAGCCGCTCGCCCAGGTCTGGCGCATGATGCGCGAAGGCGCGGGCACCCCCTGGCCGCGGGAGGTGCGCGACCCGCCGCAATCACCCCCTGCCGAGCCGCCGCCCGGCCACGCCGCGGTCACCTTCATCGGCCACTCAACCTTCCTCATCCGCATCGCCGGCGGGCCGACCCTGCTGACGGACCCCGTCTGGTCCGAGCGCTGCAGCCCCTTCACCTTCCTCGGGCCCCGTCGCGCCCGTGCCCCCGGCCTCGCGCTGGATGCCCTGCCGCCGCTGGACGCCGTGCTCGTCTCGCATAACCACTACGACCACATGGATGTCGCGACGCTCCGCAAGCTTCGCGCGCCGCGCATAATCACCGGCCTGGACAATGCCCCTATCCTCGCCCGCAACCGCATCCCGGGCGCGGAGGAGTTGGACTGGTGGGGGGAGGCGCAGGTCGGCACCGCGACGGTCACCTATGTTCCCGCCCGCCACTTCTCCGCCCGAGGCATCCGCGACCGCGGCCGGTCCCTCTGGGGCGGCTTCGCCATCCGCACGGCGGCGGGCTCGATCCTCTTCGCGGGGGATACGGCCTATGGCGGGCACCTCGCCGAGATCGGCACCGAATTCGGCCCCTTTGGCATCGGCCTCATCCCCATCGGTGCCTACGAGCCCCGCTGGTTCATGCGCGCCGTCCACATGAACCCGGAGGAGGCGGTGCGCGCCCGCACGGACCTGCAGGTCCGAACGGCCGTGGCCATGCATTTCGGCACCTTCAAGCTGACCCAGGAGGGCATCGACGAGCCGCCTCGGGCGCTGGCCGCTACGCGCGAGGCGGCCGGGCTGGATGCAGGCGACTTCGTCGTCCCACGCTTCGGGGAAACCCTCGTCCTGCCGCTCTAACGCGCCGTCCCGAAGATGCGCTGCTCGACCTTGTCACCCACGCGGATGTCGAGCCGCTCGGCCGTGCCTGCCGCCAGTTCCAGCGTTGCCCGCACCGGTCCGTTGGAGCTGATAGTGGCCAGGCTCCGCGGCACCGTGCGCTCAGCGATGCGCAGGATCGTGCCATTTTGGGTGATGAACACCATGTCGAGGGAGGAGATGGTATTGCGCATCCACATGCTGCTCTCGCGGGGCTGCCCCCAATCGAAGAGCATTCCCTCGTTCGGGCCGACAGTCGGGCGGAACATCAGCCCCACGGTCTGCTGCTGCGGGTCCAGGGCCATCTCCACCTGGAACTCGTGGCGCTTGCCGTCGCGGGTGACGATGACCAGCGGCTCGGTCGGCAGCTTCGGCTGCGGCCCGTCCTGCGCCAGCGCCGCGACGGGCGGGAGAGCTAGAAGGCCCAGCAGTGAGCGGCGCAGCATCAACGGGCAGCCCCTTCGGTCTCGCGCTGGGGCATCGCCTCGGGGATCACGGTCTTCACCAGCGTCGCGTCCAATGCCTCGTACTCGTGGTAGCGGATGGTCTCGTAGAGCTCGGCGCGGGTCTGCATCCGATCCACCATGCGGTGCGTGCCGCCGTCGCGGTTGATCGCGGCGTAGAGCTCCTCCATCGCCTTGTTGGCGACCCGCAGCGCCGACACCGGCCAGATCACCATCGCGTAACCCATCTCCTCGAACTCGCGGTCCGTGAAGAAGGGGGTGCGGCCGAACTCGGTCATGTTGGCGAGCAGCTTCACGCCAGGCATGCGGCGCGCGAACTCGCGGAACATCTCGGCGGTCACCAGCGCTTCCGGGAAGATCGCGTCCGCCCCTGCCTCGATATAGAGCTTCGCCCGCGCGACTGCCCCGTCCATCCCCTCGCTCGCGGCGGCATCCGTGCGGGCAATGACGTGGAGGTGGCGCCGCGCCTTGCGGGCGGCGGCCACCTTTGCAGCCATGTCGTGGGGATCAGCGAGCTTCTTGTCGTTCAGGTGCCCGCACTTCTTCGGCAGCAGCTGGTCCTCAAGGTGGACGGCCGCCGCGCCCGCCTCCTCGAAGGCCCGGACCATGTGCATCACGTTCAGCGCCTCGCCGTAGCCGGTATCGCCGTCCACCAGCACCGGCAGGGCCGAGGCCCGGGCCACCTGCCGGATGTACCAGCAGACATCATCCACCGTGATCATCCCCAGGTCGGGCAGGCCCATGTTGGCGGACATGGCGGCGCCAGACATATAGAGCGCCTCGAACCCCGCGGCTTTGGCCAGCAGAGCTGCCATGCCCGTATGCGCGCCGGGTAGACGGAGGATGCCAGGGCGCTCCAGCAGGGCGCGGAAGCGGGCGCCGGCCGGCGCCTCCGGCAGGTCTTCACCAATCACGTAGGGCATGCGCGCCTCCCGGAATGGGGCCGCCGGCCCGCCCCCTCGCCCGTCGCTGCGCGGGGGCCGCCTGGCGGCACCTTTGTCACGACGGAGGGTATCATCGGCCCTTCGGCGCGGCCAGACGGGCGGCCGTAGGGCCGCCCCGCCCGGCGCAAATGGATGACCGCCTCCTCCCCGGGGCCTTTCCCCGCGCCCGCTCTGCCCCTAGCTTGCGCGGCGACGGAGCACGTCGACAACGCATGGCAGACACGGAGCACGCCTGATGGACATGACGGGGAGCCGCCTGATCGAGGCGCCGCGGCAGCGCGTCTGGGAGGCGCTGAACGACCCCTCCGTCCTCCAGGCCTCCATTCCCGGCTGTGAGTCGGTGGAGCGCACCGGGGACGACAGCTTCGCGGCCAAGGTGGCGGTCCGCATCGGCCCCATGTCCGCCAAGTTCGGCGGCAAGGTGACGCTGACGAACATCCGCCCGCCCGAGGGCTACACCATCACCGGCGAGGGCTCCGGCGGCGCCATGGGCTTCGCCCGCGGCGGTGCGGACGTGTCGCTGGTCGAGGAAGGCCCCTCCACCACCACCTTGAACTACACCGTGAAGGCTCAGGTCGGCGGCAAGATGGCCCAGCTAGGCGCCCGGCTGGTGGACAGCACGGCCCGCCAGATGGCCGACCAGTTCTTCGACCGCTTCGCGGCGCAGCTTGCGCCCGCCCCCGCCGTTGAACCCCTCGACGAGGTAATTCCCGGCACCCAGGCCGGCGTGAGCCACCTGGCCACGCCCTCGGCTTCCACCGCCCAGACGACCGCAACGGGGAACATGGCCAGCACCGATACCGTCCCGACAATTCCGCGCCCGGACGGCGCCCCGATCGCGGTCGGCCGCACCGCGACCGCCGCCCTGCGCCCGGCCAATGCCAAGCGCAGCATCTGGGAGACGCTGGACGCCATCCCGCGCGAGCCGATGGGCCTGCCCATCACCCTCTGGATCGGGGGTGCCATCTTCCTCGGCATCCTGATGCTGCTCTTCGTGCTCGGCTGAGCGGCTTGGCCGAGAGCAGCGCGCCGCCCCTTCCCGCCAGCGTCGCCGCCACCCAGGCCCTGCTGGAGGCCGGCGGCTACGTCGCGGACAGGGCGCTGGCGACCACCGTCCACCTCGCCCTCACCATGGGCCGTCCCCTCCTGCTCGAGGGGGAGCCCGGCACCGGCAAGACCGAGATCGCCAAGGTGCTGGCGGCGCAGCTGCCACGCCGTCTGGTGCGGCTGCAGTGCCATGACGGCATGGACCTCTCCTCCGCCGCCTATGAGTGGAACCATGCCCGCCAGCTGATGGCGATCCGCCTGGCCGAGAGCGCGGGCGTGTCGGAGCGGCAGGGGCTGGAGCGCAGTCTTTACGACCGCCGGTTCCTCGAGGCCCGGCCGTTGCTGCAAGCGATCGAGGGCAGCCCCGCCCTGCTGCTGATCGACGAGCTGGACCGCGCGGACGAGCCCTTCGAGGCCTTCCTGCTGGAGATCCTCGCTGATTTCCAGCTGACGGTGCCGGAACTGGGCACCATCCGCGCCGAAACGCCGCCCGTGGTGGTCATCACCTCCAACCGCACGCGGGAGGTGCACGACGCCATCCGCCGCCGCTGCCTCTACCACTGGGTAGATTACCCGGATGCGGGGCGGGAGCGCGCCATCCTCGCGCGCCGGGCGCCCGAAGTGCCGGCCGCGCTTTCCGCCCAGGTGGTCGCCTTTGCCCAGGGGCTGCGCGGAGACGAGTTCTTCAAGCCGCCGGGCGTCGCCGAGACCATCGACTGGGCGCGCGCCCTGACCGCGCTCGACAAGCGCGAGCTGGAGCCGGCGACGGCCGAGGCTACGCTCGGTGTGCTGCTGAAGTACCAGGACGACATCGCCCGCCTGCGCGGCGCCGAGCTGGCCCGCCGCGTGGAGGAGGCCCACGAGGCCGGCTCTTGAGCGAGGGCGCCCTCGCGCCGAACCTCATCGCCTTCGGCAGGGTACTGCGCCGCGCCGGGGTTCCGGTCGGCCCCGCGGAGACGCTCGGCGCTGCCGAGGCACTTCGCCACGTACCCCTCGCCGACCGCGCCGCATTCCGCGCGGCGCTGCGGGCCACGATGATCCACCGGCGCGAATATTTCGAGGTTTTCGACGCCGCCTTCGACCTCTTCTGGCGCAACCCCGAGGCGCCCCTCGGCGCCTTCGACCCGGACGAGCCGCCGCCTGAGAGCCTGCCCCCCGCCGCCCGACGCGTCTCAGACGCCATGCCCGGCGCCGCTCCCCTGGCACCACCCGCCGCCGAACCCGAGACGCGCGAGGGCGCGGCCCTGGCCGTCAGCGAGCGCGAGCGGCTGAATCGGCTGGACTTCGAGTCCATGACGGCCGAGGAGTTGGCCGACGCCAAGCGGGAGATTCGCCGCCTAGTCCTGCCGCTCGCCGAACGCCCCACCCGCCGCTTCCGCCCCGATCCCTCCGGCCCGCGCACGGACCTTCGGGCGACCATCCGCGCGTCCATGCGGCTGGGTGGCGAGATTGCCTCTATCTCCCGCAGGCGCCGCGTAACCCAGGCACCGCCGCTCGTGCTGCTCTGCGACGTCTCGGGGAGCATGGCGCATTACGCGCAGATCCTGCTGCATTTTCTCCACGCGGTTGCGAACCACCGGGCGCGGGTGCACAGCTTCGTCTTCGGGACGCGGCTGACCAACATCACGCGGGCGCTGCGGAACCGGGACCCGGAGGTGGCCTTCCAGGCCGTCTCCCACATCCTGCCGGACTGGTCGGGCGGCACCCGCATCGGGGAGGCGCTGGACCGCTTCAACCGCCTCTGGGCGCGGCGCGTCCTCGGCCAAGGCGCGGTCGTACTGCTCATCACCGATGGCCTCGACCGGGGTGGTGCGGAGGGGTTGTCCGAGGCGGCGGAGCGGCTCTCCCATTCCTGCCGGCGGCTGATCTGGCTGAACCCGCTGCTCCGCTATGCCGGGTTCCAGCCCCGCGCCGCCGGCATAAGGGCCCTTCTCCCCCACGTGCACGAGCATCGCCAAGTGCATAACCTCAACAGCCTTAGGGCCCTGGTCGCCACCCTCTCGGCACCCGCGCCTAACCAAGGAGGATCGGCATGAGCGGCAGCGAGGACATCCTGGAAACCGCCCGCGCCTGGCGGGCCGAGGGCGAGCGGGTGGCGTTGGCGACCGTCGTCGAGACCTGGGGCTCCTCGCCACGCCCTGCCGGCTCCCGCCTGGCGGTGACCGGCACGGGCCGGCTCGCCGGCTCCGTCTCCGGCGGCTGCATCGAGGGCGCGGTGGCCGACGTGGCCAAGCAGGTCATGGAGAGCGGCGCGCCGCAGCTTCTCGACTTCGGCATTACCGACGAGCGCGCCTGGGAGGTGGGGCTGGCCTGCGGCGGCAAGCTGAAGGTCTTCGTGGAACCACTGGCGTGACGCCGGAAACCCTCGAAACTCTCCAGGCCGCCCGTGGCACCCGCCGCCCGGTCGCGCTGCTGACGCGCCTTCCGGACGGTGCCCAGCGCCTGCACCCCGATGAGGTGCTGCCGCCAGCCCTTGCCGAAGCTGCGGAGGCCGCGCTGCGCGACGACCGCGCCGGGCCCGTCACGGTGGAGGGCGCGACCTGGTTCGTCCAGCCCCAGACCCCGCCGCCGCGCTTGATCGTGGTCGGCGCGGTGCACGTCGCCCAGGCGCTGGTGCCCATGGCGGCTGCGGTCGGCCTGGCCGTTACCGTTGTGGACCCCCGCCGCGCCTTCGCGACTGAGGAGCGCTTCGCGGGCGAGGTGACGCTCGTGGACGAGTGGCCCGACGACGCGCTGCTGGCGCTCCGGCCGGACCTTCGCACGGCCATCGTGACCCTCACCCACGACCCCAAGCTGGATGACCCCGCGCTCGACGTGGCCCTGAAGTCGGAAGCCTTCTACATTGGCGCCCTCGGCAGCCGTCGCACCCACGCGAAGCGCATTGCGCGGCTGACGGAGCTGGGCCATGGCGAGGAGGCCATCGCCCGCATCCGCGCGCCGGTCGGGCTCGACATCGGGGCGGTCACCGCGCCCGAGATCGCGCTCTCGGTCATCGCCCAGGTGGTCGCAGCGCGCCGGGGCAAAGCGGCGTGATCTTCGGCCCCACCCTGCTGGAGGAGGCGCGCGGCGCCGTCCTCGCCCATACGCTCCGCCTTCCGGACCGGGTGCTGAAGAAGGGCACGGTGCTGGATGCGGAGGCCGTCGAGGCCCTGCGCGCCGCCGGTCATGCGGAGGTGGTGGCCGCACGGCTGGAGCCGGGCGACGTGCCGGAGAACGAGGCTGCCGACCGCATGGCCGAGGCCGTGCTGCGCCCCCTCATCGCCCGCACCCGTGCGGCGACCGGGCGGGTGAACCTGCTCGCCGAAACGGCGGGGCTGCTGCGCGTGGACGCCGCCATGGTGGACCGCCTCAACGCGCTCGACGAGAGCCTGACGCTGGCCACCCTGCCCGACAATTCGGTGGTGCAGCCGAAGGACATGCTGGCCACGCTGAAGGTCATTCCCTTCGCCGTTCCCGCCGGCGCCCTCCAGGTGGCCGAGGCCATGCTGCGCGGCGCGCCCGCCATGACCCTTCACCCCTTCCGCCCACTCCGCGTCGGCCTTGTCGCGAGCGAGTTGCCCGGGATGAAGGAGAAGGTGATCGAGAACGGCATCGAGGCCACCCGCACTCGTGTGGAAGCTCTTGCCGGCAGTCTTCTCCCCGCTGAACGCTGTGCCCACGAGACGGGGGCCATCGCCGCAGCCCTTTCGCGGCTCCGCGCCGCGGGGGCCGAGATGTTCCTCGTGCTCGGCGCCTCCGCCGTGGTGGACCGGCGCGACGTAGCGCCCGCGGCCATCATCCAGGCGGGCGGCACGATCGAGCACTTCGGCATGCCCGTAGACCCCGGTAACCTCCTCTGCCTCGGCCGCATCGGCGAGGCGCCGGCCATGGTCCTGCCGGGTTGCGCGCGCAGCCCGAAGGTGAACGGCTTCGACTGGGTGCTGGAACGCCTCTTTGCCGGCGTGCCCGTCGCGCAACGCGATATCATGCGCATGGGCGTCGGCGGGCTGCTCAAGGAGATCGAGACCCGTCCCTTGCCCCGCGGCGACGCGCCGGCCCAGAGCCGGACCCTCGCGCCCCGTCGCCCGCGCCGCGTCGCCGCCCTTGTCCTCGCCGCCGGCCGCTCTCGCCGCATGGCGCCGTTGAACAAGCTGATGGTGCCGGACCGGCAGGGACGCGCCATGATCGCGCGCGTCGTCGAGAACGCGCTAGCCAGCCGCGCACGACCCGTCATGGTCGTGACCGGCCACGAGCGCCAGCGCGTGGAGGAAGCCCTGGCCGGCCGCCCCGTGCTGATGACCCACGCCGATGAATACGCCGAAGGCCTCTCTGCCTCGCTGAAAGCCGGCATCGCTGCCCTGCCGGACGACGTGGAAGGCGTGCTCGTCCTCCTCGGCGACATGCCGCTCGTCTCCCCAGCCATGCTCGATCGCCTCCTCGGCGCCTTCGACCCTGAGGAGGGGCGCGCCATTATCCAGCCGACCTTCCGCGGCAAGCAGGGCAACCCGGTCCTCTGGGGCCGAGAATTCTTCGCCGAAATTCTCGCCATCACCGGCGACGTGGGCGCCCGCTTCCTGACAGGGCGGCACGGCGATCGCCTGTTCAACGTCGAGATGGCAGACGACGGCGTGCTCCGGGACTTCGATACGCAGGATACGCTGAAGGATCTTTAGCCCCCTTCGGCGGCACTGGTGACGCCGGGGGAGAGAAAGAAGGAATTCTTCCTCCCCCCGGCCGCCTAACCATCTTCTTTTTCTTCGAGTTGGGGATGCCTTGCTGCCGGTGCGCCTCGGGTCACTGACCCAATGCGACGGCACCTGCGCGAAAGGTGCCCGGAAGAGAGCCAGCCCTCGATCATCGCATCCGCACCAGCGAGACTTGGTCCAAGAGCCAGCCCGAACCCCGTCAAGCCCTGACCTTCCGCGCGGGAGTGCCCATCTCTGTCGCGACCATGCCGACCGCCTATGCCATTCCCTTCGCGCCGGAGGCGACGCCTGCCGTTGCCCCGCGCTCGCTTCTCTCTGCCTGGGACGCCGCCCGCGACGCGGCCTCTGCCGCCTTGGAGGGTCCGCCTCGCGCCTTCCGCTTCGCCGGCGATCCGTCGCTGGACCTGGTGCTGGAGGATCGCGACGCCTGCTGCTGGGCGGAGGCGCTGGACCGCCGGATCGGGCTCGACCACGTCCAGGGCATCGCCGTCCTGCTGCGTCTCCTGGCCCTGCTGGAGGTGATGGGGCGCGCACCCTGGATGCGCGGGTTGTTCGACATCGGGCGCGACGGAACGGTCCTTCATCCTGACCTTCTGCGTGCCGCGGCGACGCAGCCCCTGGACGGCGCGGCCCGCTTCGATGAAGACGGGTTGCGGCACCGCCTTGCCCGGCCGAGCCTGCCGCGACCACGCCCGCCGACAGCGGCCACCGGAGCTTCGCCCCCATGAAACGCCCCCTTCCCGCGCTGCTCCCGGCCCTCGCGTTGCTGGCGGCCTGCAGCGGACCTCTTCCCTCCGGTCTCTCCTCTTCGGCGCCGTCGTCGAGCCGATCCGGGGAGCGCGGCGCGGTGGCCTCGGCTTGCCGCAGTCAGGCCGAGCGCGTGGTGAACTACCGCGACCGCGGCCAGACCATGCGGGCGGACGACTACAACGCGCGGATCGGCACCACCTCCTATCTCGGGCCGCAGGTGATGACCGACCAGATCGCCCAGGTTTATGAGCGGGACCGGATCGCGGCTGACTGCGTGCGCAGCGCGGAACCGCCGCGCGCTGCGCCGAGCGGGGGCCTTTCGGGGCGCTGAGGCGCCTTGGCCTCCCCCTTCGCCCGCATCGTCGCGGGGCCCCTCGCCCGCGCCCTCGGCTACCGCGACTCGCGGATCTTCTTCGGGGCCAGCCTTGGTGCCTGGACCGGGCTCTGGATGCACCGGATCGGCGTCGCCTGGCTCGCCTGGGAGCTCTCCCGCAGTGCCGCCTGGGTCGGGCTGATCGCCTTCGCCGACCTGGCGCCGGCGGTGCTGGTCAGCCCCGTCGCTGGGGCACTGGCGGACCGGGTGGACCGGGTACGGCTCACCATGGCGTCGCAAGCAGTGATCGCGGCCGAGGCGCTGACGGTCGCCTCCCTCACGGCCACAGGCCACATCACCGTCGGCCTCCTCTTCGCGCTCGAGATGGTCAGCGGCAGCGCCGCCTCCTTTGCGCAGCCGGCACGGCAGACACTTATCCCCGCCCTGGTCCCGCGCGAGGACCTGCCGGCAGCCGTCGCCGCGAACAGCCTGCTCTTCAACGTGGCGCGCTTTATCGGCCCGGGAATAGCGGGCGCGGTGATCGCTGCCTGGGGCGTTGCGCCGGCCATCCTCTGCAACGCGATCGGGCAGATCTTCGCCAGCCTCTCCATGCCCTGGCTGCGGATTGACCCTGAGCAGCGGCGCGGCCACCCGGTCACCAGTTCCCTCCTGGCGGAGACGCTGGAGGGGTTCCGCTACGTCGCGCGCCATCCCGGACTCGGGCCGATCATCGCCTTCTCCGCCGCGACATCGGTCCTTCTGCGCGGCGTACAGGAGATCCTGCCGCCCTATGTCGAGCGGCTCTTCGGCCGGGGTGCCGAGTCGCTGGCGGCCCTCACCGCCTGTTTCGCTGTCGGCGCGCTGGTGTCGGGTCTGGTGGTCGCCTCGCGCGGGCGGCTGGGGGGCACGACGCGGATCGCCGTCTTCGCCATCGTGGCCCAGGCCGCGGCGACGGTGGGCTTCGTCGCAACGGGCTCCTTTCCCGTCGCGATGCTCTGCGCGGCACTGATCGGCGCCTCAGCCTCGGCACACGGCATTTCGGTGCAGGTACTGGCGCAGACGGCGGCCTCGCCGGCACTGCGCGGGCGGATCATGTCGCTCTGGGCGCTCGTCAGCCGCGCCTGCCCCGCGCTCGGGGCGCTCGCCCTCGGCTCGGCGGGGGAGGCGCTGGGGCTCCGGCTTCCCACCGTCGCCGCCGCCCTCGGCGCCGTCGCCATCTTCGCCTGGGGCCTGTCCCGCCTGCCACGGATCGCGCGACAACTGGAGCGACCGAAGGAGGAGACGAACTGATGCTCGATGCCGCGATCGTGGGGATGGGGCGCTGGGGACAGACCCTGGTGAACAGCGTGCAGGGCCGCAACGGCGCGGGGATCCGCTTCGTGGCCGGCGCCACGCGTACGCCAGGGAAGGCCGCGGCCTGGGCGGCGGAGAAGGGCATCGAAATCCTGCCCGACCTCGAAGCCGTGCTGGCCGACCCGCGCGTAAGGGCGGTGGTACTGGCCACGCCCCACCAGCAGCACGCTGAGGGCGTGATCGCCGCCGCGCGGGCAGGCCGGCACATCTTCATCGAGAAGCCCTTCACGCTGTCGAAGGCGAGCGCGGAGGCGGCGGTCGCGGCCTGCCGGGAGGCTGGCGTGGTGCTCGCCCTTGGCCATAACCGCCGCTTCCTGCCGGCGGTCGCGGAGATGAAGCGGATGCTCGCCGAGGGCGCGCTCGGCACGCTGATGCATGTGGAGGGGCAGCTCAGCGGCGCGATGGCGGAGGGCTGGAAGCCGGGGATGTGGCGCGCCGACCCGCACGAGAGCCCGTTGGGCGGCATGGGCGCGATGGGGATCCACATGATTGACATGCTGATCAACCTTGCTGGACCGATCGAGCAGGTCTCGGTGATCAGTCGGGCGAGGGTGCTGACCAACGGCCTCGACGACACGACGGCCATGCTCTGCCGCTTCCGGGCGGGGCCGACGGGCCTTTTCGCGACCCTTGCCTCTGCGCCGCGCGTCTGGCGCATCGGCCTCTTCGGCAGCCAGGGGCGGCTGGAGCAGCGCGACCCGGAAACGCTCGTCTTCCACCCGCGCGACGGCGAAGGCTGGGAACGGCGCTTCGAGAGCGCGGACATCGAGCGCGCCGAGTTGGAAGCCTTCGCCGCCGCCGTGGAGGGCGGCCCCGCCTACCCGCTACCGGTGGAGGAGGCCATTCACGGCGTGAGCGTCTTCGAGACCATGATCCACGCGAACGCCGCCGGCGGGCCCGTCTTGGTGCCCTGAACAGGGTGCTCCCGCACTCGCGCGGGATCGGCGCCTTGCAGCGCCCCCGTCCCGCGCCCTAGAAGCCCCGCGCCATTCCGGCCTCGGAGTTTCCACGAAATGAGCGCGATTCTTCGCAAGGGCAACGGCCCGGTTCTCTCGACCTCGGTCGAGTACCACGGCTTCGTCTATCTCGCCGGCATCACCGCCGACGACCTTTCACAGGATGTGTCCGGGCAGACCCAGCAGATCCTCAACAAGATCGATGCCGCCCTGGAGGAGCACGGGACGGACAAGACCCGCCTCCTGCAGGCCCAGGTCTGGCTGAAGGACATCCGTGACCGCGACGCGCTGAACAAGCTCTGGACGGCTTGGCTGCCTCAGGGCGGCGCCCCGGTGCGCGCCTGCGTCGAGGCCAACATGGCCGACCCTCGTCACCTGGTGGAGATCATGGTCACCGCCTGCCGCTGACCATGACCGGACGGGGCGGGCTCAGCCTGCCTCGTCCACGACGCCGTCTGTACGTCCGTAAATCTGCCTGACTCGATATCAGACGATGTGTGGCATTGCTGCAGCAACACTGTGTCTCTCACCTGATCGAGAGTCGAAAGCCAAGAATTAATTCCCGATCTTTGAACGGCCGTGGCGCTTCATCAAGCAAATCAAGGCTTGTTGCGCGGTGCAATAAACTCCGCCGTTGCCGGCTTTTGCAGCATGCCAGTAACACCCCCGTGACAGCGCCACGGAAGGCGTGGCCGGCGAGAAGCCGGTGGGGGCGAAGGACATCGCGTTGGGGGTTTCCATGCAGGCAAAGAATGCTGCAGCAATTATCGCGGTTTGCGGACTGGTCCTCGCACCGCAGCTCAGCTCCTCAGCCGCTGCCTCACCAAGCCGGAGTGGGACGAAGCAGGTCTTGGCCTCGCGCCAGGCCACCGACGCTAACCGTGATATTTCCGCCGCGAGCCCCCTACGTAGCGCCGGCACCAAGGCACCCGGCCGGCGCAGCGACGAGCGCGACGCGCCCGGCATCTACGCGACCCCGGCCTACGAGTTCCGAGGCAGCCTCTCCTGCGTTCCCTATGCCCGGATGGTGACGGGCATTGAGGTGACGGGGAACGGGGGAACCTGGTGGCACAACGCGGCTGGTCTATACCAGCGCGGGCAGCGGCCGGAACCCGGTGCGGTCCTCGTCTTCCGCGCCTCCGGTGGGATGCGCTCCGGCCACGTGGCCGTCGTGGAGCGACAGGTCTCGGCGCGCGAGATCACGATCCATCACGCAAACTGGGAAGGCCCAGGCATCCGCAAGGGCACCGTGACGCGCAACATCGCCGTGATGGACGTCTCACCCGCCAACGACTGGACCGAAGTGCGCGTGCAGGTCGGGCGTGAGCCCGGCACCTTCGGCCGCGAGTATCCGACCTACGGCTTCATCTTCAACCGGCCCGAGCCCGGTGCGATGCCGCGCGGACCGATCATGGTGCGGAACAGCCGGGACATGCAGGAAGTCGCGGAGGCGCCGGCGCCCAGCGCCCACCTGCGCTTCATCAATACCTCGCTTGGTGGCTTGGGAATCGAAGGGGCTCGCTGAGCCGGCACCGCGTTCTCGGTATCCGCGCGGCAAGCACAGCCCTGGCGCCTGGGCTGGGTGGCTGCGGCCACAAGGGTCAGCTTCCCACTGGTGACCCTCCTGCGCGTGGTGGTCTCAGGCCACGGGGCCGAGACGCGCCGGCTGAGGGATCATCCAAACAGATGGAAGGCGCCGCCCTCCGCGCAGCCGCCCGCGGTCAGGCCGTGCGCCGCTCCCAATCCGTCGGCCCAGCCAGTTCCACCCGGTTCCTGCCCTTGGCCTTCGCCCGGTAGAGGGCAACATCTGCCGTGCCGGCCAGGGTTTCCACCGTGCACTCCGGCACGGCTACCGCCACGCCGATGCTGATGCTGACGTTGAGCGAGCGGTCGCCCACCGAGATTGGTGCATCGCAGATCGAAAGGCGGAGGCGCTCCGCCACGAGGCTGGCATCATCGGGAGGCTGGTGCGCCATGGCGACGACGAACTCCTCGCCGCCGAAGCGGGCCACCACGTCCACGGCGCGCAGGTGCAGGCGCAGACGATCGGCCACCTCCTTCAGCACCGCGTCCCCCACGACGTGACCGTAGGTGTCGTTCACGGCTTTAAAGCGGTCCACGTCGATGAGCAGGAGCGTGGCGCCGCCCGCACGGAGCAGCCCTTCAAGGTGGCGGGTGACGTAGCGACGGTTGCGCAGGCCCGTGAGGCTGTCGGTCACCGCAAGTTCCAGGCTGCGCTGGAGGTCGCCGCGAAGGCGTTCCTGGTAGCGCTTGCGGCGGATCTGGTTGCGGGCGCGGGCGCGCAGCTCGTTCGCGTCCACCGGGCGCAGCACGTGGTCGTTCGCGCCGATGTCGAAGCCGCGCAGTACCTGATTGCGCTGATCCGCATCGGCGATGAGCAGCACAGGCACCTCGCGCATCGAGCTCTGGGCGCGCATTCGCGACGCGAGGCGCAGCCCCTCGCCGTCGTTCAGCCAAAGGCTGAGCACCGCAAGGTCGAACTCTTCCTGCAGCAGGCGATCCCAGGCGGCGTTCACGTCCGGGGCGCGCGTCACAACGATGCCGTCCTGGGCAAGGATGCTCGAGAGCGTCACCGCCTCTGCCTCGTCCTCGGTGGCGAGAAGTGCGTGGGCGCCGGCGACGCTCCGCGAGGGATCAGGCAGTGGTTCGAAGCCGAGGTCCTTGGCGGTCTCGGCGCGCAGGCGGAAGGCGTCCAGCACCTGCTTCGTGCGCAGCAGGGCGCGCAGTCGAGCAAAGAGCGTCGCGTGATCCACGGGCTTGGAGAGGAAGTCGTCAGCCCCAGCCTCCAGGCCGCGCACGCGTTCGGCCTGGTCCACCAGCGCCGTGATCATCACCACGGGGATATAGGAGGTGAGCGGCGAGGACTTGAGGTGGCGGCAGACCTCGTAACCGTCCATGCCAGGCATCATGACGTCGAGCAGGATGACGTCTGGCGACCAGGAATGGGCGAGCCTCAGCGCCTCCGGGCCGGAGCTGGCCAGGGCGACCTCATAATACTCGGCGTTGAGGCGCGCCTCGAGAAGCTTCAGGTTGGCGGCGATGTCGTCCACCACCAGCACACGGGCTGTCATGCCAGCCTATCCTGTCGCCTCTGTGCCCTGCCAGCTTACCATGCCCATGGAGCGTTCCAAGAAAGCCGGGCCTTCCTGCAGGTCTTTGTAGCGCGGCATCTCATGGCTGAATGGCGAATCCCGGCAAGCCCGACCTGGGCTGGTGCAGCCTCCGCCTCTTGCGGGGAGCGCAAGGCATATGTCTGCGCGACCCTTGGCGGGAATCCGGGCAGCCCACCTCGCCCGGACCCCACCGCTATCTCACGCAACCCGATAGAGTGAACAGGGGAAAAATAGTTTCGTTATCGTCCTGGGGGATCACGTCGAGGCAAGGCTGCACGGACGGCCGTCGGGTCCGGTGAGGGTGACGGCAAGGCGGGGTACGGGCGCGTGCCCGACTCGCATGGCCTGCGAGAGTCCGCGCTGGGCAAGCGCAGCGGCAAGGATCTTCGGTTCCGGGTGCCCGCCCTCCAGGCCGAGTAGCCGGCAGCCGCTCTCGGGCAGGGAGGGCGGCCGCGCCGGATCCACCCACTCAATCGTCGAGGGAAGCAGGCCGCCCAAATCCGCATCCGTTGGCGGGGAGGCGAAGCGCCAACTCAACCCGCCGCGAGACATCGGCCGCGCGGGGCCCAGGCCACCAGGGCCGAGTCGGGCGGCGAGGGCGTCCAACCCCTCCGTCCGCGCCACCCAAGCGATGAGCGCGGGCCGGGCGGCGAGGCGGCGGAGAAGGGCCGCATCGTCCAATCCGAAGAGCCTCGGCCGAGCGGGGGCCGGCTGGCCGGGATCGGGGGCGATCACCTCGAGATAGGCGCCCTCCCCCAGGCCGAGGAGGAGGTTGTGGGTGCCCGCGCCCTCATGGGCACCGCCTGGCCCGGGGCGAAGGCCGAGCAGCGCCTCGACGAAGTCAGCTCCCTCCCCAAGGGTCGCGGCGCCGATGACGATATGGTCGAGGCTGGCCATCAGCGCCGCGCGCCTCAGGCGTTGCCCGCCAGGTAGTCCATAGCTGCCTTCACCCCGCCATCCTCGTGCGGAACGCCCGCGACGCGCAGCCCCATTTCGACCCCGCCGAGCGTGCCGAGAAGCGAGAGGTCGTTGAAGGCGCCGAGATGGCCGATGCGGAAGACCCGGTCGTTCAGCCGGCCGAGGCCGTTGCCGAGCGACATGTCGAAGCGCTCCAGGATCGCTGCCCGCAAAGCGTTGGCCGAGTGCCCCTCGGGCACGCGGACGGCGGTCAGCACGGGGGAGAAGTGCCGAGGCTCGGCGCACTGCACCTCAAGGCCCCAGGCGCGCACGGCGCGGCGCGTGGCCTCCGCGTGGCGCTCATGCCGGGCAAAGACGTTCGGCAAGCCCTCCTCCGCCAGCATGTCCATGGCGGTATCCAGCGCGTAGAGCATGTTCGTCGCGGGCGTGTAGGGAAAGTAGCCCGTCGCGTTGGCGGCAATCATCGGCTTCCAATCCCAGAAGCTGCGCGGCAGCTTCGCAGTGTCGCTCGCCTTCAGCGCCTTCTTTGACACGGCGTTGAAGGAGAGGCCGGGCGGCAGCATCAGCCCCTTCTGGCTGCCCGAGACGGTGACATCCACGCCCCACTCGTCGTGCTTGTACTCGACGGAGCCGAGGGAGGAGATGGTGTCCACCAGCAGCAGTGCCGGGTGGCCAGCCGCGTCCATCGCGCGGCGCACCTCGTCAACGCGCGAGGTGCAGCCGGTGCTCGTCTCGTTGTGGACGACGCAGACGGCCTTGATCTCATGCCCCTTGTCGGCGCGCAGGGCTTCCTCGATGGCCGGCACATCGGCGGCGCGGCGCCAATCGGTCTCGATAAGGCGCGGCTTGAGGGCCAGGCGCTCGGCCATCTCCTGCCAGAGATGGGCGAACCAGCCCGTCTCGCACATCAGCACGGTGTCGCCGGGAGAGAGGGTGTTCACCAGCGCCGCCTCCCAGGCGCCGGTTCCGGAGGCGGGATAGATCACCACCGGCCCCTCTGTTCCGAAGACCGGCTTCACCTTCTCCAGCACGCGCTTGCCGAGAATGCCGAAATCGGGCCCGCGATGGTCCATGGTCGGGTTGTCGAGGGCACGAAGCACGCGGTCCGGCACGTTGGTTGGCCCGGGGATCTGCAGGAAGTGGCGCCCGTTCTCGGGTCGGGTGGTGAAATAGGCCATGGGGCGTCCTCCGCTCTGGGGCCGGTCTAGCCCCCTCCCCCGCGCGCTGCCAATGAGTTCGGCACCTGCGATTGATGAGGATTATGGATGCCGGGGCCTTTCCCTCCGCCGGGGTTGCGGTAAGCCTCCCCGCCATGACCCGCCGCGCCGCCCTTCACCGTGTTCCTATGGCCCATCCGGGGGATGCATCCGCCGTCGAGGCCCTGATCGACGGTGGCGGGCTGGACCCGGCGACCATCGTCGCCATCCTCGGCAAGACCGAGGGCAATGGCTGCGTGAACGACTTCACCCGCGCCTATGCCGTGGCCGAACTCGGCACGATGCTCGCAGGGCGCCTGGGCACCACGCGGACGTCGGTGCTGGAACGGGTGGCCATGGTAATGTCGGGCGGCACAGAGGGCGGTCTCTCGCCGCATCTCCTCGTGCTGACGGTCTCGGACACCGACGAGCCGCCAGTGGGTGCACTGGCGATCGGCACCGCCTTCACGCCCGAGTTCCGGCCGGAGGAAATCGGCCGCATGTCCCAGGTGGAGGCCACCGCCGCCGCTGTGCGGGACGCCATGCGCGCGGCCGGCCTCTCCTGCCCCTCGGACGTGCACTTCGTGCAGGTGAAGTGCCCGCTTCTCACCACCGCCCGCGTGGCCGAGGCCGCTGCGCGCGGAGGGGATGTCGCGACGGCCGACACCTATGAATCCATGGGCCTGTCCCGCGGCGCATCCGCCCTCGGCGTCGCCCTGGCGCTGGAGGAGGTGCCCCATGCCGCCCTGTCGGACGCGGTGATCGGGCAGGACTTCTCCCTCTGGTCACGCCGGGCCAGCGCCTCGGCCGGGGTGGAGCTGACGCGGAACGAGGTGATCGTCTTCGGCGTCAGTTTCGACTGGGCGGGGGACCTGACGATCGCCCACGACGTGATGCGGGACGGCATCGACCTGCCGGCAGTGCAACGGGCGCTCGCGGGCGCCGGGCTGGATGCCGGTGGGGGGCAACTCGATGCGGCGCAGGCCGAACGGCTGGTCGCCCTGCTCGTGAAAGCCGAGCCCTCTTCCACTGGCACGATCCGCGGCCGCCGCCACATCATGTGGGACGACAGCGACATCAACGCGACCCGCCACGCCCGGGCGCTCGTGGGCGGGGTGGTCGCGGCCGCGATAGGGCGGACGGACCTCTTCGTCTCCGGCGGCGCCGAGCACCAGGGGCCGGACGGCGGCGGGCCTGTGGCGGTGATCGCGCGGCGCTGATGAGTTCGGCGCATCCCATTGATGAGGATTATGGATGCGACGGCCTGACCCGCCTCGGCTAGGTTGGTCGCGCAGGAGACGTCCGAATGAACGCCATCACTCGCGCGCGTAGCGCCCCCGGCGACAGCCGCCTTGCTGCCCGCCTGAAGCGGGAAACCGCGGGGGAGGTGCTCTTCGGCGCCGGCGACCGCGGTCGCTACGCGACGGATGCGAGCATCTATCAGGTCGAGCCCGTCGGCGTTCTGGTGCCGCGCAGCATCGAGGACGTGGCGACGGCAATGGCGATCTGCCGCGAGGAGGGCGTGCCCGTGCTGCCACGCGGCGGCGGGACGAGCCAGTGCGGGCAGACGGTGAACCGCGCCCTCGTGGTCGACTGTACGCGGCACCTTCGTAACGTCGTCTCGGTGGATAAGGCGGCAATGCAGGCGACGGTGCAGCCTGGCATTGCCCTGGGTGCGCTAAATGATGCCCTGAAGAAGGACGGGCTGTTCTTCCCCGTCGATCCCTCGACCTGGGCGCGCTGCACGATCGGGGGCATGGCCGCGAACAACTCCTGCGGCTCGAAGTCCATCCGCTACGGGCTGATGGCGGACAATGTGCTCTCCATCGACGCCATCCTGCCGAACGGCGACCGGTTCACCTTCGGCGAGCTGCCGGACAATCTCGGCGAGGGCGTGCCGGGCTCGGTCGCGGAGTTGGTAACGCGCTTGCGCGCACTCGGTGCCGCCGAGGCCGCGGAGATCGCGGCGCGCTTCCCGAAGGTGCTGCGCCGGGTGGGCGGCTACAATCTCGAGGCGCTGACGCCAGAGGCGCGGGCGAATGGCCGCGGCAACCTCGCGCGCATTCTCGTCGGCAGCGAGGGCACGCTCGCCTTCTCGGCCGGCATCGACCTCAAGCTCTGGCCAATCAAGCCGCGCAAGGCGCTCGGCATCTGCCAGTTCCCGACCTTCCGCGCGGCGATGGAGGCCTCGAAGCACCTCGTCACGCTGAACCCGGAGGCCGTGGAGCTGGTGGATCGCACGATGATTGATCTCGGCCGGTCCATTGACATCTATCGCCCGACAATCGACCGCATGGTCATCGGCGAACCGGACAGCCTGCTGATCGTCGAGTTCCACGGTCATGAGGACGCGGCGCTGGCGCGAGAGCTGCGCCGGCTGGACGAGATGATGGCCGACCTTGGCTATCCGGGCGCCGTGGTGGAGTGCATCGATTCCGGCTTCCAGGCAGCGGTCGCCGAGGTGCGCGAGGCCGGGCTGAACATTATGATGTCCATGAAGGGCGACGGGAAGCCGGTCTCCTTCATCGAGGACACCGCCGTGCAGCTCGACGACCTCGCCGATTACACGGAGCGGCTGAACGAGGTCTTCGAGCGCCATGGCACCAAGGGCACCTGGTACGCCCATGCGAGCGTCGGCTGCCTGCATGTCCGCCCCGTGCTGAACATGAAGAGCGGCGAGGACGTGCGGCGGATGCGCGAGATCGCCGAGGAGTGCTTCGCCCTCGTCCGCGAGTACAAGGGCAGCCATTCCGGCGAGCACGGCGACGGCATCGTGCGCTCCGAGTTCCACGAGGAGATGTTCGGGCCGCGCATCGTGCGCGCCTTCGAGGCGGTGAAGGACGCCTTCGACCCGGAGGGGCTGATGAACCCCGGGCGGGTGGTGCGCCCGGCGAAGATGGATGACCGCAGCCTGTTCCGCTACCCGCCGGACTACGCGGCAGACCCCTCATTGAAGCCGGTGCTGGACTGGTCGGCCTGGCCGGGGCCGCAGGGCGGTTTCCTCGGCGCGGTCGAGATGTGCAACAACAACGGCACCTGCCGGAAGTTCGACGCGGGCGTGATGTGCCCGAGCTTCCGGGCCACGCGCAACGAGCGCGACCTGACACGCGGGCGCGCCAACACGCTGCGCCTGGCGCTGACCGGCCAGCTCGGCCCAGACGCGCTTGCCTCCGACGAGGTGGCGGAAGCGCTCTCGCTCTGTGTCTCCTGCAAGGCCTGCCGGCGCGAGTGCCCGACCGGCGTGGACATGGCGAAGATGAAGATCGAGGCGCAGCACGCGCGCGCAAAGCGCGACGGCGTCTCCGCGAAGGATCGACTGATCGCCAGCCTGCCGCGGTGGGCCCCGATGGCGTCCCGCCTGCCAGCTCTGGCCAACGCGCGCGAGTGGGTGCCCGGCGCGCGCGGAATAGGGGAGCGTGCACTGGGCTTCTCGCGGGAGCGCGCCCTGCCCCGCTTCTCCGGCAAGCCTTTCCGCGACATTGAGGCCGACGCACCCGCCCCGCGCGGCGACGTCGTGCTGCTGGCCGATACCTTCAATCGCTATTTCGAGCCGGAGAACCTGCACGCCGCCCGGCGCGTGCTGCGGGCGGCCGGCTACCGCGCGGTCTCGGCGCGCGCAGCCAACAGCGCGCGGCCGCTCTGCTGCGGGCGCACCTATCTTGCTGCGGGCATGGTGGACGAGGCGCGGGCGGAGGCGCGGCGTACGATAGATGCGCTCTCTAGCTCGGACCTCCCGGTGGTAGGGCTGGAACCCTCCTGCCTCCTCACACTGCGGGACGAGTTCAAGTCGCTCCTCCCAGGCGCCGAAGCGGACCGGCTCTCTGATCGCGCAGTGCTTCTCTCTGAGTTCCTCGTGCGCGAGAAGGCCGAACTGCCGCTGAAGGCAGTGGCACCGGCCGCGCATATCCACGGCCACTGCCACCAGAAGTCCTTCGGCGCCTTCCCAGAGGCGGTGAAGGCCCTACGCGCAGTGCCGGGGCTGGAGGTGAAGCCCATCACCTCCTCCTGCTGCGGCATGGCCGGCGCCTTCGGCTACGACGCGCGGCGGGTGGAGGTCTCGAAGGCCATGGGAGAGCTCTCCCTCGCGCCGGCGGTGCGCGCGGCACCCGCCGAGGATCTGATCGTGGCCGACGGCACCTCCTGCCGTCACCAGATACAGGAACTGACGGGGCGTGAGGCGCTGCACAGCGCGCGCGTTCTCGACCAGGCACTACTACGGCAGGGTTGAACCGCAGGGCCGCGTCCAGGCGCCGCCCGCTGCTGGCAAGGCAAGCAGCAGGAGGCGCTTCCCCGAGCGCGCTTGCGTGCGGAACTTGCTTCTTGGGAGAACCAGCGCCTGTTCCTGTGCAGCGCCGAGGCCGCGGCACGACGGGCCGGCAGATTAGGGTACGGGCCTACGGCGAGGGCCGTCCGATGCTCCCCACGGCCGAAGGTATTTGCGCGGCGCAGGCTCCCCACGCGAAGTTCGTTCTAAGGTGATTTTTGGTACATACTCGTAATTATGTGTCTCTTGGGGCACAACTTGTCGTTGCGTAACAGACAGGGGTTCTGCACCCGGCTCACGAGGGTATGATCCGGGAATAGCTCAGTGCCGCCCCTCCCGGACGGCAAAGCCGCCATTGAAAGATCAGCCCGATGAGTCGCCTGCGCGCCCTTGCCCTCGCCAGCACGATGCTTGCCCTGCCTCTTGCGGCACAGGCGCAGCCCGTGACGGGGCTTTATGTCGGTGCAGGGGCTGGCCTGAACTATGTCCAGGGAACCGAGAGCAACCTGACTGGCAACGCCGCCGCCGCGGCCCGGGCCGCCGGCATCTCCACGGGCGTCGAGGTCAACTGGGAGAACGGCTACGCGGTGGTCGGCTCGCTCGGCTGGGGCTTTGGGAACGGCCTGCGCACGGAAGTCGAGGGCTTCTACCGCAACAACGACTATCACGGCACCACGGTCGCTGGCCTCGCGAGCCGGCGCAATGGCGGCAACCTCTGGCAGGCCGGCGCCATGGTGAACGCCCTCTATGACGTCGACCTCCGTCGCTTCGGCTGGGCGCAGCCCATCTTCACCCCCTATATCGGCGTGGGCATCGGCTGGTCGCACGTGACGCAGGATGACGTGCGGAGCGACTTCCGTCCGGTCCGCTCGCAGGTCATCGTCAGCAGCGGCGACGATGACGTCTTCGCCTTCCAGGGTATCGCCGGCGCGTCCTTCCCGCTCGGCAACACCGGACTCAGCCTGACGGCCGAGTACCGCTTCTTCGGTACGACCAAGCCGACCTTCGACGTCGCCCAGCGCCAGACGATCAGCAACACGGTGACCCTGAGCCGGCAGGGCCAGGAGAACTTTAACCACAGCGCGCTGCTCGGCCTGCGCTACGTGTTCAACCAGCCGCGCGCCGCTGTGCCGGTGGCCGTCGCCCCCGCGCCGGCCGCGGCGCCTGCGCCTGCCCGCACCTACCTCGTGTTCTTCGACTTCGACCGCGCCGACCTGACGGACCGCGCCCGCCAGATCATCGCCGAGGCCGCCCAGGCCGTGAACACGACCGGCACCACCCGCATCGAGGTGGCCGGCCACGCCGACCGCTCGGGCACCCCGCAGTACAACCAGCGCCTGTCCCAGCGCCGCGCCGAGGCCGTTGCGGCCGAGCTGTCGCGCCGTGGCATCGCCCGCAGCCAGATGTCGATCCAGGCCTTTGGCGAGAGCCGCCCGCTGGTCCCGACCGCCGACGGCGTGCGCGAGCCGCAGAACCGCCGCGTGGAGATCGTCCTGCGCTGAGCAGGCGATCCCTCACCGGGAGAACAGGAGGGGGCGGGACCGCAGGGTCCCGCCCCTTTCTTCATGGTTTGTCAACTTAGGTTACGAGAACTGTGTCCCTCACGACACAGCGCCGGGTCATCGTTTTTTTCGGCAGGAACCTGCAACCTAGCTGAATGTTGTGGAGGCCAGCGGTGCCTATCTGTCGGCCGCTACCGTTCCTCCGTTTTCTAAGGATCACTCCATGTCGCTTCGCAAGGCTCTTCTGGCCGCTACGATGCTGGCGCTGCCCCTTGCCGCGCAGGCCCAGCCCGTTTCCGGCCTCTACATCGCCGGTGGCTTCGGCGCGAACTGGCTGCAGGATGCGAAGCTCGGCGCCACGGGCCCCCTGGCCGACTCCCTCGCCCGCTCCGGCATCAGCCCGCGCGGCGAAGTCGCCTTCAACACCGGCTTCGTCGGCCTGGCCAGCCTCGGCTGGGGCTTCGGCAACGGCCTCCGCGCCGAGGTCGAGGGCAGCTACCGCCAGAACGACGTGGACAAGATCCGCGGCTTCCGCGGCACCACCAGCCAGGCGGACGGCAAGTCCCGCTCCTACGGCGTGATGGCCAACGTCTTCTATGACCTCGACTTCACCCGCTTCGGTGTGCCGACCTACGTCCAGCCCTACATCGGCGGTGGTATCGGCTACATCTGGCGCGACTTCGACGACGTGCGCGTGAACGTCCTCGGTGGTCAGCTCCGCAGCAGCGACACCGATGGCCGCTTCGCCTACCAGGGCATCGCCGGCCTCGCCGTGCCGCTGACGCAGTTCGGCGTTACCGGCCTGTCGCTCACCGCCGAGTACCGCTTCCTCGGCACGCTCGAGCACTCGATCGACACCACCAGCAGCGGCGGCGGCTTCTCCAGCTCGCGCGGCGGCACGAAGTCCGAGAACTACAACCACTCCGCCATCATCGGCCTTCGCTACGCCTTCAACCAGCCGCGCCCGGTGGCGCCGGCCCCGATGGTTGCCCCCGCGCCGGCCGCGGCGCCCGCGCCTGCCCGCACCTACCTCGTGTTCTTCGACTTCGACCGCGCCGACCTGACGGACCGCGCCCGCCAGATCATCGCCGAGGCCGCCCAAGCCGTGAACACGACCGGCACCACCCGCATCGAGGTGGCCGGCCACGCCGACCGCTCGGGCACCCCGCAGTACAACCAGCGCCTGTCCCAGCGCCGCGCCGAGGCCGTTGCGGCCGAGCTGTCCCAGCGCGGGATCAGCCGCTCGCAGATCACGGTCCAGGCCTTCGGCGAGAGCCGCCCGCTGGTCCCGACCGCCGACGGCGTGCGCGAGCCGCAGAACCGCCGCGTGGAGATCGTCCTGCGCTGAGCAGGCGATCCCTCACCGGGAGAACAGGAGGGGGCGGGACCGCAGGGTCCCGCCCCTTTCTTCATTGTAGCCCCCTGGCCAAGGGCAAAGCCCTCTTTGGCTCCACGGGCCAAGTCTCCTCCATAGTGCTATAGCTGGGCGCCATGATCAGCATTCCCGACCAGAAACTCATCCAGGACGAGATCCTTCGCCAGGTCGCCACGCGCGCTGCCGGCCGCAGCATCTGCCCGAGCGAGGTGGCGCGTGCCTTCCTGCCCGAGGGCTGGCAGCCGCTGATGGGTCCGGTGCGCCGGGCCGCCGTGGCCCTCGCGCGGGAGGGGCGGCTTGAGGTGCTGCGCAAGGGACGTCCCGCCGACCTGGACGAGTTGCGAGGCGTGATCCGCCTCCGTGCGCCGCTGCCGCCGGGCGAATCAGCACCGGAATAGCGCGCCGCGGAAGGCGCCCGATTGACCGGAGTGCCGGGCGGGAAGCATTGATCCTCCCGAACGGACCGGACCTTCCGCCATGCGAACCATTCCTGCCGCGCTGCGCGACGCTTGGGCGCTCTCCCGCCCCTTCTGGACCGGGGACGGGCGATGGGCGGCGCGAGGTCTGCTGGCGGTGGTGGTGGTGCTGAACCTCGCGCTCGTCGCGATGAACGTGATCCTCACCTACTGGCAGCGCGGCTTCTACAACGCGCTGGAGACGAAAAATTGGGAATCGTTCATCAGCCTGCTGCTCCTCGGCGGGCCGACGGACGATGCCGGCTACATGCCGGGCTTCAGCCTTATCGCGGCGCTTTACATCGTCGTCGCGGTCTACGCGCTCTACCTCAAGCAGGCCTTGCAGATCCGCTGGCGAACCTGGCTGGCAGAGAACCTCACGGCCCGCTGGATGGGCGGCCGCGCCTATTACCGCCTGGCTGTGTCCGGCGACGGCGGCACCGACAATCCGGACCAGCGCATCTCCGAGGACACGCGGCTCTTCGTTGACAGCACGCTGACCCTCGGCCTGGGTCTGATGCGCGCGGTGGTCACGCTCATCTCCTTTATCGTGGTGCTCTGGAGCCTCTCGGGGGAGGTGACGGTCTTCGGCGTGGTTGTCCCAGGCTACCTCGTCTGGGTTGCCCTCGCCTACTCCGTGGTGGGCACCTGGATCACCCACCGGATCGGGCGGAAGCTGATCGGCCTGAACTTCCTGCAGGAGAAGGTCGAGGCCGACTTCCGCTACGCCCTCGTCCGCGTGCGCGACCATGTGGAGGGCATCGCCCTCCAACGCGGCGAGGCGGAGGAGCGGGCCGGGCTGCAGGGCCGCTTCGGTGCGCTGATCGCCAATTGGTGGGCGATCATGCGGGCGACGAAGCACCTCACCTTCTTCACCGCCGGCTTTGGGCAGGTCGCGACGATCTTCCCCTTCGTGGTCGTGGCGCCGAACTACTTTGCCGGGCGCATCCCGCTCGGCGCGCTGGTCCAGACCTCCTCGGCCTTTGGCTCCGTGCAGGAGGCGCTCTCCTGGCTGGTGAATAACTACTCCGAGGTGGCCTCCTGGCGCGCGACGGTGCAGCGCCTGTCGGGCTTTGACATCGCAATCAGGGCAGCCGAGATGCGTGCAGGCGAAGGTCCATCCGTCGAGGCCGGGGCGCAGGAAGAACTCAGGGTTTCCGGGTTGAACGTCCGGCTCCCCGACGGGCGGCTCCTCGTGGAGGGTGCCGATATGGCGGTTTCGCCGGGAGAGGCCGTGCTCCTCACTGGTCCTTCAGGCAGCGGCAAATCCACCCTGTTCCGCGCGCTGGCAGGAATCTGGCCCTTCGGCCAGGGCCGCGTCGGCGTGCCGGCCGGGCGGCCGGCGCTCTTCCTGCCGCAGAGGCCCTACCTGCCGCTCGGCACGCTGCGCCGGGCCCTTTGCTACCCCGCCAGCGAGGCGGACTTCGACGACAGCACGGTTCGGGCCGCACTTACTGATGTCGGGCTCGGCCAGCTGGTGCCGCGCCTCGACACTGCGGAGGACTGGGAGCGCATCCTCTCCGGCGGCGAGCAGCAACGGCTGGCCTTCGCCCGAGCCCTCCTGCAACGCCCCGCCTGGCTCTTCCTCGATGAGGCGACCGCCAGCCTCGATGCGGCGGCGGAAGCGGAACTCTACGCCCTTGTGCGGGAGCGACTCCCCGGGACTGCGGTCATCTCGATCGCCCACCGGGCTGCGCTGGCGGCCTTCCACGACCGCGCGCTGCGTCTGGAGAGGGGAAAGCTGGTGCCGGCCTGACTTCGGCGGCGTAAGTATCTCCGGGGAAAGGAAGCAGGAGTTCCCCCTTTCCCGATCCCCCGGGCCGTCGACCCGCGGCGATTGCGCGCGCAGGAACGGCGCCAACGCATGGAACCAGCTAGCGACTAACGCATTGGCGCCAGCGAGCTGAGGCTTCGAGGGCCTCAGCTCCCTGGTCGATCCGCGACGCTGCCTCGGACGGCTAGAGCGGGCAGCGCCCTCTCCACGGCCGGGGCGCGAACCTCAATGGTCTTGGTCGGGCGCCGGGTCCGAGTTGAGGAGAGTGTAGCGTTCCTCGCCGATGCGCTCGATAAGGGTGAACTGCGCGTGGAGGAAGTCCTCGTGCTTTTCCTCGTCCGCCAGGATCTTTAGGAGGAGGTCGCGCGAGACATAGTCGCGCACCGCCTCGCAATGGGCGATGCCGTCCTTAAGGTCCTGGATAGCCTTCTGCTCAAGGCGGGAGTCGCACTCGAGAACCTCCTTCACCGTCTGCCCGATGAGCACCTGATTGAGGCGCTGGACGTTGGGCAGCCCGTCGAGGAAGAGGATGCGCTTGATGAGCCAGTCGGCGTGGCGCATCTCCTCGATCGATTCCTCGTACTCGTGCTTGCCGAGCCGGGTGACGCCCCAGTGGTTCAGGGTGCGTGCGTGGAGGAAGTACTGGTTGATCGCCGTCAGCTCGTTGCTGAGCTGCGTGTTCAGGTATTCGATGACCTTCGGATCGCCGGCCATGGGGTGCGCCCTTTCCTAGATGGGCCGGTGATGGGGCCTGGAGGCGGCCCGGTCAATTCGAACCTTGGCCGCGCCTAGTTCGCCGCGCTCGTCTCCGCCTCCGCGTTGCGGGCGCGCAGCATGCAGAGGATCGTGCCGGTGCAGGAACCGCACTGCGCGCGGCACTGGCAGGCCGCATAGACGTCGTGAGTCCGACTGGCACCGGCCGAGATGGCAGCCTGGATACGCGTGTCGCTCAGCCCGTTGCAGATGCAAACATACATGCGGCGAGGCTCCCCTCCCCGGACCGGCCGGGGTGGGAGGGTTCTAGCAGTTGCGAAAGTTCCTGCAAGTCATTCGCAACATGAAAACGCGGAAAGAGCCTCGAACCCTCCCCGCCTCGGGGCCTGCGCCACGAGGAGGACGCCGAACTGGTAGCCAACGGGGCCGCCGCTCTACCGGCAAGGTGGGCCTGAAGGTTACCCCGCTTCGCGCAACACCCGGAGCACGTCCTGTCCATAGCGCTCGAGCTTCGAGGCGCCGACGCCGTGGACGGAGGCGAGGGCATCGATGCTCCCCGGCCGGCGCGCCGCAATCTCCTCCAGCGTGCGGTCTGGGAAGATGACGTAGGCGGGCACGGCCTGTCGGGTCGCCTCCTCCTTCCGCCATGCACGCAGCGCCTCGAAGGTCTCGCTGCCCGCGGCAGCGGAGAAGGCAGGCGCGGCGCGGCGCTCCCCCCGCTGCCGCCGCGAGGCGCGGGCAGCCTCGCGCAGGGCGGATTCCTGGAGGAAGACCGGCTGGTTGCCCTTCAGGATCGGCCGCGCGGCCTCGGTCGCCTGGTAGATTGGCAGGTTCGTCTCGCTCGCCATCTCCAGCGCGCCATGGGCGAGGAGATGGCGCGCGATGTTGCGCCAAGCGCCCTCCGCAACCTCCCGCCCGATGCCGAAGACTGAGAGGCTGTCATGCCCGAAGGAGCCGACCTTCTCCGTGCGGTTGCCGCGCAGCACGTCAACGACATGGCCGAGGCCGAAGCGACCGCCCGTGCGGTGGACGGCTGAGAGCAGCTTCCGCGCCGCCTCCGTCGCGTCCACGAGCCGCGGTGGGCGGAGGCAGGCGTCGCAATTGCCGCAATCCTGGGGCAGGTCGTCGCCAAAGCAGCGCAGCAGCAGGCGGCGGCGGCACGTCGCACTCTCCACGATGGCGACGAGGCGATCCAGCCGCTCGTGGTCAAGGCGCTTCTGCGTCTCCGCGGCCGGGCTCTCGGCGATGCGGCGGCGGGCGACCGCGATGTCCTCGGCGCCGTAGAGGAGAAGGGCGCGGGCGGGGGCGCCGTCGCGGCCTCCGCGGCCAATCTCCTGATACCAAGACTCGGGGCCGCCGGGCAGCGCCAGATGGGCGACCCAGCGTACATCCGGCCGGTCGATGCCCATGCCGAAGGCGATGGTCGCTGCCATGACGACGGGATCGCCGGACGAGAAGCGGCGTTCCGCCGCGCGGCGGTCGGCGGGCTCCATGCCCGCATGGTAATGCAACGCGTCGTAGCCCTCCCGCTTCAGGCGGGCTGCGGTGCGCTCGGTCTCGGCGCGACTCGGGCAATAGATGATACCGGCGCCGCGTCCGTCGTCGGCCTCCTCCATGAAGGCGGCAATCTGCGCGGTCGGGTTGTCTCGCGGCGCGACCTCGATGCGGATGTTCGGACGGTCGAAGCTGCCGCGGAAGACGGGAGCGTCCGTAAGCGATAGACGCTCGCGGATGTCGTCCACGGTGCGGGCGTCCGCCGTGGCCGTCAGCGCCACCCGCGGCACCTCGGGGAAGCGCTCCGCCAGCATCGTCAACGCGCGGTATTCGGGGCGGAAGTTGTGTCCCCAGGCGGAGATGCAGTGCGCCTCGTCCACGGCGAAGAGGGAGAGGTCGCGGCGTGCGAGGCGCTCGGCGGTGCCCTCCAGCGCCAGCCTCTCAGGCGAGACGTAGAGAAGCTTCAGCCGACCGTTCGAGAGGTCGAGCGAGACGCGGCGCCGCTCCTCCTCGTCCAGCCCCGAATGGAGCGCGGCGGCGGCGACGCCCTGCTGGCGCAGCGCCGCCACCTGGTCCTCCATCAGCGCGATCAGCGGCGAGACGACGACGCCGAGTCCGGGGCGGCAGAGGGCCGGCACCTGGTAGCAGAGCGACTTGCCGCCGCCCGTCGGCATCAGCACGAGACCGGAGCCGCCGGCGGTGACGTGCTCCACGATCTCGGCCTGCCGCCCACGGAAATCGGGAAAGCCGAAGACGTCGTGCAGGACGGTGCGGGGATCACCGCTCAAGCCCGCGCCTCCTGAGGGGGAGCCGTGAGTCGGGTCCGCGCCGCGGCGGCGGGATGGTGTTCGGTGCGCTTCATGGGGTCCGGATGAGATGGGGCAGCGCGCGCCCGGCAGACAGGGGTCGGGCGCGGAAAGGAGCGGGTCAGGACATCGCCGGCAGCGCGCGGCCGCCCGCGAGGCGGAGGATGCGCGTCGGCCGCTCCACCCCGATCAGGCGATGGGTGATGAGGATGGAGCTGCGCCCGCCGAGCGCGGTGTCGAGCGTCTCAAGGAAGGCGCGCTCCGTCGCGGCGTCGAGCCCAGCCGTCGGCTCGTCGAGGATGACGATGGAGGCGGGCGAAAGCAGCGCGCGAGCGAGGGCGATACGACGCGCCTGCCCGCCGGAGAAACGGGCACCGGCCTCGCCGCAGCGCGTCTCCAGCCCCTCCGGCAGGGCACGGACGAGCTCGGCGATCTGCGCGCGCTCCAGCGCATGCCAGAGAGCGGCATCCGGCGCCTCCGGTGCCGCGAGGCGGAGGTTGGCGGCGATCGTGTCGTCGAAGAGGGTTGCGTCCTGCGTCAGGCAGGCGATGCGCGCGCGCACGGCGTCGGTCGACAGCGTGGTGTAATCGGCGCCGCCGAGGGTGATGTGCCCCGCCTGCGGCGCCGCCAGCTTCAGCAGCAGGGCCGCGAGCGTGGACTTGCCGATGCCAGAGGGGCCGAGCAGCGCGATGCGCGCGCCTTCTGGCAGGTCGAGGGAGAGGTCCTCGAAGACCGGCGTCCGGTCCTCGGCCCAAGCGAAGCGAAGGCCGCGAACCGAAAGGGCGTGGCCCTCCGGCGTCACTGAAATCGGTGGATCGGGCACGGGCACGGGGTGGTCGGCGGCTTCGAGCAAACGCCGGGCGCCGGCGGCGGCAAGGGCCAGCGCAGCGCCCGCGCGGGGCAGCGCACCCAGTGCATCGGCGGCGGCGAGGACGAGGAAGAGGGCAACGACGACGGCGCCTGCCTCCTCCCCACCCGAGACTCCCCAGGCGAGGGCGCCAAGCAGCGCGCCCTGGGTGAGCACCGTGCCGGCCGCGCCGCCGAGGGAACCCGCGCGGGTCAGGCGCCGCCGCTCAAGGTCCATCGTATGGGCCGCGGCCTCGACGCGCGCGGTGGCGCGGCCCTCGGCATTGGCGCCGAGGATGTCCTCCATGGCCGTCAGCGGCTCCACCGTCTCCGCGCGCAGGGCACCCGTGGCCTCGGCGGTGCGTGTGGCGGCCCGGCCGGCGAAGGGTGCGATGGCAAGCGGCAGCAGCAGTGCAAGGGCGAGCGGCAGGGCGACGATCGCCGCCAGTACGGGCGCGATGGCACCGAGGATGACCGCGAGCGCCAGCACCACCGTGGCGGCGGCGGCCATAGGGACGAGGGCGCGGAGGTAGAGGCCGTCAAGCGCCTCCACGTCCGTGACGAGCCGGCCGAGCAGGTCGCCCGAGCGGGTCATGCCGGGGCCCGCCGTCAGGCGCTCCGAGAGGCGGCGGAAGAACCAGGTGCGGGTGTCCGCAAGCGCCCGGAAGGTCGCCTCGTGAGTCGCCATCCGCTCCGCCCAGCGAAGGAAGGGACGAAGGAGGATGAGCGGGCGGAGGAAGACGAGCAGCCCCGCGCCGGCGGCGAGCGTGCCGGTCGCAAGCCCCTGCCCCACGCCGCCGCCGGCCAGCGCCAGCAGCGCGACGCCCGCGAGCGCCGAGGCCCCGGCCGTCACCGCACCGAAGGTGAGCCAGCCGCCACGGGGCCGCCAGAGGCCGAGGATCCGGCCGAGGTCCCGCGCGGCGCTCATGTCGCCACCGCCCGGCGCTGGGCGACCACGCGGCCCTCGCGCAGTTCCAGCACCTTCGGGAAGCGGGCGCGCAGCATGGCGGAGTGGCTGGCGATGACGACGGTGCGCCCAGTGCAGAGGCGGCGGAGGCTGTCGAGCACCTGGCTCTCCGTAGCAGGGTCAAGATGGGCGGTGGGCTCGTCGAGCAACACGAGCGGCGCGTCCCGCAGGAAGGCGCGGGCGAGCGCGACGCGCAGGCGCTGGCCGCCGGAAAGCCCGTGCCCACCCTCCCCCACCGGAGTGTCGAGGCCCTGCGGCAGTTCGTCCGCGAAAGCCGAGACCTGGGCGGCGCGCGCGGCGGCCTCTACCGCGGCGTCGGTCGCCTCGGGCCGGGCAAGGCGGATGTTCTCGCGGATGGATGCGCGGAGCAGGACCGACCGCTGCGGCATATAGGCGATCAGCCGGCGCAGCTCGGCGGGGGCGAGGGCGAGCGCGTCCCGGCCGTTGAGAGCGATCCGGCCTTCGTCCGGCCGGGAGAAGCCCATCAGCAGCTTCAGGATGGTGGACTTGCCGGAACCGCTGGGTCCCGAAAGCACGAGGGCCTCGCCGGGCGTCACGCGGAAGGACACATCCTCGATCGCCAGGGGCCGGGCAGGATCCGGGCGATGGGAGAGGTGGTCCACCACGAGCGTGACGCTCGGCGGCACCTCCTCCAGCAGGAGCCCGGCTGGGGCGGGTGCGTCGAGGATGGGCGCGATGGCCGCTGCCGCTCCCTGGGCGGACATCCGCTCGTGATAAGCGGTGGAAAAGGCGCGGAGCGGCGCGAAGAAGGCGGGAACGAGGAGAAGGCAGAAGAGCGCCGCCACCGGGTCCGGATGGCCGGCGGCCGCGAGGTTGCCGTGCCGCCAGGCGAGGCAACCAAGGACGGCGGCGGCCACCAGCTCCAGCATGCCGGTCGAGAGGAAGGCGAGGCGCAGCACGCGCATGGTGCGCAGGCGCAACTCCTGCGCGGCGGCATCGAGCGCGCGGGCCTCGTCGTCTTGCCGGCGGAAGAGCACGAGGGTGGGCAGCCCGCGCATTCGGTCGAGGAAGCGGCCCGAGAGGCGCTGCAACGCGTCGAATTGCCGCCGACTGGCGACCGAGGCGCCGATGCCGGAGACGGCCATGCCGACCGGGACGAGCAGCCCGGCCGCGACGAGGATCATGCCGCTGAGCGCGTCGGCCGCGAAAGCGGCCAGCGCCACCATCAGCGGCCCCATCATCGCAAGCGCCGCCGAGGGGATCCAGCGGGCGAAGTAGCCGTCCACGGCCTCCACGCGGTCCACGGTCAGGGCCGCGCCCTCGCCAGCCGGGCGCGCGGAGGGGGTTTCCGCCAGGAGCCGGCGGAAGAGGCGGCGGCGGAGATTGGCGCGCGATGCCTCCCCCGCGCGGGCGGAAGCGGCTTCCTGCGCCACCACCAACCCGACCTGCAACAGCGCCAGCCCAGCAGCCGCGGCCAGGGTGCCCGCTCCTGCCGCACCGTATCCGAGCAGCGTCGCGAGCAGCGTCGCCACCAGCCAGGCCTGCGCAATGCCCGCGGCCGATGCCGCCAAGCCGAGCAGGATGGGCAGCATCAGGGCGGCGCGACCCTCCCGCGCGGCGGCGGAGAGGAGGGCGCGGGCAGGATCTCGGCCGGCACGTCGGGACATGATGGGCGGCTTCTTACGTCATTCGCGGGGCTGGCGGAATGCGGCACGGGTGCTGCACCCGCGAAGCACCACGGCCGTCTATCTTGTGCCGAATCACTCCCCAACGAGGTCCCGCATGCTGCCCGTGCACGGAAGACATGGCTACCACCCTTGGCGCGGCCGCCCATCCTGGCGTTGGCCGGGTGAGGCGCGGCTGGCCGTCTATTTCGGCGTGAACCTCGAGCACTTCGCCTTCGGCGAGGGGCTGGGGGCGGAGCTGGCGCCGGGAGGGCCGCAGCCGGACGTGCTGAACCACGCCTGGCGGGACTACGGCAACCGAGTGGGCGCCTGGCGGCTGATCGAGACGTTGGACGAACTCTCGCTCCCTGCGACCGTGCTGCTCAACTCCGCCATGTACCACCATGCGCCCGCGCTGGTGGCCGCGCACCGGGCGCGGGGCGACGAGATCGCAGGCCACGGCCGCACGAACTCGGAGCGCCAGTCGACCCTGCCCGAGGCGGAGGAGCGGGCGCTGATCGCGGAGGCGACGGCGGCGATCGCCACGCATGAGGGCGCGCCGCCGCGGGGCTGGCTCTCCCCCTGGATCGCCGAGAGCCATGCCACCCCCGACCTGCTGGCGGAGGCGGGCTACGGCTACACCTTTAACTGGTGCAGCGACGACCAGCCCGTCTGGCACCAGACCCGCCACGGCCGGATCATGGCCATCCCCTACCCCCAGGAGGTGAACGACATCCCCTCCATCATCGCCCGCAAGGACGGCGCGGCGCAGTTCGCCGAGATGATCGTGGAGGATTTCGAGGAGCGGCTGCGCCAAGTTCGGGACGGCGTGGCGCAGGTGATGGGCATCGCGCTCCACCCCTACATCGTCGGGCAACCCTACCGGATGCGGGCGCTGCGGCGCGCGCTGGCGCATGTGGCGGCGCGGCGGGAGGAGGTTTGGCTCACCACCGCGGGCGCCGTCTTCGACCACGCGCGCGCCCTGCCCCCGGGGAACATCCCCGGGGACTAGGCCCTCAGAAGGTCACCACGGACCGGATGCTCTTGCCCTCGTGCATGAGGTCGAAGGCGTGATTGATCCCATCCAGCGGCATGGTGTGGGTGATCAGGCTGTCGATGTCGATCTTCCCCTCCATGTACCAGTCCACGATCTTCGGCACGTCCGTGCGCCCGCGCGCGCCGCCGAAAGCCGAGCCGCGCCAGTTGCGGCCGGTGACGAGCTGGAAGGGGCGGGTCGAGATCTCCTGGCCGCTGGGCGCCACGCCGATGATGATCGAAGTGCCCCAGCCGCGATGGGTGCACTCCAGCGCCTGGCGCATGGTGTTCACGTTGCCGACGCACTCGAAGGAGAAGTCGGCGCCGCCGTCGGTCAGGTCCTGGATGGCCTGCACCACCTTGTCCCGCCCGACCTCGTCCGGGTTGACGAAGTGGGTCATGCCGAACTTCCGGGCCATCTCGACCTTGCTCGGGTTCAGGTCCACACCGACGATCCGGTCCGCGCCCACCATCCGCGCACCTTGGATAACGTTCAGCCCGATCCCGCCGAGGCCGAAGACCACCACATTGGCGCCCGCCCAGACCTTGGCCGTGTAGACGACCGCACCGATGCCCGTGGTGACGCCGCAGCCGATGTAGCAGATCTTGTCGAAGGGCGCGTCCGGCCGGACCTTCGCCACCGCGATCTCCGGCAGTACCGTGAAGTTCGAGAAGGTGCTGCAGCCCATGTAGTGCCAGAGGGGCTTGTCCGGGTTCTCACACGAGAAGCGGGAGGTGCCGTCGGGCATGATCCCCTGGCCCTGTGTGGAGCGGATCGCGGTGCAGAGATTGCTGCGCTGGGAAAGGCAGGTTTTGCACTGCCGGCATTCCGGCGTGTAGAGCGGGATTACGTGGTCGCCCGGCTTCACGGCCGTGACGCCCGCGCCCACCTCGCGCACGATGCCCGCGCCCTCATGACCGAGGATGCAGGGGAACTTGCCCTCGCTGTCCAGGCCGGAGAGCGTATAGGCGTCGGTGTGGCAGACCCCCGTCGCCATGATCTCCACCAGCACCTCGCCGGGCTTCGGGCCCTCCAGGTCCACGGTCTCGATGCTCAGCGGCTTATTCGCCTCCCAGGCGACGGCAGCGCGGGTCTTCATTTGAGGGCGGCTTCCCTTCTCACTCGTCCGGTGACCTTATCCGGCCCAGGTGGGGCGGGCCAGGGGAGGCACGGGCGTGACGCTGGAGGAGCTGACGGCGCGGGTGCGCGAGGGCGTGCCGCTGGCGGGCGCGCTGGGTATCGAGGTGCTGCGGGCCGACGCAGGCTCTGCCCTGCTGCGAATGCCGCCCTCCTCCCTCTCCCTGCGGCCCGGCGGAACGGCCTCGGGTCCGGCGCTGATGACGCTGGCGGATGTCGGGATCTGGGTGCCCCTGCTGGTCGCGACGGGCGGGGCGGACAGCACGCGAACCGCCCAACTCGGCATCTCCTTCCTGCGGCCGGCGGGCGCAGCGGGCGTGCTGGCGGAGGTGCGCGTCGTCCGCCAGGGCCGCACCAGCGTCTATGCCGAGGTCTGGATGCGTGCAGAGGCGCAGGAGAAGCCCTGCGCGCACGCGACGGCGACCTGGATGAGAGCCACCGGCGCCTAAGGGCAGAGATTTGCCTGGCGTTAGGGCCGGTGAAAGCCCGCGGCCGCGACGGGTGGAAAGCTGGCGCACCCTGAGGGACTTGAACCCCCAACCAACCGGGTAGAAGCCGGTTGCTCTATCCAGTTGAGCTAAGGGTGCAACGACGGCGCCTCAGTGCGTCCAGTTGACGAGGCGGTCCGTGCGGAAATTATCGGCATAGGACTTCGGCCGCAGCGCCGGGATCTGCCGGCGGCGCTCGACCTCGTAAGGGATGCCCTTCGACTTGGCATAGGCCTCAGCCTGCTCCAGCGTGTCGAAGCGGAGGCGGACCTGGCGGTTCGTGTCGCCCGAGCCGTACCAACCCGTCAGCGGGTCGATCCGCTTCGGCTCGGAGGGCTCCCACTCAAAGATCCACTCGTCGGTGCGGCCCTGGCCGGACTGCATCGCGTTCCGGGCGGGCGAGTGGATGCGGGCCATGTTCATGCAGCAACTCCGGCGACTGGTCTCTAATTCGGGGCGGCGGGATTCGAACCCACGGCCTCCTGTACCCAAAACAGGCGCGCTACCAGGCTGCGCCACACCCCGTGAGACCGGGCGAAACTATGGGCCCGACGGCCTCGGCGCAATGGGCGCCGCGCGATTAGGCCGGGCCTATCGCCTCCGTGCCGCCCATGAAGGGGCGCAGCACGGGAGGGATGGCGATAGAGCCGTCCTCCCGCTGGTGCGTCTCCATGACAGCGACCAGGGCGCGGCCGACCGCGACGCCGGAGCCGTTCAGCGTGTGGAGGAAGACGTTCCCCTTCCCCTCCCGCGGCTTCATCCGGGCGTTCATGCGGCGAGCCTGGAAGTCCCAGCAGTTGGAGCAGGAGGAGATCTCACGCCAGGCCCCCTGCCCCGGCAGCCAAACCTCGAGGTCGTAGGTCTTGGCCGCGCCGAAGCCTGTGTCCCCGGCGCAGAGAAGGATTCGACGCCAGACGAGGCCGAGATCGGTGAGCACCCGCTCCGCGCAGCGCGTCATGCGCTCGTGCTCCTCGGCGGAGGCGTCGGGGGCGGTGATGGAGACCATCTCCACCTTCGAGAACTGGTGCTGGCGGATCATCCCGCGCGTGTCCCGCCCCGCCGAGCCCGCCTCGGAGCGGAAGCAGGGGGAGAGGGCGGCAAGGCGCATGGGCAGCGCGGATTCGGGCACGATCTCGCCGCGCACGCTGTTCGTCAGCGGCACCTCGGCCGTGGGGATGAGCCAGCGGTCGTCGGTGGTGCGGAAGAGGTCGTCGGCGAATTTCGGGAGCTGGCCGGTGCCGTACATGGTCGCGTCGTTCACCAGCAGGGGCACGACGGTCTCGGTATAGCCGTGCTCGTCCACCTGCAGGTTGAGCATCCACTGGCCGATGGCGCGCTCCAGCCGCGCGAGCGGCCCGCGAAGCACGGTGAAGCGGCTGCCGGCGAGCTTAGCCGCCGTCGTGAAGTCCATGCCGCCCAGTGCCTCGCCCAGCTCGAAGTGCTGCTTCGGGGCGAAGGGCAGGTTGGGCACCTCCCCGTGCTGGTGGAGGACGATGTTCGCGGTCTCGTCCCGGCCCTCCGGCACGTCGTCGTCAAGGAGGTTGGGCAGGGCTTCCAGGATGCGGGTTTGGGCGGCCTCGACGGCGGCGGCCTCCGCGTCGAGGCTCTCCATTCGGGTGCGAAGGGCGGTCGCCTCGGCCTCCATTGCCGAAGTGTCGGCGCCGGCCTTCTTCCCCTGGCCGATCTCGCGCGCCAGCGCGTTGCGGCGGGCCTGGGCCTCCTGCGCCGTCGTTTGGGCGGAGCGCCGGGCGGTGTCGAGCGTCAGCAGCTCGGACGAGACGGGGGCGAGCCCCCGCCGCGCGAGCGCAGCGTCGAACGCGGCCGGATCGGCGCGGACGGCCCGGATGTCATGCATGGGGTGGCCTCAGGTCGTCGGGGGCTTGGGCTTGGGCGTCATCCAGACCGCGGCCAGGATCGACAGCTCGTAGAGGGCCAGCAGCGGCACGGCGAGGCCGACCTGGCTGATAATGTCCGGCGGCGTCAGCACCGCGGCGACGACGAACATGCCGACGATCGCGTAGCGCCGCCCGCGCCGCAGCTGCTCCACGCTCAGGATGCCGACACGCGCCATGAGGGTAATGGCCACTGGCATCTGGAAGGCCACACCAAAGGCCAGGATCATGTGCATGACGAGCGATAGGTATTCAGAGACCTTCGCCTCGAGCTGCACCGGCAACCCGCCGCCGCCGGTCGGCGTCTCGAAGGAGATGAAGAACTTCCAGGCAAGCGGGAAGATGAAATAATAGGCCAGCGCGGCACCCATCACGAAGAGGACCGGCGAGGCAACGAGGAAGGGCGTGATGACCTTCTTCTCAGACTTATAGAGGCCGGGCGCGATGAAGAGCCAAAGCTGCGTGGCCCACATCGGGAAGGAGAAGAACACCGCCCCGAAGAAGGCCACCTTCAGGTAGGTGAAGAAGGCCTCGTAAAGCGCGGTGAAGATCATCCGCCGCTCGCCAGCGCCCTGGTGCATCAGGATGTCGGCCAATGGCCGCGCCAGGAAGCCGTAGATGGCGGTGGAGAAGTAGTAGCAGAGCGCGAAGGCGATCCCGAAGGCGCCGATCGACCACAGGAGCCGCGTGCGCAGCTCCAGCAGGTGGTCGATCAACGGCATGGGCTTGTCGTCGATCGTATCGTCGGGGTCGCGAGACACTGGGGCTGATGCTTCTTCGTCAGGCGGTGTGGGTAGTCGCAGGGCGGGCGGCGGTGTCGACGACCGAAGGAGCGACGGGCGGCGCGACCGGCTCGGCGGAGCCGGCGACGGGAGGCAGGGCCTCGCCGGCAGTGGTCGCGGCGGGAGCCGGGGTAACTGGCGCCATATCCGGCGGCGGGGGCGCGGCCGGCAGGTCGGCGGCGCTCGCGACCTCGACCTCGGCGGCGGGCGTGGTCGCGTCCACGGGCGGCGCGCCCTCGGGCAGGGTGGAGGCGGTGCCCTCGGCCGGAGCGGCATCGGAGGTAGGCGGGGGCGGGGCGCGGAAGGGGTCGTCGCGCATGGTCCGCATCAGCGTCCCGTCCTCATCCACCGCCTTTTCGATGGTGGACTTGAGATCGAAGTTGCGGATGTCGCGGATCTGATCGCGCACGTCCTCGAGCTTCGCCTCGCGCACGACCTCGTCCAGGTGGCCCTGGAACTCGCCGGCCATGCGGCGCAGCTTCTGGATGCCGCGGGCGACACCGCGGACGGCGTCCGGAAGGTCCTTGGGGCCGATCACCACCACCGCGACGACGGCGATAAGGGCGATCTCGGACCAGGCGAGGTCGAACATGTCTCTCCGATCACCCGGGCCGGGCGGCCGGCCATCGCCTCGGGCGGCCGGTCCCTCGCGGGGTCGCTTCCGTTAGCAGAACTCGCCCGCACGACAAATGGGGCCTCCGGAAGATGGGCCCTTCGCCGGCCCGATGGAAGCACCGGGGGCTCAGGCGGGTCCGGCCTCGGGCGGCGGCTGGAGGGGCAGCCCCGGCTCGGGCAACAATTCCTCACGCTTCGGCAGGTCTCGCAAGGAGGCGAGGCCGAACTGCTCCAGGAAGCGGGGGGTGGTGGCCCAGAGGGTCGGGCGGCCCGGCGCCTCCTTCCTCCCGCGCGGCGCGACGAGGCCGTTCTCGAGCAGCGTCTCGAGCGTGTTCTGGGAGAGCGCGGTGCCGCGGATCTCCTCGATCTCGGCGCGGGTCACGGGCTGGTGCCACGCGATGATGGCCAGCGCCTCCATCGCCACGCGCGGCAGGCGGCGGGGCACCTCCACCACGCGGGTGAGGGCGGGGGCGAGGTCGGGCGCGGTGCGGAAGGCGTGCCCGCCCGCGACGGAAACGAGGTTCACCCCCCTGCCCTCATAGGCTTCCGCCAGTGCCGCCAGCGTCGCGGCGGCCTCCACCCCCGTTGGCAGCAGCGGCTGGAGGCGGGCAAGGGTCACCGGCGTGGCGGAGGCGAAAACAAAAGCCTCGGCGATCCGCAGCGCCATCGAGGGAACGGGTGCCACCGCGAGGCCGGATCCGGCCGTGGCCTCCTCGGCAGGCGCAGTGTCCGGCGCATCTGGGCCGGCGTCCTCGGCTTCGGCGACCGGCGACTCGGGCGCGGCGGGCTCGTCGAAGTTCGGGTCCCCGGGCGTAACGGCATCAGGCGGCATTGGCATCTCTCTCCGCCCTCATTTGAGCGCCGCCGCGCGGCGGGCGCAGCAGGATGGGGGTGAAGGGGGCGTCCTGGCGAAGTTCCGCGAGGCCGGTCTTGGCCATCTCCAGCCCGGCGACGAGCGTGCTCGCCAATGCGGCGCGGCGCTCCACCGGGTCCATCTCGGCCTCAGGCAGGAAGCCCGACAGCTCCGCCCAGCCGGGGACGTTGCCAACCAGGGCGCGCAGTCGGGCGAGCGCGTCCTGCACAGTCCAGACTCGGCGCGGGCGCGGCCGGTAGGGACGGCGGGCAGCGGCGCGGCGGAGAACATCGGTATAGGCGCGGAGCAGGCCGGGCAGGTCGGCGGCCAGCGCCGAGCGGTCCTCCAGCACGAGGTTCTCCGGCACGCCGCGCGCCATGACGTCGCGCCCGAGGAAGGGTCGCGCACCCAGCCAGGCGGCAGCCTCGCGCATGCGCTCCAGTTCGCGCAGCCGGTCCGCCAGCGCCTCGGCGAGCGCCTCCGCGTCCTCCCCGGCCTCGGGGTCGTCCGGGAGGAGGAGGCGGGACTTCAGCCAGGCGAGCCAGGCCGCCATGACCAGCCAGTCCGCCGCGATCTCGAGCCGCACGCGCCGCGCGCCCTCGATCACCGTCATATACTGGTCCACGAGGGAGAGGATGGAGATCCGCGCGATGTCCACCTTCTGCGCCCGGGCGAGGTCCAGCAGGAGGTCGAGAGGGCCCTCGAACCCGTCCAGCGTGACGTGCAGGGCGGGGACGGTCTCGCTCATCCCCCGTGGCCGGTGATGTTCAGGACCGCCTGGGCTGTCGGCAGCACGACCGCCCGCACAAGGGCGCGCAGCGGGTCCAGGCCCGGGACGAGCATCGGAAGGAGAAAGAGAAGGCCGAGCACGATGAACAGCCCGAAGCGCTCCAGCCGTAGGAAGGGGATGCCGATCGACGGCGGCAGCAGCCCGCCCAGGATGCGCCCGCCGTCGAGCGGCGGGATCGGCATCAGGTTAAAGGTGGCGAGGACCAGGTTGCCGATGAGCGAGAGCACGAGGAAGGATTCGAGCCAGTCGAGCAGGTTGTCGCGCCCCGGCCCCTCCAGCGGATGCAGCAGGATGGCCGCGAGCACCGCGAGGGCGAAGTTGATAGCCGGACCGGCCGCCGCGACCAGCACCATGCCGTAGCGCGGGTTGCGCAGCCGCATCACGTCCACCGGCACCGGCTTGGCCCAGCCGAACATCACGTCCACCCGCCCGGAGACGAGCAGCTGCGAGATGAGCAGCAGGCCCGGCACCATCAGCGTCCCCACGGGATCGACGTGGCGGAGCGGGTTGAGCGAGAGGCGGCCGAGCTGGGCCGCGGTGTCATCGCCAAGTGCCCGGGCGGCGTAGCCGTGGGCGGCCTCGTGCAGGGTGATCGCGAAGATTGCGGCCAGCGCCGCGGCCGCGAAGTCGGGAAGCCAGTCCATCCGCTTCTCAGGCGTCCGTCAGCGCGTGCGGCAGGGCGGCGACGTGGCGCGCGCTGCGCGCCGCCATGGCCGCGGGCCGGGCCGCCTGCACCAGGGCGCGAGCCGTTGCCATACGTTCCTCCGCACGCGGGGTGAGGACCGGGCACTCCCGAAGAAGCGCGGTGGTGTCCTCGAGTACGCCGTTGCAGTGGAGGACGAGGTCGCAGCCAGCGGCGAGCGAGTCGGCCGCGAGCGTGTTCGATAGCCCGGCGAGCGCGCCCATGGTGAGGTCGTCTGAAACGAGCACGCCGTCGAAGCCGATCTCGCCTCGGATGGTGCGCTCGATGAGGCGCGGCGAGAGCGTGGCGGGGTGGTCAGGGTCCAGCGCGTCGTAGGTGATGTGCGCGGTCATCGCCCAGAGGTGCCGACCGGCGTCACGCGCGCAGACCGTGCGGAAGGGCGCGATATCGGCGGCCAGCGTACCGGCATCGGCCCCGACCCGCGGCAGGGAGAGATGGCTGTCGGCCGTGGCGCGGCCGTGGCCGGGGATGTGCTTGATGACAGGAATGCAGCCGGCCGCCATCAGCCCCTCGATCCATGCCTCGCCAAGCCGAGCCACTTCCGCGGGGTCGTCCGAGAAGGCGCGGTCGCCGATCACCTCATGGGCGCCGGGTAGGCGAAGGTCGAGGACGGGCGCGCAAACAACATCGAGGCCCATGGCCGCGCATTCGCCCCCAAGCAGGGCGGCGTTGGCGGCGGTACTGGCGGCGCTCGCCCCCTCAAAGACGCTCGCCGGCGGGAAGGCCGGCCATTCGGGCGGGCGGAGCCGGGCAACGCGACCGCCCTCCTGGTCCACGAGGATCGGGGCGTCCTGGCCCAGCTCCTCCCGGATCGCCGCGGTAAGCGCGCGGAGCTGCGAGGGATCCTGCACGTTGCGGCGGAAGAGGATGACGCCGGCGGGCGGCGTCTCCCGCAGCACCCGCGCTTCAGCGGAGGTGAGAGCAGTGCCGGACAGGCCGGTGACGGCGGCGCGGGCGGTCATCCGCCGAGCACAGCGCAGGGAAGGTTCTTCGTCTTGGCGCTCTCGCAGAGGGCGCGCGCGGCCGCGAGGTCCGGCATGTTCGTGGCCCTGATCCGCCAGAGCGGCGGCAGGTCGCCCCGGTCCACGCGGGTGATCTGCGGCTCACGGCCCGCCAGTTGCGGCAGCCGTGCCTGGAGCTTCGGCCACTCGTTCCGCGCCGCCTCCTCGGAGCCTAGGGCGCCGAGCTGGACCACCACGCGACCGGTACGGGGCGTGGGGCTGTTCGCCGGCATAGGCGGCGGCGTGAGGGCGGGGGTCGCCTGCGCGGCCGCCGCTGCCTGGGGCGCGGGCGGCTGGGTCGGCGCCTGCACCGCCGCGGGCTGGGGTGGCACCAGCGGGGTCGCGGACGGCTGCGGCGCGGCGGCGGGCGACGGCACGGTGGCGGGTGCGGCAGCGGGCACTGGTTGAGAAGTGCCGTTCTGCGGGACAAGCGCCTGGGGCGCCGCGGGCGCCTGCGGGCCGAGGCTGGGGTTTACGAGCGGCGGGCGGCTCGGTGCGGCGTCCGGCTCGGAGGCGGGAAGCACCACCACGGTCGGCGGGCGGGCCGCAGCTTGGCGCAGCGCCGCCACGTCCGGCCGCTCGGGCTCGGGCGAGAGGCGCGGCTGGGCAGCCGTGCCCGTCGCGCCGCGCCGCTGGCTCTCGAAGATCCGCTCGTCCTGGTTGGCGACGCGCATGCCGCCGGGGTCGCTCGGCTTCACACGAATCGGGCGGGTATCCGCCTCGATCACCGGCACCGTGTGGTTCACGGCCCGGGAGATGCCCCAGACGATACCGCCGCCCACCCCGGCCACGCCCAGCGCGGCGCCCGCCAGGGCCACCATGCGCCAGGGAATTTGGAAACCCGTCCGCTGCGGGCGGACGCGATAGCTCGGAACCGTATAGTCGCTCACCGCATCTCCTCGACGGGTGTCACCCCCATCACCGCGAGGCCCGAGCGAATCACCGCGGCCGTGGCCGCCACAAGTGCAAGCCTCGCGCGCGTCGCCCCGGGTTCCCCCTCCCGGATGAAGCGCAGCGTGGCGTCCTCTCGTCCCCGGTTCCAGAGTAGATGAAAATCCGCGGCCAAGTCATGGAGAAAGAAGGCGATTCGGTGCGGTTCGCGCGCGAGCGCGGCGGCTTCCACCGTGCGGGGCCAGGCGGTGAGGCGGCGGATGAGGGCCATCTCTGCGGGATCAGCCAGCGTCTCTAGCGGCGAATCCGCCAACTCCGCCGGTGGCGGGTCGCCGGCCCCGCGCAGCACGCTGCGGGCGCGGGCATGGGCGTACTGCACGTAGAAGACCGGATTATCGCGCGACTGCTGCACGACGGCGTCGAGGTCGAACTCCATCTGCGCGTCGGCCTTGCGCGTCAGCATGGTGAAGCGAACGGCGTCGCGGCCCACCTCCTCGATCAGGTCGGCGAGCGTGACGTAGGTGCCGGCGCGCTTGGACATGCGGACGGGCTGGCCGCCCTTCACCACCTTCACGATCTGGGTCAGCACCACGTCGAGCGGGACCTTGCGATCGGCCGAGAGGGCAGCCACGGCCGCCTTCATGCGCGGCACGTAGCCGCCGTGGTCGGCGCCCCAGACCTGCACCAGTTCGTCGAAGCCGCGGGCGATCTTGTCGGCATGGTTGCCGATGTCGTTGGCGAAGTAGGTGTTGCTGCCGTCGCTCTTGCGGAGCGGGCGGTCCACGTCGTCGCCGAACTCGGTCGAGCGGAAGAGGGTCTGCTCGCGCGGCTCCCAGTCGTCGGGCAGCTTGCCCTTCGGAGGCTCCAGCACGCCCTCGTAGACGAGGCCGCGGGCGGAGAGCGCCGCGATGGCCGCGTCCGCCGCACCGCTGCGGACGAGCGCCGCCTCGCTGATGAAGACGTCGTGGCGCACGCCGAGTGCCGCGAGGTCTGAGCGGATCTCGGCCATCATGGCGTCCACCGTGAACTCGCGGACCGCCTCCAGCCAGAGGGCGGGATCGGCCGGCACCGCACCCGGGGCGAGGCTGTCGCCATACTTCTCGCGCAGCGCCTCGCCTACGGGGATCAGGTACTCGCCGCGGTACTGCAGCCCGCCGGGAATGGATGCGGCGAAGTCGTCCTCGGTCAGGCTCGTGCCCAGCGCCTGGAGGTAGCGCCAATAGGCAGCCCAGGCGAGGGCCTGCACCTGCGCCCCGGCGTCGTTGATGTAGTACTCCTTCGTGACAGCCCAGCCGGCCTTGGTCAGCAGGTTGGCCAGGGCGTCCCCGACCACCGCGCCGCGGCAGTGGCCTACATGCATCGGGCCCGTGGGGTTGGCCGAGACATACTCGACGTCGACCTTCCGCCCGGTGCCCGCCGTCCCATTACCGTAAGCTTCGCCGGCGCGGAGGATGACCGGCAGCTGGTCGCGGAGGGTGGACTCCTCCAGCCGCAGGTTCACGAAGCCGGGGCCGGCGGGGGCGGCGGCGGCAATGCCCGGCCGGGCAGCCAGCCGCTCCGCAAGCGACTTCGCAACCGCCTGCGGTGCCTGGCGCGCCGGCTTCGCCACGACGAGGGCCGCGTTGGTCGCCATGTCCCCGTGCGAGGCGTCGCGCGGCGGCTCCACCAGAACGCGGGCAAAGGTCTCCTCCGGCAGGTCGGGCAGGAGGGCGCGAAGCTCGGTCACGACCGCGTCGCGGATCGTGCGGAAGATGTCGTCGGTCATGGGGATACGATCAGCCGGGAATGTGGGGGTCCGTCAGGCGACGGTGCTCTTCGAGGGCGAACTTGTCGGTCATGCCCGCCAGCCAGTCGCAGACGGTGCGCGCGGCCTCGGCCGAGCCCGCCTCCCCTGCCCGCTTCGCCCAGGCGGGGGGCAGCATGTCCGGCTGGCCGTGCAGAAGGGAAAACATCACCTGCAGGGCGCGCTTGGACTTCAGCGAGGTGCGGTTGACGCGCCAGTGGCGGTACATGCGGTCGAAGAGGAAGGTGCGCGTCTCCTGGTTGAGCGCGTGCATCCGCTCGGAGAAGAAGACGACCGGCTGGGGGGCGTTGCGGATATCCGTCACGCTGATCGGCGCGAGGAGGGCGATGCGGCGGCGCGCCTCGTCCACCACGTCGGTGATCATGAGATTGATGACGCGGCGGATGATCTCGCTCGCCACGCGGTCTGGCGGCGCGTCCGCGGGAATGGAGGCCATCGCGAGGTCCCGCGCGGCACCCACCAGCGGAAGGGCGCAGGCCTCGTCGAGCGTAAAGAGGCCGGCGCGGAGGCCGTCGTCGAGGTCGTGGTTGTTGTAGGCGATGTCGTCGGCAATCGCCGCCGCCTGGGCCTCGGCGCTCGCGTGGCAGTGCAACTCGAGGTCGTGCCGGACCGAGTATTCAGCGATGTAGTGCGGCGGGCGGCGGAGCGGGCCGTTGTGCTTCGCCAGCCCCTCCAGCGTCTCCCAGGTGAGATTCAGTCCGTCGAAGCCGGCGTAGCGGTGCTCGAGCAGCGTCACGGCCTTCAAGGACTGGGCGTTGTGGTCATAGCCGCCCCAGTTCCGCATGAGGCCGTTCAGTGCCTCCTCTCCCGCATGGCCGAAGGGCGGGTGGCCGAGGTCGTGCGCCAGCGCCAGCGCCTCCGCCAAGTCCTCGTCGAGGTGGAGTTGGCGGGCAAGGGAGCGGGCGATCTGCGCCACCTCGATCGAGTGGGTCAGCCTTGTCCGGAAGGCGTCGCCCTCGTGGAAGATGAAGACCTGCGTCTTGTACTGGAGGCGACGGAAGGCGGTGGAATGGATGATCCGGTCACGGTCCCGCTGGTAGGGGGACCGGCCGCCGCCGGAGTCTTCGGGGTAGAGGCGCCCGCGGGAGGCCCCCGGCTGCACCGCCCAGGGGGCCAGCCCCTTCGGCTGGCGCGCCGCGGAGCGCGCCGCTTCGGCGGAATCGAGGGGGTTGGAGGGCTGGTCCATGGGCTCGGCGGGCCGTAGCACCCGGCCCGCCGCAGCGGCAAGGCCGTTGCCCCGCTTTGGAGAACCGGCAGAGCGACCCTATCTTAGGGCGAACGGCGGTCGCCACCGCGGCGCGCCACATCCTGGCCGAGGTTTCCCATGCCCGATGGCAGCGCCCTTCCCGCCCCTTTCACCGTAACCCCCGCGGCCCTGGCGCAGGTGGCGGAGATCGCGGCAGCCCAGGGGAGGCCCTCCGCCGGGTTGCGCCTAGCGGTCGAGGCCGGCGGCTGCTCCGGCTTGCAATACAAGTTCGACCTGGCTGACGTGCCGGAGGCCGATGACCTGGTGGTGGAGGGGCGCGTGTTCGTCGATCCCGTCTCGCTTGATCTTCTTCAGGGCGCCCGGCTCGACTGGGCGGATGAGCTGATCGGGGCGCATTTCAAGGTAAGCAACCCGGTGGCGGTCTCCGGCTGCGGCTGCGGGGTGTCCTTCAGCGTCGGCTGAGTCCCATGCGCCTCTGCACCTTCAACGTGAACTCCGGCCGCAAGCGGATGCCCCACCTGCGGCGCCTGCTGGAGCGCCACGTGCCCGATATCGTCTTCCTCCAGGAGCTGAAGTGCCGGACGGAGGAGTTCCCGGCGATGGAGCTGGGCGATCTCGGCTACCGCTGCCACGTCGTCGGCCAGCCCGGCGGGCGGAACGGAGTGGCCGTGGTATCACGCATCCCCTTCGAGGTGGTGGACGAGGCCCTGCCCGACGGCGCGGACGACACCCATGCCCGCTTCGTCGAGGTGCGGGCCGCGGGCGCGCACCTCGCCGGAATCTACCTCCCCAACGGCAATTCCGGTGGCGTGGAGGGCTATGCCTACAAGCTCCGCTGGATGGAGCGCCTTCGCGCCCGCGTTGCCGAGAGGCTGAACAGCTTTACCCCTTACGCCGTACTTGGCGACTTCAACGTCTGCCCGACCGACGACGACTTCGCCCCTGGCGCCCTGCCCCGCACCGATGCCCTGGTCCGCCCCGAGACCCGTGCGGCCTTCCGCGCCATCACCCATCTCGGCATGACCGACGCGTTGCGGGCGCTGCACCCGGCGGACGCGCCCTGGACCTATTGGGATTACGGCCCCGCCTTCGAGTCGAACCGTGGCCTGCGCATCGACCATGCCCTGCTGAGCGCGGAACTGGCGGAACGGCTGGCAGGAGCCTCCGTGGATGTGGTGGCACGCTCGGAGGAAAGCCCGTCCGACCACGCGCCGGTGCTTTTCGACTTCGCGGATTAGGCGCCGGCCCCTCGGAAGCCGCAGGCGATCAACGCCGGAGGAAAGTCAGCACCAGCACGTCGCGATGCCCTGGAAGGGAGGGATCGATCGGGTGAATGGGCGTGACGCCGTGCTTCACGCGGCGGTCGTCCAGCAGCACGGCGTCGGCGGCATGGGAGAGTGTGAAGCTCGCCTCCTCCCGGCCGTCGATCTCGATGCCGGTCACGCCGCCTTCGACGTTCTCGCGGCCCACGAGCATAACCATGACATAATCCACGCCGTCGCTGTGCATTCCCTCGGGCGTCGGCTGGCCCGCCTCGTCCGGGCGGGCCTCGATACGGAACTGATGGACCTCGATGTGCCAGCTCGCGCCCGGCGCGCGGTGGTCGAAGACGGCGCGGGCACCGGCCAGGAGGGCGGTCAGGGCCGGCCCCTCCCCGATCGACGGCTCTACCGGCTCAAACCAGCGCTGGATGCCGCCATTGAGGGGGTTGTGGACCACGGCCTGGTAGTGCGGCTGGTGGGCGGCGCGGGCAATGGGGCGGCCGGGCGCGGCGACGTAAGTGGCGTGGCGGCGCAGGCGGTAGCGACCGCCATCGGCCATGAAGCTATCCGGCCGCAGGTCGTTCCAGCTATCCGCGAAGCGGGCCCATTCGGCGGCGGAAAGCGCCGTCCCCGCCGGGTCGAAGGTCGCGCGGGTCGCCTCGCCGTGAAGGGAGACGTAGCCGGTAGCGGCGATGGCGGCGGGGAGGTCGGTCATGCCTGCCGCGCCGCTTCCATCACCTGCCGCATGCGGGAGACGGCGACGGGCAGCCCGTCGAACAGCGCTTGGCCCATGAGGAAGTGGCCGATGTTCAGCTCCACTACCTCCGCGATCGCAGCGAGGAGCGGGGCGGTCTCGTAGTCGAGACCGTGGCCGGCGTGGCACTCCATACCGGCGGCGGCGATGAGGCGGGCGGCTTCGCGCAGGCGCGCCAACTCGGCGTCGCGGGCGGGCCCAGGGGGCGTGTCGCAGAACCTGCCAGTATGCAGTTCCACCGCGCGGGCGCCGAGGCGGGCGGCAGCCTCCACCTGGTGCGGGTCAGGGTCGAGGAAGAGGGAGGTACGGATCCCCGCCCCGTTCAGGGCCGCGACCAGAGGGGCGAGCGCTGCCTCGCCGCCCGCGGCGTCCAGCCCTCCCTCGGTGGTCACCTCAGCGCGGCGCTCGGGCACGATGCAGCAGGCACGGGGGCGCAGCGAGAGGGCGATCGCCTGCATCTCGGCTGTCGCTGCCATCTCGAGGTTGATGGGGGCGGTCAGCGCCTCCCGCATGGCGCGGCAGTCGGCGTCACGGATATGGCGGCGGTCTTCGCGCAGGTGAATCGTGATGCTGTCGGCGCCGTGCTGGAGGACGAGCCGCGCGGCGGCCAACGGGTCGGGATGCGCCCCGCCGCGCGCGTTTCGAAGGGTGGCGACGTGATCGACGTTCACGCCGAGCCGGATGGGGGTCATGCCGCGACGGCCTCCCTGTTGCGCCGCGCGGCCATCTCGGCCGCGAGGCGAAGCGCCGCGACCAGGCTGCCGGGATCGGCCACGCCCTGACCGGCGATGCCGAAGGCGGTGCCGTGGTCAGGCGAGGTGCGGACGATCGGCAGGCCGAGGGTGACGTTCACCCCGCCATCCATGTCGAGCGTCTTGATCGGAATCAGCGCCTGGTCGTGATAGAGGCATAACGCGGCGTCGTAGGTGGTGCGGGCGCGGGCGGTGAACATCGTGTCCGGCGGAAGGGGGCCGAAGGCGTCGATGCCCGCGGCCTTCAGCGCCTCGATGGCAGGGACAACGAGCGTGCCCTCCTCGTCGCCCATGGCGCCCTCCTCCCCCGCATGGGGGTTCAGGCCAGCCACGGCAATGCGCGGGGCAGCGATGCCAAAGCCGTGCCGCAGCCCGGCGGCAAGTGCCTTCCCCGTGCGGATGATCTCCGCCGTCGTGAGGGTGTCGAGCGCGCGTCGGAGCGAGACGTGGATGGTCACGGGCACGACGCGCAGCATGGGCGAGGCGAGCAGCATCACCGGCGGCTCCGCCGTGCCGGTCAGCGCGCCCAGGAACTCGGTATGGCCTGGGAAGGCGAAGCCGGTGCGGTAGAGAGTCGCCTTGCTGATGGGGTTCGTCACCACGCCGCCCACGCGCCCGCCCTGGGCGAGGGCCACCGCTCGCTCGATGGAGCCAAGAACGGCGGGGGCATTGGCGGGATCGGGCCGCCCGGGCTCCGACGGAATCGGCAGGCGCACGGTCATCACCGGCAGGCGCTCGGGGAACACCGCGGCGGCTTCCTCGGGCCCCGAGACCTCGGCCACCGGTACCTCCCAGCCGAGACGGGCGGCGAGGGTCGAGAGGCGGCGCGGGTCGTCCAGCGCGACGAAGGCCGGACCCTCCCGCCGCAGCCTCGACCAGGCTGCGAGGGTGATCTCGCCCCCAATCCCCGCAGGGTCTCCCATGGTCAAGGCAAGGGGCTGGATTGGTTCCATCCGGGGTAAACTCGCACGGCCATGATCCGTCGCATCCCGTGCGCGGATCATGGCTGGGCTGCCCGGATCAGATATCGGCGTAGACGTGGGTCTCCGCCGCCCCACCCGGATGCGTCACCGCGCCGAGGTGGGCAGGACCGACGAGCTGGGCGTACTTCCACAGGGCGCCCGCGTTGTAGTCGGTGCCGCGCGGCTTCCAGGCGGCGCGGCGGGCGGCTAGCTCTTCCTCCGGCAGGTCCACGTCGATCGTGCCCTTCTCCGCGTCGATGACGATGCGGTCGCCGTCCCTCAGCAGCGCGATCGGCCCGCCGACCGCCGCCTCGGGACCGACATGGCCGATGCAGAAGCCGCGCGTGGCGCCCGAGAAGCGGCCATCGGTGATGAGCGCGACCTCGCCGCCCATGCCCTGGCCGTAGAGGGCCGCGGTGGTGGAGAGCATCTCGCGCATGCCGGGTCCGCCTTTCGGGCCCTCGTAGCGGATGATGATGACGTCACCGGGCTTGTAGGCTCGGGCCTCCACGGCGGCGAAGGCGTCCTCCTCGCAGTCGAAGCAAAGGGCGGTGCCCTCGAAGCGCAGCTCCTTCATGCCCGCCACCTTCACGATCGCGCCGTCCGGGGCCAGGTTGCCCTTCAGCCCCACCACGCCGCCAGTGGGCGAGATCGGGTCGGAGACGGGGCGAATCACGTCTTGGTCCTTTGGGAAGATCACCTCGCGGTGGTTCTCGGCGAGGGACTTGCCAGTCACGGTCATGCAATCGCCGTGCAGCAGCCCGGCGTCGAGAAGTGCCTTCACGATCACGGGGATGCCGCCGATCTTGTAGACGTCAAAGGCCACGTAGCGGCCGCCGGGCTTCAGGTCGCCGATGTAGGGGGCCTTGCGCATGATCTCCGCCACGTCATGCAGCGTGAACTTGATCCCGGCCTCGTGCGCCATGGCCGGCAGGTGCAAGCCGGCATTGGTGGAGCCGCCGGTCGCGCCGACGATGAGCGCCGCGTTGTAGAGGCTCTCCTTCGTGACGATGTCGCGCGGGCGGATGTTCTTCCGCAGCAGGTCCATCACGGCCTTGCCGGATTCCACCGCCCACTTGTCGCGGTCCTCGTAGGGCGCCGGGGCGCCGGCCGAGCCGGGGAGCGCGAGGCCGATCGCCTCGGAAACCGTCGCCATGGTGTTCGCGGTGAACTGGCCACCGCAGGCACCGGCGGAGGGACAAGCGACGCATTCGAGGGCGTGCAGGTCCTCGTCGGACATGTTGCCGGCGGCGTGCTGGCCGACCGCCTCGAACACGTCCACCACCGTCACGTCGCGGCCCTGGAACTTACCGGGCAGGATGGAGCCGCCATACATGAAGACGCTCGGCACGTTCAGGCGCAGCATCGCCATCATCATGCCCGGCAGCGACTTGTCGCAGCCGGCGAGGCCGACCATCGCGTCGTAGCAGTGGCCGCGCATGGTTAGCTCGACCGTATCAGCGATCGCGTCGCGGGAGGCGAGCGAGGACTTCATGCCCTGGTGGCCCATGGCGATGCCGTCGGTCACCGTGATGGTCGTGAACTCGCGGGGTGTGCCGAGGGCATGCTTCACGCCGGTTTTCACGCTCTGCGCCTGGCGGGAAAGCGCGATGTTGCAGGGTGCGGCCTCGTTCCAGCAGGTGGCGACGCCGACCAGCGGCTGGGCAATCTCCTCCTCGGTCAGGCCCATGGCGTAGTAGTAGCTGCGGTGCGGGGCGCGCTCGGGGCCGACCGTCACATGGCGGCTGGGGAGGCGCGACTTGTCCCAGGTGTTGTCCGGCATCGGCATTTCCTTCTTGTAGGGCCGTGTATCGCGCAACAAATCGGGCGGATCAACGCGCCAGGCCGCAATGCAGGCTCCCGCCGGCCGCTCCAAGGGATGCAGCCTGCACACGGGGATGTCACCGATGCGGCGGGGTTGCCGGCGCGATAGTCCTCTTCCCGTCCCTTCGCACAGCACCTTCGAGTGAGGCTGCGATGCGCGTTCCTTTCGCCCTTCTCCCCGCTTTCCTGGCCGCAACGCTCGCCGGCGCCCTCCTGACGCCCGCCCAGGGGCAGGGAGGGCCGCCTGCCGTTGAGCTGGCGGAGGCGCTGCGCAAGGGAGGGCTCGTTCTCTACATGCGCCATCCAGCAACTGAGGCCCGGACGGATGCGGAGGAGGTGGATTTCACCGACTGCGCGACCCAGCGGAACCTGAGTGATGCCGGCCGGCAGGTAGCGGCCGAGGTCGGGGCTGCGCTGCGCGCCGTCCGCGCCCGCGTCGGCAGGGCCGTGACGAGCGAGTACTGCCGTGCCCGGGAGACGGCGCGGCTCATGGGCGTGGCTGGGGCGGAGGTGGACGGCGCGCTGAACGACGGCGGGCGAATGCTGGTGAAAGGCCCATCCTCCCCGCAAGCGGAGGCGTTGCGGGCCATGCTGCGCACCCGGCCAGGGCCCGGTGAGGTGGCGCTGATCGTGGCGCACCGGCCGAATATAGTGGACGCGGCCGGGGCGGATTTCGCGGACCTGGGCGAGGCGGAAATCGTGGTTTTCCGTGCGGTGCCCGATGGAGCGGGCTTCGCGCCGCTGGCCAGGATCAGGGCCGCGGACTGGCCGGCGCTTGTCGCCGCCGCAGGAGGCTAGCCTGCCTTCCCGCCGCTTCGGCCGAGCGTCCGCATACCGGCGTCCTACTTGAACGAGAGATTATCTCCACCGTTCAAGCGTGGCGTCGGCCGATGCCGCGCGCCGCTTCCTCAGCCCGGCGTCGTGCCTCCTGCCAGAGACGCAACTCACTCTTTGCATCCTCAAGCGCGCGGTGGGCTGGTGTGGCCTCCCGCTGTTCCTGGACGATGTCAGCGAGGATCCCGGCAAGAAGTTGATCGCACCGGGAAGGCTCCACCCCCGCGGCGGTGAAGGCCGCAAGGGCGGCGTCGCGCCTCGCCTCCTCGGTGTCGCGCAGGCGCAGGGCGTGGCGCGGCTGGCCGGCGGCGCGCAGGAGACGGCTGAGCCATTGCCCATCCCATGACGGGGCGGAGGCGTAGAGGGCATGGCCGGAAAGCTCCGCCAGCATCCGTCGCGCCACCTCGCCGTGGGGCTCGCCCTCCTCCTCCAGCCGCTCGCGCGTGAGGCGGTGGATGGCCTCGGCCTCGGCGCTCCATTCGGTCCAGTCCGGGGCCGGGCGGATCAGGTGACTCTCCTCCCGGCCGTCCTCCCGTACCCAGCCGAGCTCGACGGGGAAGCTCCGCTTGCCGAGGCTGCTCGCCTCGAAGTCGAGAAAGACGATCACCGGACAGCCGGGGCCACACCCTGCTCCCGCGCCAAGTGGCCGTGCACCCGCGGCTCGCGCATGGAGAGGGCCGAGAGAAGGGATAGGATGCAGAAGCCGGACACGTACCAGAAGAAGGTGCTCTCCATACCCTGCGATTTAAACCAGAGCGCGACGTACTCCGCCGTGCCGCCGAAGAGGCTGTTGGCGATCGCGTAGCCGAGCCCGACGCCAAGGGCCCGGATCTCGGCGGGGAAGAGCTCCGCCTTCACCACGCCGGAGATGGAGGTGTAGAAGCTGACCACCGCGAGCGCCCCGAAGATGATGGCGAAGGCGGTCGTGCTGCTCTGGACCCCCGCCAGCAGGGAAAGGAGCGGCACCGTCATGATGGCGCCGCCCAGCCCGAAAATAATGAGGCAGATGCGCCGGCCGATCCGGTCCGACAGGGCGCCGATCACCGGTTGCAGGAGCATGTAGCAGAAGAGCACCACGGTCATGGTGACACTCGCCCGCTCCGCTGAGAAGCCGGAAGTATTGACCAGGAATTTTTGCATGTAGGTCGTGTAGGTATAGAAGGCGAGACTGCCGCCGGCGGTCAGAAGGATGACCTGAATCAGCGGTTTGGGGTGCTGCAGCAGCAGCGAGATCGTCCCGGCGCCGCTCTTCGAGCGCTCGGCCGCCGTGGTCGTCTCGTGCAGGGCGCGGCGGAGGAACAGCGCGACAATCGCCGCTGCGGCGCCGATGAGGAAGGGGATGCGCCAGCCCCAGGCGCGGATCTCGTCCGGCGTCAGCAGCGCCTGCAACACCACGAGTACGAGCAGGGCGAGAAGCTGGCCGCCGATCAGCGTGACGTACTGGAAGGAGGCGAAGAAGCCGCGATGCCGCTGCGTCGCGACCTCGCTCATATAGGTTGCGCTGGTGCCGTACTCGCCGCCAACCGAAAGGCCCTGGATCAGCCGCGCCACCACAAGCAGGATGGGCGCCGCGATGCCGACGCTCTCATGGGTCGGCAGCACCGCGATCATGAGCGAGCCGAAGCACATCATGAGCACCGAGGCCATCATGGAGGCACGCCGCCCGTAGCGGTCCGCGACCGAGCCGAAGAGCCAGCCGCCGATCGGACGCATGAGGAAGCCGACCGCAAAAATGGCGGCGGTGTTCAGGAGCTGGGTGGTGCGGTCGCCCGCCGGAAAGAAGGCGGGGGCGAAATAGAGCGCCGTCGCGGCATAGACGTAGAAATCATACCACTCGACGAGGTTCCCGGAGGAACCGCCGATGATCGCCATCACCCGGCGTCGGGTATCCGCTCGCTCCTCCACGGGGGACGTATTGGCCAGGACGGCCGCAGGCTGCTCGGGCATGGGGGATCTCGCGCGGACGGGGACGGCGCCGGAGCGCCTGTCCCAAGAAAGCCCTCGGAAGCAGCGCGGTTTCAGCCGTGGCCCCGCTCGCGACCCCTCAGCGATAGACGACGTAGCGCAGGATGTAGATCGCGCAGAGCACAGCGCTGAACAGGGCGCCGAGCCGAACCGCCGCCTGCTCGGTGATCGGCGGGGTTCGGTCGATCCGCGGCAGGCGGCTGCGGCACCAGAGGATGGGCACCACCGCCAGGACCGTCAGGGCGAAGAAGTCGAAGAAGCGCACGCTCAGGCCGCAATGCGGGCGATGGCCGCGGCGAGGCGCGCGGCCTCGGCCTCAGCGCTGCGCAGGCGCTCGCGAGTCTCCTCGACCACCTCCTCCTTCGCGCGGGTGGTGAAGTCGGGGTTGGCGAGCTTCGTCGCGATCTTGCGGGCCTCGGCCTCGGCCTTCGCGTGGTCCTTGGCGAGGCGGGTGCGCTCGGCTGCCAGGTCCACGACGCCGGCGAGTGGCAACATTACCGTCGCCTCGCCGACCACGGCCTGGGCTACGCCTTCCGGCACCTTGCCGTCGAGCGGCCGAACCTCGGTCGCACGGGCGAGCCGGCGGATGGGTTCGATCCATCGGGCGGCGCGGGCCAGCGTCTCGGCGGACGCGCCCTGCACCAGCAGGGGAACGGTGACGGAGGGGGGCACGTTCACCTCGGCGCGGACAACGCGGATCTCGGTGATGAAGGAAACCAGCCAGTCCAGCTCCGCACGCGCCTCCTCAGCGCCCGGCACGGCGACAGGCGTGGGCCAGGGCGTGCGGATGAGGCTGCCCTCCGGCCCGTAGCCGAAGCGGTCCCAGAGCTCCTCCGTGACATAGGGCATGACGGGGTGCGCGAGGCGCAGGATCGCGCCTAGCACATGCTGGGCAGCACCCTTCACCTCGTCCTTCTCGGCGCCGTCAGGCCCCATCAGGGCGGGCTTGGCGAGTTCGAGGAACCAGTCGCAGAAGCCACCCCAGGTGAAACGGTAGAGGGCGGCGGCATAGTCGTCGAGGCGATAGGATTCGAGCGCGGACGTCGCCTCGGCCACGGCGGCGTTGGCGCCATCGATGATCCAGCGCGCGAGCGGCGTCGCCACGGCCGAGGGATCGAAGCCCGCATCGGGCGCGATGCCGTTCATCTCGCAGAAGCGCGCGGCGTTCCAGAGCTTGGTGACGAAGGCGCGGTTGCTCTCGACCTTCTGCCGCCCGAGCCGCACGTCGCGCCCAGGCCCCGCGAAGGAGGCGAGCGTGAAGCGCAGGGCGTCGGTGCCATAGGCGTCCGCCAGTTCCAGCGGGTCCATGACGTTGCCCTTAGACTTAGACATCTTCTGCCCGCGCTCGTCGCGGACGAGGCCGTGGATGTTGACGGTCCGGAAGGGCACGTCGCCCATGAAGTGGATGCCGAGCATCATCATCCGGGCAACCCAGAAGAAGATGATGTCGAAGCCCGTCACCAGAACGTCGCCGGGGTAGTAGCGCGCGAGTTCCGGCGTCTTTTCCGGCCAACCGAGGGTGGAGAAGGGCCAGAGGCCGGAGGAAAACCAGGTGTCCAGCACGTCTGGGTCGCGGGTCAGCGCCATATCCTGCCCGTAATGGGCGCGGGCGGCGGCCGCGGCCTCCTCCTCTGTCCGCTCGACGAAGAAGTGGCCGTCGGGCCCGTACCAGGCGGGGATCTGGTGGCCCCACCAGAGCTGGCGGGAGATGCACCAGGGCTGGATGTCACGCATCCAGGCAAAGAAGGTGTTCTCCCACTGCTTCGGCACGAACTGGGTGCGGCCGGTCTCCACCGCCTCGATCGCGGGCTTCGCGAGGGTCGCGGCATCCGCGTACCACTGCCAGGTCAGGCGCGGCTCGATCGGCACGCCGGAGCGGTCGCCGTGCGGCACGGCATGGGTGTGGGGCTCGATGGCCTCCACCAGTTCCAGGCGCTCCAGTTCGGCAATGAGGGCCTTGCGTGCCTCGAAGCGATCCTTGCCAGCGAGGTCGCGGGTCCAGGCGGGATCAGCCACGCCGGGCACAGCCCGCAGATCGGCTTCGATCTCGGCGAGGCTCACGCGCCCCTCGGCGTCCAGGACCGTCGGCGCGGGCAGGCTGTGGCGGCGGGCCACCTCGAAGTCGTTGAAGTCGTGCGCGGGTGTGATCTTCACTGCGCCGGAGCCCTTCTCCGGGTCCGAATAGACATCCGCCACGATCGGAATGCGGCGCCCGGTGATCGGCAGGATGAGGAACTTGCCGACAAGGTCGCGGAAGCGGTCGTCATCCGGGTGCACCGCCACCGCAGTGTCGCCCAGCATCGTCTCCGGCCGGGTGGTCGCAACGACGAGGAAGCGGCCGGGCTCGCCTTCCACGGGGTAGCGGAGATGCCAGAGGCTGCCCTTCACCTCCCGGCTCTCCACCTCGAGGTCGGAGATGGCGGTCTGGAACTTCACGTCCCAGTTCACCAGACGGCGGTCGCGGTAGATGAGGCCCTGGCGGTGCAGGGTGACGAAGACCTCCCGCACGGCGATGGACAGGCCCTCGTCCATGGTGAAGCGCTCGCGCGACCAGTCGAGGCTCGCGCCCATGCGGCGGAGCTGGCGGGTGATGGTGCCGCCGCTCTCGGCCTTCCACTTCCAGACGCGCTCGAGGAAGGCCTCGCGGCCCATCTGCCGGCGATCCAGCCCCTCGGCGGCCAGCAGGCGCTCCACCACCATCTGCGTCGCGATGCCCGCGTGGTCCGTGCCGGGCTGCCAAAGCGCGTCGCGCCCCTGCATGCGCCGGAAGCGGATCAGCGTGTCCTGGATCGTCACGTCGAGCGCGTGGCCGACATGGAGGCTGCCGGTGACGTTCGGCGGCGGGATCATGATGGCGAAGGGCTGCGCGCCGGAGGCCGGGTTCGCCGTGAAGGCGCCGGAGGCCTCCCAGCCTTCATAGAGGCGCGGCTCGTAGCCGGCGGGCGAGAGGGTCTTGTCGAGCATGGCCGGAGGCTTGGCGCGGGGGCCCGCCCGCCGTCAAGGCCCCTGCGCGGCCGGTCTGCCCCGCGCGGGGGTCCCCGGGAGCCCTAGCCGAAGGAGCGGCTGACGACGCGCTCGATCTCGGCCCGCACCAGCCGCTCCATCAGGGCAGGCAGGTGAGCGTCCATCCAGGCCTTCAGCATCGGCCGCAATTCCTCGCGCACGACATCCTCGATGGAGGGACCGGCCCGGTGCACGGGGGCGGAGCGCTCGGCCGCAACCGTGCGCGCGAGTTGGCCGAGGATCGCCGCGGCAGCGGCCGCCGTCGCGGGAGCGACGAGGCCCTCGGAGGGATCGGAAGGCGGGGCGGGCGCGGATTGGACGGGCGGAGGCATGGGGACGGGCGGCATAGGCGGTGGGGCCGGGGCGGGCTCCGGCAGGGGTGCGGGCGCCGGCGGCTGCGGGAACGACTGGCTCTCCGGCTCCAGCAGGGCCGGGCGGGCGGGGCCAGGGGCCGAGGGCGCGGGCGGCGGGGCCACGAGCATTTCCTCCGTCAGCACCAATGGTTCCTCGGCCAGAGCGGGCGCCGGGGCGGGAGCGGCGGGGACCTCGGCGGGCGGGGCCGCCGCCTCCTCCTCGTTCAGGATCTTGCGGATGGAGGCGAGGATATCCTCCATCGACGGGTCCTGCCCGGGGGTTGTGGCGGCGGACATGGTGCTTGGCTCTTTCGGGACGGCGTGGAAGAGGCGGAAGCCTACTGGCGGACGGGCTGCGGCACGGCGTAGTCGCCCAACCCCGCCCAGCGCTCGCGCACTGCGCGGTAATAAGCCTCCTGGTCGTAGAGCGCGACCGGCAGGGCGAGGTCTCGCGCCGTTAGCCGGCCGACGGCCTGAGCGAGGGAGTGGCTGGCGGTCACGACATTGGCGAGCGCACGGACGAGCGAGACGCGGGCGTTCAGCAGTTCCTGCTCGGCGTTGAGCACGTCGAGCGTGGTGCGGCTGCCGACCACGGCTTCGCGCTGCACGCCGTCGAGGGCGATCTCGGCAGCGCGGATCTGGGCGCGCACGCTGTCCACCGTCGCACGGGCGCTGGTCAGCGTCTCCCATGCCGTCGAGGCCTGGGAGGAAGCGGCGCGCCGCTGGTCGTCCACCACCTGGCGCAGGCGCGTGGCATCCTGGCGGGCCTGACGGACCTGCGAGTACTCGGCGCCGCCCTGATAGAGGGGCACGGTGACGGTCGCCGTCACGCTCTCGCCGACGGAACGGCTGCCGAGGAGCGTTTGGTTATCGTTGCGGAAGGCCTGGGCCTGGAGGCTGGCCTGGGGCAGCAGCGTGCTGAGCTGGACGTCGATGAAGTCGCGCGCCGCCGCCTCGTCGAAGAGGGCGGCCACGACGGCGGGATTGTTGAGGGCCGCCACCTGGGCGGCATCCTGGTTGTTGCGGGCTGCGGGGGTCAGCGGCTGCGGCGCCGTCAGCCGGGCGGGCGAAATGCCGATGGTGCGCAGGAAGGTGGCGCGGGAGTTCTGGAGCTGCCCCTCCGCATCCGCGCGGGACGCCCGGGCGCCAGCGAGGCGCGACTCGGCCTGCGCGACGTCCGTGCGCGTGATCTCGCCGACGCGGAAGCGCTCGTTGGTGGCATCGAGCTGGCGCTGCAGGACCTGTGCGTTGTTCAGGTTGAGGCGAACCTCCTCCTGGAAGCGGATGACGTTCACGTAAGCGGTCACGGTGTCCTGCAGCACCTGCTGCTCCGTGGCTAGCAGCCGGGCACGCTGGGCGAGGACCTGATTCTCCGCGCGCCGGGTGGAGGCGACGGTGCGGCCGCCGCGGTAAAGCGGCTGGGTGACCGTCGCGGCCACGCTGCCGATGGTTCGGTCCTGATCGCTGGTGACGCCGATGCGGCCGACGCCGGCCACCTGCTGGCGCTGGCGCGCATTGGCTGCGGCATAGCCCACGCTGCCCGTGATGCTCACGCTCGGTCGCCAACCGGCGAGGGCCTGGGGCACGTTCTCATCGACCACGCGGAGCTGCGCTCGGGCGGTGGCGAGGGTGGGGTTGTTGGCGTAGGTCTGGGCCAGTGCCTCCTGCAGCGTCTGGGCGGAGGCCGGGGCGGCGCCCATGGCTGCGGCACCCAACAGGACGGCCAGTCCGAGCATGCCGGCGCCTGCGGCCGGGGCGGCGTTGCCCTTTTTCCGGAACGGGTGGCCCTTCGCTTGGCTGCGGGTCATCGGCTGCTATCCCTGATCGGCAGCGCCGCGCACCCTTGCGGGACGCCAGCGGGCCGGATGGTCGTGATTCCCAGCGATGCTAGCCCGCCTTGGTCCATCGCGGCCAGGATTGGCTTACCGGGATTAGGGGATGGTTGACGGCGCCGGGAGCCGGCGCGGGCCCCCTGCCCCGCCGGTCCCCCCTCCTTCAGGCGAGCAAGAAGCCGGGGCGCGGCGTGAAGGCCGGAAGGGGTGTGCCCTGGACGTCGAAGGCCTCCACCGCGCTGAAGGAGCCGCCCACGCGGCGGCCCAGGATGGCAGCACCGACCCGGCCCGGCGGCTGGCGGATGGTGACCAGGCGGCCTCCCTCGGCGAGCTGCTCCACCAACGCGGGCGGCACGGCGGGGATGGCACCCTCCACCAGGATGAGGTCGAAGGGCGCCCCGGCCGGGAAGCCGGCCGTCGCCAGCCCTGCCTCACGGCGGAACGAGCCGGGGGGTAGGTGGCAGGCCGCGATGGCCGTGCTCCCGAGGTCGGCCAGCACCGGGTCGTCCTCAAGCGCCACCACCTGCGCGCCGATATGCGCCAGCAGCGCGGCACCGTAGCCCGTCCCGGCGGAGACCACGAGCACGCGCTCCCCCGGGCGGGGGGCAGCGAGCTGGAGCATCCGCGCGATCGTCATCGGCTGAAGGAGGACCCGGCCGTTGCCGAGCGCCAGGTCCTCGTCTGCCAGGGCGCGGACGCGGAGCGCCTGCGGGACGAAGAGCTCCCGCGGAACTTCCAGCAATGCCAGAAGAATCCGAGGATCTGTTACCCGGTTGGGCCTGACCTGCCCGTCCACCATGCGCTTGCGCGCCTCGGCGAAATCCATGCCGCCGCTGCCCCATCAAGATTGAACCGGGCGGTTTATAGGCGCGGCGTGGCGCCGTTGGAAGGACGGGTGGGCAGGCGACGCACGCGGGCGGCGCGGCGACGCGGCAGAGCCGGGTTGACCCGGCGGCCGATGGGGGCGATATCGGCCGGGCGTGCCGGCCCGATGGCAGAATGGTGATGCAACGGACTGCAAATCCGTGAATGTGGGTTCGATTCCCGCTCGGGCCTCCATCGCTTTCTCACCCCCCCCTTGCGGAGGAAGAGAAGGCGCGGTATCCGGCGCGCCCCGCAAGAGATCGCGGGCCTGATCCCCGATAGCTCAGCTGGTAGAGCACGCGACTGTTAATCGCTAGGTCGTTGGTTCGAGTCCAACTCGGGGAGCCATTGCGGAAAGGGGGATGCGCCGGCCGGCGCATCCCCCTTTCTCCGTTTTGCGGTTTCGTGAACCGTGCCCCGCAGCGGCCCAGGGGGACTTGCCCCGGCGCCGCGCTCGGGCAGAAGGGGCGCATGAGAGACGAAACAATCCTGACCAACGCGCGGCTGGTGCTGCCGGACCAGGTTCTGGACGGCACGGTGGTGCTGCGGGGTGGGCTGGTGGCCGAGGTTTCGCCCGGGCGCAGCGCGGCGCCGGGCGCCGAGGACCTGAGCGGCGACTACCTCATCCCCGGCGTTGTCGATGTCCACACGGACAACCTCGAGCGCCAGGTGCTGCCGCGGAGCATGGCGCGCTGGCCCTCGGTCTCCGCCTTCCTGGCCCATGATTCGCAGGTGGCCGTGGCCGGGGTGACCACGGTGCTGGACGCGCTCTGCCTCGGCGATCTCGGCTTCGACGAGAGCCGGATGCAGACCGCAAGGGACGGTGTGCGCGACCTTGCGGCGCTGACGGCGGCCGGAGTGCTGAAGTCCGAGCACCTGCTGCACCTCCGTTGCGAGCTGCCCGCTACCGACATGTTGCCGATGTTGGAGGAATACCACGCCCACCCGCTTCTGCGGATGGTGAGCCTGATGGATCACACCCCCGGTGTGGGCCAGTACGCGGATGCTGACCGCTACCGTGCCATGCGGGTGAAGGGTGGCGCCTCACCCGACGCGGTGGAGCGGCGGATCGCGGAGCTGACGGCGCAGCGGGCAGAATGGTCCGAGCCGAATCGGCAGCGCCTGCTCGGCTTTTTCGCCAGAGGCGACGTGCCGCTGGCCACCCATGACGACTGGGATCCGGCCCTCGTGGCCCGCAACGCCGCCGACGGGATCGCGATCAGCGAGTTCCCGGTAAATCTCGAGGCAGCGCGCGCGGCGCGGGAGCAGGGAATGGCGATTATTGCCGGGGCGCCGAACCTCGTGCGCGGGGGAAGCCATTCCGGCAACGTCTCGGCGGCCGAGCTGGCGCGGGAGGGGCTGGTGGACATCATCGCCTCGGACTACGTGCCCCCTGCCATGATCGAAGCCGCCTGGCGGCTTGCGTCCGTGGCCGGGATGGACCTGCCGGCAGCGGTCGCGACGGTTTCGGCCAACCCGGCGCGGGCACTGGGGCTGGATGACCGGGGGCGGATCGAGCCTGGGCTGCGGGCGGACCTCGTCCGCCTGCGCGTCTTCGGGGACACACCGATCGTCGAGGCCGTCTGGCGCGCGGGGGCGCGGATCGCATGATGGGCGTCGAGGCGCTGGCCCGCGTCGCCCTTTACTGGGCGCCGGCCGTGGACGACCCGCTGCACCGGCTGGGCAGCGCCTGGCTGGGACGGGACGCGGAGACGGGCGCCAGCCTGCCGCAGCCGACAATCCCCGGCATCGACTTCGCGGCGCTGACGGCCGATCCCCGCCGCTACGGGCTACACGCGACGTTGAAGCCGCCCTTCCACCTGACCGGCAGCTACGCCGCGCTGCGGGCCGATGCGGCAGCCCTGGCGGCGGGAACACCACCCTTCGAGCTGCCGCCGCTGACGATCGCCTCGCTGGACGGATTTATCGCCCTGCGCGAGGCCGCCCCCTGCCCCGCCCTGCACGCGCTGGCCGATGCCCTCGTGGAGCGACTGGACGGGCACCGCCGCCCGCCCGATGAGGCCGAGATTGCTCGCCGACGCCCGGAACGGCTCCTGCCCGAGGCGCGGGAGAACCTGCGGCGCTGGGGCTACCCGCATGTTTTCGCCGATTGGCGCTTCCACGTGACATTGACGCACCGGCTGACGCCCGAGCAGGCAGCCTTGGTGCGACCTGCGGCGGAGGCGATCCTCGGTGAGGCGGCAGCCCGGCCGCGCCCGGTCACGGAACTGTGCCTCTTCACCCAGGCGGCGCCCGGCGAGCCCTTCCTCATAGCCGAGCGGCTTCCGCTGGGGGGCTGAGCGGCCCCGCCCCTTCCAAGCTGGCTTGAAGGGCTGCATGAGGGGGAAGTGCCCGCCGCGCGACGGGTGCCCAGGGAAGGGAAACGCCCATGCAGGCAGCAAGCGACGTCCATGGCGAGCTTCGCGAGGCAGTGCGCGCGCTCTGCGCCGAGTTCCCGCCCGAGTACCATCGAAAGATCGATGCCGAGCGCGGCTATCCCGACGCCTTTGTCGAGGCGCTGACCAAGGCGGGCTGGCTGGCGGCCCTGATCCCCGAGGAATACGGTGGCTCTGGCCTTGGGCTGACGGAAGCCTCCATCATCATGGAGGAGATCAACCGCTCCGGCGGCAATTCGGGCGCCTGCCACGGGCAGATGTACAACATGGGCACGCTGCTGCGGCACGGCTCGACCGAGCAGAAGTCCCGCTACTTGCCGCGAATCGCGAGCGGCGAGCTGCGGCTGCAGTCGATGGGCGTGACGGAACCGACCACGGGCACGGACACGACGAAGATCAAGACCACCGCGGTCCGCCAGGGCGATCGCTACGTGGTGAACGGACAGAAGGTTTGGATCTCGCGCGTCCAGCACTCGGAGCTGATGATCCTGCTCGCGCGGACGACGCCGCTGGCGGAGGTGAAGAAGAAGTCCGAGGGGATGTCGATCTTCCTCATGGACCTGCGCGATGCGATCGGGAGCGGCATGACCGTGCGCCCGATCGACAACATGGTGAACCACGAAACGAACGAGATCTTCTTCGACAACCTGGAGATCCCGGCCGAGAACCTCATCGGTGAGGAGGGGCGCGGGTTCAAATACATCCTCGACGGTTTGAACGCCGAGCGCACACTGATCGCGGCCGAGTGCATCGGCGATGGCTACTGGTTCATCGACAAGGTCGTGCCCTATGTGAAGGAGCGGACCGTCTTTGGCCGCCCTATCGGCCAGAACCAGGGCGTGCAGTTCCCGATCGCGGAGAGCTACATCGAGGTCGAGGCGGCCAACCTCATGCGCTTCGAGGCCTGCCGCCTCTTCGACGCGAACCAGCCCTGCGGGGCGCAGGCGAACATGGCGAAGTACCTCGCGGCCAAGGCGTCCTGGGAGGCGGCGAATGCCTGCCTGCAGTTCCATGGCGGCTTCGGCTTCGCGCACGAGTACGACGTGGAGCGCAAGTTCCGTGAGACGCGGCTCTATCAGGTGGCGCCGATCAGCACGAACCTGATCCTCTCCTACGTCGCCGAGCACATCCTCGGCATGCCGCGCAGCTTCTGATGTCCGGCTCGAAACCGCTCGCGGGACTGCTGGTGGTCTCCATGGAGCAGGCCGTCGCCGCGCCGCTCTGTGCCGTGCGGCTGGCGGATGCGGGCGCGCGGGTGATCAAGATCGAGCGCTCGGAGGGCGACTTCGCGCGCGGCTACGACGCCGCGGCAGCAGGCCTGTCCAGCTACTTCGTATGGCTGAACCGCGGGAAGGAAAGCGTCGTCCTCGACATCAAGGCTGCGGCGGACCTCGCGCTGCTGCGGCGCATCCTGGCGCGGGCGGATGTCTTCATCCAGAACCTCGCCCCCGGCGCCGCGTCGCGCGCGGGCTTCGGCAGCGTGGCGCTGCGCGAGGCACATCCGCGCCTGATCACCGTCGATATCTCCGGCTACGGCGAGAGCGGGGAATACGCGGACATGAAAGCCTACGACCTGCTGGTGCAGGCTGAGAGTGGGCTCTGCGGCGTGACGGGGCGGCCGGAAGGACCAGGACGCGTGGGCGTTTCTGTCTGCGATATCGCCTGCGGGATGAACGCCCACGCGGCCGTGCTGGAGGCGCTGATTGAGCGAGGGATTACCGGGCGCGGCAAGGGCATTGCCGTCTCGCTCTTCGATGGGATGGCCGACTGGATGAACGTGCCGCTCCTCTACTTCGAGGGCACGGGACGAGCGCCCGAGCGCGTCGGCCTCGCCCATCCCTCGATCTGTCCCTACGGCGCCTTCGTGACGGCGGATGGTGCGCAGGTGCTCATCTCCATTCAAAACGAGCGGGAGTGGGCGGCTTTCTGCGCCGACTTCCTCGGAGAGGCGGACCTGCCGGGCTGCGAGGGCTTCCGCAGCAACGTGGAGCGCGTCGCGAACCGTGCAGTGGTGGACGCGCACATCGCGCGCGCCTTCGCCCACCTGACGCGTGACGAGGCGGCGGCCCGGCTGCGCGCGGCGCGCACCGCCTTCGGCTTCGTCAACGACCTCGCAGCCCTCACGCAACACCCGGCGCTGCGCCGCGTGACCTTGGAAACGCCTAGCGGGCCTGTGCGCGCGGCGGCGCCGCCGGCGCTGTTCAGCGACGGGCTGCGCGCTTTGGGGCCCGTGCCCGCACTCGGCGAGCACACGGCGCGCATCAAGGAGGAATTTGCGGCATGAACGGCGCCCCTGTCGTCCCCCTCTTCGTTCCCGGCGACCGCCCGGAGCGCTTCGAGAAGGCTGCGTCCTCGGGCGCGGATGCGGTCATCATCGACCTTGAGGACGCGGTTGCGCCGGAGCGGAAAGAGGCTGCGCGGCGGGCGGCCGTTACTGCCTCACTCGCACTGCCCGTCTTCGTGCGCGTGAACGCGGCGGGCACGCCCTGGCACGCGGAGGATCTGGCCGCGCTGTCCGGCGCAGCGCTCGCCGGGATCATCCTGCCCAAAGCGGAGGATCCGGCAACACTGGCGACACTGCGCGCGCTGCTGCCGGATGAGGGCGTCGTGGTCGCGCTGGTGGAATCCGCCCGCGGCCTTGCCGGGGCGCGGGAGCTGGCGCGGGCGGCCGGGCGCCTCGCCTTTGGCTCCATGGACTACGCGGCCGATCTCGGCTGCGCCCATACGCGGGAGGCGCTGCTGACGGCGCGGGCGGAACTCGTGCTCGCCTCGCGCCTGGGGGGTCTGCCCGCACCACTCGACGGCGTGACGGCCGCGATCGGGGACGAGGCGCTGACCGAATCCGACGCTCGCCACGCAGCGGAACTCGGCTTCGGCGGCAAGCTCCTCATCCACCCGCGCCAGGTGGGGCCCGCGCTCCGCGGCTTTGCCCCAGGCGAGGAGGAAGTGGCCTGGGCCCGCCGCGTGCTGGCGAGCGAGGGCGACGGCGCGGTTAAGATGGACGGGGCGATGATCGACGCGCCGGTCAGGATGCGCGCGGAGCGCATCCTGGCGCGGGCAGGCGGCTAACGCAGCGCCCCGTCGGCCGAGTTATGATCCGCCGAGACGAAATCCCTAAGCGGATTTGCTTCAAGAGCAGGCCGCGTCAGCCAACCAGCACCATATCAGGATTAGTAATGCCAATAAGGACTACGGCACCCCCGTAAAACTGCTCATCGTTGCCGTCTGGAGGACTGTAGAGGAATAGCATGTCGCCGCCTTCTGCATTCACCACGAAGTTCCGGGCATCGACTAGGTCGCCCCGCACAGCACCGTATTCACCGACATGGACGATTGGGTGCTGGTGCCCCGGCCGGTAACTATCCAGCGGTATGGTGCCAATATTTTCCGTTGCATCCAACCGGAGTAACTCTCCCGGCTGATAATCGGCTATCACGTCATAACTTGCGAAGAGATTATCGCCCGCTGACAACGTCGATTCATAAAGCTCTGGTTCGTTCGTTACGTAAAAATGGGTGTGGTTGTTAACGGAAAAGATGTCCGTTCCCGGACCGCCCCACAGGACGTTACCTCCGCCTCCGAAGGTAACAAGCTGATCGGCACCTCGCCCCCCGAATAGCTCGTTTGATCCCCTGGCAATAAGGACGTCGTTTCCGTTGTCGCCGGTTAGAACGAGGCCGACGCCGGACACGATTACTTCGTCATTTCCATTGCCGCCGTGGATCTCCGAGCGGTCTTCCCACCCGTTCCAATCCGGAACAGTGTCGGAGTTGAACTTGTCGGAGCCATTGCCAAGATTGTAGATCGGCATGTTGAGCCCTCCCCGGAGTGGTCGTGCCCATCCCACAGGTTCGCCAACTTAGAGCCGGGCGTCCGGTGACACGCCACGGAAGGCACATTACCCGCCCATTTATGGCGGACCCAGTCACAGCCAGGCGATATACGTCCGATCACAGGCCGTAGCGTCGAGTTCCATTTAGATCCGGAGCTGAGATGATTTCTCGTATAATGCTATAGCCTGTTCGTTTATCCTAATTCTCCCGACAGCTGAGTTCCCGGAGGCTTTAGCCGCGACAATCGGCCAGTCTCCGGGCAAGTCGTAAACCCATTCAGCGCTTCGCGGCAGCCCGGATCTGCGCCACCGTCTGGCGGTTGGTGATCTGCTCCGGGCTCATCCGCACCTCGATTAAGGCGGGCTTGCCGCTCCCCCGCGCGCGGCGGAAGGCGGGGACCAGCTCATCCGTCGCGCTCACCACCTCGCCATGGCCGCCGAAGGCCTCGATAAACTTAGCGAAATCGGGGTTAGTGAGCTGCGTACCGGAAACGCGGCCTGGATAGGCGCGCTCCTGATACATGCGGATCGTGCCGTACTGGCCGTTGTTCACGACAATGACGATGGGCGTGACACCCGCGTGGAAGGCCGTCGCGATCTCCTGGCCTGTCATCAGGAAGCCGCCGTCGCCGACGAAGCTGACCACCTGCCGATCCCGGAAGGTGATGGCAGCCCCAATGCCGGAGGGCACGGAATAGCCCATCGCGCCGTTGGTGGGGCCAAGGAAGTCCTGCCGCTCTCGCACGGACATGAAGCGCTGCGGCCAGGTCGCGAAGTTGCCGGCATCCGTGGTGAAGATCGTGTCCGGCGGCAACTCCGCCTCCAGCGCCTGCAGGGCGCGGGCGAGGTTCAGCGGGCCCTCGTAGTCGGGCGCCACGACGCTCGCCTCTCGGCCAGCGCGCAGGCGGCGGGTCCAGTCGCCCCAGGGGCGCGGCTTGCCCGGAGCAGCATCCCGCAGCGCGAGGGCGAAGGCATTGAGGTCCGCGGTGATGCCGAGCAGCGGACGGAAGACGCGGCCGATCTCGGTGGGGTCGGGGTGGACCTGCACGATCGGGCTTGTCTGCCCCGCCGGAAACAGGGTGTAGCCCTGGCTGGTCGCCTCGCCGAGGCGGCTGCCGACGGCGATGACAAGGTCCGCCTCCTTCACCCGAGCGACAAGGCCAGCGTCCGATCCGACGCCGAGGTCCCCCGCGAAGTTCGGCGAGGTGCCGTCGAAGAGGCCGAGACGGCGGAAACCGACGGCGACCGGCAGGTCATGAGCGAGGGCAAAGTCGCGGATGGCGGCCTTGCCCTCCTCCGACCAGCCGGTGCCGCCGAGCACGAGAACCGGGCGCTGGGCGCCGTCGAGCAGGGAGAGCAACTGAGGGATGGCGCCCGGCGCCGGAGCGGCCGGCAGGGTGGGCGCGGGGCCGACATCGGGCACCTCCACCACGCTCTTCTGCATTTCCTCCGAGATCGCGACGACCACGGGGCCAGGGCGGCCGCTCCGGGCCACGTCGAAAGCACGCGACATCAGCTCGGGGATACGGGCCGCATCGTCTATCTGGGTCACCCACTTCGCGAGCGGCGAGAACATCCGGCGGTAGTCCACCTCTTGGAAGGTGTCGCGGTCCGTCTCGGCGAAGGGTATCTGGCCGACGATGAGCACAAGCGGCGTGCTGTCCTGCATCGCGACATGCACGCCGATGCTCGCGTGGCAGGCGCCGGGGCCGCGGGTGACGATCGCGACGCCGGGGCGGCCGGTCAGCTTGCCATGAGCCTCGGCCATGTGGACCGCGCCCGCCTCGAAGCGGCAGGTGACCAGCTCCACGCGGTCCCGCACCTCGTAGAGGCCGTCGAGGAGGTCGAGAAAGGATTCGCCGGGCACCGAGAAGGCGTGGGTCACGCCCTGGGCGACCAGTGCATCGGCCAGGAGTTGGCCTCCCGTCCTTGCCCGCGTGATCTCCTGCCGTACCGCCGCGCCGTCGTCCATTGTCCGTCTCCACCTCTCCCGGGCCCTGCGGCCCGGGGGGCGGAGACTACGTCCGGAGCGGACGAGCCGCCAGCCGGTGCCCTATCGCGTCAGCTCGACCGCGGATGATGTGTAGAGGCCGACGCATTCCTCGGTCAGAACGCCGTCGATCACCTCAAGGTCCCAGCCGACATTCTCGGCGAAGCTCTCGACGGTGTAGCCCTTGAAGTTGAAAGCCTTCTTCGCCAGCCGCTTCACGTCCTCGTTGCGGGCCCCCAAGACGAGCCGCTTGAAGCCCCCGTTGAGGATGGCGCCGAGGCACATCGGACAGGGCTCACAGGTGGCGTAGAAGGTGCAGTCCGGCAGCTCTCGCCGGCCGAGGGCGCGGCAGGCCAGACCGACTGCCAGCGTCTCGGAATGGGCGGTGGCGTCGCAGAGGCCGACTTTCTTGCTCCAGGTCTTGGCGACTACCTCCCCCTCGCGCGCGACCAGCGCGCCGAAGGGCTGCTCGCCGAGGCTTGCGCCGTGGCGCGCCTGCTCGATGGCCAGTGCCATCATTCGCTCGTGCTCTTTCATCGCGTGCTCCCTCAGCCCAGCGCCGGCAGGATGCGGGCCTCGCGAGGCGGCAGGAAGTCGCGAACGAAGACCTCCTGGACGGCCGGGATGCGCGGCAGGGCATACGTTTGCACGACGGTGCCGATGGCGCCCTCCAGGCGCTTGTCGTCGAGGTCGCCAAGGCCGAGGGAGGCGGTCTCGGGCGTCGTCATCTGCGCGCGCAGCATGTAGAGCAGGCGCTGGCGCTCTATGCCCGGCTCGGTCAGCGGCTCCACCCGCTTCAGCTCGGCGATGCCGGCATCGGGCCTGGCCGCCACCTCACCTATCGCTCGGTTGATGGCCGTGACGAGGCCCCGCACCGCCTCCGGCTTGTTCCGCAGCAGCGCCTGGCTCACGAGCACGCCGTTCGAGTACTGGTCAAGGCCCATATCGCTGTAGAAGAACCAACGGAAGTCGCGCTCGGGGTCGCGGCCCATGCCAATGAAGTTAATGTAGCTGGTGCCTGAGAACTGAGCGATGGCGTCCACCTGCCCCTGCACGAGCATCTGCTCCACCAAGTTCGGCGCGATGGCGGCGATCCCGACCTTTGAGGGGTCCACCCCGTTGCGCGCGGCTAGGGCCGGGAACATGCGGGCGGTCGCGGAGCCCGCGGGCGCACCGACTTGCCGGCCTTCAAGATCCTTCAGCGAGCGCACCGGGCCGTCCGCGCGGGAGATGATGGCATAAGGGGCGCGGTTGTAGACGAGGTAGACCATCACCGGCTGCTCGCCCGGCCGCTGCGCCGCGTTTTGGATGACCGCGTTGATGTCGCCGAAACCGGCATCGTAGGCGCCGGACATGACGCGGGTGACGGCGGCGGCGGAGCCCTCGCCCTGATCGATCGTCACATCGAGCCCCGCTTCCCGGAAGTAGCCCCGGGATTGCGCGAGGTAGTACCAGGCGTGCGGGCCCTGTGCCTTCCAGTCGAGGATGAAGCGGATGGGGGTCAGCGGCTGGGCGCGGAGCGAGGCCGCGCCGAGCACCATCGGGCTTGCGAGCGAGGCGGCGAGAAGACTCCGCCGGGTGGTGTGACGCATGAAGTGCACCTCTGCAGCGCCCCGGGGGTGCCGGGGACGTCGGAATGCCGCGTGGGGGTGCGGGCGGCGATGGTCATGCGGACTTGCGGCGGCCTTCCCCCGCCGGACCTTCGGCGCCCTGGCCTTCCCAGCGGGCACCCGTGGTCTTCCGCAATCGGATCACTTGCGTGCCTGACGGCGGGCAGCGACATGCATGTTCCGTGCCTCCCCTTGCCGACTTGGAAGGGTGCCGCGGCAGGGGCATGGTGCAGGCCGAACGGGAGCGGACGGCGGATGAAAGCGATCTTTGTGATGATCAAGTGCGAGATGGGGGCCGCCTACCGCGTGGCGCGGGAAATGGCGGACACGATTCCCGAACTTTCCGAAATGCACTCCACCAGTGGGCAGTACGACCTGCTGGGCAAGTTCTACCTCGAGCCTGAGCAGGACATCGGCCTTTTCGTGGTGGAACGGGTGCAGGGGGTGGCGGGGGTGAAGGACACCTACACGCTCCAGACCTTCAACGCCTTCTCGGGGCCCAAGGGCTGACGCGCCAGCGGCGGGCTCTGCCATGAAATGACCCCGATCCCGCCGCGACCTGCCCCGGCTTCGCCGCGCGGGTGACACGGAGGGAGCCGATATCTGGCGGCATCGGAGGTCCCGCCAGATGAAGGTCCGCTTTCTCCCCGCCTTTGCCCTCGCCGCCGCGCTGACGACGGCGGGGTGCCAAAACCCCGACGGTTCCACGGATTGGGGCAGCACGATCGCTCTCGGGGCAGGCGTCGGCCTGGCGGCCGGGCTGCTCGCTGCCTCTTCCGGCAGTCACGGCAAGCACTACCGGCAACCCGACCGTGGGGGCTACGGTTCCTATGGCGGGCATGGGCGCAGCTACTACGGCGGCCGCCCCTATGCCCAGGGATATGGAAGGGGTTGGTGATGAAGGCGCGCTTCGCGGTGCTCGCCCTGGCCGGGCTCCTCCTCGGCGGCTGCTACTACGCGCCGTATGGGGAGCCGAACGTCGCGGGGGCTGCGCTGCTCGGCGCCGGAGTTGGCGCGGCCGCCGGGGCGGCCATCGCCTCGGGGCCGACCTATTACGCTCCCGCACCCTATTATGCGCCGCGGCCCTATTACGGCTACGGCTACTACCCGCATTACGGCTACCGCCGCTGGTAGTGGCTGCGCGCAGGTCCGGCCGCGGGCGAGGGCTGGCTCAGAGGGCGCCCTGTTTGGCGCGTCCCCACTCGGCCAGCAGAGATTCCGGCGGCAGGCGGCCCTCGAACCAGAGGCTCGCCGCGGCGCGGGACATCGCGGCGCCGTCGTGTCCGATATGGGGGACCGTCACCCTCCTCCAGCCGAAGGGCAGCCCGCGCCGCGCCGCTTCGGCGCGCCCGGCCTCGAAGTAGGACAGGGCCCGCGCGAAGCGGTGCGGACCCTGCGCCACCGCCTCGGGCTGGGACGGAAGGCTGGGGCCGCTGGTCTCGGTATCCGCCTCGCCGGAGAGGATGGTCAGGGGATAGGCAAGCAGCCGCTCAAGGTCCGCCTCCGTGGCGCCGATGCCGCCAAGGCCCGCCGGAAACGGGCGCCCGAGGTCCGGCAGGGTGAACCAGCCGGGGTTGCCGGCGATGGCGGCCTCGAAGCTGTCAGCGGGTTCGGTGGAGAGCATGCGGTGCAGGAACTGTCCGCCGGCCGAGTGCCCGAAGATCAGCGCGGGACGCCCGTCGGTCAGGCCGGCCTCGCGCAACGCGGCCAGGACGCGGGCGGGAATGCGGTAGCCGCGCCAAGCTGGGGAACGCAGACTGCCGTCCTCAGAGAGGACGAACCCATTATTATAGGTCTCGGCGCCCGGGAAGAGATCCGCCGGGAAGGTCGGGGCCACGATCAGCAGGCGGTGCCGCTCTGCGGCCTCGATCCAGAAGTCGCGGTACTCGTCGCCGTTGCGGCCCATGCCGTGCATGACCAGCACCACCCGCGCCTCGGGTTTCCAGTTTTCGGGGCGGTAGGCGTGCAGCATAACCGGACGGGCCGGGTCCCCGGCCGGATCCTCGAAGAGGATCGAGGCGCGGCCCGGCGCGGCGAGGGCCAGGGCGAGCCGAGAGGCGAAGGTCATGTGGGGATCCGGTCAGGCGGCGGGCGGGAGGCGGTGCAGGTGGTTCACTCGGCGCTGACCTCGGTGGCGAGCGTCGTCTGGTCCACCCGGCCGGGATAGCGGAAGCCGCGCCGGCTGGCCCAGGCCGCGCTCTCGAAATAGAGGGGCGCGACGGGCATGGCCTCCAGCGCCACGCGTCCGGCGGTGCGGAGCAGGCCCGCCCGGGCGGCCGGGTCCATGGTGGTGGCGGCCTCGCGTACCGGCGCGTCGAAGGTGGGATCGGACCAGCCGCCGTAGTTGCTGCTGCCCATGCCCCGCGCCGCGTCGCTCGTTGCGAGCCAGAGCTGGAGGAAGAGGAGCGTCTCCGGCGCATCCGCCGACCAGCCGCCCATAGCGACCGAGAACTCACGCCGCGCCCGCCGCGTGAAGAAAGTGGCGCTCGGCATGGCGTCCAGTTCCACCTTCACCCCGATCCGCTGCCAGTACTGCGAGACGGCCTGCGCGACGCGCGAATCATTGACGTAGCGGTTGTTCGTCGCGTGGAAGGTGAGCGCGAACCCCTCGGGGAACCCGGCCTCTGCCAGCAGCGCGCGGGCGCGGGCGGGATCATAGGGGAGCACGGGCAGGCCAGGGGTAGTGCCGGCCATGCCGTCGGGCAGGAATTGCGCGGCGGGCACGGCCACGTCGTCCATTACACGGGCGGTCAGGGCACGGCGGTCAATGGCGAGCGAGAGGGCCTGCCGCACCCGCGCATCGCGCAGCGGGTTGGGGCCAGCGCCGCCCTGCACGAAGGGGCTGGGGCTGCGTGCGGCGTCGAATTGCAGGAAGATCAGACGCGTGGTTGGCGAAGCAGAGACGTGGACGGAGCTGTTCTGACGAAGCCGGGCAAGGTCGGCCGTGTTCGGCGCCTCGATCAGGTCATGATCCCCGGCCAGCAGCCCGGCCAGCCGCGGGCCGGCGGCCGTGACGGGCAGCAGGCGCACCGTGGCCCAGCGCGGCTTCTCGCCCCAATAACCGTCGTAGCGCGCCAGCTCGATCGGGCCGCCCCTGGTGTAGGAGACAAGGCGGTATGGGCCGGTACCGATTGCGGCGGCGCCGTCGTTGAAAGCCTGGGCGTTCGGCCAGCTTCCCTCCACACCACATTGCTGATTGGCGGAGAAGTCCAGGTGCCCAGCGGGCACGAGGCGGCGCGGAAGGATGGCCAGGTTCGTCAGGTCGCTGGGCAGCAGCGGCATGGGTTCGCGGGTGGTGATCCGCACCGTTCTGGGGTCCAGTGTCTCCACCCGCTCGAAGAGGCGCACGTAGCGGGAGAAGGATTGCGTCACCTCCCCCTCGTTGTTGCGGATGCGGCAGAAGGAGGCGAGCACGTCCTCCGCGGTAAAGGGGCTGCCGTCGTGGAAGATGACGTGCGGGCGGAGATGGAAGAGCCAGCTGCGGTCGTCCTCCCTCTCCCATCGCTCGGCAAGGCCAGGAATGACGGAGAGGTCCCGCGCCGTCTCCGTCAGCGCGTTGAAGACGTGCTGGCGAAGGGTGGTGTTGGGCGTCAGCCCGTACTGGTGCGGGTCGGCGGAGGTCGTCTCCCCCGCCATGGCGATCCTGAGCCCCTGCGCCGAGGCCGCTCCGGTGGGCAGGGCGAGCGCGGCGGCGAAAGCGAGGGCGGCAATCCGGCGCATGGCGGCCCCCCCTCAGTCGAAGCCAAGGAAGCCGGGCATGGAGGAGATGGGCGGCGCCTTCGCCAGCGCCGCGATATCCGGCACCGGCCGCGCGAGTTCGGCGTCGCCGGCCACCGCCGCTTCGATCGCGGCGGCCACGCGAAGCACCAGCGCGTCGCCGCCGCGCGGCCCGACGATCTGCAGGCCGAAGGGCATGCCCTTGGCGTCCCGGCCGAGGGGGATGGAGATGGCGGGATGGCCGGTAAGGGTCACGATGTAAGCCATCGCCAGCCAGTGGAAGTAGGTGCGGGTCTTCTGCCCGTCGATTTCGGCCGGGAAGAGCTCCGACCAGGGCCGGGGCGAGATGGTGATGGCGGGTGTCACGATCAGGTCGTTGCCGGCCGCGAAGAACTCCTGCCAGCGGAGGTAGAGCTGTGTCTGGAGGATGCCGCCGCGCGCGACGTCCGCCGCCGAGTAGCCGAGGCCTTCCGCCACGTTCGCGCGCACGTTGGGCCCGACCAGCTCGGGCGTTTCGGCCACTTTTTTCGCGTGGGCCGCGACGAAGTTGAGCGCGCGCAGGATCTCAAAGGCCTCGTCCGCGCCGGCGCAGTCCGGGGTGGCCTCCTCGATGCGCGCGAAGAGGGGCGTGAGAGAGGCGACGCGGGCGCGGAAGGCCTCGCGCACCGTGTTCTCGACGAGCGCGATACCGAAATCCTCCGTCGCGGCAACGCGGAGCGAGGAGAGGTCGATCGGTCGCAGCGGCGTCCACATGTCGGCCACGCCGCGCACAGGCTGGCCGGGCAGCGTGTAGGAGAGCGGGTCGCGCGCGTCGTCGCCGGCCATGGCCGCGAGCAGCAGAGCGGCATCCGGCACGTTGCGCGCCATGGGGCCGAGCACCGGCAGGTTCTGCCAGCCAAGCAGGCGGCGCTCGCTGGAGACGAGCCCGGCACTGGGCCGGAAGCCGACGATGCCGTTGAAGGCCGCGGGGTTGCGGAGCGAGCCGCCGGTGTCCGAGCCCGAGCAGATCGCGAACATCCCCGCCGCCAGTGCCGCGCCCGAGCCGCCCGAGGAGCCGGCGGCGGAGCGCGTGGGATCATGCGGGTTGCCGGTCGCGCCATAAACGGCGTTGCGGGTGTTGGCGCCGGCACCGAATTCGGGTGTGTTGGTCTTGGCCGTGATGACCGCCCCCGCCGCGCGGATGCGTGCGACGGAGCCGAGATCGGCCTTCGGCACGTGGTCCTTGAACAGCGGGCTGCCGAAGGTGGTGACCAGCCCTTCGGTTTCCTCGAGGTCCTTGATACCGATAGGCAGCCCGTGGAGGAGGCCGAGCTTGTCGCCGCGCATGACCGCCGCCTCGGCCGCCTTGGCATCCGCCCGGGCGCGGGGCTCGTCCATGGCAACCACCGCGTTGATGGCTGGATTCACCGCGGCGATGCGCGCGAGGCAGGAGTCGAGCAGCTCCACGGGGGAGAGGCGCTTCGTCCCGATCAGCCTCCGGGCTTCGAGGGCGGTGAGGTCGCAGGGCTCGGTCATCGGCACATCCCGTCGGCAGATCAATCAGTAGGGTGGGCCGCGCCGGGGCGCGGCCCGGATCGGGCTAGTAGCCCATCGCGCAGCCGTCCTTGCGCGGGTCGGAGCCGCCGATCAGCACGCCGCGCTCCCGGTCGATTAGAATCGCCTGGCCGCCGCCATGCGGCTTCTTGATGAGCTTCGGCTGATGGCCGAGGGCGGCGAGCTGGCCCTTCAGCGCCTCCGGCAGACCGGTCTCGATCTCGACGTCGCGATGATTGGCGCCGACGCTCGGGAAGACGCGGGTAAGGTCCAGTGCCTCCTGCACGTCCATGCCGAACTGGAAGTGGTTCGTCAGGAACCAGCTCTGCCCCATCGGCTGGAAGTGCCCGCCCATCACGCCGTAGGGCATGATCGCTTGGCCATCCTTCATCACCATTCCCGGGATGATCGTGTGCATTGGGCGCTTGCGGGGCGCGATGCAGTTCGGGTGGCCTTCCTGAAGCCGGAAGCCGAAGCCGCGGTTCTGCAGCATGACGCCGCAGCCCTCGGCGAGGATGCCCGAGCCGAAGCCCTCGAAGAGGGAGTTGATGAAGGAGCAGGCATTGCCGTCCTTGTCGACGACCGTGAGGTAGACGGTATCCTTGTGCTTCTGCCAGTCCACGTCGCCAGGCGGCGGCAGCTCCACCATCGCCTTGTCGTCGCTGATCATGCCGCGGAGCTTGCCCAGGTATTCGTCGGACAGGAGCTTCGCGAGCGGCACCTCGACCTGGGAGGGATCAGCAAGGAAAGCGTCGCGATCGCGGTAGACGAGGCGCGCGGCCTCGAGGTGGCGGTGCAGGCGGGTGGCGGTCAGCGGCCCGCCCGGGTCGGGGAAACCGTCGAGGATGCCCAGCAGCATGAGCACCAGCAGGCCCGAGCCGTTGGGCGGGCACTGGAACACCTCCATCCCGCGCCACTTGCGGGAGATCGGGTCCACGAAGTTGGCGCTCGTCAGCCCTTCGGCGAAGTCCTCCTCGGTGTGGCTGCCGCCGGCCTCGCGCAGGGTGCGGACCATGTCGGCGGCGATGGGGCCGGTGTAGAATGCCCGCGCGCCGTCCTTGCCAATGGCGCGCAGCGTCTTGCCCAGTTCGGGCTGCACGAAGCGGTCGCCGAAGGCGTAGGCACGGCCGTCCTTCAGGAAGCGCCGGCTGGAGGCCGGGTTCTTCGAGAGCTTGTCCACGCAGTCCTCCCAGTCCGCGGAGACGCGGGAGGAGACGGCGAAGCCCTGTTCCGCGAAGCCGATGGCGGGCTGGAGGATCCTCTCCATGCTGAGCTTGCCATGGGCCTTGTTCAGCGTCTCCCAGGCGGAGACCGCGCCGGGCACGGTGACCGAATGGGCGGAGGTATTGACCATGGAGGTCAGCCCGTCGGCACGCAGGCGCTCAGGCGTGGCGCCCGCAGGGGCCCGGCCAGAGCCGTTGATGGCGATCACGCCGCCGGAGGCCGGGGCATAGAGGCAGAAGCAGTCGCCGCCGATGCCCGTGGACTGGGGCTCTACCACGCCGAGGACGGCGCAGGCGGCGATCGCCGCGTCGAGAGCGTTGCCGCCAGCCCGCATCGTATCCAGGGCCGCGAGGGTCGCGACGGGCATGGAGGTGGCGGCCATCGCGTTGAGGGCCATGGCCGGGCTGCGCCCGGGAAGATGAAGGTCGCGCATCGGCTGGACAGTGCCCCCCATTGTCGTCGGCAGGTCCGCCCCCCGAGGACCCGGGGCCGGGGGGGACGGCGTGCTGGTTCTGCGGCCCTCCCGTCCCGTGACGATCCGGCCGCGCCCGACCGGGATACGCCGGCTTGTGCGGGCAGGAAAGCCCGCCTCCTTCAACTGCCCGGGGGCATCCAGGGACGTGCCCGGGCCTGGGCGGCCATGCGGACGCCGGCATTGGCCGCGCCGTACCCGTCGTAGCCGCCACGACGCTCCACCACCTCGAAGAAGAAGCGGTCCTCGAAGGAGACGGTGAAGGCGTGGACGAAGGCGCCGCCCTGACCATCTCCGTCGTAGAGGAGGTGGCCCCTTTCCAGCGCCTCCAGTTCATCGTCCCCGAGGCCGAAGCGGGCACCGAGGTCCTCGTAGTAGTTGGCGGGGATCTCCAGCATGGGCGCGGCCCGGCCGGCGACGAAGGCTGCGGCGTCCGCGGTGGAGAAGGCGACGTGGTGCACCCCCGCCCCCGCGATCGCCGAGACGAAGCGCCCGGTCGCCGTCTGCCGGCTCTCCGAGACGTTCAGCGGCATCCTCACGCGCCCGGCGGGGTCGGCCATGGCGCGGCTGCGGACGAGGCCCTGCGGGTCCGGCAGGTCGAGCGGCGCCCCCGGCTCCAGCCCGAAGACGGCGCGGTGGAAGAGGACAAAGCCGTCCATCTGGCCGCTGCTGAGCGCATGGGCGACGTGGTCCACCCCACCCAGGGCGGGCCCGGTGGACTCGCTCGGGAGGAGGTGAAAGTCACTCTCCCAGATACTGCGCGCGCCGGGCTCCACCAGGTAGATGAGCGTGCCGTCCGGGGCGCGGACGGCGGGGATGGCGCGCTCCCCCTCCCCCACCCGCTCCCGCCATGTGGAGCAGAGAAGGGCTTCGGCGCGGGAGAGAGTGCGGGCGGCATTGTCCACGCGGAGTGCCGTCGCGCAGACCGAGGCGCCGTGGAGTTCGAAATGGCCGGCGGCGGCGCTGTCGGGCTCGGCGTTCAGGACGAGGTTCACGCCGCCCTGTCGCCAAAGCTCCACCGCCTTCGAGCGGTGCTGGCCGGCCTTCCGGAAGCCGAGGGTGGACAGGAAGGCCGCGAGATCCGCCCCGCGCCGCTCATCCACGGCAAATTCGAGGAACTCGACACCGCCCAGGGCGGGCGGCGCCGGCAGGGGGGCTGCGGGCACGGAGGGGCCGGCGATGACGGAATCAAGCCAGATGAGGGAACGGTGGCCGTCACGCGCGATGCGCCGGGCTGGCGCGGCGCGGAACTCGTCATTGAACACCTCGAGCGAGAGAGGCCCGCCGTAGCCCGCCTCCAGCACGGCACGGGTGAAGTCGGCGACGGCCAGTTCGCCCTGGCCGGGGAAATTGCGGAAATGGCGGGACCAGCCGAGCACGTCCATCGTCAGCCGCGGCGCGTCGGCGAGCTGCACGAAGGCGATGCGCTCCCCCGGCACCTCCGCCGCCAGGCCGTCCAGCGTGTCGCCCAGCGCCAGTGTGTGGAAGCTGTCGAGGATCAGGCCGAGTGCCGGATGATCGGCGCGTTGCACCACCTCCCAGGCCTGGCGCCATCGGTTGACGTGCCGGCCCCAGGAAAGCGCCTCGTAGCCGACGCGAAGGCCCCGGGCGGCGGCCCGCTCCGCCATCTCCCGCAGGTCGGCGGCGGCACGGGCAGGGTCGTCGAGGGCACCGGGCTGGGTGTTGCTGCAGACGAGCACGAGGTCCGTGCCGAGGGCCTGCATGACATCGAACTTGCGCTCGGCCCGGTCCATGTTCCGGCGCCTCTGCGGCTCGGGCATCGCCTCGAAGTCGCGGAAGGGCTGGAAGATGGTGATGCCGATCCCGAGGTCGGCCGCCATGGCGCGGACCCCTTCGGGCGGGCCGTCATGGGTCAGCAGGTCCTGCTCGAAGATCTCCACCCCCGCGAAGCCGGCGGAGGCCGCGGCCTCCAGCTTGTCCGGCAGGCTGCCCGAGAGGCAGACGGTGGCGATGGATTTCGGCAGGGCGCGGAAGGCGGCGCCGGGCGGCTCACGGGTGGGTTCGGGCATGCAATCCCTGGTGCGGTACTTGGCGCGGGCGGGCGGCGGGGTGCGCCGGCCGGGCCCGCGAGGCCGGCGCATCCCAGCTTAGAGCGGATCGCCGCCCCCTCTTCCAGCCCGCCGCGCCCTCCGCTATGCGCGGCGGATGGAGACGCCCGCCACCCCCGCCACCTTTGCCGAGTTCGAGCGCATCGAGATCCGTGCCGGCACGGTGGTGGAGGCGCGGCCCTTCCCGGAGGCGCGCAAGCCCGCGATCCAGCTCGTGATCGATTTCGGCGAGGGGATCGGCCTCCGCCGCTCCTCGGCCCAGATCACGGTGCACTACACGCCAGAGGCGCTGGTGGGGCGGCAGGTGATGGCGGTGGTAAACTTCGCCCCCCGCCGCATTGCCGGCTTCTCGAGCGAGGTGCTGGTGCTGGGCGCCCCGGACGAGGAGGGCGCGGTGGTGCTGCTGCGTCCCGACCAGGCCGTTCCCAACGGCGCGCGGATGTTCTGAGCCCCCTCTCCGCCCCCTTTTCCCGACAAGCCGCTCCGAGAGGACCGCGACCATGCCTCGCTACTACACCGTAACATGGGACCAGCTTCACCGCGATGCCAAGGCGCTGGCCTGGCGCCTGGTGGGCAAGGGCCCGGTGGAGGGCGGCTTCAGGGGCATCGTCGCCATCACCCGCGGCGGCCTCATCCCCGCGGCCATCGTCGCGCGGGAGCTGGACTGCCGGCTGATCGAGAGCGTCTCCGTCGTCACCTATGACGAGGAGGAGATGGGCAAGCCGCGCGTCGTGAAGCCGCCGGCGGCCGCGGGCACCGGGGCCGGCTGGCTGGTCCTGGACGACCTCGTGGATACCGGGACCACCGCCAAGGTGGTGCGCGCCATGCTGCCCGAGGCGCATTTCGCCACCATCTACGCCAAGCCCGCCGGGCGCCCGCTGGTGGACAGCTTCATCACGGAGGTGAGCCAGGACACCTGGATCCTCTTTCCCTGGGACACCGAGCCGCAGTTCGTCGCGCCCATCATCAAGACGGCCGGCGCGGCCGGGGCGTAGCGGGCGTCATGGACCTCAGCCGGGTGCAGCGGATCGCCGCCTACTCGGTCGGCGAGACGGGGGGCAACCCGGCGGGGGTGGTGATCGCGGACTCGCTGCCCGAGGGGGCGGCGATGCAGGCGCTGGCCGCAGAGGTCGGCCATTCCGAGACCGCCTTTGCCGCGCCCGAGGGCGACGGGTGGCGCGTGCGCTACTTCGCACCCGCGATCGAGGTGCCCTTCTGCGGCCACGCAACCATCGCGCTTGGCGCGGCGCTGGCGCTGCGGCACGGCCACGGCTGCTACGCCCTGCGTCTGAACGAGGGGGCAATCACGGTGGAGGGATGGCGGGAGGGCGGCCTGCGCGCCGCCCTGCAGTCGCCGCCGACACGCAGCGAGCCCGCGCCAACGGCACTGCTGGGCGAGGCGCTGGAGCTCTTCGGGATCGGGCCGGGGGCGCTGGACCCGCGCATCCCGCCCTCGCTCGCCGAAGCCGGCGCCCGCCACCTCGTCCTGGCGCTGCGGGAGCGGTCGGCGCTCGCGGCCATGCACTACGACCTCGCCCGGGGCGCCGCGATGATGGCGGCCGCGGGTCTGGCGACGGTCGCGCTGGTGCAGGCCGAAGGTCCTTCCCTCTTTCACGCCCGCAACGCCTTTGCGGTCGGCGGCGTGGCCGAGGACCCGGCGACCGGCGCTGCCGCCGCGGCGCTCGGCGGGCTGCTCCGGGACCTCGGCTGGCCGCATGGTGGGCGCATCGAGATCCGGCAGGGCGAGGATATGGGGGTGCCCTGCCTGCTTCACGCCGCAATCCCGGTGGAGCGGGGCGCCTCCGTCCGGGTCTCCGGAAGCGCGCGCCTCATCGGCTGAACACCCTCAGGCGGAGACGGGCTCGTCCTTGGCGACGAGGATCTTGTCCACGCGGCGCCCGTCCATGTCCACGATCTCGAAGCGCCAGCCGCCGAAGACGATACGGTCCCCCTCCTTCGGCACGCGGCGGAGCAGCGCGAGCATGAGGCCCGCCACCGTGTGGTAGGTGCCGGGCTGCGGCAGCACCGGCAGGTCGAGACGTGCCTTCAGCTCGTCGCTCGGCATCATCCCATCCAGCAGCAGGCTTCCGTCATGGCGCTCCACCGCGGGACCGGCGGAGGGCAGGCTGGCGGGCGCACCGAGCTCGCCGACGATGGCTTCGAGCAGGTCGGAGGCGGTGACGACGCCCTCGAAGGAACCGTACTCGTCCATGACGAGCGCGAGGCCGAGCGGGTCCTGGCGGATGCGCTCAAGCGCGTCGAGCGCCGAGAGGTTGTCCGGCAGCACCATGGGCCGGCGGAGGGCCGCCGCGACCGAAAGGTGGGTGCCGGAGAGGACCTGGTCCAGCAGATCCTTGGCCGCGACGACGCCGACCACGTTGTCCACCCTCCCGTCCGCCACGATGAAGCGGTTCACGGTCTCGCCCTTCAGCTTCTCCGAGACCTCCTCCGGGGTGGCGGCGCGGTCGAGCCAGACGATCTCGGGGCGCGGCGTCATCAAGGCGCGCACGGGCTTGTCGGCGAGGCGGAGGACGCGCTCAATCATGTGGCGCTCCTCCGTCTCGAGAGCGCCGGCCTGGGCGCCCTCGGCCACCACGGCCTTCACCTCCTCTTCCGTCACGGACTGCTCGACCGGTTGGTTCGCGCCCAGCAGGCGCAGGACGAGGTTCGAGGAGGAGGAGAGCACCCAGACCACCGGCGCCGAAACGCGGGAGAGCCTGGACATGGGGCGCGCGACCAGCGCCGCGATCCGCTCGGGGTGGCGGAGGGCGAGCTGCTTCGGCACCAGCTCCCCAAGGATGAGCGACAGGTAGGTGATGAGCACGACGACCAGGACGAGCGCCGCTTCCGTGCCATAGGGCGCGACGCCAGGAATGGCATCCAGCACCGGGCCGAGGGTGGACGAGAGCCGCGCGCCGCCGAAGGTCCCGGCCACGACGCCGATGAGGGTGATGCCCACCTGAACCGTCGGCAGGAAGCGCTGCGGGTCGTCGGCAAGCTCCATCGCGACCGTGGCCCCGGGCGAGCCCGCGCGCTCAAGCGCCGTCAGCCGGGCCCGGCGGGCCGAGACGATCGCCAGCTCGCTCATGGAGAAGACGCCGTTCAGCAGCACCAGGAGAATGATGATGCCGATTTCGAGGAGCGCCGACATAATGAGGATTGGGTTCCTTTGCTGAGCGTGGGAGGCTGGCCACGTGCCCGATGCAATTCGGGGGGCGCATCGGGGAGATAACACCCAATCGCCCCACTGGTCGTCCCCCGCCTTTGTTTTACACGGCGCAACATGATCACGCTGCGCCGCAATATTGCCGCGATTGGGCCCGGCCCGCGCCTCAGCCCGCGCGCTTCATCAGGGTGAGCGCAGGTCCCTCCCGCTCCATGTCGCCCGGATCGGCCGGGTGGTGGACGGGGGCGCCGCGCCGGAGCCCTGCACGCGATGAACGCGCTCGCCGCCCCGCGCCCTTCCCGCAACCCCGAGCCCATGCTGTCCGATTCCCGTCCGCCGCCGTCCTCCGTGGCGGGGCGCCTCGGGCGGCACCGCGTCACCCTCGGGATCCTACTGGTCGTCGCCGTCGCGCATCTCGGCGCCTGGTGGGCGATGAACCGGCCGGTCTCGATGCCCGACTTCCGTGGACAGGTGAACGGCCTCGCCTTCGCCCCCTATCAGCGCGGCCAGAGCGCCGAGGGGACGAACTGGCCCACGCCCGACCAGATCGAGGGCGACATTCGGCGTGTCTCGGGCATGACGCGCCACATCCGGACCTATGCTGTCCATGGCGGGATGGAGCGGATCCCGGAGATCGCGCGCGCCGCCTATCCCGACATGCGGGTGACGCTCGGCTCCTGGCTCGATCGTCGGCTGGACCGCAACGCCGCCGAGATCCGCCGCCTCGTGCAGGTGGCGCGCGAGAGCCGCAACGTCGAGCGCGTGCTGGTCGGCAACGAGGCCGTGCTGCGCGGCGACGTGACGCCCGCGCAGATGGTCGGCTACATCGAGCAGGTGCGGCGCCAGGTGCGCCAGCCGGTTTCTACCGCCGAGCCCTGGCACGTCTGGATCGACCATCCCGAGCTCGGCAACGCGGTGGACTACATCACCATCCACCTTCTGCCCTACTGGGAGGGGCTGCCGGTCGATGACGCTCTGCGCTTCATTATGGAGAAGTACGACGCCGTGCGGGCGCGCTTCCCCGGTAAGCGCGTGGTCATCGGCGAGGTGGGCTGGCCCTCCGACGGCGTGGCGCAGGGTGCCGCCCGCGCGAGCCGCGTGAACCAGGCGCTGTTCATGCGCAGCTTCTTCAACATCGCCGAGGCCCGCGGCCTCGAGTACTTCGTGATGGAGGCCTTCGACCAGCCCTGGAAGACCTCTTTCGAGGGCCGCGCGGCCGGCCACTGGGGCATGTACGACCTCGACCGCGCGCAGAAGTGGCCGCTGACGGGCCCCGTGCAGGAGACGCCAGCCTGGCTCGGCTGGGCGCTGGGCGCGAGCTTCGCGGCCTTCCTCTCGGCCTTCTTCTTCCTCTCCCGCCGGCCGGACATCCGCTGGCAGGGCAAGCTGATGCTCGCGGCTCTGTCGCAGGGCTTCGTGGCGCTCGGCACCTGCGTCGTGCTGGCGATGAGCGAGACCTACATGTCCACTACCGCGGGCGTGGTCTGGAGCCTGCTGGTCGCGGGGCAGGTGCTGCTGCTGGCGATCCTGCTGTCGGACGGCTTCGAGCTGGCTGAGACCGTCTGGGGCCGCGTGAGCAAGCGCCAGTGGAGCCCGGTGCCGGCGCCCGAGGGTACGCCGCTGCCCAAGGTCTCGATCCACCTGCCGATCTGCAACGAGCCGCCCGCGATGGTGCGGGAGACGCTCGACGCGCTCGCGGCCCTCGACTACCCCGATTTCGAGGTGCTGGTGGTGGACAACAACACCACCGACCCCGCGCTCTGGGAGCCGGTGGCGGAGCACTGCGCGCGGCTCGGCGCCCGGTTCCGCTTCTTCCATCTCGGCAAGTGGCCCGGGTTCAAGGCAGGGGCGCTGAACTTCGCCCTCCGCGAGACCGCGCCGGATGCTGCCGTGATCGGCGTGCTCGACAGCGACTACACCGTGCGGCCGGACTGGCTGCGCCGGATGGTGCCGTTCTTCAACCGCCCCGAGGTCGGCTTCACCCAGTCGCCGCAGGACTACCGCGACGCGCATGGCGGCCTCTTCAAGCGGCTGATGTTCTGGGAGTACGCCGGGTTCTTCAAGGCGGGGATGGTCACGCGCAACGAGCGCAATGCCATCATCCAGCACGGCACCATGACCCTCATCCGCAAATCCGCGCTCGTCGGCGCCGCGGTGGAGGGCAAGGCCTGGGCAGAGTGGTGCATCTGCGAGGACAGCGAGCTCGGCCTGCGCCTGATGCGCGCCGGCTGGGAGGCGGTCTACTGCCCGGACTCGATGGGGCGCGGCGTGATGCCGGACGACTTCTCGGCCTATCGCAAGCAGCGCCACCGTTGGGCTTTCGGCGCGGTGCAAATCGTGAAGGGCCACTGGCGCGCGCTACTCAACCCCTTCAACCGCAGCCTCACGCAGGGCCAGCGCTTCCACTTCGTCATGGGCTGGATGCCCTGGTTGGGCGATGCGCTGGGCTTGGCCTTCGTGCTCGGCGGCCTTGTCTGGTCGGTCGGCCTGGTGCTGATCCCGCTGACGCGGCTCTACCCGTCCTTCGACCTCTTCGGCGTGCACCTGCAGACCGAGGGGCTGCGGACCGCGCTCGTCGCCGCCGGGCTGTCGGACGAGTTCCCGATCACTCTCTTCATGATACCGAGCCTTGGCATCTTCGCCTTCAAGCTCGCGCAGATCTGGACGCTCTACCGTGCCCGGGTCGCCTGCGGGCCCTGGGACCGGCTCGGCGCCGCGCTGGGCGGCCTCGCGCTGACGCACACGATCGGCAAGGCGGTCTGGCAGGGCCTCTTTAAGCGGCGGGCGCACTTCGCCCGCACGCCGAAGATGGAGAATGCACCCGCCTTGGTGCAGGGGCTGATGACGGCGCGGCAGGAGGGCATGGTGATGCTGCTCCTCTGGCTGGCCGCGGCCGGCATCACCCTCGCCCATCGCGGCGGCACCTGGGAGGCGGTGCTCTGGACCGTGATCCTGCTGGTGCAGTCGGTGCCCTACCTCGCGGCGGTGTCGGTGGCGCTGGTGGCGGCCATGCCGGCGCGGCAGACCTCGGCGGTGCTGGGTGCGGTTTCGGCCCAGTCCTCCGCGGGCCAGGCGGTCGCGCGGACCGAGATGCACTAGGCGCGGGCACGAGTGTGAAAGAACGGGCCGCGGGGGGAACCTCGCGGCCCGTTTCTTTTTTGGGCGAGAAGTGAAAATGGTTAACGATGTTTGAAGATGCGGAACCGGCTGGACACGCGTTAAGCCCGCGGTAACGCTTCAGGAGCCCGCAGCGAATGGCCGAGATCCTTCTCCTCACCCGCAGTCCGCAGGACCGGCTTCAGGCCGCGCTCCGGCTTCTCGCCGCCGCACAGGAGGAGCAGCGCGCGGCTGTGAACGCCCTTCGTGAGAACCTTTACGTACTCCGCGACACGACGGCGAAGCTGCAGGACAGCGTGCACTGCTGGAACCGCGCCGTGGCCGCGACCGGGAAGGACCTGGAGACCGCGCGCGAGGCGGTGCAGACGCTGGCGAAGACCGCCGCCGCCATGTGACCTGCGCAGACTGTGGTCAGAGCGGCCGGATGTGGGTGGCGGAGCGCAGGACCGCCGGCAGGAAGCCGCAGGCCTCGTAGAATTTCCCTGCTGTTGCGGGAGCGCGGACCCGTACCGAATGGAACCCGTGCTCCCGCGCCGCATCTACGATCGCCTCCACCAAGGCGCGCCCCAGTCCACTCCCCCGATGCGCGGGAGCGACATAGAGGCGGCGGACACGGCCGGTCGAGGCCTCCTCGGCATAGGGGTCGACGGTCAGGCCCCCGATCCCCGCGAGGGTGCCGTCGCGCCAGGCAGCGAACAATGCCTCTCCGGGCGCGTCGAAGCGCAGCGTGCCATCGCGCCAGTCCTCCTCCAGCACCTGCAGCATCTTCCAGCCTTCCGCCCAGGCGGTGTCGCGCAGCAAGGGGAAGTCGGGCGGCAGGGTATCTACTCGCATGACGGCGGGCCCCCTCATCAGCCGCGATGGACGACGTGGAGCTTGTTGCCTACGGGGTCGCGCATATAGGCACCGTAGTAGTCGGGGGCGTAGCGAGGGCGCAGGCCCGGCGGGCCCTCATCGGTGCCGCCATGGGCCAGGGCGGCGGCGTGGGCTACGTCCACCGCCGCCCGGCTCGGCGCGGTAAAGGCGACCATGCAGCCGTTCCCGGCCGAGGGCGGCTGGCCATCGAAGGGTTCCTGCACGTCGAAAGTCGGATGGCGATGGCCGGGCGCCCGCCAGCAGACGCCGCGCGGGCCCCCGGCCGAGTCCGGGCCCCTCTCCAAGCCAAGCGGGAGCAACACGGCGTCGTAGAAGCGCGCCATCGCCGCGATGTCCCGCGCGCCGACCATCACGTGACTGAACATGACCCTACCTCGTCGCCTCGTTGGCTCCTGGACGAAGGCGCAAACCCCGGCGAAGGTTTCGGAAGGGCAGCGTTGCAGGGTCGGCCACCACGGGACCGGGCGCAGCAACGACCAGCACGCGCTCCGCGATCGGACCGAAATCGGCGCGGAAATGCACGCTGGACTTCACCGCGACGATCGCCTCCTGCGCGGGCTCTACGCCGAGATGACGGAACAGGGCGAGGTCATAGGCCTGCATCTTACGGCTGGTCACGATCGCCCGCACGCCGCCAATCGCGATGAGGGCGGAGGGGCCGAGATCGGCGGGGTTGCCGCCGGCCATGGCGCCCGTGCAGGTGAAGCGGCCGTTGGAGAGGCGCAGCACCCGCGCGCTGACGTCGAGCGGCGCGCCGTCGCTCTTGCCGCCCAGGCGGAGCGAGACGGTCGCCCCCTCTCCTGCCTTGTGGCAGGCGAGCGCGCTCTCGGCGTCGTTGATGGAGCCGAGCACGGCCTTCATCGCCTTCTGCCGCACGAGTTCCGCCAGCAGCCCCGTGGTGTCGCCGTGGCCGCCACCGCCGGGGTTGTCCTGCGTGTCCGCGAGGATGACGGGGCGCGGTGCCTTCACCTTCATCGCTTCCGCCACCGCCCGGTCGGCTGGGAGGATCTCGCCGGCGAAGTCGCGCTCCCGGCGGTTCAGCAGGGCGAGGAACTCGTCGGCCGCCGCATCCGCCGCCTCCTGCTCGGCGGCATAGGCGGCAACGGCCATGCCGCAGCCCGGGAAGTCGGCGTAAGGAAAGCCGAAGCAGAAGGCGAGCTCCGCAACGCCGTGGCGGGTTGCGATCCGCTCGCGCTCGGCGAAGACCTCGCTCATCGGGGGGACCAGCGTGCACTGGCTGGTGATGGGCAGGAGGAAATCCACCTGCCGGAAGGCGCGGGCGAAGGGACGGCCGCGGCGCGCGCGCTCCACCAGCAGGCGCAGCGCGCGGGCGCCGGCCTGCTTCATGTCAACATGCGGGTAGGTGCGGAAGGGGGAGACGGCGTCCGCGCGCTCCACCATCTCGGCCGTGAGGTTGCAGTGGGGATCGAGGCTGCAGACGACCGGCAGATCTGGCCCGACGATGGCGCGCACGCGGCGCAGCAACTCGCCCTCCGCGTCTGGAAAGGCTTCGGCCACCATAGCGCCGTGGAGGTCGAGATAGACGCCGTCGAGGGGGCCCTGTGCCAATGCCTCGACGAGGTCGGAGACGATCCAGGCGGAGACGCGCTCAAAGGCTTCGGCGGTCACGGGGCCGGCGGGGTTGGCGAATGCCCAGGAGAGCGGGGCGATGCCGATGCCGCTGTGCTCGGCGGCCGCGATGGCGCCTGCGGCGGGAACGCCCGTGTTGCGGAGGCCGTCGAGCAGCGTCGCGGGTCGCATCGGCGCGGGCCAGCCGCCGGGCTCGGCGAAGTCGCGCCAGCCCGTGGCGACGGGGGCGAAGGAGTGGCTCTCGTGCAGGAAGCCGCCGATGGCGATGCGCATGCTCAGCCCTTCGCGAAACCGGCCGTGGCGAGGACGGCATCAGCCAGGACGAGCATCCCGGCCTCCGCCTGGGCCGGGGTGATGCTCTCGGCCTCGTTGTGGCTGATGCCGCCGAGGCAGGGGGTGAAGATCATGACGCTCGGGACCTGGCGGGCGACGTAGACGGCGTCGTGGCCGATGCCCGTGGGCATGTCTCGGAAGCGGAGGTTGCGGGCGATCGCAGCATCGCGGAGACGCTGGGCCAAGGCGGGGTCGAAGCCGGTCTGCGGGAAGGACCAGAAGGGGGTGACCTCAACCTCCACGCCGCGCTCGGCCGCAACGGCACGCGCGCGCTCGCGCAAGGCCTCGGCCATGCGGTCGAGGGCGGCCTCGTCGCCGTTGCGGAAATCGACGCTGAAGGTAGCCCGGGAGGGGACGACGTTACGGCTGGAGGGCTCGATGGCGATGCGGCCAACTGTGCCGCGGGCGTCGCCGCCGCACTCGTGGGCGATGGCCTCGATCCCCTGAACAAGGATGGCGGCGGCGACCAGCGCGTCACGGCGGTGGGACATGGCGCCGCCGGCATGGGACTCCTCCCCCGTGACGATCACGTCGAACCATTGCTGGGCGAGGGCGTGGGTGACGATGCCGACGTCGAGGCCTTCCCTCTCAAGGATCGGGCCCTGCTCGATGTGCAGCTCAAAATAGGCCTCAAGGTCCCGCAGATCTGCGGGATCCGCCTCGCCGCGCCAGCCGATGGCTGCCAGCGCATCGCCGAAACGCGTACCTTCGGGGTCGCGGATGTCGAGCACCTCCGCCTCCGTGAAGGCGCCCATGGCGGCGCCACTTCCCATCATCGGCGGCGAGAAGCGCGCGCCCTCCTCGTTCGTCCAGTTGATGAGGACGATCGGCGCCTCGGTCTCCGTGCCGGCCTCGTGCAGGGCGCGCATGAGTTCGAGGCCGGCGAGCACGCCGAGCACGCCGTCGAACTTGCCGCCCGTGGGCTGGGTGTCGAGATGGCTGCCGATGGCGACGGGTCGGCGGGAAGGGTCGTGGCCCGGACGCAGCAGCGCCATGTTGCCGAGCCGGTCGGTGGTCAGTCTCAGGCCGACCTGCTCGCCCCAGCGGGCGAGCAGCGCCCTGCCCTCTCCGTCGAGTGCCGTCAGCGCCTGGCGGTTGCAGCCGCCCTTCGGCGTGGCGCCAATCCGCGCCATCTCCATCAGCGCCTCCCAGAGGCGCGTGCCGGAGAGCGGGAGGTTGCTCACGCCGCGCGCTCCACCCCGCACCACTCGGCCATCAGCAGCGCGATGCTGCGCGTGATGGCGTGCATGGAGGCGAGCGAGACACTCTCGTCGATGCCGTGAATGTCCTGGGCGTCCGGGCCGAAGCAGGCGACGGGAGTGTCCTGGTAGAGGGTGAAGAAGCGCCCGTCCGTCAGCCCCGTCGCGGGATACTCGCGCAGCTCGCTACCCGTGACTTCGGCGTAGCTGCGGCGGGCGAGGCGGCAGATCTCGCTCTCCATGTCGAAGGCACAGGCATCGGCCATGAAGCCCTTGAACTCCAGCGCCACCTTCGTGCCCCGCATTGTGGGGTCCGCCGCAGCTTCTGCCACGATGCGCTTGATGTCCGCCTTGGTCTGCGCGGCGCTGTAGCCGAGCATGACGCCGACGCGGAGCCCGATGCGGGCGCGGGTCGGCACGCTGCTGTTCCACTCCCCGCCCTCGATCGTGCCGAGATTGACGTTCACCGGATGGTTCACGCCGCGGAACGCCGCGTGGACATTCTCCGCCCGGTTACGCTCGTTCTCGTAGTCCTTGAAGCGACGGGCGATCGCCATGGCGGCCTCGATCGCATTGATGCCGGCGTGCATGTCGCGCACATGCGTGGGGCGGCCAGTGACGGTGACCCAGGCCCAGACGACGCCCACCTCCGCCGAGTACATGGCAGCCATCGAGGGACCGGGTTCGGGGATAACCACGGCATCCGTGCGTGGCATGGCAAGCATGGTGGCGAGCGCGCCGTTGCCCGAGCACTCCTCCTCGATCACCGCCTGCATCTGCACGGGGGCGGCGGGCTGCAAACCGGCCAGGCGGAGCGCCTGGAAAGCCGTGAGGTATGAGACGATGCCGGCCTTCATGTCGCCGGCGCCGCGCCCGAACATCCGTCCATCGCGAACGGATGGCTTGAAGGGCGGGGTGATCCAGAGGTCGGCCGCGCCCTCGGGCACCACGTCCACATGGCCCTGGAGCGCGAGGCTGCGGCCGCGAACCTCGCGGGGGGTGTGGATGGCCGCCACGTTGTCGCGGCCCTCATAAGAGATGAGGGGGGGCGAGAAGCCGGGATGATCGCGAAGTTGCTCCGGCAGCGTCGGGATCCGCCGCGGGGCGAGGCCGAGCGATTCGTAATTTTCGGCCATGAGGTCGAGCGCCCCCGCCTCCTGACCGAGGGTGGAGGCGCAACGGACCAGGGCGGCGAGGCGGTCTGTGGCCTCGCCCTCCAGGGCCGTGACGGCATCCAGGATGGCGCGGCGGGCGCCGGGGTCGAGATCGGGCATGGGATGTCCTGGCCGGTTGGAAGCGCGGCAGGCTAACCGCTTCGCGCCGGGTGTCGAGGCGGGGGATGCGGGACGACCGCGTGGACAAGCAACCGCCCGGTCCATAGGGTCCTGGCCCATGCAGGCCTTCGACAACCCGTTGGAATCGGCGCACGCGCCGCAGTTCTTCCTCATGCGGGGCGTGCTTCGCCCGAATTTCGAGGTGCCCGCCCGGGCGGCGGCGCTGCGGGAGGGGCTTCGGTCGCTCGGCATCGTACCGGAGGTGTCCGAACCGGCCATGCGCGCGGCGCTGGAAGGCGTGCACGCGCCGGACTACCTCGACTGGCTGCGGGACGCCGCCGCCGAATGGGCGGCCATCCCCGGCGCCGGGCAGGAGGTGGTGGCGAACATCCATCCCTCCCCCGAAATGCTCGCGCAAGGGGCACGGTCGTCATCCAAGGCGGTCGGGCGGGCGGGGTGGTACACGGCGGACACCGCCTGCCCTGTCGGGCTGCGCACCTATGAGGCGGCGGTCGCCGCGGCCGGTTGCGCCCTGGCAGCGGCCGGGGTCGCGGCGCGCGGCGGCATGGCTTACGCGCTCTGCCGCCCGCCCGGGCACCACGCCTACGCCGCGCGGGCTGGTGGGCACTGCTACATCAACAACGCGGCGCTGGCCGCTCAGGCCTTGCGCGACGCGGGCGCGGACCGGGTGGCGGTGCTCGACATCGACAGCCACCACGGCAACGGCACGCAAGGGATCTTCTGGTCGCGCGGTGACGTGCTGACCGTTTCGGTCCACGCCGACCCGGACGCCTATTATCCCTGGTTTGTCGGCCACGCCTCTGAAACGGGCGGCGGCGAGGGCGCCGGCTTCAACCTCAACCTCCCGCAGCGCATGGGCACGGGCGACGAGCACTGGCTGGAAGCCGTGGCCGCCGGGATCGCGCGCGTGCGCGCCTATGGGGCGGAGGCACTGGTCGTCTCCCTCGGCTTTGACGCCTCCGAGCACGAGCCGCTGGCCGCGCTGCGGGTGACCGAGGAGGGCTTCGCGCGCGCGGGCGCCGCCATCGCCGGCCTTCGCCTGCCGGCCGCCATCGTGCAGGAGGGGGGCTATAATACCGAGGTGATCGGCGGGTTGTTGGCGCGCTTCCTCGGGGCCTGGGGCGGTTGAGCCTCGCGCGCGTCACGACCTTCTCCTTCCACGGCGTCGAGGCGGTTCCGGTCGAAGTTCAGGTTCAGGTGGCCGCGGGGCTGCCGGCTTTCACCGTGGTGGGGCTGCCGAACAAGGCCGTCGGCGAGAGCCGCGAGCGGGTGCGGGCGGTGCTCTCCGTGCTCGGGCTTTCGCTGCCGCCGAAGCGGATCCTCGTGAACCTGGCACCGGCCGACCTCGTGAAGGAGGGAAGCCATTTTGACCTTCCCATCGCGCTCGGGCTGCTCGCGGCGATGGGCGTGATCCCCGTCGATGAGTTGGCGGGCTATGCGGCCATGGGGGAGTTGGCGCTGGACGGCACGATCGGGCCCGTGGCCGGCGTACTGCCCGCGGCGCTGGCCTGCGCAGCGCGTGACCTTGGGCTCGTCTGCCCGGCCGAGCAGGGGGCGGAGGCGGGCTGGGCGGGGGCGACGGAAGCTCTGGCGGCGCCGGACCTCCGCACGCTGATCGCTCATTTCCAGGGACGCCAGGCGCTCTCGCCGCCACCTAGCCCGCCCCCGGCCGTGCGCGAGGCGGACGGACCCTGCCTTTCGGAAGTGCGGGGGCAGGAGAGCGCCAAACGCGCCCTCGAAATCGCGGCGGCCGGGGCGCACAACCTGCTGATGATCGGGCCGCCGGGCTCGGGCAAGTCGATGCTGGCTGCCCGGCTGGCAGGATTGTTGCCCGACCTCTCCCCGGCTGAGGCGCTGGAGGTCAGCCTCGTGCGCTCCGTCGCGGGCGGGCTGGAGGCGGGGCGGATCAGTGCGCGGCCACCCTTCCGAGACCCGCACCACTCCGCCTCCCAGGCGGCATTGACCGGGGGTGGGCCGCGCGCCCGGCCCGGCGAGGTGAGCCTGGCGCACCGGGGCGTGCTATTCCTCGACGAGCTGCCTGAATTCCCCCGCCCCGCGTTGGAAGCGCTGCGACAGCCGCTGGAGAGCGGGCGGGTGACGGTGAGCCGGGCGGCGGCACATGTTTCCTACCCAGCGCGCGTCCAATTGGTGGCCGCCATGAACCCGTGCCGCTGCGGCTATCTCGGCACTGCGGGGCGGGAGTGCGGGCAGGCGCCGCGCTGCGGAGAGGCTTACCAGGGAAAGCTCTCGGGCCCGCTGCTCGACCGCATCGACCTGACGATCGAGGTGCAGCCGATCGCGCCGCGGGAGTTGGCCCGCGCGCCCTCGGGCGAGACGAGTACGGTGGTTGCGGCGCGTGTGGCTGCGGCCCGCGAGGTGCAGCTGGCGCGCTATGAGGGGCAGCGTTTTTCGACCAACGCGGAGGCGCCCGTGGAGGCGATCCGCGAGAGCTTCGCCGACGAGGCGCTTGGGCTGGCCGAGACGGCGGCGGAGCGGCTCGGCCTCTCCAACCGGGGCTTCACCCGGGCGCTGCGGGTGGCCCGGAGCATCGCGGATCTCGCGTTGGAGCCGGTGGTCGGGCGTGCGCAGGTGGCGGAGGCGCTGGGCTTCCGACTGCGGAAGCCCAACGCCGGGTAGCTTAAGCGGCCGCGGGGTCGCCGGGCGCTGTTTCCCAGGCGAGGCCGACCAGCGCCACCACGCGCCGCCCGCCGGCGGCCGGTCGCGTCACGATCAGTCCCTGCTCCTCGATCCAGCCGAGCAGCCGCCTCGCACGGCCGGCGGATCGGCTGCCATAGGCGCGAGCGATGGCGGCGTCGGAGGGACAGGGCAGACCCTGCCGCGCCGCATGGGCGAGGAGGAGGAAGACGCCTTGCGTGTCCTCCGGCAAGGTGTCCGCGCGCGCCGCGGCCTCGGGCCAGCCGGGGTCGTTCGCGGCCTCTGGTGGCACGCCCGCGCGGGCGACGGCGAGCATCCGGCGGAAGGCGGGCAGCTCGGGCGGGCGCCCGGCTACCGCGTGGATGCGCAGTCGCACGAGAAGGTCCTGGTAGAGCACGCCGATCGGCCGGAAGGCGGCGTCGGGCTCCTCGAGCATGGTGTGGAGGATGGCCGCGATACGCGCCTCGCGCTCGGCCTCCTCCTCCGGCGTCGGTTCGGGCTCGGCAGCGCGGGGCACGGCCGGGCGAGCCTGGGCGAGCTGCGCCAGCATGTCCTGCGGAGGGATCGGCGGCGGACGGCGTACGGCGCGCGGCGCGACCGGGTCGGGGGCGGCGAGGATCAGCTCCCGCGCCTCCTCCGGCGCCGTCTGCGGCAGCGGGGTCAGGGAGGGGCCGGCGCCGCGGCTCTCGGTCTCGACCGCGCCGATGCGGATGGGCAGCGGGCGGCGGGATAGCGCAGGGCCGAGGCCGATGAAGTGACCGCGCTGGAGGTCGCGGAAGGCCTCCGCCTGGCGCCGCTCCATGCCCAGCAGGTCGGCCGCGCGGGCCATGTCGATGTCGAGGAAGGTGCGGCCCATGAGGAAATTGGAGGCCTCCGCCGCCACGTTCTTCGCGAGCTTCGCCAGGCGCTGAGTCGCGATGATGCCGGCCAGGCCCCGCTTGCGGCCGCGGCACATGAGGTCTGTCATGGCGGAGAGCGAGGCGCGGCGGGCGTCGTCCGACACGTCGCCGCCGGCTGCGGGGGCGAAGAGTTGGGCCTCGTCGACGACGACGAGCATGGGAGTCCAATGGTCGCGCTCGGCATCGAAGAGGCCGCCGAGGAAGGCGCTGGCGTGTCGAAGCTGGCGGTCGGTCTCCAGCCCCTCAAGGTTCAGCACGACGGACACGCGGTGGCGGCGCACGCGGTCGCCAGCGGCGGCCATCGCCTCCTCCGCATGGGCGGCGGCATCGATGACGAGGTGGCCGAAACGGTCTGCGAGCGAGGTGAAGTCGCCCTCGGGGTCGATCACCGCCTGCTGCACCCAGGGGGCGGATTGTTCCAGGAGCCGGCGAAGCAAGTGCGACTTGCCGCTGCCCGAATTGCCCTGCACCAGCAGGCGCGTTGCGAGTAGCTCCTCAAGGTCCAGCCGCGCCGGGCCTGTTCCCGCCTGCCCGATCTCGATGCCGACCGTCATGCCCCCTGCCCCTCTTACCCGCCCCGGGCCGCCCCTCCGCGGGCCGGCTCCTATAGGCCGATCGGGCGGGGCTGTGCAGGCCTGGCGAGGGCCCTATTGCTGAGCAAGGCGGGAGACGCAGCCGTACCAGTCGCGACCGGAGACGCCTGCATCCGGCACGGAAAGGGCAGGCATCTCGACCCCCGGTCCCTGCACCGTGGCGGTTCCTCCGCCGAGAAGGTCGCGCACATAGGCCTCGCCCCGCTCGTCCAGCGGAAGGGTCGCCAGGGCCGAGCGGCCGGTGCCGCGGGCGGGGGCCTCCCAGTTGCCGTCCTCGCCGCGGAAGACAATGCGGGCGCGGCCGCTTGCCCGGCGGCTCGGCGCGGCGGCGGAGAAGGTGACGCTCTTGCCTGGACCGGCGGTGATGCCGAGCGTCGCCTCCTTATGCGCGACCTGGGCGGTGCAGCGGTCCCCGGCAACGCCGAAGGACCAGGCACCGTCCACCCGGCTCGGCAGCGGCCGCACCGGCGCGCGCGCCACGCGCGGGGTCACGACCGGCGCTGGCGGCGGGGGGGTCTGGCAAGCGGCGAGGGTGAGGAGCGAGAGGAGAAGAGGCGCGAGTGGCCTCATGAGGGCGGCCCGCCCACGGCGAAGCCGTGCCAGGGGCCGGCCGCGTAGCGCCGGGAGGTGCGGGAGACGGTAAGCACGCGCCAAGCATAGCGTCCCGGGCCGGAAAGCTGCAAAAGCTGCGCGTCGGGCGCCTCCGCATAGGCGGCGAAGGCCTCGCTCCAGCCCTGAGCGGGCTCGGCGGCACGGCCGGTACCGAGGGATACGACCTCGACGAAGAAGGGGTTGGGCCGCGCATCCAGGGGTGCGCTCCAGGCCAGCACGACGCCCCGCCAGCCGGCATCGGGGGGTAGGATTGCCCCTTCCGGCGGATAGACGGGCGTAGCGGCGAGCGGAGCGGGCGCCTCTTCCTGAGGCAGCGCCTCGCGTTCCTCCGTGGGGGTGCCGAGCGCGGCAAGCGCGATCTCGATCGTGCCGGGACGGGGAGCGGCGCCGCTGGCCGGGCCGAGCTGCGGCACGACGCCGTCGAGCCCGACGAGGCGCGCGACCCGCCCGGCGGCCTCACGATCCTCGTGGAAGAAGTAGCTGAGGCTCGGCCCGGCCGGCGGGCGGGCCACCGGAAAAGGCGCGCCGACGGAAATCCCGGCCCCAGCCAGCGCGGCAGCGATCGCACTGGCGCGGCGCCCCGCCTCGGCGACGCCGCGGGGATAGGTGACGACGACCCGGACCATGGCACCCGTGGGCAGCCCGGCAATTCCGGTAGCGGCAGCCGTGGTGGGAGGCGGAGGCGCCGACGAAGCAAGGACCGCGCTCGCAGGACCGGCGAGCTCCGTCGCGGCGCCAGCGGCGGGTTGCGGCACGCTGGCGGGACGGGCCGCCGGGCGGGGCGCTTCGGTCAGGGCCACCCAGGCCAGGCCGCCCAGCACGAGCGCTGCGCCGGTCAGGAGCGCGAGCGCCGAGAAGCGAGAGCGCGGCGGTGGTTCCTCTTCCGGAACCGTGGCGGGCACGAGCGACAGATCGGCGCGGCGAGGCACCGTTTCGGGCGGACCAGCCTTACTCGCGGCCGGTTCGAGGGCTGAGGCATCCTCCCCAACCTGAACGTGTGGCGCGGCTTCGGCCCGCAGCGCGGCCGCCTCCCGGACATGGCTTGCGGTCACGTCGCGCTGGTCTGTCATGTCGGCCTCGTGAAAGGCCATGGCAAGCAGCAGGTTCAGCAGGCGCGGTGTGCCGGCGGAGAGTTCGGCCAGCGCGGCGGCGGCCTCGTCGGTCAGGCGGGAGGAGTCGAGTTCGGCGATGATCATGCGGGCCGCGAGGTAGGAGCGGATCTCGGCCTGCGGGATCGCCTCCAGCTGCACGACCCGGTGCGGCCACGGGGCGATGCGCCGCGCGAGCGCCGGCAGGCCGACGAGGACGGCGAAGCAGCCCTCGCGCTCGGCCACCTCCTCCAGCGTCGCCTCGCTCATCCTGTCCGCCTCGTCCACCAGCAGGACCTCGGTGTCGGGTCGGGCCTCGAGCACTCCCTCGGCAGCGTCGCCACTCTCGAGGCGCTGCACGCGGATGGATTGTGGGCGCAGCGCTGCCTCGATGTCGCGCAGCAGGCAGGTCTTGCCGACGCCGGGCGGGCCGAGCAGCGCGACGAGGTGCTCGCCGGTCGCGAAGGCCTGCAGGATCGCGCGCCGTGCCGCGGCCCAGCCGGCATGGGACACGGGGACGGATCCGCCGGTTGCGCGTGGAATCGTGATCGGGCCCGCTACCATGCCTCTTTATGTCCCGGCGTCCGACTTCGTCACAATGGTTCCGCAAGCGATCAAACCGTATCGGTTCATCAAGGTTCGGTGTCCGGGACGGGCGCGGGCGGCGGCCCGTGCATGGCGGACTGTGCCTGCTATGGTCGGCCGATGAAGAGACTCCTGATCCACGGCGCCCGTGTCCTTCTCCCGAACGCCACGGCTGCCCCGTTCCGCGACCTGCTGATTGAGGAGGGGCGGATCGCCGCCCTGCTGGAGCCCGGCACGGCGGTGGAGGATGCGCCGCGGCATGACGCGACCGGGCGGCTGGTGATGCCCGGGCTGGTGAACGCCCATACCCACGGGCATGGCGGCCTCTCCAAGGGCATGGGCGACAAGTGGGACCTCGCACTGCTGCTGACGCATGCCGGCTGGATAGGCGGCTCGCGCGGGCTGGAGGACAAGCGTCTGGCGACCACGCTCACGGCCGTCGAGATGCTGCGGAAAGGCTGCACCGCCGGCTACGACCTTGCCTTCGAGTTCCCGGGGCCGACGGTCGAGGGGCTGCAGGCCATGGCGGAAGCCTACCGGGCCGTGGGGCTGCGGGCGGTGCTGGCGCCGATGGTGGCCGACCTCACCTTCTTCCAGGCGACGCCCGGGCTGATCCAGGCTCTGCCCGAGCCGTACCGCGGGCGGGCGGCGGCGATGTCGATGGCGAAGGCGGACGACATCCTCTCGACCATCCACGAGGCGGCGAAGGGCTGGCGCGGCGACGACGTGCGGCTGGGCTGCGCGCCGACCATCCCGCTGCACTGTTCCGACGACTTCCTGGCGGGATGCCGCGACTTGGCTGAGGAGCACGGGTTGCGCGTGCAGACGCATGTGGCGGAGGCGCGCTACCAGGCGGGTGGCGGAGAGGTGCGCTACGGAACGACCCTTCTCGCCCACATGGACGCGATGGGGCTGGTGGGGCCGCGCTTCAGCGTGGCGCACGGGGTGTGGCTGACGGAGGCCGATCTTGCCCTGATGGCCGAGCGCGGGGCGGGGCTCGCGCATAACCCCGGCTCAAACATGCGGCTCGCCTCCGGGATCGCGCCGGCGCGGGCGGCGATCCGGGCGGGGGTAACGGTCGGGCTGGGCACGGACGGTTCCGGCTCCTCGGACAACCAGAACATGTTCGAGGCGATGCGCCTGGCGGCCTTCGCCTCCCGCCTCTGGGAAGGGGCGGAGGAGAAGGACTGGCTGGGCACGGCGGAGACCGTCCGGCTTGCGACCGATAGTTCGGCAAAGCTGCTCGGGCTGGAGGCCGGGGCGGTCGCGCCGGGTAAGCTCGCGGACCTGCTCTTCCTCGACCTCTCCCATGTGAACTGGCTGCCCTTCAACGACGCGGCGAATCAGCTCGTCTGGACCGAGGACGGGCTGGCGCTGCGCGAGGTGATGATCGGCGGCGAGTGGAAGTTGCGGGATGGCCGGGTGCTCGGGGTAGACGAGGCGGCTCTGGCACGGCAGGCGCAAGAGGCCGCGGACCGGCTGGCGGCGGCGAATGCCGGAACGCGGGAGTGGTGCGAGGCGGTGGCGCCGCATGTCACCTGCCACTGCCGTGCGCTGGGTTCGCGCTTCACGGCGGCCAAGCGCCTGCTGCCGGCGCATTGAAGGGATAGGGTTCCATGTTGTTGAAGGACCGGGTGGTCGTCGTGACCGGCCCCGCCAAGGGGATGGGCGCGGCGGCCACGCTGTTGATGGCGGATCAGGGGGCGGACCTTGCGCTCGTCGGGCGCGACACCGCCGCGATAGGGCCCGTTGCCGAGGAGGCGCGCGCCAAGGGACGCCGGGCTGAGATCTACGGCTGCGACATCACCGATGCCGCCGCCGTTGAGGCCATGGCCGCCTCCGTGCTGCGCGACTTCGGGCGGGCGGACGTGCTGGTGAACATCGCGGGCGGCACGGGCCCGCTCGGCAAGACCTTCTGGGAGACGACGCCGGAGGAGTTCCGCGACATCCTCGACCTGAACGTCACGGGTTGCTTCCTGACCATGCGCGCCTTCGCGCCCGCGATGATTGCGGCGAAGGCGGGCAAGATCGTCAACGTCGGCGGCACCTTCGGGCTCCGCGGCAAGGCTGGGCGCGCCGCCTATTCCGCGAGCAAGTGGGGGCTGCGCGGCATCACCAAGTCCGCCGCGCTGGAGCTCGGACTGCACAACGTCAACGTGAACTGCGTCTGCCCCGGCATGATCGAGGGGCCGCGCTTCGAGAAGGTGCGGGGCGAGATGTCCGCCCGCCTCGGGATCTCGATGGAGGAGGCGCGGCAGGAGTATTCCAAGGACTACGCGCTGCGGCGGATCAGCACGGACCAGGACGTCGCGGGGGCGGTGCTGTTCCTCGCTTCGGAGCTGTCGCGGCAGGTGACGGGGCAGGACCTCGCGGTGGATGGCGGCTGGGTGATCTAATCCGCTTCCCCCGGCCAGAACCATGCGAGGAGGACCAGCGCGGCCAGGAGCCAAAGGAGGACGACCATGGCCGCGCCCGCCGAGCTGACGGGACGGCTGGCGGCGCGCCGTGCCGCCTCGCGGTGCTCGGCCATGACCTCGGGAGGGATCAGGCGGACGGCCAGGAGGATTGCCGGCGGAAGCAGCAGGGCCTCATCCAGCAGGCCGAGCACGGGGATGAAATCCGGGATCAGGTCGATGGGTGAGAGTGCGTAGGCGGCGATGCCGAGTGCCAATGCCTTGGCGTACCAGGGCGTCCGCGGGTCCCGTGCCGCGAGGTACAGCGCGTGGACGTCCCGCCGGATGCGCCGTGCCCAGGCGACAAGGCGATCCAGCATGCTCTTCCTCCCGCAACGCCGGTCGTGGAACTCGGCCCCCTATTCGCATGAAGCGCCCGTGCGGGATAAGAGGCTGTGAAACCTGCGGAGAGCGCGATGCAGCCGATGGCCGACCTTCTCATCACCGGCGGTACGGTGGTGAACGAGACGGGGCGCTTCGTGGCCGACGTGGCGGTGAAGGATGGCGTCATCGCCTTCATCGGCCATGCCTCCCTCGCCCCGCCAGCGCGGGAGGTGATCGACGCGCGCGGGCGCTACGTCATCCCCGGCGCGATCGACGTGCATGTGCATATCCGCGAGCCCGGAATGACGCACAAGGAGGACTGGACCACCGGCACGCGCGCAGCGGCGGCGGGCGGCGTCACGACCGTCTTCGACATGCCAAACACCGACCCGCCGACCTGGGACCTAGAGGCGCTGGCGATCAAACGCCAGGCGGCGGAGCGGCAGGCGCACGTCAATTTCGGAGTCTACGGCCTTGTGGACGAACGGAAGCTTGAAAGCCTGGAGCCGCTGATGGACGCGGGCGTGATCGCGTTCAAGCTCTTCTATGGTAACACCACGGGCAACCTGCCGGCGCCGAACGACGGCGCGGTGCTGGAGGCCTTCGAGGTGCTGGCGGCGCGCGGGCACCGCTGCACGATCCACGCCGAGAACTCGCCCATGCTCTTCTGGCGCGAGAACCGGATGAAGGCCGCCGGGCGCACGGACGACTACGCCCACTGGTGCGCCCGCGCCGACATCGTGGCGCTGGAAAGCCTCAACCGCTGCATCGTGCTGAGCGAGTGGACGGGCGCGCGCATCCACATCGCGCATGAGAGCTGCGCGCGCTCGGTGCCGCATATCAAGGCGGCGAAGGCGCGCGGCGTGCCCATCACGGTGGAGACCTGCCCGCAATACGTGCTGCTGGCCGCCGAGAACCTGACCGGCGAGGCCGCGCGGGTTGGCCGGCTGAACCCGCCGATCCGCGAGGGCGCGCAGCGGGACGCGCTGCTGGAGGCGCTGGCGGAGGGCACGATCGACATCCTCGGCACCGACCACGCGCCGCACGCGGTGTCGGAGAAGCAGGATCCTTCGATCTGGGGGAATGCCTGCGGCTTCCCGGGGGTCGAGACCTCCATGCGGCTGATGCTGACGCTCGTTTACCAGGGGAAGCTGACGCTGGAGCAGTACGTGCGGATGGCCGGCGCGGCGCCGGCGCGGGCCTTCGGACTCTACCCGCGCAAGGGCGTGGTGCAGCCGGGTGCGGATGCCGATCTCGCCATCGTCGATCCCTCCGCGGAGGGCGAGATCCGCGGGGCGGAACTGCACTCCGTCCGCAGCCGCTTCACGCCCTTCGAGGGGATGCGGACGGTGGGCGCCCCGGTCGCCACGATCGTGCGCGGGCGGGTGGTGATGCGGGACGGCGTGGTGGCCGATGCCCCCGGCTGGGGAAGGATGGAGCGGCCGGTGATGCCCGCCCCCTCCCCCCGCAACCTCGCGACGACGACGGCGGCTATTCTGCGGCCAGGCGCGATGCCGATTCCCTGAGGGACAGGGCGCGCCACACCTTCTCCGGCGTCAGCGGCATGTCGATGTGGTCCAGGCCCAGCGCGTCGCAGACGGCGGAGACGATGGCGGGGGGGGCGCCGCAGGCACCCCCCTCCCCCGCGCCCTTCACGCCGAGATCGTTGGTGGGGGTCGGCACGACGTTCAGGCCAAGCTGGAAGTCGCAGCCGTCACCCGCACGGGGCATGCAGTAGTCCTGGAAGGTGCTGGTGAGGAACTGGCCGCTCTCGGGGTCGTAGCGGGCTTCCTCCATCAGCGCCTGGCCGATGCCGGTCATGATGCCGCCATGCATCTGGCCGTGGACGAGCAGCGGGTTGATGACGTTGCCCACGTCGTCCACGGCGGCGTAGCGGGCGAGGGTCACCTGCCCGGTCTCCGGGTCCACCTCGACCTCGGCGACGTGGCAGCCGTTGGGGAAGTTGCACTCCGTGTCGCGGGTATAGGTGAGCAGCTCGTCGAGGCCGGGCGCCTCGCCCTCGGGCAGTTGCGCGGGGTCGTGGGCGGCCGCGATGACGCGGGGCCAGTCGAGGCCGAGATCGGTGCCGGCGACGCGGAAGCGGCCGCTTTCCAGTTCCACGTCCTCGGGCGCGGCCTCCAGCAGGTGGGCGGCGATGCGGCGGGCCTTGGCCACCACAGCGTTGCTCGCGCGCAGCACAGCGACGCCACCCATCTGGGAGGAGCGTGAGCCGCCGGTGCCGTTGCCCGCGGGAAGCTCGTCGCTGTCGCCCTGGATGAAGTCCATGGCGGAGGGATCGATGCCCAGCCGATCCGCGACGACCTGGAGAAAGGCGGTCTCGTGGCCCTGGCCGTGGCTGAAGGTGCCGACGCGCAGCTCGACGCGGCCCCCGGGCGTGACGCGCAGGCGGGCGGTCTCGCTGGTCAGCCCGCCCGAGGCCTCGATGAAATAGCCAAGGCCGATACCGCGCGGCCGGCCCCGCGCCTGCGAGGCCGCGCGGCGGGCAGGAAAGCCGTTCCAGTCCGCCAGTTCCAGGGCCATGGCCTGGGTGCCCGCGAAGTCGCCGGAATCGATGAGGTTCCCGACGGCGTTGCGGTAGGGCAGCTGGTCCGGACGGATGTAGTTGCGTCGCCGGATCTCGTCGCGGCCGATGCCGAAGGCCTCAGCCGCGCGGTCAAAGAGGCGTTCCATGATGTAGGCCGTCTCAGGGCGACCGGCGCCGCGGAAAGCATCGGTGGGCACGGTATTGGTGAAGACGCAGCGCACTTGGTTGTTGATGGCCGTGCAGTCGTAGACGGTGCCCATGATCCGGGCGCCGCCGGTGGTCGGCACGCGGGGGCCCATGTCCTGGAGATAGGCGCCCATACCCGCGACGGTGCGGATGCGGACGCCGAGGCACTTCGCGTCCCGGTCCAGCGCCATCTCAGCGCGCGTGACCTGATCGCGGCCATGGGGGTCGGACTGGAAGGTCTCGGTGCGGCCCGCCAGCCATTTGACGGGCCGGCTGAGGCGCCGGGCGGCCCAGAGGACAAGGGCGTTCTCCGGCATCAGCTTGCCACGGGCGCCGAAGCCGCCGCCGACATCGGGCGAGACGACGCGGAGCTGCGCGGGCGGCACCTTCAGCGCGTGCTTGGCTAGGTTGTCGCGCACCCGGTGTGTGCCCTGGCTCGGACCGTGGAAGAGGTAACGCCGGGCGGCCTCGTCCCACTCGCCGATGGCGACGCGCGGCTCCATCGGGTTCGCGACCATGCGGTTGTTGACGAGGGAGACGGAGACCGTGCGGTGGGCGGCGCGGAAGGCGTCCTCCACCTCCTCCGCTCTGCCGCTGTCCCAGAGGACGGCGGTGTTGTCCGGCCGGCCCGGCCAGACCAGGGGCGCGCCGGGCTCAGCGGCCGCGGCGGTGTCGGTGACGGCTGGGAGCGGCTCGTAGTCGATCTCGACCAGCTCGGCCGCGTCCTGTGCAGCCTGCCGTGTCTCGGCCACGATCAGAACGACGGGGTCGCCGACATAGCGGACGTATTCGGTCTGGAGGATGTCGCGGCCGGGATCGAAGAGCGGGGCGTCGCGCCCGGGGACATCGAAGAGGGTGACGAGTCGGCCAAGGCCGTCCGCCGCCGCGTCGTGGCCCGTTAGCACGACGCATACCCCGGGCGCAGCCGCCGCCACCTCGATCCGGATCGCGAGGATCCGGGCGTGAGCATGTGGGGAACGCAGGATCACGGCCTGGGCGCAGCCGGGCGGGTCGATGTCGTCTGTATAGCGACCGCGCCCGGTGAGGAGGCGGGTATCCTCTCGGCGGCGCAAGGGCTGCCCGATCCCGTTCCGCTCCATCCCTGCTCTCCCTTCCTGCTACGGGGGAGTATAGGGCGCTAGGCGCGGGCCGGTAGGCGCCGCGCCACCGCGTTCAGCGGGCGATGTCCTCTACAGGGTAGCCGAAGGCGGCAACGCCCTCGGAGAGGTAATCGCCGAACAGCTCCATGCCGGTGAGGTACTCCGCGGCAGTGCCGGCCTCATTGCGCTCCTTGGCAAGGCGCAGTGTCTCCGCCCACTCGGTCGTGTCGTAGTCGCCGCGACCGATCCAGGTGAGCGCGATCAGCGAAGCCTGCTCGTCCTCGTTCAACTCGTCGATGAGGCCCTTGAGGGTGTCGGCGAGGGCGTCCGGGTCGTTATCGTCTTCGTTCTCCTCATCCTGGACGTCCTCGTTGTTACCCTCCTCCTCGAGTTCGCCCACAGCGCGGGCGGCATCAATGATGCCAGCGATGGTCTCGAGGCTGATGCCGAGATCGACCTCTTGGTCGGGGTCTGGGCGATCGCTCATCTTTAGCGCTTCCCTTGATCAGGGTTTCGTTGCCCGCTGGTACCCGCGTTTGGGTGCGGGTGCCCGGCGGCCGGGTTTGCAGCCCTGTGCTCGGGGCTACTCTTCCGGGCGTTCAATCATCCGGCGCCCACGGATCGGAGAGATATCCACGGGACCACCGAGCGCCTGGCCCAGCTCGGAACGGTCGCCCGCCTGGAATTCGCCGGGGGACACCGGCTCGGCCGCTGTGCCGGCGGCGGGGTCGTCGCCCCGCTCCTCGGCCATGCGGCCATGGGCCTGGCGTCGGGCCAGGGGATTGTCCTGGATGGGGTCGACGTGGGTAACGCTCGTGTCCGGGGCGGGCTCGCGCTTGCGGTCGGGGCGGTCGCTCATGGCTGCATTCCTTCAGTCAGCCCTGGAACGCGACCCTTCCGGGGAGGTTGCCCCGCCGGCCTTGCCAGGGCGCGCCGCCGCACGCAGGCTCCGCGCCGAAAGCAAGGTGGGAGAGGTCCATGGCGGATCGGTTCGCGGTGGTCACCGGAGGGGGACAGGGGATCGGGCGGGCGGCGGCTCAGGCGCTGATGGCCGAGGGATGGCACGTGGCCGTGCTCGGCCGCCGCATGGCGACGCTGGAGGAGACGGTGGCCGGGCAGGCGCATGGCGCCGCGATCGCCGCCGACGTGGGGGACCGGACTCAGGTGGAGGCCGCCTTCAAGGAGGTGCTGTCCCGCTTCGGCCGACTGGACCTGCTGTTCAACAATGCCGGGCGCGGGGCGCCGGCGGTGGACTTTGATGAACTGTCGCCCGAGGACTGGCACGGGGTGGTCGCGGCCAACCTAAACGGCACGTTCTTCTGTGCCCAGGCCGCCTACCGCATCATGAAGAACCAGGCGCCAAAGGGCGGGCGGATCATCAACAACGGTTCGATCAGCGCCCATGCGCCGCGACCCGGGGCCGCCGCCTACACCGCCACGAAGCACGCCGTCACCGGGTTGACAAAGCAGATCGCGCTCGACGGCCGGAAGCACGACATCACCGCCGGGCAGGTCGATATCGGCAACGCCGCGACGCCAATGACGGAGCGCATGACGAAAGGCGTGCTGCAGCCGGACGGCTCGATGATGGTTGAGCCGCGGATGGACGTGGCCCTCGTGGGCAAGGCGGTGGCTCATATGGCCTCCCTGCCGCTGGAAGCGAACATCCCCTTCATGACCATCATGGCGACGAAGATGCCCTTCCTCGGGCGGGGGTGAGCTCTTCTGGGCCCGGAGAGGGCGGTTCCCTCTCCGGGCGCGTGCGGCAGTGCCTCGGACACCGCCAGGAGCTTGGTCGGGACCCGTAGGTCCAACCCAAGCGTGCATCCGGCTGTCGCGGAGGCAATAGATGGGGTCGGCTCTTACCGGTAGCCTACCTGGGGGTGCGGTCGCCCCAGGCGCATGTTCCGCGGCGCACTGGCCCTGAAGGTTCTTCAAATCCAAGAAAAAGGTAATGGTGAGAGGGCCGGGGAGAGGAAGAATTTCTTCTTCCGGTTCCCGGACTCACCCGCGAGCTCCCTCTATCGGGCTCGCGCGATGCAGAACTCGACGATCCCCGCGAGGGCCCGGCGCTCCGGGCAGTCTGGGAAGATCGAGAGGGAATCCAAGGCGCGGGCGCCGTAGTCGCGGGCGCGCTGGATGGTGGCGGCCAGGGTGCCGCGGGACTGCATAAGGGCGATGGCGCGGTCGAGATCGCCTTCGGCCTGGTCGCGATCCTCAAGCACGCGGCGCCAGAAGCCGCGCTCGGCCTCGTCGGCGGCCCCAAAGGCGAGGAGGACCGGGAGGGTTATCTTGCCCTCGCGGAAGTCGTCGCCAACCGTCTTGCCGAGCGCCGCCTGGCTGGCGGAGTAGTCGAGCGCGTCGTCCACGAGCTGGAAGGCGACGCCGAGACAGTGGCCGTACTCGCGTAGGGCTTCCGCCTCGTTCTGAGGACGGTCCGCGACGACGGCGCCGATCTCCGTCGCTGCGGCGAAAAGGGCGGCAGTCTTGCCCTCGATCACCTCGAGGTATTGCTGCTCGGTTGTGGCGGTATCGTTCTGGGTAACGAGCTGGAGGACCTCGCCCTCGGCGATGGTGGCCGACGCGGTGGCGAGGATGTCTAGAACCCGGAGCGATCCGTCCGCCACCATCACCTGGAAGGCGCGGGCGAAGAGGAAGTCGCCCACCAGCACGCTCGGCTTGTTGCCGAAGACGGCATTGGCGCTGGGGGCGCCGCGGCGGAGCGCGCTCTCGTCTACGACATCGTCGTGCAGGAGGGTCGCGGTGTGGATGAACTCCACGCAGGCTGCGAGCGCGACGTGACGCTGGCCGCGATGCCCGCAGAGGCGGGCGGCCGCGAGGGTCAGCAGCGGACGGATCCGCTTGCCCCCGGCCGCCACAAGGTGGGCGGCGAGCTGAGGAATAAGGGCGACCGGGCTCTGCATCCGCTCCACGATGAGGCGGTTGCAGGCTTCGAGGTCGGTGCGGACGAGATCGGTGAGGACCTCCAGCGCGTGTTCAGGATCGGGCGCGGGGTGCATGCTTAGGGCTCGAACGAGGGGCGCGGCTGGATCAGGCGCGGTGGTGGCGCTCACGCGGGCATTGACCTGTCCATGGGGGCCGGCACCATAGCCACGGGGTGGGCAGGCAGCAACCGGCCCCCGCCAGGAGGAACCGGATGATCCGCGTGCTGCTCTCGGAGGGGGATCCAGTCCGCCTGGGTTTCCTCCAGGCCCTGCTGCGCGACGGCGGGCTGAGGCCGCTGCTGCTGGACAGCCATGTGAGCGCGGTGGAGGGCCGGATCGGCGCCTTTCCACAGCGCTTGGCCGTGCCCGAGGAGCAGGCTGCCGCCGCCGAGGCCCTGCTGCGCGAGGCCGGGGAGTGGGTAGCGCGCTGACTGCGGCGGGGCCGGTCCAGTCGCTGCTCGGCGGGCGTGTGCGGCTCCGCCAGCCGGCGGAGGGGCTGGGCGCGGGACTCGACGCGGTGATGCTGGCGGCCTCGGTAGCCGCGCCGGCAGGCGGTTTGATGCTGGATGCCGGCTGCGGGGCCGGCGCGGTCTTCCTCTGTGCCCTGGCCCGGCTGCCGGCGTTGCGGGCTGTGGCCGTGGAGCGGGACCCTCTGCTAGCGGCTCTGGCGCGGGAGAACGCGGCGCTGAATGGCTGGGCCGACCGCGTCGAGGTGGTGGAGGGCGACGTGGCTGACCCCGCACTGCGCGCCCGGCTTCCTGCCTGCGAGATGACGGTCAGCAACCCGCCCTTCTGGTCCGATGGCTCCGCACCGCCGCGGGCGATCCGCGCCGGTGCCACCCATGGCGCGGAGGTGGGGCTCGACGCCTGGGCGCGGCTGCTGGCGGGTGCGCTGGGGCGCGGGGGCCGGGCTGCCCTGGTGCTGCCGGCGGCGCGCCTTGAGGAAGGGCTGGGCGCGTTGCGGTCCGCCGGGCTGGGCGGCACGGAGGTTATGCCCCTTTGGCCGCGCGCCGGACGGGCCGCCAAGCGGGTGCTGCTGCGGGCCCGCCGCGCACCACGGGCGCGTAATGCCCTGCTCCCCGGACTCGTGCTGCACGACGAGGATGGCTGGACCGCGGCAGCGGACGCGGTGCTGCGGGGACAGGCGCTGGAATGGATAGGGAGCTGAGGGCCACGCGCCCGTAGCCCTAGTCCGGATGGCGGAGGTACCAGAGCCGCTCATGGGCGGCGACAAGGCTTTCAAGGGACTTGCGCCGGTTCTGGCCGGGCGCAACTTCCCGGCGGCTGACCATCATCTCGAGCACCCGGAGAAGTTCTTCGGCCACCTCAAGATCGCGCTGGTCGCAGGCCTGGTGAAAGGCGAGCAGGATCTTGTCCGTAAGGCGTCGGGTCTGGCGCGGGACGAAATTCGTCGCGGAACCTGGTCGTTCTTCATCCAGAAACTGTTCAGACATCATGTCTGCGACCTTCCCTCACGCCCACATGGAGCGCGGGAGGCACCTCCTGCTCCAACCTGGGTTGTGGTGACAGGATAACGGCACCAGACGGGGGCGTGAACGCTGCCCCCGACCGCGAACGGCACCCACGTGTCATTATTACGGGTTCCGTTGCAATTATGAGACGCCCTCAGCTAGTGCCGGGCAGCCTCGGTGCCGAGGATCGCCCCCTCAGGCTGGGGCGAGCCGAAGGTGTGGTCGGCGAAAGCCTCTTCCCAGGTACCCTCTGTGGAGGCGCGGGAGTACTCCGTCGAGCGGTTCTCAAAGAAGTTGGTGTGCTCCACCGCGTTCAGCATCTCGTCGAGCCAGGGAAGCGGGTTCTTCTCGATATGGTAGAGCGGTTCAAGGCCGAGCTGCTGCAGGCGGCGGTCGGCGATGAAGCGGATGTACTCCTTCGTCTGGGCCGCATCGAGGCCTTCCACGCCGCCCATCGAGAAGGCGAGATCGATGAAGGCGTCCTCGTGGTCCACGATGGTCGCGCAGATGAGGTAGAGGTCGCGCCGTAGCTCCTCGGTCCAGATCTCCGGGTTCTCCTGCACGAAGGTGCGGAAGAGGCGGATGACGGAGAGGCAGTGCAGCGTCTCGTCGCGGACGGACCAGGAGACGATCTGGCCCATCCCCTTCATCTTGTTGTGGCGCGGGAAGTTCATGAGGATGGCGAAGGAGGCGAAAAGCTGCAGCCCCTCGGTGAAGGCACCGAAGGCAGCGAGTGTCTTCGCGATCTCGGTCTTATTCTCGACCGAGAAGTTCTGCATGTAGTCGTACTTGTCCTTCATCTCCTTGTACTTGAGGAAGGCTGAGTACTCCAGCTCCGGCATCCCGATGGTGTCGAGAAGGTGGCTGTAGGCGGCGATGTGGATCGTCTCGATGTTGCTGAAGGCGGACAGCATCATCAGCACTTCCGTCGGCTTGAAGACCTGGGAATAGTGCTTCATGTAGCAGTTGTTCACCTCGACATCCGCCTGAGTGAAGAAGCGGAAGATCTGCGTCAGCAGATTCTTCTCGCCGGCGGTGAGGTTCTTCTGCCAGTCCTTCACGTCGTCGGCCATCGGAACCTCTTCCGGCAGCCAATGGACGCGCTGCTGCGTCAGCCACGCATCATAGGCCCAGGGGTAGCGGAAGGGCTTGTAGACGGGGTTGGCGGTCAGCAGGTCGAAGTGGACCGGTAGTTCGTCTCGCGAGATGGCGCCGTCGGGCATGGGATGCTTCCTCGGACAAGTGGCCGATGGGTGATGGTGCGGGGTGAAAGGGGCGCCGGCAGGCGACATGCCCACTGGCTCCCCCGTCACACGGGCCGGTGGCGGCGGGGCGCCGTCACTGGCACGCCTTATAGGCAGGGTTGCCAGTCTCAGTATGTATGTACTCGTGGAAACGCTGCAGTTTGCGGCTAGCTCCCATGCGAGCAACTGAGACTCGAATTTCGGTCTTTCGCGGCATGCGGTAGCGCATCGTCCCTCCAGCAGGATCTTCGAGTCTCACATCCGAAGGTAGCACTGGCGACCAGCGCCAGCCAGCAATCGTCGGCTGGCTAAGGCGCAAGTGTCTCAACCGATGCAGCCGCGCCACGCAAACATTGTAGTGATCATCCGCCGTCCTCGAACAGGTGGGTGTCGCGGGCAGGCCCTTTCGAACAGGACGCCTTGATTGCTGCGGAAAGGAGAGGGCCGCGCTGGTTGTGTTTTCAGCCGAGCCATGAATGCTGCTCCGCTTTACACTACTTCTCCGCACTACGGCGAAATAGCGAGCAAAGCTGCCAATTGAGAGCGGCGCGTGCCTTGGATCGCTCATCGGTGACCGAACCATCCGCCAGCTACCCGAACCACGTGGACCGTCTGCACGACGGTCATGCCGCCTTTCTTCAAGCGGCAAATCATTTCGTGGCGTCCCTTGTAAGCGGTACTGGTCTCCTTTACGGAGCCCACCTCCGTCACGGTCTCACAACCGGCCTCGAGCGCTTCGTCACCTTCGTTTCTGATAATCCACTCGGTCTCATACGGGGGCGGGACATCAGTGCTCACGACAGTGAATTTCAAACCCATGCCTTTCCTGAGAAGGCTTGACCCGCTCTTGTACTGACCAAAGGGCTTCTCGCCCGGTCCCCTCGAAAGATCGCAGCGAATGTCGAGACGGTAGGGGCTAGCCAGGGCCCTGTCCTCGACCACTGCCCTCTTGAGTTGTTCGCTCTCGCCCCAGAAGGAGTGGTTAAAAATCCAGTCCCACGCAGACCGCGCCTTCTCTCGAGTGCAATCACGCTGACTGAAGAGTACGTCAAGCCGCGGCAGGTGGCGCGTGAGGTACTCGTGCAGGCGCTTAACCTGGTTCTGCATCTCCAATTTGCCGGTAAGGTCTGACCCATCGATTGGGTTCTGGACTTTTCTACTGAATGCAAGGCGATCTCGAAGAGCGACTAGGGTATCGTAGAGAGCACGATCATCACGATCCGCATTGGGTCGGTATATGCCGTCGGCCAGTAGCGCGGAGAGGATCATCCCTCCAGGTAGGGACCAGCCTGAACGGGACCGGCAATACCACTTCACGAACCGCACAATCCGGCGGAATTGCCCAACCTTTACCTTCGGGTAGTAGCCGAGGCCCGGATTCGGCTTCGGGCTCAGCGCGTCGACGCGACCTTCGAACCAGCTCGTGACGGCCGACGGGTCTCGCGCCTTCCATTCGGCGCTGGCGTGCTCAATGACGGTCTGCCCCCATTGGTTAACCCAAGTGCGGTAAACCGCGAAGTCGATGTGGTAACCCTCAGCGTACCAGATCGTCACGGCATTCGTCCGTGCCTCGGGAACATCAGCAAAGAGACCACACCGCTTCAGCAGAGCATCCCGAACGCGGTGGCGTGCGGCCAATGGCGATTCCGGGAGATCAGCTTTGGCAAACAGTATCGCGACGTCGATATCGTACCCCGTGTCGCCATTAGGATGGTCCTGGTTCAGGGTATGCATCGCGTAGCCACCCTGGTTCTGCGTTGTCCTGAAGTTTGGCTTCTCCAGATCGGCCAACCCCAAGGTAAGGCGGCTGAGGTTGAGATCGCGCTTAGCCGCGAGGTTCTTGCGCAACTCAGCGCCGAGCCTGACGTGCTGATCATAGAACTGCTGAAGCTCAGCGGACATGTCGTACATCCAGAACATCAGCGGGTCACTTTCATAGGCGGCGCGAGTGAGCCGATTGGCGCCGGCTCGACCACCAGCTCGGAGGCATGATTTGAGTTTACGCGAAGCCCCCAAAGATATTTGGGGCTCGTTTGGGACGTATAATTGTACGCAATGACAGCAGGGTGCACCGACGGCGAGATGAGGCGCCCGATGCTGAACCCAACGCTCATGGGGCCGGCGAAGAATAGGTGGACCGTTCCCCCGGTAGGGATGCGTGCCATACCCGTGTCGATCGCCCGTCTCACAGCTGCAGCTAATGCCTCAGCATGTGCATAGTGGGTGATCAGATCCGGCGCCGGCTTGCTGACCGTGACCAGCACATCGTCAAAGGGCTCAGCGACTATCTCACAAACATCCTGTAGTTCCACCGGGTAGCTCACCGCCACGCGTACCACGAGCGAGCTCGGGCGCATCGCCGATGGCGTCCTTTGAGTTCTGATGTGCAAATTGGGAGCAGCGCCACGACGAAGTTCACGCCAGGAGCTGTCCTTCCGCTCCAGTTCAAACAGCAGCGGCGTCGCGTGAGCCATCTGGCGGCCCGCCCAGATCTGCAGCGGGATGTGTGCCACGCCATAGTAAGCAATCTGCGGTGGGCTTGGCGCTCTGAGTTGTGCCTCCAGATTGTTCCAGACGTGCTCCTGATCGAGGACTGCCCGGCTGACCTGAAGGTTACCGCCCGCCAGATGTCGTGTCAGATCGCAGTCCAGCAGCTCAAGATGCCAAGGCCCGCCGTGTTCTGGAAGATCCGCTTCCCTGAGAAGCGGAACGGCGGTCGAGTTGAATGAGGCATGGCGCACGGCAAGCAGACGATTACGGATTCGGTTCCATGTACGTAGCCAGCACTGGTCAATGATGACGAGGACGACTCCGACGACGAGGATGCCGACGCTCAGGGCTTGAGATGTTTCCTGGTCTGGTAGGCCAGCCACCTTCCGCACGACGCCCTGTATAAGGTCCGAATAGGTGCCGAAGATGCTTCCGAGGGAGCTGACAACCAGGAGGGATCCGATCCAGGTAAGCGGCCGCCCCGCGAAATGTTTGTAACTGCTCAGCACGACGCCACCCGACGATCAATGGGAATGCACTACTACATGTAGTGACGCGCGTTCAATACAGGTCTACATATAGATTACGGCAATGGGCCGCCCGGCGCCCCCATGCTCCCCGGCTTGGTCAGGGACCCGCAGCAGGCGCTCCACCAGGCGGGATGGGTTGAGACCCGGACCGGTCAGAGTTGCTCGCGAGAGACCAGCCGCACTGCGCGTGCTGGTGCAGGCCGTTTGAACGCCGATGTTGGGCGGGGCGCACCCCCCTCCCCCGGCATGCCGCTCAAAGTAGAGTTAGCTACCGACCGCACATGGGTCGTGCTGACAGCTGCGCCTCGGTCGTACCCTGGAGGCGGTGCCTGTCCTCCCCTGGGCCAGTAGCTGGTTGCCTCCTCCTCTTGCAGACACTCCGGCTCTGCCTCATCGTCCTCCGCAAGCACGCTGCCGGTTGGGCGGCCCTGGGACCACGCAATGCAATTCTCGGCAGCCCTCCAGCATCCCGGAGGCCCCGGGGCGACTTCGCCCGAACTCCTCAACGCCCTGCTTACCCGCTGGCGAGGTGATCCGGGCTCCACCTACCGGAGCTGGTTTCTTTGGGAGGAAAGGGTCAAGAACTTCCGCTCCATCCGTCGTGGCATCCAGCAGGTCGTCGCCGAGATCAAGGGCGGGACCTTTGGGGTTGCCTACCGTGGTTCGTCTCTGGAGACAGTGGTCCATTCGATCGCGGAGCAGCGGCAGATCTTTAAGGGCGCGGACCACGCTTTCCTTTGGAAGCCGAAGCTCCGCATTCCGGACATCTACGAGAGCGCGGAGAACCAGCGTGCCTTTGGCCGCCTGCTCGATACCTGTGTCTGCTGCACCACGGAGCAGCAGGTCATTGCCGCCATCCGAGGGATCGACAGCAAGGCAATCAAAGGCCTTGGTCCAGCGGTCGCAAACCTCCTTTACTTCCTGCATCCCACCATTGTGCCACCCTTCAACACGGCCATCGTCAACGGCTACAACGCTCTCACAGGCGCCAAGGTGAAGCTTGGGCGGTGGGACGAGTACCTGGCCATGCGGCAAGGCGTCCTCGCGCTGAACGCCAAGCACCGCGGGCTGCTGTCGAATGACCTGGGTGCCGTCGGCGGACTCCTGTTCGACCTTGGAAGCGGCCGCTACCCGGCCCCGCCGCTCGATGACGACGCCGGCGCCCGGGCCACCTGGGAAGCGGACCTTGCCAGCGTCCGCGAGGAGGGTGCGAGGGCGGCAAAGGCCCTGGCCGAGGCTCAGAAGGAGGACGAGACCCACACAGCCGTCCAGGGCTGGCTGCGCGATCTCGGCAAGGCTCTGGGTTACGATGTTTGGATCGCCGCAAACGACCGAAGCCGTCCACTGGACGGAGGCAAGCTCGGCGACGGTTGCCTCGCCGGGCTTCCGGCTGCCATCGGGCAGGCACCGGGTGCGGACGCCATCCGGCTTATCGACGTTCTCTGGCTGTCGAAGGAGACGGGGCGCATCGTCGCCGCCTACGAGGTGGAGCACACGACCTCGATCTACTCCGGCATCGTGCGGATGCTGGACCTCGCACTGGGCCCTGAGGCCCACGCCCTGGAGGGCATGTTCCTTGTCGCTCCCGATGGCCGTGAGGGGGAGGTGCGGGCGCAACTGGCCCGTCCTGCCTTCTCCCGGGTTGCCGACCTCAAGGTGCACTACCTGCCTTACGGGGAACTCAAGGCGAGCCGGGAGACCATTGCCCGCTTTGGTCAAGGCATGAAGCCGATCAGGGCCATCGCGCGGGAACTCGTCTGAGGGAACACCTAGGCTAGCGCCCTGCATGCGGCGGCGGCTCATCCTGCACGGCGCCCCCGTCTTGGCGTCCATCGCCTCTGTGACGGCTGCCGTGGCCGTGGTGCATGAACAGGTGCATGAACGGACAGGCGAGGAGAAGGAGGTACGGCAGAATGCCAAGAGCGTGCGCGTAATGCTCACGCAGGACATAGAAGGCGCCGACCAAGCCGAAGTCGGCCAACACAATGTCGCCCCTGCTGCTCCACCAGGATGCCGCAGAATGGTCGCGCATCTCAGTTCCTTCAATCTGCTTCCCCACATAGTCTCTGGTGGCTGCCAGAAGCGCTTTGATCTAGCTCAGGCCGAAACGACCATCGGGGTTGGCACCGCTCGCCCCTGGCGCTCAGTGCCGAGCCCAATATCAGTCGCCGGCAGCCCCATGGCCCGGGGCGCTCGCCACCCAAGCGGCGCACATCAGCGGCCGAGATTTGAAGGGCCCCTCCCCAGTCGAGAGTTCGCCGGGTCAGAGGACGATCTTAGCCCGCGAGGTTCTCCGGCCGCGCCAGATCGCCCCAGTCGCTAGTCAGCGAAACAAAATGATGTAATCCGACGCTCGCCGTGCCGTCGCTTCAGAGCGTTACGGGCAGGCAGTCTGGAAAGGGCGTCTGAGCGCCTGCTGCGGTCCGTTCCCGGCGAGAGGCTCTGCCGGACCTGCCGCACAGGGCCCCCGGGTTGATGACAAGAGGTAGGCATTCAGTGATGAAACGAGGCCGCATCATCCAAACCGCCGCTGCCGCGACGTGCGCGCTCCCGCTCCTATACGGTGTTCCCTCCTTGGCCCAGGCCGCCGGTCAGCAGACCGGGCATCAAGGGGCCGCGGCTGGGTATCACACAGCCATGGAGAAGATGAACCGCGACATGGCGGCTGAACCCACCACCGGCAACGCAGACCATGACTTCGCTAGCATGATGGAGAAGCACCATCAGGCGGCCATCGACATGGCGAGGGTCGAGCTCGAGCATGGACGTGACCCGGAGATGCGGAGGATGGCCCAGGAAGTGATCCAGAAGCAGCAACAGGAGATCACCGAGCTGAGGACCTGGATGTCCCGGCATCCCTCCCGGTAGCTGCGCTCGGTAACCAGCATCACCAAGCTCCAGTCGTTCTGAGGCATCCCGACGGCGCCCCTGCCGTACCCGGCAGGGACAACAAGGTGCCAGCGGCCTGGCCCACTTGTTTGAGGAAGTCGCGATGAGCTACGCCCGTTTCGGTGCGATGATCCTGGTGTCGACGGTCATCATGTTCGGCTTGATGTACCTGAACACCTACGCCTTTGAGCATGTGTTCTACAGTCAAACACGAACCTGGATGGCCCTCATGATGGGCGCCACCATGGCCGTCATCATGATGCTCTTCATGCTGAAGATGTATGAGAATATGCGCGGAAACCTGGCAATCATTGCCGGGAGCATCGTGGTGTTCGCGGCCTCCCTCTACCTGGTGCGCAGTCAGGCAACCGTGGGCGATGTCGCATACATGAAGGCGATGATCCCGCACCACTCCATCGCGATCATGACAAGCGAGCGGGCCCACATCCGCGACCCACGCGTGCGCAAGCTCGCCGACCAGATCATCGAGGCCCAGGTCAGAGAGATTGCCGAGATGAAGCAGTTGATCTTGGACCTCGAACGTAACCCGCCAGCCCCCGATGCGCCGGATCTCGCGCCGCGTATCGCGAGCGCCGAGGCCCAGGGACGGTGAGTGCGCCGACGGGGCACCGAAGGAGCATCGGGTGCACCGCGGGGATAGGCGTCTGGCGGGCAGCCCCATGCCACCGCGACTGGTGCCTCACCCCGCGTGCCGGGCGACTGGCGGCTTAGTTGGCGTGCTGTGGGTGAGGCTGGGCATTCATGGGGGGACGCGTTCCACTCTGCTGTGAACGCCATCCAGTGAGCCCGGAGCCGCTCCAGTGACAGGGCGGACCTGCTTCCCGGTGCCTCCGCTGCATGGCGCAGCGCCGTCCACGCCGCATAACTCGGGGGCCCAGCTTGGTGACCGCGCCCTGAGGTCCGGCGGCTGCAGCACGCTCCGGCAGCTGTCGTCGCCTGGCCTGACCGTGGGAGCCCCCGGGCTGCCGTTCAGCCGCCAACGGCTGACTACGCGGGCCGCCCTGATTGAGCGGTTGGTCGCTAACTCATCCTGGGCGGACTGCCTGGGACCTCTGGCTCTGGCCTCCAACGAGGGTGGGCCAGAGGTATCCAAACAGCTTCCGGGTGGCGTCAATCCAAGAAACCGGACGACCACTGCAACACGGTGCTGTCATCACTTGCCCTACCGAGGCGATGTCCCATGAGTACCCTTGCTCGGCCTGCGCAATATTGACGCAAACCGGTTCCGTTCAGTGCGAAGGACTGCCATAAGTTAACCTACGATCCGTGAGAGATATCATATCGCAGATGGCGTCTGCTTGGCACGGAACCTCACATTACATCGTTTTATTACACAGCAATCCCTGCACCTCCAGAGCCGTTTTCATTGGCCTGCTGCCCTGGTGCGGACCTGAATTCCGCTTCGGAGGTCGGTGCACCCGCCGCACAGAAGGAAGCCGTCATGGCGCACAACCCACAGCATTCTGACCTAGGCAATAGCGCTAGCTTGGAGCGGACGTTTGGCGACTACCACCTGCAGATCGGCGACTCAGGGCTGAACTTTCTGGCCGGGGCAGGCGTCATGGACATCCAGTTCGGCCGCGCGAACTCGGATGTTCTGATCGGAGAGGCCCAGAATGACGACCTCCTTGGAGGCGTGGGGAACGACATCGTCGCCGGTGGTGCGGGCATGAATCACCTCGATGGGGGCGAGGGCAACGACCTCCTGGTAGGTGGCGACTCCGCCGACCAGCTTCGGGGATCAGGCGGGCGTGATGTCCTGAGCGAGGGCACGGGTCACGGTGATCTCGAGGGTGGGACGGGCAACGACCTGCTCTTCGGTGGGCTCGGAGGCGATGCGTTCATCGTCGATCGTACCAGTGGGCATGATATCGTCGGCGACTTCCAGGCAGGGCCAGGCATCCTCGACCACATCGCCTTTCGCGACATCATGCCCGAGGAACTCTCCTTCCAGGAGACAGTCGCTGGCGTGAGGATCAGCTGGAACGACGGCAATGCTTCGGTGCTGCTGGCTGGCGTCCACAAGGCGGATCTCGCCCAGGACGACTTCATGTTTGCCGACAACCGGATGCTGCTTCAGCCGACAAGCCTTGACGCCGACCATGTCTCCGCGGTCAGCTTTGCGGTGGATGAGGGATTCAACCTCTCTGCGCCAGACATCGGCAGCAGCACCACGCAAGCCATTTCGGTCTCCTTTGATGAATTCAACCTCCAGGTCGGCACCGCCCAGGCGGATGCCTTCATCGGCACGGGGGCCCGTGACTTCTATTTTGGCCTGGAAGGGGATGACCGCTTTCCAGGTGCAGGCGGTGACGACAACCTGACCGGGGATGCCGGAAATGACACTCTGGACGGCGGCACTGGCCAGGATCACCTCGTCGGCGGGGCTGGGGCGGACCAGCTCTTCGGTGGGGATCAGGCCGATAGCCTCATGGGTGAGGACGGCAATGACACCCTCTATGCGGGTGTTGGTCACGACATGATCGAGGGCGGGCGCGGCGATGATGTCCTGAACGGTGGTGACGGCGCCGACGCCTTCATCGTGGCCCCCGAAAGCGGCAACGACGTGGTCAGCGGCGGCTTCGATGGCGGGCCTGGGGCATTCGATCACATCGCGTTCCGTGACATCACGCCCGATGAGGTCAGCGTTGCCAATACAGCTGACGGCGTAATGGTCAGCTGGACCACTGATCAGGGTGCGGGGTCACTGCTACTCGCTGGGCTGACCAAGAGCGAGCTGGCGCAGGACGACTTCATGTTCAGCGCGGGCGCCGGTGCAAGCGGCGTATTCATCAACGATCCCGCCATCACGGATCAAGGTTCTCTCTACCTCTTCCGGGACGGAGCCGAGACGGCTGCTGTGCAGCAGGGCTATCTCTTCAGCTAGTTCACATCCGGGCCTTAGGGTCCGGCACGGTTGCCCGCTTTGTCATGTGGTCAGCGGTCCAGGTAGCAACCTGGGCCGCTGGCATTCAGCCGAGAGGTGAGAACTCGCGGTTTCATCCCTCGCCCTGGGGACTGGTGGAGGTCATCTCCGCCACGGCCCAGAACACCGCGATCATCACCAAGGTCTCCCAGCCAATTGAGGCTGCGAGACGAGCTCCGGACCCAGGGGTATTCGCTGCAAGGGCTGGCGTCAGCCGGAACCGGTGCCACGCGGCGAAACCAAGGAGCACGCCAACCAGCCCGACTTTTGCGAGAAGGGCCAATCCGTATGGCGTCGTCACCAACGCGTCCAAACGTCCGACGAGCAACCAGGCAAGAACGGCTCCAGCGAGGACCAGACCACCCACGATCCACCCGGCCGCACGAGCCCACCCCTCGACCAACCGGGCCGCTGTCGGACCGCCACGCCGGGACGCCAGGGCCAGCGGCCACAAGCTTCCGGCCCAGAACGAAACCGCGAGGAGGTGGACGACCAAAGCGGTCGCCAGTAGCGTTCGTGGTTGATGCTGAGTGGTGTGCCCGACCGCCGTAAAGCTGGCCGCGATGGCCAAGATCCCCGCTGCCCCAAAGACCATGGCACCCGGTCCGATCCAGGTAGCCAAGCCGACGGCGAGCAGGCCTGCCCAGGTGGTGATGACCGAGATGCCAGGGCGAGACGTCAGCATCACGGTCCAGATCTCAGGATCCAGGACGTCGCCGTCTGATGCCAAGGCGACCTGGGAGGCTAGCCAAGCCAGGCTGACAACCAAACCAAATCCTACCAGTCCTAGTGTTGCCCGACGGCAGACTGCCACATCTCCTGAATCCTGGAGACGCCCGAACCCCAAGGCAAAGATTGCCAACCCAGCAGTTCCCAGAGACGCCACGTAGTAGGCAATCCGCAGTACTGCGGCCGTTGCACGGAGAGGCTCAGGCTCCGGCCGCAGAAATTCCAAGATCACCGGGCGGCGACCGCGAACTTCACCGTCCCACTCATGACGTGCCCATCATCGCCCATTGCACGCCACTCCAGCCGGTAAGCACCCGACGGCAGAGGAGCCGCAACCGTGGCCGTCGCCCTACTGGATGCCGCACGTCCTCCCTCTCGCCGCACCTGGTGCTCCCGCCCGTTCTCGTCGAGCAGGCGCAGTGCCGTGACCCTGCATTCCTCGCTGAACGCCAAATTCAGAGCGCGCGGCGAAGCAGGCAGGGTTGCCCCATCCGCCGGGTCAGAGCTGTGGAGCATCGCATGAGCCGATGCCGCCGCCGGGGTCAGAGCAGCTAAGGTAAGCGCCAGGAGACCGGTCCTGACGATGTTGAGGCGTGAAAGCATGATCTCTCCAGTGGTCTGATCGTGCGGGACGGCTTCCACGAGAGGAGGCGGAAACCAGTCCACATTCTCTCCTTAGGCGAGGTAGACCTCTACCGCAGCCTGGATTCCACACCAATTTGTTGCTGCCGCAGAGACCTGATGCACGACAGGGTCAGCGGGTTGCCGCCTGCGCCTTCCAGCCAGCCGCCTGAAGCGCAGCGATCAAGGCGCCGCCTTCAACAGAGCTACCTGTAACCGCGATTTGCTTGCTGTCGAGATGGATCTCGACCTGCGCTGCAGGATCGGTTGCCTTGACGACGGAGGTCACCCCTTTAGCGCAGCCCGCGCAATTCATGTTCCCGATCTCTATACGGCTCATCGTGATGTTCTCCAGATCAACCAGGGAGGAGATGGGGTTTCCTATCGTGGGAAGGTCAAGACCACACGGCGCTCTGCCGATGCCATTTTGCGCGAGATGTTGATGCTCCGCTGATGTCGTACTGAGCTTGCCGAGCGTCTATCAACGTTGGCGACGAGGAGAGGATGTGAACTCAGTCCGGCCCTGCACGCCCAGGCGATTCTGTTATCTCTGTCGTTACTCCTACAAATTCAGGAGTACCCTCAGATGCGCGTCTGCTCTATCGCCGCTGGCCGCACGGAGAGGTTGCTCCAGGCTGTCTCAGGCAATCGGGGAGCAAATGCGCCTACCCTAAGAGCCCTCGCCCTGGCTCATGGCCACAACTCCGTTGCCGGGCGCCGTCTCATCACTCGGATTGCTGAGCTGAACCTTGATGCTGGGCCCGTAGTCACCCATGGAAGGCAGCACTCAGCCGTTACGTGGAGCTATCCGTGTTCTAACCGCTTCAGGATTGGCAGCGAGGTGAGTGGCGATAGAGGTCTGGTGTTCGAAACCGCTGTCGCGGTTGCGGGAAAGCGCATCAAGAAGATTGCGGCCACGGTGACAACCTGGTTCGGCTGGCACGCCATTGCTCGATGGTTTGAGCGGAGCGGATCAACTTGTCAGCCAGACGCGCTGGCCGCGCTGTCCGAGGCCGTGTTGCATGTGAACTTCATCCGCGCCATTGCGATCACACCGCTGGTGCGAGATGCGCTTCTCCTCCGGGACGGCCATCTACCCATTGTGGTGCCCACAACAAATGGTGCCTTCCTCGGATTTCTACGGCTCCTCCAGCTCGTGGATCGCCTCCACCTCGCCGCCGATCTTTCCACCTTCTTGCCAGACGGCCGCCTGTCCACAGGCGAACTCTCCGCAGCCCGGGATATCCGGGCCCTTGCCTCCGCCCGCAACATCTCAGCTGATCTCCTCGGGAAGCGTTTCATGCTGGCCATGGAGGCGGCGAACTACGAAATCGTGGCAGACAGACGGCTGCGCCGATCCGGTGTAGCGACATTCACAGCTGGTGCTCCGGTGGCTTCCGTCCTGGACGATGTCCTATCGTCCTACTCGACACTCGTCTCTCTCTGCGCAGCCGGTCATTCTGATCCCGATGCGGTGGCTAAGCTGCTGGAGCAGGAGGATACTTTTCAGGGGCGGACGAGGTAGGAGTCTAGGGCGGCATCCCCCGAAGATGGCATGGTGGTGAGACCCTGGTTTCTAGACGGAAGATCCTGCTACTCGGCTTCATCGTCTTGGCGACCATACATCAACACCGAGGAGTTACATCAATTTGCTTCCTGCTGAGGCCTCAGTGCGCGCCTGCTTCAGCGGAAGCTTGAGCGTCACCACGGTTCCCTTGCCGGGAGCGCTGTCGATCGAGAGGCTTCCACCGTGGGCTTCTACGATCGCGCGCGCAGTGGAGAGGCCTAGACCGCTGCCACTCCGCCCTGCCGTCCTTGCGGGATCGCCCCTGAAAAAGGGTTCGGTGACCCGGGGCAGATCTTCCGTCGGGATACCCGGCCCCCGGTCTCCAACGCGGACCAGCACGGATTCTGAAGCTTCGACAACCTCGATCCAGGGTTCGCGACCATGCCTGATGGCATTCGCGACGAGGTTCGTTACCGCCCGCTTGATCGCAATCCGCCTTACAGGGACGACCGCATTTTCATCCATGCGCCCCTCCTCAACGTGCGTGCCTGCATCCGTAAACTCGTCGACAACTGTTCGAACCAGGGCTGCCACGACCAGGGGCTGGATGACCTCACCACCGTGTCCGCCTCGCAAGTAGGCAAGGACATCGGACACCATGGTCTCCATTTCTGCGAGATCACGGCGGATGGGTTCCCTGATCTCATCTGGGAGCTCCTCCGCTCGGAGGCGAAGTCGGGCGATCGGTGACATCAGGTCGTGGGACAAAGCCCCCAGGGCCAGGGTGCGCTGGCGAAACGCGTCCCGGGTACGAGCTGCCATACCGTTCAAGGCCTCAGCCAGCATCTGCACCTCGCGGGGCCCAGAGGAGGGCAGCGTCGGGATCTCCCGCTCCAGGTCAAGCCGGGACACAGTGGCGGCAAGGGCCGAAACGGGGGCGGAGACTGACCGCGCGGCAAAGCCGACCGCCAGCAGCAGGACAAGACCGATGGCCGCAGCATAGGAGTGCAGCGCGGCCTGGTCCGTCGACAACACGTTGAACGAGGCGATTTCGACCTCAAGCCAGGAGCCGTCCTGCAGGCGAGCGATGGCACCGATGCCGGCGATACGGTCCGACGATCGGTCGATCCGCCCTGAGCGGACACGAACCTCGGTCGTCAGGCCGGAGAGAGCCTTGGCCCTCGTAGCAACCGCCTCCCAGTTAGCATCGGAGGGGTGCTCAAGGCTCGGTTCCGTGTTCCGACGCCAGTGCACCGTTAAGTCTGCGCGGGACAACGCGTGTGCGAGTTGGTCTCTATCTACCTCGGGCGCAGCCGCAACGGCGTCGATCAGAGTCGACAGCCGTTGGGCCAGCAACTCCTCGGTTCCATGCTCTACGGCCTTGCGCAGCAAGACGTCGTGGAGACCAACCATCGTGGCAAAGAGCACGGCGAAGCCGACGGTAAGCGCCGCAAGCGTGCGCGCAGCAAGGGACTGGGGAATGAACCGGGTCACCCCGTCCATTCTACGGGGCTTGAGAGCATATAACCAACACCACGGACCGTTTTGATCAGGCCGGGCTCTCCCTCCTCATGCGGTCTGGCGCCCAGCTTGGCTCGCAAGCGGCTGATCTGGACATCCATGGATCGATCCAGTCCTCCGTAGGGACGATTGCGGGCGAGATCCAGGAGCTGATCACGGGTTAGGATTCGCTGAGGACGTTCAACAAAGGCCAGGAGCAGATCGTACTCGCCGCTGGTCAGTTCCACGACCACACCGTCGGGCCGGAGCAGTTCCCGTCGCCTCGTATCCAGGGACCACTTTGCAAAACGCGCCACCTCTCGGCCTTCGCCCCCGTGCGGTCCCTCGGGGTTTTCGACGCGGCGGAGCACAGCTCGAATACGCGCCACCAGTTCGCGCGGGTCCGCAGGCTTTACCACGAAGTCATCCGCACCCAGCTCCAGCCCGATCACCCGATCCGAGGCTTCTGCGAGAGCCGTGAGAAGGATAATTGGAATCCGTCCCTCGGCGCGGAGATCCCGGCAGAGTTCGAAGCCGGACCGGCCTGGCAGCATGACGTCGAGCACAACGAGGTCCACAGGAGCAGAGGCAAGAAGACGGCGCATCTCGATGCCGTCTCGGGCTCCGCTCACGCGAAACCCGCTCCGGCGAAGCAGGGAGACCAGCAGCTTGCGCAGCTCGCCATCGTCCTCGACGACGAGGACATGCCGCCCCTCTCCAGACATCGGCGGGAGGTCAGTTGCCGACATACCTCGAGGAGGGGTTCCTCCGGCACGGTCATTCACCGAGCCGCTCCCCTGATCCAAGGAGGGACAGAATGTTCTCTCATCGGCCCGGCCTCGCTCAGAAGTAGAGCCGGACGCCCGTAAGGAACTCGAACGATTCAGCCTTGCCGCCCTCATCTCGGACATAGCGGGCCGCCTCGCCAAAACGCCGCGTATAGTTGACACCCACATAGGGAGCGACCTCACGCGTGAACTCATAGCGAACTCGGAATCCTGCCTCGATGTCGCTGATACCGCTGTTGACGCCGAGTTCGCGGACGCGCTGGGCTGCGACGTTGACCTCGACGTTTGGCTGGAACACCAACCGTTGGGTAACGTAGAGGTCGTAGGACGCCTCGAGCCGGGCTGAGAGGTCACCCCTCTCACTCACGAAAGCCTGCAGGTCGACCTCAAAGAGGCCCGGAGCCAAGCCCTGGATCCCGATCACACCATAGGTGCGATCCGGCCGGGGCCGGGGGTCATACCGCACACCCGCCTGAAAATCCCAGTAGTAGCCGAGTAGCCTGGAGTAGAGGAGCTGGACCTCGGCGTTCTCGGCACGGCGTCCGCGCTCGAGCTCACCCTGGGTCTTTACCCACACCTTGTCGTAGTCCGTGCCGTACCAAGCTTGTCCATCCCAGCGCGCGATGTTCGGCGCCCCATTCAGGCCGACACCCCACTCCAGCTTCTCGAAGAGCACAGCGCCATAATAGAGTTCATGGGACGCCATGGCATGGGCGCCTGGATCACGGGCTGCGTTCTGCGAGGCCGCCTGCTGCGCTGAGGCTTGGCCGGCTCCGAACAGCCCGAGCAAGACCGGGAGAGCCAATAGGGACGTGGACGAGCGGCACACTGATGTTTGCTCCATAGCCATCAACCGGCAGACGCGACGCGCGGCGAGCGCCGGATCTCAACCTTGCGCATCATCCCGGTCTCCATGTGGAAGAGCATGTGGCAGTGGAAAGCCCAGCCGCCCTCGGCATCCGCCTCTACATCGACGTCCATCGTACTGCCGGGCCGGATGCTGACAGTGTGCAGCAGTGGGTTCTGGGCACCATTGCCCACCTGGGGCTGCATCCACACGCCGTGCAGGTGCATGGGATGGGACATCATTGTTTCATTGATGAAGCGGAGCCGCACCCGCTCGCCCAAGACCAGCGAGATCGGCTGTGCCTCGCTGAACCGGTTGCCGTTGATTGCCCAGAAGTAACGCTCCATGTTGCCGGTCAGGCGGACCTCGATGATCCTGTTCGGTTCCCGCACGGGATAGGGGTTCGCCAGCGCCTTGAGGTGCCGATAGGTGAGCACCCGGGTACCAGGAGGTGCTCCGGTGTTCACAGCAAACGCGTCGGGCGGCGCCATCCCACCATGCCCGGCATGGGCGCTGGCGGCCGACATATCCACCTGACCGACTTGTCCCGTGCCCGGGGCGCCGTGGCCCATGGCCGCGTGGTCCGGTGCTGCCGGGGCCGCGCTGCGCTGATCACGTCTGGGCGCTGGCTGCTGGTTTTGCCGCCCCTGCGGCCTGCTCGGCGGGGTCTGCTGAGTTGGGCGCTGCTGGCCCATGCCAGGCGTGTTTGGATGGTCCATACCCGGCATGTTCGAGTGGTCCATTCCGGGCATGTTTGAGTGGTCCATGCCCTGCATGCCGCCCTGGCTCTGGCCCTGGCGAGCCTGAGCCAGGATAAAGGCGTCCGTACCCGCCACAGATGCCAGCGGCATACGTGCGGAGGCCAGCTGGAAGCCGGGGTCGTTGGCAAGGGAGGATCGCCGACCCATGCCGGGCATGTTGGAGTGGTCCATCCCCGACATGTTCGAGTGGTCCATGGCGGGAGCGCTGGAGGGCGCCGACGTCCCCCTTCCACGCCCGGTTGCAGGAGGCGAGGTCATTCCAGGCATGTTGGAGTGATCCATGCCCTGCATGCCGCCCCCACCACCCATTCCGGACATCCCAGACATGCCGGAGTGGTCCATGCCGCCCATGTCCCCCATCGAGCCCATGGGAGCGATCTGACCAGGCCGGTCGGTCTCCGGGCGCAGAGTGCCGCGATCCAGACCCTTGGGCCCGTAGTCGCCACCCATGTCTGCCATGGTCAGGAGCGGCCGCTCACGGTGCGGCGGCAGGGCCAGCATCGGCAGCCCTTCCTGGGTGGCGATGCTGGCGCTCGCAAACCCCTGACGGCCCATGGACTCCGCCAGGATCTGGAACTGGCGCCCGTTGGTGGGGCGTACGAGGACGTCAAAGGTCTCCGCGGGAGCGATGCGGAACTCATCGACCGGCACTGGCACGACGTTGTTGCCATGCGCCTGGACAACCGTCATCTCCAACCCAGGGATGCGAACGTCGAAGTGGCTCATGGCGCCCGAGTTGATGAAGCGGAGGCGGACGGTCTCACCGGGCCGGTAGAGGGCGGTGAAGTTCTGCTGCGGCGTCCGGCCGTTGACGAGGAAGGTGTAGCCCGTCACATCCTCGATGTCGGTCGGGTCCATCCGCATCTGGCCCCACATCATCCGGTCGCGGATGACGGCTTCGCGGGCTGCTGCGTTCGGCGCACGCGCCAGTTCGGCGGCGAGGCTCGCTGCGGTGCGCTTGTTGTAGTTGTAGTAGCCAGGGTCCCGCTTGAGGTTCTGGATGACACGGTGGGGGTTCTCATCCGTCCAGTCAGAGAACTGGATGATGTAGTCGCGGTCATAGCCATAGGGATCAGGGCGGGTCGGCTCAATGATTAGCGGGCCGTAGAAGCCTGCCTGCTCCTGCGTGCCGGAGTGGCTGTGATACCAGTAGGTGCCGGACTGCACGAGTGGGTAACGGTACTGGTGCGTCTGACCTACTGCGATGCCTTGGAAGCCATCGCTGATGCCCGGCACGCCGTCCTGCTCGCTGGGGAGGATGAGGCCATGCCAATGCACGGAAGTCTCTTCACGCAGGCGGTTAGCCACATTGATGACCACCTCCTCACCCTCGCGGAACTTCAGCACGGGACCAGGGACCTGCCGGTTGATCGCAATGGCTGAGCGCGACCTTCCGGTGATGTTCAGGGTCACGTGCTCAATGGCGAGGTTGAACTCGCGCGGCATGGCCCGCCCGATGGCGGGTTGAGCCAGTGCCCTGCTCGACGCCGCGGGTGCGGCAACAGCGGCGATGCCTGCAGCCAGCATGCTGCGCCGCGACATGGAAAACTCAGCCATGCTGGAACACTCCTCTCAACTGATGTGACATCGGAGAACCCTGGTATGCGGCGTCAGAAAGGGCGGGCTTGATATCAACTCTGGGGTCCACTCGAGCAATGAGGGAATGGCTCCGGACATAAAATGAAAGATTTGCCAGAGACTCAGATTGAGGACGGCCTTGCAGGGAGCGTGTAGCCTTCAGCCGTGCCGCGCTCATGCGCGTTACCTGTTCCGGCAGGACCATTGGTCGTGCCGTAGCTCATTCGCCTGCTCCCACCGGACACGGGAGTTCCGAGATGTTGGCCAGCCCGGTCCGGCGAGGCACGGCCAGGAGGAGGAAGCATGAACATTGCTTCGCGTGGATTTCGGAACACCCGGCTGGTTCTCGGCCTGACTCTCGCCCTTGGAGCCGCGGCGTGCGCCCAGCAGGCGACGCCGCAAGCTTCGGCACCTCCAGCTGCTGACCTGTCGATCCAGCCTGCAGGGCGGTCGACGGCGATGCCTGCATCCAGCCCGCAGGGCATGCAGGGAGGCAGCATGCAGGGCATGGACCACTCCCGGATGCCTGGTATGAGTGGCAGCAACATGCAGGGCCACAACATGTCCGGCATGAACATGCAGCAGATGATGGCCCACTGCGCCGAGATGCGTCAGCAGATGCGGGCGGGTGCCAGCATGAGCTCGGATATGCAGGCCATGATGGCACACTGCGATCAGATGAGCGGCTCCACCGGTACCCAGCGCGGCACCCGGGCCCGCTGAACTCGACTGTGGTGGCGGCCGATCTAGCCGCCACCACACATCGACCAGTTCCCGCAGCGGCACGAACTTGCCGTCCGCTTCGTCGAAGTCAGTCACCGCACGCCTTCGAGCCTGACTGCCCTCAACCGCAAGGCATTGCCGATCACCGAGACTGAGCTCAGTGCCATTGCCAGGGCGGCGACGATCGGGCTGAGCAGGATGCCCAGGAACGGGTAGAGCACACCCGCGGCAAGCGGCACTCCAAGTGCGTTGTAGACAAAGGCCAGGAACAGGTTCTGTCGGATGTTCCGCATGGTCGCATGGCTCAAGGTGCGCGCCCGCGCAATGCCAGCGAGGTCCCCCTTTACCAGGGTGACGCCCGCGCTCTGCATGGCGACGTCAGTGCCGGTCCCCATGGCGATGCCGACATCCGCCTCTGCCAGGGCTGGCGCGTCGTTGACGCCATCCCCGGCCATGGCGACCACTCGACCCTTCCCCTTGAGTTCCCGAACGATGCGGTGCTTGTCCTCGGGGAGGACGTCACCCTGGAACTCATCAATCCCCAGCCTCCGGGCGACGGCGGCAGCCGTTGTGGCGTTGTCTCCGGTGAGCATGACGATGTGGATGCCCTCGTCCCGCAGGCTCTTCAGGGCGCCAGGCGTCGTCTCCTTGATAGGGTCAGCCACGGCGATGACGCCTCCCGGCTTGCCATCGACGGCCAGGAACAGAGCGCTGCCGCCCTCGCGGCGGAGGTCATCCGCCCTGGCGGAGAGATCGCCTAGATCCACACCGAGGTCGGCCATGAGCCTCGCGTTGCCCAGGGCGACCCGGCGCCCACCCACAGTCCCGGTGACACCCTTGCCCGTGACAGAGGCGAAGTCAGCGGGCTCCTGAAGTTCTACGCTGCGCTTATGGGCTGCGGCCACGATCGCCGCTGCCAGGGGGTGCTCGCTGGAGCGCTCCAGGCTTGCCGCGAGGGGCAACACCTCAGCCTCTGTGAGGCCCGGACCAGAGATAACGGCAACCACCTCTGGCTTGCCAACTGTGAGCGTGCCCGTCTTGTCCACGACGAGGGTGTCGACCTTCTCCATGCGCTCGAGCGCCTCGGCCGACCTGATGAGGACGCCCGCACCGGCGCCCTTGCCCACGCCGACCATGATCGACATCGGCGTCGCCAGGCCAAGGGCGCAGGGGCAGGCGATGATGAGAACGGAGACGGCGGCGATCAGGCCGTAGGAGAGCGCCGGGGATGGGCCCCAGACAGCCCAGGCAATAAAGGCGACAATCGCCACGGCGATGACCGCCGGGACAAAGTAGCCGGACACGTGGTCGGCCATCCGCTGGATGGGCGCCCGGCTGCGCTGGGCTTCCGCCACCATGGCGACGATGCGCGAGAGCATGGTGTCCGAACCAACCTTGTCGGCCCGCATCACCAGGGATCCCGTGCCGTTCACCGTGCCGCCGATGACCTTGGAGCCAGGCGCCTTCTCAACTGGCAGGGACTCTCCGGTGACCATCGACTCGTCGACCGAGCCACCGCCCTCCAGCACCTCGCCATCCACAGGGACACCCTCACCGGGCCGCACCCGTAGGCGGTCGCCCAGCTGAACGTCGGCCAGGTTGACCTCCTCATCGGTTCCGTTCGGGCGGATGCGGCGCGCAACCTTTGGCGCTAGGTCCAGCAGGGCGCGAATGGCGCCGCCGGTCTGCTCCCGGGCGCGCAGTTCCAGCACCTGGCCAAGGAGGACCAGCACGGTGATGACGGCTGCCGCCTCGTAGTAGACGGCCACCGTGCCATCCATGCCGCGGAAGCCCCGGGGAAAGATGCCGGGCGCGAAGGTAGCGACCAGGCTGTACAGGTAGGCCGCCCCGGTCCCGAGGGCGATCAAGCTGAACATGTTGAGGCTGCGGTTCACCACCGACTGCCAACCGCGCACGAAGAAGGGCCATCCCGCCCAGAGCACCACTGGTGTCGCCAGCAGGAACTGGGTCCAGGTCGAGGCCGTAGGCGAAATCAGGTCATGCAGGCCGAGCCCAGGGATGTGGGCACCCATCTCCAGGATGACGACCGGGATGGTGAGGGCCAGCCCAATCCACATCCGCCGGGTCATGTCGATGAGTTCGTGGTTAGGCCCTGCCTCGGCGGTGACCTCCAGGGGCTCCAGCGCCATGCCGCAGATGGGGCAGTTTCCAGGGCCCTCCTGCCGGACTTGCGGGTGCATGGGGCAGGTGTAGATGGTGCCCTTGGGCACCACGGCGGGCTGAATGGCGGTTCGGGGCCTCAGATACTTTTCTGGATCTGCCTCGAACTTTGACCGGCAGCCTGCTGAGCAGAAGTGGAAGGTCGTCCCGCCATGCTCCAGACGGTGCTTCGAAGTCGCTGGGTCGACCCTCATCCCGCAGACCGGATCGGTGACGCGCCCGTCGTCGGCCACCATGGCATTGTCGTCATGGTGGCAGCTCGGCCCGTGCTGATGACCGTGATCTTGGTCGTGGCTGGAATGATGACCGCCCATGCTTGCCGCCCCTGGTGCAGCCCACTCTAGGATGAGCCGCTGTTGCGAGGCTCCGAACCTGAGGTTTCCCACCGTGGGAAGGTCAAGGGTTCTCTGACTCGACCAGGACGTTGCTTGCCCTTGACCTTCCCACGGTGGGAAACCTCATCTTGTAACCCACGAGTAAGGCAGAGTGGTCCAGAGGGGAGGTCAGAGATGCAAATCGGTCACGCGGCGAAAGCTTCTGGCGTCTCGGCAAAGATGCTGCGGTACTATGAGAGCATTGGTCTTCTCGGAAAGGCCGGGCGGACAGAGGCTGGCTACCGGGTTTACTCCGAGGCTGACGTCAAAACTTTGAAGTTCGTCCGGAGGGCGCGCGACCTCGGACTTCCGCTCGACCGCATCCAGCTGCTGATTGGTCTCTGGCAGGACGAGGATCGAGCGAGCGCCGACGTAAAGCGCATTGCCACCGAGCACGCGGCCGAGCTCAGAGCAAAGATCGGTGAACTGACACGGATGTGCGAGGCGCTGGAGGGCATGGCAACGGCCTGCCACGGTGACCACCGGCCAGAGTGCCCCATCTTGGACGAGATCGCCGAGGGAGGCCGGGGCCTTGCCTTCTCAGACGTGCCGGCGAGCAGGGCAAGGACGAGGCGTGAGGCTCCGGGAGCCGCAGCGCACCGGACCATTCAAGGAGCCATGTAGTGAAAGAGATCTCCTCCCCATCCCCAACCAGAAGACGTCTAACCCTGGGCCTCGGTCTGGCTGCTGCGGTGATGCCCCTTGCATCGGCCCGCGCAACTCAGGCCACCGCGATCGAGGTCTGGAAGGACGCGAACTGCGGCTGCTGTGAGGGCTGGGTAGAGCACCTGCGCGCTGCTGGCTTCCAGGCCACTGTGCATGACGTGGGCGACGTCGCAGCGATCAAGTCTGCCCGAGGAGTCCCAGCTGCCCTCCAGTCATGCCACACTGCCTTGGTGGATGGCTACGTGATCGAGGGCCATGTCCCTGCCGCCGACGTCCGCCGCCTGCTCGCAGAACGCCCCCGTGCGGTGGGGCTGGCAGCACCAGGGATGCCGCCTGCCTCGCCGGGCATGGACATCCCGGGTACTCCCTACCAGGTCATCGTGTTTGGAGGATCTGGTGGCAACCGGGTCTGGGCGCGGCATTGACACCTGCGCTCCTCCTGCTGCCGGAGCTCTCCTGAGAGCGGGCCTGGTTTGCCCCTCGACAGATCTCTTTAACGCGCGCTCGTCCCGGACCAAGCTGATGGCATGTCCTCTCGC
>NZ_RCVR01000040.1 GCF_016107305.1 Roseomonas sp. KE2513
TAGGCTTGGCATGCCCCAACAGGAGTTATCGGTCCGTATGGGCTGGCAGGGCTGATGGCGGTGGCCGGAGGCCACGACAAGGGAAGAGACAGCATGACCGAGAAGCCAAAGAGGCTGGTGTACTTCGAAGAATGGGTCGATCCAGTGGCCGAGGCGATACTGGCCGTCGAGCCCGATATTGACTTACGACGTCTACGCTATGCCGACCCACGATCCGTCAACGATGCCGCGCTGGCCCGCGCCCACGGCTACCAGGTGCAGGCCCGGACCGAGTTGCAGGACCCTTGGTTCGGCGATGCTGCGCTGATCTCTCGCAGCCCATGCCTACTTGCCATGAGCTCGACCGGCGCGGGTTACGATTACATCGAGACTGAGGCATGCACCGCGGCTGGGATCCTCGTTCTCCACCAATCCGGCAGCAACCTGGAAGCCGTGGCTGAGCATGCACTGGGGATGATGCTGGTCTTGTCCAAGCGGATGGTCATAGCGGACAAGATGTTGCGCCGAGGCGACGCGGTAGACAGGTATGCGCTACAGGGCAACGACATCCTCGGCAAGACGGTCGGCATTGTCGGTCTGGGGCTGATCGGACGGCGGCTGGCTACCCTGTGCGGCGGCCTGTTCGGCATGCGGGTGCTAGCCTACGACCCTTACTTGGACTCGGCGGAAGTCAGCGCTAGGGGGGCGGAAAAAACGACGCTGGAGGCGCTCCTGGCGCAGTCCGACTTCGTGTCAGTCCACTGTCCGCGCAACGCCGAGACTCTCAACCTCTTCCGTGCAGCTGAGTTTGAGCGGATGAAGCCAACGGCCTACTTCATCAATACCGCGCGTGGCGGCATCCACGATGAAGCTGCCCTGGCTCAGGCGTTAGTAGATAAGCGACTTGCCGGCGCTGGCATCGACGTCTTTCTGAAGGAACCACCACCCGCCGAACACCCATTGTTGCGCTTTGACAATGTCATCGCTAGCCCGCACACCGCCGGTATCACTGCAGAAGCGCTTCGCCAAATGTCCGCCATGGCGGCACAGCAATGGATCGATGTCTTGGCTGGGAAGGTGCCGTCGCGCTTGGTCAATCCTGAGGTCTGGCCGCTCTATGCAGGCCGCTTCGAGCAGTTGATGGGGCATCCTCCGGATCCACTGCCCTGACGCCCGATAGAACTGGCGCCGCTGCGGAATGCACCTCGCAAACCTTCTTGTGCACTGACGCAGACGTAGGATTCACAAGGCAGCGCTGCTCTGGAAGTTTCACGGTATGGCCCAGACCGTCAGCGTCATTGTTGGAACTGAAAATCGCGCGCGGCTTGCAGCGATCCTTGGCGACCGGAACTGCCCGCTCAAGCATGTGCAGCGGGCGAACATCGTCCCCCTATCGGCCGAGCAGCTGACGGTCCTGGAGGTGGCACACCGAGTGGGTGTGAGCTCTGTAGGGCGGTCCAATTTCAGGCCACGGGGCGGAGTAAAACTAGGCCACTTCACCAACCCCTGGCAGATGCAGCGGACCCGCCAAGAGCTAATCTGCTCAAGCCCTTACGGCAAATCCGAGATTGAAATCATGGGGGCTGGAGAGCTCGCCGTAGGGCGGGTAAGTGGCCTGAAATTCGACCGCCCTCTACATCCGTCCTCGCGTCCGCCACAACCAGTATGTTCCCGCCAGCCGCCGTCGCATGCTTCATCTCCGTCGCGCGACAACCGTGCTCTCCGTCCTCGCGGCAGGGTAAGCTCACAGCGTCAGCCGGCGCGAGGCGGCAGCTCTGGCGCGATCGCTGACAGAACCCGCAGTGCGCGGAACCCAACGATAGAGGCGATCCATGAATTCCCTTTCGAAGCCGACATTCACCTATCGGCGCCGGAGCGACCGGCCCCATCTGCTGCTCGACGCTACCGAAGCGGCAGAGCGTGGGAGACAGCGTGCCTCCCTGCTCGGGGACGAACTGCTCGGCGGTCTCGAGGCCTACGAGGCCTTCTTCGCGAAGGCCGGACTGGACCGGGAGACGATCCAGGCCGCCTCGGGGCGCGTCATCGACGATGTCGGGGCCTGGCGGCCGCGGATCGTGGAGGAGATGGACGGCATAGCCAGTGAGGCTGGTGTCGATCCCTGGCAGATCGCTGCTCTCAATGCACGAACCGAACTGCTCGGCATGGCCACCAATGGTGCACCTGGCGAGTGCAGCACCCTGATATACGCTCCCGTAGGTCGCAGCACGGAACGGACGACAACACCGTTCGGCGTCCAGACCTGGGACTGGAACGAGGAGCTCAACGACTACTGGCATACCCAGGCCGTGAGGGGATACGTCCACGACTACGTGGGCATCACGGAACACGGGATCCTCGGGAAGATCGGCGTCAACAGCGCGGGTCTCGGCCTCTTCCTCAACATCCTCGCCCAGCAGGACGACGGCGTAGGCGGCATACCTGTCCACCTCCTTGCAGCCACGATCCTGGAGGAGGCAGCCACGGTCGAGCAGGCCATCGAACTGGCGCGCGCGACACCCATCCGGAGTTCCACGGCCCTGACCGTCGTCGATAGGCAGAGGGCGGTTTCCATCGAACTGTCACCGTCCGGGGTCTTCGAGGTCGGACCTTCCAATGGCCTTGTCAGGTTGGCGACGTAGGACGCAAGGAGCACTCGAGCTGGCGCCACCCTCAGATAGTTGGTGCAGTTCTGGTCACATCGCGCCAGGCGCTGAACGCGGCATTGCGGACCTGGCGGTGTTGGTCGGCAGTCAGGCGGTGACGACGGAGTTGGAAGTGGTTGTGGATCCGGCTGGGGGTGGAGAGGAACCGTTGAGCGTGGCGCGGCGACTTGAACCGCTGCATCTGCCGTTCTCGCCGTCGTGTCGGCCGGTGTGACACCTCGGCGCGGTTGTTGAGATAGCGGCTCTGCCGATGCTCCACCCCTGGTAGGATCTCGCGCTTCGCAACGCCGTAGCTCCGAAGTTTGTCGGTGACGATCACGCGGGGAACGTACTCCAGCCCCTTCAGCAGCTTGCGAAAGAACCGCTTCGCGGCTCTGGCATTGCGTCGGCTCTGAACCAGGATGTAGAGCACATTGCCGTCCTGATCCACCGCACGCCCGAGGTAGTGCAACATGCCGCGAATGCGGATGAACACCTCGTCCATGAACCATTTATCGCCTGGCCTTGGCCGCCGCCGCTTCAGCTCGTTCGCGAACAGCCGGCCGAAGCGCAGGCCCCACTCGCGGATGGTTTCGTAGCTGACGACAATACCGCGTGCAGCAAGGATCAGCTCGACGTCACGCAGGCTGAGGCTGAGCAGTGGTACAACCACACTGCATGCTGGATGACCTCGGCTGGATAGCGGAAGCCTCGGTACGGATTAGGCGAGTTCATGCGGTGCAGGCTGCCACGGCCCTCCGGTCCCGCCAACCTGACAATGCCTATCGAAGGGATGCAGCACGTTCAGGAAGACGCTTGAAGAGAGAATGCTTCAGCAAGTCGATCGAGGCTTGCGCTCAAGGCGCTCGGCAGTTGAGGAATGGTTCGCGCAGCATCAGCCAGATCTCGCATTCGCTCACGTATGAGCTGTTCCTCGACACGTCCGTCGAGCAGGGGCTCAACCCCACGTAACATGGTGAAGCTCATGCCAGCGTTCACACCGGGTGTGGATAGGCTCGCAGGCAGGCGCGCAAGCTGATCGGACGCACCCGCTAGCGTATGCATGAGCTCGATGGCGGCTGAGATCAGCGTCTTCTGCTCAAGAACTGGCTCCGAACCTGCTCGGCCAAAGCTTTGCACAAGGAGGCGTAGCAGCAAGCCATAGACCGAGCAGGTGAAATCTAGCAGTACCGCAGCCTCTGGATGGTCGACAAAGACCTTATCCTCGGGGCTTGGTGGAAGCCGGAGCACAGGATTGTCTGCGACGGGCCATGCGGGTGCAAAGGAGGGGTTCCCACGAGCGAGTTCCTCAAATTCGCTCTGAATGCTCAGAAAGCTTCGGTAATGCGAATCCTCCTGCTCCTCTGGTGACCCTTCACCTTGTTCGATGATCAAGTCGATTGCGGTGCAAGCCGCTTCTAAGGAAGCGATCTTGGTCACCCCTTGGAAATCGACCACGTCAGGCCCAACCTGCCGTTCGGCACCGCCCAGAAACAGCCCGCCCTCTCCAAGATGGCTTGCGAGCGAAATGAGGTTTGCGCGGATTGCCTCGTAGAGGTGTCCGATCGTGGTGTAGTCCTGCGCACTCGGCATCAGGCCGCGGACGGCTTGCTCACGGCCGTAGCTCTCCTGACTGAAGGTTCGATTATCCTCGCCCGGAGATCCTTGCGGACGTTCAAGGAAGATAAAGTGCTCCAGCGTCTCGCGCGAGAAGCCGGTGAGGCGGACAACGACCCCCGAAGGAAAGTACCCGGGCGCGACGGGAAAGTTCGGTCTGGCGAAGTGGGGCCGGCCGCCAACCGCAACAGTCAGGTTTGCCACCATGAGAAGATGGCCCATTTCTTCGACCGCCACGTTCATGATGGTCTTACGCCACCGATCCACAGTTGAGGCCTCGGTTGTAAAAAGCCCTTCCCTCTCCCCACGTCTGAGGCTGAAGGCAGCGTAGAGATAGCTGCACATGAGGGTGTGCTCGATCTCCGATGCCTCGGCGAGCAGGTGAAGGAGTTGCTCCCGGCTTCCCGTAACGACTGCCGGCTCCGCCACAGGATCTATCTTGCTGTTCATTTGTGCCCGGCTTTCAGCTTACTGATTGCAAATAGCCGGTCTCGACAAAAAGTGGCTTGGCGAAGCTCTGCCGAAGGCCCTGGCACATGTCAGACGGCTGCGGATGTGGGGCCTCGATCGTCATCTCGCCTCTGACGCTGGGAGGTCACGCGGGCGACCCTCCTCGTCGATCGCAACGTACGTGAAAACGCCCTCGGTCACCTTCTCTGCAGGTTTGCCGCCACGTTCGCGAGCCCAGGTTTCAATCCTGACGGCAACGGACGATTTGCCCATTTCCTGCAGCGTACAGTAGCAACTGACCTCGTCGCCGACCGAAACGGGCCGCAGGAAGCGCATGGCGTCGATGCTGACGGTCGCCACGCGTCCTTCCGCGTGCTCGGCCGCAAGGGTACCCCCGGCCAAGTCCATCTGCGACAGCGTCCAGCCGCCGAAGATGCTGCCTCCGGCGTTGGTGTCACGTGGCATGGCGATCGTCCGCAACTGTGCGCCGCCGGGGATCTCGGGGGGCTTTCCGGTCAATGCTCGGTTCCTCTGCTGGAAGACGGTCGCTCGGTGTGGGTATTTGAACGCTGCCTTTCCCCTCGCTGCCGCATAGCAGAGGCTGCAGACATCCAGGGGAACGCGCCCACCACGATCGGGTTATCAAATCCGACATCATGCCGAGAAATTCGGCCGCTGCCCCGAGGTTAAGGAGCACAGAGGCCAAGTTGTCGCGGAGGAGCTATCCCGGTCGCCCTGCGTTTCCTCTGTCACGGCTGAGCTGCCGAGGGTAGCCGGGACAGGAGCGCCAGCATGGGCACCGTCGAGTTTATCGCCCTGCTTCTGGCCGGCATTGGACCGCTCCTGGCGCTGGCGCACTTTCTTAAGCTTCCCGCGACAGTGCTCCTCTTCGGTGCGGGGCTCACGGCTGGGTTCCTCCCCGGCTCCGCACCCATCCGGGTGGACCCGGACCTCGCGATCGGGCTCTTCCTGCCGCCAGTCATCTACGCCGCTGCCGTCCGGATCACGCCGCACCTCCTGCGCCACCTCTTTCTGCCGGGCGTCATCGTCGGGGTGGCCGTCTCGCTCCTGACGGTGCTGGGCGTTGCCGCCCTCTCGCGCTACGTCCTTCTGCCGGGCATCACATGGACCGCGGCCCTCCTCCTCGGCGTCGTTGCCGCGCTCTTCGACACGCGGCTGTTCCAGGAGGCCAAGGGCGCGCCTCACGTACCCCGTGCTCTCACAGACGCGCTGAAGGCCCGGGAGATGGCATCACGCATCGTGGCGCTGACCGCCCTCGCCCTCGTCACGGGCGCCATGCGAGAGGGTGCGGCACCAGAGGTGACGGAGGCGGCCCTTGACGTGGCCTGGGCTCTCGCCGGTGGCGCGGCGGCCGGCTTCATCATCGGCCGCGCCGTGCTGTGGCTCCGTGATCGGGCGGGACCAGCGCCGGTCGAGATCGCGGTTTCCCTTGCCGCGCCCTACCTGACCAGCCCCCAACGAGTGGTCCGGACGAAAAGTTAGTGCAGCATTGTAGCTGGCTGTGGAGGTGACCCGGTCGGGACAGGATTGCCGGGCGGCGTCGGCATGCCAAGCAAGACGACCTCCGGCGCAGGTGGCCGGTAGCCCAAGGATGAGTGCGGGCGAACGGTGTTGTAGTGCACCCGCCATTGCTCGATCAGGACGCGGGCTTCGGCCAGTGTGTTGAACACCTCGGCGTTCAGCAGCTCGTCGCGGAGCTTGCCGTTGAAGCTTTCCACATAGCCGTTCTCCCATGGGCTTCCCGGCTCGATGTAAGCCGTCTTGGCACCGACGCCGCCGATCCAGCCCTTCACGACGTTGGCGGCGAACTCGGGCCCATAGCACATCGGGAAGGTTGAACCGGATCTGGGTATGACCCGGTTCAAAGGCGGCCACGGCCGGCCAGCGAGCCTCCACAGTGATGGTGTCCAGCCACACGGAGAGGAGCCGACCGGCCATGACGAGGCCCCAGCCTACACCCCCTGCGACGGTCCTTGTCGCCATCGATGTCGCCAAGCTCGGGAACGAGGTGCTGATCGAGGTGCCCAAGGCCCGGCGGCGGCGTAGGATGACGGTAACCAACAGCCGTGCCGAGCACGACCGACTGGTGGCCGAGCTGCACGCCCTGGAGCGCCCGGTGACCGTCGGCCTCGAGCCGACTGGGCACTACCACCGCCCACTCGCCTGGCGGCTGGTGCAGGCGGGCTTCGACGTGCGGCTGATTTCTTCGGTGGCCCTCGCTCGGACCAGGGAGGCGCTGCACAACGGCTGGGACAAGAACGATCCCAAGGACGCCCAGGTGTATCCTGCACATGCTGCGGATCGGCGCGGCCAAGCCCTACCACGACCTGCTGGAGCACGGGATCAACGACATCTAGGAGCTGTCGATGACCCATGAGGTGGTCTCCAAGGCCAAGACCCAGGCGCTCCACCGCATCCAGACCCACTACCTGCCCCTGTACTTCCCCGAGGTCGACCGCTTCCGGAACAACACCCGCAGCGACTGGTTCATTGCCCTCCTTGAGCGCTTTCCCGTGCCGGCCAGCATCACCGCCCTCAGCAAGGAGGCCTTCGTCGCCACTGCCTGGGACCTCGCCGGCCGCAAGGTCGCCAAGGCGCGCCTGCTCGGCGACATCTACGACACCGCCCAGACCTCCATCGCGCTGCCGATCCCGCCCGAGGCGCCTGCCATCACCATGTTCCGCCTCGTCATCGCCGAGGCACGGCACCTGATTGCCCAGCGCGACACCATCGAGCGGCTCGCGGGCGAGCTGCTGGGCGAGCACGCCGACTTCCGGCGCCTGCAGCAGGTGCCGGGCATCGGGCCGATCAACGCGCTGGCCATCCTGGCCGAGGCGGGTGACCTGCGCCGGTTCGGGCATCACCGGCAGTTCCTGAAGTTCTGCGGCCTGGATCTCGCCACCCACCAATCCGGCCAGTTCCGCGGCAAGACCAAGCTGTCCAAGCGCGGCAATGCCCGCCTGCGCCGGACGTTGTGGATGGCCGCCCAGGTCGCCATCCGTCAGCGGGAGAACAGCTTCGGCGCCAAGTTCGAGCGCTATGTCGCCAAGGACCGGGACGATCCGGACCTCCGGCGCAAGGCGTTCACAGCGATCACCGCCAAGATGGCCCGCGTGGTTCACGCGATCATCAAAGGCGGTGTCGACTACCGGCCCTTCGTCGAGGGGCCGGTACCAGGTGGAAGAACCCCTCTCTATCGGAGCCGTGAGGGCGCATCCGCGACCCTGTAGATAATGTTCGGGTCTTCCACCTGGGTCTGCATCTCGTCTCGAGGACGGTGAGGGCCGCGGCGGTCTCTACAAGGACGTGGGGGCCGCCGACGGACCCTGTGTTTGCTATGGTCGAGAGCTCCCCCATCGCGGTGGAGGCCACCTGGTTTTGTGTTGCTGCGCGTTCTGACGTCAGTGCAAACTGGCGATGGAGACTTGTTGGCCAAAGCGTCCCACGCCTTCCCGTTCTAGGACGTTGTCCGAACGAATGTAGCCAGGTGTGCCGCGCAGGATGAACAAGTCGCTCAGGACATCGATCACCTCGGCGGAGCCCAGCTTGCGCCCGACGCGGATGCACAGGCACTCGCGGGTGAATTCGTCTACGACATTCAGCATCCGGATTTTGCGCCCGTCCCGAGTACGGTCCTCCACGAAGTCATAGGCCCAGACCTGATTTGGCCGCTCCGGACGCAGAGTAAGCGTCGCGGCGGCGGCACATTGCGGCGCGGGATAGTGCTGTGATGCAAGTGCGGGATGGGCAAGACGCTGCCACCGCGGGTCACAGAGGTTGAGGACGCTCCTACGATTGATCGTATGAGCGTGCGCGGGGCGCCGATTGAGGTGATCACCCGCGGCGAGCGGCGGCGGATTTGGACGCCGGAGCAGAAACGCGACATCGTCATGGAGAGCCTGGAGCCGGGCGGCTCGCCGGTCGCGGTAGCGCGGCGGCACGGCATCGGCAGTGGCCTGCTCTACACCTGGCGTCGGCAGCTGGTGGAGGACCATCTCAAGGCGGTGCTGCCCGCGTCACCGAGCTTCGTGCCGGTCGCCGCGCTGGCCGACGGTGAAGGCGCGGCAGCCGATCAGCCGGTGCCTCAGGTGGCCTCCTCGGACGCGATGCCCGGTGCTGTGCCAGCCTCGATCGAGATCGTGCTGCCCGATGGTGTGACGGTGCGGGTGGGGGCGGCGGTGGACGAGGCGGTGCTGCGCCGCGTGTTGTCTGCACTGGGCCGCCGATGATCGCGCCGCCTGCTGGATTGCGGATCCTCCTCGCCTGCGGCGTGACCGACATGCGCAAGGGGATGACGGGCCTGGCGATGCTGGTGCAGCAGGGCCTGGCGGAGGACCCGTTCGGCGGGGCGGTGTACGCCTTTCGCGGCCGCCGGGCCGGACTGATCAAGCTGCTCTGGCACGATGGGGTTGGCCTGTGCCTGCTGACGAAGCGGCTGGAGCAGGGTCAGTTCGTCTGGCCGACCACCACCACGACGGGATGCATTGCCTTGTCCACGGCGCAGTTGGCGGCCCTGCTCGACGGCTGCGAATGGCGAGCACCGGTGCCGCGCCGCAGGCCGGAGCTGGCCGGGTAACAGGGCTGCGATTCGGCTGGAAACGGTAGCTCCGACGCGGCGGCATCCGCCATCATCAGGGCGTGCAGATCGACCTCGACACGCTGCCCGATGATCCCGCCATCCTGCAGAGGATGCTCCGGGAGGTGGTCGCCGCCGCGGCGCATCAGCACGATGCGCTGCATGCCGAGAACGACAAGCTCCGGCTGCTGATCCAACGCCTGCTGCGGCACCAGTTCGGCCGCCGGTCGGAACAGCTCAGCCCGGACCAGATGCAGCTGGGGCTTGAGGATCTCGAGCAGAGCATCGCCGAGAACCAGGCCGGGCAGGATGCGGCGGAGGCCCGGGAGGGGCGCCGCCGCCCGGCGCCGCCCCGGCGCAACCACGGCGCCCTGCCCGAGCATCTGCCGCGCTACGAGGTGCTGATCGACGTCGCATGCCGCGACTGCCCCTGCTGTGGCGGCGCGCTGCATGCCATCGGCGAGCTCCGCACCGAGCAGCTTGACATCGTGCCCGCCCAGCTGCGGATCCGCGTCACCCGCCGCCCCCGCTACGCTTGCCGAGCCTGCGAGGGCACTGTGGTGGTGGCGCCCGCACCGGAGCGGCCGATCGATGGTGGCATGGCCACCGAGGCGCTGGTGGCGCATGTGGTGGTCAGCAAGTTCTGCGACAGCCTGCCGCTGTACCGCCAGTCGCGGATGCTGGCGCGGCAGGGCGTCACCCTGGACCGCTCCACCCTGAGCAACTGGGTCGGCCGGGCCTGCTGGTGGCTGACCCCGCTCTACGACCTGATCCTCGGCACGGCGCTGTCCGCGCCCAAGCTGTTCGCCGACGACACGACGCTGCCGGTGCTCGACCCCGGCCGCGGCCGGACCAAGACCGGACGGCTCTGGTGTTACGCGGTCGATGACCGGCCGTGGTGCGGTCCAGGGCACCCAATCGCGGCCTATGCCTACACCGAGGACCGCAAGGGCCTGCGCCCCGCCGGGCACCTGGCAACGTTCCGGGGCGTGCTGCAGGTGGATGGCTATGCCGGGTTCAAGCGGCTGGCGGGCGACCGCGCCGACGGCTCGGTCACCCTCGCCTTTTGTTGGGCCCACATGCGTAGGTACTTCTACGAGTTCCACGCCTCCACCGGGTCACCGCTCGCGGCCGAGGTGCTGGCGCAGGTCCAGGCGCTCTACGCCATCGAGAGCCAGATCCGCGGTCATCCTGCCGAACACCGACAGCAGGCGCGGCAGGCGCGAAGTCGACCCCTCGTCGAGGCCCTGCATGCCTGGCTGCAGGCCCATCAGGGCCGCGTCTCCGCCGCCTCGGATCTGGCCAAGGCCATCCGCTACGCCTTGCGGCATTGGCCGGGCCTGACCGTGTTCCTCGACGATGGCCGGGTCGAGATGGACTCCAACGTGGTCGAGCGCGCCATCCGTCCGGTCGCCCTCAATCGCAAGAACGCATTATTCGCAGGCAGCGATGGCGGGGCGTGGCACTGGGCGATTGCGATGACGCTCCTCCAGACCGCCAAGCTGAACGGCATCGACCCGCAGGCCTGGCTCACCGACGTGCTGGAGCGCATCGTCTCGGGGCGGACAAAGGCCGCCGAGCTGGACACCCTGCTGCCATGGAACTGGCAACCGAGCAATTCAAACAGGACACCCGAACTGGCCGCGTGAGCACGGCGCGTGAACCCGTCATCCGGGCTTGCTGAAAAGCTGATCAAATAACCGCTTGCTCTCAGCCAAGCCTTCATCGGTGAGCACCACCGATCTGGCCTTGCCAACCGGATCACCGATCATCCCCTTACGATGAAGGCGACCCAGTGCGTCCCAGTCATGGCCCTTCCAGGCCCTGAAACCATCGTGCAAGGTCAACTGCAGCAGAGCTAAGACCGCATCGTCGATCTTGTCAGTATCGACGTCCATCTCCGTGGCTCCGGTTCGTCGAAGACCGGGGATCGTCAGACCGAACGACCCGTTACGTCAATCAAGATAACCTCGCAGCTCTCGCCGTCCCAGCGCGGGAGCAACACCACCGCACGCTGTCAACTCACATCCGGCCTGTCGCCGACGCAACGCTTACGACGCAGACGCACGCACGAGCCGTCGTTCAGCCACAACCGCCCCCGCTTGGGCTGTCGGGAGGGCACCTTCAGGCCCTCACGACGCCAGATCCGCTCTACACGCTTGTGGTTGCACGCCCAGCCCTCGATCCGCAGCAGGGCCGTGATCCGCCGGTAGCCATACCGGCCATACAGCCGAGCCCAGTCAGTAATCGCCACCGTCAGCGCCGCCTCGTCGTCGGCCGCCCTCGGCACCTTGCGCTGCGTCGAACGGTGCTGACCCAGCACCTTGCAGGCAAACCGCTCCGAGACGTCCAGCTTGGCCGTGACATGCGCAACGCATGCCCGGCGACGAGGGGCGCTTACCAGTTTCCCGAGGCGGCTTCCTTCAACACCAGCTTTTCCAGCGTCAGGTCAGCCACTGCCCGCCGGAGACGGCCGTTCTCCTGCTCCAACACTTTCAGTCGCTTCACCTGGTCCAGCTTCAGCCCGCCATACTCGGCACGCCAGCGATAGTAGGTCGCCTCCGTCACTCCGATCGCCCGAACCGCATCGACCACCGGCTTGCCCTGGCCTGTCAGCACCTCAACCTGCCTCAGCTTGGCGACGATCTCCTCCGGCTTGTGGTGCTTGCGTGCCATCCCATACCCCTCCGACATACCGCCGGACTCTCATCTCCGGCGGCCCACTTCTAGGGGGGCAGGTCATCCCCCCGGAGCTTGGCTGCGATAGGTCCTGGTACCACGATGGCTCGCAGCCCCTCCCCTCCCGGCCCGGCCATGGCCCAGATTCTAACCTGATGGCCTTCCGCAACCAGAGTTTCGCCCTTGTAGAACCTGTGCAGGACGCGAAACGCACGCCCACTGCCGATCTCTGGTGGGGCAATACGGTGATCCAGCAGGTCGCCGTACTGAGCCGGAGCTCGGAAGGCGCATCCGATGTCCACGAGAGGCGAGCTGCGGAAGTTCGGATCCATCGCCTCCATTGCCCTGAAATCCACGCCTCGGACGAGCGCTAGGTCGTGGAAGCCCTCATCCATCCAACGCACATAGTGCGCGTGGAAAACGATGCCGGCAGGATCGCAGTCGTTCCATCGAACCGGGATGGAGCGAACGAAATCACTCATGTCCTGGTCTCCGCAATAGAGGGCGAAATAGGCATGGGCCTTGTCGCACGGTCCAGTTCGGCTTGATCGTTCACTCAAACCCTCCATCGATACTTATGAACTCACCCGTAATGGAGCGTGCCTCGTCCGTGGCGAGGAACAGGATCAGGGCCGCGATCTCCTCCGGCTCAATGAAGCGACCTGTCACCTGCCGGCGTAGATATGTCGCCTCTGCTTGCGCGATCGATACGCCGTTGGCAGTCGCGTAACGCTCGATAACAGTGTCCATCCGCTCTCCACGGACGGCTGCGGGCAGGACGGCGTTGACCCGTATACCATCCGCGCCGACCTCTCGGGCAAGCGAAGCCGTAAGGCCGAGAACCGCACGTTTTGAAGCGGCGTAGGCAGCGCGGTTCGGGTAGCCGATCTTCGCCGCCGCAGCAGACATGTTGACAATCGTTCCCCTCCCGGCAGGCCGCATAAGGCGGACCATCTCGCGGCACGCCACGAAAGTGGCCGTGACGTTCACGGCGAAGACACGCTCCCAATCTGCGGTCGATACCTCGGCGACGGGCGCCGTCGGCCCGGAGACGCCGCCATTGTTCACTAGTAGGTCTACAAGCCCGACCTGCCCAATAAGAGAGACGACCTCCGCCTCCCTCGCTAGGTCACAGCGAACGAAGGTCAGGCCCACCTCCTTGGCCAGCTGCTCACCCTTCTCCTGGTCAACGTCGGAGATGATGACGTCGTAGCCGTCCGCCTTCGCTCGGCGTGCTATGGCAGCGCCGATGCCCGCTGCCGCGGCGGTTATAAGAATGCGCTTGGTCATCTCCGATTCTCCCAGTGCACCGTGCTTCCCTCTCTGCGGCGGCCTACCCCGCCTGCCTGCCGGCCCTGCCGGACGCGGCAGGCGAAGGTGAGTCAGGCCACGTTTTGAGCCGTGGTCGGCGCAGTCAGCTGGGCAAGGTCGATCTCCACGTCGTGTTGCGGAGTTTCGTCCGCACGGTGGATGTCAAGGGCGAGCAGGATGCCCGAGACCGGGCAATACCAAGCAGTCATCGCCAGCTCTGCATGGAGCACGTGCATCGGAAGCTGGTCCGCCTGGACGGGCGCAGAGACGGCGCCCTCCCGCCAGCGCGTATGCCCAGAAGATAGGACGTGTCCTGACGGTCCAATGACGTGGTCGCCCTCGGCGTTACGCACGATCGTTAGCGCGGGCCCAATCGGCAGGAGGACTTCTCCTACAACCGTCCTCGCGGGCATAGCGACCCCTATTCGTCTCTGGCGGATCGACGCGCGAAGGGCCTCCGTGCTGTCCCGGTCCAGGGCCCCGTCCACGACTGACACGCCGTAGATCTCGCTCGCCGTTTGTGTCGAGATTACGCCGCGGTTCAGATCGCGGAGCACTGCATCAGGGTCGCGTCCAAGAGGGTCGCCCCATCCGCCGCCGCCCTGCCAGGACACGGCAAAGACGTCGCCGCGGCGCATAGGCCGGAGGCCCGGCTTGGGTCCGAGCATTTCGAAGCGGGCAGCAGCGTCCAGCACCCCTTCCGAGGCACCCTGCTCTGCCCAGCGCTGCACGACCGTCGCGCCAGGTAAGCCGCCCGCGAGGCCTGCCGTGTTCGGCACCTCGGCTCCGTGCGTCATGATCAGCGCCTCGGCTTCGTCCACGCCGGCCAGTGTTAGTGCAAGTTCAGCCGAGGCACCGCCCGCGAAGGTGCCGCAGCCTCCTGTGTCCCGCGCCAGCCGGCGGTAGAAGTAGAAAAGAGGAACAGCGCGCTCGTTTCTCTCGACATCAGCGATCGACGCCATGGGCGAATTGTGCGGACCGCCGGCGTCGTAGCCGTCCTTGCTTGCGAAAGCCCCGTATCCACCGGCGAGCGGGTCCATCAGGTGCAACCCGAAGGGCTCACCATACTGGTTGCGGCCGCCGAGGTTGAAGGTCGCCATGGTTCCCTGCGCCACTGCCTGCGCGCGGGGCGCATAGCTCTTGGAGCAGGCCAGAAGCCGGTTACACAAAGCGCTCACCACGTTTGTCGTGGTCCAGATCGCCTCCACGGTCGCCGATCCGACCGGCGCAGGGTATTGCGCGGTGACTACCAATCCGTCGGGCGCGACGATTTCGCAGCAGTTCAGGATACCTCGGTTCCAGGGAATGTCCCAGGCGAGCATCGGCATCACTGACCCGATCACCGCCCCTTCAAGCCCAGACCGCGTGCAGTTGATGAAACCAGGCGCCTGGTAGCTGGAGCCGCTGAAGTCGAAACGCAGCGTTTCGCCGCGCTTCTCCAGCACGCCATGGATCTTATAGAGGCGGTTCGCTTCGCCATCGTGCTCGAGGAAGTCGGTGGCGCGAAAGATGCCGTCCGGCAGCTCGCGTAACCGGGCACGGGTCCGCCTCTCCGACTGGGCGATCATGAGCCGCATGACCTCGGAGACAGTGCCCGCCCCGTACCGACCCGCGAGTTCCGCAATTCGGCTACGTGCCACGTTTATCGTGGCGATGAAGGCCCGGATATCCAAGCCAAGCTGGGCCGGGAGGCGGGTCGCCGTAAGAATCATCTCCAGGATGTCCTCGCGCGGGCGCCCCTCCTCCACGACCTTCACGCAAGGGATGCGGAGGCCCTCCTGGCGGCAGTCGCGCGCTCGGGGCGACCACGAAGCGAAGTCCATGCCACCGATATCGGTGACGTGTGCCTCCACCCCTGCCCATGCGATCAGCTGACCGTCGGCGAAAATTGGGCCGGTGAGCTGGAGGTCGTTCTGGTGCAAGGCGCCGACGAAGGGATCATTGCCCATGAACATGTCCCCGTCACGAACCTCAAGGTGAGGCCGGTCGTGAACGGCGCGTATGAGGTGGCCTACCACCGGAGCCTGTAAGGAGACCTGGAAGCCCATGGAGGCAAAGGATCCGTCGGGCAGGAAAAGGCCTGTGAAGAAGTCCGACGCCTCCGTGACGGTCGGCGAGCCGGAGACGCTCTGCAGCGCGATCCGCATCTCCTCCGTGCTCGCCAGCAGGCGGGATCGGATGACCTCGTAAACGACCGGGTTGACCGTGACGTTGCTCATGCGGCGATGCTCACGTGCAGGTTCCCCATCTCATCGGCCCGGGCGACGCCGCCCGGCGGCACCACCACGCTCTGCCCCGGGAACTCGATGACGGCAGGGCCAACCACCTCAGCACCAGGTGGCGGAAAGCTCGTGCGCCATATGGCGGCCTCGACAGGACCGGCCCGAAGGTCAAACAGGATCGAGCGGGTTCCCGCCGGACGCATGGCCTCGCCCGAGGCAGCGATCCGGGGAGGCGGCAAATGGCCGGTAGCCGTTACCCTCGCGCCGACCACTTCAAAGCCTGCCGCGCTGTAGGCTGCACCGCGTCCGAAGAGGCCCTCGTACTCCTGCTCGAACTGTCGGGCTGCGGAGAGGAATGCGTCCGCGCCGAAAGCTTCGCCCGGCACGACAATGTCCAGCGTGTTGGTCTGGCCGCGATAGCGGATTGACAGCACGCGCTCAAGCACGAGGTCACCGCGCGCGCCGGCGGATTCGAGGTTCTTCGCCGCCTCCTGGGAAAGCCGGGCCAGTTCCGCCTCGACGGTCTGGAGCTGGCTGTCGGGCGGCACCGCCCGACCCCCTGCCCTCAGATAAACGGGGCTTTCCCGTGTCAGGCCCAGCGAGGAGTTGGCACAGCCAAAGGCCGACTGCGCGGTCGCCGCCGCCGGCACGATGAACTTCGGAAGGCCAAGCTCCCGCGTCAGGGCCCAGGCATGGCTTGGCCCGGCGCCGCCGTTGGCCAGGAACACGAAATCCCGTGGGTCATGACCACGCTCGATGGTGGCACGGCGCAGCAGCGCCGCCATTTTCGCGTCCAGCACCTCGCGGATGCCCCAGGCTGCCTCCATCACATCCACGCCCAGCGGCTTGGCGATGCGATCATGGATGGCGCGGCGGGCCGCCTCACCATCGAGCTTCATGGCCCCGCCAATGAAGTTGTTAGGATCCAGCACGCCAAGCACGAGGTCTGCGTCAGTCGCCGTCGGCTCCGTTCCACCCCGCCCGTAGCAGGCGGGACCTGGCATGGATCCGGCGCTCTGGGGCCCGACCTGCAACGCCCCGAACTGCACGCTAGCAATCGACCCACCACCCGCCCCGATGCTGTCCACGTCGATGGAGGGCACGCGGATGTCGGCGCCGGCGACGGAGATCTCCTGCCGCATCACGGGGCGACCACGGACGATGACCCCGACGTCAAAGGAGGTCCCCCCAATGTCAGTCGCGAGAAGGTTCTTCTCCCCCAGCATTTCGCCAATGGCGAGGGAACCGATCACACCGGCCGCTGGCCCCGAGAAAATAGCGTAGGCTGGCCGGTCGGTCAGCGACGCGGTCGGCAGGACCCCGCCGGCGTTGGTCATCATCAGCACGGGAACCGTCATGCCCGCCGCTTGGAGCTCCTTTTCGAGGCGCGAAAGGTAGCGGCCGGCGACGGGACCGAGAGCGGCGTTGGCGGCGGCGGTCGACATGCGGCCATACTCGCCGACGCCGGGAGACACCTCGTGGCTGAGGGTGATAAAGGCATCCGGCATCGCCTCCAGCGCCAACTCGTGCAGGCGCAGCTCGTGCACTGGGTTCACAGGCGACCAGAGCGTACAAATCGCGAGTGCCTGTGCCCCCTTCGCCACCAACCGGGCAATGGCGGCGCGCGCCTGCGTCTCATCCAGCTGGCGCACCACACGCCCGTTGACGTCGATCCGCTCCGGGACCTCCTCCACCATGTCTCTCGGCACGATCGGATCATAGCGGTTGTGCAGGAAGAAGTCCGTCACCTCCAGCTCCGAGAGGCCGGAAGTCAGGCGCCGCATGCGGCCGATCTCGAGCGTGTCGCCGAAACCCTCGGTGGTCAGCACGCCGCATCGTGCCGCCCGCCTGGTCAACAGGGCGTTCAACCCGACTGTCGTCCCATGCCCGAAGCGGACGATACGGGCGCAGAACTCTTCGAAGCACAGCCCGTAACCTTCTGCGGCCAATCGCGTGGTGTTCAGCACGCCAGTCATGACGTCTAGCGTCGTAGGACTCTTGAAGACCCGCGCCTGCCCGCTCCCATCGGCGACCCACATGTCAGTGAAGGTGCCGCCCACATCTGTCCCGACGTAATAGCTCACCCTGCGACCTCCGCCCGCCAGCACTCGGCGCTTGGCAAATCCTGGGGCGTGGCAGGCAGGGCTAGGCCGGTGTCCTGGCTGTGGAAGATGCTCGTTGTCTCCACTGTGACGGTTGCATTCCTGATCGCCATGACAATCCTCCCGAGTTAAATGAGTTATGCCGCCCGCCAGCGCAGAAGCCGCTGCTCAATTGCCTCGAGCACGAGGTTGCTGATCAGGCCGATCAGGCCGAGCAGGATCAAGCCAGCAAAGATATCGGCCGCGCGAAACGACCGGCCTGCCAGCAGAATTGCCGTGCCCAGTCCCTGCTGCCCGGCCAGCATTTCCGTCACGATCGCGAGGATTAGTGCCACAGTCAGCGAGAGCCGCATGCCGGCCAGGACATCCGGGACCGCGTTTGGCAGACCGATTTTCCAGACGAAGGAAAGGCGCGAGAGGCCTAGGGCACGTGATACCTCAACCAAACGCGGCTCCACGGACTTGAAGCCGTGGACGGTCGCCAGCAGGGTCGGCCACAGCGATCCGAAGGCAACCACGCTCAAAACCATACCCGGCGTCAGGCCAAAGACTGCGATGGCAATAGGGATAATGGCCGAGGCCGGGAGAGGCCGGATGAACTCCAGCAGGGGCTCCAGCGTCTCGCGCGCCGTCTGGTTCAGTCCGATCAGCGCGCCGAGAATGATGGCCACAAGGCTGGCGAGCAGCCATCCCTGGAACATCAGGATCACGGTCGCCCCTGTCTGTGCGAGAAGATCGCGCGCCAGCCCTCGCTGGAGCGCGGCAAGCGCAGCGTCCGGGCTCGGCAGAAAGGCGCGTGAGATTAGTCCGGTCTCCGTCACCGCCCACCAGACGAGCAGCACTATCCCGAGGCCGGTCAGGGCAACTGCGAGTTCGCGAACCGCGCGCATTAGCGCCCCCCCCCGGCTTGCCCATGATGGAGAAGCAATCGCCGCTCCGCTGCAACGAGGATCCTGTTGAGCCCCCAGCCGAGCACGCCGATCCAGACGAGGTACGCAAGTGCCAGGGCGGGGGCGAGCCCCTGCTGGGCCATGGTCAGTGAATAGCCCAACCCCTGCGGGTTTGCCGCGATCTCCACCGTAACCGCGACGACGAGGGCCACGCCGACTGCAAGACGCAGGGCGACGACGAGCCGCGGCAGGGCCGCGGGAAGGATGACTTTGGCAACCCGCGCCACCGGTCCGAGCTGGAGTGCGCGGGTCACGTCGCGCAGGGTACGGTCAACGCCGCCGACGGCCCCTTGGCTAAGGACGAGCATGGGCCAGAAGGTTGCAAAGGCAACGACCGAGGCGCCCATCGCAGGTCCAAAGCCAAAGACGAGCAGGGCCAGGGGGATCAGGGCGACGGAAGGAAGCGGCCGTAGCGCCTCTACCGGCGCCCGGGCCAAGCGAGCTAAGGCCGGCACGAGGCCGAGGACGATGCCAGCCACCATCCCCGCGCCCCCGCCAAGCAGCAGTCCGGACACGACCACCGAGAGCGTCTCCCAGGTCGCGACGACCAGAGATCCGTCAGCTAGGGCGGTCGCACCGGCTCGGACGACGGCGCTGGGTGGTGCTAGGGAGTCACTAGGGGGCTGCCCTAGGAAGGCGATCTCCCAGGACGCGAGCAGGAGCAGCGGGATCACCACCCCACGCCGGGCCGAGCGCATCATCCGTGGCCATCCTGCATGAGGCCGAACAGTTCACGCCGGAGACGCAGAAACTCCGAGTGCTCGCGGGTGGCGAGCTGGCTCCGCGGTGAGGGCAGCGGAACCGTCACCACCCGGTCCACCCGCCCGGGATTAGCTGCGAGCGCCACGACCACGTCGCCGAGATAGAGCGCCTCCTCAAGGTCATGGGTAACGAAGAGCACGGTCATGCCGCTGTCAGAGACAAGGCGAAGCAACTCGTCCTGGAGGGTCTGCCGGGTCATCGCGTCCAGCGCACCGAAGGGCTCGTCCATTAAGAGGATTCGAGGTTCCTGAGCGAGGCAGCGCGCGATTTGAAGGCGCTGTTGCATGCCACCGGACATTTCCGACGGATACTTGTGAAGATGCTTGCCGAGCCCGACGGTGGTCAGCAGGCGCTCGATCCTGTCCTTGCGCTCACTCCGAGGTACGCCCGCGGCTTCGAGTGCGAGGGAGACGTTGCCGTAGGAGTCGCGCCAAGGCAGCAGCGCGCGGCCATAGTCCTGAAAGACGACTGCGACGTCCCGCGACGGGCCGGAGCGCGGGACACCGCCGACGCAGACGGATCCATTTTTCGCCTGGAGGAAGCCGCCGGCGAGACGCAACACCGTGGTCTTGCCACTGCCCGATGGTCCGATCACGCAGCCAAAGCTCCCGGATGGCAGGGAGAAGCTGACATCGCGCAGCACCTCCCGTCCTCCCAGGTCAAGGTGGACGCTTTCAAAGGCGATGGCGGGCTTGATGACCTCGCCTGAGCGAACCGTACCCGCAGCGCCCTGCATGCCGTCCATGATCACGGCCTCAGGCTAGCCGTAGGCGCGCTGCGTCGATCTTGGACGTCAGCATGTCCTGCTCGGTCATAATGCGGACCCACGCCTCCAACTCCCGCTGCGTGACGTCGGAGCGCAGACGGGCAAGCGGGACGGTACGAACGATCTCTATGGGAAGGCGCGTGTACTTGGCGATGTATTCCCGAGCCTTGTCACTGTTGCTCCCTGTCCATGCCACCGCCTCCGCAATTGCGCTCCGGAAGCCACGAATGGCGTCAGGGTTGCGCGTGGCCCAGGCGCGAGTGGTTGCCCAGAGCGCGGTTGGCAGCGGCTCAGCTAACTCCGGGGTCATATTTGATACGAGGCGGCCGGTGCTGCTGGCGACGATCCGGCTCAAGACAGGCTCGCCGGTCACCACTGCGTCCACCGTGCCGCCGCGCAGCACGTCGGCCATCTGAGGGAAGGCCACCTCTACGAAGGTTACGCGGCGGGGGTCCACGCCCTTGTCCATAAGCCACTTCCGGAACAGCACATGGAGGAAAGCATTCAATCCCGGTACGCCGACCCTCTTCCCCACAAAGCCCGTGGCGTCCTGGACGTCGGAACCAGTCTTCACCACCACGCCGAAGGTCGTCACCTCCCGCGTGATCTCGGCGCATGCCGTGAGGGCGACGAGATCAAGCCCGCCATCTACTGCGGAGATCATGACGGACGGCGTTGGCCCGCCGATCTGGATCGAATTGGACTGCAGTGCAGCTGGCAGCGTGGAGTTCAGCGGAATAAGCTGGAGCTCTGTCTCCAGCCCCTGACGCCGAAAGAAACCCTCTTCCTGAGCGACGAATGCGGCTGTGTAGTCGAGCACGGCCGTGTAGCCGATGCGGATCTTGCCTACGCCCTGTGACTGGGCCGGCTGGATCAGCATTGCGCTCACCGTAGCAGCACCGCTCACAAGGCACCTACGCGTGATCATTCTTGTTTCCTCCGCTTGGTTACGCATGAGCTAGTCGCTGGGCGAAGCGGCCCCGCATAGCTGTCGGGCGTAGAAGTCGCTCGTGATTCGCATGTGTTGGCCGAGTAGGCGCTGAGCCAAGTCCGCATCTCGGGCCAGCACCGCCTCGGCCATTGCCCGGTGCTCGTCGACGAGAAGCTGGCGTGGCATGTTCGCGCCCATCAACACGATGCGGTACCGTGCGTGCTGCTCCGCAAGACGTCTCTGTGCATCCAGGGCACGGTGGCTGCCGCAGGCATGAATCAACGCGCGGTGGAATGCGTCGTGCTCGGCATTCCAAGTAGCCAAGCTAGTCGGGTCGGTCGCCGTAGTCTCAGTGGCGCGGACTAGGCGGTGCAGCGCGGCAACAATGTTACCCTCCCACGCCGCGTCCCCCCGTGCGATCGCATCTCTGACCGCCTGTCCTTCAATCGTGGCGCGCATGTACGCAATGTCGACGAGATCAGCACCCGAGAGTGGGGTGACGCGGAAGCCCTTGTTACCCTCGACCTCGACCAAGCCCTCGCCGACGAGGCGGGACAGGGCCTCGCGAAGAGGGCTGGCCCCGACCTGATAGCGGCCCCGCAGGCTGTCTAAGCGAAGACGCGTACCCGGCTCGAGCACGATGGAGAGGATGTCCTGCCTGATCCGGCGCTCGGCCTCGTCGGTCAGGGTTGGACCACCCAGTAGGCCGGCGCTGGAAGGCGCCATCTCAAAGGGCAGGCGCCGGGGCTCGTTCATCATCACCGAGATCGTGCAAATCATCGACGATCGAGTCAATGATCGATTGAAGTTCGATCTGTCGATCATTGCGGTTTGGCTCCGGGGGAATGGGGCATCAGCGCATCGGTATTCAAATGAAGCCCGCTCGCCTGCCGGCCCGCGTTGATCCTGCGAGCCCCAGTAGGCGGCTAAGGCCTGCATCGCTGCAGTAGGACAGCGCGTCGTCTGCCCTACGATGCCGCCCGTATGTACCTCGCTCAGGCCTCAGCGGCGGCGCTGACGCTGAGGGAAACCGCACCGACCCCGTTAACCTCCCCCTCAAGGCGATCACCGACCACCACAGGTCCCACACCTGCCGGGGTTCCTGTCATGATCAGGTCGCCCGGACGGAGGCGGTAAAGGGTTGAAAGGTTCGCGATGAGCTCTGGCACCTTCCAGGCGAGGTGATCCAGGTCAGCGTCCTGTTTTACCACCCCATTTACGGACAGGCAGATGCGCCCTCTTGCGGGATGCCCAATGCGGGCGGCCGGTGCGACCTTCCCAATTACGGCGCTTTCCTCGAAGTCCTTGCCCGTATCCCAGGGACGGCCCTTGGCGCGGGAGGCGAGCTGAAGGTCCCGGCGGGTCATGTCGAGGCCTGCGGCGTACCCGAAGATGAGTTCTTGAGCCTTGTCCAATGGGACCTGGAAGCCACCATGCCCGAGGACCACCACGAGTTCGATCTCGTGGTGGTAGTCTCCTGTGCCCGGCGGATACGCAACGGACGATCCGCTCTCGACGATAGCGTGCAGGCTCTTGGTGAACCAGAACGGCGCCTCGCGGTCCACCTGGGTGCCCATTTCCGCAGCGTGGGCTTCGTAGTTCCGCCCGACGCAGAAGATGCGCGAGACCGGGACACGACCACCGCCCTCGACCTCCAGTGTTGGCGTTGCATCGGGTTCAAAAAGAAGGTCGAGTGCGGTGGTCATGCGTCAAACCTTTCGTAGATACCAATCTTGCGCTGCAGTGGTGCGTCATCGATTTGGAACAGGAAGGCGGGCTTAGCTGTCGAACGATTGACGAGGCGGACCCGTGCATGGGCTGGTGCGGCGAAGACGTCCGCATCTTCCGCGTTAAGCAGCGCCTCGCCTGCCACTTCGGCCTGAACCGTGCCCGACACAACATGGAACACGGCGGAGGCGCTGTCTCTGGGAAGTGTCACCTCCTCACCTGACCGGAGCATGATTGCCGAGAAGCCGAGGGTGGGCAGGCATTCCCCACCCGTTTCGGGATTCACGTAGCCAAGATGTACTGGCTTGCCCTCATCGGTATCCGAAGCCAGGGCCTCAAGGGCTGCACGCACCTCCGCCCAGGGCCAGCGCATGAGTGGATACTGCGCACGCGGCGAAGCGAAGTTTTGATAGGGGACGAGACCGGCTCGCCGGTAGCGAGTGACTGAGGCATCCAGGCCGTTCTTGACGGTCTGTGAAGCCCCCTCCAGGGCGTATGATGCCTCCATCCCGACGACCAGAGGAAGGTCGAGCGCGTCCATCCAGATCACCGGGCCAGAGCCGGCGTGCGTGTGCTCGTGCCACTGGAGAGCCGGTGTGAGGATTAGGTCGCCGCGCTCCATGGGCAGTCGCTCGCCATTCACGATAGTGGAGCCCCCTTCGCCCTCGACGACCAAGCGAACAGCCGACGGCGTGTGCCGATGATTCGGAGCGATCTCGCCCGGTAGGATCATCTGCATGCCGACGTAGATCGTCCCAGTGCAGTGCAGACCATCCAACCCGTGCCCGGGATTCGAGAAGACGAGAACGCGGCGCTCTGCCTTCTCAATTGGAGTCAAGCTGCCCGCCCGGAGCAGCAGGGGCCTTACTTCCGAGTAGCGCCACAACGCGGGGCGTGTCTGTGGGCGGGGAGCATCGTGGGGCAGAAAGCCGCGCATGCTGGGCCAGAGCGGAACCAGGTTCGCGGAAGTCATAGCATCCCGATAGTCCTGCGGCAGCTCGTCGAGGGTGCCGAGCGATGAGGCGCCGCTGTGTGCTTGAGGGTCACTCATTCGACTCTCCAGTGAAGGAGTTCCAGAGGTCGACCAGCCGACCTCTCGGGTCTGTCGGCCAGTCTGGAGGACTGGCCGACTACTTGGCAGGCACACTGCAGCTGGGCGCCACCACGCCCCGCCATCTCGGTTTGCCGTCCTGCTGTTACTCGTCAGACTTGAAGCCAGACTCCTGAACTACTGGGCCCCACTTGGCGCGTTCCGTCCTGATCAGCTCCGCGAACTCCTGCGGCGACTGGGTGAACATGCGATACTGCTGGCGCTCGAGAGCTTCCCGGAGCTCAGGATTTTCAGCCGCTTTGAGAATGGCCGTGTGAAGCCCTTCCACCATGGGCGCAGGCGTCCGAGCGGGCAGAAGAATCCCGAACCACTCCTCGCCCGTGAGGTCCGGATGGCCGAGCTCGCTGAAAGTCGGGACGTCGGGCAGGCTGGGAAGACGAGCCGCCGATGACACGCCGAGGATCCGCGCCTTGCCGGCGCGATGGTACTCAACGAGGTCGCCCACTTGCAGGGAGACGGCAGGAATTTGCCCCCCAAGCATGTCCTGCAAGGCCGGGGCCGTGCCGCGGTAGGGCACATGGGTTAGCTGGACGCCGATCTTCTGGGCCAGTCTGACGCCAGCGAAGTGGGGACCAGCACCCGCCGCTGGGCTTCCGAAGGGTACTGCATCACCTTGCTGCTTCGCCCAAGCCGCAAAGGACGCTAGGTCATGCGCAGGATGATCGGCCCTAACAGCGAAGGCATAGGGCGAAGCACAAATCGTGCTCACCGGGACGAAGTCCGTTAGCGCGTCGTACCGCGTCGTGCGGGGATAAACGTGCGGGAAGATCGTTAGCGTCGTGGCTGGCGTGAGAAGGACATTAGTTCCATCCGGAGCGGCGCCCTTGATCAACTCCACACCTAAGCGGCCGGCGGCACCAGGACGGTTGTCCACGATGACCTGTGGCGCGTAGGTGCCGCGCAACCGCTCTGCGAGAAGGCGAGCAATCGTATCGGTTGGGCCTCCCGGCACGTAGCCGACAACCATGCGAGCGTTGCGGTCCAAGGCTGCTCGGGGTTGTGCCGCAGCGGATCGCCCGAGGGCGCCGATAAGGGGGGCGGCGCCCAGTGCGACGACGGTGCTCCGCCTAGAGATCATGCTTTTGATCATTTGTTTTCCTCTGTGAATGCGACCGCTTCAGACGATGCTTCTGCAGGTGCCCTGGCCCGCGGAGCCGAATTCAATCCGCCGTTTGATTTGAGACATCAAAGCGATTGCGTAGATCCTTGCGCAGCACCTTCCCCGCCCCGCTCCTCGGAAGGTTGTCCATGATGAGGACGAGCTTGGGGCACTTGTAGGAGGCCAGATGTCGGCGCACGAACTGGATGATGTCGCCTGGTGTTAATGCTGACCCCGGCTTCAACACCACGGCCGCAACCACTTTTTCAACCCAGCGGGCGTCCGCTACACCGAGGACCGCTGCCTCCAGGATCTCCGGGTGTCGGTAGAGGACTTGCTCCACCTCCGACGGAAAGATGTTCTCTCCGCCGCTGATCACCATGTCGCTCTTGCGATCGACAATGTAGAGGTAACCTTCGTCATCGATCCGGCCCAAATCGCCAGTCCGCAGCCAGCCATCCGAAAGACTTGCGCGGGTAGCATCATCCCGACCCCAGTATCCCGCCATGATCTTAGAGCCACCGACGAGGACCTCGCCGATATCGTCCGGAACGCCAATGTCTCGGTCGATACGGACCTGAACGCCTCGGAGTGCCTGCCCACAGGAGAGGAGGAGGTGTTCGCGCTCGCTATTCCGCACCGCTTCCTCATGGTCGGAGGGAAGAAGAGCCGTCACCATGCCAGCTTCCGTCGACCCGTAGCACTGAAGGAAATGGCAGTGGCTCAGGACGCCCATCGATCGCTGGAGAAGCTCCACGGGCATAGAGGACGCAGCATAGAACACAAGGCGCAACGACCGAGCGGCGGCAACAGTGCCAGGTTGTCCGATCAGGTCGCCCAGCATCGTGGGTACGAGGTGGACGTTCGTGATGCCGTTGGTCTCAATCGCGGACAGAGCGTCCGCTGGGTCGAAAGCTGGACGGATGAACGTCGTGCAGCCCGTGGCGAAGCTCGCAAACAGATGATACCACATGCCGCCGACGTGAAAGAGCGGCATTACGGCTAGGGTCACGTCCGCGTCGCTCAGGCCCATGGCTTCGGCGGCCGAAACGGCGGCGTTCTCGACCAGAGCATCGTGGCGAAGCATCACACCTTTTGGGCGTCCAGTCGTACCGCTAGTGTAGGTGATGCAGGCGATGTCGTGCGGTGCCGGACAGTACTCCGGCTCGTCTTCCGCGGCGTCGGCAAGCAACTCTTCATACGACAGCCAACCTGCGCGCGGTGGCCCCAGAGCCACGAAGTGCGTGACATCCGCAAGGTTAGGGCGTTCGGCGTCGATGGCAGCAATCTGCCCCTCCTCCACGACGAGCACGGCAGGCGCACAGTCCTGCACGACAGCAACAAGTTCGGGCATCGCAAGGCGCCAATTGAGCGGTACAGCCAACGATCCGGATTTTGCCACACCATAGAGCTCGACGTACTCTATGCAGTTACGGGAGAGAAAGGCGACGCGGTCGCCTTTGCGGATCCCAAGGCGCTGCAACGCGTTGCACAGCCGATTGACGCGTCCGTTGAACTGCGCAAAGGAAACCTGTCGGTTTTCATCGACGAAGGCCACCTTGCCGCCGCGCAGACTAGCGTTGCTGCATATCACTTCACTCAACGTTGTCGGCTCGCCATCTGGCGTCACGGCACTTACTCCCCTTCCACCGATCTTTTTGTCGGCTGTGTTTCGGTCAGCCCGTGCCCTGTAGAGAGTTTTCTTCGTAAGCTTGCACAAAGTGTGGAGACATGCGGCGTAGCCGCTCGCGATCAAGCCGGCCCGAGCGACTGATGTAGCTCATGGCGAACTCCCAAGGAGCTAAGCGCATGTGCTCGGGGAAGTGCTCGTACCACTCTGCGCTGGTGTTTGCGGCGTGCGTCAGCTTCTGCAGGATCGGGCGCCGGGCTGCCTCGTAAGCCGCAAGCGCGTCAGGAACACTGTTGGGGTGCTCTCCAACTGCCTTGGCGAGTGCAATGACGTCTTCGAATGCCAAGCGTGTGCCAGAGCCAATTGAGAAGTGAGCGGTGTGTAGCGCGTCTCCCACCAGGACACGGTTCCCGACGGACCAGCGATCGTTGTGAACGATCGGAAACTGCCGCCAGATTGACCGATTGCAAATGAGCTCAGCGCCCTCCAGCTCCTCCGCGAAAACATTTTGACAGAGCAGACGCGAGGCGTCCTCGTCCATCCGTTCGAAGCCCGCGCTTTGGAAAGTTTCTGGATCGACTTCGACGATGAAGGTACTGAGCTCTGGTGAGAATCGGTAATGGTGCGCATTGAAGTGACCCAGTGGGGTTTCCCGGAAGGTCTGTGTCAAAGTGTTGAACGTTCGGCGCGCACCGAACCAGGCGAAGCGGTTGTTGAGGTAGGTGACGGTTGCTCCGAACTCCTCAGCATGTGTTCGCCGCACGAGTGAGTTAACCCCGTCCGCCGCCACAACGATGTCGGCATCAGCCAGCTCATCGAGGCTCTTGACCGTCACCCCAAACCGCGGTTCGACGCCGACCGACCGAGCACGTTGCTGCAAGATCTGGAGCAGCCTTAGGCGCCCAACGGCAGTGAAGCCTACCCCATCGATCCGAATCGACTGCCCTTGATGGCGAATTGTAATGTCCTTCCAGGCCTCCAAGTCACGTACGATCGCGTCGTGGGTTTCTGGGTCATCAGCCGCGAGGAACTCAAGAGCGCGATCGGACAGGACTACCCCGAAGCCGAACGTCACATCGGCGGCGTTCTGCTCGTATAAATCGATTTGCGCGTTCGGGTTCTGGCGCTTCAAAAGGTAAGCAGCGTAGAGCCCAGCCGGCCCACCGCCGAGGATGGCGACCTTCATCGTTCTTCTCCGTACTGCGATCGATGTCAGCCCCTGGCCGTGTGGCCAGGAGCGGAGAACCCGCTTAGTTTGCGGAGCGGCCTGGTAGGCCGATCATCTCCCGCGCCTCACTTGCGCTCGCAGGCTCATGCCCGAGCTCGCCGAGGATTCGGACAGTCCGGGCGACGAGCTGTTCGTTGGTCGCAAGCTGCCCGGGGGCATAGTAGTTGTTGTCCTCCAACCCGACGCGGACGTGACCACCGAGCAGAATGGCCTGCGTAGTTGCGGGCAGCTGCGCCGAACCGATCGCGCTGACGCAGAAGATTGTCTGAGGGGGGAGCAGCCGCACCATCATCTGGAGCGTGTCGGCGGTGTAAGGCATCGCGCCCTGGAAGCCGCGCTCGGCTCCCAGCACCATGTTGATGAAGTACGGGGGCTTATCGAGGCCCTTCTCGATGGCACGAGTGACGTCCTGCAGGATATGCTCCGGACTGAAAACCTCCCACTCAGGCTTTACGCCCCGCTCCTTGAAGAGCCGTGCCATCTCCTCGCATCGGGTCGGAGTGGTCGCGACTAGGATCTCCCGGCCGCCGAAGCTTGCCACCACGGTCTGAGCGTCGAGGGTCGCCATTTCCGGGTTGGCTTCAATGCCCCTGAGACGTTCTTCGTAGGCGATCTCCCACAAGCCGTTCGGCAGCTCGCGAACCATGTCTCCGTTGATCCCACCGCCGGTGGAGTTGTTAATGACGATGTCGCAGCGTTCGCGGATCATGTCGTTCATGCGGCCATAGATCGCAGGGTCGCAGGTCGCCTCGTCATCAGGACGGCGAGCGTGCAGAGCGGCGACAGCAGCCCCCTCCTTGTAGGAGCGGAAGACCGCTTCAGCGATTTCCTCGGGTTGGGTCGGAAGGTTCGGGTTCTGCTTCTTGGACGCCATTCCGCCTGTCGGCGCGACCGTAACAATGACTTTCCTCGGCCCCATAGCATTCCCTCCGACTTTCTTGTGCAACCCTTCAGGCAGCCTGAACAATACCTTTGGGTATGGTCGGAATTAGACTCAGTCCGGCTTGACTGTCAATCGAAAAACAAACCCTGAGGTATGGTTTGGGCTGTGGGGAAGGGGCGAACACCAACAGGGCTTTGAAGCGTGATCTTCCCTCTTGTCGGCACTTCTGGTCAGGCTCGGGAGCAGAGATGCTAGGCGTACAGTAGTGCCTCTCTCACCTTGGCAGGCCTACGGGACCAAGAACTCTTCTCCAACCTTGCACCCCAATTCCGCCTCACCCTTAGGGTCGTTAGACTGGAGGATGCGCCCCCCGATCACAAAGGACATATGCAGGAACGCATAGGAGGCGGCTTTCTCGTCATCTAGCCCTGCCTCCTTGTACAACTCGTGGAGGAAGGCGAGCCGTCGAGCGTCCACCTCACGGACGACGTCCGCGACCCGAGCGTCGCGACGGGCAAGGTCCCGCAGAAGGAGTTCCAGAGGCCCCCCCGGCACATCCGGGCGAGGTGCCATAGCAATTCGGACGATGCGACGAAGTCGTCCAATCGGCGACCCGACGGAGTTGCGGATAAAGCCCTCGATTTCGCTCGTCATGCGACGGCGCCACGTATCGACAACGGCGTCCAAAAGGCCTTCGCGACTGTCGAAGTGCCAGTAAAAGCTGCCTTTCGTAACCCCGAGCCGCTCGGCAAGAGCATTTACGGTCAGGGCTTCTAGCCTATCGCGAGAGAGAAAAATGATCGCCCCATCGATCCAGTCCTCCCGGCTCAGCCTTCCACTACCCTCATCTCCACGCCCCTTGGCCGACATGCGAGACGCCGCAGCACCTAAGGTTCGAGCCAAACGGAAGTCTCCTGATCGATCCTGCAACGAGTACAGCTGTTCCAGCTGGCCTACTACACGACGGATAGGCAGGTGGCCACGCAGCGCCTCTACCGAAGAGCACCAGCTTCCAGTTGTCCATACCCTTCGGTTTGTTTATTGACTTCCTTCAATTCAGACCATACTTATCGGTATGGTAATCGTGAGAAGCCGGCTTGGCTAATTAACGGTCGGCGTCACCGCCAGGGAGTGGGCGTAGGAATGAACAATCAGGCAACGTCATTCATCTCCTGCGAGCTGCGCGGGGCAGTGCAGGTGCTCAGCTTCGAGCGGCCGGACAAGCGAAATGCTGTGAACGAGGCGACGCTTGCGGAGCTGCGGCGATTGATCACCGATGTGCCTCCCGAAATCCGCGTCGTCGTGCTAGCCGGGGCTGGTGAGCACTTCTGCGCTGGCCTCGACCTCGCCGAGCAGAAGGAGCGGACGCAGATCGAGGTCATGAAAATCTCGCGCGAGTGGCACGCCGTGCTCGATCAACTGCAGTACAGTGGTCGGCCTGTTGTTGTAGCACTAACTGGAGCTGTGATCGGCGGTGGATTCGAAATCGCGACCGCAGCACACGTTCGGGTGGCCGACGAGACCGCTTTTTTCCGCCTGCCTGAAGCGAAGCGCGGCTTCTACATCGGCGGTGGAGGGAGCGTCCGCATCTCCCGCGCGATCGGCCTGAGCCGGATGACGGAAATGCTGCTGACCGGACGGACGTTGGGCGCGGAGAAGGCGGAGCTTATCGGCCTTGTTCATGAGGTGGTGCAGCGCGGCGATGCGAAGACCCGCGCGCTAGAGCTCGCTGAGGAAATTGCTGGCAACACGCCCTTTGTGAACTTCCTTGTCACCAACGCGCTCCCACGGATCACCGACATGTCGGCCACCGATGGCCTCTTCACCGAGAGCCTGGCGGCTGCTTTGTCGCAGGACGCCGGAGAAGTCCGCAGCGGCATCGACGCCTTTTTCGCTAGCCGGCCTGCCGCCCGGAGCGAGTGACCGGTAGTCACTGAGCCAAAATAGCTAAGGGAGGGCGAGAACATGGGGCCGCAACTTGACGAGGACCAACGCGAGTTTCAAACGAACCTCGCGCGCTGGGTGGACGAGCGGCTTGTCCCTCGCGCGGAGGAGCTCGATCACTCCGGCGATTTTGCGCGCGATCTCTTCGTAGAGCTTGCGGAGCTTGGCTACCTTGGGTTGATGTATCCTGAGGAGTATGGCGGCTCCGGTGTCCCCAATCCGCACGTCTATTTCACGATCCTTTGTGAAGAGCTCGCGCGTGGCTCGATGGGCTTCGCCGCCACTGTGTGCATGCATGGCTCAACTGCCACGCACACGATCCATGCCTGGGGCAGTGAGGATCTGCGGCAGCGCTACTTGGTTCCAGCACTTCGGGGGGAGAAAGTCGGCGCATTCGCCATCACGGAGGCTGGCGCGGGTTCGGATGCGGCCGCCGTCCGTACTCGGGTAGACCGCGTTCAGGGAGGATACCTCCTGAACGGGACTAAGATGTTCACCTCGAACGGTGCCATCGCGGACTTCGTTACCATCGTCGCGACGAGTGAACCCGGGAAGGGAGCGAAGGCGCACGGGCTCTACCTTGTGGACACAACATCTCCCGGTTTCTCTGTCGGACGTCGATTGGAGAAGTTCACGACACACTGCTCGGATACCGTAGAGCTAGTGCTGCAAGACGTGTTCGTGCCTGACAGCCAAAAGTTGGGGGACAGCGCAACGAATGCATACAAGGCCCTTACGGTAGACCGCATCTTCACTGCGGCGCTTGCCCTTGGAACCGGTCGCGCCGCTTACGATGCAGCGGTTCGCTATGCTGGGGAGCGATCCCAGTTTGGGCAGCCAATCGGGAAGTTTCAGGCCGTGCAGTTCCGCTTGGTAGACATGCTGGCGAAGCTGGAACAGGCGCGTCTGTACACCTACCACGCCGCTAGCCTAGCGGATTCCGGACAGTCGATCACGACCGAGGCCGCCCTTGCCAAGATCATCGCCGCGGAGAACTGTAACGAGGTCTGCCAAAAAGCTATGAGCGTGTTCGGCGGGTGGGGCTTGATGACTGAGTTTCCAGTACAGCGCTTCCTCCGGGACTCTTACTTCCCGATGGTAGGCGGCGGCACTGGCGACATCATGCGGCTCGTCGTCGCGCGTCAGATCGGCTTGTAAGGCAGCCATCTCACGCGCCTTCTACCTGTGATGATGTGATCGGCGGCGCACGAGCAGGAGCTTCCGCCTACTCGTATGGGAGATCCTTTGATGGACGGAGTGGCTGAGCTCGGGTTGGTAGGCGTCGGGAACATCGGATCGGTGTTCGCCGATGCCTTCCTCAAGGCGGGTCATCGGGTAGTCGGTTTCAGTCGCCCCGAGAACGACGGCTTCAAGGAAAGAGGCGGCATATCCGCCAACACGGCGCGAGATATCGCCCAGGCGGTTGAGCTGGTCTTCTGCTGTCTGCCGGACGAGCGGGCAGCTGAGGAATGCTATGGGGGGCCAGATGGCGTCCTGGCAGGACTGCGGCCCGCAAGTATCGTCGTGGATCTCGCGAGCTACACCCTGCCGTTCAAGTCACACCTTGCCGAACAGGTCGCCCAGGCTGGCGCGCTAATGATTGACGGCGAGGTCAGCGGCACGCCGGACATGCTGCGCTCCGGCGGCGGAAGTATCTACCTCGCTGGCGACGCCGCGGCGGTCGAGCTGTGCCTGCCTTTCTGCGGTTTGGTGACCGGTGAAGTCTTCAACCTTGGCTCCTTTGGAGCAGCCACCAAAATGAAGTTGGTGAACAATCTTCTGTCGGCGGTACACACGGCGGCCGCGGCGGAGGCAATGGCACTGGGCGTGAAGGTGGGATTCCAGCCTGATCTCCTCGCGAAGGTCCTCGCGAGTGGCTCAGGAAGTTCGAAGTTTCTGGTGTCGCGTGCTCCTGTGATGGCATCTCGGCAGTTCGACAGCTCCACAGGACGGCTAAGCGTCTTCTCCAAATATCTTGAGCACATCCCGGACCTCGCCGACAACGCTGGCTGTGCCACCCCTCTGTTTGATGCGGCAAGGCGCTGCTTCCAGGCTGCTCTGGATCGCGGCTGGGGCAGCCGCGACATAGCCGTCGTGTATGACGTCATTCAGGAAATGAGCCGTTCCGACCACACTGTGCCCGAGCAACACGAGCCGACGTAGAGAGGCTGCGGCTACTGTGTCCGCCCAATTAGAACGGCCATCGGCCCACCAGAGAGGAGAGATGCGTTGAGCAGGAAACTCTACCCCGACGCGCGGGCTGCGCTGGACGGCGTGCTGCGCGACGGGATGCTCATCCATTCGGGCGGCTTCGGCCTCTGCGGCATCCCCGGCCTGTTGATCGAGGCGATCCGCGACAGCGGCGTGAAGAACCTCACCTTCGTCTCCAACAACGCCGGTGTGGACGATGCCGGGCTCGGCCTGCTGCTTCAGACACGGCAGATCCGGAAGATGATCGCCTCCTATGTCGGCGAGAACGCCGAGTTCGCCCGGCAGTACCTGGCCGGCGAGCTGGAGATCGAGTTCAATCCGCAGGGCACTCTGGCCGAGCGCATCCGCGCGGGCGGCGCCGGCATTCCCGCCTTCTTCACCCGCACCGGCGTCGGCACGGCGGTCGCCGAGGGCAAGCCGACCCAGGAGTTCGATGGCGTCACCTACGTCATGGAGCGCGGGATCATGGCGGACCTCGCCATCATCCATGCGTGGAAGGCCGATCCGGAGGGCAACCTCGTGTTCCGCAAGACGGCGCGGAACTTCAACCCAATGATGGCGACCGCCGCCCGGGTGACGGTCGTGGAGGTGGAAGAGATGGTCGGGCAGGGCGAGCTGGATCCGGACCACATCCACACCCCCGGCATCTACGTGAAGCGCATGATCGTCGTGCCCAACGGCACTGAGAAGCGGATCGAGCAGCGCACCACTCGCAAGCGCACCGAGCCCGCCACGCCGGCGGCCGCCGGCACCGACCCCCTTCCGACCCGCTGAGGAGCGCCCAGCCATGGCCTGGACCCGCGACGAAATGGCCGCCCGCGCCGCCCGCGAGCTGGAGGACGGCTTCTACGTAAACCTGGGGATCGGCATTCCGACGCTGGTCGCCAACCACATCCCGGAAGGCGTCTCCGTCCAGCTCCAGAGCGAGAACGGAATGCTCGGCATCGGCCCCTTCCCCTTCGAGGGCGAGGAGGACCCGGATCTTATCAACGCCGGCAAGCAGACCGTCTCGGAGCTGCCCACCACGAGCTTCTTCTCCTCGGCGGACAGCTTCGCGATGATCCGCGGCGGGCACATCGACCTTTCCATCCTTGGCGCCCTGCAGGTGGCCCAGAACGGCGACCTCGCGAACTGGATGATCCCTGGCAAGATGGTGAAGGGCATGGGCGGCGCCATGGACCTGGTCGCCGGCGTGAAGCGGGTGGTCGTGCTGATGGAGCACACCGCCGGCGGCAAGCCGAAGCTCCTCAAGGCCTGCAACCTGCCGCTGACGGGGCAGGGCGTGGTGGACTTGGTGGTGACCGACCTCGGCGTCATGCAGATCGACAAGCAGGCGGGAAGCATGCGCCTGATCGAACTGGCGCCCGGCGTCACCGAGGAGGAAATGCGCGCCAAGACCGAGGCCGAGTACGAGGTCGCCCTGCAGGCCGCCTGATGCGGCCGCCGGCTGTCCGGCGGGAGGGGGCGGGCCGCCTTCCTTCGAATCAAGGCGGCAGTGGACGGCATGGCTGCACTACAGGTCGAACAAGTTGGTAGTGGATCTTACCACCAGGATCAGGGTCGGTTTCGGCGGATTTGTCAGAGCTCGCGCCGGGAGCCGAATTGGAGAGGTGGTGCAGGCGCGGCTAGGCTCCTGATCGCGGCTTCGTCGCCATCGGGTCCTTGGATCGGACCCGATCAGCTGGATTCTGCGACCCGAAGCCCTTTGTGAAAGGGGGCCAGGGTAGCGCCGGCAAACGCTGCTCTACCTACGACGAACGCTTCTTTCCATGTGGGGGAGAAGACAAGCCGCCTCAAATAAAGCGCAGGCATGATCGCGATAGGCAGGGCGCCTGCCGCGGGTCACTGGCTTGGCAGCTTTCCAGTCCTCAGCGCCCCTCCCCTGCCCCACTGGATTGTCGGCTCCCAGCAAGCCGATGGCCGTGTTTCAAAAGTTCGAGCGCCGTAGTTCGTGGCAACCGCCCCCTCCCCGCCCCTTGGGCACGATAATCACTAGTTATCGTGCGCAGCTCGCCGGAAAAGCCCGGTTTTGGTGAGGTTTTCGGGCTTCTTGGGAGGCCAGCGCCGCATTCCGTCACGGGCCGCGCCATCCCGTCCGCTAATCCTTCTTTCCAGACGGAACCTCTTGCTCGCATTCGATGGAGGATATACGTTGCTCCGTGTAGATCCAAAGGAGACCCTGATGCAGGTGAGCCGCTGGGGCAACAGTCTGGCCGTCCGTCTTCCCGCTGCCCTCGTCGAGACGCTTGGTCTGCGTGAGGGCGACGAGGTCGCTATTGAGGTCGCTGACGCCCGTACCTTCCGCATCAACCACGATCCCCGGCGCGACGAGGCGTTGGAGGCGCTGCGCGGCCTTGGCTGGTACCTGCCCGAGGCCTTCCGCTTTTCGCGCGACGACGCCAACGCGCGCGGCGAATGACCCCTCCCTTCCTCGACACCAACATCCTGCTCTACGCCGCCCTGCAGCCCGACCCTCGCTCCGAGGCGGCGAGAGCTCTGCTGGCCCGCGGCGGCGTCATCAGCGTGCAGGTGCTCAACGAGTTTACCGCCGTCGCCCGGCGGAAGCTGCACCGGCCCTGGCCGGAGGTCACACGGGCGCTCGGCGCCATCCGCACCCTCTGCCCTGCGCCCCGTCCCCTCAGCCTCGCCGTGCACGAGACCGCCCTCGGCCTCGCGGAAGGGCTGGGCTACACCATCTACGACGCGCTGATCCTCGCCTCGGCGCTCGAGGCCGGCTGTGACACGCTCCTCTCGGAGGACCTGCAGCACGGGCAGGTGGTCGAGGGGAGGCTGACCATCCAAAACCCCTTCGCAGCCTCGTGAGCGCTGCCAGCCCCCCTTCCTGCCCGCTGGCGCGCTCCGCCTCTCCACCACGCTCCTCGGTGACCTCGTGGTTTCGGACGGCGCTGCCCGCGCCACCGAGCTGCAGGCGCTCTCGGCGCGCGCCGCCGTTTACGCCACCCGCGCCCGCGGCGAAGGCACCCGCCGCGCCTATCGCTCCGCCTGGAGCGCCTTCGAGGCCTAGTGCGCCTCGCTTGGCCGCGAGCCGCTGGCGGCGACCCCGAGACGCTCGCCATGTACGCCGTCCGCTGCGCCGACCACGGCCTCACGGTGGCCAGCCTCCGCGTCCACCTCGCCGCCATTCAGGCGGCGCATCGCCTCGCCGGCGTGGCCCTCGACCTCCGCCACCCGCGCCTCATCATGGTTCTCGAGGGCATCGCCCGCGACAAGGGCACCCGCCCGCGCCAGAAGGCCGCCGCCGCCGGACCCGAAGTGCTCCGGCTGATGCTAGCCACCCGCCCCTCCCCCACCACCGCGCTCGGCGCCCGCGACCGGGCGCTGCTGCTGCTCGGCTTCGGCGCGGCGCTCCGCCGGAGCGAGCTCGCGGGGCTGTCGCTCGGCGACGTCACGCCCGTTCCCGGCCGGGGGCTCCGGATCCTCGTGCGCCGCTCCAAGACGGACCAGTGCGGCGCCGGCCAGGAGGTCGCCGTCTGGGCCAACCCCAAGGAGCCGGGCTTCTGCCCGCTCGCCACCCTCGAGGCCTGGCTCGCCTTCCGCCGGAAGGGACCGGACATCACTGGCGGCGCCTCGGATGAGGAAAGGCCGCTCTTTGTCGGCATGAGCAAGGCGGGCCTTCTCACAAGCCAGATGCTCTCCGACAAGGCGGTGTGGCGGCTGGTCAAGGGCGCGGCCGAGGCGGCGGGGCTGGAGGGCTGGGAGCGCTTCTCGGGGCACTCGCTGCGCGCGGGGCTCGCCACCGCGGCCGGCGAGGCCGGTGCCGACCTTGCCCAGGTCATGCGACAGACCCGGCACCGCTCCGCCGACGTGGCCCTCGGCTACCTTCGCCCAGCCGACCTCTGGCGCAACAACCCGACGAAGGGCATTTGGGGCGAGCCAGGCGACGGGGGTTGATCGCGGGGAAACTGCCGGCGGTGCAGAGTGGAACTTGCCCGTTCGTCCGACGCTGCCGCCGGTGACGGCAATCACAGTGGCTGCTGAGTTGGATGCACAGTGGCGGCAATCAAACGAAGAGCCGCCGGCGCCTGTCAGGACACGTCCTGCGGCACCGGCGGCCTTATCCAGTGCTTAGCTGCACCAGGTCGCCGATCTGATATCAATTCAGAATGAGCGGCGCCAACCTTACTTGGGGCTGGCAGCTACTTCTAAGCAGCAAATCTAACCGTCGGGGACCGTGCATCCCCGCTTTATGGCACCCCGAAAGCCATGAGCCGGCGGGACGATCGTCCCCTGGCGTTGCGGCAGCGAAGCAAAGCCGAACGCCGTAACCCAATCAGAGAAGCGTAGTATCTCTTTTGTGCGGTGCAGCAAAGCCAAATCGCGACATTCGGCCGTGCTGCTACTGGTTAACCGCCGGCTAGACGATGATGCACAGCGTCTGCAGCAGGACGCGCGGATCAGACAGGATGCCGATGTTCTTCACGTGGAAGAAGCCGCCGCTGAGCTTGGCACCGCGTTCGGTGAGGCGAGCGCTTCGGCGAACCCGCGCTGTCGAAAGCGGCCTACAGCCCGCCGAGCCGGCCGCCGCCCCCGCCAAACACCAGATAGATAATCAGGACGATCACCAACAACCCAAGGATCCCGCCAAACCCTCCGCCGCCATAATAGCCGGACCGGTAGCCGTAATACCCACCCCCGCCAAACAGCAGGAACAGCACGATGATGATCAGGATGAGGGACATCGCAAAACCTCCGCGCGTCAGTGCCTGAGGAACCGCCCACCCGTGCGTTCCGCCCCACCAAACGGGGAGAAGGCACCAGGCACCAAGCCATCAACCAACATACGTCGCGTGCCCATTGTGGGTTTCAGTGCCGCCGCAACCTCTTCCATAGCCTCTGTAGGCAGGAGGCGCTGGACAGCACATCGGACACAAACGTAACCACTACCTGGACAGCTGAGAGGCGGGTGGCGGTGTTCACCGTCATTGATCACCATCGCGCGTCAGCGCCACGAACTTGGGCTCGATGCTGTGGCGGCCCCAATCCGGAAGGCGGGCAGCGAGGGTGGCTACTTCAGCCGGATGACGTTTGAGGGCGCCTGGGGCTGCTTGCCAGCAGCTGTGACCCTCGAAACGAGCGACGGCGAGACATTCCACTGGTGCCCATCGTCAGTGATGATCGTAACGGTCTTACGATTGTAGCGCACCAGCATGCCCTCCACTTGGCCACGCCCGTCACCTTGAAAGGTGACCCGGTCACCAACCTTGAACTCCAGCATCTGCCTGTGGGCCCGCATGTGCTGCAGGAAGCGGAGGCGCTCGACAACACGTCGGTTGAGGTCGATCAGTTCGCTTTCGGTCAGAGCGTCGATGTTGATCGCCATTGGTCTGCGTCCTCCGCGCTGTGAGGAGCGGCAGCTTAGGATCGGCTGCGCTCCTGACCAAGTTATCTCTGGCTCAGGCAAGCCAGTGTGACTTGCCCTGGAGCCGCGCGCGAGCACTATCGACTTACCGAAACATGACTGCCAACCATGGAGTTCAGAGGCGTGACGGAGAGCCTGCACCGGGCAGAGCAGCACCGATCCGCCATCCCCCGTGTCGAGGCTTTCGCGCTCACTTCCAACCGCTCCTTTCCCCGCCATGCCCATGACCAATTCGGCATTGGCGTCCTCCACGCCGGTGCCCATGGTCCTGGAGTGGCATCGGCCACGTCGAAGTCCGGTGCCGGCGACATCATCACCGTCAACCCGGGCGAGATGCACGATGCGGGACCTGTGCAGGGCGGCGCGCGGTCCTGGCGGATGCTCTACCTTGATCCGGATAACGTGACTTTAGCGCTGGCGGAGGATTTACGCGGCGACGCAGAAATTACCCTTCCCGTCCTGCGCGATCCTCTTCTTGCGGACCGCTTCGTCCAGCTTTTTGCCAGTTTGACCGTGCCGGACCCCGATGCACTCGGTGCGGAGGAGCACCTGATGCGGGTGCTCGCCCATCTTCTTGCTCGTTGTGGCAGTCGTCCACTGCACAACGATAACCGCACACCTGCCGACGCCTTCTTCGCCCCCAAGCTGGTTCATGCAACGCAGTCTGATGCAGACACATTGCTCAGCTCGCTGCAAAGAAAAGTACCAAAGATGCTCCTCCCCTTTCGTCCAACGTTAAGCTCAGCTTGCCTCCATGAAGAACCGCTATCCGCGCGGCAATGGTTATGTTGACACCTGCTCCTTGAAGCCCGCGGTGCAGCACCGCCGGCGCATCGAGAGGAACCCCGACACTCGCCCGCATCTCCTCAGAGAGGAGCAGAGTAGAGCAGCTCACTTCGATCCTTGCGGGCGCATCAAAATAACGGAGCCGAAGCTCTGCACCCGGTCCAGCCCGGTAAGCGAAGTCACGCAAGCTGCAAGACACCGCCTCTGCCGCAAGCTCTTTGTCAAGAGTGGCGAATACCTCGTCACCCTCTTCCAGCCTGGCGGTCACCTGCGCCCGCTCAATCATCGCAGCGGCACGGAACAGTCCTGCCCGGGCAGCACCATGCAGGCTCGCGGTGTGGAGATCCAACCGCTGCTTCAGCTCGTCCAGTTGAGCATAGCGGGTGGTATCCTCCAGCAGTTCCAGCAGGTGGGCTGCCGCATGCGCAATGTCCCGTGTCCAGTCAGCTGTGGGTACCACCCGCTTCTGCTCTGCAGCCTCCACAAGCAGATCAGCGAAGCCAGTGATGATGCTGATCGGGGTACGAAACTCATGGTTCATCGCGGCGAAGAAGCGCACCTTCGCCAGGTTAGCCGCTTCAGCAGCGGCAAGAGCACGGCGTGTCTCGACTTCGGATCGTTCCGCACGATCCCGCGCATCGATCAGCTGGGCCTCATACCTGCGGTAAGCCGTTGCATCGAAAAGCGCTGTCCTGGTGAGGAGCGGCGTACCGTCGGAAGCATGTCGCACAACGGAGTTCATCAGCACCGGGAGACGACTGCCATCGGTGCGCACCAGTTCGAGTGCGATGCCGTCGGCCGCACCGGCCGTCTGGAGAAGCGGGATGTGACGGGTCGCATGCACGATCCGCCCTGCCGGGGAAAGGAGGTCACCGAAACGCCGGACTCCGGTGACCTCATCCGCTCGGTAGCCGGTCCAGCGGCAGAGGGTTTGATTGATTTGCAGGATCTGCCCGTCGATTGCCTGGCTTGAGAGGTAGCCGAAGGGTGCCTCCTCGTAGAGGTCCTCGGCGCTCTCTTGCACGAGCTGCAGGGAAAGGCGGCTTTCCCCGCTGGACTCAGGCAAGCGAGGCTCCGGCATCCGGCAGGAAGTTCTTGATCGCCTTCGTTGTTTCGACGGGGGCGCTGAGGTGTGGGCAGTGACCGGACGTGTTGATGACGACGAGCTTGCTGCCGGCCAAGTGCTGGTGGACGTAGTCGCCGACGGAGAGCGGGGCGATGCCGTCGTCGGCCGACTGGATGATCAGGGTCGGGGTTTGAACCCGCTCCAAGTCTGCACGATTGTCGGAGGTGAATGTCACCCGCGCGAAGTGACGCGCCACTTGAGGGTCGACGCGACAGAAGCTTTCGACCAGCTCCTCGGTCAGTTCGGGGCGGTGAGGGTTAGCCATAATGGTAGGCGCCATGGCACGGGCCCAGCCATCATGGTCGGCCTCCAGCAAGATCAGGAGAGACTCGATGTCCTCTCGCGTAAATCCACCCTGGTAGCCATCGTCGTCAATGTAACACGGCGAGGGACAGACAAGTACAAGCTGAGAGAAGCGCTCCGGCTCCCGCACTGCGGCAAGGACCCCGATCATGGCGCTGACGGAGTGGCCCACAAACACCACGGGCTCCGGCCCGAGCGCATGGCATATGGCAAGTACGTCGTCGGCGTAGCCGTTGAGCGTGGCGTAACGGTCTGGGTCATACGGCACCCGGCTGCGGCCGGATCCTACGTGGTCAAAGAGAGCAGTGCGATAGTTATCTGTGAAGCCAGGCGTAACAAGGCGCCACATCGAAGCATCACAGCCATACCCGTGTGCGAAAAGGATTGTGGGGCCAGAGGTGCCGGCAAGGCGAAGATTGTAGCGTGCCACCGTCGGATCAGCGTTGGAAGGAGCGGAGAACATCTCGTCGCCACCTCTGGCTTGTTTTGGTCAGGACTTATCAACTGCTCCAGAGAATGGAACTGGCGCGGAAACCCGCAAGGACAAGACCGCCCTCAGGCGGCACGCACGTCCGTAAGAAAGCCATCCACCGCCAGGCGCAGCACACCGGACTGCGCCGAAAGGTCCCTAGCGGTTCCCGCCAGCTCGCCAGCCACCTTGGACGTGTCCGTCGCATCCGTGTGGATGTCACCCATGAGTGCGCTCACCCGCTGATTTCCCGCCGCGGCGTGTAGCGCGCTGCGTGAGATTTCCCCTGTCGCGGCACCCTGCTCCTCCACGGCGGCGGCGATGCCCGTGGTGATGCCGCTGATCTCATTGATGACGTGCGAGATCCCCTCGATCGCTTCCACAGCCTGACCGGTGGACGCCTGGATGGCCGCGATCCGCCCACCGATCTCCTCCGTGGCCCTGGCGGTCTGGGTGGCGAGCGCCTTGACCTCGCTGGCCACCACCGCGAAGCCCCGGCCAGCCTCACCCGCGCGTGCGGCCTCGATCGTGGCGTTCAAAGCCAGAAGGTTGGTCTGCCCGGCAATGTCACCGATCAGCCGAACCACGTCACCAATGCGGCTCGCATTCTCCGCCAGCGCCTGAACCAGGGTGTCGGTGTCCCGCGCCTGCTGCGCGGCTTTCCCTGCCATGGCTGAGGACTGGCTCATCTGCCGCGTGATCTCCCCGATGGAGGCTGTCAGCTGCTCCGTGGCGGCGGCCACCGTCTGCACGTTCCCGTTCGCCTCATCCGCTGCCAGCGCGGCCGAAGCGGAGCCTTCGGTGGTGCGTGCCGCGGCTTCCGCCATCGGGATTGCGGCAGCCTCCATCTGCGCGGAGGAACTGGCAACGCTCTGAACCACGCCGCCAATCTTGGCCTCGAAGCCCTGTGCCAAACGGTCCAGCGTCATGCGGCGGGATGCCCGCTCGGCGGCGACATAGGTTTCCAGCAGAACCTCAAGGTCGAGCCAGGCGACACGGTTCAAGGCCGCGACCAGCACCGCCCTGCCCCGAGCCGCCTTGCGTCCACCGAAAAGCCAGGCAACCGAGAGGCCCAAGGGCAGCGGCACGTCCAGCCCGAGATCTCGGCAGATCGCGGCGCCCACGGTGGAGTGGCAGATGGCCACCGCGTAGCTCGGCACACCGTGTTTATAGAAAGCCTGGGCCAGCCGCTCGGCCGACTCCATGAAGCCCTCGCCCAGCTCACCAGAGACCACGCGCTGCCAGTGAGCAACGCGGATTTGGTGCACTTCGGGTGTCATCAGCGCGGATTGGATCTCCGGCCAGCTGGCGAAGGCCGGGTGCAATTCCGCAATCAACGCGGGCAGCCGTTCCTGTGCGTAGCCGGATTGTCGCCGCAACAACACCAGATCGTTTTCTGTGATGCCAAAGGCATCCAGCCGCTTGCGCTGAGCGGGGTCGACTGCTGTTGCCATGATTGTTTCTCGTTTCCTGACCAGAGGACACGCGTCGTCCAAAACCTGCGACGCTATTCCCGCATCTGCTGCCCTTTCATGAATTAATTGTTAACCGACTAAAAGACTTGGTTATTGATTGTCGAGCAGCGCGGCGCCGCCGTCCTTCAGCAAGGACACAAAGCTCATCCTGTCTCTTGGCGTTCCAACTTCGAATGCCTCCTGTCAACCGACTGCCGCAATAGCCTTCCCAGCCGGAGCTACCGCCGCCCAGGGTAGGAACCAGACCTATGCGCCTAGCCAAGGCCAAAGCGGGCGACACAATGCCATGCCCGTTTGGCCAACTGGTAGTCCATGCCAGCAATCCGCCCCGATCTCCAAGGGTGTGACGAAGCCAAAAACGCTTATGGAGGCGAGTGCATCGGCGGCAGCTTGGCCGCGACAGCGTTGGCAGGCCTCGAGCCGATTAACCGGCAGGCGGAATCCATCCGTGCCACTCCACCGCACAAGGCAAGAGGCGGGCTGCGGTTTCAACGCGTGTGCTCTTGAAGCAGAGATCCAGCACGACAGCCTCGACGTTATCGGCGATCTGCAAGGGTCCATGCACATGAGCCTCAAT
>NZ_RCVR01000041.1 GCF_016107305.1 Roseomonas sp. KE2513
GGGAGCGCTGCTGGCCTAAACACTTAGGTATAGCGCTCTGACGCACTGGAGGGCGCAATTCATGCAAACATTCCTTTAAACATTTGAGGGACGTGATGGTAGAGCCGTCGCTCTCCGACGAGGAGGCGCAGGAACTGGCCGAGGTGTTCCGTATGCTGGGGGACCCCAACCGCCTGCGAATCGCGGTGCTCTGCCTTGGCGACCCGCTCTGCGTCGGCGATGTCGCCGAGCGGGTCGGGTTGTCGCACGCACTCGTTAGTCATCACCTGCGCGTCCTAAAGGCGGCGCGGTTCCTCACTGCTCGCAAGCGCGGCAAGCAGGTTTTCTACGTAGCAGCCGGTGACAGGGTGCGCTGTGTAGTCCGTGACATGGTGGGGCATGTCGCCCAACCACGTGATGGACTTGGCATCGAGACGGGCGGCACTGAGGAGAACGAAGGCAATGGTCAGTGATCGGCCGGCCCCGGGCGCTAGTGGAGAAGGGGTTGCTCGACCGCTCTGCTTCCGTGTCGAGGGCCTTGCCGGCCTGGACGAGGTTCGAGCTTTAAGGGCCGCGGTGGGACCGTTGGTGGGTGGGGAGGAGAAGCTCTCCTTTGACACGAAGGCCGGGCTTATGGCCGTTTTCGCGGGCACTGGGGTGACCGAGACGTTGGCCGCGGTGATGGCTGGCATCGGCATGCGGGCGGAGCCGAGCTATGGCGGAAAGTGGGTGATGGCACTGTGAGAAAGGCGGCGTATCGAGGTGGGTGACAAGCCTGCCTGAAGCTCCCGAAGGAGCGATACGCCGAGATGAGCAATAGCATTGTTGTCCCTCTTCGTCAGCCAGAGACGGTCGAGGATCCGTTGACGGCGGTGTTGAGGAGTGGGGCCCGCCGGCTGCTGGCCCAGGCCATCGAAGCCGAGGCGGAGGCCTTCCTGGCCGAGATGAAGGGCTTGCAGCTGCCGGATGGGCGCGAGCGCCTGGTGCGGCACGGGCATGGCCCGGAGAGGTCAGTGCAGACCGGGATTGGCCCGGTGCCGGTGCAGCGGGTCAAGCTGCGCGACCGCGGCGCCGACGAGGTGGCAGGTGGCGAGCGGATCCGCTTCACCTCGGCGCTTCTGCCGCGCTGGGCGCGGCGGACGCGGAGCCTGGATGCCCTGCTGCCGATCCTCTACCTGCGTGGGGTCTCGATGGGCGACTTCCAGGAGGCGCTCGGGGCCTTGCTGGGCAAGGAGGCGCCGAACCTCTCGCCCTCGGTGATCGGGCGGCTGCGGGACGAGTGGGGGGTGGACTATGCGCGCTGGCAGCGGCGCGACCTATCGGCCCGGCAGTACGTGTATGTCTGGGCCGACGGCGTCTACCTGCAGGCGCGCATGGAGCCGCAGGCCGAATGCATGCTGGTGCTGATCGGCGCCACGCCGGAGGGCAAGAAGGAGTTGCTCGGCTTCCAGGTCGGCCTGCGCGAGAGCGCGCAGAGCTGGCGGGAACTGCTGGTCGACCTCAAGGCCCGTGGCCTGGTGATCGCACCCGAACTGGCCACCGGCGATGGCGGGCTCGGCTTCTGGAAGGCGCTGGAGGAGGTCTGCCCGGCCACCCGGCATCAGCGGTGCTGGGTGCACAAGGCCGCTAACGTGTTGGATAAGCTGCCCCGATCCGTCCAGCCGGCGGCCAAGGCCGACCTGCGCGAGGTCTGGCAGGCGCCGGACCGCGATATGGCCGAGGCGGCGATCGCGACCTTCGCCGGGAAGTACAGGGCCAAGTACGAGAAGGCGGCCACCTGCCTGCTGAAGGACCGCAACGCCCTGCTGACCTTCTACGACTTTCCCGCCGAGCACTGGGACCATCTGCGCACCTCGAACCCGATCGAGAGCGTGTTCGCCACCGTCCGGCACCGGACGGTGCGCACCAAAGGCGCGCTGTCGCAGGACACCTCCCGCCTCATGGTGTTCAAGCTCGTCATGGCAGCTGCCAAGACCTGGCGCCGGCTGAAGGGCGAGAACCAGTTGCCCAAGCTCATCCAAGGCGTCACATTCCACAACGGCGTCGAGGTCACCAACACGCCGGCACAGAACGCCGCCTGATCACGGCGTCACCCAAATTCCAGCGTAGCTCCGGGCGGAGCGGCTGCTCGACGAGTTTGTCATCCGCACCGAAGCGCGGTTCGCAGCGTCCGCGGGGCCGCTGGTTTTCGCCGTGCTCGGGCTCGTTAGCGAGAACGAGGTCAGGGTGTTGCGGCAGATGGTGGGCCCGCTGGTCGGCGGCGGCGATCGGGTGTTCTTCGACATTGCGAAAGGCATTATGACAATCGCACCGGCATATGCCGTTCCAACGTCCGCGGTCGTTGAGGCTGTGGCGAGGATCGGGATGCGTGCGATGGCGCGGGTCGGCACTCCCGGATCGCCGGCGCTGCTCCTGCGGGTTCGAGGGCTCGGTGGAAAGAACGAGGTCGCGCTCCTCGAGCGCGTCATCGGTCCGCTAGCGGATGGCACTCACGCGCTTGCCTTCGATATCGGACACGGCGCGATGACCGTCGCTCCGCGTCCTGGCAGGCCCCTGCCGGTTGAAGCGATCCAGGAAGCGGTTGCGCTCACCGGCATGCACGCCGAGCCGTGGTCAGCGGCGGTCGAGCCTGCGGTCCCTGGTGCGTGCGGCATGGCTTGGCGCGGTAACGTCGCCGTGGCCACCGCCCCGCCGCAGCCGACGCACGTGTCCGACGCTGCGGTCTTTAAGGTTCACGGCCTGGGCTGCGGCAGCACCAGCGCCCGCACCGGCATGTGCACCGAACTCTGGCAGAAAGGGAAGCAAACTGCGGCCAGTGCCGCAGAGGATCGGCGTCGGCGCGTTCAGACCTGGCTGACAGCCGCAAGCGTCATCTTTATCGTCGTCGCCGTTACATTGCACGCTTGGCTGGGCGGTGGTTTCGTCGCGGCACTCGGTGCTGAAGAGGCGGCCGGTGGCACACCGCTGCCGGCGATCCTGACCTATGCTATCGCCATTGCCTGCGCCGTGCGCTACGCGGCGCCGGAAGCTTGGCTTTCGGTCCGTCACCTGCAACCCGATATGAACCTTCTTGCGGTCGTAACGGTCGCTGGCGCAGTTGGCATCGGTGAGTGGCTCGGGGCGGCCACCATCGCCTTCATCTTCGCCCTAGCCTCTTCGCACTCGAACCGTGGCGTCGTGACCGGGTCCGGCGGGCCGTGGCCCGCCTGATGGAGTTCGCCCCGCGGACGGCTCGGGTCCTGCTGCCCGACGGCACCGAGCGCGAGGTGCTGGCGGCCGACGTGGCAGCGGTTAGTGGCCTCGTGGCGCGCTATGGCGCCATAGCGATCGTGGGCGACGTTGTGAATGGCGCGCTCATCTCGGCGTGGCGATGTGGGCGATCGGCAGCGACGTGGCGACCGAAACGGCGGATGCCGTACTGATGCCCGACGACATCGCCAAGCTGCCCTGCCCGGTGCGGCACTCCAGCATCAAGCTCGCGGTCACGCGGACGTCCGCTGGCCTACGAAACTCCGCGCTTGCGGGCAGGGAGTGAATGTATGGCGGTGGATGCGACGGACTGGGTGCTTGCCGCGTGCTGGGCGCCGTCGAGGGAGAGACCGAAGTCCTGCCGGTTTCTTCGACCGACCACCTGATCCTGCTGGTGGACCTACTGGGCTTCCGCGCGCCGCCTGGCCGCGTCTTCGAGGTAGCCATCCAGCTCGGCACCATCCTGGCGATCCGCTGGGCGTATCAGACGCGGCTGTTCGGTGTCGCTGCGGGCCTCGGGCGCGATTCCGTGGCGCGGCGGTTTGCCACCGCGGTTGTCCTCGCCTTTCTCCCGGCGGCCGCCATCGGTGCCTTAACCCACAGCACCATCAAGACGGTCCTGTTCTTTCCCTGGGTCGTCGTCATTGCGCTGATAGCAGGATGGCTCGCCATCCTCGCCGTCGAGCGGACCGAGCCACAGTTCCAGGTGCACGAGGCGGAGGCCATCGGACCCGGCAGGGCCCTGGCCATTGGTGCCTTTCAGGTGTTGGCCATGGTCCCGGGCGTCTCTCGCTCGGGTGCGACTATCCTCGGCGCGATGCTGCTGCGAGTTGATCGTCTGGTGGCCGCCGAGCTCTCCTTCTTCCTTGCGATCCCGACGATGTTCGGCGCCATGGCCTTCGACCTGTACAAGAACCGGGCCGCGCTTGACGCCGAGAGTGGCGCGCTGGTGGCTATCGGCTTCGCCGCGGCGTTCGTGACCGCGCTCCTCGTCGTGCGACGGCTCGTAGCCTTTGTCGGGCGGCACGGCTTCGCGCCTTTCGCTTGGTACCGCATCGTGCTCGGCGCCGCGATGCTCGTCGTCCTCATCTGGACCGGGACAGCCTGAGTGGAGACGACGGATGCAACTGGGCTGACCGTGCGAAGCATGCTGGCAGCGAGCGGCGCGGAGCCCCTTTGTGTGCCGTGGTACAGGGGACGTGGCCGGGGCACGGCCGTGGGCATTGGCTGGCAGCATGACTTGGCACCTGCGCGGGGCAAGGATCTCGCGCGGGGCCACCGGCGGCTGGCCTGCTCACTCGGCTTGCGACGTCGTCACGCCAAGCATGCTTGGCGCGCTCGGTCTCGCCATCGCAACGCTTGTCCCTTTCGTCGCTATCCGCTTCCTAGATCCGGTGAGGACTCCGTCACGACAGCTTGGAGACCAAAATGAACAGCATCTACGGCGTATGGGGCGACGTCCCCGCTCATCTCGTTCGCCTCGCCATCGCTTTCGCACTGGCTCTACCGGTCGGCTGGGACCGTGAGAAGGAGGCGCGCAGCGTCGGCATCCGCACCTTTCCCCTCATCGCGGTGGCAGCCTGTGGCGTTGTCCTGCTCGGCATCGAAGTGCTCGGAGAGAAGTCAGCTGACCAGGCACGCATCATTCAAGGCCTGATAACCGCTGTCGGTTTCTTGGGTGGCAGCGTGATCCTGAAGCAGGGCGGCGCGGCATATGGCACTGCAACGGCGGCCAGCATCTGGAATGTCGGTGTTGTCGGCGCTGCCGTGGGTTCCGGGTACTACGATATTGGCTTCGTGCTTGCAGCCATCAACTTTCTCGCACTGCGGCTCCTAACGCCCCTCAAGGAGAGCGTAAATCGAGACCTGCCGAAGCCAGCCTCTCCGACCCCCGGCACCGCTGAGTGACCCAGAAGTTGCAGAGGTGACGCTCGCGTTCACCCGCACTGGCGCCCGTCTGAAGCTGTGTTTGACCTCAAACCCGGAAACTGGTCCGGGCTTTTTGAGAGTATTCCGCCAGGGATGTTGACCTGACGGAGGACGGTTCTTTGTGGAAGAGCCACTACACTGAGGAGCAGATTTCCTCTGCGTTGAAGCAGGCGGAGCTGGGCACACCGGTGGCAGAGGTCTGCCCAAGATGGGTCTCGGAGGCGCCCTTCTTCCGGTGGAAGCAGAAGTACGGCGGTCTGGGCCCGTCCGAGCCTTTCGCCGCCGCTGCTGCGGCGTAGGTGGGGCGTTGACGGCATGCGGCGATGTCGCCCGGGCATTCGGCCGGGGACATTCCAGGCGCCCGGATGATGCCCGCGAGCGGGATGACAGCCGAGCGATGCGACTGCAGTACATCACTAAGGGCCGACGTGCTCTCCCATTTCGCAGACTTGGCCATCGCCTATGCGCTGTCGTTCCCGCTGGTCGCAGTCGCGGGCTGCGGGTGCGTGCTCGTGGCCATTTGGGTGGCTGGGGACGAGCTCCGATCCGCAGGCGCGCCCTGCAGGGCCTGATCACCGCCATTGGCTTCATCGCCGGTGGCGCCGTGTTCAAGGGTGCGAACGCGGTGACGGTACGGCGATCGCCGCCAGCCTGTGGGCCACTGAGATGATCGGCACGGCGTCGGCTACGGCTTCTTCGACATCGCCGCGATACTAAGCGCAATCACCTACCTGACCTTGCGCTTGCTCTCTCCGCTCAAGGCCGGGATCGGGGCAAATGCGGAGGCGGCCCCGCGCCCGGGCGTGCGCGGCGCGCCGGGTGGTGCACCGGTCCGGAGCCGGCCGGCGCCCCGAGTGGTGGGGACCCCTAGTGCCAGGCGGAGGAGAGACAACGGGGTTCCGCGGCATTATATGACGCCCTCATGGACACCCCTGCCTTTCGGCACCGTGGCCGGGCTTCGCGCCGAAGCCACCGCCTTGGACCCTGCCGCGTGCGGGCGCCTGCTGAACGCGCTCCGCTTCAACGACCGCGGCCTAATGCCCGTTATCGCGCAGCAGCACGACACCGGCGAGGTGCTGATGCTCGCCTGGATGAGCCGCGAGGCGGTGGCGGAGACGCTGGCCACCGGCTGCGTCACTTACTTCTCCCGCAGCCGCAGCGCGCTCTGGCGTAAGGGCGAGACTTCCGGGCAGGTGCAGCGCCTAGTGGAGCTGCGCCTCGACTGCGACGGCGACACGCTGCTGGCGCTGGTGGACCAGACCGGCGTTGCTTGCCACACCGGGCGGCGAAACTGCTTCTTCCGAGCGCTGCGCGGCGGCGAACTGGTTCCGATCAGCGGGCCGCGGACGACAAGCGAGCCCGCCCGCCGCTGCAGGCCGGTGTAGCGCGCAAGACGTCAGGGCGCTGGCCGCCGGCACTCCGCCTGTGCGTCGGTCGGCCGAGAACTGCGGGGGCGGCAGGAGAACGCCCCGAATTGTGCCCGGATGGCAGTGATCCGGGGCCGTCAGTCGTCTTCGCGCCGCCACAGCTCCCGCAGGTCGTCAGCGGCCAACCTGAGATCGTACTGCCGCCCATCGGCGGTCCGGGCGTCGTCCACCTCCCAGGCGCGGCTGCCGTCCTCGCGCTCAATCTCGCCCCAGCGAACAAAGCCCATGTTGCGCAGCGCGGTTTCGATCTTAACGCGTTCCTCCGGCGAAGGTCGGTCTTCGACGGCCAGCGGCGCGGCGGCAGGGACGACGAGCGTGGCGACTAGGATCCAGCCGCTGGCGAGGGCGGCGAGGCGCATGCGCATCAGTGTTTCCTTTCGAGACCAACAAGATTGACAAACAATCTAACAGCTGTTTTCATGTTTTTGCAACTGGAGTGGCCTTTCAGGCCGATCGCCCGTGATCTCCGTTCCCAGAGGCTTTCATGAGTGATCGGACATTTGGGTGCCCCGCGCCGAGCACCGGCGTCCCCCCGCTCCTCCGACCCAGGCGCGCGCTGGTCCTCGTCAATGCCCGCAGCAGGAGCGGGGGGCAGACGCCTGCCGTCGAGCGGGCGCTCGCGGCCCTGGCACGTGCGGGCACGGCGTGCCTCCACGAGGCCTGCGCCTCCAGCGAGGAGCTCGCGCCGCTGATCCGCCGCCACGCGGCGGAGGGCGCGGTGGACGCGGTCGTGATCGGCGGCGGGGACGGCACGCTGAATGCGGCGGCCCCGGCGCTGCTGGATACCGGCCTGCCGCTCGGCATCCTACCGCTCGGCACCGCCAACGACCTCGCCCGCACCCTCGGGCTGCCGTTGGACCCGGCGGCGGCGGCCCAGGTGATCGCGGCGGGCCGGACGCGCCGGATCGACCTCGGCCTCGTGAACGGCCATCCCTTCTTCAACATCGCCAGCATCGGGTTGAGCGTCGCGGTCACCGGCGAACTCACAGCCGCGCGCAAGCGCCGCTGGGGCCGGCTGGCCTACGTCGTCGCCGCCGTTCAGGCGCTCGCCCGGGCGCGGCCCTTCTCGGCCGTCATCGCGCGCGACGGCTCGCCGCCGGAGCGGGTGCGCACAGTGCAGATCGCCGTTGGCAACGGACGCTACTACGGCGGCGGCATGGCGGTCTGGGAGGGCGCGCGCATCGACGACGGCTGCCTCGACCTCTACAGCCTCGAGGTCGAGGGGCTGTGGCGCCTCGTTCTCATGGCGCTCGCCCTGCGTGCGGGGCGGCAGCATCGGTGGCGCGGCGTCCGCACCTCCTGCGGTGGCGCGCTCGAGGTGCGGACCCGGCGTCCCCGGCGGGTCAGCGCCGACGGCGAGATCGTGGCCACGACGCCGGCGCACTTCGCCCTGCTTCCGGGTGCCGTACAGGTGTTCGCGCCCGCCCCTACGGGCGACGCGGCGCAGCCCGATCTGGCGACCGGCGGCCGAGGCGCTGCGACATGACGCTCGGCGTGCCGGCGTCCGCCTGGGCCGTGCCTGGATCATCGGCTTGACCTGGCGGTCGCCTTCTCCCTTTCGCTGCCGATCGGCTGGGACCGTCGGTGGGGGTGCGATCTTTAAGGGGCGGGCCACGGGCGCGGGTCGGGTACGGCGACCACGGCGGCGCTGTGGGTTACCGGACTTGGCGTCGCGGTGGCTAAGGCCTCTACGACATGGCTGTAATCCTGAGCGCCGCGACCTTCGCGCTGCTGTGCTGGCCTTGGCCGCTCAAGAGGGAACGGGCCACCGGCCGCTGGGAGGGTTCGACGAACCGGTGATGGGCTCCGCCATGTCCCCACGCTCTGCTTTTCGCCCTGTCCGGAGACAGTGTTCCATGCCTCGCCACCTGCCCACTCTGGTGCTGCTGGGCGCCCTCGTGGCGTCCACGACGGCCCGCGCCGACCCACAGAGCCTCAGCACCAATGTTCCTGTGCAGATCGAGGATGCGCTGCCGGTCCGCCTCGGCACCCTCGAGCTGCAAGGCGACAACCGGTTCACGCGCGACATCCATAACCGCAGGGGCAGCGATCTCCTGGCCTCCGGCCTGGTGCTCAAGCTCGGGCCGCTGCCGGGGCTGCAGGTGGGACTCAGTCCGTCATACCGCTTCGGCGGCCAGTCCGGCGCCAATGCCGGATACGGCGCCATCGACGTGCTCTACCGGTTCACCGACAACAATACCTACGTCCCGGCGCTCGCGCTGCATGGCTACTACGCCCAGCCCTACGGAGCGGGCCACAAGTCTGTCCAATACACGTTGCGCGGCATCGCCACCAAGTACCTGGGCGGCAGCGAGCGGTCGCCGCGCCTGCACCTCAACCTCAGCTGGTACCATCTGACCCAGCCAGGCTCGGCCCAGCGGGCGGACCAGCTGGAGCTGGCCGTCGGCTACTCCCAGCTGGTCTCGGACAACACCGCGCTCGTTGTGGACGTTGTGCGCGGCGCCAAGCCCGAAAGGAGGGCCAGCCAAACCATCGTCGACATCGGCGTCAGGCACGAGATCGGCGACGGCTGGGCCGTGTCGCTCGGTGTCGGCACGGGTATCGCCCAGCAGTCCCCGGCCTTCCGCGCGTTCTTCGCCGTGCAGAGAAGCTTCCCCGTGTTCTAGATCTCGGGAAGGTGCCGCTGATTGGCGCCATCGTGGCTCCGGGCAAGCGCACGGTGACCAGCCTCCTGCGCATCAGCGGGTTGGCCCGAGAACGGCGCTTCGTGAACTTCCACCGCGTCCTCAATCGGGCAGCCTGGTGCCCACGGGCGGCGTCACGTCTTCTCCTGGGATCGTTAATCGCCGCCTTCGCGCCGGGCGGACCGGTGGTGCTGGGCATCGACGACACCATCGAGCGGCGGCGGGGCAGACGCATCCTGGCCAAGGGCATTTACCGCGACCCCGTGCGCTCCTCCCACGGCCACTTCGTGAAGGTCTCCGGCCTGCGCTGGCTCAGCCTGATGCTCCTGGCTCCCATTCCTTGGGCCGGGCGGGTTTGGGCACTGCCCTTCCTGACGGCACTCGCGCCCTCCGAGCGGTTCTGCCGGGAGCATGGCCGCCGACACAAAAGGCTCACCGACTGGGCCCGCCAACTGGTCCTGCAGGCCCGCCGATGGTTGCCCGGGCGCGAGTTGGTGCTGGTCGGGGACAGCGGCTTTGCTGCCCTGGAGTTGCTGGCAGCCCTCGGCCGCCATGGTGTCGTCGGCGTCACGCGCCTACGGCTCGATGCAGCCCTCTACGATCCGGCGCCGCTTCGGGCACCCGGCACCAGGGGCCGCTCTCGCACCACGGGAGCGCGCCTGCCCAACCTGTCCGAGGTGCTGACCAGTGCCGAGACGGGGTGGCGGCGCGTCACGGTGCCGGGTTGGTATGGCGAAGGCGAGCGCCTCGTCGAGGTCTGCTCGGCCACCGCTGTGTGGCGCCACAGTGGTATGCCCGTCGTGCCAATCCGCTGGGTGCTGATCCGTGATCCTCGCCACCGATTCAACCCTCAGGTCCTGCTGTGCACTGACCCATGCTGCTCTTCCGAAGGGATCATCGGCTGGTTCGTCCAGCGCTGGCCGCCGGAGGTCACCTTCCAGGAAACCCGCGCTCACCTCGGCGTCGAAACCCTGCGCAAGCGGTCGGATCTGGCCATCAGTCGCACCACGCCCCGCCTGTTTGGGTTGTTCTCCCTTGTCATCTTGTTGGCAGCACACCTCAGCTCTGCCGAGCACCAAGCTGCCGCGACCAGCGCCTGGTACCCGAAGGTACGCCCGACCTTCGGCGACACACTTGCTGCCGTCCGCCGCCACATCTGGCACGAGCAGGGTTTGCTGATATCCCGGCGCAACCGCCACGGCCCGAAACCCCGAACAGCACTCCAGCGCGCTTTGGTCTATGCTATCTGCCACGTCGCCTGATGGCCAAACTCAAGCTCAGGCGCCCGCCATCGCCTCAAGTGCCATCTCGGCGACGGCGGTTGGTGAAGCACGCGTTGCCAAGGCCCGTGCCGATGGTCAGCGCGCCCCACCGCTCTACGTCGCGCATGGCGGGCAACTCGCTCAGCCCCTGCACCACCGCGTCGTTGTGCATGATCATCGACGGGCGGGCGCCACCGACAGGGGGCAGCGCCGCCGCCAGCCGCTCCAGCAGGTTGAAGCCGCTGCCCTCCCAGCCGCCGCCGGGCAGATTCTGCCCGCCCCGCTCAATCGTGCCATCGGCCAGGATCACACCGGGGCAGCCGACGCCGACCACCGGGGCGAGCCGCAGCCCTTCCCAACTGGACCGCTCCGCCAGCGCGCCGAGCATGGCGGCGAGGCGCGCGACCGCCTCGTCTCGGCTTACCTCCTTGCCCGCATGACGCCAGCGCTCGGCCGCGGCCACGCGCGCCCGCGCTAGGTCCGGCGCCACCTCCAGGCCCAGTGCGACCAGGCCCGCGCGCATGTTGGTGCCGCCGATGTCGGCGGCGATCATGGCGTCGTACCCGCGCAGCACCTCGGGCTCGACCAGGTGGGCCACGCCGCACAGCGCCGCCGCGTCTGGGTGGCGCGAGACCGGCACCATCCGCACCGCCTCGCCACCTGCCTTGAGCAGCACGCCAACCCGGCCAATTGCCATCAGTCCGACGCGGGCCTCCAGGAAGCCGCCGCCGACCGCAATGCGCTCGGTCCCGAGCCAAGCCGGCAAGCGCAGGAAGCGCCGCACCACCGCCGCCATCTCCTGCGCGAAATCCTCGATGGCCGAGTGCACTAGGCCCGCCGCCTCGGGGTCCTCGTCAGCCGCCTGCAGCACCCCGTCTAGTTCCCGACGGTGGATCTCGTGCGTGGCCCGCTCGCCGCCGAGCGCCTCGTCCAGCGGGTCCTCGCCGTCGGCGCCGCGGCGGACGCGCTCGCGCCAGTCTTCCAGTATTGCCACGAAGGCGCGGTTGCTGGCGCGGTCACCAAGGAAGCCCTCGCCCATAGGGTCCTGCAGCTCGGCGTTGTAGGCGTCTACCCGGACCAAGGGCAATTCGCGCGCGCCGTGCTGGGCTGCGATTTCCTCGCTACCTAAGGGAGGGGGAGCCCGTCCACTGGTCGCGTCACGAGTAGCCGCTCCGTCTCGCCGGTGGCCGCTTCGATAGACCGTAGTGTCGACGGCGGATGGCCGGCACACCGGGCCTACTTGACGGCAAGGGTGCGGAACATCAGGACCTTGCGCTCAAGGTCGAACGTGACGTGGCCGCTCTTGGCGAACAGCCGCAGCAGAGGCTGCATGTCATCCGCGTCCACATCGAGGACGTACTCCTCAACGCCACCGTCGAGGATGAGCTGCAGCGTGAACTCGCCCTCCTCGCCTCGCCCCCGCTCGGTCCAGGAGGCCTGGATGTCGGTGACCTGGCGCACCTTGTAGCGGCGCTCCAGACCTTGTTCCTGCTGGTTCTTCTGGTCGGGCATGAGAAGGCTCCGTGTCATGGGAGGGGAAACGAGCGGCGGCGGCCAGCCGACCCACCGTGCATAACGCGGTCACGGGTCGGATCGATCACAGCAAAAACCGTGGCTAGCAAAGTTAGCTGGCGGGCGATTTGTTCCAGTCCGGCCAGGTAGTGTCTGGGTTGCGGCGGAACCGGGTGCGGAGCGTGCGGAAATGGCGTCGCTGTTCAAGTCGGCGGCGGAGTTCGCTCCAGCGCTCACGGCTGACCCAACCGAGCTCGCGTGCGGCGGGCGGGCATAGCCGACGCCGAGCACCTCGGTGCTGACGACGGACACCACGCCGGAGCCGTGCACGCCGCCCCACTCGTCCGGGCTGAGCATCATGGCTGTGCTCCGCAGACACCTGCGGCGATGCCAAGCTGGTCACCCCTCCCGCGCGGCATGCGCCCTTTATTCCGACGACAGTGACGCATCCGCTTGCACCTTGCTGATGAGGAAGCGGCTTTGCGGGATGGCTGGCAACCGCGAACGATCGATCCGCAAATCCTGCTCCGGCACGTCGTACCGGAGGCGACAGGCAAGGAACTCCACCGCCACTTTCATCAGCTCCAGGGTGATCCACTCGCCGGGGCAGCGGTGGTTCATATAGTGATTCCCTGGTCCTTGCGGGATGAAGTTGAAGGGGCTCCCGTCCCACGTCTGGAACCGCTCCGGGCGGAATTCCTCCGGCGCGTCCCAGCTCCGCGCATCATAGTTGGTGCCGTACAAATCCAGCATCACCCGCCGTCCGCGCGGAAAGCGGTAGCCCTTCCAGTCGAAGTCGCGGCGCACCCGCGCCGCAACGGCAGGAAAGAACGGATAGAAGCGGCGCACCTCCTGCACGAACCGCCCCACATAGCCGTCCTCGCCGGCACGCAGCCGCTCCCGGCACTCCGGGTGCCGGTGCAGCGCATGGGCGGCGTGTACGACATACACCGAGACTGCGACCGTCGGCCGTAGCAGGTTCAGCAGCTCCACGGCCGCCACGCGCGGACGCAGCAGTTCGCCATTTAACTCGCGGTGCCAAGCGATCACGTGCGCCGGGCTCTCTTCGGGAGGGGTGAGCCGGCCGGCGCGAATCTGCCGGACGGTATCGCCAATCCATCGCTCGGCCCGGCGGCGGGCCAAGCGTGACCACCAGTGCCTCGGCCCGATCGCCCCGGCGGCATCGAACAGAGCCGTCAGTTGCTGCGTGCGGCGCGGCACCTCCGCCGCCTTCAACGGGATGCCGGCCCACTCGCACACGGCTCGGGTCAGCAGCTCCTGCACCTCGCTATAGAGCGTCACTTGACTGGAGGTCGCCCATTTCTGACTGAAGGCACGCCAGGCGTCCGCGCTGAGGGCACCCAATTGGCCGATGCGCTCAGTTGTCATCAGCGCCATGAACATCGCCTTGCGGTGCCGGTGCGCTGCATCGTCGAGCCCTTGTACGCCGCCCTGGCCCAGCAGAGTCTTTTGAATCCGCAACGGCATCGCGCCGCGCCGCTCGAAGCGGTCTATGTCACACAGCAGCTCTGCCGCCTCCGGCCCCTTCATGCAGATGGTCCGGCGCAGCAGAAGCCGGGCCTCGAACAGGTCAGATCGGTAGCGCGCACATCGGAGAGAGATGAAATCGCACGGCGCCGACAGGAACGCTAAGGTGCTGTCGAAGCGGGTGTCGCGCGGGATGGGCGGCATGAGGGCGATTTCCAGTCGGATGTTCGCGGGGCTTCACGAATTAATCGATTGCGACATCAATATTAAATGATGCGTCTGCGATGGCAGCGATGATTTACATGGCCTGACGGCCGCCGTGTGCGCCGGCCGGCATTACCTCTTGCGCGCCTGCCGTCCTCGTGACCGGTGACCATCGCTACAGTGTCCGCATCATCAGGCCGACCGGCAGCCGGAGGATCCCGCCCGCTTCGAGCCGCGGCCCGCGCAGACCGCGACGGTGCGCTGCAGTTCGTCGCGGAACTCTGCCAAGTGGTGAAGCCGTCGCTCGACGTCCGCGAGCCGGGCGCTGGCCACGGTATGGACCTCGGCGCGGTTGCGGATGGAGTGGTCGGCGAGGGCGAGCAGGGTGCGGATCTCGTCGAGCGGAATGCCAAATTCGCGGCCACGCCGGACGAATGCAAGCCGCGCCAGGTGCGTCGGTCCGTAGAGGCGATGACTGCCCGCGCTGCGATCCGGGGGCGGCAGGATGCCGGCGCACTCATACCAACGAATGGTGGTCGCCTTGACGCCGGTGCGGCGTGCGAGTTCACCGATCGTTATCTGCGGCGCGTCCTCGGCTGCTCCTGCCGCCCTGCAGCCTGCTTTCAGGGCACGTGTCGCATCGCGCGTCGCGGAAGCCATGGCTTTCAATCGTCCTCGCGCTCGATCTCGCCCCAGTGTACGAAGTCGAAGCCGCGCAGCGCGGCTTCGATTCTGGCACGCTCTTTCGCCGACGGACAATCATCGTCGGCACGCGGCGCGGCGGTGGGCAAGTCCGCCAGTGCGGCGGCCAAGATCCCGCCGAGGGGGACGGACACGCGGCGCAGACGTGTGGGCATCGTCAGGGCCTTCGCGGCTGCGGGACCATGCGCAGATAGGGCTTCAGGGCCTTCCAGCCGCCCGGGAACTTTTTCTTCGCCTCATCGTCGCCGAGGGACGGCACGATGATCACGTCCTCGCCCTGCCGCCAGTCGGCGGGCGTTGCGACGCTGTGCTCCGCGGTGAGCTGCAGCGAGTCGATCACCCGCAGGATCTCGTTGAAGTTCCGCCCGGTGCTCGCGGGATAGGTGAGCGACAGCTTCAGCTTCTTGTCGGGGCCGATCACGTAAACGGACCGCACCGTCAGCGTGTCGCTCGCGTTCGGATGGATCATCCCATACAGATCCGAGATCTTACGGTCGGAATCCGCGATGAGTGGGAAGTTGAGCGCGTGTCCCTGGGTCTCGGCGATGTCACCTGCCCAGACCCTGTGGTCCTGAAGAGGATCAACCGAGAGCCCGATGACCTTCACGCCACGCCGGTCGAATTCCGGCTTGAGCCGCGCTACGGCGCCGAGCTCCGTGGTGCAGACGGGGGTGAAGTCCTTTGGGTGGCTGAACAGGACGGCCCAGGAGCCCTCAATCCAGTCGTGGAAGCGGATCGGACCCTCAGTGGTTTGGGCCTCAAAGTCGGGGGCGATGTCACCAAGCTGCAGCATCGCTGTCTCCTTTGGCATCCGTTGATGTCGGCGTGACGCATCATCGCTGCGCAGGCCACCACCTCGTGGCTCCGTTGCCTGCAAAGGCGATGGAACATACGAGCATACCCTGCTCAAATGCTCAAACACCCGTTCCAATGTTTTTGCAAGAGAAACGGCGACATTACCTGCGATGGTCGCGGCGCGGCACCGGGCGTCCGTCGGTGCCGCAAGCCATCGTCCTCCGGCGCCCATGCTCTCAGCGGTGCCAGGACGGCAGGACGGACGCAGAAAGGGACAGTTCGTCCGCGCGGCCTGTCCGGCCGCGGCCGAGCGCGTCGTCAGTGCCTGCAAGCTGCTCGCCTGTTGTCAGCCCGTGGGGCAGACGCGAGACATGGCCTCGAGGGCCACGCCAAAGCCTATAAGTGAGAAGGTGACTCGCGCCGCGCCGCGGCCGCCGGGTCCTGGGCGCACCACTGCCGTCGCCTCCCGCCCTTTAAGGAAGGCCCGCACCGCCGCGCGCCCGTCGCGGGCGAAGGCGTCCCCGCCTTCGGAGCGGAAGGCCAGCCTCGTCGCTCCGACCGTCATCTCGACCGTCGCATCCCGGACCAAGGTGTAGTCGGGGGCAATCGCCACCCACTCCTCCGCGCGCCCCACGCGGCGCGCCACGACCAGCACCGCGCGCCGGCCGCCTGCCGTGCCCTCGGCACGCGCGGACCGGACGGAGGCGTAGCAGACTCTCCCCCCGCCCGCCCCGTGCTCGCCGGCCGACCACCCGGCGAGCATGATGGTGGCGGTGGTGGGCTTCGGCGCCGCGGGTTCCGAGATCGCCGCATGCGGGGAGGAGGCCACGGCAATGGTGAGGCCAATGGCCGCGAACGCGTCGACGACGAGGAGCAGAAGCTGTCGCGGTGGCATCCGACCGGTCCCGCTTGCCGCGCGCGTCAGAGGTGCATCGGCCGCCCGTCCACCGCCAGCGCCGCTTCCCGCAGCGCCTCCGGCAGCGTTGGATGGGCGTGGGTGGTGCGTCCAATGTCCTCGGCCGAGGCGCCGAACGTCATCGCAAGGACCGCCTCGTGGATCAGGGTGCCGGCATCCGGGCCGATGATGTGCACCCCGAGCACCCGGTCCGTCGCCGCGTCCGCCAGCACCTTCACCATGCCATCGGTCGCCCTGCGCGAGCGGGCGCGGGCATTGGCCGAGAAGGGGAAGCGTCCGACGCGGTAGGCAACGTCATCTTTCTTCAGCTCCTCCTCGGTCCGACCGACGCTCGCCACCTCGGGCCAGGTGTAGACCACGGCCGGGATCGTTCCGTAGTCCACATGCCCAGCCTGGCCGGCGAGGATCTCGGCCAGCGCGATCCCCTCCTCCTCGGCCTTGTGCGCCAGCATCGGCCCGGCGATCACGTCGCCGATGGCGTAGACGCCCGGCACGCTGGTCTGGAACCGCGCGTCCACCTTCACCCGCCTGCGCTCGTCCAGCGCCACGCCCAGCGCCTCCAGCCCGAGGCCCTCGGCGAACGCGCGCCGGCCGACCGCAACGAGCAGCACGTCGGCCGCCAGTTCCTCCGGTGCGCCGGCACCGTCGCCCTGCGCGGGCTGTACCGTGATTCGCACGTCATCGCCCGCACGGCGGGCGCCGAGCACCCGCGTGCCGAGACGGAAGCGGAAGCCCTGCTCCTCAAGGACGCGCTGCAGGGCCTCGGCGATCTCGGCATCCAGGCCGGGCGTGATCCGGTCGAGATACTCCAGCACCGTCACCTCCGCGCCCAGCCGCCGCCAGACCGAGCCGAGCTCCAGGCCGATATAGCCGGCCCCAATGATGGCAAGCCGACGCGGTACCTCCGGCAGCGACAGCGCGCCGGTCGAGGAGACGATCCGCTTCTCGTCGACCTCGATGCCGGGCAGCGGCGTTGCGTCCGAGCCGGTGGCGATCACCACGCCGCGCGTCGCGGTCAGCGTGCGCGGCGCGCCGCCCTCCGTGGGCGTCACCACGACCCGATCCGGCGCCTCGATCCGGCCGGTGCCGCGAACGCGGGTGATGCGGTGCTTGCGGAACAGGAAGTCGATGCCCTGGGCAAGGCCGCCGACCACGCGTTCCTTGTGCGCCATGATCCCGGCCAGATCGAACTCCACCTCCGGGACGCGGATGCCAAAGCCGGAGGCGCCGTGACGGATCAGACTATAGGTCTCGGTGGCGTCGAGCAGCGCCTTGGACGGGATGCAGCCCACATTCAGGCAGGTGCCGCCAAGTCGCTCGCCTCGCTCGATGCAGGCCACCCGCATGCCGAGCTGGGCGGCGCGGATCGCGGCGGGGTAGCCGCCGGGGCCGCCGCCCACGATAACGATGTCGAACGCGTCGCTCATGGCGGGCTGCCCTCCTTGCGGGCCGTCCCCGGCCGGGGGACGGTTACGGATCCAGGTGGTTCAGAAGCTGCGGCTGGCGAGGGCGGCGGAGGACGCCGGGCAGCCTGTGCCAAAGGTCCGCGCGCTGCCGACTGGGACCATCGCAGGTCCACGGCCGTCCACCTTGCGGCACTCGGCGGTTCGCCTGTAAGCCAGGGGTCGTACCCGAACGGAGGGACGTGTTGGTCCAGCAGGCCCGGGATTCGCTCGAAGCCCGCCAAGTGCCGATCTACTTTGGCGCGGTTGCGGTCGCTACGGCTCTGGCCCAGGCCTTTCCGGGGACGGCGGCGCTCGAGGCAGCGATCATCCCGGCGCTCGCCGCCATGCTTTTCGTCACCTTCCTCCAGGTGCCGCTCGGCGATCTCGGGCTCGCCTTCGCGCGGTGGCGCTTCATGGCGACGCTGCTGACCGCAAACTTCCTTGCGATTCCGCTCCTCGCCGCAGCCTTGGCGCAACTTCTGCCACCCGATCCGCTGATCCGGCTGGGCGCGCTGCTTGTGCTGCTCACGCCCTGTGTCGACTACGTCGTGACCTTCGCCCACCTCGGGCGCGCCGACGCCAAGCCGCTCCTGGCGGCGACGCCCGTGCTGCTTCTGCTCCAGATGGCGCTGCTCCCGGTCTATCTCGGCCTCCTGCTGAACGAGGACGCGGCCCGGCTGGTGCGGGTCGGCCCCTTCGTCCACGCCTTCCTGTGGCTCATCGCCGCGCCGCTCGCGCTCGCCGGCCTCGTGCAGTTGTGGGCGGGCCGCGCCGCGGGCGGGGCGAGGGCAGCGTCCGTTCTGGGCGTGCTTCCGGTGCCGGCCACGGCGATCGTGCTCTTCACGGTCGTGGCCTCCGTCGTGCCGCGCCTCGGCCGGGCGCTCGACGCTGTACTCACGGTCGTCCCGGTCTACGTGCTTTTTGCGCTGCTCGCGCCGTTGGTCGGGTGGGGCGTGGCGCGGCTGTTCGGGCTGCGCGCGGGCGAGGCGCGCGCCGTTGCCTTCAGCGCCGCGACGCGCAACTCGCTGGTCGTGCTCCCCCTGGCGCTCTCGGTTCCCGGCGCCCTGCCCGTGCTGCCGGCGATCATCGTGGCGCAGACACTGGTCGAGCTGATCGGCGAACTCGTCTACATCCGCGCCATGCCTCGGCTGGGACAGACTGCGCCGGCCTAGCCTCAATCCTTTGCCGCTGAGCCGCTTCAGCGAACCGGGGGGACAGTGCAGGGGGATCACGCGTGACGCCGCAGCAGGGGCAGCAGGTCGCGGCGCAGGACCTCCTCCGTGATGGCGCCGACCTGGCGCCATCTAATGGTGCCGCCGCGGTCGACCAGGAAGGTCTCGGGCAGGCCGTAGACGCCCCACTCGATGCCGAGGCGCCCCGTCTCGTCGCGGCCAAGCCGCGCGAACGGGTTGCCGTTGCGCCGCAGGAAGCCGAGCGCGTCGGACGGCGTGTCCTTGTGGTTGACGCCGAATATCGGCACGCCCTCGCCGGCGAGCCGCGTGAGCTGCGGGTGCTCGACCAGGCAGGGCACGCACCAGGAGGCCCAGAAATTCACCAGCACGGGTCGGTCCGGCGTGCGCAGGTCGGCCGAGGAGAAGGGCGGCACGCCCCCGCCCTCCAGCGGCGGCAGCGCGGCGAACTCGGGCACCGGGCGCCCGATCAGGGCCGAAGGCACGCCGCGCGGGTCGTAATCGCCCGTCCGCAGGCCCTGCAGCATGGCGTAGAAGCCCCCGCCCGCGGCGGCCGCGAGCCCGAGCGGGACATAGAGCAGGATGCGGCGGCGCACGGCGAACGTTATCCGACGGGAACGTGGTCGACCGCCGGCGATGCGGCGGCCTTCGGTGTCGGCGCGGCCACGCGCACGCGGCGGTCGGAGAGCGACAGGGCGCCGCCGAGCGCCATGATTGCAGCCCCAAGCCAGATCCAGGGCGCCAGCGGGTTGTGGTGCAGGCGGAGCACGGCGGCGCCATCGCGCTCCTCGCCGAGCACCGCGTAGAGGTCGGCCGACAAGGTAGCGTGGATCGCCGCCTCGGTCGTATTCTGTCGGCCGGCGGGGTAGAAGCGGCGTTGCGGCTCCAGCACCGTTACGGTGACACCGTCGCGCCGGATCGTCACCTGTGCTTCGCGTGCAGACCAATTCGGGCCGGCGACGTCGCGCACACCCTCGAGCTGCCATTCGTAACCAGCAAGGCGATGCGCTTTTCCAGGGCGGAGGGACACCAGCGTGTCGGTGGCAAGGCCCATACCCGCAATGCCTGCGATGGTCACGCCCATGCCGGCATGGGCGGTGGCCGCACCCCATGCGGCGCGCGGCAGCCCGCGGGCACGGTTCCAGGCCTGGCCGGGGCGGCGAAAGAGCCCGGTGCGATCGACGAGGTCGGCCGCTGCACCGGCCACCAGCCACACCGCCGCGGTGAAGCCGATAGCGGGCCAGACCTTCTCGCCTGCGAGGGCGACGCAGAGGAAGAGCGCGCCGGCTGCAAGCAGCGCGGCCCACCAGAGGCGCTGCAGGACACCACGGAGGTCCGCGCGCTTCCAGGGGAGCATCGGCCCAACTGCCATGGCGATCACCAGCGGAATGGCGAGCGGCGCAATCGTCGTGTTGAAGAAGGGAGGACCAACCGAAATCTTTGTGCCCATCAGCAGGTCCGCGAACATCGGGTAGAGCGTGCCGACCAGCACCACCGCCGCGATCGTGCAGAGCAGCAGGTTGTTCAGCACCAGCGAGCCCTCGCGCGAGATGACCGCGAAGAGGCCGGTCGGCGCCAGGGCCCCCGCCCGCCAAGCGAAGAGCGCGAAGGCGCCCCCAATATAGACCATCAGCAGGCCGAGGATGAACACCCCCCGCTCCGGGTCGTTGGCGAAGGCGTGCACCGAATTCAGCACGCCAGAGCGCACCAGGAAGGTGCCGAGCAGGGAGAGCGCGAAGGCGAGGATCGCCAGCAGCACGGTCCAGATCTTCAGCGCCTCCCGCTTCTCCACCACGATCGCGGAATGCAACAACGCCGTGCCCGCTAGCCAGGGCAGGAAGGAGGCGTTCTCCACGGGGTCCCAGAACCAGTAGCCGCCCCAGCCGAGCTCGTAATAGGCCCACCACGATCCCAACGCGATTCCGAGCGTCAGGAATGACCACGAGGCCAATGCCCAGGGTCGCACCCAGCGCCCCCAGGCAGCATCGACCCGCCCCTCGATGAGAGCGGCGATGGCGAAAGCGAAGGTCACGGCCGTGCCAACATAGCCAAGGTAGAGAAGAGGCGGGTGGAAGGCGAGACCGGGGTCTTGCAGCAACGGATTGAGACCTTGCCCATCCAGGGGCGGCGGCCAGATGCGGCGGAAAGGGTTTGAGGTCAACAGAATGAAGGCGTGGAAGCCCACCGCGACCAGCCCCAGCACGCCGATCACGCGCGCCTGTAAGGCGGTCGGCAGCCCGCGCCCGAACCCTGCCACGGCAGCCCCGCAGAGCGCCAGAATCAGCACCCAGAGCACCATGGAACCCTCATGGTTCCCCCAGGTGCCCGTCAGCTTGTAGAGTAGCGGCTTGGCAGAATGACTGTTCTGCATGACGGCCATTACTGTCGTGTCGCTGACGACGAAGCTCCACATGAGCGCACCAAATCCTGCCAATACGGCAAGCAACTGCCCGTAGGCGAGCGGGAGGCCTGCCGCCATCAGTCGCGGATCACGGCACCCGGCGCCCAGGATCGGCAGCGTACCCTGTGCGAGGGCAAGCGCGAGGGCGAGGGCGAGGGCGAAGTGGCCGAGTTCGGGAATCATAACGTCGTCTCCCCTAGAGGCGAGGATGCGTCATCCCGCCACATCCGTTCAGCACCCAGCGCCGTCACAGCCAAGCCTACCGATGGGCCGCCCGCCCGCGCCGCTCCAGGAACGCAAGGCCGAGCATTGCGAGTGCGAGGGGGACCGAGACCGCCTGGCCGAGACGCGCGAACGGCATCGGCGCGCCGGCCGCAAGCAGGTCCGCCGCGAGCCGCCAGCCATTGGCGTCGAAGACTCGGAGATCCCGGTCTGCGCTGCGCGCGCGAGTGCCAGCCCCGAAACGGCGATTAGCAGCACTGGCAGCGCGGCGAGCCGGGGGAGCGGGCCGCGACTCGCCGCGTGGCGCAGCACTGCCGCTCCTAGCAGGCCCGCAATGTCCATCCGCGGCGTCATGGCGAACCGCCGTGGAGACCAGCGCCCGGGCTCGCCGGCTCACTTTCCACCAAGAGGGCGCTCCACGGTCGCCAAGCAAAAGCGGTTCAGCGGAAGCTTGAGATAGGAGGTGCCGTTCGCTTCGGGCTCCGGCAGGCGGCCATTGCGGAGGTTGACCTGCAGCGCAGCGAGCATCAATCCAGGCAGAGGCAGCGTCCGGTCACGCTCCTCGCGAAGGCGCACGAACTCCTCCTCGCCAACGCCGTCGCGGAGGTGAATGTTGCGCGCCCGCTGCTCGGCCACGGTCGCCTCCCAGCGTGCTGCGCGCCCGCCCGGGCGATAATCGTGGCCGGTGAAGAGGCGAGTCTCCGGCGGCAGCGCGAGAATTCGTTGGATGCTGCGGTACAACGCCCGCGCGTCACCACCGGGAAAATCGGCCCGCGCCGTGCCCGCGTCCGGCATGAACAGGGTGTCGTGGATGAAGGCGGCGTCCCCGACGTGGTAGGTGACGGAAGCCGCCGTGTGGCCCGGGGAGAAGATCACCTCGACCTCCAGCCCGCCGACCCGAAACCGATCACCCTCGGCGAACAGGCGGTCCCAGTGCCGGCGGCCTTCTGTTTGCAGATCTGGCAGGTGGTAGATGTCCGCCCAGATCCCCTGCACAGTAGCAATGCGCTCGCCAATGCCGGTCGGTGCGCCTAGGCGGTCGCCCAGATAGGCCACAGCGGACAGGTGGTCGGCGTGCGGATGGGTGTCGAGCACCCACTCCACGGTCAGGCACCGCGCCTGAACGTTATCAGCGATCTCGTCCGCAAGCCAGGTATCGGTAGTGCCGGAATCGCGGTCGAACCCGAGCACCGGATCAATAATGGCGCACCGCGCCGTCCCAGGGTCCGCGACGATATAGGCAACGCTCCCGGTGCCCTCGTCGTAAAAGCCATCCACGATCGGTTTGCGTGGCGTCATCTCATTTCCTCTGTCGCTTGCTAGACCGGCGCGGTGATGGTGAGAACAGCCAGCATCACCGCGCCGAGCGCGATGCGGTACCAGGCGAAAGGCGCGAAGCCGTGGCGCCCGACAAAGGTGACGAGCCATCGGACGACCACGATTGCCGTGGCGAACGCCGCGGCGAAGCCGACGGCAATCAGCGCGCTCCCCTCGCCATCAAGGGCCGCGCGGTTCTTGTAAAGGTCGAAGACCGTAGCTCCGAGCATCGTTGGGATTGCCAGGAAGAAAGAAAACTCGGCGGCCGCCGGACGATCCACCCGCAGCAGCATCGCGCCGAGGATTGTGGCGCCGGAGCGCGATACGCCTGGGACCATCGCCAGCACCTGGAACGCACCGATCGCCAGAGCTGTCCGGAGTCCAATCGCGTCCGCCTCGTGCACCCGAGGCGGAGGCCGCGCCCGCTCCACCACCAGGATAGCGACGCCGCCAGCGATGAGCGCCGCGGAGACGATCCAAGGCGAGAAGAGCACACTCTTAATAGTCTCGTGCGCCAGGGCTCCGACCACGGCTGCCGGTAGGAAGGCTAGCGCTACCGCGGCCGCGAACCGCTGCGCCGCCGGGTCGCGCGGCAGGCCGGCAGCGGTGCCGAGCAGCCGTGCCCGGTACACCCAACACACCGCGAGGATGGCACCAAGCTGAATGGCGATCTCGAAGACCCGGCCGCGTGGCCCGCTGAAGCCTAACAAGTCCACCAGCAAGATCAGGTGACCCGTTGAGGAGACCGGCAGGAACTCGGTTACACCCTCGACGACGCCTAGCAATGCGGCGAGCGCCCAGTCGGTCCCAATCACCACGGCGCCAGTCATCCTTGAGTCGCGAGTACGGGCCGACCAGTGCCGGCCGGTGCCAGTGGCGCCATCGGCGGATGCGCGGCCGTCGTCTCGCCCCCACCCAGCAAGCGGAGCCCGTCTAACACGACGAGCAGCGGCGCTCCGACCTTGGCCGCGATGGCGCCTGAGAGGGAAGCGAGTCCGGCCGCCGTCAGTCTGGCAAAAAGCAGCTTCACTGCCACCAAAGAGCCGATGTCCTGCTGGATAATGCGCAGCGTCGCGCGCGAGCGCCGCACGAGCCAGGGCAGCTTGGCGATGTCGTCCGGCATCAGCGCGACGTCTGCTGTCTTAACCGCCGCGTCGCGACCGATCGCGCCCATGGCAATGCCGAGACTGGCACGCCCCTTGGCCGATGCGTCGTTGACGGTGTCTCTTACCATTGCCACCGCGCTGTGCCTGCGCGCCGGGCGGCGCCTTCCACGTCTCTCGTTGGTGAAGCCGGCACGATGGCCATCAGGCCCTTGGCTGTGTCGAAGATCAGGCGGCCCTCGCCTCCGGCCACGGTTCTGACCTCGCGCTTCAAGGCCGCGACCTCGTTCTGGCCATGCAGGTTTTCAACCCGGAAGCACAGGGGTGCACCTGCTCGGCCGGCGCGTCGATCACCGCTCATTACGTCCTTCCTTCTCGACCTCAGCCGCACTAACGAGGTCCCCGCCACAAGGCTCAGCGACGTGACCCACCATGTCGCGGATTACGCAGCGAACCCGATCGTCTGACGCGACGTAGAAGACCTGCTTGCCGCGCTTACGGGCGGTCAGAAAACGCGCCGCTTTCAGCACGCGCAGGTGATGGCTGACGAGGGCGTGCGAGAGCCCGACCCGCTCGGCGACTTCGCCTACGCACCGCGGATCGCCGAGGCAGGCCAGGGCGATGCGCAACCGGTTCGGGTCGCCCAGCATGCGAAACACCTCGGCGAGCTCCTGCGCTTGCTCGTCGGTGAGTGACCGCTCGTCCATCTAATCTCAAATGGTCAAAGGAGTGTTTGTATAAACGGACTTCAGGAAGCGCGTCAAGGCTGTCTGCCGTCTGCAATTGCAGCCGTTTCCTGGGCCCCTACCCAGAAACCTGTTTAAGGTCCTCTTCATTGGACGCTCCTCGAAGGCTCTTTCACCGCTGTCCGGAGCAGCGTGACCGTAGGCGCCCGCCCGAGCCGGGCGGGCGGTCGGCTGATCGACGGGTTTAGAACCGCGCCTGGCCGCTGCGGCCCGCGGGGTTCTTGATCTGCAGCGTGATGGACGTGCCCCGGGCGACCGGGCTAGCCGCCGTGCCGCTCAGCGTGTTCTCCGCGCCGGGTGCAAGCTGGACGACTTGGCGGCCCTGCCCTGAGCCGACCAGGGCCGAGGCCGTGTAGCCTGAGGCCGCCACGGGCTTTCCGGCCTCGTCGTAGAGGTGGATCGTGAGCGCGCGCTCAGCGGCCAGCAGCTCCGCCTGGACGCCCACCACGTCCTGCATCTTCCCGCCATGCGGGCCCTGCTCGTTGTGGCTGTGCGTCTGCGCGACGGCGGCGGTGGAAAGCGAGGCGGCTGCGATAGCCGCAAGGAAAGCTCTACGCACTTTATAAATTCCTCTTTGATGGAAGGTGGTTTCATCCGGTGGCTCCTGCTCGCGAGGAGCCACCGGTACGCTCACTCGGCCGGGGCGTGCCCAGCTCCAACCGGGGATTCGTCGGTCGCGGGTGCCTGCACCCGCCCGAACCGCACGTAGAGGGCGGGCAGCACCAGCAGGGTCAGCAGGGTCGCGGTGATCAGCCCGCCGATGACGACCGTCGCCAGGGGCTTCTGGATCTCGGCTCCGGCACCGGTCGCGATGGCCATGGGCACGAAGCCCAGCGACGCGACGAGCGCCGTCATGGCCACGGGCCGGAGCCTGGTCATGGCACCCTGGTAGACTGCGTCCCGCATGGACAGGTGCCCGCGGAGGATGAGGTCGTTGATGGAGGTCGCCATCACCAGGCCGTTCAGCACCGCCACGCCGGAGAGGGCGATGAAGCCGACGGCGGCAGGGACCGAGAACGGCATGTCCCGCAGCCAGAGCGCCAGCAGCCCACCCGACAGGGCCAGGGGCACCCCGCTGAACACAATGAGGGCGTCGCGGAGCGAGCCAAGAGCCGCGTAGAGCAGCACCAGGATCAGCAGGAAGCAGGCGGGCACCACGATGGTGAGCCGCGCGCGCGCCTTGGCCAGGTTCTCGAACTGGCCGCCCCAGGTGATGGTGTAGCCGGGCGGCAGCTGCACCTGCTCCGCGACCTTGGCCTGCGCCTCGGCGACGATGGAGCCGATGTCGCGTCCGCGGGCGTTGGCCTGGATGACGACCCGCCGCCGCCCCTGCTCGCGGCTGATCTGGTTCGGCCCCTCGACGACGCGCAGGTCCGCCAGTTGCTGGAGGGGCACCGAGTTCGCCGGGCGCCCGGCTAAGGGAGGCAGCGGCACCGGCAGGCTTCGCAGGGTCTCGAAGTTGCCGCGCAGGTTGTCGGGAAGGCGGACAACAATGGCGAAGCGTCGGTCGCCCTCGTAGACCATCCCGGCCTCGCGGCCACCGACCGCGGTCGCCAAGACCGCCTGCACGTCCGCGATACTCAGGCCCCGGCGGGCCACCTCGGCCCGGTTCACCGTGATCTCCAGGAAGGGCAGGCCAGTCGCCTGCTCCACCTTCACGTCCGCGGCGCCCCCGATGCCGTTCAGGATGGTCGAGATCTGCGCGGCCACCTGCAGCATGGGCCCGTACTCGTCGCCGAAAACCTTTACGGCCAGATCGCCACGCACGCCCGCCAGCAGCTCGTTGAACCGCATCTGGATCGGCTGGCTGAACTCCAGCGCGCTGCCCGGGATGCCCACGATGGATTGCTCGATGCGCCGGACGAGCTCCGCCTTGGGAAGGGACGGGTCGGACCACTGGTCGCGCGGCTTGAGGATAATGAAGGTGTCGGATGCATTGGGCGGCATCGGGTCGGAGGCGACCTCGGCCGTGCCGGTTTTGGAGTAGATCACCTGCACCTCCGGAACCCGGGAGATGCGGCGTTCCAGCACGGATTGCATAGCCTGGGACTGCTGAAGCGAGGTGCTCGGGATGCGGAGCGCCTGCATGGCAACGTTGCCCTCGTCCAGGGTTGGGATGAACTCTTGACCCAGGCGGGAGAACAGGCTGAGGGACCCGGCGAAGAGCAGCCCTCCCACGACGACGACCAGCACCGGCGCGCGCAAGGCGCGGCCGAGCGCGGGCGCGTAGAGGCCCTTGAGTGCCCGGACGATCCAGACATCCTTCTCCTGCACCCGACCCGTGATGGCGATGGCGATCAGCGCGGGTACCAGGGTCAGCGAGAGCACGAAGGCGAAGAGGAGCGCGATGATGACGGTCAACGCCATCGGCACGAACATCTTGCCCTCCACCCCGGTGAAGGTCAGCAGTGGCGCGTAGACGAGGATGATAATGGCCTGCCCGTAGAGCGACGGCCGGATCATCTCCCGAGCGCTCTCGGCCACAGTCCGGAGGCGTTCCTCTAGGGTGAGCAGGCGCCCCTTCTCGTGCTGGCGCTCGGCAAGGTGTCGGAGGCTGTTCTCGGTGATGATGACCGCGCCATCGACAATGAGGCCGAAGTCCAGCGCACCCAGCGACATCAGATTTGCCGAGATGCCACCGCGAACCATCCCAAAGGCGGTCAGCAGCATGGTCACCGGGATGACCAGGGCCGTAATAATCGCCGCCCGGATATTGCCCAGCATCAGGAACAGGATGACGACGACGAGGAGCGCGCCCTCGCTGAGGTTCTTGGCGACGGTGTGAATGGTGGCGTCCACGAGGATGCCGCGGTCCAGGACGGTCGTCGCCTCGATGCCGCGTGGCAGGGTCCGGGCGAGATCGTTGACCTTGGCGTGGACAGCCTCGGCGACGAGGCGGGAGTTCTCGCGGATGAGCATGAGCGCTGTGCCGACCACCATCTCCTGCCCGTTGCCGCTCGCGCTGCCGGTCCGCTGCGCCTGGCCGATGGTCACCCGCCCAACGTCCCGAAGCAGGATGGGGGTGCCTTCGCGGGTCGCCACCACCACCTGCTCCAGTTCGGCAATGCTGGTGACGCGGCCCCCGGAGCGGACCACGAGGCCCTCCCCACCCCGCTCCACGTAGCCTGCCCCGGTCGAGACGTTGTTCCGCTCGATGGCCGTGGACAGATCGGCGAAGCTCAGCCCGAGCCCGATGAGCCGGGCGGTGTCGGGCTGGACGACATATTGTTTGGTGTAGCCGCCGATGGAGTCCACGCCCGCGATGCCCGGCACGTTCCGCACCTGCGGCCGGATGATCCAGTCCTGAACCGTGCGGAGGTAGGTGGCGCGGTCGGCCTCGGTGGTGAGGCGCTCCTTCTCCGGCGTGAGATAGCTGCCATCCGCCTGCCATCCGGGTTGCCCGTCCGGCACGACGTCGCCCTGCTTGCGGTCGGCGAAGCGTACCGTCCACATGGTGACCTCGCCGAGGCCGGTGGAGACAGGACCGAGGCGCGGCTCCACACCCTCCGGCATGGCCTCCCGCGCCTCGATGAGTCGCTCCAGCACCTGCTGGCGCGCGAAGTAGATGTCGGTGCTCTCGGTGAAAACCGTGGTCACCTGGCTGAACCCGTTGCGGCTAATGGAGCGCGTGCTCTCCAGCCCCGGAATCCCAGCCAGCGCCGTCTCGATGGGGAAGGTGACCTGCTTCTCGATCTCGTAAGGCGAGAGCGAGGGAGCGAGGGTGTTGATCTGTGCCTGGTTGTTGGTGATGTCCGGCGTGGCGTCGATGGGGAGCCGGGCGACCGACCACGCGCCGATACAGGCCGCGATAACGGCGAAGAGCACGACTGTCCAGCGGTTGCGGACGGAGAAGTCGAGGATGGGGCCAATCATGTTTGGGCGCTCCTCAGTGACCGTGTCCGGCTTCGGACTTGCTCGTCTCAGCCCGGAGCGAGAAGGCGTTGGCCACCGCGATTTCCGTCCCGGCGTCCAGCCCGAAGATGATTTCGTAGCCGTTGGCGTCCTCGCGCCCGACCTCGACTTCCCGCAGCTCGAAGCCTTCCTCGTTCCGCACGAAGACCACCTTCTTGCCCTCCACCACCTGGACAGCGTCGCGGGGCACCAACATGTCGACCCGCTGCTCGGCGGTGGACAGGTGCGCGGTGACGAAGCCGCCCGGGCGCCACGCGCCGTCCCCGTTCGGGATTTCAGCCACGGCCCGGGCAGAGCGGGTCTCGGGGTCCAGGACCGGGCTGAAGAAGACGATCTTGCCCTCCGTGCGGGCGTCGCCCTCGCCAGTGACGAGCACCGTTTGCCCCTGGCGCGCCATGGGCACGTTCCGCGGCGGGACCGTCAGCTCCACCCAGAGGACGGACAGGTCGGCCACCGCGAAGACCTCGGCATCGGCGGCCACCGAGGCACCTAGCACGGCGTTGCGGACGGTGATCCGCCCGGCCATGGGCGCTCGGAGCTCCAGGCGCCGGAGCGTGGCGGCGGGCTGGCGCGCCAGGGCGGCGATCTCCGGCTCGGACAGGCCAAGGGCGGCCAGCCGGGCGCGGCCGAGGTCGACCTTGATGCGGGCTTCCTCCGCCGTTGTGCGGGCCTGGAGGAAGTCCTGCTCAGCCGAGATTCGCTGCCGCCAGAGGCGGGTCTCGCGGGCCAGAGTGGTCTCGGCCAGGGCGGCGGTTCGCGTGGCGGCCAGGAACTCGCCCTTGGCGTCCGCCACCTCCCGGCTTTCCAGCACGGCGAGCACGTCGCCGCGGGCGACCTCCTCGCCCAGGGTCTTGCGCACCTCGGCGACGATTCCGCCGAGGCGTGCCGTTACCCGCGCTTGGCGATCCTGGCTGGCGGCCAGCACGCCGGGCACAGCGGCGCGGGTCACCAGCACGCCCGGGGCGACCGCGGCTACGCGGATCCCCGCTGCCTCGACCTGCTCGGCCGTCATCTTGATGTGGCCTTCTTCGCTGTGGGGCTCGCCCCCGGCATTGCCGGAGTCACCGGCTCTCGGCGCGGCGGTCGCTGCAGGAGCTGCCGCCCGTGCTGCTCCGGCGGGGGTGGAGGCCATTCCCAGCAGGCTGCGGCCGGTTTCGGGAATGGAGGGGAAAGCCATGGCCAGGGCGAGGCCGCCGACAGCGGCACCTGCCATGAGGGTCATGCGGAGCATCAGCGGGCACTCCCATTCGGGGTGTTCACGGGCTGGGAGGAGATGGCCGGCAGGTCGCCACGCAGGCGTTGCACCTGGGCACGAAGGGCATGGAAGGCTTGGAACGCCTCAACAAGCTGGGCGCGGGTGTCGGAGAGCGCTCTCTGCGCGTCGAGCACCTCGAGGAAGCTGAAGCGCCCCTCCCCGTAGCCGAGGGTGGCAAACCGGGCCGCCTGCTCGGCCGAGGGAAGCGCGGTGCGGCGCAGGGTGTCCACGGACCGCCAGGCCAGGGCGAGCCGCTGCTCGGCCGTGACTAGCGTCGCGACGAGGACACTGCGCCCGCGCTCGGCCTCGGCCTCGGCCCGGGTCAGCTCGGCCTGGGCACGGGCGATGCCGCCCTGGTTCCGGTCGTAGAAGGGCAGCGGGATGGAGGCGCCCGCCACGAAAGCCGTCTCGTCGCTGCCGCCGAAGCGGCGCACGTCGCCGGAGATGGTCACGTCCGGCACGGCGGTGGCGCGCTGAAGGGTCAGGTTGGCTCGCTGCTGGGCAATGGCCGCTTCCAGCCGGGCCAACTCGGGGCTGCCCGAGAGGCGGGCCAGCGGGTCAGCCGGGACCGGGCGGCCGGGGTTAGGGCCGGTGTCGTCAAACCAAGGCTGCCGCGCGGCGAGATCCACACGGGGGACGCCGATGAACACGGCGAGATCCCCCAAGGCGATATCTAGCTCACGTTGAGCGCGTTCCGCCGCGATGTCGGCGGTAGCCCGGACGACCTCGGCGCGCTCAGCCTGCAGCAGCGGGTCGCGTCCGGCCTCGACCCTGGCGCGGGCCGCCCGGAGCGTCTCGGCAGCTAGCCTAGCGCGCTCGCGCTCAACGCCCACCAGCCGCCGGGCGGCCTCTGCGGTGGCCAGGGCAGTCACCACCTCGCGGGCGATCTCAAGTCGGGCACCGGTAAAGTCAAGCGCGGCCACCTCCCCACTACGGGCCGCGAGGCTAATCCGCGCCGAGCGCTTTCCGCCGAGCTCGATGCGCTGGGCGAGGCCAACGGTGCTCTCCAGGGCCCGGAAGCCGCGGTTCTCCTGACGGCCGCCAAAGCCGCCGAAGTTTTCGAAGCTGCCCCTCAACTCTGGGTTGGGTCGCAGGCGCGCCTGGAGCGTATCAGCCTGGACGGCCTGCCTGGCGGCTCCTGCGCCCCGGAGGGCAGGCGATACGGTAAGCGCGGCCTCAACGGCCTGCTGGGGAGAAAGAAGGACAAGTGGCGCGGCGGGTAAGCGGGCGTCTTGCCCGAATGCCGCTGCCGGAATGGCAGCGAGTGACGCCACCAAGCCAAAAACCTTGAAGTTCATGAATCACCTGGCGTTGCGGACGGTTCGCCGACCGGCTGCCATCTCTTCGAGATCAGCGGAGCCGAGCAGAAGGCACAGACGGGTCGCCTAGGCGCGAGGTGGTCTGGTCGGCAGGTTCGAGACGTCGGCGAAGAGGGCCGGCGGGGAAGCAAGTGCTGGCGCTGACAGAGGCCGGACCGGCATCCGTATGCCGGCTACGATCGCCGGCGAGATGGAAGGCAGCTTGCCACAGAGATGGTGGGCCGAATGGCAGAGGAGAGCGTCCGGTGTCGCCGGCTGATCGTCGTTATCGTTGTCGGGGGCGACAAGTGAGACTTGGCCAGCGCGAACTGATCCGGTGTAAAAGCCACTATCGATAGGAATGGTCGCCAGCATCAGCATAAGCGCGCACAGCACCACCGAAAGCATTCGGCGACCTGCAGAGACGATCAGCGATGCACTCTCAGCAGACGTCCCGGCCAGCAATCTAACAGGTCTGTGTTTCACTGTCTCGCACTGCCAGTTCCTGAAAGCGGCCACTGAGCAGCCGAAGGCGTTCATGATCATTACCCTATCAAAGGCCTGCCCCAGCGTCTTGGCCGATGCATTAAGGCACATCAGATAAAGTGTGTAGTCACTACAGGGTCAATGCCCTGGTCTCTGTTGAATTATTAAACTTCGGTGCCCTGGCAGATGCGACAGGCAGCAATGTGGAGATCCTCCGTTGGTACGAGCAGGTGGCTCTGATGCTCCTATAATGGTCAAGGTGCCGCTGACGCTGTGTTTCGTATGTCGGGCGGTCAACAGAGGTAGCCAAAGATCTCACGGGCGACGAAGCGTTTGAGGCAGCGGATGATCAGCTCGGGGTGATCGAGGGCCGTCCAATGGCGCTGTAGTAGGGCGCGAGTTCGCGGCAGATGTCGGCCAGCTCAACGAAGTGTTCGATGGAGCGCAGCAGGTGATCGGCGGGCACGTGGTCGTCGAGGTGTAAACCGTAGAACAGAGCCTCCTGCCGGACTGCTCGCTCGCCCATCATGGCCGTGAACCCCGTTGCTTGCACTGACGACTGGTTCAGCCTGGGCTTCCAACTACAACGGCCTTTTTCAACAGAATCCACCCTTCTCGGCGTAGCTGTGGCAGTAGGGCCCACAGCTAGCGGAGTGGGGACAGCGAAGCCGTCCTACATCCCAGGTCCCGACGAAGGGGGCTTCGGCGGGATAGTCGCCTGCTCAATCGCCCAACGAGATGCTTCGACCTCCACCCGCAGCTCTCGCAGATGCCGCTCAGCTGCTGTCGCCGGCCCTCCACGAAACTCCTGGATCACTGCGTCGAGCGCCTCCGTAAGTCGCGGAAGTTCTGACCTGACGGCTTCGGCCTGCCGCCTCATCCGGAACTCGCGCCCGACGTCCCGTCCCCGCAGCTCGTCCATCTGTACCCGCTGCTCGAAGCGGATGAAGGTGTCGATCGCCGCCTCCCGAGCCTTACGAGCCTCTCCCAGGAGATCCACTCCCAGCGGCTTGTAGGGCTTCTGTGACAGGTCCTCGCTCACCTTGCGCCATAGATCCTGGCTGGTGATCGGCGTGGCGTCGCCCAGAGCCTTGGTGCGCTTGATAGCCTCGAAGGTGGCGGCCTCGGCCACCATGGTCCAGCTGGTGCCCCGGGCCCGGCTCTCGGCCACATACCCCTTGAAAGCCGTCACGCCGCCCGTCCCCCTGGGCAAAGCGTTGATGTGCTCTTGCGAGGTGATGCCCTGGGCAGCGTCGATGGTCAGAGCGTGCCCATGACCCAGCAGCAGCCGGCCGGTCGGCTTGTCCCGGAGGACCCGCCACGGCACCTCCCCCACCCGTCCCCGCTTGTCCCTCAACATCAGCCCCGCCTCGGTCTGGCCGGCGACGGTCACCACATCACCGTTGCTGCCGAAGTTGGCACTCTTGCCGTCGATCGTGCCCATGGTCCGCCGGAACAGGCGCACCTTGTCCCCAGTTGCCAAGGGCAGGTCGTAGGTCTGCCCACGCTGGTCGACGGCCGGAAGGACCTGCTCGTCCGTCCCGATCTCACCCCGCGCCTTCATCCGTGTCCGGACGGCACGGCTGATGTCGGCCACGTCCTCGTTGGTCGGCGCCGAAATGGTGATGCCCAGCTTCGAGCCGCCGGCGGTCAGCGCGTCGCGGCGCGCCATGTAGAAGTCGGCGATCTGGTCCACGACCTGGTCCTGGTCACCACCGAGGAGCCGGGCCGAACCGTCGCCCCGCTCGCGCTTCAGGGCCAGGGCCTCCTCTGCCTTCCCTTCGCGGAACAGGCCAGCAATGAGCCGATCCTCGGCGCTGGTCTGGCGCACGGTGCTCAGCAGTTCGGTTTGTTCGGATGTTGGCAGGGCCCGGCGCATCAACTCCACGGCGTCGCCGGCCTCCACCGACTGTGCCTGCTCCCGGTCGCCCAGGACCTTGAGGGTCATCCCGGTTCGGGCCTGCACCTCCAGCAGGGTGAGCATGGCACGGGGGGCGACCTGGCTGATCTCGTCCACCACCAGCACGGTGTTGCGGGTGGGCACGAACTCGCCCGAAGCGATGGAGTCCAGCAGGGGAGACATCGCCACGGTGCGGCGGATGCCGGCGTCTTTCAAGGCCTCCGCCTGCCGCCAAGCGGTGGCCGCGCCGATCACCTCCCGGCCGCCCGCCTCGAGGCGGGTGTCGGCGTGCCATGCGGCGACCAGGGGCTGCAGCAGGGTAGTCTTACCCGAGCCCGCGACGCCGGTGAGCATGGACAGGGCGCCCCCCTGCCCCAGGGCGTAGATCGCGGCACGCTGGGCGGCGCCGTGCTCGGGGTCACGGTCGAAGTCCAGGCCGGAGGTCCGGATGGCGGCGGTGATGGCCTCGGCCGACAGAGCACCCGAGCGGTCGCGAGCGGCGCGGTGGGCCTCGGTCTGCAGGGTGTCCTCGATCCGTACCTGGGCCGAGTTGGTCACCCGCACCTTCTCGCCGGACAAGCCGGTGACCAGGGCGACGTGCTCGCCCCGGAGCTGGATGCCCCGCTTCTCGATCAGCCCCACCACGGTGTCGATGTCGTCGGGGCCACCGGAGATGCCGGTGCCGATGAGGCCACGGGCGGCATAGAGCCGCAGTTTGTCGTGGTCGATCACCGCGGCGGTGTGGAACTCGGTGGCCAGGTGCTTGGCGGCGAAGGCGTAGGCACGGTCGAAGCGCTCGGCATCGGTCAGCGGAGGGTGTTCTACCCCCTCCATGACGGTGGTGTGCTTCCAGCCGATCTCCTCGGCCTGGGCCTTCCAGACCTCCTGATCCGTGGCCTTGCCGGTCTTCGCCAGCCGGGCCGCCAGCCCGGTGACGGCGAGGATCTTGAACTTGCCCTCGGCCGACATGGCATCCCAGTCCAGCCCCTGGCTCTCGGCATAAGCCCTGGCCGAGCGCTCGACCTGCCGCCGCCCCTTGGAGAACGTGTCGGAAGCTTCCTGGGGGATGGCATTGAGGACCACGGCCTGCTGCTGACTGTCGTACGAGGTCCGGGCGCCGAGGTCGCGCAGGTACTCGGCCAGCCGCGCCTGGAAGTAGGCCCCGAACTCGTGGACGCGGGCGTGCAGGCGCTGGGTATCGAGCGAGCCGACGCGACCGTCCTCGGTGACGACGGCGTTGAACAGGGCGTTGTGGATATGGGCGTGGGGGTCACCGGCCACCGGGACTTCCGCCAGATAGGTGGCACCCTGGGTGCCATCGCGCACAGTCACGGTTGGCCGGGCGGTGTGGTGGCGGAAGCTGACCCACCCCACGGCGCCGGGGTCCGCCCCCTCCTCGCCGCCTGCCCCCTTGCGAGCCCAGCCGAGCTCACGGGCGACGTAGCGCATGGTGGCATCGTTGGCGCGGTCGATCGCGTGCCAGATGGCGGCGCCCTCGGCCGGGGAGGCGGCGAACTCGGCGGCTAACGTGACCGACTTATGTGGGGCAAGGGTCAGGTCGTAAGCACTGTTGGTCCGCTCATGCTTGGACCAAGCCTCGCCGTTGTCGGCACGCTTTGCCTCGAACAGCCGGTCGAGGGCTTCGTCCTTGGGCATGCGGGTGGTGTCGATGCCGAGGGTAGCGGCGATCGAGGCGGGCATGTCGGGACGCCAGACCGCTCGGCCATCGCGGCCGGTATAGTAGGCGGTGAGCCGCCCACCCGGGTCCAGGGGTCGGCCAGGAGTGATTGCTGGATCCTGCGTTGTTTCCGGGGTGCCCTCGGTGAAGTAGGCCCGGAGCAGCTTGCCGGCGCTGGCCGCGGCCAGCTTGCGGAAGGTCATCACGAGTGGAGATCCTTGTCCCGCTGGGCGCGAAGCACGGCGCGGGCGACCTCCGGCGGAAGATCGGTGCCGAGGGCAAGGGTACGGCCGTCCACGCGGGTCAGGACCATGCCGTGCTCCCGAAGCAGGGTGATGATGGTCAGGAGCATCTCGTCCAGTGTCGGCCCCTCCTTCTCGGGTGGGGTGACGGCCTTGGTGAGGGCGGTCAGCTGCTCGCCGACCGCCCGCAGCATGGCGGAGTGAGAGAGGAGAATCTCGCGGATCGACGGATCGTTGCTCTCCGTTCGCGCCGAATGGGAGTGAGTTGAGCCGTCCATGGGGGACCTCCGGGTTGCGGAGGGACCCTCTCACCGAGCGGCGCGAACGGAGAGCGAGAGATGCAGGGAAGACGGTTGGGCCGCAGGCCCGTGCACCATTGGTGCAATGGTGTATGGACCCTACTCCTCCATGGAAGCGAGACGGAACTGCGACGGCAGTTCCGCGGAAGCCGGGCGGAAGCCCGATGGAACCGAGATGGAAAAGCGACGGCAGTCGCACGGAACCTCGGAGGAAGAGCGGCGGAACCTAGACGGTACGGCGACGGAAACGCCGAAGGCGTAAGGGGAGCTCGGCGTGTCGCTGCGTAGCCGGAAGGCTCTGGCCAAAGCCTTTCAGGCCAACGCCAACCAGACACTCGGGCCGATTTATCGCTGGCTTTGGGAGCACCATCAAATCGTACGGGATGGACTGGACAGCCAGCGTGCAGGCTGGGCCACGGTCATTGCTCAAATGGTCCAGGACAATGTCACCGGCCGACACGGGAATGTCCCGACGGTGTCGGCGGTCGTCCGAGTATGGGGCCGGGTGTGTCGGGACAGAGCCAAAGCCGAGAGCGAGAGCGGCAAGGACAGCCCAGTCGTGAGGAAGGTGAACCGGTCTCCCCGTGGAAGCGTCACTATGCACGCCCCCGTTCCAGCGTCCGGCAACGATGCCGAAAAAGCGCCATCCCCGTTCGCACCGAACCCACCGACCCTGGCGACACCAGCCAATGGAAGGCCCTCACCTGATGAGGTCAGGGAGAGGGTCCGCCGGCAGCTGGACCCGCGTAGCAGGTACGCACCGCCGAGGAGCACGACGTGAACAAAGCAGTGAAGCCGATCAAGGAAGGCAGCACGGAGCAGACCGAAGTCGCCCCCGATAGCCGGGAAGCGCCACAGTCGCTGGTGATCCGCCAGGGTCGAGGCCGTCTCGGAGGCTCGACGCTCCTTGAGTATATCACGACGAGGGCGCGGCTCGGTGGCCGCCGGGTGATCGTCGGTGATGGCGACGTGGACCACGCCTCCCTGTCACAGGTCTACCGGGAGGGCACCGATGGTGCAGCCGTGCAGCCGGCCAGCGCGCAGCCCGCCGATCTCCAGCAGTGGGTGACACAGCTGATGGGTCGAGCTGTGGACGAGCAGTCTTCGCTGGTCCTCGACCTTGGAGGGGGCGAGGCGATTCTGCGGGACTACGGCCAGGAGACTTCGCTCGTGGACTTTTGCGACGAGGTGGATGTCCAGTCGGTCGGGCTGTTCATGTGCGGCGCCGATCCGGCGGACTTCGACCATATCGTCGGGATCTGGGACAGCGGGCACTTCCGCCCTCGCTGGCCGATCATGGTGTTGAACGAGTTCCTTGCGCCTCCCGGGCGCTCGGCACTGGGTGCGTTCAACTTCATTCTGGAAAGGCCGGAGTTCGGACGGCTCGCGCAGGAGGGTATGCAGATCCTGCCTATGCCCAGGTTGGTCGCAATGTCCGACATGCGGAATGCCGGTCTGACGTTCTTCGATGCTGTGGAGGGAAAGGCAGGTCGGGACGGACGCCCACTCGGCCCCATGCAGCGCTTTCAGATCAGGAAGTGGATGGAGCGGCTCGAAGCGAACCTGAGCTCCATCAATGGCAAGGAGTGGCTACCGTGAATGCGGTGACGCCGATCTCGGCGAAACCGGGGGCGGTCAACGAGGCCCTCCAGCAAGCCCTCAATGAAATGGACGCAGCGGCCTGGGACGCCGGTGTAAGCCCGGTAGAGCCACTCGGGCTGCTGTACCGAGCCCAGCGCTCGGTGCTGACGGCCTTCGCCAAGCTGGCGACAGGCCAGCAGCAAGCTGTCGAGACTATGATCCAGGACACGCGGGCTGCGATGGATGCGGAGGTGGAGCGGCTACACCGCGCCAACATGCTGGCCGAAGCGACGATCCAGCAGCTCAAGGCGGCCGGCACCGCAGGCGAAGCGGATGCTGAGAAGGTCTTGGCCAAGGTGGTGGAGTTCATCGCGCCGGAAGTCGCGGCAGTCCTGCGCGATACCGTGGTGGTGCGGGAGCACGTTCACAACAAACGCGCCCTCCGTCGGCACTACCTAAAGGGGGCAGGGCTGGTCCTAGCGCTTCTGATGGTGGGTTACGGTGCTCATGCCTGGCAGACCTGGGGCGCTACCACTGCGGTTCAGCGCTGCCTCGAAAACGTGGTCTTGGACGCCTCAGGCAAGGGCTACTGCGCGGTGGATCGGATCTTCGCTGATCGGGCACAGCCGCAGCAGGGCGCGGTGGCATCGCAGAGCCGATCTCCAGCTGCTTTGCAGCCAGTACGCTGAGGCATGGAGCCGGTCCCGACAGGGTCCGGCTCCATTCGCGTCGATCGCTGGGAGAGTGGCGGAAGTCGCGAAGGAGGCGACCACAATGACGAAAAAGCGAAACAATAGAGTGCCGCGGGAATTACCGGCGTGGGGCTTGGCTCTATCCCTGGGGGCCTTGCCTGCCCTGGCGCTGGCGCAAGCAGGTCCGATTACAATGAACGGGGTGCCAGAGCAGGTGATCCCGAGGGTGTTTGACGTCGGGCTAGGGTCGTTCACGATCGTGCCCGGCACAGGCGTTCCGAACACGACGGCAGGGGGTGGAACCGGTGGCACCGGCGAGACAGGGGGTGGAGTAGAGGCCGGAGCTAGCGTAGCGCTCGACACCATGACGTCGCGCAGCTGGGGCACTTCGGCGAGTGAAGGCGCCACAGCCGTCGGCGTGAATCCCTCTGCCCTGGCCGCGACCTGCATGGTGGAGAGCGGATGCCAGAATGTCGCCGCTCGCCCTGGAAGCCAGATCCGAGGGGCTTTCCAGATGCTGGACAGTACCTTCGAGAGCGGGCTAACGCAGGCAGTACGCTACAACTCGAATCTGGCCGGCACCATCCAGCGAGGGGTCGACGGGTCGATGGACCCGGGGAACCAAGCCATCTCGGCGGCGGCCACCCTGCGCAGCGAGGCTGCCAGGCTACAGGCGGCCGGCATCAGCAATCCCACGGTCCTCGACGTACGCGGCGGTTACAACTTCGGGGGCCTCTACACGGTCCCGCTTGCACAGGCGGGAGATACCCAACTGATGTCGGAGGTCTTGAGCCGGTATACGCCGACCCAGCTCCAAGGGAACGGTATCAGCCCATCGACCACGGTGGGCCAATGGCGCGCCAGTGTAGCGGCCAAGATGGGCGATGCGGCCTACCAGCCGGTGCTTGCAGGAATCTGAAAGGAACGACGACATGAGAACCGCAATCGGCGCGATGGCTGGATCCTTTCTGGTGACCTTCACCGTCATGGCGGCCGCACAGCAACCTCGTCAGCCTTTGACCGTGACGGGGCATCTTCAGGGTTACTCCTGCATGATGCTGAACCTGACGAATGAACAGCTCGCCGACTGGGAGAATGCTCCTGCGGTGCTTGCCGAGCCTTCGCCGAACGCAGCCAAGCTCGGCGTTGCGAGTGCCAACGTCATCGTCGCGGAGCCGAGACGCGAGGTGAATGGCTACCTGCAGATGCTGCACATGGACGGCCGGCCCGGTTGGATCGTTGCCAACAAGGTCGTTGCGTGGCGTAACGTCAGCAATCCACAAACCCGCTGCATCCCGGCGATGATGTCGAACAACCGGCCGGGCTTCGACTACATCAGGCCTCGTGGCTGACCGCGCGGAAGGGTAGCGCACAAAGGAGGGTCGCAGCTTCGCTGCGGCCCCCTTCACGATCCACTCGGTTCTCTGGTTCACTGTGCTACCGCGTTCCACGGCACCTACCGGCCAAGTGGCGCAGGAGATCTGAGATGTTCGCGAAGCTCATCAGCAAGGTACCGCCTGGATCGCTCTGGTTCGCAGCCGGGGCTGTGTTCTGTGTCCTCGGCGCCCTGCTGGCATCCGGTCCGCAGGCCCGCGAGGTGGCCCAGGTCGGCTGGTGCGGAGCGATCGGCTTCGTGGTGCTGATCCTGGCGTTCAGCGACCGGAAGCATCCCGACCGGGGCTGACGATGCGCGGTCCCGGGTGAGCCGCGACTAAGGCCGCAAGCATGGCGAGCCAGGCGGCCACATCCGGGTCGATCGGGCTGCGACCGTTGATCCAACGGCGGATGGTGGTCTGGTGACGGCCAGTGCGTCTGGCCAGCTCGCGCTCAGTCCATCCGAGGGTGATGAGCCAAGCCAATAGGCGGCTGCCCGAGACGGGCGAGTGAGGAAGCGGGGAAGTGTGTTCGCTTTGAACACACTCGCCGACTTCCGTCACGATGAGCCGAGAATCTGACAGAGCATCGGGCATCTGTGAAAGGTGCTCTGGTTCGGCGCGAACGGGATGCGCTGTGATGAAGACTGTTCCCCGGTGGTCGCCATGCGCCCTGGCGGGGCCGGGTTGCGCCGGGCGCGGCGTCGCGAAGCGGCGTTGCGACGGGGGCGGCCCTGCCCTGCCTGAGGGGGCATGGCCCGCGCGCCAGTGCAGCCCGTGCCTCACCGTGGCCCCGAAGGGGCCGCCGACAAAAAGCTCCGGCGCGTAGCGTCGTCCGCAGATCCCGCGGCCGGGCGCCATGCGGGTGTGGCGGGAGACGGCCGAGGTGCGGGGGGTCCAGGGGGGCAGAGCCCGAAGGGCGCCCCCCCTGGCCGGCGGTGGCAGGAAGGACGGGGACCGAAGCCCCCGCCCGGCGTGCCTACTTCTTGAAGGCGTCCATTTCCTCGACGGCGGAGCGGCGGGAAACGGTGCGGGTGTTGTCGGGGCGGCGGGTGTCGTAGGGCTTCCACGCCTCGCCCGTCAGGTGCTCGTAAGCGTCAAGCGCACCCTCGGCGGCGGCGAGAAGGGTTGCGGCCTGGATGCCCATTTCCCCGGCGAACTGGCGGGCGCGGGTGGCGCGGCTGTCGAACCCGGAAACCCCCTCGCGGTCCTCGTCGCGGTCGTCGTTGGCAATCTTGGCGGTGAGGTCGCGGGCCTGCGTCACCTTGTCGCTGTAGAACTTCCCGGCGCCGTAAGCGGAGCCGACGAAAGCGCCACAAATGCGCTGAAGGTGCATTGCAAGAGCGCGCTCGTTGAGGGTGTCGGTGAGGGCGGCGGCCTGATCCCGGATGCCCTGGTCCGTCGTGGTGCGGACGTGGAGCATGTCCACGCTCTCAAGGGCGAAGGTGCGGGCGAGGTTGTTGGCAAGGCCCTGGTGGGGGCAGAGGGCCACGGCGTCGGCCATGGTGATGGGGCCGCGCTGCTCGGGGGCCGGACGCTTGGCGGGCTGCTGCGCGGGGGTGGAAGCCGGGGCAGCCTTGGCGTCGGGCTTCGCCCTGCCCTTGGCGGGCTTGCGGGGGGCAGCGGCCTTGATGGCCTGACCCATGGCGGTATCGGTGGCGGCGCCCTTGTCGGAAGCGGCGGCGGTGGCGATGTTCTGAATAGCCTGGGACATGAGATGCAACCTTCTGTCTCTGGTGAGGCCGGGGGGAAGGGCTCCACCCCTTCCTTCCGGCCGTTCCGTCTCTCGGGAACAAGAGAACCTTATAAGTATTCGCGCCCGGTGTCTATAGTATCTACAGCCGCCCAGACTGCCTGTGTCCAAGTATTAAGAAAGTAATCAGACTTTCCTGAGCGCCCAGAGTGCAGAGGGCGGAGCCCTTTGCCCGCCGGAGGCCCACGCGTCCGACGCCCCCCGTCAGGGGGGTTGAGGTCGCGTGAACCCGGTAGAGGAGGCGCGCCACTTGGTTTGTGTGGATCAGCCTTTCCCTCGCGCAGCTCTCAGGTAGTAGGAGCGGGTTCCGTCTTGGTGCGCGGGCGTGGGTGGCTGCCCCGCGACGATGGCGTGGCGGGGGCAAGGCGCCAATCTCTCGGCAAGTATTCGTTCTTACGAAGACTTCTTCACTGCCATCTATGCCAAGCGACTACTCGCCATGCCGGCGGCGCGGGGTAGCCGCCCTA
>NZ_RCVR01000042.1 GCF_016107305.1 Roseomonas sp. KE2513
GAACGAGCTGAGGTCCCGGGCTTCCCCGGTTGGGCAAGCCCAACCCTATCTCGATAACCCCGACTGAAGCGGCGGGGCGGCGGATATAGCGGCCGAAGGCCACTCCGTCAACCCCGCTTTCTTCCCTTTCGGGAGCCTCCAGCGCGCTTCATTCAGCGGCGCCGTCGGTGTGGGCGGCTTATATGGGCGCCGCCCACGCCTGTCAAAGTGTCACGCAACATTTTCCGCCATCGAACTGACAGAGCGTACTTCCAGCCCGTCCGGTCCGACGGTCACCCGCAGGGTCTCCCCGTCGCGAACGCTGCCCTCAAGCAGCTGCCCAGCAAGACGGTCCTGCAGGTTGCGTTGGATCACGCGCTTCAGCGGCCGCGCACCGTACACGGGGTCGTAACCGGCTTCGGCAAGCCAGTCCCGCGCTTCGTCGTCCAGCTCCAGCGTGATCTTCCGCTCCTCCAACAGCTTGCGCAGGCGGCCGAGCTGGATCTCCACGATGGACCCCATGTCGCCCCGCGCGAGGCGACGGAAGAGCACGATCTCGTCCAGCCGGTTGAGGAACTCCGGCCGGAAGCGGGTCCGGACGATGTTCATCACCTGGCCGCGGACAAGGTCCACGTCCTCCCCCTCGGGCTGCGCGGCCAGCACCTCGGACCCGAGATTGCTCGTCAGCACGATGAGGGTGTTTCGGAAATCAACCGTCCGCCCCTGCCCGTCCGTCAGCCGTCCGTCGTCGAGCACCTGCAGGAGGATGTTGAACACGTCCTCATGCGCCTTCTCGACCTCGTCGAAGAGGATGACCTGATAGGGCCGGCGACGCACCGCTTCCGTCAGGGCACCGCCCTCCTCGTAGCCGACATAGCCGGGGGGAGCGCCGACGAGACGAGAGACCGCGTGCTTCTCCATGTACTCGGACATGTCGATCCGCAGCAGCGCCCGGTCGTCGTCGAAGAGGAAGCTCGCCAGCGCCTTCGTCAGCTCGGTCTTGCCGACACCGGTCGGGCCGAGGAACAGGAAGCTGCCGATTGGCCGCCCCGGATCCTGCAAGCCCGCCCGCGCCCGCCGCACGGCCTTCGAGACGGCCTCAAGGGCCTCCTCCTGACCGACGACGCGCCGGCGCAGCTCGTCCTCCATCCGGAGCAGCTTAGCGCGCTCGCCCTCCAGCATCTTTTCCACGGGCACGCCGGTCCAGCGGGAGACGACGGCCGCGATGCCCTCCTCAGTCACCGCCTCGTTCACGAGGCGGCCACCGTCGTCGGCACCTTCCGCGATCTTCTTCTCCAACCCGGGAATGACGCCATAGGTCAGCTCGCCGGCCCGGGCATAGTCGCCCTTGCGCTGCGCCAGCTCGACCTCCGTGCGAGCGCGGTCCAACTCCTCCTTCGCCTTCTGGGCCTCAGAGAGCTTGTTCTTCTCCGCCTGCCAGCGGGCGGTCAGCGCGGCCGACTGCTCCTCCAAAGAGGCGATCTCGCGCTCAAGCTTCTCGAGCCGGTCGCGGCTGCCCGCGTCCGTCTCGCGCTTCAGCGCCTCGCGCTCGATGCGGCTGCGCAGCAAATCGCGGTCAATCGCGTCCAGTTCCTCGGGCTTGCTGTCCACGGCCATCCGGAGACGCGACGCCGCCTCGTCCACGAGGTCGATCGCCTTATCTGGCAGGAAACGGTCCGTGATGTAGCGGTTGGAAAGCGTCGCGGCGGCGACGAGCGCGGAGTCCGCGATCCGCACGCCATGGTGCAGCTCGTACTTCTCCCGGATGCCGCGCAGGATGGAAACGGTGTCCTCCACGCTCGGCTCACCGACAAAGACGGGCTGGAAGCGACGGGCCAGAGCCGCGTCCTTCTCCACGTGCTTGCGGTACTCGTCGAGCGTGGTCGCGCCGATGCAGTGCAGCTCGCCCCGGGCCAGCGCCGGCTTGAGCAGGTTGGAGGCGTCCATCGCACCGTCCGCCTTGCCCGCACCGACGAGGGTGTGCATCTCGTCGATAAAAAGGATCACCTCGCCGGCCGCGTTCTCGATCTCCGTGAGAACGCCCTTCAGGCGCTCCTCGAACTCGCCGCGGTACTTCGCGCCCGCAACCATCGCGCCGAGGTCGAGCGCGAGCACGCGCTTGCTCTTCAGCGCCTCCGGCACGTCGCCGTTGACGATGCGGCTCGCCAGGCCCTCGACGATCGCGGTCTTGCCCACGCCGGGCTCGCCGATCAGCACAGGGTTGTTCTTCGTGCGGCGGGCAAGCACCTGGATCGTGCGACGGATCTCCTCGTCGCGGCCGATTACCGGGTCGAGCTTGCCGTCACGCGCGGCCTCCGTCAGGTCACGGGCATACTTCTTCAGGGCATCGAACTGCTGCTCCGCATTGGCGCTGTCCACCGTGCGGCCCTTGCGGACCTCGGCGATGGCGGCCTCCAGCTTCTGCGCCGTCGCGCCGCTCTTCACCAGCACGCGGCCAGCGGGCGTCTCGCTCGCGGCGATCGCCACCAACAGCCGGTCCTGCGCCACGAAGCTGTCGCCGGCGCGCGTCGCCGTGCGCTCGGCCGCGTCCAGCACGCGCACCAACTCAGGCGTCACCTGAGGCTGGCCAGCGCCACCGCCGGAGACGCGTGGGTTACGCGACACCTCGAGGTCGATATCGGCCTTGGCACCCGCAGGATTGCCGCCCGCCGCCCGGATGAGACCGGTGGCTGCGCCCTCCTCGTCGTCGAGGAAGGCCTTGAGCAGATGCTCGGGCGTCACGCGCTGGTGGTATTCGCGGATTGCGATCGTCTGCGCAGCCTGCAGGAAGCCCCGGGCGCGCTCGGTGAGTTTCTCAATGTCCATGCTATGTCCCTCCGCCGCGGGCGGGCCCGCGGGATCACTGGCGACCGCCATTCCCGCCCCTCAGGAGGCAACGGGTTCGGCGTTGTGGCGAGGATGTGGTAACGCCCGCGGCCCGGCTTCAAGAGGCGTCCGATGCGCGTGGAACAACTCTTCCGCTATCCCGTGAAGGGCCTGACGGCCGAGAGTCTGGAGGAGGTCATCCTCACCCCAGGGGAGACGATCCCGCACGACCGCCGCTTCGCCCTGGCGCAAGGCGACTCCCCCTTCGACGAAGCCGAGCCCCGCTTCCTGCCGAAGCAGAACTTTGCCTGCATGATGAAGAACGCGCGAGTCGTCCTCGTGCGCGCGGCCTTCGACCCGCACGACGGCACCCTCTCCCTCGCGGCCGAGGGTCTCCCTCCCCTCTCCGCGCCCACCAACACCGCCCAGGGAAAGGCCGCCCTCGGCGACTGGCTCATCCGCTTCCTCGGGGAGGAAGCGCGCAACGGAACGGCACCCGATGGAACCGCGCGTGCACCCCGCTTCACGGAGGCGCCGGGCCACGCCTTCACCGACCAGGCGCGAAAGGGCGTCTCGCTGATCAACCTCGCAAGCCTGCACGCCCTGGAAGCGGCGCTCGGCCGGCGGCTGCACCCGCTTCGCTTCCGCGCCAACATCTATTTCACCGGCCTGCCCGCCTGGGCCGAGTTCGACTGGGTGGGCCGGGAGGTGCTGCTGGGCGGCGCGCGGCTCTCGGTCTTCAAGCGCACCGTCCGCTGCCCCGCCACGCAGGTGGACCTCGCGACCGGCGAGCGCGACCTCGACATTCCGAAGCTGCTTCGGGAGCATTTCGGCCATGCCGACCTTGGCGTCCACGCCACGGTGCTGGAGGGTGGGCGCGTCGCGGTGGGCGATGCGCTTGAGGAGGCTTAGCAACAACCACCGGTAGAGTGCGCTGAACATCTTGCCCGCCCGCTGGCCCGACCGCATCCTGCCCGCGCCTCCCCGGCCCCCGCCCTCTGCAAGCCGGGGCCAAGGGCCAGGCCGGGGCAGGGAGTGACAAGATGGACCACGAGCCAACCGGCCTGCCGCGGCCGGAGGACGAGAATGCCTGGAGCGTCGCCTCCACCGCCGCTACGGCCCTCGCGCTCTATCGCCCGCGAACGCTGAAGAACGGCTCCTCCTTCCTCGTCCTCGACCATTTCGGCGATGCCCAGGCGGTTGGCTCCACCGCCGAAGGGCTGTTCCACGACGACACGCGCTTCCTCTCCCGCGTGTCGCTCCGCCTCGCCGGGCTCCGGCCGCTACTGCTCTCCTCGGCCGTCAGCGCGGACAACACCGTGCTCACGGTGAACATGACCAACCCTGACATCCCCGTGGCGCCCGACCGGCGCCTGACTCGGAACTCGATGCATGTCGAGCGCCAGATCGTGCTCGGCAACGGCCTCGTGCGGGAGCGGATCACGCTCCGGAACTTCTCCGGGGCTCATCTGGCCTCCGAGCTGCTCCTCACTTTCGCGGCCGACTTCGCCGACATCTTCGAGGTGCGCGGGCACCGGCGCGCCGGCAGAGGCGAGCGGCGCCAGCCGGAGGGACGCGAGGGCGGCGGCCTCGTCTTCTCCTATCTTGGGCTGGACGGGGCGGAGCGGCGCACCCGCCTCTCCTTCGACCCGCCGCCGGATGGGCCGCCCGGGCGCGACAACCGCTGGGCGCTGGACCTTCCCCCCGGCGGCGCGCGGGTGATCGAGATAGCGATTGCCTGCGAATCCGGCCCTGAGCAGGCGCCGGCGCCTTCTCCAGGCTTCGACGGCCTCCTCGCGGGCATCCGGGAATGGAGCGGCGCGCGCGGTGCCGAGGGGGCGCGGGTGCTCTCCTCCAACAAGGTCTTCGACGACTGGTTCGCGCGCGCCGCTGCGGACCTGACGATGCTGACCACCCACACCCCTTCAGGCCCGGTGCCCTATACCGGCATCCCCTGGTTCTCCTCGCCCTTCGGCCGACACTCCCTTCTGACAGCCATGCAGTGCCTCTGGGCGGACCCGGCGCTGGCGCGCGGGGTGCTGCGCTTCCACGCCCGCCACCAAGCGACCGAGTTGGATCCCGCGCGCGACGCGGAGCCCGGCAAGATCCTGCACGAGCTCCGCAGCGGCGAGATGGCCGCGCTCCGCGAGGTGCCCTTCGGCCGCTACTACGGCTCGGCCGATTCCACTCCCCTCTACGTCATGCTCGCCAGCCAGTATGCGGAACGAACGGGGGACTGGGCTCTGATCCGGGAGATCTGGCCGAACATCGTCGCCGCGCTCCGCTGGATCGAGCGGCACGGGGACCTCGATGGCGACCTGCTCCTCGAATACGAGCGCCAGTCCCAGGACGGCCTGCTGAACCAGGGCTGGCGAGACAGTTGGGACAGCGTCTTCCACGAGGACGGGCAGCTGGCGGAGGGACCGATCGCCCTCATCGAAGTCCAGGCCTATGCCGAGGCCGCCTGGCGCGGCGCCGGCCGCATGGCCCTCGCCCTCGGCCAGGAGAACGAGGCCGAGGTCTGGCATAGCAATGCCGATGCCCTCCGCGCCCGGGTGGAGGAGGCCTTCTGGTGCGAGGACCTCTCGACCTATGCCATGGCGCTGGACGCGGCCAAGCGTCCCTGCCGGGTGCGCTCCTCCAGCGCCGGCCACGCGCTGCTCACCGGCCTTGCGCCGCCGGAGCGCGCGCATCGGCTCGCCCAGACACTCATGACGCCGGAATCCTTCGGAGGCTGGGGCATCCGCACGATCGCGGAGGGGGAGAGCCGTTACAACCCCATGTCCTACCACAACGGCTCAGTCTGGCCGCACGACAACGCCCTGATCGCCTTGGGCATGAAGCGCTACGGGCTGAACGGCCCGCTGGAGCGGCTGCTGACGGGGATCTACGACGCCGCCCAGGCCGGCGACCTGCGCCGCCTGCCTGAACTGTTCTGCGGCTTCCCGCGGCGGGAGGGGGGGAGCCCCACCGCCTATCCCGTGGCCTGTCTGCCCCATTCCTCCGCCACGGCAGCGGCCTATGCGGCGCTCGGCGCCATGCTCGGCCTCTCCTTCCGCCCTGAGGAGCGGACGGTGCGCTTCCACCGCCCCATTCTGCCGCCCTGGCTGGAGGAGCTGCGGATCGAGAACCTGCGGCTGGGCGAGGCGTCGGTGGACGTGCGCCTGCGCCGGCACAAAGCCGATGGAGGCGTCTCGCTCAATGTTCTGCGCCGGCAGGGCCAGTTGGAGGTGGCGGTCATCACCTGACCGCCGCGGCGGCGGACCCAGCCTACTGAATGGTCTCGCGGGTCTCGCCGTCCATCGGCTGGCCATCGTAGCCATTGACGCCGCCTTCGGCCTCGCTTTCGGCATAGGCGTCCTGCTGCGCATCGCCGCCCTGATAGCGGCGGTTCTGGCCACCCTGCTGGTTGCCCTGATGCCCGCCCTGCTGCTGCTGGGCCTGGTTCATGGCGTTCAGAATGCGGAAATAGTGCTCCGCGTGCTGGAAGTAGCCCTCGGCCATGACGCGGTCGCCCGAGCCGGTCGCGTCGCGGCCGAGCTGGAGGTACTTCTCGAAAAGCTGCTGGGCCGTGCCGCGCATCCGCATGTCCGGTCCGATGGAATCGAACACGTGATTGCGGTTCATTGGCTGGTTGCCGCCGCCCTGGGGACGGGGTCCCCCGCCGCCCCCGCCATGGCCGCCGCCATGCCCTCCCTGACGGAAGTTCCCACGGCCGCGCATACGCTTCATGTTCATCTGGGTCTGGTTCGCACTTCCATGCTCGCGCCGCCGCCCCGCAATTGGTCCTGGCTCGGGATCCTGGGTTGCGGCCCTTGGTTCCGTCCCCTGGTCCGCTGGGAGGCTCCGGCTGGCGAGATGATGATCGTTGTGCCGAGCGGCTTGCCGGTGGCATGGCCTGCCCCGCATGGGCGAAGGGGACCGGGGCTCCGACGGACCCAGCGCGCTGCATGCGCGATAGGCGCCACGGGGTCAAGGTAGTGATCCACCCCGATTCCGCCAAATCATTTTTTCGGAACCCCTACCGGGCCACCACCAACGCCCGCGGGACGCCGCCAAGATCGGTCCGGCAGCCGAGGGGCCGCAGCCCCGCCCGACGCATGAGCGCCTCAACGGCCTCCCGCTGCCCCTGGCCGAGTTCCAGCACCGCCCTGCCACCGTCGGTCAGCACCCCCGGCAGGAGTGCGGCGAGGGCGCGATAGGCATCCAGCCCGTCCGCCCCGCCGTCCAGTGCCAGGGCCGGCTCATGCAGTGCCACCTCCGGCATAAGCCCCGGGATGGCCGCGGACTCAATATAGGGCGGATTGGAGAGAACGAGATCGAATCGCCCCGCCAGCGCCGCCCCCCAGTCCCCGGCCAGGAAAGCCGCGCGGGACGAAAACCCGTTGCGCGCGGCGTTCGCACGGGCCAGCGACGCCGCTTCCGGGCTCCGGTCCACCCCGACCCCGAAGGCGCCGGGGAACTCGGAAAGTGCAGCCAACAACAGCGCCCCCGTGCCGGTGCCGAGGTCCAGAACTCGCCGGACCGCCTCCCGCGCCGGAAAGGCCTCCAGCGCGGCCTCGACCAGCGCCTCGGTGTCGGCGCGCGGAATCAGGGTTACCGGGGTGCTCAGCAGGTCGAGCGTCCAGAACCCGGTATGGCCGAGAAGATAGGCTAAGGGCGCACGCCGGGCGCGGGCCGCGAGTAGCTGGCGAAAGCGTCCCTCGGCCTCGGGCGGCACCGGGGCGCGGGGGGCGCGTAGCAGGTCCTCCTGACGGCATCCCATGGCGTGGGCGAGCAGCAGCCGCGCCTCCTGCCGGGGCGCCTCGACTGCCGCGGCCCGCAGCACCTGCCCCGCTTGGCAGAGAAAGGCGCCAACGGAGCCGCCCGGCTCGCAACCGCTCACCCCTCCTCGGCCGCCAGCCGCGCCGCTTGGTCCTCAGCCATGAGGGCGGAGATGATCTCGTCCAATTCGCCCATCATCACCCGCTCCACCTTGTGGAGCGTGAGGCCAATGCGGTGGTCGGTCACGCGGCCCTGGGGGAAGTTGTAGGTGCGGATGCGCTCGCTGCGGTCGCCCGTGCCCACCTGGCCCTTGCGGTCCGCCGCGCGGGCGCCGGCGGCGGCCTGCCGCTGGGCCTCGTAGATCCGGGCACGCAGCACCGTCATCGCCTTAGCGCGGTTCTTGTGCTGGGACCGCTCCTCCTGCATCGCGACCACGGTGCCGGTTGGAATGTGGGTGATGCGGACGGCGCTATCCGTCTTGTTCACGTGCTGCCCGCCGGCGCCGGAGGCGCGGTAGGTGTCGATGCGGAGGTCGCTCTCGTTGATCTGCACGTCCACCTCCTCCGCCTCCGCCAGCACGGCGACTGTCACGGTGGAGGTGTGGATGCGGCCCTGTGTCTCGGTCGCCGGCACGCGCTGCACTCGATGCACGCCGCTTTCGTACTTCAGCCGCGCGAAGACGCCGCGGCCAGCGATGCTGGCGCTGGCGCCCTTGATGCCGCCCGCGTCGCTCTCGTCCCACTCCAGCACCTCGAAGCGCCAGCCCTGGCTCTCGGCGTAGCGCTGGTAGGCGCGGAACAGCTCCGCGGCAAAGAGCCCGGCCTCGTCGCCGCCCGCCGCCGGGCGGATCTCCAGGATGGCGGAGCGCTCGTCCGCCGCGTCCCGGGGCAGGAGCATGATGCGGATCTCGTGCTCCAGCGCGGGCACGCGGTCGCGCATCTCGAAATACTCGGCCTCGGCCAGCTCCCGCATCTCGGGGTCGGCCATCATCGCCTCGGCGTCGTCGCGGGCGCGCTCGGCGGCGCGCAACTCGCCCATCTTCTCCACCACCGGCTCCAGCTCGGCCAGTTCTTTCGACAGCGTGCCGAAACGGCTGCCATCGGCGGTGCCGAGCTCGTGGCGCAGCTCCTCGGCGCGGGAGAGGAGGCGGTCCAGCTTTGCGGGAAGCGCCATCAGCCGAGCCGCGCCGCCAGCTCGGCCAGCGGGACGCGCTCCTGCGTGCCGGCATCAAGGTCGCGGAGCTGGGCCACGCCGCCGGCCAGTTCCTCCTCCCCGATGATGATGGCAGCGCGCGCGCCAAGGCGGTTTGCACGCTCCATCCGGCGCTTGAGGTTGCCCTTGTAGGCGATCTCCGCCACCACTCCTGCCCGGCGCAGCGCCTGGACAGCGTCGAGCGCCGCGCCCTCCGCCGCCTCGCCCACCGCGATCACCGCCACCGGACGTGGGGCGGCCGGCCCCGTCTCCAGCAGCATCGACAGCCGCTCGATCCCCGCCGCCCAGCCGACAGAGGGCGTTGGCGGGCCGCCCATCTCCTCCACCAGCCCGTCATAGCGGCCGCCCGCCATGACGGTGCCCTGGGCGCCCAAGCGCTCGGTGACGAACTCGAAGGCGGTGTGGCTGTAGTAATCGAGGCCGCGCACGATCCGCGGATTTTCCCTGAACGGAACGCCGAAGCGCTCAAGCGCCCGCTTCACCCCCGCATAGAAGGTGGCGGCGGCCTCGGTCAGATGGGGCTCGATCGTCGGCGCCTCCGCGACGAGGGCGCGGTCGCCGGGATTCTTGCTGTCGAGGATCCGCATCGGGTTCTTCTCCAGCCGCGCGCGGCTGTCCTCCGAGAGCTTATCCGCCGAGGCCCGGAAATAGGCCACAAGCGCTGCGCGATAGGCATCCCGGCTCGGGGCGTCGCCGAGGGTGTTGATCTCCAGCACCGTCCCCTCGCCGATGCCGAGCTCCTGCTGGATGTGCCAGCCGCAGGCGATCACTTCGGCATCGGCCAGCGGCTCGGCCGCGCCCATGACCTCGCAGCCGATCTGGTGAAACTGGCGGTACCGGCCCTTCTGCGGCCGCTCGTAGCGGAACATCGGTCCCGCGTAGAAAACCTTGCGCGGCAGGTTGGACTGGGTGAGCCCGTTGGTGACGAGGGCCCGGCAGGCGCCGGCCGTCCCCTCCGGCCGTAGCGTGATGCTCTCCCCCCCGCGGTCCTCGAAGCTGTACATCTCCTTCGAGACGACGTCCGAGGTCTCGCCGAGGGTGCGCGCGAAAACGCGGGTGTCCTCGAAGATCGGCGTCGCCCATTCCTCGAAGCCGTAGAGGGCCGCGATGCGCCGGGCCGTCTCCGTGACATGACGGTGGCGGCGGAACTCCTCCCCGATCAGGTCATGCGTGCCGCGGGCGGGCTGGAGATCTGGTTTCGCCATGGTGGGCGGCGGATTAGCACCGCCCGCCCCGGATGTCCCTACCCCTCCCGCAGCACCTGGACCGCGCGGTGCAGGTGCTCCTTCGCCGCCTGGAAGACCTCGGCGTCCCGCGCATCCATCGGCCCGTGCCCTTCCTCGAACTCCTCGAGCAGGTCCAGGATGGCCTGCTCCAGCGCCGCGAGGACCGGGTGCTGATCGTCCTCGGCGGAGGGCATCACTCGGCCGCCGGCGCCAGCTTGGCGGCTGCCGCCGCGGCCTCGGCGGCCTTGGCCGCCTCCTTCTCCGCCGCGAGCTGCGCCGCCCGCGCTTCCACGAGAGAGACGATGTGATCCACCATGTCCTCGCTCCGGGTCGTGTGGCTCGTCTTGCCCGCCGAATAGACCATGTGCGTGCCGGCTCCGCCCCCGGTGAGCCCGATATCGGTCATCAGCGCCTCGCCGGGCCCGTTCACCACGCAGCCGATGATGGAGAGGCTGATCGGCTGCTCAATATGCGCCAGCCGCTCCTCCAGCGCCTCAACGGTCTTGATCACGTTGAAGCCCTGCCGCGCGCAGGAAGGGCAGGAGATGATCTTCACGCCGCGGTGGCGGATGCCGAGGGACTTGAGGATGTCCCAGCCCACATGCACCTCCTCCTCCGGTTCCGCGGAGAGAGAGACGCGCAGTGTATCGCCGATGCCGGCCCAGAGAAGGCTGCCGAGGCCGATGGCGGACTTCACCGTGCCCGTGCGCTTCCCGCCGGCCTCGGTGATGCCGATGTGCAGCGGGTGGTCGCAGGCCTCCGCCAGCTGCTGGTAGGCGGCGACAGCCAGGAACACGTCGCTCGCCTTCACGCTGATCTTGAACTCGTGGAAGTCGTTCTGCAGCAGGTGGTCGGCATGCCAGAGGGCGCTTTCCACCAGCGCCTCGGGGTTGGGCTCCCCATACTTCTCCAGCAGGTGCTTCTCCAGCGAGCCGGCGTTCACGCCGATGCGGATGGAGCAGCCGTGGTCACGAGCGGCGCGTACCACCTCCTTCACGCGCTCCGGAGATCCGATATTGCCGGGGTTGATCCGAAGGCAGGCTGCGCCGGCCTGGGCAGCCTCGATGGCGCGGCGGTAGTGGAAGTGAATGTCCGCCACGATCGGGACGTTCACCTCCCGCACGATCTCGGCCAGCGCCGCTGTCGCCTCCTCAGTTGGGCAGGAGACGCGGACGATGTCCACGCCGGCCAGCTCCGCCCGCCGAATCTGGGCGATGGTGGCCGCCGCGTCCTCGGTCGGCGTGTTCGTCATCGTCTGGACGCTAATCGGTGCGTCGCCGCCCACGGGCACGCGGCCGACCATGATTTGGCGGGACCGGCGGCGCTCGATCTGCTGGTAAGGGCGATAGGACATGCGCGGGCTCTTCCCCGAAATGCTGCCCCGATATGGCAGGGCCAGCGGCCCCGGCCAAGGCCCGCGTGCCTGGGCAGGCCCGACCGGACCGGCCCCCAGGGCCGCCCCTAGCGCGTGGGCGGGCGGGCGCCCGGGGCGGCGCGGGGCGGGCGGAGCTGGTCAGGTGCCAGGTCCACGTCTCTGACCAGGCCCACCTTGCCGGAAAGAGCCTGAGTGGCATGCCCGTCGAGCAGCACCTCCACCGCCTGGGCCTTGCCGGTGGTCAGCACCAAGCCGTCGCGCGGGATGGCGAAGCTCTCGCCGGGGCGCAGCACGCGGTTCAGCACGGTCTGGCCGGAGCGGGGATCGCGCACCTGCACCCAGGCCTCGTCCGTCGCCCGAAGGCTCACTCGGGAGGTCGCCTCGCCGGGCGCAGCAGGGGCAGCGCCCTGGCTAGCGGAAGGCGCCGGCACGTTGGGGCGCGGGCCACTCCCCGGGGTTGCCTGGCCGAGGGTAGAGGGCAGGACGGGTGCGGTCTCGGCCGCCGCCTGCCGCGCATCGCGCGCCGCCTGCTCGGTCCGAGCCGGCAGCGGCGGCACGGCGTCCAACGTCCGCCCCGCCGAGCCGCTCCACGTCCACCAGGCGGCGTAGGTGCCGGCCAGGATCAGGAGGCCAAGCAGGATCACGGCTCCAGCGGGAAGGCTGCGCTTCGCCGCCTCCTCGGGGAAGACGAGGTCGGTCCGGCCGCGTCCGGCCGTCTCGCTATCCCGATATCGCCGCGCCAGGTCGGTGGCGTCGAGGCCGAGGGCGGTCGCGTAGGTGCGGATGAAGCCGAGCGCGTAGGCCAAGCCGGGAAGGTCCCCAGGACGGCCCTCCTCCAGCGCCGCGATGTAGCGACGGTTGATCCGCAGCTCGTCCGCCACCTCGTCGAGCGTCGCGCCGAGGGCGAGGCGCGCGTCGCGCAGCTCCTCGCCGACGCGCGCCGCCTCGGCCGTCATCATGTCGGGCTTCACCATCGGGGTGCTGGAAGGCTCTGCGGAGGGGATGCGGCGGAGGGTATCGCGGCGGTCCGGGGCGCGGAAGCCCCGCGCGTCAGGCAGCCCGCGCCGCGAGCACGGCGGCCGCCTGGTCCACGAGCTCGGCCAGGATCTCCGCGACCGGGGCCTCGCGCGTCACCATGCCGACGCTCTGCCCGGCCATGAGGGAGCCGTTCTCCACGTCGCCGTCGATGACGGCGCGGCGCAGCGCGCCCGCCCAGTAGTGCTCGATGTCGAGCTGCGCTGCGTCCTTGTCGAGCTCGCCGGCCCGATGGCGGCGGATCACCTCCGCCTGGTGCTCCAGGAAGCGCTTCGTGCCCTCGTTCTGCAAGGCGCGCACGGGAATGACGGGGAAGCGGGCATCGAGCTGCACGGTCGGTAGGGCGTCGCGCGCGTTGCCCCGGATGAAGGCGCGCTTGAAAAGCGGATGGGCGATGCTCTCGGTCGCGCAGACGAAGCGCGTCCCGATCTGTGCGCCAGCCGCCCCCATTTCGAGATACGAGAGCAGCGCCTCACCGCGACCGATGCCGCCCGCCACGAAGACCGGCACCTCGGCGGCCATGGCCGGCAGGATCTCCTGCGCGAGCACATTGAGGGAGACAGGGCCGATATGCCCGCCCGCCTCCGATCCCTCGATCACCAGCGCATCCGCGCCCGAGCGCACGAGCTTCTTCGCGAGCGCCAGGGCCGGCGCGAAGCAGACCACCTTGGCCCCACCGTCCTTAGCCTTCCGGATGGCGGTCGTCGGCGGAATGCCGCCCGCGAAGACGATATGCCCCACCTTCGCGGCGAGGCAGACATCCACCAGCGCGTCCAGCCGCGGATGCATGGTGATGAGGTTCACGCCGAAGGGGTTGCTCGTCAGCGCCTGGGTGGCCGCGATCTCCTCGGCCAGCCGGTCGGGCTCCATCGCCCCGCAGGCGATCACCCCGAAGGCGCCGGCATTGGACAGGGCGGCGACGAGGTTGCGCTCGCTGATCCAGGACATAGCGCCACCGAGGATCGCGACGCGGCTGCCGAGGAATGCGGCGCCTCGGGCCATCAGCCGTTCCAGCCGCGTGCGGGCCGCCTCGTCCGGCGCCGGGAATGCGGGTGCCGAGGCCGGCGGCACCTCGGGCCTCTCGGCCGCGGCCTGCGCCGCCGCGCCGCCGAAGCCGGCGCCGCCCTGGGAGGCCGGGATGTCGGTGAGGTCCAGCGCAGGCATCAGGGCGCATCCAGCCCGTAGGCAGTGTGCAGCGCGCGCACCGCGAGCTCGGTGTACTCGCCGCCCACCAGCACGCTCGTCTTGATCTCGCTGGTGGAGATGACCTGGATGTTGATGCCCTTGGCCGCCAGCGTCTTGAACATGGTGGCGGCGACGCCAGCATGGCTGCGCATGCCGATGCCGACGACGGAGATCTTCGTCACCTCCGGGTCCGCCACGATCTCGGAGAAGCCGATCTCCGGCCGCGCGCCCTCCAGCACCTCCCGCGCGCGCGGCAGGTCGGCCTTGCCAACCGTGAAGGTCATGTCCGTCGTGCCGTCCGTGCCCAGGTTTTGCACGATCATGTCCACGTTCACGTTGGCATCGGCCAGCGGGCCGAAGACAGTCGCCGCGATGCCCGGCTTGTCCGGTACCCGGCGCAGCGTCACCTTCGCCTCGTCGCGGGAATAGGCGACACCCGTCACCAGCGGCTGTTCCACGATCTCGTCCTCGTCCACCACCAGGCTGCCAGGCTTGTCCTCGAAGGAAGACAGGACCTGCACCCTCACCTTCTGCTTCATCGCTAGCTCGACCGACCGCGTCTGCAGCACCTTGGCGCCGACGGAGGCGAGTTCCAGCATCTCCTCATAGGCCACGTGCGTGAGCTTCCTCGCACGCGGCACGATCCGCGGGTCGGTCGTGTAGATGCCGTCCACGTCGGTATAGATGTCGCAGCGATCCGCCCGCACCGCCGCGGCCACGGCGACCGCCGAAAGGTCCGAGCCGCCGCGGCCAAGGGTCGTGATGCGGTTCCGCGGGCCGATGCCCTGGAAGCCCGCGATCACCGGCACCTGACCCTGCCCCATCCGCTCGACCAGCAGCGCGCCGTCGATCTCCTCCACCCGGGCCTTGCCGTGGGCGCCGTCGGTGCGGATCGCGACCTGCCATCCCTGCCAGGAGCGGGCATCCACCCCCAGCGTCTGCAGCGCGATCGCCAGCAGGCCGGTCGTCACCTGCTCGCCCGTCGCGACGACCGTGTCATATTCCCGCGCGTCGTGCAGCGGCGAGAGGTCCTGGCACCACTTCACGAGCTGGTTCGTCACGCCGGACATGGCGGAGACCACCACGGCAACCTCGTTGCCCGCCTCCACCTCGCGCTTCACGCGGGCGGCGACGTTGCGGATGCGGTCGAGGTCGGCGACGGAGGTGCCGCCGAACTTCATCACGATACGGGCCATCAGGGGATCGGGAGCTGCCGGGTAGGGGTTGCCCGGGTTGCGTCCCGGCGCGGGGCGGCACAGATACCGGCCCAGGCCCGGGGGAGCAACCTCGGTAACGACTTCGGGGGCAGCGGGTGATGCAGGGCTCGGTCGCAAGGATGGAGGGCGGCACCGTCCTCGCCGGGGAGGTCGCCAAGTTCGACGGCCTGGCCGCGGACTGGTGGAACCCGCGCGGCCCCATGGCGCCGCTGCACGCCATGAACCCGCTCCGCACCCGCTGGATCGCCGAGCGCCTGGGCCGCCCGCCCGAGGACCTAGGCGGCCTCACCCTCCTGGACGTCGGCTGCGGCGCCGGGCTCGCGGCCGAGGCCCTGGCACGGCGTGGCGCCCGTGTCACCGGCCTCGATATGGCGGCCGAGGCCCTGGAGGCCGCCCGCTTCCACGCGGCGGCCGAAGGGCTCCGCATCACCTACCGCCACGGCCGCCCCGAGGACCTGGCCGAGACATTCGAGGCGGTAACGGCGCTTGAGGTGATCGAGCACGTGGCCGACCGCGACGCCTTCCTCGCCTCCCTCGCCCGCTCGGTCCGGCCTGGGGGGATGGTCTTCGTCTCCACCCTCAACCGCACGGCCCGTAGCTTCATCATGGCAAAGCTGGGCGCGGAATACTTGCTGCGCATGCTGCCGGTCGGCACCCACGACTGGCGGATGTTCGTCACGCCCGCCGAACTCGGCGCGGGCCTCCGCCGCGCAGGGCTGCGCGTGACGGATGTGGCCGGGATGGTGCCGGAGCCGCTGACCGGCGGCTGGCGGCAGAGCCGGGACACGGCCGTGAACTACATCATGGCCGCCCGGAAGGACTGAACCCGGGGGGGCGGAATTCGCAGGCTTGGGGCGCCCCCTAGCCGTCCGCCCGAGGCACCCAGGGAATCTGGCCGACGTCGATTCCCTCCTCGGCCAGCGCCTCCGCCTCGTCGGCGGTGGCCTCGCCATAGATGCCGCGCCGCTCGCTCTCGCCCCGATGCATCCGGCGCGCCTCCTCGGCGAAGTCGCGGCCGACATGGTCGCAGTTCTTCTCCACCTCAGCCCGCATCCGCTGCAGGAGGGACAGAAGCTGCGCGGGCATTGGCCCCGCCGTGGTCATCGCGGGGGGGGCCGGAGTGGCGGCCGGCGGCGGCGGCTCGGCCGGGCCAGGGTCGGGACGGGCCTTGCCGATAGCAGGTGCCATCAGGTCGCGCCTCACCTTCGTGTCCCCACAGATCGGACAATCGACGAAGCCGGCCGCAGCCCCCTTCTCGAAGGCCGCACTGTCCTTGAACCACCCGTCGAAGCCGTGGTCCTGGCTGCAGCGAAGTTGGTAGTGGATCATGCCTGTTCTTGAAAACTTCCAACCCGGTCAGAACGACCGGTCCCGCCCATTCTGGCACCCGGGCGTTCCGAGTGCCAGCGATTGCGCGTCAGGCCGCCAGCAGCGCGTCCAGCTTTCCGGCCCGGTCCAGCGCCGCCAAGTCGTCGGAGCCCCCGATCGCCTGCCCGTCGATGAAGATCTGCGGCACGGTGGACCGACCGCCCGAGCGCTCGATCGCTGCCTTGCGGGCCGCCGAGCCTGTCGGCGCGTCCAGCTCCTCGAAGGCGGCGCCCTTCCGGGTCAGCAACGCCTTCGCGCGCTCGCAATAGGGGCAGAAGGGGATGGTGTAGATCTCGATGCGTGCCATTCCCGTCATTTCGGCGAGCGGGCGCATCTGTTCAAGGCGGCCTTCTTCAATGGCCCGGCACGGCGCTCCGCGGGTCGGCCACCCGCGCCACCGCCAGAACCTCGACGCGCGCGGCACCCGCGGCCAGCAGCGCCTCGGCGCAGGCACCGGCCGTGGCCCCGCTGGTCAGCACGTCGTCCACCAGCAGCACCCGCCGCCCGGCGAGTTGCGGCGCGATACGCGGGCGGCTCCGCACCGCGCCCGCCAGCACGGCGCGCCGGCGCTCCGCCCCGAGCGGCCCAAGTGAGGGCGTGGAGCGCACCCGCTCCAGCGCGTCCGGCAGCACCCGCCGCCCCGCCAGCCGCCCGAGCCGCAGTGCGAGCAGCGCCGCCTGGTTGTAGCGCCGGGTGAAGAGCCGCCGGCGATGCAGCGGCACCGGGACGAGCACCTCCGCCTCCTCCAGCAGCGCGGCGCCTGCCGCCGCCATCCAGCGGGCCAGCGGCCGGGCCAGTTCCGTGCGGTCCCCGTGCTTCAGCGGCAGGATGAGCCGCGTCACGGCTTCGTTGTAGAGGAAGGCTGCGCGCGCCCGCTCGAAGGCCGGCGGGCGGGCGATGCAGGCGGGGCAGAGCTCGTCCTCCCCCTGCCCCTCATGTTCGAAGGGCAGGCCGCAATTGTAGCAAAGCGGCGCGACGATCGTGTGCAGCCCCGCGAAGCACCCGCCGCAAAGTGTGCCCTGGTCAAGCACCGGCTGGTCACAGGCGAGGCAGTGTGGCGGCAGAAGGGCGTCGAGCAACCCCTGTCCGCCCCGGCGCGCAAGCCGACCCAGGCCCATCGCCAACGCCATCTCCCGCCCCTTCCGGCCAATCCGGTCCTGATTAGCAACAAGGCGCGGGCACGGGCACCCCTGGCGGCGCGAACCCGCGCGCGACATATGCGGGCGATGAGCGACTCCCACCTCATCTTCGACCGCCGCCTGGTCCGGCTCCGCCGGGAACGCGCGGCCGGCACCCAGCACGCGGTCGCCCCGGTGCTGGAAGCGGCGGCCGAGCGCCTGCTGGACCGGCTGGATGACACGACCCGGCGCTTCGAGCGCGCACTCGAGATCGGGGGCCGCGGTCTGGTCGCCCCGCGCCTGCGGGAACGCGGGATCGCCTCGGTCGTCTCGATGGATCTATCCCTGCGCCAGGCGGCCGGCGCGGGCGGGCTGGCCGTCGCGGGGGACGAGGAATGGCTGCCCTTCGCCGCCGGCTCCTTCGACCTGGTGGTTGCCAACCTGTCCCTGCACTGGGTCAACGACCTTCCGGGCGCCCTTGCGCAGATCCGGCGGGCGATGGCGCCGGACGGCCTCTTCCTTGCCTCCCTCCCCGCCCTGGGCACGCTGCAGAACCTGCGCGAGGCGCTCACGGGGGCGGAGGCCTCGCTCCGCGCCGGTGCCTCGCCCCGCGTCTCGCCCTTCCCCGAGCTGCGCGACGGCGCCGGGCTACTCCAGCGTGCGGGCTTTGCCCTGCCAGTCGCGGATGTGGAGGACCTCGCCCTCGCCTACCGAAATCCGCTCACCCTGCTGCGCGACCTTCAGGCCGCCGGGGAGACGAGCGCCCTGCGAGCCCGCGACAACCGGATTCCGCCGCGTGACCTCTTCCCGGCGGCCCTGTCGAACCTGCCGCAGGGTCCGGAAGGGACGCCGGTGACGCTGCGCCTGCTCACCCTGACCGGCTGGAGCCCAGGCCCCGACCAGCCGCGCCCGGCCCGCCGCGGCAGCGCCGACGCGCGGCTGGCCGACGCCCTCGGCACGAAGGAACAGGGGACGGGAGAAGCGCCGGGCTGAGTCGGTCCTCCGCAGGCGTGGCCCGTTCCGAGCCCGCGGCGGCCATCCTTCTCGTCGCCACGAAACCAGGCTTCAGGCGCCGTAGCGAAGCGTCGCGGAGCCTTCCCCGCTGGTGACGACATGGGGCTGCACTTCCGGCTCGGCGCCCGGCTGACCGGAGATCCAGCCGGCATGGAGGCCTTCGAGCACCGGCACGATCCATCCGCCTGCCGCATCGGCTCTTGTCGGCAGCATCGGCAATTGCTCGTGCGTGAGCACGAGGGCCGGCCCGTTCGAATCGAGTGAGATGGAGACGACGCCCCAGCGCGGCTCGGCCAGCCGCTCGTTCATCTGCGCCTCCAGGCCGGAAAGCGTCTCCTCCGGCGGGATCGGCCAGAGGGCGGCGATCTGCGTCCCGATAGCGCGAAGCAGCACCGCGCGCTCCTCGGGCTGCATATGCGCCTCCAGCGTGTCCAGCAGGGCGCGCGCAAAGACACCCCAGCTGGGGCCATTCTCGGAGGGGGCGGTCATCGGGCGCGGCGCCTCACGGGTCAAAGCGGTATCGGGCATAGACAAGGGCGCGCGTCTCGTTGAAGTCGGCCGCGCGGTCGTAACGGGCGGTGGCCCCCACCCGTAGGGTCGGCGTCAGGGCATATTCAAGGTCCAGGCGGGCGCCGGCCGTGACCGTCGTGGAGCGCTGGCCGGCGTAGCGGGTCGAGATCGTCGCGTCCGAGAGCGCCTGCTGCTCCAGCGCCGCCTGCAGTTCTGGATTGTTCGGGAAGATGCGCGACGAGCTCTCGCGGAAGTTCGCGACGCCCACGCTGGCACCGACGCGATAGGCGAAATTGCCGATCCGCTCACGGTAATCCACAGGAATGGAGGCGTTGAAGTAGTTCTGCGGGCTGAAGTAGCCGCCCTGACCGAGGGTGAAGCCGCGCAGGTTCTTCTCGTAGCCGATCGCGGTCAGGTCCAGCCCGGCGGTCAGCTCGCTGGTGGGCGAGCGGAGCAGCGCGTAGGCGAAGCCACCAGAGGCCTCCCAGCGGCGGTTGTCCGCCACGTTGCGACCGGTGATCGCGGAGTAGCCGCCGCCGCCATAGGCGCTGACCCGGCCCTCGTAGTACTCGAGCTGCCCACGGCCCGTGACGCGCGTGACGCCGCCGAAAAGGGTGCCGCTCGCACTGTCGCGCATGCCCGACCAGGAGAGCAGGCTGTCCGTCACCGAGCGCCGCTCGCCGCGAAGGCGGAGCTGGAAGGTCTCGGACAGACGAGGCACCCATTCGATCCCGCCGAGCACCGTCTGCTCACGGAAGCCGAGCGGCGTCGAGCCGACATCCACCGTGACCGGCCCGCGCGTGTAGCCGAGGGCGATCGAGGTGCCCGTGGCGCTGTCATCCCGCGGACGCAGCGCCGCGGCCCTCGCGTCGGACACCTGGGTGCCTGGCCCGGGAAGCTCGAGCGGGTTCCTTCCGAAGCGGCGCAGGTTTGGCACAGTCGCGTCCAGCCGTCCCGTGTCGATATGGGCGGCCTGCACGCGGGCGCTCAGCTCGCCGCCAAGCTCGGGCAGCGGCACCGCGACCTCGGCCCCGCCGCCATACTCGCGCATCCTCTCCAGCCCGCGCCCGCCAGAGCGCGCACGAAAGGTGAAATTGGGAACCACGCGCCCATCCGTCCGCTCGTTCACCTCGGCGAGCTGCCGGCCGATCTCGCTCAGCAGCGGGTCGTCGGAGGCGCGGAGCTGAGTCGGCGTCACGCCGCCCGCGGAGGATGTCGCCGGATTGGCGTCGAGCGGCACGAAGGAGGACCCCTGCCCGTCTCCGGACAGCAGCGTGCGGCGCCCGTTCGCGGCCGCGATAGCCAGCGGCGCGTCCTGCCCGATCTGCGCCCGGCGCTGCTCGGCCGCGAGGCGGAGAGCCGTCTGCGCACGGCCAAGGTCGCCTTGGGCGAGCGCCAGCCGCGCCTCGGCGTAGGAGAGCCGCGACTCGTTCCCGTTCAGCAGCCGGCCCTCGGCCAGCAGCACCTCGGCGGAAGCGAGGTCGTCCAGCGCCACCGCGGCGTCGATGGCGCCCACCCGCGCCTCGGCATTGCGCGGATCGCGGCGAAGCACGGCCTCTGCGATGCGCCCGGCAACGCGGGGATCGCGCGCACCCTGGAAGAGCCGCGGTGCCTCCTCAATTACCTCTGGCAAGCGGACACGGGCGCTCTCCGCGCCCTCGCGGTTGCCGGGGGTCTGAACCGCGGTATCGAGCGCGGGCGGCGCGGCCCGGACCGGCGTGACACGCGGGACCGGCAGGCCAAGTGCCTCGGCAATGCGCGCTACCCGGACGTCCTCCGGCGCCACCTGGCGCAGCCGGGCGAAATAGCCCTGCGCCACCACCGGTTGGCCAAGCTCGATCTGCGCCATCGCCGCCGCGGCGAGAGCATCGGCATGAGCGGGATGGACGGCCAGCACCCGCTCCAACGTCGCGGCCGCGCGGGCGGGCTGACCCTGGGCGCGCCAGAAGGCGGCCTGCTCGAGCAGCACGCCCGCCCCGCCGCCCTGCGCGAGCGCGGGCGCGGCGCCGAGGGCCGTCGCCATCGCGGCGGCCGCGAGAAGCCTTTGCCGAAGCGGGGTCATGCACGGATCCTCAGCCGGCGGATGGCCCGGCGGCGCAGCGTCCAGTAGAGGGGCACGGCGATCACCAGCGCCGCGATGACGAGCAGGCCCAGCATCAGGTCGGGCCGGGTGGTCAGGTAGCGCTGCGGCAACAGCGTGATCGGCAGGCTGCCCACGCCGTAATTTCGCGACACCTTGAAGGAATCGACGCGGCCGTTGACGAGGTTCGCCACGTCGCCCTGGATCCGCGGCTGCTGCTCGGGGTCGCGCAGTGCCCCGACCATCGCCTCCATCGCCTGCGGCGTGGAACCCGTCAGCGCGATAACGGAGCGCTCGCTGTCGAGCGGGCTCTGGAAGCCGATCAGCAGCCCGCTCCCCTCACCCTGTGCCCCGCCGAGGGTCGCGGTCAGACGCTCACGATCGAGGCGGCGGTCGTCCGAGAGAAAGATGTTGCGGAAGCTCTGCAGCGTGTCCGGCAGGGCGACCGTGACCCGGTTGCCGTCCACCGTGATTGGCCCATCGCGCAGCAGGGTGGAGAGCGCCGGCTGGCGCGTAAGGGAACCGACGACGAACAGGTCACGGTTGGCAACCGCATCAAGCCCGCCGGGGCGCGCCACCTCGATCCGGGTCGCGGGATAGCCCGTGATCGCCGCCATTCGCCCGATGACGTTGAGCGTGGCGGAGATCTCCAGCGGGTTCGCGCGGTCCGGCAGGACCACTGCGGTCGAGGAGAGATCCGCCATCTTCGTGTAGGGGAAGCCGCTACCGACGAAATAGGCGAGGTTCGGCAGCTCCGTGAAGCGATAAGCGGCCGAGAGGTCGATCGTGCTGTCCGGATCGATCGAGGAGCGGATGTCCCCGGGCACGCTCACGCAGTCCCCGCGATGCAGCGGGCGCAGGTCAAAGCGGAACTGAAGCTCGTTCAGGCCGAAGACGAGATAGGGCGGCAGGCCCACCTGCCCCTCGGCGCGCTCCGAACCGCTGCGCCCGATAGTGCGGTAAAGCCAGCTCCAGGGCCAGCCCGGCTCGCCTTCGCGCAGCGGGAACGACTTCAGGTAGACGTCGTTCAGCGCGGCATCGAGACGCGAGACGGCAAGGTCGAGGATGGGCCCGGGCGGCGCGCGGAAGCGCACATCCACCGGCAGGTTGCGCTCCCGCGCGGTGTAGAGGTCGGGCGCCGTGCGGAAGGGCACCGAAATGGGCCCCGGCGCGTAGCCGAAGGACTGCAGGTCCGTCGTTTCTACCAGCTCACCAAACTTCACCGGGCGGTCGTTCCGGATCCATCGCGGCGCGTCGTAGGGCTGGCGCGCGGGAAGCTCCGTGACCTGCACGGTCGCCGATTCCCCCGATAGCCCCTCCTTCGCCGTCGCGAGCACCTGGGCGGCGGTCGCGGCCTCGGCGCCCGTGCGGCCGCCGACGAGCAGCAGCAGCGAATTGGCGTCGTTCGGGTTGGGCAGGATCGCGAGCGTCGGCCCTTCCATGCGCGGCAAGGCAAGCCCGGGCACCGAGTCGGGGCCGATCGCGACGACGATGGCGTTGCCGCGCGCTGGCACCACGGCGCTGACCGGGAAGGTGGCTCCGCGGTAGTCCGCCTGCACCGCGAACCAGGAGGAGGCGATGATGGAGGCGCGTACCGCATCGTTGCCCGCGCCCTCCGCCATGATCACCGGCAGCACCAATGGCTCGCGCAGCAGCCGGGGGTCGAAGAAGGGCTCGGGCAGCCGCGCGAGGTCGCGGTTCAGGGGCAGCCGCTCGAGCGTGAGCTGGAGTGTCGAGAGATCCGAGACCGTGGACCAGAGCAGGCCGGAGAGCGGGTCGTTGCACTCGACCGCGTAGCGACCGGTGAAGCGGATGTTCAGCCGGTTGCTGTCGGCGAAGAAGACCGGGTTAATCGCGAACTCGACGGGCCCGAAGGCGGGGCGGGCACGGTCCGGCGTTATCGTGCCCACGAACTGCTCGTTGATCGTCACCGCGATCTGCGACAGCTCGGGGATGAGCGCCGGGCTCGTCGCGCCCTGCAGGGTCAGCTTCGCGCCGGTCACCACCTCGTCCGAGCGGATGCCGAAGAGGATGCCCTGCAGGTCCGCCAGACCGCGGAGCTGCATCGGGCTGCGAAGGCCGAGCTGCCGCAGCGTACGCGTTTCTACCCTCGACCCGGCCCCGGGCGTGGTCTCCCCACCGAAAGTCACGGGGGCAGAGGGCGCGACCTGGGGTGCGGTCGGCTGTGCCGCGGCGGGCGCGGGCTGAAAGGAGGGCAGCGGCGGCGGGTCGAAGGAGGGCAGCGCCGGCGCGGGCCGCGGCTGCGCCGCGGGTGTTGCGGCAGGCGCGGGCGCGGCAAGGCTGCCTCCCGGAAGCGGCGGCGGGGAGAAAGCGCTGCCCAGGGGCGGCGGCGGAGGCGGCGCCTGCGGGCGCGGCGACTGGGCCGCGGCCTGCGAAGCGCCGAGGCACAAAGCGAGCAGCACCGCCGCGCTGCGGCGCGCGCGGGCCGCGGCACGGCGCTGCGCGGCCTCGGCGGCACGGCTGGTGCTGGGCGGCGGCGCTGCACGCATGGCAGACGGCCCGGGGCTGCGCTGCGGCGCCGTCCGCGCGACCCTGGCCGCAGCCTCGCGCCGGGCACGACGGGCGCGGAGCGAGAACTGGCTGTTCCCGCGGAAGAGGCCCCCGATGCTGCGAAGTACCTCCCCCAGCGAGCGCATCGGCCGGTCGGGGCGCACGTCGTCCCAGTCGACCCAGGCATCGGCACGGCCGAGCACCACGCGGGCGATGTTACCCTCGTCGCGTACGTCCTGCGGGGCGAAGCGCACCTGAAGGCGGGTGTTCTGCCAGCGCAGGGACTCCGCGGGGATCGACACGCGTTCCGGGCCCAAGTCGATCTCCAGCGTTACGTAGGCGTTGTCCACCAGGCCGTCCGGCCGAGGCGCCGCAACGGCGGCGCCGCCCAGGGAAAGGTCGAGCGTCTCGCCAGGAATCAGGCGCCCGTCCGGGAGCACCACGCCCACCGGCATGACGGCGCCGACCCGCGCGCGCTCGCGCACCTGCCGGCGCTCGCGCCCGACCGCGAGGCCGGCAAGAACCGTGAGCAGCGAAAGCATTACCCAGAGCGTGTTGAGCGCAAAGGCCTGGAATTCGAGGCTGTCCACCGGGTTCGCCGCCATGCCGTAGATGCCCGAGAGCAGCCCGAAGACGAGAACCACCGCGAGGACGAAGTTCGGCCCGGTCGCGCGGAAGTCGAAATAGCCCTCCTCCAGCGTACCGCCCTTGTCCGTCACGTTGAACTTGCCCCGCGTCGGGTCGAGCAGCGTCGTGAGCACGACCGGCAGCAGGTAGAGCGAGAGCACCGTCTCGTAGATTTCCGACCAGAAGGAGTGGCGCACCTTCGACTGGAGCTTCGAGTTCGTGAGCACGGCGTGGACCACGTGCGGCCCCGCATAGGCCACAATCGCGAGCGGCGAGGCCGCGATGAGGTTCTGCCCGAAAAAGAGGTAGGCCAGCGGTGCCGTGAGGAAGATGAAGCGTGGCAGCGGGAAGAGGAAGTGCCACATCGACGCCACGTAGCAGAGGCGCTGCGTGATGCTCAGGCCCGGCCCCAGCAAGGGGTTGTCGACCCGGAAGATCTGCACCATCCCGCGCGCCCAGCGCATCCGCTGGCCCACATGCGCGAGCAGCCGGTCCGTCGCGAGGCCGGCCGCGAGCGGCAGGCGCAGATAGGCAGTCCGCCAGCCGAGGCGCTGCATCTTGAGGCTGCAATGGCAGTCCTCGGTCACCGTCTGCGTCGGCACGCCGCCCACCTGTTCCAACGCGACCCGGCGGATCACGGCGCAGGAGCCGCAGAAGAAGGCCGCATTCCAGAGGTCGTTGCCCGGCTGGATCAGGCCGTAGAACAGCAGCCCCTCGTTCGGCACGCGCGTGCCGGAGGCGAGATTCCGTTCGAAAGGGTCGGGGGAGTAGAAGTGGTGCGGGGTCTGCACCATCGCGAGCTGCGGGTCGCGCAGCAGCCAGCCTACCGTCATCTGCAGGAAGGCGCGGGTGGCGACGTGGTCGCAGTCCAGCACGAGGACGAACTCGCCGGTGGTGCGGGAAAGCGCGTGGTTGATGTTGCCGGCCTTGGCGCCCTTGTTGTCCGGGCGGACCATGTACCCGCAGCCCACCAGCTCGCAGAAGGCGCGGAAGTCCTCGCGGCGGCCATCGTCGAGCAGAACGACATTCATCCGGTCCCGCGGCCAGTCAATCGCCATGGCGGCGAAGATGGTCGGCTTCACCACCTCCAGCGGCTCGTTGTAGGTGGGGATGAAGATATCGACCGAGGGCCACTCGTCCGGGTCCTCGGGCAGCGGCACCGGGCGGCGCTCCAGCGGCCAGAGCGACTGCAGATAGGAGAGCAGCAGCGCGAGGACGGCGTAGATCTCGGCGAGCAGCAAGCCGGTGCCGAGGAAGGTCGCCCAGAACTCCGTGTAGTCGAGCGTGTCCGTAATGCGCCAGTAGATGTAGCGGCTCGAGATCACGCCAGAGAACAGCGCAAGGAAGACAAGGACGCCGCGCCCGGGTGCCAGCGAGCAGATGGTGAAGACCAACAGGCCGCCGATGGCGACCCAAGCCTGCTGCTCGGCCTCCAGCGGCGCGACGATGAAGGGCAGCGCGATGATGAAGCCGAGCGCGACCGACAGCCGCGCCAACCAGACGTTCCCGCGGACAAGGCGACCTAAAGCCCTCACCGGCCGACCTCGACGGCCGGGAGCTGGGCCGCGGGCGCGACGGCAGGCATTGCGGTAGCTTCGCCGGGCGCGAGCGTCGCCGGCTCAGGGGCGGCGGTGTACGGGGCGGGCAGCGGCGCCGGCAGCGCGGCGGCGATCAGCCGGGCGATCTCCTTCAGGTCCGACGCGGCCCGGCTCTCCGGCGCATGGTCCAGCAGCAGCCGTTGGCAGGCGAGGCTCTCGGCGACCGTCTCCTCGCGGCTCATCGCGCCGAGCATCCGGTAGCCGAGATGCCGCGCCACAGCCTCGGCGGAGGCGCGCGAGAGGCGCGACGCGAGGTCCACCCCGTTCAGCACCACGCGCAGGCGGCCAGCCAGCAACGCCGCCATGGTCCCGGTTCCGAGAAAACGGCCGCTCTCGATCTCCGGCACCAGCGCCGCACTGATCGCTTCGGCCTGCAGCACGCCGATCACCATAGTCGCCATCGGCGCGAGCAGCGCGAGCGCCTGAGAGGGGCCGGGCGGCAGGTCCGCGACCACGACGAGATCGGGATCGGCCAGCATCTCGCGCATTGGATTGCCGAGAAGGTCGGGCTCTCGGTCGAGCGCGACAGCAAGGTCCAACGCGCCGCGCAAGTCCATCGCCCCGTGTGGAAGGAGAAGTACGCCGGAGGGCGTCTGCCTCAGCTGTGTGCGCCAGGCGGATTCGCCCTGCGCGAGGCCCACGACGAAGCCCGAGCGGTCGCTCAGCGAGACGCCGAAATGCAGGCGGAGTGCGTTCTGCGAATCGAGGTCCACCGCGAGCACCCGGTGCCCCAGTCGATGCAGCGCGTCGGCAAGGTTCGCGGTGAGCGTGGTCTTACCGACCCCACCCTTGGGCGAAGCGAAGCAGATCAGCGGCACGGTCTTGCTCCTGAACTCAGGCGGCGTTGCGCGCGGCGCGGACGCCCGCGGCCACGCGCCGCAGGAGTTCGGGCAGCGCGACATCGACGCGCGCGGCCGGCCAGTGCCGCGAAGAGGGATCGACAGGGCTCCCCTGCATCGCAGCGCCAAGGGCGTCCAGCAGCGGGTAATGAATGCCGGCGGTCGGACTGTCGGCGCCGAACAGCGTATCGAGCAGCGAGGAGCCGGTGCCGGAACCGTAGCGGAAAGAGGGCCAGGCCGGCGGTACGCCGAGCAGAGCGCGTGCCGTCTCACCCGCGACCTTCGCCGGGGCAGCGACAGCGACGGGCGCGGCGCCGGCAGCTGGTGCGGGCAGGGCCGCCACCGACGGCGTGCCGAGCAGGGTCTGCAGCAGCGACGAGCCCTGTGCATCGTGGCGCCCCGCGGCCGCACTTTGCACCGGCGGCGCGCTGACCAGTGGAGGCGCCAACGGTGCAGCCGGCACCATCCCGGGCCGCATCGCGGCATCCGCCAGCGGTGCCGAAACGCCGCCCGGCCGAGTGATGGCTTGCGCTACGACCGGCTTTTGACCGGCGGCGCAAGGCAGCGGCCGATCCCGGGCATCGTCGCGCGCCGGCTGATAGCGGGCTTCCGGCTCTGGCGAGCGCTGCACAGGCGATTCGTGGGCTGGAGTCGTTGGGCGCAGATGCCCATCCGCCTGTGCCTCGCGACGCACCGGCCGGTAAGCGTCGGGCGCGAGCGCAGTGGAACGATCCGCGCGTCCGGCGAGCTCCGCATAGGTGGAAGGATACCCCACGTCGCGATGGAGCGACCGTTCACCGAGAACGGCATCCGGCGGCAGTTCCTCCGCGCCTGCCAGCGCGTCGCCAAGGATGCTGAAGGCTTGGTCCTCGTCCGGCGGGGCCGCCGCCGGCACGTGGCGCACGGGCTCGTTCCCAAAGCTCCGGTACTTCAGCGACGGCGTCCGCAGGGCCGCCGCCATTCGAGCGACATCCGTATCCTGCGGCATGAACCACTCTCCGTCAGCATGGCGCACGCGAAGCAATCTTCGCACCCCGCACATATCTTAAATTTGATCATGCCGTCGCTTGTCTAGATGGCTTGACCCCGCTCAGCCGCCGCCATGCGCGCCAGAAGGACCAGCGCTGTATCATAATAATCACGCTTCTCATTCGATGCATCGGGTCCGAAACGATCCTGAAGGATACCGCGTTGTCGGGCAGCGAAGCGTCCGATAAGCAGAACTCCCTGCCCCGCTGCGTAGGGCGCGACTGAATCGGTGGATAGGTCGGCCCAGGCGGGCACCTGACGATGGCTGGTGTCGGACCAGAAGCTGAGCGGCGCCTCCACCGCGACCTCGTCAGCCAACCCTGCCCAGGTCAGCCAGAGCGGCACGCGCACTGCGTCGTAGGAGAAGCGCGCGGGCCAGCCCTGGGCGGGCGAGACACTGCGGTCGGTCCGCGACACCGCCAGCCAGTCGGGCGAGAGTCCCCACCGGCCGAATCGCGCCGCGCGCAGCAGACGAAGCCCGTCCGAAGCGACGCGGAGCCACGCCGGATCAGGCACCGCCTCGGCAACCGTCGCAATCGCCGGATAGGAGTAATAGGAAGGGTTCACGACGACATGTGTGCGGTGCTCGAAGCCCTGCGCTCCCGGCAGCAGGACGAGTCGCCCGCCTGCCCGGCGCACGAGCAGCCGCAGCACGTCGCGTGCGATCGCGGTCCCTTCCTCCGTCAACGCCGGGTCAGACCAGCGCCGGCCGCCGCGCAGCAGTGCGCTGGCGATGAAGAGGTCGCCGTCCGTTGCGTTGTTGCTATCTGCGACGGCCGGCTGGCGGTCCGGCCGCCAGCGCCAAGCGTGCAAGTTGTCCGTCTCGCGGCGCAGGTTGCGGCGCGTCCAGAGAAGCATGCGGTCGAAGGCCGCACGGTCGTTGTGGTGCTCGGCCAGGGAGAGTCCCCAGCCCTGCCCCTCCGAGTGCGACTGGTTGCCGTTGCCGTTGTCCAGCACCCGGCCCTCCGGCAGCAGAAAGCGCGACTTGAAGTCCATCCAGCCGGCCGTGTCCGCGGCAGCCACGGCCGTTCCGCCCCGCAGCATGGCGGCCGCCCCACCGGAGAGCAGGCCGATCGCGGCTCGTCGTTGAATCTGGATCGGCATGGACTCATGCTGCACGGGTGACGTTGCGAAGCGCTTACCGAGGAGACAGGTCAGACCCCTCGCCGTAGCGGTGAGTATAACGCTCGCGGTTCCGTGATAACAGGCTTTCCGCTCGTGCCCCGCTGATTCATATACCCCGTGCCATCCGCCCTCGCAGGTGCCATATCCGCCGGCGATGGCACCCCCTCTCCTTCTCCTCCAGGGCATCCGGCAGGGTTTTGGCTCCACCCCGCTGCTGCTCGACGCCACCCTTTCCGTCGCGGCCGGTGAGCGGCTGGCGCTGGTCGGCCGCAACGGCTCCGGCAAGTCCACCCTGCTGAAGGTCGCGGCTGGGCTCGTGGCGCCCGATGGCGGCAGCCGCTTCGTTCAGCCCGGAACGACGCTGCGCTACCTGCCGCAGGAGCCGGACCTCTCCGGCCACCCGAACACCCTCTCCTATGTGGAGGCTGCCCTCGCCCCCGGGGACGACCCCTACCGCGCCCGCCACCTGCTGGAGGAGCTGGGCCTGACCGGCGAGGAAGCGCCCGCCAGCCTCTCCGGCGGGGAAGCGCGGCGCGCGGCGCTGGCGGCCGTGCTGGCCCCCTCGCCCGACATCCTGTTGCTGGACGAGCCGACCAACCACCTCGACCTGCCGGCCATCGAGTGGCTGGAAGCGGAACTCTCCGCCATGCGCTCGGCCATGGTGATCATCAGCCATGACCGACGGTTCCTTGAATCCCTCTCCCGCGCCATGGTCTGGCTCGACCGCGGCACGACGCGGCGCCTCGACCAGGGCTTCGCCGGTTTCGAGGCCTGGCGCGACCAGGTGCTGGAGGAGGAGGAGCGCGACGCCCATAAGCTCGCCCGCGAGATCGTGCGGGAGGAGCACTGGCTGCGCTACGGCGTCACCGCCCGGCGCAAGCGCAACATGCGCCGGGTCGGCGAACTGCAGGCCCTGCGGGAAAAGCACCGCCAGCGGCGCGGGCCGCAGGGCGGGGTGCGCCTCGCCTCCACCGAGGCGGACGGCTCCGGCACCCAGGTCGTGGTCGCGGACCGTATCTCCAAGTCCTACGAGGGCCGCGCGGTGGTGCGGGAGGTCTCCGTCCGTATCCTGCGCGGAGACCGCGTCGGAATCGTCGGCCCGAACGGCGCGGGCAAGACGACGCTGCTGAACATGCTGACGGGCGTGCTGCCACCCGATTCCGGCGAGGTGCGCCTCGGCACGGGCATCGAGATGGTGAGCCTCGACCAGCGCCGCGCGAGCCTTGACGACAGCATGACGCTCTCCGACTCCCTCACGGAGGGGCGGGGCGACATGGTCCATGTCGGCGGGGCGCCACGCCACGTCATCGGCTACATGAAGGACTTCCTCTTCCTCCCGGAGCAGGCGCGCACGCCACTCGGCGTACTCTCGGGCGGGGAGCGGGCGCGGGTCATGCTTGCGCGCGCCATGGCGCGGCCGAGTAACCTGCTGGTGCTCGACGAGCCGACCAACGACCTCGATCTTGAGACGCTGGATCTGCTCCAGGAGATGATCGCGGACTACGCCGGCACCGTGCTGGTGGTGAGCCACGACCGCGACTTCCTCGACCGCGTGGCGACGAGCGTGATCGCCTATGAGGGCGACGGACGCTGGGCGGAGTACGCGGGCGGCTACTCGGACATGGTGGCGCAGCGCGGCCACGGCGTGCGCGCCCGTGCCGCCGCTATCGGCGCGCCGGCGCCGAAATCCACGCCGGCGGCAAGGCCGGCAGCGAAACCCGAGCCCGCGCGCCCGCGCCTCACGATGGGCGAGCGCCAGGCGCTAAAGACCCTGCCGGGGGAGATGGAGAAGCTCTCGGCGGAGATCGCGAAGCTGAACGATATCCTGGCCGACCCGCAGCTCTACGCGCGAGACCCGGCCCGCTTCGCCAAGGCGACGGAATTGCTCACCGCACGCCAGCAGGCCCTGGCCGAGGCCGAGGAGCGCTGGCTGGAGCTGGAAATGCGGCGGGAGGAGGCGGAAGGGGCCCCCGCCCGCTGAACCCTCAGCCGCTCAGCGGCACATCATCACGGGCATATCGGCGTTCTCCAGCACGTGCCGGGTGACGCCGCCGAGGATGAGTTGCCGGATGCGCGAATGGCTGTAGGCGCCCATGCAGAGCAGGTCCGCCCCGAAGTCCCGCGCCGCGCCGAGCAGCCCCGCCCCCACCTCGCGCGTGACCGGGGAGAACTCCACCGGTTCCGCCTCGATGTTGTGCCAGTGGAGGTAGGAGAGGATCCCCTTCACGTCCGGCCCGCGGCGCTGGTAGTCCTTGCTGTAGAGGATCCGCACCGCCTCGGCCCGATGCAGCCAAGGCAGGGCGGCCGCGATGGCCGCGGAGCTTTCCGCCGTGCCGTTCCAGGCGCAGCAGACCCGGGTGCCGATCTTCGCCGGGGGCTCGCGCGGCGCGATCAGCACGGGCCGGCCGCTGTCGAAGAGAATGGCGTGCAGCGCGTCGGAGGAGGAGACGTCCTCCCCCGCGTCCGGATGCGGCACGACCGCCATGTCGTAGAGGCGCGACTGCTGGGCGACGAGATCCTCCTCCCGCCCAGCGACGGATGCGAAGGAAATGGTGGCGCTGTCCGCCTTCTCGGCGGCCTCGGCGCTGGTGGCCACCACTACGTCGCTTCCCTGCACGAAGCGGTCGAAGAGGGCCTGCACGCGGCTCGCGCGGTCACCTGATTCCCTCTCCGTCGCGGCCATCATCTCCTCGATCATCGCGCCCGACAGGCCTTCGCCGGCCAGGGGCGCCACGTCGCGCGCATCCACGCGCACATGAATGCAGTGAACGTGACTATGCCAGATGCGCGCGGTGAGAAGGGCGGTGTGCAACGCCGCCTCGCCGGCGGAGGTGCCGGTCAGCGGCAGCAGGATACGGCGGTAGGCCATGTCGGCGGGACTCCGTAGTCGTCCTTGGGCGAGGTCGCGGGCGGGGTGCGGCTGCACCTCTCCCGCCGCGTCCCGGCCGATTCCGGCCGGGCGCGGACCTATCTAGCACATCGGCAGGCCGAGCGCCGCAAGAGCCGCCGGCAGCGGCTCCGACGAGGCGTCGAGCCGCGCCCAGCCGAGGCGGCCGACGGGTTTGCTTGCGGCGTAGTCCAGCACCTCGCGCGTCGCGTCCGAGGCGTCCCCCCGGCGCGCCTCCACCCGCGCGCGCAGCACCTCAATGGGTGCCTCCAACCAGAACCCGGCGAAGGGCACGCCGCATTCCCGCGCCACGGCTTCGATCCCGTTCCGCCGCGCGGGGTCGAGGAAGGCGGCGTCAGCAATCACCGAGTGCCCGCCGCTTAGCGCCGCCCCCGCTTCCTTGAAGAGGGCGGCGTGCACGGCGTCGCTCGCGGCGGCGGTATAGGCCTCTGGCGGAAGGTGCGTCTCCGGCGGCAGGCCCGCCAGGCGCTTGCGGATCTCATCCGTGCGGAGGTGGAGCGCCCCCGGCGCGGCCCCGAAGCGCGGCGCCAGCGCCCGCCCGAGGCGTGTCTTGCCCGTGCCCGGCAGCCCGCCCACCGCGATCAGCCGCGCCGCCGGTGGTCGGAGATAGCCCTCCGCGTCCCCGAGGAAGGCATTCGCCCCCTCCCCCTGCCCCTCCATGCGGGCGAGGCAATGCGCCCGGATCATGGCGCGCGTGGAGAGCCAGAGCGGCAGCGCCGCGACGAGCCCGGCATCGTCCCCGACCGCGACCGCCCGCGCCAGCACCCGGCAAGCGGCCGCCCGCCCGCAGCGCCGCAGGAGGTCTGCGATAAGGAAGGCCAGGTCGTAGCCGGTATCGATCGTCGCCAGTTCCTCGTCGAACTCGAGCGCGTCGAAAGCCGTGGGCCGCCCCCGCCAGAGGACGAGGTTGCCGAGATGCAGGTCCCCGTGGCAGCGGCGTACCCGCCCCTCGGCCGCGCGCGCCCGCAGCACCGGCGCTACGGTCCTGAGCGTCCGGCCGGCGGCGCGGCGCCAGGCGATCACCCGCGCGCGGTCAAGGCCAGAGGCGAGCGCGGCCCGCGCATTGCCCCGCAGCACCGCGTCCATGGCGCGCACGACATCCCCGGCATCACCCGGCGGATAGGTTCCGCGGAGCGCCACGACGGCATCCCCCAGCGCATCCGCCATCGCCTCGTCGATCCCGCCTCGGTCGGCCACGGCGTCGAGGAAGGCATTCGCCGGCACCGGTGCCATCTCCACGGCCCATTCCACCGCCGCGGGATCATCGGGCGCGATCAGCCGGTCCCCTTCCGCGGGGATCCCGTGCACCGCACGGTAGAGGCCGGGCGCGGCCGGCGCGTTCAGGACCAATTCGCGCTCCGCGAAGCGCCGACGCGCAGCCGGGAGGGAGAAGTCGAGAAAGCCGAGGCTCACCGCCTTGCGCAGCTTCAGCACCCGCTGGTGCCCGACGAAAACAGCGGAGATATGCGTCTCGACCGGCCGCTCGGCCCCGGTCAGACGCGCCAGGAGCGAGGCGGCCGGCGCCTGCGCGGCCGGGATGGTCACCGCGCGGCGCCGATCAGGGGTAGAGCCGCCCGGACCGCCAGCCCTGCCCCTCCCGCTCGAAGAGAACGCGGTCGTGCATGCGGAAGGGCATGTCCTGCCAGAACTCGATGCTCTCCGGCAGCACGCGGAAACCGCCCCAGTGTGGCGGGCGCGGCACCTCCTCGCCCGGGTTCGCCGCTTCCGTCTCGCGCACGCGCGCCTCGAAGGCGGCGCGGGAAGCCAGCGGCCGGGACTGGTCCGAGGAGACGGCCGAGATGCGCGAGCCGCGGGAGCGCGAGGCGAAATAGGCATCCGACTCCGCGGCCGTGACGCGCTCCACTTTCCCCTCTACGCGCACCTGCCGGCGGGAGGACTTCCAATGGAAGAGCAGCGCCGCGTGGGGGTTGGACAGCAGTTCGCCGCCCTTCCGGCTCATCTCGTTCGTGTAGAAGACGAAGCCCCGCTCGTCCCGGCCCTTGAGCAGCACCATGCGGGCGGAGGGCCGCCCATCGGCTGTCGCGGTGGCGAGGCACATGGCGTTCGGGTCGTTCGGCTCGCCCGCCACGGCCTCGGCCATCCAGGCCTCGAAGAGGGCGTAGGGGTCGGCGGCCTCCGGGATCGGCTCGCGGGCGGCGCCGGGCGGGAGCTCGGTTGTCAGGCTCATGCGTTCAGGCCCCTTGTTCCGTCGGGAGCGGTGTGCCACCCCTCCCCGCCCGTCGCAACAGACCCGCCCCGCCGGAGGACGCCCCATGAACGATGCCGAGACGGTGGCGCAAACCGCCACGCTGCCCGTGACGGGGACGCTCATGCAGGGCCGGCGCGGCATCGTCATGGGCGTCGCGAACGACCGCTCCATCGCCTGGTCCATCGCCCAGGCCCTGGCCGCCCAGGGGGCGGAGGTCGCCTTCACCTATCAGGGGGAGGCGCTGGAGAAGCGGGTGCGCCCGCTGGCCGCCAGCATCGGCTCCGACCTGCTCGTGCCCTGCGACGTCTCCGATGAAGCGGCGATTGACGCCGCCTTCAAGAAGGTCGCCGAGCGCTGGGACGGCATCGACTTCCTCGTCCACGCCATCGGCTTCGCCGACAAGCAGTACCTGCGCGGCCGCTATCTCGACACGCCGAAGGAAGCCTTCCTCCAGGCGCTCGACATCTCCTGCTACTCCTTCGTCTCGGTTTCGCGCCGGGCGGCGGCGATGATGAAGCCGGGCGGCTCGCTCCTCACCCTTTCCTATCTCGGCGCCGAGCGCTGGACGCCGCACTACAACGTCATGGGCGTTGCCAAGGCCGCGCTGGAAGCCAGCGTGCGCTACATGGCCGCGGACCTCGGCGATGCCGGCATCCGCGTGAACGCGATCTCCGCCGGGCCCATCAAGACCCTTGCCGCGAGCGGCATCGGCGACTTCCGCTACATCCTGAAGTGGAACCAGTACAACTCGCCTATGCGCCGCAACGTGACGCTGGACGAGGTGGGCGGCGCCGGCCTCTACCTCGTATCCCCCCTGTCCGGCGGGGTAACGGGGGAGGTGCACCACGTGGACTGCGGCTACCACATCGTCGGCATGAAGCACCCGGACGCGCCGGACATCGCCACCGTCGGCAGCTGACGCCAGGCCGTGTCGCACAACACCTTCGGCCACCTCTTCCGCGTCACCACCTGGGGCGAGAGCCACGGGCCGGCGATCGGGGGCGTGGTCGATGGCTGCCCGCCCGGCCTGTCGCTCTCGGAGGCCGACATCCAGCCCTGGTTGGACCTGCGGCGCCCCGGCCAATCGAAGTTCGTGACCCAGCGGCAGGAGCCGGACCAGGTTCGGATCCTCTCCGGCACCTTCGAGGGCCTGACCACCGGCACGCCGATCTCCCTCATTATCGAGAACACGGACCAGCGCTCCCGCGACTATGGCGAGATCGCGGATAGCTTCCGCCCCGGCCATGCCGACCTCGCCTACCACCTGAAATATGGCGTGCGGGACTATCGCGGCGGCGGGCGCTCCTCCGCACGGGAGACGGCGATGCGCGTGGCGGCCGGCGCCGTTGCGCGGAAGGTACTGGGCTCGGGCGTCACCATCCGCGGCGCCCTCGTGGCCATGGGCGGCGACCCCGTGGACCGCACGGCCTGGGACTGGACTGCCGTGCGGGAGAACAGCTTCTTCTGCCCTGACCGTGCCACCGCCACCCGGTGGGAGGAGCGCCTGCTCGCGTTGCGCAAGTCCGGCTCCAGCGTCGGCGCGGTGGTGGAAGTCGTGGCCGAGGGCCTGCCCCCCGGCCTCGGCGCCCCGATTTACGGCAAGCTGGATGCGGAGATCGCGGCCGCCTTCATGTCGATCAACGCCGTGAAGGGCGTCGAGATCGGCGACGGTTTCGCCGCCGCCGCCCTGACCGGCGAGGGCAATGCGGACGAGATGCGCATGGCGCCCGACGGCACCGTGGACTTTCTCGGCAATCACGCGGGCGGCGTGCTCGGCGGCATCTCCACGGGCCAGCCGGTGGTCGCCCGTTTCGCGGTGAAGCCGACCTCCTCCATCCTCGTTCCCCGCCGAACGGTGGATCGCCACGGGCAGGAGCGAGAGCTGGTGACCAAGGGACGCCACGATCCCTGCGTCGGCATCCGCGCCGTCCCTGTCGGCGAAGCGATGATGGCCTGCGTGCTCGCCGATGCCCTGCTGCGGCACCGGGCGCAGGTGCCGGACGCCCCTACCACCACTCGCCTCCCGAGAAACTGAAGCACGGGATCCTTTATCCGACTTCCGCACTCGGGTATTACCCTCGGCGAAACCGGGGTTGCCGTCGCATGCCGAAACCCGACCAGCATTCACAAAAGAGCACCGACAAGCGGACCGATCCGAAAGTCCTTGCGGGCTTCCTCGGTCTGGCCGGTACCAAACGCTGGGAAGCGCGCATGGCGGAGATCGGCCGGCGCGCGGCCTGTCCCTCCCTCGCTGCCCGCGCCCTGCAGGAACGCCATGCGCTGGAACTGACCCTCCAGCGCCTTCTCTCCCCCGAGGCGGTGGCGGGCGCCAGCCCTGCGGAACGCCAGCTCCTCTCCTACGCGCGCGAGGCCGTGCGGCTCGCCGAATCCTTGCCGCCGGAGCCGAAGAAGCGCCTTCGCGCCCTCGTGCTCGAGGGGCTAACGGGAGAGGCCAACCTCATCCCCCTCTTCCACCTCCTGCGCGTGGCGGCGCTGCACCGGGCCCGGGGCTTCGAGGTGCGGTTCACGGGACTCGCTGACGGTACGCCCCACGACCTCGTCATCTCGCGCGGCGGGGCGGAGGCGGAGATCGCTTGCGAGACGGTCTCGGCCGAGGAGGGCCGCCCGGTTCTCCGCAATGACTGGTGCGCCTTCGTGGACGGGATCAACCCCGACCTGCAGACCTGGCTTGCCGCGCATCCTGGCCGCTACGTGCTGAAGATGACGCTGCCGGAGGGGTTGAAGCGTGACGCGCTGGACATCCACGCCCTGCAGCGCCGGATCATGGAGATGCTGCGCGACCGGCGCCGGCAGGATTCGGCCGCGGACGCGATGCTGAAGCTCGACCCGCTTCTCCTCGCCGGCGCCCAGGCTGCGGTCCCCGCCTCCGCCTTGCGCGCCCTCTTCGGCCCGGAGGCACATCTGGCGGTGGCGCAGGGCGGCGGGAACATCCTCGTTCTCGCGGCGCGGGCAGGGCAGCCGAGCGACGTGGCACAGGCGGTCTGCCGGCGGCTCTGCACCGCTTCGACGCGGCTCAGCGGGCAGCGTCCGGGCATCATGGCCGTCTTTCTCGACGACCTCGGCCGGCAGGAGTGGCGCGGCCTGCGCGATAGGATGGAGCTGGAGGGCGCGGTCCGCCGCTTCCTCACCACGCCGGAGGCGAAGCGCATCTCCACGGTTTCCTGTGCGTCCCGCATGGAGATGTTCCTGATGTCGCCGCCCGACGCGGTCTCGGGCGGGGAGCTGCGCTTCCGCAACCCCGCCCAGCCCCTGCCGCGCGACCCCGTCCTCATGGCGGCGCTCGCCTCCAGCGGTTGATCGTTCCTGCCCGCGTAATCTTTTGAAACTTGCCGCAAAAATCGTCGTTTCCCGCCGGCTAGCGACTAAGAAGAAGGTGGGTCCGATGACCGAGATGGAGATGGAGAAGGCCCAGGCCGAGTTGGACAGGCTGCTCAACGATCCCGACGTGCGGATGGACCCGGAGCGGGTCTGGATGCTGGCCGATCACCTCTCTCGCGCGGCCGGCGGCAACACAGCCCGGCCGGCCACCCGCTAGGACTACGCGGTCAGCCCTCGCGCCGGGCACCGATCAGGAATTCCTTGTTGCCCTCTGGCCCGGTGATTGGGCTCTCCGTGATCCCGAGCACCGACCAGCCCGGCAGGCCCGACCACCAGGCCCGCACGCGCGCGCAGACGGCGCGGTGCACGTTCGGGTCGCGCACCACGCCCCCCTTCCCCACCATGCCCGGCCCCGCCTCGAATTGGGGCTTGATGAGCGCGACCGCGAAGGCGCCGGGTGCCGCGAGGGAGAGTGCCGCGGGCAGCACGGTCGCGAGCCTGATGAACGAGGCGTCGCAGACAATGGCGCCGACCGGGTCGGGGATCTGCGCGGCCTCCAGATAGCGGGCGTTCACCCGCTCCATCACCACCACGCGGGGATCGTTGCGAAGCGTCCAGGCAAGCTGGCCGTGGCCGACGTCAACCGCATAGACCTTCGCCGCGCCGTGGTGCAGCAGCACATGGGTGAAGCCGCCGGTCGAGGCGCCGACATCGATGCAGACGCGCCCCTTCGGGTCCAGACCGAAGGCCTCCAGCCCGTGCGCCAGCTTCAGCCCGCCGCGGCTTACCCAGGGGTGGTCCTGTCCGCGGACCTCCAGCGCCTCGTCCTCGCGCAGCTCCTGCCCCGACTTCTCGATCCGACGCTCCCCGCTGAAGACTTTGCCCGCGAGGATCAGCGCCTGGGCACGGGTGCGGCTCTCGGCCAGGCCGCGCTCAACCAGGGCAGCGTCGGCGCGCTGCTTGCCCGGCTTCTGCGCGGGCTTGGGCTCGGTCACGGATCGCCTCCCTCTCTCGCGCGCCAGCATACACCGCGTGGGCACCTTGCCGCAGGGGGGCCGGGGGTGGAGAACTGCACCCAGGTCCGAGAGAGGCCAGAGGAGCCGCCCCATGCCCACCCGTCGTTCCCTGGCCGGCGCTGCCCTCTCGGCCGCGCTCACCCACCCGGCCCTTGCCCAGGCCGCCTGGCCAGCCGGCCGCCCGATCGAGGTGATCGTTCCCTACCCGCCCTCCGGCGGCATCGACCTCATGGCGCGGCTGCTGACGCGGCACCTGCCGGCGGTCCTCCCCGGCGTGAACTTCGTCGTCACCAACCGCGTGGGCGCGGGCGGGCAAATCGGTAACGAGGCGATCTTCGCCGCCCGGCCGGACGGCTATACGCTTGGCGCCGTCGCCACCCTCGGCTTCATCAGCAAGGCGCTGGAACGGCCGATGCGCTGGAGGACGGAGGACTACACCTACCTTGCCAATGTGGTCGATGACCCGGGTGGGCTCTGGGTCCGCACCGACTCCCCGCTCCGCAGCGCCGCCGACCTTCGCGAGGCCGCGTCGAAGCGCGCGGAGTCCGTCTCGGTCGGCACCGCCGCCGGCACCTCCTCCGACGACCACCTGCTGCTGCTCGCCTTCGAGGCGGCGGCGGGGGTGAAGGCGCTGCACGTTCCCTATAACGGCACGGCCATCGCGATCCGCGACCTGCTGGGAGGGCAGCTCGACGTCGCTTCCTACAATCTCAGCGAAGGCATCACGCTCCTCCGGGAGGGCCGGACGCGCTGCCTCGGCCAGGCGGCGACGGAGCGTTGGTCTGCCATGGCGGAGGTGCCGACCTTCCGCGAACAGGGCCTCGACGTTCTCGGCGGCTCCGCCCGCGGCTTCGTCGGCCCACCCGGCCTGTCGCCGGAGATCACGGCGCGACTGATCGAGGCGTTCCGCACCGTCCTCTCCGACCCAGCCTTCCTGGGCGAGGCCGAGCGCCTCAACCTGCCGCTCCGACCCCTCCTCGGCGACGCCTACAAGGCCGCCGTCATGGCGGAGGCCGAGTCCGCGCGGCGCCTCTACGAGCGTTCGCCCTGGTCCACCCAACCCTGATCCCGAGTTCCTCCCGAATGCCCCATGTGGTTGTCGTCGATCCCATCCATCCTGGCGGGATCGAGCGCCTTGCCGAGGCGCCCGGCATTACCCTCGACCACCCGGGCGCACCGGCCGGTCCGGACCTCGCGGCGCGACTTGCCCGTGCCGAGGCCGCGATCGTTCGCGGGACGGCGGTGGACAGCGCCTTCCTCGCCATGGCGCCGGGGCTCCGCATGGTCTGCCGCCACGGCGTCGGCTACGACCTCGTGGACGTCCCGGCGATGACGCGCGCGGGCGTGACAGTGATGATCACGCCCGAGGCCAACGCGGCCTCCGTCGCCGAACACGCGCTGATGCTCATGCTTGCCGTCGCCCGCCGCGTGCTGCCCGTGGATGCGGGCGTGCGTCGCGGCCAGTGGCGCGTGCAAGGTCAATCCAAGACCTTCGAGCTGGGTGGGCGGCGGGTGCTGGTGCTCGGCTTTGGCCGCATCGGCACGCGCGTCGCGCGGCTCTGCGCGGCCTTCGGCATGCGCGTTTCGGTGCACGACCCCTTCATGCCCGCGGGCACCATCCGCGGCACCGGCTACGAGGCGGTGAAGGACCGCGACGCGGGCCTCGCCGAGGCCGATATCGTCACCCTGCACCTGCCGGCGAGCGACGCCACGCGCGGCATGGTGGACGCCGCCTTCCTGGCAGCCATGAAGCCCGGTGCCGTCCTCATCAACACGGCCCGCGGCACGCTGGTGGACGAGGCGGCGCTGGAGGCGGCGCTGCGCTCCGGGCAGCTCGGGGGCGCCGGCCTCGACGTGCTGCGGGTGGAACCGATGCGCGAGCCCGTGCCGCTGCTCGCGCTCGAGAACCTCGTCGTCACCCCCCATGTCGCGGCCAGCACCGCCGAGGGACTACGGCGCATGTCCTGGGACGCCGCAGGCAACGTTCTCGACTTTCTGGCCGGACGCCCCGACCCCGACGCGGTGGTCAACCGCGAGGTGCTGGGGCGCGCCTGACCCGCCTTAGGCCCGCGCGGGCCTTGGCGTGTTGAGTTGTT
>NZ_RCVR01000043.1 GCF_016107305.1 Roseomonas sp. KE2513
TTTAGCGAGGGATGGAGGTCCCACGGGCGGCGTGTTCTGGGCGCCGCGTCAGCCTTGTTCGTCATGCGTGCAGCATAGCGCATGGCCTGCATGGTACGCCTCTGGATCAAGAGCAGAGAGCCCCATGCGCCTGGGCACGCGGATTTCGGCGGTTGAAATCCAGCTTCAGTATGTAGACCGGATGGTGATCTTGGACGGGTAGAGCTGAGAAGGCTTAGGGCTGATCGCCCTGCCTCCTACGGCCGAGTTCGACCCATGGCAGCCATTGGTGACGGGAATCCCCAACCGCATTCAGGCGCTTTGTGTGGCCAGCAAGAAGCCAGAGCCACTGCAAGGTAGACCCAGCCTTCTGGCACATCCGGGCGGACATCATTCTCCAGATTGTCGTCTGCGGCTGATGGCGATCGCCTCGCTGAAGCGTCCACGCGCCGTTTCTCGCAGCTGAGAGAGGTGGCAAGCATTCCGCATTGCAAAGATGGTTGCCTCCTCGTCCGGGTGCCTCGCCAAACAGGAGGCAGCAAGAGCCGCCAGCTCCTCGATGGGGATCTCGCTTGGATCTCTTTGTTGTCTAGGATCTGGGCTCCGGAAGGTCGACCAGTGCGTTGGATCGGACCCCGCAGGGTTCTGTTGCGGCCTTGCGGAGCCAGCCTGAGCAGGTACAAAGCTTGGTATGGGGAGACGGCGGAGAGTGGCCTCAGTGAGGCCGGATCAGTCCTTCAAAGGCCGGCAGTTCACCGCCGAGGTGATCCTCTGGGCGGTCCACTGGTACCTGATGTTCCCAATCAGCTACCGGGATCTCGAGCTGATGCTTCAGGACCGCGGCGTAGATGTCGCGCACACCACCCTCTTCCGCTGGACCCAGACCTACGCGCCGGAGAGCGAGAAGCGGATCCGGCCACATCTGCGGCCGAGCAACGGCTCGTGGAGGGTCGATGAGACCTATGTGCGGGTGAAGGGCCGCTGGACGTACCTGTACCGGGCAGTCGACAGCCGCGGCCAGACGATCGACTTCCTGCTCTCGGTCAGGCGCGATGCGGAGGCTGCGAAGCGGTTCTTCCGCAAGGCGCTGGGGCAGCCGCATACGGTGAACCCTCGCACCATCACAGTGGACAGGAACCCGGCCTACCCGTGCGCCATCGAGCAGCTGAAGGAGGACGGTGAGTTGTGGCGCTCCTCGCACCTACGGCAGTGCAAGTTTCTCAATAACATCGTGGAACAAGACCACCGGCGCGTGAAACGCCTGGTCAGACCGGGGCTTGGCTTCGGCAGGTTCTGGACGGCGAGACGAACACTGGCGGGCTACGAGGTGATGGCGATGGTGAGGAAGGGACAGCTTCGGAGGATCGGCGGACGAGACATGCGGGCCCAAGCCACCTTCGTCGCCGAGCTGTTCCAGATTGCTGCCTGATCTACCTGCTGTTCAGGCCACCTGCGGCCCGCCGCGAAGTTTGCAACACAACCTTTCTGCGCATCAACGGCGTGCTGCATTACCTCTGGCGAGCGGTGGACCAGCGTGGCGTGGTGCTGGACATCCTGGTTCAGGACCGGCGGAACGGAAGTGCGGCCAAGCGGTTCTTCAAGCGCCTGCTCGCGGGCCTCAAATACAAGCCGCGCCGGCTGGTCACTGACGGGCCGAAGAGCTACGGGGTAGCCCAGCGCGAACTCCTGCCCGAGGTCCGGCATCGCAGCAGCCGTTATCTGAACAACCGGGCCGAGAACTCGCATCGGCCTACCCGACGGCGGGAGCGGCAGATGCAGCGGTTCAAGTCGGCCGAGCAGGCCCAGCGGTTTCTCTCGGCGCACAGCATGATCTATGGCCACTTCCGCCCACGCCGGCACCTGATGACCGCCAGCGAGTACCGGCGCGCCCGCACCAAGAGCTTCCGGATCTGGCAGCAGGAAACCTGCGTCCAGACGGTATCATGATCCAGCCCCCTCTCACGCACGCGGCCCAACTTGCCTTTTCGTCAAACAACTTGCCAATGCCCGTTGACCATGTGCGCGGTCATGACCGTCTGCCCTGCGGGCTGCTGGACTGCCGCCTCTCTTGCCGCGGCCTACCCCCGGGCGGGAACGCTCCGCCGAGCGACCGATATGAAGGCCGATGCAGCCGGCGAGAGGCTGCGCCCCGCGCGCGACACCAGCGTCACGTCCCGCCGAATCTTGGGCTCCTCCAATGGAACGGCCACTAGCCCCATACCTGGTGACTGCCCAACCAGGTAGCCCGGCAGAAGGGCGATGCCGAAGCCTGCCGTCGTTAGGGCCAGCGCAGTGGCGAAGAAGGACACCTCCCATGCCGGCTCCAGCTTGCGACCCTGGGTCGCCAGCGTCTCATCGATCAAGGTGCGGATGGGGTTCCCCGGGACGACGGAGATACAGGGCTCGGTCAGCGCCTCTGCCCATGAGAGCCGATGCCGAGCGGCATGCGGCGCGCCGATGTGGCAGATGGCGCTTATCTGGTCGCTCAGGAGCGTCTCCGTACGGATTCCGGTGGGGACCTCGCCTACCGTGCCCAGCCCGATCTCGGCGATGCCCTCCTCCACCATCGGGACAACCCTGTCCGGCGACACGTCGCGGAGGATCAGGCGGATACCAGGATGGTGCTCGGTGAAGGCGCGCATCATGCCGGGGATCATAACCGCGGCGATGGCGGCTGAGGCCGCGACGATAAGTTGTCCGGCCTGCCGCGCTGCCAGCCCCTGAACCCCCGCGAGAAGACGGTTCCTCTCCTGCAGCACCCGCTCGGCACCCTCCAGGGCGTCTCGCCCTGCCTCCGTGAGCTGAAGGCGGCGCGTCGTCCTGTCCAGCAGCCGCAGCCCCATTTCCGCCTCAAGCTGCCGAAGCAGAAGGCTTATCGCAGAGGGAGTCAGGCCCATGCGCTCCGCCGCGGCCGTCAGGCTTCCCTGGCGGGCGCAGAGCACGAAGGCCTCAAGCTGGCGCAGGGTAGGGTTCACGAGGATTCCTCACCAATGCTCCAGTATTAATCGCTAATGCTCAAAGATCCCATCGCCTAGCATCTCTTCCACGCGGCGTTCGCGGCGGAGAGCAGGAGGTCGGCAATGTCTGAGCGGATAAAGACGGGCGTGCTGGTGATCGGCGCGGGGCCGGTCGGGCTCGTCCTGGCCATGGATCTCGCCTGGCGCGGCATTGACGTGACCGTCCTGGAGATGCGGGCGGAGGGCGAGCCGCCGAGCGTGAAGTGCAACCACGTCTCCGCCCGCTCCATGGAGATCTTCCGCCGCCTCGACGTGGCCGCGGCGCTACGCGACGCGGGTCTCCCGCCCGACTTCCCGAACGACATCGCCTACCGTATCACGGCGACGGGCGAGGAACTGTCCCGCATTCCTATCCCCTGCCGCCGCGACCGGTACACGGCGACGGGCGGGCCTGACACGCACTGGCCGACGCCGGAGCCGCCTCACCGGATCAACCAGATCTATCTTGAGCCGATCCTCTTCCGGCATGCCCAGGCCATGCCGACGCTGCGGATCATCAACCGTGCGCGCGTGACCGGCTTCGAGCAGTCGGACGCCGGTGTGGTCGCGTGGGCCGAGCGCCTGGATGGCGGCGCGCCGCTGGAGATCTCCTGCGACTACCTTGTCGGCTGCGACGGCGGCGCCTCGTCCACGCGCAAGGCGATTGGAGCGACCTTCCGCGGCGACCCGGTGGTGCAGCGCGTGCAGTCCACCTTCATCCGCGCGCCGGACCTCCTGACGCGCATGCCCGCTGGCCCCGCCTGGGCGACCTTCTCCCTCAACCCCCACCGCAGCGGCAACATGTACGCGATCGACGGGCGCGAGACCTGGCTGATCCACAACTACCTGCGGCCCGAGGAGACCGACTTTGAGGCGGTGGACCGCGACCGCTGCATCCGCCTCATCCTCGGCTTGGGCGAGGACTTCCGCTACGAGCTGATCAGCAAGGAGGACTGGATCGGCCGCCGCCTCGTGGCGGACCGCTTCCGTGACCGCCGTGTGTTCATCTGCGGCGATGCCGCGCATATCTGGGTGCCCATGGCGGGCTACGGCATGAATGCCGGCATCGCGGACGCGACCAACCTGTCCTGGATGCTGGCGGGCGTGCTCTCGGGCTGGACGGAGCCCGACATCCTCGATGCCTACGAAGCCGAGCGCCTGCCGATCACCGATCAGGTTTCCCGCTTCGCCATGGAACATGCCATCGCCCTGACAAGGCAGCGCGGCGGCGTGCCGGGCGACATTGAGGCACCGGGTCCGGCGGGCGAGGCCGCGCGGCGTCGCCTCGGCCAGGAAGCCTATGAGTTGAACGTCAACCAGTACTGCTGCGGCGGGTTAAACTTCGGCACCTTCTACGACCGGTCGCCGATCATCGCCTATGACGGCGAGGCGCCGCCCGCCTACAGCATGGCGGGCTTCACGCCATCCACGGTGCCGGGCTGCCGCACGCCCCATGTCTGGGACAGCCAGGGGCGGTCGCTCTACGATCGCCTCGGGCCGGGCTTCACCCTGATCCGGACGGACCCGGCGCTGGACGTGGCGCCGCTGCTCCGGGCCGCGGAACGGCGTGGCGTTCCGCTCGCGGTGATCGACCTTGAAGAGGAGGCGAGGGGGGCCGTCTATCGGGAGCGCCTCGTGCTCTCCCGTCCGGACCAGCACGTGGCGTGGCGCGGCGACATGCTGCCGGCCAATCCGCAAGAGCTGATCGACCTCATCCGCGGCGCCAGGACGGCGGCGTTGGCGCTTCAGGATTGATGGCCAACATCCCTGCGGCTGGTCTTGCCCGCTGAGCGAGGAGCAAGGCCACCAGCTCCGCGCCGACGGTCAGAGCGTTCCGGTGCTTCCGCTACCCCGAATAGAGGAAGGCCGTTCGCTCCGGGCGGGTTGAAGGCTGCGAGGCCTCATGCCCGCGGGCGCGGTAGGTCGCGCCCGGCGGCCTGCAGCCAGGCTCCGCGGCCGGCGCAAGCGAGGGGTGTCGCCTGGTCGTGCCCATCACCGGAACGGCAGGTTCATCCGGCCTCAGGTTTGCCCTTCAAGCCTCGGCTCGGGGCTGGCTGAGCCTTGTCCGGTCCCATGTCCCAGGCCTGCGGCTGCGCCTGCTGGCGCGCGACCTGCATGAGCTTCTCAAGCAGCGAGTCCAGGGTGGCCACCTCCGCCGGGCTGAGCGCGGAGTTGAAAGCCTCGTCACGGGCCAGGGCCGACCGCATAAGGCCCTCGTAGACGCGGCGGCCACTTGCCGAGAGGCGAAGGCTCACCTCTCGCGCGTCCTCCGTGCCCGGGGTCCGCAGGACCAGCCGGCGCTCGACCAGCCCACTGATCGCGCGGCTTGCCAGGCTCTTGTCCAGGCCGCTCTCGAGTGCCAGCTGCTTCAGGGTCATTGGGGCGAAGTCGCCGAGAAGGGCGAGCATGCGCCACTCCATGAGGCTAACGTCGAACTCGGCCTTGTAGCGGCGCGCCGCGCCCTGGCTGAGAGTGTTGGCCAAACGGTGGATGCGGTAAGACAACAAATCCTTGATGGTCTTGTCCTGGGAAGCCCCGAGAGGGCTGGCGGATCTGCCCGGCAACACGGTGTCTCCGACTGTCGGAAGGATCAATCCATCAGGATCGGCGGCCCTGGATACAGGGTTAGCCCCTTAAGGTCGAGGTTGACTCAGCGGCCATATAGTTTACGAAGTCAACGAATTTATGGGCGCGGCAATCCGGGGGCGCGCTCCTGGATTGCCGCGCCCGGCAGCGGGAGACGACACGAGCGATGAGGCTGATCGAGGCCGAGGGCAAGGCGCTGCTCGCACGGCACGGCATCGCGATCCCCCGCGGCGTCATGCTGCCCGAGGATGAGCTTCCTGCGAGCCTTCTCGCCCGGGACGGCATGGTGCTCAAGGCCCAGGTCCTGGAAGGCGGGCGCGGGCGCCGCGGCCTCGTTCGCCGCGTGGACCCGGCCGACGCGACCGAGGCGCGGGCCGCCATGCAGTTGATCCTCGGGCCGGCCCAGGACGGGGTCGCATTCCTGCTGGAAGAGGCCGTCGCGCCGGTCCGGGAGATGTTCCTGGCGCTCCGGGTGGACGGCACCCGGCAGGGCATCGAGTTCCTCTTCTCGGCCAGCGGCGGCGTGGCGGTGGAGGAGGGCGACGCGCCGGTCCGCCTCCTCCTGTCCCCGGGCGTGCCTGGCCTGGCCGAGCAGGTCCACGCGGCCCTTCGCTGCCTGCTGCCGCCCGCGCTCTCCGCGCGCGTCGCGCGGGAGGCGGTGCGCCTCCTCCGCGTGATGGAGGCCGAGGACCTGACGCTGCTGGAGATCAACCCACTGGCGGAACTGGAAGGGGGAAGGCTGGTCGCGCTGGACGCGAAGATGGTCCGGGACGATGCCGCCGCCGGCCGGCACGACGCCGCGGCCACCCGGGCCAGCGCCGCACTCGAGGACATCCTGCTGAGCCCACTGGAGCGGGCCGCCCGGGCCGCGGGCTTTACCCTGGTGGAAATGCCGGGCGACGTGGCGCTCGTCAGCGCCGGCGCCGGTCTCGGCATGTTCCTGACCGACCTGCTGGCGGACCACGGGCTCTCCGGCGCCTCCTTCATGGACAACGCCCAGGGCGGCCCGGCGGAGACGACCGAGGCCCGGCTGGAGGCGGCCTTCGACCTCGCGGAGCGTCCGGGCGTCCGCGCGATCCTCTTCTACGCGACCCTCGCTTCCCGCCCCATGGGGGAGCGGATCGAGACCCTGCTCTCCTTCCTGGCACGTCGTCCCGCGCCCAGGCCGCTCTATGTCGGCTTCGCCGCGGCCCCGTCGGCGAGCCGCGGCTTCGACGCGGCGGCGGCCGTGGAACGGCTGCGCGCCGCGGGGGTCGCGATGCTCCACGACGACCCGCTGACGCTGGTGCGGGCGATCGCCGCGGGCTGCCGACCCGGCAGGAGCTGAGCCGTGCTGACCTTCCTCTCCTCCCGCCCCCGGCGCGTGGTGGCGTTCAACCCCACCGGCCGCTACGCGGCGCGCCAAGTGGCTGAGATGCGCGCCGCGGGCACTCCGATCGTCGCCGGAATCGCGCTCGGCCGCGGCGGCGAGAGTCTGGACGGGCTGCCGCTCCTCGACTCCCTCGCGGATTTGGACGCGCCGGTGGACGCCGCGATTCTCTACACGCCGCCTGAGGGCACGTTGGACGCGGTGCGGCAATGCGCCGCGGCCCGCATCGCCACCATCGTGGCGGCCGCGGAATACGTGCCCGTGCACGACGCGCTGTGGGCGGCCAAGGCAGCGCGAGAGGCCGGCAGCTGGCTGCTGGGTCCGAACACGCTCGGCCTCTGCGTGCCGGACGCGGGGGAGGGCGGGCTGCTGCTCGGCTCCGTCTCCCCGGCATTCTGCGCGCCGGGGCGGGTCGCCCTATTGGGGCGCAGCGGGACGTTGACGCTGGCAACGTCCCGCCTGATGACCCGCGCCGGGATCGGGCAGCGGGTCGTCATCCACATGGGCGGCGACAGCGTGATCGGCCGCAATCCGCACGAGTGGCTGGCGGCGCTAGCCGACGACCCCGGAACGGCGGCGGTGCTCTACTGCGGCGAGATCGGCGGCGATAAGGAATACGCCCTGGCCGAGGCCGTCGCCGCGTTCCCGAAGCCCGTGGTGGCCACGATTGTCGGCCGCCACGCCCCCGTGGACCGGCAGATGGGCCATGCCGGCGCGCTCATCGGCGCCGAGCGGGAGAGCGCCGCCAGCAAGCTCGCGGCCTTACGCGAGGGTGGCGCGCGGGTTGCGCCAACTCCCTATGCCGCGATCGACATCCTGAAGGGGATTTTGGTGCCGTGACAGACGTGCCCGACGTGATCTTCTCCGAGTGCTTCTGCCGCGACGGGCTGCAGCACGAGCCTGCCGTCCTGCCGGTGGGGGCGAAGGTGGCGATGCTGAACCGGATCGCTGATTGCGGCTTCCGGCGCATCGAGATCACCTCCTTCGCACACCCAAAATACATCCCCCAATTCGCGGATGCCGAGGCCGTGCTGGCGGCGGTGCGCCCGCGCCCGGGCGTGCTGTTCAAGGCCACCTGCCCTAACCCTGCGGCTGTGCGCCGCGCGCAGGCGGCGCGAGCGGCGGGGCGGGGCCCGGAGGAGATCAGCTTCCTCGTCTCGGCTTCGGAGGGGCACACTCAGAAGAATCTCCGCCGCTCGCGCGAAGAGCAGTGGGCGAACGTGGCGGAGATGGCGGCCCTCGCCGGGTGTGACTTCACTCTCGTCGGCTCGATTTCCGTGGCCTTCGACTGTCCCTTCGACGGCCCCGTCCCCCCAGAGCGGGTGCTGGAGGATGCGCGGCGCTTCGTCTCGCTCGGCGTTACGCGGGTCTCGATCGGCGACACGATCGGCAGCGCCACGCCGCCGCGCGTGCACGCCCTCGTCGCGCTGCTGCGTGATGCGCTGCCCGAGGCGACCTTCATCGCCCATTTCCACGACAGCCGCGGCACCGGCGTCGCCAACTGCGTCGCGGCGCTGGAGGCGGGACTGCGCCACTTCGACACCGCGCTCGGCGGCACGGGCGGGCACCCGTCCGGCATCGCCTACGGCGAGGGCTTCACCGGCAATGTCTGCACGGAGGACCTCGCGACGCTCTTCGCGGCCATGGGCGTGGACACGGGGCTGGACCTGGATCGGCTGCGTGCCGCGGGACGCGAAGCGGAGCGGCTTCTCGGCCGCCCCCTCTATTCACGTGCCATCCGCGTCGGGGAGACCGCCCATGCCTGATACCGTGACCGAGACCCCGCTCCTCGTCACCCAGGAGGGTGGCGTCGTGCGCGTCACCCTGAACCGCCCCGCGCGGCGCAACGCCATGAGCCGCGAACTGGTGGAGCGCTTCGACGCGCTGCTGGCGGAGCTGAAGGGAAACCGCGCCGCGCGGGTGCTGGTGATTACTGGCGCGGGCGGGCACTTCTGCGCGGGGATGGACCTCGACGAGGCTGGAGGCGCCGGCGCGACGCCCGAGGAGCGCCTAGCGGCCGCGCTGGAGCGCAACCGTCGCACCGGCGAGCGCTTCGCGGCCATCGCCGCCCTGCCGCAGGTGGTGGTTGCCCGGATCGAGGGCTCTGCCTTCGCGGGTGGGCTCGGCCTGGTCTGCGCCGCCGATATCGCGATCGCGGCGGAGGGGGCACGCTTCGCGGCGCCGGAGGCACGGCGAGGGCTGGTGGCGGCGCAGATCCTGCCCTGGCTGGTGCGCCGGATGGGGCGCAGCGCCGCCGCGCGCCTCGTCCTGCAGGGCGCGCCGATCGACGCCGCCGCCGCGGCGCGGGCCGGGCTGGTGCACGAAGTGGCGTTGGACGCGGCCGCCCTGGACGCGCTGCTGGGGACGATCCTGGCCGACATCCGCGCCGGCGCCCCAGGAGCATTGGCCGAGACGAAGGCGCTGCTGGCCGCGATGGGGGAGGTCGCGCCGCCCGGCTACGCCGAGGCCGGCGCCCGCGCCTTCAGCCGCTGCTCGACGGGCCTGGAGGCCGCCGAGGGCATCGCGGCCTTCAAGGCGAAGCGGCCCGCCTCCTGGGCGGCCGGGTAGGCCTATTCCGGCCTGATGCCGGCAGCCGGGAGGACGTCCTTCCACAGGGCGACCTCCCGCTCCAGCCGGCGGGCCAGCGGCGTAGGTCCGTCGAGCAGGAGGGTGGCGCCGGACGCCTCCATGCGCGCAGCGAGCGGCGTCCCGGCGCGCAGCGGCGCCATCTCGGCCGCCAGGAGATCCACCACCTCCGGAGGCGTGCCGCGCGGCGCGAGCACGGCGTACCAGATCGGCAGCTCGTAGCTCGGGACCGCCTCGGCGACGGCCGGGATGTCGGGAAGGGCAGGGCTGCGCGCAGCTGAGGTGACGGCAATGGCCCGCATCCGCCCCTCCTTCACATGCGGCAGGGCCTCAATCAGGCCGGTGATCAGCAGGTCGGTGTCGCCGGCCAGCAGGGCGCCTACGGCCTGTCCGGCGCCGCGATAGGGGACGTGCAGCAGCTCGATCCCCGCGCGTGCCTTCAGCAACTCCCCCGCGAGGTGCGTCGTGGATCCGACGCCAGAGGACGCGAAGGAGAAGGCCAGCGCTCCGCCATGGGCTCGCTCGAGGAAGGCCCCAAAATCCCGCACCCGCCAGTCCGGGCGTGACAGCAGCGCGAGCGGAACTTCGGAGACGAGGGTCACGGGCAACAGGTCGCGCATCGGGTCGAAGCCGGGGTTGCGTTGGAGGGCCGGCAGGGTGGCGACCGAGGAGGTAGTGAAGACGAGGCTGTGCCCGTCCCCGGCCTGCAGCACCGCCTGCACACCCAAGGCGCCGCCGGCACCAGGGCGCGGCTCCACGATGAAGGGCTGGCCGAGGCGCCGCGAGAGGTGATCGGCAATGAGGCGCGCAGGCACCTCCACCGGCCCTCCTGGCGCGAATGGCACGACGAAGCGGACGGTGCGGGTCGGCCATGCGCTGCTGCCGGTGGCCGACCAGGCCGGTACCTGCCCGGCCGCACCCTGCAGGGCGACGCTTCCGGCCAGTTGGAGAAGGTGTCGCCGGCCCGGCATCGAGGCTACCATGAGACACTCCCTGCCCGTGCATGGTCCTTTCGGACCTGATGGAGCGGCGGTCCGGCCGGGCCAGGGCCCGAAATCCAGGGCCCGAACCCGTATCGATCGTCCATGCTTCCTTCGCATCCGACGGTTGATTGGGTCAACCGAGATCGGCGCGCTCCGACCGGATGAGGCGGCACCAACCAGCTTCCGCTAGCGAGGTATTGTTGACTTAGTCAACCATAAGGGGTAGTTCCTCCAGGAGCAGAAGGTCGGCATCCGAGCCTGCCGCAACCGTGGAGGAGCGAAGTCGTGATCAGGCGTCGCGCGCTGAGCCTTATGGCAGGGGGCCTCCTCGGCTGGCCCTGCGTCACGCCCCGCCGCGCCGCCGCGCAGGGCGCCCTCTGGGTGCCGGACCGCCCCTTCCGCCTCATCGTGCCCTTCGCCGCGGGAGGTCCCGCCGACATCTTCGGGCGCCTTTTCGCAGAGGCGCTGGCGCGCGACCTCGGCCAGCCCGTGGTGGTCGAGAACCGCACGGGCGCGGGCGGCGTGGTCGGGCACGACGCCGTCGCGAAGGCGGCGCCCGACGGCACCACCATCGGGATCAGCGGGCCGGGCGCGCTCTCCATCGCGCCGGCCCTGCCGCGCCAGCGGATGCCCTTCGACGTCCATCGGGACCTGACCCATCTCTCCCTCGTGGTCCGCGTGCCGGAGGTCGTCGTGGTCAATGCACGCAGCGGGCCGCGCGACCTGGCCGCGCTCATCGCGCTCGCGAAGGGAAGCCCAGTCACCTACGGCTCGGCTGGGGTCGGTTCCATCACGCATCTCGCCAGCGCGTTGCTGGCCTCCGAGACCGGAATGGAGGCGACCCACATTCCCTATCGCGGCGCCGCGCCGGCGGCGACGGACCTCCTCGCGAACCGCTTCACCTTCATGACCGCCGACGTGCCGGTGCTGAAGCCGCATATCGACAGCGGCGATCTCCGTCCACTCGCCGTGACCACCGGCCAGCGCGTGCCCGCGCTCGCGGCGGTGCCCACCACGGTCGAACTCGGCTTCCCGCGCGTGAACTCCGACAACTGGTACGGCTTCGCCGCCCCGCCCCGCCTACCCGCGCCGATCCGCGCGCGGCTGGAGGAAGCGGCGAGGGCCGCGCTGCGCGATGCCGCCCTGGTCCAGGGTTTCGCCGCCCAGGGCGGCGTTGCGTCGCCGATTACGGGCGAGGACTACCTCGAGTTCCTGCGGTCCGAGGCGACGAAGTGGGGGCCGCTCGTGAAGCAATCCGGAGCCGAATCCCTTTGACCGTGACGATGAACTTCCCCTCGCGCCTGCCGGCACTGCTGGGGATCCGCCACCCCATCGTGCAGGGCGGGATGAGCTGGGCCTCCTCCTCCGCGCCGCTCGCGCTGGCGGTGTCGCACGCCGGCGCGCTCGGGGTGATCGCCGCCGGGCCGATGAGGCCCGACGATTTGGTGGAGGCGATCCGCACGGTGAAGGCGGGCACGGACGCGCCCTTCGCGCTGAACGTCCCGCTCTACAACAAGCGCTCCGCGGAGTTCTTGGACATTGCGGAGGCGGAGCGCGTGCCGGTCATCATTGCCTCCCAGGGCGGCCCGAAGGCGCTTCCGCGCTTCAGGGCCTATGGCGCGAAGTGGCTGCACGTCGTCGCCTCGCCGCTGCACGCCCAAAAGGCCGACGCGGCGGGGGTGGACGGGCTCATCGTGGTGGGTGGTGACGCAGGCGGCCATCCGGCGCCGGACGAGGTCTCGGCCATGGTGCTCGTGCGGGCGGTTGCGAAGGCAGGCGTGAGGGCGCCCATCATCGGCGCGGGCGGCGTGGCCGATGGCGCCGGGATCGCGGCGATGTTCGCCCTGGGCGCTGAGGGCGCGCAGCTCGGCACGCGCTTCCTGATGACGCAGGAGGCGAGCGTGCACCCCGCCTACAAGGAGGCGGTGCGGCGCGCGGGACTGTCCGACACCACCCTGGTCGGCCGCGGTGGGCTGCCGGTGCGCCAGCTTCGCAACCTCTTCACCGCCGAGGTGGACGCCGCCGAGCGGGCGGGACACGCGAAGGAGGTGCTGGCCGAGCTCTACATGAGCCGCACCCTGAAGCACGCGGCGCTGGAGGGCGACGTGGAGCGCGGCAAGGTGGAGGCGGGGCAGACGGCCGGGCTCATCGACGACATCCTCCCGGCCGCCGAGGTCGTGGCCAGGCTGGTGGCCGAGGCCGAGGCGGCCCGGCTGCGCCTGGCGGGCGGCGCGGCATGAGCGGGGCGGAGGCCTTGCTGGCCGAGGAGGATCGCGGCCGCGTCCGCATCCTCCGCCTGAACCGGCCGGAAAAGCGCAATGCGCTGAACCGCCCTCTCATCGAGGCGCTGATGGCAGCGCTGGAGCGCGCCGCGGCGGAGGAGGGCGTCGCCGCCCTGGTGTTGGCCGCCAGCGGCCTGGGCTTCTGCGCCGGCGCTGACCTCGGCGAGATGAAGGCGCTGCGGGACGACTCGGGGGCGCAGGCCGCGCGGCGCGCCCTGACGCCGGCCCTGCTGGCGGCACCCTCCCGCATCGGCAAGCCGGTGGTGGCCGCCGTGCATGGCGCCGCCCTCGGGGCCGGGGCGGCGCTCGCGCTGGCCTGCGACATGGCCGTGCTAGCGGAGACAGCCACCTTCGGCTTTCCTGAGGCACGGCACGGCATGCTGCCGGCGCTGATGGCCCCGGTCCTGCTGCGCCACTTGCCGCCGCGCCGCGTCTTCGACCTTCTGGCGACTGGCCGTGACATCCCGCCCGGCGAGGCGCTCTCGCTTGGGCTCGTGGACCGGGTGGTGCCGGCGGAAAGGGTGCTGGACGAGGCATCGGCCCTCGCCGAAGCGGCGGCGCTGCTGGCGCCGCCCGCGCTCCTGCGCCTCAAGGAACTTCTCTCGGACGGAAAGGCCGACATCGCATGAGGCCCCTCGAAGGGATCACCATCCTCGACCTGTCGCGGGTGCTCGCCTGCCCCTTCGCCACGATGATCCTGGCCGAGATGGGCGCGGAGGTCATCAAGGTGGAGCAGCCCGGAAGCGGCGACGAGACCCGCGGCTTCGAGCCCTTCGCGCAGGCGAAGGACGGGGGCGAGGAGATCAGCGGCTACTACATGGCCTTCAACCGCTCCAAGCGGTCCATCACCGTGAACCTCCGCAGCGAGGAGGGGAGGGCGGTCATCCGTGACCTCGCCACGAAGGCCGACGTGCTGGTCGAGAACTTCCCGGTCGGCACGCTGAAGCGCCGTGGGCTGGCCCATGCCGATCTCGCGCCCCTCAACCCCGGGCTGATCTACGTCTCCTGCACCGGCTTCGGCCAGTCCGGCCCCTATGCGCGTCGGAAGGGCTACGACACCGTCTTCCAGGCCATGAGCGGGCTGATGAGCCTGACGGGGGAGCGCGGGGGCGGGCCGGTGAAGCCCGGCCTCCCCGTGGCCGACCTGACCTCCGGCCTTTGGGTCACCATCGCCATCCTCTCGGCGCTCCAGGGACGCACGAAGACTGGGAAGGGCGGGCATATCGACGTCTCGATGTTCGACGCGCAGGTCTCCCAGCTCACCATCGCCGCCGCCCGCTTCTTCGCCCTCGGCGAGGTTCCGCCGCGCCTCGGCACCGAACATCCCGGGCGCGTGCCTTCCGCCAGCTTCCGCTGCAGTGACGACAAGTGGCTCCACATCACCGTCTCCGACCAGCACTGGGAGCCGCTCTGCCGCGCGCTGGGGCTGGACGGGCTGCTGGCGGACTCGGAGCTGGGCACCAATTCCGGCCGCGTGGCGCGGCGAGAGGATGTGATGCGCGGCATCACCGCCGCGATGGAGAAGCTGACGCGCGCGCAGGCCTTCGCCGCGCTGGACGGGGCAGGGGTTCCGGCGGGCCCGCTCTTCTCGCTCGACGAGGTGATGGCGGACGAGCACGTCCAGGCACGCGGCCTGGTGCAGCACTTCGAGCACCCCACGCTGGGCGAGTTCCCCGGGCTGCGCCTGCCGCTGCGCTTCGACGGGTGGGAAGACCCGCGCTTCGGCCGCCCGCCGCTGCTGGGCGAACACACGGAAGAGGTGCTGCGCGAGCGCCTTGGGATGGACGCGGCGCGGGTCGCCGCCTTGCGGGAGAATGGCGCGCTGTGAGCGAAACCGCTTTGTGTGACGAGGTGCTCTGGAACCTCTCGGAGAACGGGGTCGCCACCCTCATCCTGAACCGGCCGGAGGCGCGCAACGCGCTGAACACCGGACTTGCCGAGGCCCTGCTCGCCGCCACCCGCCGCGCGGTGGTTGAGGATGCGCGGCTGGTCGTGATCCGCGCCGCGGGGCCCGTCTTCTGCGCCGGGGCCGACCTCAAGGAACGCAAGGGCATGACCGAGGACCAGGTCCGCGCCCGCCGCCTGAAGGGCTTCGCCGCCTATGACGCCATCGAGCGGCTGCCGATGCCGAGCATCGCCGTGGTGGAGGGGCAGGCGGTCGGCTCCGGTGTCGAGATCGCGGCCGCCTGCGACTTCGTCATCGCCACCCTCAGGGCGGGGTTCCGCACACCGGAGGCGCTGTGGGGCACCGTGGGCGCGACGCAGCGCCTCTCGCGCGTGCTCGGCAAGCGGCTCGCGAAAGACATGATGTTCACCGGCCGCACCCTGTCCGCCGAGGAGGCGCGGGAGGGCGGGCTGGTAACGCGCCTGGTGGAGCCAGAGGCGCTGGAGGCGCTCCTGGCCGAGATCGCCACGACCATCACAGGCGCGCCGCCCGCCGCCATGCGCCTGGCTAAGCGCTGCGTGGACGAGGGGCTGGAGCGCGATCCGCGCGGCGCCCTGGCCACCGAGTTGATGGCGATCGAGGAGAGCCTGGCCGGCGGTGAGTGGCGCAAGACGATGGGCGCCTTCGGAAAGGCGTCGTCGTGAGCGGGCTGGCGCTGGAAGGGCTCTGCCCGCTCACCGTGACCGAGACGCTGCGCCGCGCGGTGACGATCGCGCCGGAGGTGGAGGCGGTGGTCGCCACGTCCGGCCGAATCACCTTCGCGGCCCTGGAGCGAGAGGTGGCCAGGATCCGCGCCGCCCTCCTCGCCGCGGGCGTCGGGCGCGGCGAGCATGTCGGGCTGCTGATGGGCAACGGGCCGCGCTGGGTCTCGATTTTCCTCGCCCTAGGTTCGATAGGCGCCGTCACGGTGCCGGTGAACACGCGCTTCCAGGCTGAGGAGATGGCCTACGCGCTGCGCCAGTCCCGGGTGCGGCGGCTCTTCGCGGCGGATCGCTTCCTCAGGATCGACTTCGTGGCGATGCTGCGCGGCATCATCCCCGGGCTGGACAGCGCGCTGCCGGATGCCGCGCTGCCCGAGCTGCGAGAGGTCGTGGTGGTCGGCAAGGACGTGCCGGTCGGTGCGCGGTCCTGGGAGGACTTCCTGTCCGCCGGCCAGGGGCATGAGGCGCCGCCCCGCTGCGCGCCGGACGATGTGCTACTGATGCAGTACACCTCCGGCACCACCTCCTTCCCCAAGGGGGTGATGCTGACCCATCGCTCCATGTGCGCCAACGCCTTCTTCTCTGGCGGCCGCATGGGGCTGCGGATCGCCGACCGCTTTCACAGCGCACGGCCCTTCTTCCACGTGGCGGGCTCCACGCTCTCCGTCCTCTCCTGCATCCAGCACGTCACCACCCTGGTCACGATGGACCGCTTCGAACCGGCCGAGGCCCTGCGGCTGATGGAGAAGGAGCGCTGCACCCATTTCTCCGGCAACGACACCATGGCCTTGATGCTGCTGAACCACCCGGACCGGGCGCGGCGGAAGCTGGTGCTGCGCGGCGCCTGGGCGGCGGCCTCCCCCAGCATCGTCCGGCGGATCATCGAGGAGATGGGCGCGCGGGACTGCGTGGTGGGCTACGGGTTGTCCGAGGCATCGCCCAACATCGCGCAATCCTGCTGGTGGGAGCCCGAAGAGGTCCGGATCAGCGGCCACATGCGCCCGCAGCCCGGCCTGGAGATACGCATCCGCGACCTGGAGACCGGCGAGGACCTGCCGCCCGGCGGCACGGGCGAGATCCTCGTGCGCGGCTGGAACGTTATGCAGGGATACTTCGACAAGCCGAAGGAGACGGCGGAGACGCTGACCGCCGATGGCTGGCTCCTCACCGGCGATCTCGGCCGGCTGGACGAGGCGGGGCGCCTGGAATTCGCCGGCCGCGCGAAGGACCTGGTGCGCGTCGGCGGGGAGAACGTTTCCCCCGCTGAGGTGGAGGACATCCTCCACCGCCACCCCGCCATCCGTCAGGCCGTGGTGGTCGGCGTGCCCGATCCCCGGCTCATGGAGGTTCCCTGCGCCTTCGTCATCCTCAACGAGGGCCAGTCCTGCGAGCCGGAGGCGCTCATCGCCTGGAGCAAGGAGAACATGGCCGGCTTCAAGGTGCCGCGCTACGTTCAGGTTGTGGAGTCCTTCGAGAGCATCGGCATGACCGCCAGCTCCAAGATCCAGAAGAAGCAGCTTGCGAAGCACGCCATCGAGGTCCTGGGTATCAAGGTCCCGGGCTGAGCGGCAGCGGCGGGCCAGCATCCCCCCGGCGGATCGCCCGCGCCCTGGCCGGAGGGCGCGGTGCGCGTCCGGCTGGAGCGAGGAGGGGGCCTCCTCGCCATGGCATCAAGACGCTGGTTGCGCCGCCTTCAGGAAGGAGCGCAGGTTCACGCTCTCATCCGCCGCGGCCTCAGGCGTAATGCCCGCAGGCGAGGCCACGAGCTTGCGCGCCGTGAGGTGCTCACCGGGCTTGTTCACCGTGTCCACCGCGATCAGACGGCCAGCCCGGAAGTAGTAGATGCCGAAGCGGCCTGAATCCGTCCTACCGCGGATGACGTGCCGGTCATATCCCGCGACGAGGCCGGCCATCTGAAGCTTCAGCTCGTACTGGTCGGACCAGAACCAGGGCACCACCGGATGCTCCTCGGCTCGCCCGGCCACGGCCTTCCCGGCCGCGCGGCCCTGGTCCGTCGCGTTCTGGATGGATTCCAGGCGGAGCACCGCCGCTCCCTGCCGCGTCGCCGCGCAGTCGCCGGCCGCAAGCACCTCCGGCTCATTCGTACGGCCGCAGGCATCCACGATGATTGCCGTCTGGTCACAGGCCAGGCCGGACGCCACGGCCAGTTCCCCGTTCGGGATGGCGCCGGCCGCGACGAGGACGAGGTTTGCCGGGCGCGAGACATGGTCGGTGCTCTCCACCGACGTCACCCGGCCAGCCTCGCCGAGGAGGCGGGTCGCCTGCACGCCCGTGACGACCTCCACGCCCCGGCTGCGATGGGCCTCGGTGACGAAGGCCGCGAGCGGCGGGGCAGCGGCGCGGGAGAGGAGGCGGTCCGAAGCCTCAAGGACGGTGACCTGGCAGCCGGCCGTGACGAGGGTGGAGGCGACCTCCAGCCCGATATAGCCACCGCCGACCACGACGGCCCGCTCCGCCGTCCTCATGGCGGCGAGCAGCTGGCGCGCGTCGGCGAGCGAGCGCAGCGTGTAGACCCCGTCCAGATCGGCGCCGGGGAGCGAAAGGGTGCGGGCCCTGCTGCCCGTGGCGAAGGCCAGTCGATCGAAGCGGTGCTCCGTCCCATCCGCCAGCACCACCGCCCGGCCACGCCTGTCCACCGCCGTGGCAGCGGTGCCGAGATGGAGCTTGATCCGGTACTCCTCGTAGAAGCCCGCGCTCCGGAGGGGCAGGGTAGCATCGTCCACCTTGCCGGAGAGATAGCCCTTGGAAAGGGGAGGGCGCTGATAGGGCAGCTCCGCCTCGTCGCCGAGGATGGCGATCGGGCCCTCGTAGCCGCTCTCCCGCGCGCTCACCGCGATCTGCACCCCGGCGTAGGACGCGCCGAGGACGACGAGGCCGTCGCTCACGACTGCGTCTCGGGGATTTGTACCCGCAGCCCGTTCAGGTCGTCCGTCACCTCGATCTGGCAGCTCAGCCGGCTCCCCGGACGACGCTCGGCGGCGGTGTTGGAGAGCATGTCCTCCTCGTCCTCGCTCGGCGGGTCCAGCCGGTCGACCCACTCCGGGTCCACATAGACGTGGCAGGTCGCGCAGGAGAGCACGCCGCCGCACTCGGCCTCGATACCGCGGACACCGTTCTGGATGGCACCATGCATGACGGAGCGGCCCTGCGGCACCTCCACCTTGCGTTCGGATCCGTCGGTGGCGACGTAGGTCACTTCGGGCATTCCTGCTCCCTTTCACGTTCCGGTGCGTCCGAACCAGGCCTGCCGGACGCGGCTTGGCCCCTTCGGCGTCGAACCGCTCGGTGGCATCATGAGGCCCCAGGCGGGGATGGTTGGTGTCCGTTGTGCGGACATCAATCTCATGAACACTATAGGGAAGCTTTGGGGGAGCAATCAAGTTGAGTATGTCCACTAACACCGCCGAGGCCGGAGAGGGCGAAAGCGTCCGCGCCGTGCAGCGTGCCGTTGCCATCCTCAAGGCCTTCACGAGCGAGCGCCCGCGCCTCACCGTCGTGGAACTCCAGCGCTTGACCGGGATCAGCCGTCCGACCCTCTACCGGCTCCTGCAGACCCTCATCTCCAGTGGCCTGGTCCAGGCCTCGGGCGAGCCGCAGCGCTTCGGGCTGGGACCGGCCGTGATGTCCCTGGCCCATGTCTGGACCTCCGAGATCGACGTGGCGGCCATCGCCCGGCCCGTCCTGGAGCGCCTGCGCGACGTGACCGGGGAAACCGCCGCGCTATTCATCCTGAGGGGTGACAAGCGGCTCTGCATCCTTGAGATGCCGAGCCGGCAGGTCCTCAACATCACGCGCGGCGTCGGCGAGACGGAGCACATCAGCCGGGGGGCTAGCGGCAAGGCGATCCTCGCGCATGTGATGGAGGACGATGCCATGGCCCAGTCGATCTGGCGGTCGCTCCCGGCGGAGGTGAACCGCGCCAAGCTGACAGCCGACCTGCAGCGCTGCCGCGAGGAGGGGATGGCGATCAGCCTCGGCGAGGTCTTCCGCGGCGCCGTCGCCATCGCCGCCCCCTTCTTCGGCGCGGGGCAGCAGGTGGCCGGCTCGGTCGGGCTGTTCGGGCCGGAGGCGCGCATCGACCCGGCCCAGGCCCGGCATTTCGGCCAACTGGCGATCGAGGCGGCGAACGAGATCACAGTGGCACTTGGCGGGGTGCCACCGGCCCTGAAGGCCCGATAGACCCGAGCGCCTGGCCTTCACAGGACGCCTGGATCGCCGCCCGCGCCTACTCCACCTGGGCGCCACTGGCTGCCACGATGGGCGCCCAGCGAGCCAGCTCCGCGCGCATGAACTGGCCCAGCTCGTCCGGGCTGGAGCCGACCACCTCCGCGCTCATCTCTGCCAGCTGCTCGGTCATGCCGGGGGCGCGGAGCGCGGTGACTGCCGCCTCATTCAATGCCCGGATGGCCTCCGCAGGGGTTCCCGCAGGGGCGAGGAGGGCGTTCCAGGTGGCCGCGGTGAAGCCGGGCAGGCCGGCCTCCGGCGCGCTCGGTACATCCAGCAGGGCGGGCAGGCGGCTGGCCGAGGCGACGAGCAGGGGCCGGACGCCGCCGGCGCGGATCTGCGAGATGACCCCGGGCAAGGTGTCGAATACCGCCGTGATCCGCCCCGCGACGAGGTCCTGCATGGCGGGCGCGGCCCCGCGATAGGGAACGTGAACAGCCTGTCCGCCAGCCTGCCCGGCAAACATTTCCCCCATGAGGTGGCCGATGCCGCCAACGCCTTGCGACCCGTAGGTGACCGTGCCCGGCCGTGCACGGAGCGCGGCCGCGAGGTCGCCTGCCGTGCGATAGGGCTGGCCCGTGCCCACCACCACGACCCCGGGCACGGTGACGAGAAGGGAAACGGGCGCGAAGTCGCGGATGGGGTCGAATGGAAGGTTTCGGTAGAGCGCCGGGTTGATGGCGTGGGTGGAAACCGTCGCCATCAGCATCGTGTAGCCGTCCGGCCTTGCCTTCGCGACGAGGTCCGATCCGACGCTGCCGCCGGCACCGCCCCGGTTGTCCACCACCACCGGCTGGCCAAGACGTTCCCCCATGCGGGAGGCGACAAGCCGCGCGACGATGTCGGTGCCGCCACCCGCCGCGAAGGGGACGACCAGCCGCACGGGATGGTCCGGGAACTCGGCCCTGGCATGGGCAGCCGGAAGCGACAGGCCCATCAAGGCGGCACAGGCCAGCAGCAGTCGTCGGGAAGAGCGGCGGCACATGGTCGTGGTCTCCTTCATCGCCTCAGCGGGATGAAGTTGACATTATCAACTATCAGGCTGCCCGGACAATGGCGTTGATTTCAGACTTGGACCCGCCACCAATGCGATGGCTGCCGGCGATAGCGGCTGACGAGACGGCGATGGAGCCAGGCAGGGTGCCGCCCGGCCCCACACGCATCACTCTGGCTGGAACCCTGCGGCGTGCAGGATCTCGGTATTCCGCTTGACGTCCGCCTCGATGAAGGCAGCGAACTCCGCCGGGGTCTCCGTCACCGGCTCGTTCCCCAGCGCCGCCAGCCGCTCCACGACGGTGGGGTCCCTCATGCCGGCGTTCAGCGCCTCGTTCACGCGCTGTACGATCTCCGCCGGCAGGCCGCGCGGTCCCCAGACGCCGTACCAGGAGGCGAATTCCAGGCCCGGCATGCCGCTCTCGGCCGCGGTGGGAATCTCGGGGGCAATTGGGCTCCGGTGCGCGCTCGTCACGGCCAGCGCCTTCAGGCGTCCATCCCGCACATGCGGCAGGGCTGCGCTCATCGGGTCGATCATCAGCTGCACCTGGCCGGCGATGAGGTCAGTCAGCGCGGGGCCCGATCCGCGATAGGGCACGACGAGAAGGTCCAGCCCGGCCCGGCGATTGAAGTCGAGCACGGCGAGATGGTTCGCGGCGCCGAAGGCGGAGAGCCCGAAGGAGAAGTTCGACGGCTTGGCCCAAAGGGCCGGCAGCATCTCGGCGATGGTCCGGCCGGGAACCGAGGGGTTTGCCAGCACCAGGAGCGGGCCCTCGCCGAGCCGCGCGATCGGCGTGAAATCGCCCACCGGATCGTAGGGCACGTTCCGGAGCACTTGGCGCCCCATGACATGCACGCTCGGCGCGGCGAGCAAGGTGTAACCATCGGGCGCGGCCGCCCGGACCGCCTCGGCGCCGACGGATCCGCTCGCGCCCGAGCGGTTCTCCACAACCGTGGTCACGCCCAGTCGCTCGCCCAGCTTTTGGGCCGCGAGCCGCCCCATGATGTCGGCCGGGCCGCCGGGCGGATAGGGAACAACAACCCGGATCGTGCGCTGCGGCCAGGGCTCGGCCGCCTGGGCCGAGAGAGGCAGGATCAACCCGAGGGCAAGCGCCAACCGGCGCATCATCGTTCGTCTGGTCGCTTCCATTGCTTCCTCGCTGTGCTCACCTGCCGAACTCCGGAGCCGGCCTGCCGGGAGCTACCGCGAGAAGCGTCCCGGAGAACCGGAATCCAGCGGTCGATCCACCTGCTGGCAGGCATCCGGTCTGTCCGTTAAGCGGACAGCGTTCCGCTTTGCAGAAAAAGCCAAGCCGTGGATACAGTCAACCATCAAGAAGTGCGCCACCCGCACTTGGATGCGGAGTGCCAATCGCCCTGTGACACGCCCGGCCGTCACACCCGTCAGCGTGGCCGGCGCAGCCCTACTTTCCTGCGGGCGAGGAGCCGAACGGGAGGGCCAGTAACAACTCGGCCCCGCCGCGCGGATGACCGCGCGGCGGGGCCGGACGAGTTCGGCGCGGCACCCTCGCTGTGGTGAACGAAGGCCCCTGGAGAAGCGAGCCTCCGTCAGGTGTTACTGCGAGACGGTCTCGACGACCTGCTCCGCGTGGCAGAGCTCCTCCTCGCCCTCCATGGAGGGGTCACTCGGAGAGGAGACGTAGCGGACCATCACCCACATGCCGTCCTCCATGTTCTCCACCACCTCGCATAGGCTGCCGTTCTTGAGGCGGATGGTGTCGCCCGGCTTCAGGTCGAAGATGTTCACCATGTCGGTTACCCTCTATTCGCCGGCCCGGTCAGAAGAAGACCGTCAGATTCTTCGCAAGCAGGACGTTCTGGTCGAGGATAATCTCGCGCTTCGCAACCTGCCAGCTATCCCCGTGCCGGCGGAGCACGTCCGTGCGCTTCCCGACGAGGGTGTAGGTCTCGTGCTCGACCCGGTTCTGATAAACGAGGAAGCGGCTCTTCACCGTCACTTCCTTTGCCTCCTCGGGGGAGGGATTGGCCTGGAGAAGCTGGACGTTGGTGATCATGTGGCAGATGCGCGAGAGCGGCTCCTCGGCGTAGTGCACGCCGGTCAGGATCTGCTCCACCCGCTTGGTCAGCGTCCACTTGTCCTCGTCGAACCAGCTGATGCCCGAACCGAGCTTCGTGTTCTCACGCTCGGCGTGCTGGCCGAACTTCACGTTGCGGCGCATTGGCATGAAATAGACGATGTCCTCCGCGAGAAGGTCCAGCCACTCCTCGAAGCGCCGCTCGTCCAGCAGGTCGACCTCGGCGTAGAGGAACTCCTCGACTTCCTGCTTCAGCTCGTACCAAGCCAAGCTCCGCTTGGGGCGGCTGGCCGCCATTACCTCGCTCATGCGCTTCCGCTCCCTCTGCTCAAGCCCGCGGCTTCTGTGGAATGGGCCCGCCCTGGTGGGCGAAGCAGCCCACGTCGATCACCGTCCCCGAGATCGCGGTTGCGTCCTCCGAGAGGAGGAAGGCGACCGCCCGGGCGAGATCCTCGCCGGTCGCAACACGCCCGGCGGCCGTGCCGGGCGCGCCGCGGCCGAAGCTGCTCTCGTCCCCGCACACGCGACCGAGGCTCATCCCGCTCACGATGCCACCACCACCCGGGATTACCGTGTTCACCCGGACCTTGTCGTGGAAGTGGTCGTAGGCGAGCGCCATGGTGAGGGTGTGGACCGCACCCTTGCTGGCCGCGTAGGCGGCCATGTTGGGCTTGCCGTAGCCGGCGCCGGAGCCGACGTTTACGATGGATCCGCTACCCTGCCGGATCATGTGCGGCAGCACCGCGCGGGCGCAGAGGTAAGGCCCCTTCACGTTCACCGCCATTATCCGGTCCCACAGGGCCTCGTCCGTGTCCAGCACGGTGCCCAGCGGGCCGATAGCGGCGTTATTCACCAGCGCATCGATCCGGCCGAAGCGCTGCACTGCCACGTCTACGACGCGCTGCACCTCTTCCGCCCGCGTGACGTCGGCCTCGAGCACCTCGGCGTCGTGGCCGCGTCGCGCCAGCTCCTCCCGGAGCCCGGGAATGGCGTTCTCCGCCACGCTGGAGACCTGCCGGGCCTCCACGCCGAAGGCCACCACCTTGTGCCCGCGCCCGGCGAGCTCGAGGGTGATGGACCGGCCGATCCCGAAGGTCCCGCCGGTCACGATGACAACCATGGCGGCGCCTACTCGGCCGCGGCGGCGTGCTGGACGCCGTCGCGGCCCAGGATGATGTCCCAGTCGCTGTCGTTCAGGTAGCGGCTCCAGGCCCGGTAGTAGCCACGAGCCATCTCCTCCGTCATCTGCGTGCTGACGTTGCCCGGCACGAGGTCGTTCATCTTCGAGGTATTCATGGACTGCTGGTAGTTGAACGGGTAGCGCCGCGCGATCGTGCCCATGCTGGCCCGTGTCGCGTAGAGCCAGTTCTCCATGTCGTCCTGCTCGGTCATGCCGGCCGGGCCAGAATAGCGCATGTAGTAGTGGCGCAGGTATTCCTTCACCTGGGCCGGTGCGTCGGCGTCCACCAGGAAGAAGCGCCAGGCCTCCGTCTCCGTCGGGCTATGCGGGTGCCAGGAGCAGAGGCCGCGCGGCTGGCGGCCGTGATAGGAGGTGTTGGGGAAGATCGTGCCCGTGAAGGGAAGCAGGCGCGCCTGCTCGCCCAGGCGGCGCTTCCGCTCCTCGAAGCAGTGGCGGAAATACTCCTCAATCTCGGGGTCGCTGAGGAAGGAGTTCACATACTCGTTCCCCTCGGGCGCGATGGCGCTGTGCACGCCGTGGCCCTGCATGAAGCTGACCCAGATGTGCTTCGCCTTGGCCAGCTCGTCGTCGCGGCGGCCCTTCACGCCAGCGGCGGCGCTAGGGCCGATGCCGATCAGGTCCACCGATCGGTGGCTGGGATTGTGGTAGGTGTCGCCGAGGAAGTTCTCGGCGGCGAGCTTCCAGTTGGCGGGAATGATCCACTTGTGGACGCCGATGACCTCGGAGCCGCCCTCGCGCCCGTCCCGGCAGTCCAGCGCCTGATCGATATGCTGCTTGGCATCGCCGAGATAGGTGAAGAAGTCCGGCGCCTGCGCGTCCCAGGAGGCCCAAACCGTGCCCTTGTACTTCACCAGCCGCGGCACCTCGATCAGCGAGTGCTCGGAGCGGTCCAGCACGCCGTCGTAGAGCGACTTGTAGAGCGGGACGCCCTGCAGCTTGCCGTCCGTGGCGTAGGTCCAGCTGTGGTAGGGACAGGTGAAGAGCGAGGTGTTGCCCTGCTCATAGCGGCAGACCTTCATGCCGCGGTGGCGGCAGGAGTTCAGGAAGACGTGGACCTCGCCCTTCTTGTCGCGGCAGAGGATGACGGACTCCTCGCCCATCCGCGAGGTGAAGAAGTCGCCGGGGTTCGGGATCTGGCTCTCATGCCCGACGAAGAGCCAGGCGCGGGTGAAGAGCTTCTCCAGCTCGAGCTGATAGACCTTCGGGTCCACGAAGATGTCGCGGCTGATGAAGCCGCGCTGGCTGTCGACCCACTGGTTGGAGGCGGCGTCACTCATCCCTGTCTCTCCCTTTCCCCGCTGGCTTCCGCCGGGTCGGAATCTCTCCCCGGTGCCGGGGCGGCGCGACGGCGGGCGGCCGCGCTGTCCGTTCAAACTGTGTCCGACAGACGGACATCGTTCTCGTAAAAAGTGGATTAAGACAACCGGTCCAGGACTGTCAAGAACCTTGCTCCCTAGCGGAACGCCACGCCTCAGTGCTCCGTCACGAGGAACTGGTCGTGGAACTCGCCCCGGGAGACCTTCACGGGAATGCCCTCCCGCACGTTCACCGCGTCTGGTCCGAGCATCTCGGAGCCTGACCTGCGGTCGGGCGCGGCCAGGCCGTCGAGCTGGTCGGCGAATTCACGAGCCTTGTCGGCGGAGAGGAGCCACTCCAGCGGCGCGTCCTCCCCGGGCCGGCGCATCCCCATTTGCTTCACTGCGGGGCGAATGACGATCCGGGTGCTGGCATCGGACTGGGCGAAGTCGAACTCGTCGAAGGACTTGTCGCAGGGCGCGGCGGCGAAGAGCCGGAGCGCGGCGGCCAGGCGACGCAGGTCCTCGGCATCGCCGAGCATGAGGACCATCGGGTTGTAGTCACTGGGCAGATAGCTGTAGCGCAGCATGGGATCCTCGCTTGCTGGGATGTCAGGGCTGAAGGGCGGCCCCGTCCGTGCTCTTACGGCGGTGATCGTCGATGGATGGCAGGCGCGTCGGGCAAAGCCGCCACCCGGCATTCAGCCGGGCGCGCCTATCCCGCTCCCGGCCCGGTACGCTCGTCAGGAACATGCGCGCGCGGCGGGCAGTGCCTGCGCGCCCCTCCGCGCCCGCTGGGTATCCGGCGGATCACGCCGGCATGCCCGGCGCGCTAGCGATCCATCTGGATGTTGGCCGCTTTGGCGACGCCCCGCCACAGTTCGATCTCGTGCGCGATGGTGGCGCGGAAGGCCTCCGGCGTGGATGCCGCAGGATCGAGAACGAGCTTTGACAGTCGTTCCTTGACGTCCGGCGCCTGAAGGGCTTCCGCCACCGCGGTGTTCAGGCGGCGCACCACCTCGGGCGGTGTGCGGGCCGGGGCGAGCATGCCGGTCCACAGGACGGCCTCCACGTCGGGCAGGCCCAGCTCCTTCATCGTCGGAACTTCAGGCAGTGCGGCGATCCTGTTCGGTGAGGTGACCGCCAGGGCACGGACCTGCCCGCCCGAGAGGCCTGCCACGGCCGGGGCAGTGTCGACCATGGTCATCGTGATCTCGTCGCGGATGAGGGCGGTGACGCAGTCGGCCGATCCCCGGTAGGTGATGTGCTGGAACCGGGTTCCGGCGCGCTGGTTGAACAGCTCGGTCGCGAGTTGGAAGCTCGTCGCCGGTGTGCCGTAGTTGGCCTTGCTTGGATTGGCCTTCGCGAAATCGATGAGGTCCGCCAGGCTGCGATAAGCGGAGCCCGTGGAGACGAGCAACACCAGTGGGAAGGTGACCAAGTTCGTGACCGGGACGAAGTCGGCCAGGGAGTCGTAGCTCAGCCGCTCCGAGGTCGCGGGGTTGAACACGATTGGGCCGCTGGCACCGATGAGCAGCGTGTAGCCATCCGGCCGGGCGCGAGCGACGGCCTCGGTGCCGACGATCGCCTGGGCGCCGGGCCGGTTCTCCACCACGAAGGGCTGGCTGAGCGTCTCGCTGAGTTTCTGGGATAGGATGCGGCCGACGAGATCGTTGGTGCCGCCGGGCGCATAAGGGACAATGACCCGGACCGGGCGGTCCGGATACTCAGGGCCCTGGGCGCGTCCCGGCATGGGCGCCAGGGTCGCCCCAGCCACGCAGCCCAGCAACTCCCGACGACCTAGTCCCATGCCGATATCTCCCTTGCACGATCGGCATCCCTGTCCGGGCTTGGTTGACCGCCGACCGATCTACGGTGCGGACGCTAGGTTCATATGTTGACTTGGTCAACCGAAACGCGGCTTGATGGAGTCTCAAACGAGGCGTCCAAGGTCTCGAAACGGGCGGATTTAGTCCCTTGACGGACGGCAAGAGCAGGGCGAGACACGATTATAATGAGAACGCAGGCTGTTGTCCGGACATGAGGGAACATGCCGGAACCCAGCACTGCCGCTGGGGAGATGGACGATGCAGGCCAGGTTCTGGAGCTTGCCGGGCGGCGTCCGTGCGCTCCGCCTTTCCGATGGGGCGGAGGAGGGCTGGGCGGTCGGCGCCGTTCCCGCTGACGAGCCGGTCAGCCCAACTATCGACCTCGCCGCCCCGTCTATGTCCATCGCGCTGGACCCGGCTGTTCCAACGACCGCCGGCGCCGGCCTCTTCGCCACGGCTGCGCTCGACCTCGCCGCGCGGGAGAGGGGAGTCTCGGCCGCCGTCCTGCTCGGCGCCGCGCCGCCGTCCGCCGTGCGGGGCATTCCCATCGGGGCACCCCCTGCGCCGCGCGATGCCCATGCGTTGCGGGAGGCGCTGCTGAACCCCGGGACCATCATCCTGTCCGCCGATCCGGGGTCGCTCGGCCCCAGCGGCCTCCGCCGCCTCGCCGCCGCGGCGCGGGTCTTCAACGTCGAAGTTGCCCTGCGTCCCGCCATCGACGCCCCCTTTGCATGGGCCCTGCTGCTGCACCTGCGCTCCATGCATCCCTGGCTTGGCCGGACGGCTCCGGACGGGGCAGGGGCCTTCACCGCGCCGCCGGGCCCTGGCTTTGGGCCCCCACCGGACCCCCGGGCGCTGGACGCCATAGCGCTGCACCGCCAGGAACTCGACGCATGAGCGGGGCGGCGACGGTTCGCACGGTCCGGCTGCGCCGTGTGCAGCTCCAGCTCGGGATGGTCTACGTCTCCTCGATGTACGTCATGGCGACGACGGAGCGGACGGTGATCGAGGTCACACTCGCGGATGGCACGGTGGGGCTGGGCGAGACGCTCGGCTACCCCGACTGCTATGACGCCACCACCCGTCTCGCCCCCTCGCTGGTCGGACGGGACGCGATGGACCGCGCGGGCTTCCGCCGGAGCTTCGCGCGCTCGGTCTTCGACAACCGGCAGGGGCGGATCGGCTGGTCGGCCTTCGCCGGGCTGGAGCTGGCGCTCTGGGATGCCGCAGGGAAGCGGCTCGGCCTGCCGCTGCGCGCCTTGATGGGCGCGCCGGGACCGGTGCCGCCCGTGCCGCTCTGCTGCCCGCTGCCCGCCGTCGCGCTGGCCCAGCCCGCTAGCCGCGCCGAGATCGCCGCAGGGTACCGCGACCTGTCCCGCACGGCCGCGCTGGGCGAACTGGCGGCCGAACTCTCCGCGAGGCACGGCTTCCGCGCCTTCAAGTACAAGTCTGCGGCCTCGAGCGCGGACTGGGATGTGGCGGCTATGGGCGCGCTGCGCGAGGCGCTGGGGCCCGAAGCCGCCATCCGCATTGACCCCAATGCCGGTTGGCCCACCGCCGCCGCCGTCCGGCTGGCGGAGCGGCTGCGGCCCCACACGCCCGAATGGCTGGAGGATCCCTGTGACGACCGGGAGGGGCTGGCGCGCCTGCGTGGCGCCACCGGCATGACGGTCGCCACCAACATGGCGGTGATCCAGCCCGACCACATCCCCGCCGCCCTTCGCCTGCCAGGGGCCGATGTCTGGCTCGGCGACGTGTTCATGTGGGGCGGCATCGAGGGCTGGCGCGACATGGCCGCGGCCGCCGCGCTGTTCGGCGTGGAGGTGGCTCTGCACTCACTTTTTGAAACCGGAATCGCCACCGCCGCGAACCTGCACCTGGCGGCCGCCCATCCCGCGGTGAGGCGAGCGACCGATTGCGGCGCCGCCTGGCTCTCCTCCGACGTGGTGACGGGGCTCGGCCCTATCAGGGACGGCGCCATGGCCGTGCCGGATGGCCCAGGACTCGGCGTGGCACTCGACGAGGCCGCGACGGCCGCCGTGACCACCGAGGAACGAAGGATCACCTGAGCCGGGTGGCGGGCGAGGGAAGGAGAGGGGAGGCAACGCTGCATCCTTAGTTGACATCGTCCACAAAATATATCAGCATTTTTGGAACCGCCGTCCGTCTGACGAACATGATAGTGCGCGGCGGTGGGAAGGAACGCCCAGATGGATCGCGAGCAAGCTCCGGAACCCGGTCCGGGCTCCGCTGGGAATGCCGCCGCGCCCGCCGCCCCCAGTGCCGCGGAGGTATTCCTTGCCGCCATCGCCGAGCACGGCATGGACAAGTCTACTGCGGCGCCGACCGGAGGAACCCGCGCCTCCCGGACCCCGTCCTGGTGACGCATGAGAACACGGCCGTGACGATGGCGCACGGCTACTTCCTGGCCACGGGGCGGGCGCAGGCGGTGATGGTGCATGTTAGCGTGGGGACGGCCAACATGATCAACGCCATCGCCGACGCCAGCCGCGACAACGTGGCGGTGCTGCTCTGCGCAGGCAGATCCCCTATCACCGAACTTGGTGCCGTCGAGACCCGCAACCGGCACATCCACTGGGCGCAGGAAATGTTCGACCAGGCCGGCATGCTGCGGGAATGGGTGAAGTGGGACTATGAACTGCGCAACCCGTCCCAGATCTCGGATGTCGTGGACCGCGCCTTCGAGGTGATGGATGCCGCGCCCTGTCGCCCCGTCTATCTCACCCTGCCGGGGGAGCCACTGGCGACGCGCGTATCGGAGGGCGTGGCCGTGAATGCGCGCCGCAATCCGCCAAGCACGCCGCATCCCGACCCGGCCGATATCGAGACGCTGGCAGGCTGGCTCGCCGACGCGTCCAGTCCGCTGATCGTGACGGCGGGCACGGGCCGAACCGCCGACGACGTCGCCGCCCTCGCCACCTTCGCGGAGCGCTTCGCGGTTCCGGTCGTTACCTACAATCCGCGCCAGCTCTGCCTGCCGACCGACCATCCCATGCATGCGGGCTTCGATCCCGCGACGCTGGTCCCGAAGGCCGACCTGACCCTGGCGATCGAGTCCGACGTCCCCTGGACCCCCCAGCCTCGTGAAGCCGGCGCCCGAGGCGCGGATCGTCCATGTCGGCGAGGATCCGGCATGGCAGCGCTATCCCATGCGGAGCTGCCCAAGCGACCTCTCGATCACCGCCGATGCGACGGCCACGCTGACGCGCCTCCTCCGTGCGGCGGAGGGATCGATTGCGGAGAGCGACGTCGCAGCCCGGCGCGCCGCGCTGGCCGGGAGCAAGGCCACGCGCTTGGCCGCCCTCGCGGCGAAGGCCCGGCCGAATGGCCGCGTGATCACGCCAGAATACCTCAGCCACGCCATCGGCGAGGCCCTCGCCGACACGACGATCGTCAACGAATATCCCCTATGCCTGGACCACTGCCCCCGCACGCGCCCCGGCAGCTACTTCCAGCTCGGCTCCGCCGGTGGCCTCGGCTGGAGCCTCGGAGCCGCGCTCGGTATCGAGCTGGCGGATCCCGGGCGGCTGGTTGTCTGCACGATCGGGGACGGCGCCTACATCTTCGCCAATCCCTCCGCGAGCCACTGGACCGCGCAGGTACACGGCCTCCCCGTGCTCACCATCGTCTTCAACAACGAGCGCTACGGCGCCGTGCGCGGCGCGACGATGTCGATGTACGCCAAGGGGGCCGCCGGGGCCGATGACAGCCGCTTCCTCGCCGACCTCGCCTCCGGAACCTGCTGGGACAAGGTCGTGCAGGCCCATGGCGGCTACGGCGAGCGGGTGGAGGACGCGGCGGAGCTTTCGGGCGCCCTGGCCCGCGCCCGGCGCGCCGTTGAGGAAGGGCGGCAGGCCCTGCTCGACGTCATCTGCCCCTACTGACGCCCGCGCGGAGCCAGCTTTATAGTTGACAATATCAACGATAGGCGTGCAGATGGCGCTGGGCACCTTCGCGAAACAGGGGGACGGGAACATGCAACGTCGCTGCGGCGTTACCGGCCGGGGAACCGCCTCATGCTAACCGGTCCTCCCGACTGCTTCTCCCCTTACGACGAGGCCGGCCAGCCGCAGGTCCCGATCTCCGGCTATCCCAACACGGTCCGGCGCCACCCCTCCTCACTGCCCCTGTTCCGCCGTCCGGTAACCCGGACGGAGCTGACCGGCCCGCTCGACCTCACCCCCAAGCTCCAGCCCGGCGACAGCAACCTCGCCGTCTCGCCGGACGGCAGGCACGCGCTTGGGCAGCTCATCCACATCTCCGGCCGCGTGCTCGACGAGGACCGACGGCCGGTTCGCAACGCCGTTGTGGAAATCTGGCAGGCCAATGCTGCCGGCCGCTACTTCAACCCGTTGGACCAGCGCGACGCGCCGCTGGACCCGAACTTCATCGGCAACGGCCGCGCGCTGACGGACGGGAACGGCGACTACGCCTTCTTCACGATCCGCCCTGGGGCCTACCCAGTCCCGAACTCCGGCCGCTGGTGGCGCCCGCCGCACGTTCATTTTTCCATCCTCGGTCCTGGCAGCCTCTCTCGCCTCGTCACGCAGATGTACTTCCCGGGCGATCCGCTGAACGTCCATGACCGCCTGCTGAACTCGCTTCCCGACCTGGCCGCCCGCGAGCGCCTCGTGGCGCGCGAGGTCTCCACGGAGGAGGTGGACGGCGAGTGGCTCGCCTACCGGCATCGCCTCGTCCTGCGCGGCCGCCACGCCACCCCGCCGCTGCCGTGAGCGCCGCGATGAGCACCAACGAGCCTCTGCCGCCCACGGGCTGGCACACTATCGGCCCCTTTTTCCCGCGCACCTTCTTCAAGGCGGGCGACAACGACCTGACGCGCCTCGCGCCCGAGGCCGCGCCGACAGCGCGGGGCGAGCGCATTATCCTGCACGGGCGGGTGCTGGAGGAGGGCGGCGGTCCCTGCGTCAACGCGGTGCTGGAAGCTTGGCAGGCCGACGCGGGCGGCCGCTTCCGCCACCCGCTCGATCCCCACCACGCGGAAGCGGACCCGGACTTCCTGGGCTGGGGCCGCGCCTGGACCGACGCGGACGGCCGCTACGAATTCCACACGATCATGCCCGCTGGCTACGCCGACGCGGCCGGGCCACGAGCACCGCACGTGAACCTGTCGGTCTTGGCATCGGGCATCATGCGCCGCCTCGTCACCACGGTGTTCTTCCCCGCCTTCGAAGCGGCGAACACCCGGGATCCGATCCTGCTCGCCCTACCGCGGGACGGGCTGCGGCGCCGCCTCGTCGCGGCGGAGGACGGCACCGCGGGCGGCATCCGGCGCTTCCGCTTCGACCTCGTCCTGCACGGCTTGCCAGAGGAGGAAACTCCCTTTTTCGTGGACTGAGCTCCTTCTCCCGAGGAACGAAAATGGCTCGAACAAGCCAAGCGTAGAGACAAGAAAGGAAACCGTCCGAGATGAAAAGACGTGAGGCCGGAGTGGCACTCGCCACGCTGATCCTGGCAGCACGGGCCCAGGCGCAGGGCAACCGCAGCCCCGGGCAGATGATCATCCCATTCGCGGCAGGCGCCTCAGCAGATGGGGTCGCACGCCTAGTCGCCGCGGGTCTCGGGCCCCGGCTGGATAGGAACTTCGTCGCGGACAACCGGCCCGGCGCCGGCGGTACGCTGGGCCTATCGGTCCTGGCCCGCTCCCCGGCGGACGGCAGCGTGCTCGGCACGGGCGCGACAGGGGCCGTCGTCATCAACCCGCATACCCCCGACGGGCAGTCCTTCGATCCCCTGCGCCAGCTCGCGCCGATCGCCCGCATCGCGGACATCCCGTTGGTCATCGTCGCCGGCAGCAACACGGGCCTGAAGACGCTGCAGGACGTGATCGCGCGCTCCAAATCCGACCCGGCAGGCCTGAGCTATGGCACCACCGGCACCAACAGCGCGCAGCATCTGGCGGTGGTGACGCTGGCGCAGGCGACGGGGGCGAATCTCATCCACATCCCCTATCGCGGCAGCGCGCCGGCGGTCACAGATGTTCTCGCCGGCACGCTGCCGCTAGCGAGCGTGGACCTCACCTCGGCCCAGGCCCATATCCAGGCAGGCAGCGTGGTCCCGATCGCGGTGACAGGCCCGCAGCGCTCGAAGCTCGCCCCCTCCATCCCGACCGTCACGGAGGCGGGGCTGCCCGGCTATGCCGTCACGGCCTGGATGGGCCTCTTCGGGCCAGCGGGGCTGCCCGACGCGGTGCGCGAGGGGATTTCCCGCGCCGCCTCGGCGGTCGTCGCCGAGCCGGAGACCGAGCGTGCGCTTCTCGGGCTCTCGGCCGAGCCTTCCTTCCTGGATGATGGCGCTTTCGCCCGCTTCCTGGCGGATGAGTCCGCGCGCTGGAAGCAGGTGCTGGGCACCATGGGCAAGGTGGAGTGAGCCCGGTCACCGCTCCCTCGGCCACGAGGCCGGACGAGGCTACCGCGGCGCTCCAGGCCCGGCTGACAGCGGCGGGCATCACTCCATCGCTTCTCGTCACCGACGCGGACATCCTAGAGCCGCACTTGCGTGACTGGCGCGGGTGGCACCGGGGCGAGGGGCTCGCGCTCGCCCGCCCCCGGACCGTGGCGGAGGTGCAGGCCGTCCTGCGCGCCTGCCATGACCTGCGCCTGCCTGTCGTGCCGCAAGGCGGCAACTCCAGCATGTGCGGCGCCAGCGTTCCCGCGTCGGGGCGCCCCTCGGCGGTGGTGTTGAGCCTCTCTGCCCTGGACCGTATCCGGCACGTGGACGCTTCGGGATGGAACCTCGTCGCCGAGGCCGGTTGTACCTTGGGCGCCGTGCAGGCGGCCGCCCGCGGGGTCAGGCGACACTTCGGCCTGGACCTCGGCGCCCGGGACACGGCCCGCATCGGCGGGCTTGTCTCAACCAACGCCGGAGGGATGGGCGTGCTGCGCTATGGCACGATGCGCGATCAGGTGCTGGGGCTGGAGGTGGTGCTGGCCGACGGTACGCTCTGGAGTGGGCTCCGCGCCCTGCGGAAGGACAATTCGGGTCTCGACCTGAAGCAGCTCTTCATCGGCACGGAGGGGACGCATGGTGTTGTCACCGCGGCCTGCCTGCGGCTCCACCCCCCGGAGACGCATGTCGCGAGCCTGTTGCTTGCCCTTCCGGACCTCGCCTCGGCGAACCGGGTGGCGGAGATCGCGCTGCGCCTGGGTGGGCGTGCCCTGAGCGCTATGGAGTTGGTGCCTGGCATGGGGCTCGCCCTTGCGGCCCAGGTACTGGGCGGTCCCCTCCCAGTGCCGGGGAATCACGCCTGGAACGTGCTGCTGCACCTCGCGGGCGAGGAGCAGGTGGAGCCGCTCGCGGAGGCCATCGCTTCGGGCACGATAGAACAGGGCGCGGCGGTGGACGGGGTGCTCGCTCAGTCAGGTGCCCAGGAGGCCCGCCTCTGGGCCCTTCGCGACGCCTTCTCCGAAGCTCACCGGCTGCTCGGCCTCTCGTTCCGCTTCGACCTCGCCGTACCGGTGGGGAAAATCACGGACCTTGCTGAAATGCTTATGCCTCCGGTTCTGGGCCTCGCGCCCGGCGCCCGCTTCTTCGTCTTCGGTCACCTCGGTGACGGCAACCTGCACGTTTCCATCGCCCAGCCCGAGAGGGCTGATGCCGCCACCTTCGCCACGCTGCGTCCGGCGATTGAGAAGGTGGTTCACGAGATGGTCTGGCAGATGGGAGGCACCATCAGTGCGGAGCACGGCATCGGGCAACTGCATCGCGAGGAGCTCGCGCTGCAGAAGCCGCCCGAGGAACTGGCCTTGATGCGTGCGGTGAAGGGCATGCTGGATCCCAAGGGGATCCTGAATCCCGGCCAGCTCCTGCCAGATTGAGGGCCCTTGAGAAGGATATGCGGATGACGATGACCGGTGGCCAAGCCCTGGCGCACCAATTGGTGTTGGAGGGCGTAACAGACATCTTCGGCATCCCCGGAGTCCAGCTCGACTGGGCGGTCGACGGGCTACGGCAAGTCGCCGACCAGATCCGCTTCACCGTGCCTCGGCACGAGCAGACCACCTCCTACATGGCCGACGGCTATGCGCGCGCCAGCGGCCGCTTCGGGACCTGCATGGTCGTGCCGGGTCCCGGCATGCTGAATGCCATGGCAGGCCTTTCTACGGCTTACGCGTGTAACTCGCCCGTGCTCTGCATCGCCGGCAACATCTACGGCCCGGCGGTAGGCAGGAACCTCGGCTTGCTGCACGAGATCAAGGACCAGACGGGCGTGCTCGCCTCCGTCACCAAGTGGCAGGGCACCGCCGCCACCCCGGCCGGGGTCCCGGGCCTCGTGCGGGAGGCGGTCCGCCAGCTCCGTACTGGGCGCCCAGCGCCCGTGGGGATCGAGATCGCGCATGACGTGCTGAGCGCGAGCGGGGAGGTCGACCTGATCACCCCCAACACCGAGGACCTGCGTCAGAAGCCGGACACCGCTGCGGTTGAGCGGGCGGCCGCGATCCTGAACGGCGCACGCTTCCCCGTGATCTTCGTCGGCGGCGGCGCGCTCGCTGGCGCGGCACCGGAGGCCCTTCGAACGTTCGCCGAGCGCCTGCAGGCGCCGGTGGTGATGGGCGAGAACGGCCGCGGCGCCCTTTCGGACCGCCACCCGCTCGCACTCAACGCCCTCGGCGGACGGGCCGTCTTTCCCCATGCGGACGTGGTGCTCGTCGTCGGCAGCCGCTTTGTGGACACGGCGGTCGGCAGCCCGGCCTGGCCGTCCGATGCAGTGCGCTACGTCTACCTCAACATCGACGCCGCCGCCTGGGCACCGCCGCGCCAAGCCGAGGTGGCGATCGAGGCGGACGCGGCGCTCGGCCTAAAGGCACTAGAGGCCGCCATTTCCCGCCGCCCCGCCCGCGGCGACGACCTGGACCGCGTACGCGTCTGGGCGGCCGCGCAATCCGACGCGATCCGGCCGCAGCGCGACTTTGTGCGGGCCATCCGGAACGTACTTCCCGACGACGGCATCCTCGTCAACGAGTTGACACAGGTCGGCTACTATGCCCGTTTCGCCTACCCGGTGTACCGGCCTGGAACGTTCATCGGCCCTGGCTACCAGGGTACGCTCGGCTATGGCTTCCCCACGTCGCTGGGCGTGGCCGCCGGCGCGGGCAAGCGGCCGGTCGTCAGCATCACCGGAGACGGCGGCTTCGGTTGGGGCATGCAGGAACTGGCGACGGCGCGGAAATACGACTTGCGTGTTGCGACCGTCGTCTTCAACGACGGGCACTTCGGGAACGTCCACCGCATGCAGGAGGACCAGTTTGGCGCGGCCTTTGGCACCGGCCTGAGAAATCCGGATTTCGGTAAGCTCGCCGATGCCTTCGAGGTGCCCTACCGCCGTGCCGACGACGGAGAGGCGCTGGAGCGGACCCTACGCGAGGCACTCGATGCGGGCGGGCCGACGCTGATCGAGGCACAAGTGGGCGGGATGCCCAGCCCCTGGCACCTGATGCGGCTCCGCAATCCCCCCTTCGTCAAGGCACAGCCCGCGCCGCCTAACCCGCTCGGCGAGCCGCCGGCAAGGAACGCGGCCGGGTAGTGAGGGGCATGGCCTCCTTGCATCCGCCCGCTTGATCAGCTCGATCTTGGCCCTGTCCCGATAGGTCGAGTGATCGCGCAGGCACCAGGCGGCCGCTCGCCAAACCGGGACTCAAGGATAGCCGGTAGGAGGGCCGCCTTTGAGGCGGCCTCAGCCTTGCTTGCTGCGGCCGGCCGACCATCGGTCGCGCAGGGCCATCATCACGGTCAGCAGCATGAAGCCGACGGCGGCGCCGAAGATCCAGCGCGGTTGCCCGTGATCGAGGATCCAGCCAAATAGAAGCGGCCCGATGGCGCCCCCGACATTGAAGCCGGTGGAGACGATTCCGAAGGCCCGGCCGGACCCTCCAGGCGGCGCGGCCGCCTGCACCATCATGTCCCGGGACGGGGCGATGACACCGGACAGAAACCCCGCGGCGCCGAAACCAAGCATCAGCGCCACCGCCCCAAGGTCCGCGACGGCGACGATCAGAGTCAGCAGCGCCGTCAACGCGAAGGCTGCGGCCGCAACGTCGCCATGCCGCCTCGTCCGGTCCGCCAGGAAGCCGCCGGCCAGGACCCCGACGGCGCTGAGCATGAGGAAAGCTGTCAGTGCTGCATTGGCCTGGGTGAGGGTCACTCCGTAGCCGCTGACCAGGGCAGCAACCGAAAAGTTTTGGATGGCCCCGTTGGAAAAGCTGAGCAGGGCAAAGAACACGGTCAGGGAGATGATGGCAGGCGTGAAGACTGTGCCGTCCGTCGAGCCCTGGCCGCCAGTTGATCGCCCTTGAGCATCGGCTTGGACTTGGGCCGCCGGCACGCGCATCGGCAGGATGAAGGCTACCAGCAGCACGCCTGCGAGGCCGATAACGCCAAGCGCCAAGCCAGGCCCAGCCAGGAGGGCAATGCCGATCAGGACCGAAGGAGCGATGGCGGTGCCGAGATAGCCCGCGAAGGTATGTAGGGAGAAGGCCCGGCCCATTTGCGCTTTGGGAATGCCGGCTGAGAGAAGGGCGTAGTCCGCCGGATGGAAGGCACCATTGGCGAGCCCTGCCAACGCCGACCCGACCAGCAGCCAAGCATAAGTCCCGACCAGCCCAATGGACAGCAGGGCCAGCCCTCCGAGGCCCAGGCCGGCCGCCAGCACGCGCCGGGCTCCGACCCGATCCACCAGGAAGCCGATGGGCGCCTGGACCACTGCCGAGACGACGTTGAAGACCGTCAGGGCCAAGCCGAGTTCGACGAAGCCGACCTGCAACTCATCGCGAAGGAAAGGGAAAAGCGGCGGGAGAGCAAGGATGTAGACGTGACTTATGAGATGGGCCAGCGAGACGATCAATAGGAGACGGGTCGCTTCCGTCGGCCGTCCACTGCTTGGATGCGGATGCACATCTCCAACTGGCGTCCCCAAATGGGCCTGACTCAATGACACTGACCTTTCCCCCTTATTTGTTGCCGGCCTCCGTTCGAACGGGTCTGGGCGCGACATCCATGCGTCCCGCAGCCCGCGTGCCGGTGGGCCGATTCAACCCGAAG
>NZ_RCVR01000044.1 GCF_016107305.1 Roseomonas sp. KE2513
AGCAGGGGCAGGAAGGGAAGGGGGAGATAAAGCGTCCGCCCCGCCAGCGTGCCCCCGCCGGGTTCCAGAACCTTCGGCCCGGAGCTGACGAAGAAGCCGCCGGTCAGCCCGACCACGACGTTGTCCGGCAGCAGGGCGCCGAGGCGCGCGGCCAGGTCGTCCAGCAGGCGCCACAGGCCCGGCGCCTCCTCGCGCGAAACGGGCCGGCCCATGATCGGCAGCGGGTCGGGCGCGAAGAGGTCCACGGTGCGCCGCAGCTGGAGCACCGCCTTGCCGGCGGTCCAGAGGCTGGCGCCGATCGCGAGGGCCGCGATGCCGAGCAGCTTGGCCCCGCCGGTAGAGAGGCTGTCGGCCTCCAGCAGGGCCGAGGCCTCGAAGGCCACCACCGCGACGGCGCCGATGGCCGCCAGCACGACCTGCGCCCCCATCAGCGGCGGCAGCGCGCGCCGGACGAGCGAGAAGCCGCGCACCAGCGCGTCCCGCGAGCCTCGGCCGGCCCGGCCCAGCAGCAGCGCCGCCAGAAGGGCGAGAACGGACAGCCCGGCGGCGATCCCGGCGCAGGCCATGACGACGGGCGGCAGGTAGCGCCGCAGGCGGGAGAGCGTGAGCGCGCTCTCGGCATCGTCCAGCGCCTCCCGCGCCTGGGCGATGGCGAGAGGGCCGACATAGGTGTGGCCGTTGCGGCGGAACTGCGCGCCGAAGTCGGGGCGGCCGTCGCCGGGGCTCTGGCGGGCTTCCAGCACCGCCACGACCTTGGCCGCACGCGCGCGCTGCAGGGCCATGTCCTCCTCGTCGGACGCGGCGCGCTGGCCCTCCCACACGCCCAGGGCAAGGAAGGCGAGCGGCAGCAGCACGGTGATGGCCAGAAGACGGAGCGTGGCGCGGCCGCGCCGGGGTGCCTCGGAAATCAGCAGGGTCCTCCGCTCCAGCCGGGTCCTGCACGGAGCCCTGGGAGGGTAGGATGGTCGTTCCACCCTGGGAACCGGGGCACCTGGCTTGACCAAGCGGACGTGATCGGGACGATCCTTTTTCATGCAATCGGCAACAATTGTTCTGGCCGTCCTTCTCACCTTGGGTCCGGCGCTGGCGGCAGACTTGCCGCGGGAGGTAGCGGCCTTCGTCGCCCGACGTGACCGCTGCGATCATTTCCGCGGCGAGGACCCGGCTGATCCGGTGCGATCCGCGCAGATCGCCCGCGCGCTGGAGGTGAACTGCCGGGGCACGGATGCTGAGCTGGCCAGGCTCAAGCGCCGGCACGGGGGCGATCCTGCCATCCGCGCCCGGCTCGGGAGGTATGATCCTCAGGTGGAGTGACGCCGCGCGCCTGCCGCGGCCGCGCTGGTCCGACCCACCAGGATACCAGGGCTGAGGCCGGTCCTGGACCTGCCGGCGACAGAAGCTCGAGAGGGCGGCACTTCAGCCGCCGCGGCCGTCCTGGTCGCACCCGACCGAACATGGCTGTCGGGTGGCTGGCAACACGACGCGGAAGGCGGCCCCCCGCTGCCCGTCGAAGGGGCCGGGCGGCGCGAGTTCTAGCGTCCCGCCCGCGCCCGCTACCAGGGATCGCGCGATGGCCAGTCCCAAACCCGTCCCGCCGCGCTCCCGCGCCGTCGTGAAGAAGGGATCGAAGGCGCGCGCCGCGTTCGCGGCCGAAAGGCCGGGGCCGTTGTCGGCCACCAGCATCACGGCCCGGTCTGCCTCCCGCGCGATCCGGATGCTGACCGCGCTGCCCGGCCCCACATGGGCCAGGGTGTTGCCCAGCAGGCTGTCCAGCACCGTCGCCACGGCCTCGGGCGCGGCGGCCGCCTCCGCCTCGCCCTCCACCGAGACGTGCAGCGCGGGCGTGCGCCGCGCCGCCGCCTCGGCCAGGGGACGGAGCATGGCCCGCCCGCCCCCCGCGGCCATGTCCGCGCGCGCGAGGTCGAGCAGTCCGCGCACCAGCCGGTCCAGCCGCGCCACCCCCTCCTCGATGGTCGCGGCAAAGCGCGCCCGTTCCCTGGCCGACATGGACTCGCCGTGCTCGGACAGCAGTTCAGCCGCGCCGCGCATAGCGGCAAGGGGCGTTTTGAACTCGTGGCTGACATGGGCGGCGAGCCCTCGCACGTAGGTGGCCCGGCCCTCCAGCGTCGCCGTCATGCGGGAGATGGCGTCCGACAGTTCCGCGGCCTCGCGCACGGCGCTGCCGGGAACAGGGGGCAGCCGGGCCGTGCCGCCGCCGGCCACCTGCCGCGCGGCCCGCACCACCGCGTCGAGCGGCCGGGTGATGAGGCGTGACGCCAGCGCCGCGAGCGCCGCCACGAGCAGCAGCAGCAGAAGCCCGACCGCCGCGATCTCCGGCACCTTCCCCGTGATGGTCTGCATGACCGTGGCGGGGGTGCGGGAGAGCAGCACGATCGTGTCCACCCGCTCCCCATCCAGCACGGGCATGGCGAGGTGCACGCGAAGCCCCGCGGTCCGGCTGATGCCGTTCGGCACGTCGGTGGCGATCTTCTCCCGCCGGCGCAGCACGGCCGACGGAGTTCCGCCGCGCGCCGCCTCCACCTCCTCCAGCCCTGCCAGCGACAGGCCGGTATCGGTGCCGGTGGAGGCGACCACGACGCCCTGGGGATCGAGCAGGCGCAGCGCGGCGAGCGTCACCGCCTGGGTGTCGCGCAGCACGGGCAGGAGTCGCGCCGCGGCCGCGGCGACCTCGGGCACCGGGGCCGGGCCGGGGCGCGGATCGGGCGCCAGGGGCAGGACAGGGTCGTGCGCGAGATCCAGCCCCCGGCGGCGCGCCGTCTCCAGCGCGCGGGAGGTGAGGCCGTTGGCGAGGCTCTCCCCGGCGATGCCGCGGGCGGCGCGCCAGGTGCCGGCGAGCACCGCGGCCTGCGCGCGCAGCTCCGCCTCGGTCTGGCGCACCAGGGCGCTCTCGTAGAGGCGCAGGGCCCAGAAGCCGGTCAGTGGCAGCGCGAGCACGACGACGTTGCTCAGCAGCAGCAGCGTCCGCAGGCGGGGCCGTCGTAGAAGCGGCGCCGTCAGTCGCACCATCAATCGCAGGGGCCCAGCCGGTATCCGAAGCCGGGCAGCGTTTCCACCGGCGCGGCGCCAAGGGTGACGAACTTGGCGCGCAGGCGGCGGACATGGCTGTCGATGGTGCGGTCGGAGACGACGCGCTCGACCGTGTAGGCGCCGTCCATGAGCGCGTCCCGGTTCAGCACGCGGCCGGGGCGGCGCAGGAGGGTGCGGAGAAGGCCGAACTCGGTGGCGGTCAGGGTCACTTCCCGCCCGTCCCAGGTCACACGGGCCGTGCCGGGGTCGAGCGAGAGGCGGCCGTGCCGCATCACCTCGTCCGCCGGGGCGGGCGGGGCCGGCTGGACAGGGGGCACGGGCGCCCCCCGACGCAGCACGGCGCGGACCCGCGCCACCAGCTCGCGCGGGGAGAAGGGCTTGGTCAGGTAGTCGTCGCCGCCGATCTCCAGCCCCACGATCCGGTCCACCTCGTCGTCGCGGGAGGAGAGGAACAGCACGGGGATGGCGGCCGCCGCGCCACCGGAGGCGCGGAGCGCGCGGCACATCTCGGTGCCGTCCATCTCCGGCAGCATTACGTCCAGCACGACGAGGTCCGGCGATGCCTCGCGCGCCGCGGCCAGGCCGGCGGCGCCGTCCGCCGCCTCCAGCGTGTCGAAGCCAGCGCGGGAGAGGGCGAAGCGGACCACCTCGCGGATCGCCGGGTCGTCGTCCACGATGAGCACGCGCGGCATGGGCCTCTCCTAGGTGGACCGGCCTGCACCGGATTTGCACGCGCCCGGCACCGGCTTTCCCCGCCCGCGCCATCTGCCCGGCACGGGGGACCGCGAGGATGACGGCCTCAACCAGGAAGGCCAAGCCCGTGAGCGACATCCCCGCCTCCACGCCCCAACCCGATTCCCGCCGACCGTTCCGTCTCGGACGCGCGGGCAAGCTCGCGCTCGTGGGCGGCCTGCTTCTCCTCATGCTCGTGCCGCACATGATGATCGAGGCGGTGATCGAGGAGCGCGAATCCTACCAGGAGCAGGTGCGCGAGGGCATCGCACGGAGTTGGGGCCCCGCTCAGTCGGTGCTGGGTCCCCTTCTGGTGGTGCCGACCCGCGCCCCCGCGCAGCGCGCGGCTTATGAGACCGGCCCGCTGCGCTGGGAGCGCGGGGCCGTGGCGGTGCTGCCCGCGCAGCTGCGAGCGGAGGCGAAGCTGGCCCCGGAGCGCCGTCGCCGTGGCCTGTTCGAGGCTGTCATCTACGAGGCGGAAGTTGACCTCACCGCACGCCTCGCCGTCCCGGTGATCAATCCCGAGCCAGGGACGGAGCTGCTGTGGCAGGAGGCATTCCTCGTCACCGGCGCGTCCGACCTGCGGTCCGCCGCGGCGGGAGCGCGGCTCTCGATGGATGGGCGGGAGCTGACCTCCCGAGATGTCCCGGATGCCGGCTGCGTCGGGATGGACCTGACCCGCTGGGATCTGGGCCTGGAGGGGCCGCCCGAGCCCGGCCGCGGCCTCGCCCTGGCCGGAGCGCTGACCCTGCGCGGCACTTCCCGCTTCGGTCTGCTGCCGCTGGCGCGCCGGACGGAGCTGGCGGTCGCGGCGCCCTGGCCGACGCCGAGCTTCACCGGCGCCGGCTTGCCCGTTCGCTCCGACGTGACCGCGTCCGGTTTCACGGCGGAGTGGAGGGAGGGCACGGGCCAGCCGCTCGTGCGCCATCTCGGCGCCGGCTGGTGCAGCCAGCTCGCCGATGACGGCACGCAGGTCGGCGTGGACCTGCTGGAGGCCGTGCCGACCTACCGCATGGTCACGCGCGCCTCGAAATACGCGGCGATGTTCCTCGCGCTTGCTTTCCTCACCTACGTGCTGTTCGAACTGATGGCGGGGGTGCGGATCCATCTCGTGCAGTACGGGCTGCTCGGCCTGTCGGTCGTGCTCTTCCCGCTGCTGCTGCTGGCCTTCGGCGAGCCGCTGGGCTTCGCGGTCGCCTATGTGATCAGCACGGCGGCGGTGGTGGGGCAGGCCTCCGCCTATACGGCGGCGGTGACCCGGCGGGCGGGGCTGGCCGGGCTCTTCGCCGGGGTGCTCGGCGGGCTGTTCGGCTTCCTCTACATCGTGCTGAGCCTTGAGGCCTATGCGTTGCTGGCCGGGAGCGTCGCGCTCTTCGCCGCGCTCTCGGTAGTGATGGCGGTCACCCGCCGCGTGGACTGGTCAGAGACGTGATGGCCCGCTTCCCGGGTGGTCCTGATCGGCCGGGGTGAACCCCGGCCGTGCCTGGCCATTCGGGCCTTCGCTCAGCCCCAAGCCCAGTCCTTGCCGATGACGAATGAGGTGAGCGGCCTCGCGGTCCTGCCGCCGTCCGGCTATGCGGTGCCGCCGATAGCGCCGAACCGCACAAAGACCGCGCGCTTCAAGGTGAAGAAGCCCGACGATCGCGATACCGGCTGCTAGGTGGCCTTCCCTCCGGCGCCGCAGAACAGCCGCTTCTCCCAGCCCGAACTCGACCGGGTCATGCGAGGCAAGGAGTGGCAGGAGACGGCAAGGACGGCCATTGGCGGCCTTTACGACGTGCGGGAGACCGCGGCGATCGATGGGAAGGCCCGCGCTGCCTTCGTCATGGTCGGTGATTTCCAGGATCGGCCCGGCTTGCCGCCGCGGGCGCGGCAGGTCCGCACCCTTTTCGTGATTCAGGAGACGCCGCGCGGCCGTACCTCGACCGTCTGCGCGGGGAGCGGGAGTACTTCGAGACGCGGCCGGCGGAGTTCACGGAGATCGCTACCACTGCGGGGGCGCCCTGAGCCATTTCTGCTCACGCGCCTGTCTTTGTGCTCTTTGCCTGTAGAAGGCTCGTAAATGAAGGTGCTCTGTGCGGCGATCACCCGTCGGGACGCCGCAGCGCATCGCGTCACACATCCCCGTCGCATAACTGCGGGACGAAGAGCCATCCCGCAGCACGAAGTGTCGTCGTCGGACGGTCAACTCGTCAGGTTGAAGACGTAGTCTCCGCTCTGGCCGGAGAAGCCGTAGTAGTTTGGTCCGTTCGGGTCATCGTCGCGGCTCGGGATATGAGCATAGCCCGCGACGGCGAAGTAGTACTGACCCGTCTGCTGCGCTGTGAAGGTGAGCGTCAGGTCGGGAGGGCCCTCGTCCGGGTCGTCCCGCTCGTCATCCCAGTTGACGCCGAGGAAGTGGCCTGAGGCATCGTAGACCGAGATGTTGGTGCGCGGGTCGTTGGCCGGGTCGGTGCTGGTGAAGGCGGTGACGGTCTGGCCCGCGGTGAGAGAGACGCGCCAGATGTCCACATCGTCCGGCAGGTCGAGCGAAGCCGTGGCGGCGAAGCTGCCGTCAGCCAGGTCCGCGGTGCCGATCGTGTTGGCGCCGGTGAAGGTGGCGTCCAGGTCGGGGTTGGAGAGGGAAATGGTCTTGCCGCCATCGAAGACCAACCGCTCGACATTCACCAGGCGGTCCTTCCCGTCCTGGATGTTGTATTCGGATGTGGGCTGGCGCAGGTCCTGGACGGTAGTGACGCCCGTGCTGTTTGTGCTGATCGAGTAATCGGAAACGAGGCCGCGCAACACGACGTAATCGATGCCGCTACCGCCATCAACGGTGTCGTTGCCGCCTCCGCCCCAGATGATGTCTGTACCATCGCCGGCATAGATATTGTCGTTGCCAGCGCCACCATCGATCTCGTCATCACCGGTGCTGCCGGAGAGCTTGTCCTTACCGTCCCCGCCTGAAATTTCATCATCGCCATCACCGCCATCGACTACGTCGTCGCCGATCCAACCGTTGATATTGTCATCCCCCGCATCGCCATAGAGCTTGTCGATGCCCCCGCCGCCAAAGATGTTATCGCGGCCATCGCCGCCATGGATTTCATCACGGCCTGCGTCGAAATTGTAAATGTTCTCGCCTTCGTTGCCGCCGGACAGGAAGTCATCGCCGTCGCCGCCATAGATCTTGTCATCGCCGTAGCCGCCATAGAGGGCATCGCCACCCCCTTCGCCATAGAGGCGGTCATTGCCCGCGCCGCCGGAGAAAAAGTCGCCGCCCCCTCCAGCATAAAGGAGGTCGTTGCCATCAAGCAGGTCGATATAGGTATAGAGATATTCATCGCCGCCGCGGTCAGGGCCATCGCCATAGAAAAGTTTGTCGTTTTTATTGGTGGGCGTGGGCATGGGTTTCCTCGTGTTTTTATTGTTTCGTTTGCGGGGTTTCGCCTCGCCTGCTTGGGTAAGCTGAGCATGCGGCAAACATCGGCGTTGCTCCGCTGCTTTATTTTCAGTAAAAATAATCTCTCGCGCAAATCACCCCAATGTGTGTGATTATAAAGGATTGGTGGGCGCTCCCAGCGAGGCGCGTCCCTGTCACCCCGCGCGCTGCCTTGGTTGAAATGCTGGGCGTAGAGATGCTCGATCCGCTCCGCTTTGGGTATCGGGCGGCCGGATGATGCGCGAGGCATTGCGGCTTTGGTGGGGATCCTGGCGCTTCCGCCTGGCCGGCGCGGCTGGCCGCGGTTCCGCCGAAGGGCTCGGGTCTGCGCGGCAGGTTGGGGCCGCCGCGAACCGCCCTACCCGATGAAGATCCAGTTGTCGTGCGTCTGCGCTGCCGTGTGGGCGCGGTTCTCCTCGCTGTCGGCGAAGCCGATCAGCACGTTAGCCAGCGGCGTGCCGCGGTCGAGTTCCGCCGTCCAGTAGCTCTTTCCCGATGCCTCGCCCGCGCGGCCGAGCACGTTTTGATAGAGCTTGTCCACGATCGCGGCGTTGTTCGCCCCTGCATAGAGGCTCTTGAATTCGTTGCTGAGGGTGAAGTTCCGGGCGACCTCGAGGGGCGTGGCGCCGGCGTTCAGCTCCTTGGTCCAGTAGTCGAGGCCCGGCTGGTCCGGGGCGCGGGCGAAGGCGGCGGTGTAGAGGCGATAGGCCTCCGAGAGGTTCCTGTCGCCGGCCTGCGACGCCGTGTTCCTGACGTTCTCGATGCTCTCCGAGAAGCCGAGCAGGACATCCGCCTTGGAGGCGCCGCCGTTCAGCTGGTTCGCCCAGTAGGCCACGCCGCTCGCCTCGCCCTCCCGCCCGAGGACGTTGCGGTAGAATTCCTGCACCACCTTCTGGTTCGACAGGCCGGCATAATGGGCCTGGAACTCGGCGGAGGCGGTGAAGCTCCGCGCGATGCTGGCCAGCGTGTCGTGGTACACGTCCATCCGCTGCGTCCAGTAGGCCTGGCCGGCGAGGTCGGGCAGGCGGTCGAAGGCCGCCTGGTAGAGGCGGTAGACATCCCCGCCGGCGCCTGTCGTATCGAAGAGGCCGACGCCGTCGGTGAAGACGAAGACGCTGGCGGCGGTTTCCCGCCCGCCGTCGCGACCCGCGACCCCGTCGCTGATGAAGGCATGTCCCTTCTCGGTCCGGTAGAGCGTGTACTGGTCGTGCGTGCCGAGCAGCCCGGCCTGCCCTGCCGCGACCGCGGGACGATCGTCGTTGAGGATGGTGCCAGAGGCCTTCAGGGCCGAGGGCAGGCTCGCCCCCGTGAGGGTGAGGGTGAAGCCCTCGTCGCGCTCCACCGTTTTGTCGCCGCGGACGCCGAGGCTGATGAGCTTCGAGGTCTCGCCCGCGAGAAAGCTGACGGTTCCACCGAGGCTCACGAAGTCCGCGGCATTGGCTGGGCGCGCGCCGCTGCCCGCGACCGTGTAGCCGAGGGTGTCGGCCGAGAGGGATCCGCCGCTGCGGCTGGCGGTGAAGGTGAAGAGCGTAGTGCCGGAGCTTCCCTCTGCCTTCACCGCAGAAAGGGCCGAGAGGGAATAGGTGGAGGGTGTCGGCGCTGTCGTCGGTGTCCGGGCCGCGTCGTCGTTGAGGATGGTGCCGGTCGCCGTCGCCTGGGCGATGCTGGTGGCCAGGGAGCCCGCGATGGTGACGGTGAAGCCCTCGTTCGCCTCGGCCAGGATATCGCCGCGGACGCCGACGGTGATCACCTTCGAGGCCTCGCCCGCAAGGAAGCTCACCGTGCCGGTAAGGCCGGCGAAGTCCTGGGCGTCGGCCGGGCTCGCGCCGCTCCCGGCGATGCCGTAGCTGAGCGCCTCGCTGCCGAGCACGTCGCCGGTCCGGCTGACGGTGAAGGTAAAGGGCGTGGTGCCGCTGTCGCCCTCCGCCTTCGCCGCGCTCAGGGCGGCGATAGAATAGGTGGTGGGCGTGGGCGCTGCGAAGAGAAGCACGGGATCGCTGCCAAGCGAGCCCGGCATCACGTCCAGGAGGCGGGGCTGGGCCGTGCCGTCGGTGACGAAGATCTCGGTGCCGTTGGACGCTGTGGTGGCGGTGAAGAACAGCTTGTCCGCGACGACGGTGAGACCGGTGGTGGCGGATCCGGCCGTGCCCGCGTTCACGTCGAAGACGCGAGTGGCGGTGCCGTCGGTCACCACCAGCTCGGTGCCGTGCGTGCCGTTATTCGCCACGAAGGCGAGCCTGCCGCCGAAGACGGTGAGCTGCGCCGGAAGGCTGGAGCCCGGGCCGGGCAGGACGTCCACCACGCGCGGCGGGGCGGTGCCGTCGGTGACGAAGACCTCGGTGCCGTTGGCCGCCGTGTTGGCGGTGAAGAAGAGCTTGTCCCCGACCACTGTGAGATTGGCGAGGGAGGAGCCGGCCGCGCCGGCGTTCACGTCGAAGACGGTGGTGGTGGTGCCGTCGGTGAGGACGAGCTCCGCGCCGCGCGTGCCGTCGGTCGCTACGAAGGCGAGCTTGCTGCCGAAGACGGTGAACCCACCCGGCGCGCTCGTCGTGCTTCCGGGGAAAATGTCGATGGCGCGCGGCTGGGCCGTGCCGTCGGTGACGAAGACCTCGGTGCCGTTGGCCGCCGTCGTGGCCGTGAAGAACAGCTTGCCTCCGATGGCCATGAGGTTGGTGGGAGAGGAGCCGGCCGCGCCCGTGTTCACGTCGAAGACGGTGGTGGTGGTGCCGTCCGTGACGACGAGCTCCGCGCCGCGCGTGCCGTCGCTGGCGGCATAGGCGAGCCTGTTGCCGAAGGCGGTGAACTGGAAGGGCAGGCTGGAGCCGGAGCCGGGAAGGACATCGATCACGCGCGGCTGGCTGATCCCGTCGGTCACGAAGACCTCGGCGCCGCTGGCCAGGGTAGTCGCGATGAGGAACAGCTTGTCGCCGACAACGGCGAGGCTGGCGGGGGATGAGCCCGTCGCGCCCGCGGCGATGTTAAAGACACTGGTGACGGTACCGTCGGTGATCACGAGTTCCAGGCCGTGCGTGCCGTCGTTGGCGACATAGGCGAGCTTGCCGCCGAAGGCGGTGAGCTGCATCGGCGTGCTCGTGGCGGGACCGGGGAAGAGGTCTACGATGCGCGGTTGGGTGGTGCCGTCGGTGACGAAGACCTCCGTGCCGCCGGCCGCCGTGGTGGCCGTGAAGAACAGCCTGTCGCCCACGGGTGTGAGGTTGGTGGGGGAAGAGCTGAGCGAATCCGGATTGATGTCGAAGAAGTTAGTGGTCGTGCCATCCGTGACGACGAGCTCGGTGCCGCGCGCTCTGTCGGTCGCGACATAGGCGAGCTTGTTGCCGAAGACAGTGAGCTGGCCGGGCTGGCTGGAGCCGGAGCCGGGAAGGGCATCGATGACGCGCGGCTGGGCCGTGCCATCGGTGACGAAGACCTCGGTCCCGTTGGCCGCCGTGGTGGCGGTGAAGAAGAGGTTGAGGCCGATAAGGGTGAAGTTCCCGGGGTTCGAGTCCGCCGCGCCCGTGTTGAGGTCGAAGACGCTGGTGGTGGTCCCGTCGGTGACGGCGAGTTCCACGCCATGCGTGCCGTCACTCGCGCGAAAGTAGAGCTTTCCCATCGACCAGGCCTTTTTGTACCGAAATCGATACAAATCGAACATCTTGCTGCGAGGCAATGGCTCGGCACGTGAAATCGAGGAGGTGGTGCCTGGAAGCAATGATTGGCGGGTGGGGGATGGAACCGGAACACAATCGCAGGTTGCGCAGCGTCTTATTATTCCGATTTCGGGTTGAATTGCGCGACTGCTGAAGGGTTACGCCTATCCCTTTTCCACCCAATCCCCACCGCGCCCCGCCCGGTTGCGCGCAGCCTTGGCGCCCGGCGGTGCCGGCGCTAGACCGGCCAGCGCCCATGTCAGACCCTGCCCTCACCGATCCGTCCGTCGTCAACCCCGCCGCCCTCGTCGCAGCCCGGGCGGAGATCGACGCGATCGATGACGCCTTGCACGACCTGCTGATGCGCCGCGCCTCGCTCTCTGCCGCACTGGCGGCGCAGGGAATGAAGGCGGGCGGCGCCAGCTTCCGGCCGGGGCGGGAGGCGATGATCCTCCGCCGCCTCCTCGGCCGCCACGCCGGCCCCCTGCCGCGCGGCGCCGTGGTGCGGCTTTGGCGGGAGATGATCGCTTCCTCCCTCCGCCAGCAGTCGGATTTCACCGTCGCGGTCCTCGCCGGGGCGGAGACGCTGGCGCGGGGGCATTTCGGGCTGGACACGCCGCTGCGCGCCCATGCCACGCCGGCCCTGGCCCTGGCCGCCCTCGCGGCCGGAGAGGCGACGGTGGCGGTGCTGCCCTCGCCGGCGGATGGCGAGGCGCCGGAGGCCGCCTGGTGGACCTCGCTCGACACCCCGCGCCTCCAGGTGGTGGCGGCGCTGCCCTTCCTCATGCAGCCCGGCCAGTCCTTCCCGAGCGCAATGGTCGTGGCCCTCTTCGGCGCCGACGCCACCCCGCGCGACCGCGGCTTGCTGCGGCTGGAGCGCTCGCCCGGCACCTCGCGCGCCGCCCTGGTCGAGGTCTTGGAGGGGGCCGGGCTGCCGCCCTTGCGGCTGGTCTTCGCGGCCGGCGGGCTGCGCGCGCTGGCCGAGGTGAAGGGGCTCGTCCTCCCGGAGGATCCGCGCCTCGCCGTCCTATCCCCCCTTCGCGCCACCCCGGTCGGGGGCTATGCCGAGCCGGAGCCGGACGGCCCTCGCGTGCGAGGCGAGTCCGGCTGACGCGGCGAGCCGCCGCCTTCTCACAGGGGGTTTCCCCCATCCCGTCGGAGTGACGACGACCATGCCCGTGATGCCCCGCCCCTCCATCCTCTCGGTCGAGCCCTATGTGGGCGGTGAATCGAAGGTTCCGGGCGTGAACCGGATCGTGAAGCTCTCCTCGAACGAGGGGGCCTTCGGACCGCCGCCGGCCGCCATCGCCGCCATCGCCGAGGCCGGGCGGGAGGCGCATCGCTATCCCGACGGGGGCGCGACCGCCCTGCGCGAGGCGATCGGGCGCCACCACGGGCTCGATCCCGCGCGCATCGTCACCGGCAACGGCTCGGACGAGCTGCTCGCCCTTCTCATCCTCGCCTATGGCGGGGAGGGGACGGAGCTGGTCATGTCCGCCCACGGCTTCCTCATGTACGACCTGACCGGGCGCTGGGCCGGCTGCCGTGTCATCAAGGTGCCCGAGAAGAACCTGATAGCGGACGTGGACGGGCTGATCGCCGCCTGCGGGCCGCGCACGCGCCTCGTCATCCTCGCCAACCCGAACAACCCGACCGGCGCGCTGCTGCCGCAGTCCGAGGTGAACCGGCTGCGCGCGGGCCTGCGCGAGGACATCGTGCTGATCCTCGACAGCGCCTATGCCGAGTACGTGCAGGACCCCGACTACGACCCCGGCCAGGCGCTGGTGGATGCGGGTTCCAACACGGTGATGACGCGCACCTTCAGCAAGGTCTGGGGCCTCGGCGGCATCCGTCTGGGCTGGGCCTATGGCCCCGCCGAGATCATCGACGTGCTGAACCGCGTGCGCGGGCCCTTCAACGTCTCCGCCACCGCCATGGCCGCCGGCATTGCGGCGCTTTCCGAGCCCGATTGGGTGGCGAAGAGCGTGGCGCACAACGCCGCCTGGCGCGCCCGCCTCACGGAGGGGCTGACGGCGCTCGGGCTGCGCGTGCACCCGAGCCAGGGCAACTTCCTGCTCGTCGATTTCGGCTCGGCCGATGCGGCAAAGGCCGCCGACGCGCATCTGCGCGGGCGGGGGCTGATCGTGCGCGGCGTGGCCGTCTACGGCCTGCCGACCTGCCTGCGTATCACCGTCGGCACGGCGGAGGAGTGCGGGATGGTACTCGAGGCTCTCGCGGGGGCGGACAGCCCGGTCGGCCGAAGCGCAGCCCATGCCTGAGCAGCCGCTCTTCAGGCGCCTCTGCATCATCGGGCCGGGGCTGGTCGGCTCCTCCATCCTGCGCCTCGCGCGGGAGAGGGGCGACATCGCCGGGCACCTCGTTGCCAGTGCCCGCAGCGAGCACACGCTGGAGCGGGTGCGGGCGCTGGGCATCGCGGACACTGTCGAGGCCGATCCGGCCAAGGCGGTGGAGGGCTGCGACGCGGTGATCCTCTGCGTGCCCGTCGGCGCCTATGCCGGGGTGATGGCGGTGATCGCGCCGCATCTCGCGCCCGGCTGCATCCTCAGCGATGTCGGCTCCACCAAGGGCAGCGTGCTGCGCGACCTTGCGCCGCTGCTGCCCGAGGGCGTGCACCTCGTTCCCGCACACCCAATGGCCGGCACCGAGCATTCCGGACCGGACGCGGGCTTCGCCACGCTCTTCAAGGGGCGCTGGTGCATCATCACGCCGCCGCCCGGCACCGATCCCGACGCCGTCGCGCGCCTGCGCAGCCTGTGGGAGCGCGCGGGATCGATGATCGAGACGATGGACGCGGTGACCCACGACAAGGTGGTGGCCGTCGTCTCCCACCTGCCGCACCTCATCGCCTTCACCATCTGCGGCACGGCGGACGATCTGGCGCAGGAGACGCGGGAGGCGGTGCTGCGCTTCGCAGCCTCGGGCTTCCGCGACTTCACGCGCATCGCGGCGAGCGACGTGGACATGTGGCGCGACATCTTCCTCAACAACCGCGAGGCGGTGCTGGAGATGCTCGCCCGCCTGACCGAGGATGCCCAGGCTTTCGGCCGCGCCATTCGCTGGGGCGAGGCCGGCTTCATCGAGGACCGGATCCGCCGCGGGCGGAAGATCCGGCGCTCGCTGATCGAGTTGAATCAGGCCTGAAGAAGCGGCCACTCGTGCGGCTCGTTCCGGGCATCCACCGGAACGGGCAGCGCGCTCATCGCCCCCTGAAAGCCGGCCTGCAGCGCCGAGGAAAGGCCTTGCTGCTCGCCCGACCCGACGGCGCAGGTCTCGGCGCTGAGGGCGAGCGGCCCCGCCAGCCGGTCGCGCGCCTCCAGCAGGGCCTTCACCGCCTCTTCCCAGTCCATGCCGGGATCAATCACGTCCATCAGGGCAAGCTGGAAAGCGCGATGAAGGGCAGCGCAGGGAGTGGCCAAGGGGAACTCGCTTCTGGTCGATGCGGCGAATCACTTCGGGCCGGAAGCTGCCAGGGCCCCAGCCACATCGCCAACATATGATCAAAAACTTGTGATTAGAAGAGTTGCTTAAGAATTTGTGCGCCTCGGACAGGCGGGTTTCGCCAGCTGTAGTAAAGGAGCCGCCCTCCCGCCCCAAGGACAGGAGGGCGGCCGCGCGGGTCAGGCCGTGAACTTCACCCGCTCGTTCTCGCCGCCCTTCGGCGGCTGCCCCGTGACGGTCGCCTTCACGTAGCCGAAGGCGTGCAGCAGGGTAGAGGAGGGGCTGTCCCAGTACTCGGCGCCCGTCATCTCGACCGCGATCAAGGCAATGTGCGGGTCCTCCGCGCCCTGCGGGAACCAGGTCTTCATCGACTCCTGCCAGTACTCCTTCTGCTTCGCGACATCGCGGACGACCCGCGCGGTGCCGGAGACGGAGACGTAGTTCTGGCTCGACGGATCGGAGTAGGAGAGCAGCACGCGGTTGTTGCGGTTGATCTCCTCGGTCTTCTCGGTGCCGTTGCCGGAGAAGAACCACAGGGTCTTGCCATCCGGGTCGAGCCCGGCGGCCACCATCGGGCGCCCGCGCAGCTTGTCGCCGTCGCCATGGGTCACGAGCACGGCCGTCTTCACGTCCTTGATCATCTCGCGAACCTTCTCGCGCTGCTCGTGCTCGGTCTTCGCCTCGGCCATGGGGCTCTCCTGCTTCCTGCGGAACAGGCCATGGAACGACGACGGGCGGGCGCGGTTGCCCGCCCCTTGCGGGCGCTCGCCGCGCCCCTCACCCTGCCGCGGACATGAGCCATCCCGACCTTTACCTCGCGCGCGACGCGGGGATCGCGACGCTGACCATCGACCGTCCGTCCCGCCGCAACGCCCTCACCCTGCCCATGTGGAGGGCGGTGGCTGGCCTGTTCGAGGACCTCTCCGCCGACACATCGCTCCGCTGCGTCATCCTGCGCGGCGCGGGGGAGGAGGCCTTCTCCGCCGGGGCGGACATCACGGCCTTCGCGACGGAGCGCGGCACGGAAGCGCGGGAGCGCGCCTATAACGATGCCCTCGTCGCCGCCTTCCTCTCGATCGAGCGCTGCGTCCATCCCGTGGTCGCCGCCCTCTCCGGCCATGCCCTCGGCGGCGGCTGCGGCCTGGCGCTGATGTGCGACTTCCGCGTGGGCGGGCCCGGCACGCGCATGGGCATTCCCGCACGCAACCTCGGCCTCTTCTATCCTCACGAAGGCCTGGACGCCCTGCTTCGCATCGCCGGCGAGGCGGTGGCGATGGAAATGCTCGTCGAAGGCCGCACCTACACGGGGGAGGAAGCCCTCGACCGCCGTCTCCTCACGCGCCTCGTGCCCGACGAGGCTGTGCAGGCCGAGGCCCATGCCCTTGCCACCCGCGTGGCCGAAGGCGCGCCGCTGGCCAACCGCTTCCACAAGCGCGCCCTTCGCGCCCTCCGCGGGCCCCTGCCGATCAGCGACACCGACCGCGCCGAACTCGATGCCTTTCCGCGCAGCGCGGACTTCCTGGAGGCGGTGAAGGCGTTTGGCGAGAAGCGGCGGCCGGTGTTTCGGGGGGAGTAGAACTGGAGAGGGCGCTGCCCTCTCCAGACCTCACCCGCCAAGGGCCTGAGGCCCTTGGATCCCCACCTGGCTGTTGCGGAACCTTCCCCAACGTGCCGTCGCCTCGGGTCCATGGCCCGAGGCGCACTGGCCGCCAAGTAGTTCCAAATTCAAAGAAAAAGATGATGGTGAGGGGTCCGGGGAGAGGAAGAATTCCTTCTTCCTCTTCCCGGAGTCACACGCGTCGGCCGGTCAGAACAAGCCGGCGCCATGGCCAGGATGGCCTACCCCCGCCAGCGTGCCCGTGTTCGCCAGAGGTGCCAGGCGTAGATTGCCGCCGCCGCCCCGATCACGGCCGTGCCGAGCGGTTCCATCCAGTGTCCGATGCGTTCCCACTGGCCCTGCAGCAGCCAGCCCGCGGTCATGAGGAACCCCGTCCAGAGGCAGGTGCCGAGGGTGGTGGCCGCGTAGAACACGCCGCGGTTCATCCGCACGAGCCCGGCGGGCACGGAGATGAGGGTGCGCGGCCCTGGCAGGCAGCGGCACAAGAGCACGGCCGGGACGCCCCAACGGACGAGCAGGGCGCTCGCCTCCCGCACGTCCTCGCCGATGATGCCGAGGTAGCGGCCCCAGCGATCGGCGGCGCGCTCGATGCGCGACTGGCCGACGTGGCGGGCTGCCTCGTACCAGACGGCGTTGCCCAGGAGCGCCCCGGCATTGCCCGCAACGAAGACGGAAAGGGCGTCCATCTTGCCCTCGGCGGCGGCAAAGCCGGCCACGGGCATGATCGCCTCCGACGGGATGGGCGGGAAGATGTTCTCGGCGAACATCAGCAGGAAGATGCCAAAGGTCCCGGTCGCGGCCAGGATGTCGGTGACGAGCTCCATCATCGGTTCAGGGCACCCGGAACAGCACGATCGCGACCCGGCGGCCACGGACGTAGTTGAACCCTTCCACCCGCCCAACGGCGAACTGGCGCAGGCCGAGCGCCGCGAGGGCGGCCTCGAAGCGCGATTCCTCGCGGCTTTCAACGGCCACCACCCGGCCGGGTCCCCCGGCCAGGAAGCGCGCGGCCTCCGTCCCGTCCTTGAGCAGGTGCGTCGCGGTGCCGGTCTCGAAGACGACGGAGGGCTCGTGGTAGCCGGTGATGCCGAAGCGCTCCGCCGGCACGCCTTCCGCCGCGACCATGGCGGCCACGCGGTGGGAGACCCAGGGGGCGGTCAGCCGCGGCAGCACGCCCTCGAGCACCACCCCGTAGAGCGGCACGGCGAGGATCGCGGCCGAGAGGCCGGCACGCGCCCAGGCCCCCTGCCGCGCCGCCCGTACTACCGCCCAGAGGGGAAGCGCGGCGAAGGGGAGGGCCAGCAGGCTGACGGGGTTCAGCCGGCCGTCCGCGGCGAGTGGCAGCCCCACCGCCAACCCGGCCAGACCGATCGCCGTGCCGAAGAGCGCGGCCCAGCCGAGCCAGGTCAGCCAGCGCGGGGCCCGGCGGCGCAGTGGGTCGCAGGCCCAGGCGGCGCCCAGCAGCAGCAGGGCGGGATAGGCGGGCAGAACGTAGTGGGGCAGCTTCGTCGCCACCGCCTCGAACAGAAGCCAGGTGGGCGCGGCCCAGGCGAGGAGGAAGCGCGTTCCCGGCCGCATCCTGGCCGCCCAGGCATGGGGCAGGCCGCGCAGCACAATGAAGGCGCCGGGGAAGGCCGCGATGCCGAAGGTCAGCAGGTAGTAGCCGGGCGGGCCCCAGTGCGCCTCCTCGCCGGAGCCGACCTTGTTCAGCATGTCGTCGCCCAGCGCCTGGGAGAAGAAGCGCCCCTCCGTCGCGATGCCGATGGCGACGAGCCAGGGCAAGGCGCAGGCGATCATCAGCGGGATTCCCCAGGCCGGGCGCAGGGCGCGCAGCCAGGGCATGCCGGCGCGCCAGCCGCGATCGGCGACATAGAGGGTCAGGCCCGCCAGCAGGGGCACCATGGGCGTGATCGGGCCTTTGAGCAGCACCCCCGCGCCGAGGGCAAGCCAGAAGCCGAGCGCCGCGCGGGCGGAGAAGCCGGCGGGCGAGAGATAGGCGCGGCCCATTAGCCCCATGGCGGCCACGACGCTCGCAAGCAGGGCAGCATCGGTCTTGGCGATGTGGGTTTCCGCCACCAGCAGCAGGGAGGCTGCCAGCAGCGCCGCCGCGAGGAAGGCCGCGCGCCGCCCGACCAGCCCGCGGCCGAGGGAGAAGGTGGCGAGCACCGCCAGCCAGGCCCCGAGCGCCGCCGCCAGCCGGTAGCTGCCGATCCAGCCCCGCGCGGGCAGGCCCGTGGCTTCCATCCCGAGGACGATGCCCGCCTGCACCCAGTGGATGCCGACGGGCTTCTTGTTGCGCTCCACCTCACCGTTGCGGATGCGGACATAGTCGCCGCTCTCGACCATCTGGCGGCTCGCCTGGGCGAAGCGAGATTCGTCGCGGTCCCCGGCCGGCAGGGAGAAGAGGCCGGGTGCCCAGAGCAGGAGGCAGAGGAGGGAGAGCCAGAGCCGCGGCCGCCGCGTCTCCGGCAGGCGGTCCAGGGCGCCGGTGAGGGAGGGGAGGGGGGCCATGGCCCGGCGCCTTACCGAGGGTGCCGGGGGGTGTCGAGGCCCCATCGAACATCCGGCCTCCTGGAACGTTGGGAGGGGGATGGAAGAGGTACCCACCATGTCCGACAGCCCCGAGATCACCCCGCCCGATCCCTCCCCCGCGCCGGGGCCCGCGCCCGGTCCGGAGAACCCGGTGCCCGAGCCCACGGTCGTGCCGCCGGCACCCGGACCCGAGATCCCCGCCCCTGGACCGGACATGCCGGAACCGGGACCGGTCGGACCCGACATCACGCCGATCGGGCCGGGGCCGGGGGGAATGCCACCCGCGGTGATGTAGCGCGGCTGGGAGGTGGGGAAGCCCCCTGGAGGGCTGCCGGAGACCGCTCCGGGGCCCTCGCCGCCGGGCGCTCCCCGCCGATCCGTCGAAAGGGGGTTTCGCACCCCGGGGGCACCGCCCACCTTGGCGGGGTGGCGGCCGAGGCCGCCCCCGCCAAGGATGCCCGCATGAACGTCTCGCTCGACCCCTCCCAGATGAAGTTCGGCATCGGCCAGCCCGTCTCCCGCAAGGAGGATCCGGTGCTGCTGCGGGGCGAGGGGCGCTACAGCGACGACCTTTCCCTGCCCGGCCAGGCCCATGCCGTGATGGTCCGCAGCCCCTTCGCCCACGGGACGATCCGCGGCATCGACACCGAGGCGGCGCGCGCCATGCCGGGGGTGCTGGCCATCGTCACCGGGGCGGACCTCGAGGCGGCGGGCATCGGCCCCATGTCGCTCACCGTCGGCCAGAAGAACCGCGACGGCAGCCCGCCCCATCTTCCCCGCCAGCCCGTGCTGACCACGGACAAGGTGCGCTTCGTCGGCGACCCCGTGGCGATGGTGGTGGCCGAGACCCCGAAGGAGGCGCGCGACGCGGCCGAGGCGGTGGTGCTCGACGTCGATCCCCTGCCGGCCGTGACCGAGGCGCGGGAGGCCGCCGAGCCCGGCGCGCCCCAGTTGCACGAGGCCGTGCCCGGCAACCTCGTGGTCGATTTCCACTACGGCGACGCCGAGGCGGTGGCGGCGGCCTTCGCGCGCGCGGCCCATGTCGTGCGCCTGCCCATCCGCAACAGCCGCGTCGTCGTCTCGCCCCTGGAGCCGCGCTCGGCCATCGGCAGCTTCGAGGAGGGGCGCTACGTGCTGCGCGCCGGCAGCCAGGGCGTCTTCGGGATGCGCGGCGGCCTCGCCAAGGTGATGGGCGTGGAACTCGAGGGCGTGCGGATGCTCACCGGCAATGTCGGCGGCTCCTTCGGCATGAAGGCGAGCGTCTATCCCGAGTATCCGGCCCTGCTCTTCGCCGCCCGCAGTCTCGGTCGGCCCGTGAAGTGGACGGACAGCCGCTCGGAGAGCTTCCTCTCCGACAGCCATGGCCGCGACCACGACATGCTCGGCGAACTGGCCCTCGACGCCGAGGGTCATTTCCTCGCCGTGCGCATGACCGGCTTCGGCAATCTCGGCGCCTATCTCTCCAACGCGACGACGCTGCCCTCCACCATGAACACGGTGAAGAACGTCATCGGCGTCTATCGCACGCCGCTGCTGGAGGTCTCGACGCGCTGCGTCTTCACCAACACCACGCCCGTTGGCGCCTATCGCGGCGCAGGACGCCCCGAGGGCAACTACTACATGGAGCGCATGGTGGACACCGCCGCGCGCGAGATGGGCATCGACCGGGTTGAGCTGCGCCGGCGCAACCACATCCGCGCCGACCAGATCCCCTACGACGCCCCCTCCGGCATGCACTACGACAGCGGCGACTTCCCCGCGATCCTGGAGGAGGCGCTGGCCGCGGCCGACTGGGACGGCTTCCCCGCGCGCCGTGCCGAGGCGCGCCGCCGCGGCCGGCTGCGCGGCATCGGCATCGGGCATTACCTCGAGGTGACGGCGCCGCCGTCCAAGGAGATGGGCGGCATCCGCTTCGACGAGGACGGGGGCGTGACGATCCTCACCGGCACGCTCGACTACGGCCAGGGCCATGCCTCGCCCTTCGCGCAGGTGCTGGTGGACCGCCTCGGCATTCCCTTCGACCGCATCCGGCTGGTGCAGGGCGACAGCGACCTGCTGATCGCGGGCGGCGGCACGGGCGGCTCGCGCTCGATGATGGCGAGCGGAACGGCCATCTCCGCCGCAAGCGCCCAGGTGATCGAGCGCGGGCGGAAGCTGGCGGCGCATGTGCTGGAAGCCTCGGCGGAGGACATCGAGTTTTCCTCGGGGCGCTTCACCATCGCCGGCACCGATCGCGGCATCGGGCTGCTGGAACTCGCGGCCCAGCTCCGCACCATGCCCGCCCCGCCGGAGGGGGTGCCGGACACGCTCGATGTCTCCACCACCGAGCAGTACGAGGACAGCGCCTTCCCGAATGGCTGCCACGTGGCCGAGGTGGAGATCGACCCCGAGACGGGCGAGACCGAGGTGGTCAGCTACGTTACCGTTAACGACTTCGGCACGCTGGTGAACCCGATGCTCGTCGCGGGACAGGCGCATGGCGGGATCGTGCAGGGCATCGGCCAGGCACTGACCGAGCACACCGCCTACGACCCGGATGGGCAGCTCCTCAGCGGTTCCTACATGGATTACGGCCTGCCGCGGGCCGAGCACGCGCCGGCCTTCGGCTTCGCCAGCCACCCCGTGCCCGCGCGCACCAACGTGCTGGGCGCCAAGGGCTGCGGCGAGGCCGGCTGCGCGGGCGCGCTGCCCTCGGTCATGAACGCCGTCGTGGACGCGCTGGCCGAGCGCGGCATCGCCCATGTGGACATGCCCGCGACGCCGCTGAAGGTCTGGCGCCTGCTCAACGAGGGGGTGGCGGCGTGATCGTCCTCGTCACCGGCGCGACCTCCGGCTTCGGGGCGGCGACCGCGCGCCGCTTCGCCGAGGACGGGGCGCGCATCGTCGCGGTCGGGCGGCGCGCGGAGCGGCTCGACGCACTGCGCGGCGAGATCGGCGCGGACAAGGTGCTGCCCGTCGTGCTCGACGTGCGGGACCGCTCGGCCGTGGCCGCGTCCATCGGCGGCCTGCCCGCCGAGTGGTCCGCGATCGACGTGCTGGTCAACAACGCCGGCCTCGCCCGCGGCCTCGGCCCCGCGCAGGAGGCCGAGCTGGACGACTGGGACGCGATGATCGACACCAATGTGAAGGGGCTGGTTTACCTCACCCGCGCCGTCCTTCCCGGGATGGTGGAGCGCGGGCGGGGCCACATCGTCAACATCGGCTCCACCGCCGCCGAGTTCCCCTATCCCGGCGGCAATGTCTACGGCGGCACCAAGGCCTTCGTGCGCCAGTTCAGCCTCAACCTGCGCGCCGACCTCTACGGCACGCCGGTGCGGGTGACGGATATCGAGCCGGGCCTGGTGGGCGGCACCGAGTTCAGCAACGTGCGCTTCGGCGACGACGCCAAGGCCGCCGCCGTCTACGAGGGCGCCGACGCGCTGACGCCCGAGGACATCGCGGACGCCATCCACTGGGTGGCCTCCCGCCCGGCGCGGGTGAACGTGAACACCCTGCAGGTCATGCCGGTGGCGCAGAGCTTCGGGCCGCTGCGGGTGCACAAGCCGGGCCGGGGTTAGCGGCCTGCGGGGGGGGACCTCGCGCCCCCCCCCCCGTAACCCTCCGACACAGTCCTTGATTTCGACGCGGCGGCCGGATTGGGCTAAGGCCCCGCCCCATGCCGCAAGACACACCCGCCCCCATCGGTCTTTTCGACGTCCGCGCCCAGCAGGCGCTGATCCGGCCGGAGATCGACCGCCGCATCGCGGCCGTCCTCGATTCCGGCCGCTTCGTCATGGGGCCGGAGGTGGAGGAGCTGGAGCGCGCCCTGGCCGGTTTCGCCGGGGTGGGCCACTGCGTCGCCGTCTCCTCCGGCACCGACGCTCTGCAGATCGCCATGATGGCCGAGGGGATCGGTCGCGGGGACGCGGTGTTCCTGCCCGCCTTCACCTATACCGCAACGGCCGAGGTGCCGCTGGTGCTCGGCGCCACCCCCGTTTTCGTGGACGTGGACCCGAACACCTTCAACATCGACATCGCCGACCTGAAGCGCCGCATCGCCCTGGTGAAGGCGGAAGGGAAGCTGCGCCCGCGCGCCGTGGTGGGCGTGGACCTCTTCGGCCTGCCGGCGGACTGGCGGGCGATTGAGGCGATCTGCGCGGAGGAGGGGATGTTCGCCCTCGACGACGCCGCCCAGGCCTTCGGGGGCGCGCTGGAGGGCCGCCGGCTGGGCGGATGGGCGGGCGCGGCCGCGCTGTCCTTCTATCCCACCAAGACGCTCGGCTGTTACGGCGATGGCGGCGCGCTGCTGACCGACAGTGCGGAGAAGGCCGAGCTCTACCGCTCCCTCCGCACCCACGGGGAGGGCAAGACCCGCTACGAGGTGATGCGGACCGGCATGAACGGCCGCCTCGACACGATCCAGGCCGCCATCCTGCTCTGCAAGCTGCCGCTGATGGAGGGCGAGCTGGCCGCGCGCGCCCGCATCGCCGCCGCCTATGACGCGGCGATCGCCGGGCGCGTGCAGACCCCGGTGCGGGCCGCGGGCTACGATAGCGCCTACGGCCTCTACTCGGTGCTGGTGGCCGATGAGGCGCAGCGGGCGCGCGTGCAGGAGGCCTGCAAGGCCCGCGGCGTGCCGACCGCCATCTACTACCCCCTGCCGCTGCACCATCAGCCCGCCTATCGCGAGGCCCATGCCGGTGCGATCCGCCAGGCGCCGCCGCTGCCGGTCAGCGAGATGCTGTGCAAGCGCATCCTGGCCCTGCCCATGCACCCCTATCTCGACGAGGGGCAGGTGGAGCGGGTGACGGAGGCGGTGCTCGCGGGACTCTGAGGGGCCGGTGCTTGTGGCTCCCGGAGAGGGCTCTGCCCTCTCCGGATCTCGCCCGCCAAGGCCTGAGGCCCTTGGATTCCCGTCTGGCTGTCGCGAAGCCTTCCTGACGGTGTCGTCGCCTCGGGTCCATGACCCGAGGCGCACCGGCCATTCAGAGATTCCAATCAGATAGAAAAAGATGATGGTGAGGGGTTCGGGGAGAGGAAGAATTCCTTCTTCCTCTCCCCGGAGTCACAAGCGGCGGCCGGCCAGGATGAAGGCGCTTCCTATTGCCTCTTCCGGGCCGCAACGCCCCGGTTAAGCTGCGTCGAACGGCAAGGGCCCGTCATGCTCGAACTCCAGGACCTCACCCGCCGCTTCGGCGGCCGCGCGGCAGTGGACGGCGTCACGCTCTCCATCCCGCAGGGGCAGATGGTGGGTATCATCGGCCGTTCCGGCGCGGGCAAGTCCACGCTGCTGCGCATGGTCAACCGCCTGACCGAGCCGAGCGCGGGCCGCATCCTGCACGACGGCGCGGAGGTGACGGCGCTGCGCGGGAAGGCGCTGCGGGATTGGCGCACGCGCTGCGCGATGATCTTCCAGCAGTTCAACCTTATCCAGCGGCTGGACGTGCTGACCAACGTGCTCGTCGGGCGGCTGAACCATCGGCCGGGGCCGCTCGCGACGCTCAACTCCCTTCTTCTCCGCTTCACGCCGGAGGAGCGCGCGATGGCGCTCGATGCGCTGGACCGCTTTGATCTCGCGGAGCAGGCCTTGCAGCGGGCGGAGACGCTCTCGGGCGGGCAGCAGCAGCGCGTCGCCATCGCCCGCGCCATGCTGCAGGAGCCGCGGCTGCTGCTGGCGGACGAACCCATTGCCTCGCTCGACCCGCGCAACGCGCGCGTGGTGATGGAGGCGCTGCGCGACGTGAATCGGCGGGACGGGCTGACGGTGCTGGTGAACCTCCACCACCTCGACACCGCACGGCGCTACTGCGACCGGATCGTCGCCATGTCCGCCGGGCGCGTGGTCTTCGACGGCACGCCCGCGGCGCTGACGGCGGCGGAGGTCGAAGCCATCTACGGCGTGCCGGAGGAAGCGCTGGAGGCGGAGACGCCGCAGGCCCCGGCCGTTGGAGCCGTCGCATGAACGCCACCCGCCGCGCCCTGCTTCTCTCGACGCTCGCCGTGCCCGCCCTGGCGCAGGGGACACCGCGGCGGAGCGTCGATCCCGGCGTCACCTTTCCCGAAGCCGGGCGGCGCGCCTGGGCGGACGGGATCCCGGTGCTCCGCATCGGCATCTCCGGCGGCGAGAACGAGACGGACCGCCTGGCGCGGAACGAGCCCTATCGCCAGTTGCTGGAGGAGACCTTCAGGCTGCCCGTGCGCCTCTACCCCTCGCCCGACTTCGCCGGGGTTGGCCAAGCCTTCGCCGCGGGTCAGATCGAGATGGCGCAGATGGGCGCCGCGAACTACGCCGGCACCTGGATCGACACCAGGGGCGCGATCGAGGCGCTGGTCTCGGCCGAGGCGGATGACGGCACCATCGGCTACGTCGCGATCATGGTGACGCGCACGGATTCCGGCATCGCTGACCTCGCGGGGATGCGCGGGCGCTCGCTCGCCTGGGCCGATCCCGCCTCCACCTCCGGCTATTTCGCGCCGCGTGCGGCGCTGCGCGCCCAGGGGATCGAGCCTTCCAGCTATTTCTCCCGCACGGGTTTCGCGGGCGGGCACGAGCAGGCGGTGGTGGCGGTGCTGCACCGGCAATACGACGCGGGTTGCACCTGGGCTTCGGGGCAGGGGGACTTCGCTACCGGCTACTCGCGCGGCGCGCTGAAGGTGATGGTGGACAAGGGGATGCTCGACATGCGCGAGCTGCGCGTGATCTGGAGGAGCGATCCCATTCCCTCCGGCCCCATCGCCTGCCGCGCGGACCTGCCAGAAGCCTTCAAGGAGGACATGCGCCGTTTCTTCCTGGCGCTGCCCAAGACCCACCCCGCCGTCTACGAAGGCATCGAGCGCGGCGGGGGCACGGGGTTCCGCACCGTCACCCATGCCGACTACGCCCTGGTGGTGCGCCTGCGCGAGGAGGAGGCGCAGGAGCGCCGCAGGAGACGTTGAGCATGCCCCGCCGCCGCCAGTTCCTCGCCCTCCCTCTGGTCCTGCCTGGGGCGCTCGCCGCCGGGCCGGCCCTCGCGCAGCGCCGCAGCACCGACCCTGGCCTCGCCTTTCCCACGCCGGGCCGACGCGCCTGGGCGACGCAGGTGCCGCAGATCCGCATCGGCATCCTCGGCGGCGAGAACGAGGGCGACCGCCTCGGCCGCTACGAGGGCTATCGCCGCCTGATGGAGGAGACCTTCGGCGTGCCCGCGCGCCTGCTGCTGGCCGCCGATTTCGCGGGCGTGGTGCAGGCGCTGGGCGCGGGGCAGATCGACCTCGCCTCCATCGGTCCCGCCGTCTACGCCGCCGCCTGGTTGGACACGAACGGCGGTGTGGAGCCGCTGCTGGTGGCCGAGCAGGAGGACGGCTCGGCCAGCTATATCGGCGTGATGGTGACGCGGGCGGATTCCGGCATCAACGACCTCGCGGGCATGCGCGGGAAGTCGCTTGCCTGGCCAGACCCGAACTCGGCCTCGGGCTATCTCATCCCGCGTTTCGCGCTACGCCGCTCGGGGATCGATCCCGGCACCTATTTCTCCCGCACGGGCTTCGCGGGCGGGCACGAGCAGGCGGTGATCGCGGTGCTGCAGCGGCAGTACGACGCCGCCTTCACCTGGGCCTCCGGCCAGGGCGATGCGGCCGCCGGCTTCTCGCGCGGGAACCTGCACGCGATGGTCGAGAAGGGCATGCTGAACATGCCCGATCTCAGGATCATCTGGAGGACGGAGCCGGTGATCTACGGGCCGCTCACCGTGCGAAAGGCGCTGCCCGCCGCCTTCAAGGAGGACATGCGGCTGTTCCACCTCGCGCTGCCCTCCGCGCACCCGGACATCTACCGCGCGATCGAGCGCGGGGGCGGCACCGGTTACCGAGAGGTGACGCATGACCAATTCCAGCTGCTGATCGATATGCGGCGCGAGGAGGCGGCGGAGCGCCGGAGACGCAACTGAGCGCCACCTTCTCCCCCGCCGCCCTTCGCGGCGAGGCGGCCTTCCAGGCGGCGCGGCGGGCGAAGCGTGCGCGGCTGCTGCTCGGCGGCGCGCTTTTCCTCATCGCCCTGCTGGCGGCGGCGGAGGTGAGCGAGTTCTATCCCTCCTCCCTCGCCGCCGGCCTGCCGCGCGCGGGGGACTACTTCGCGCGCCTGCTGCCGGACCTGCGCTGGGCGACGCTCTTCGGTGGCTGGGAGACGGAGGGCAGCGTCGCCTTCTGGTTCTACCGCCTCGACAAATGGGCGCTGCTGCTGCTGGAGACCGCGAACATGGCGGCGCTGGCGACGCTGGCGGGCGGCGCTGTCGCGCTGCTGCTGGCTTTCCCGGCGGCGCGGAACGTCGCGCCCTCCGGCCTCGCCTACCAGCTCTCGCGGCGCGGGTTGGAGGCGATGCGGACGGTGCCGGAGATCGTCTACGCGCTGATTCTCGTCTGGGCCTTCGGCGTCGGGCCGCTGGCCGGCATCCTCGCCATCGCGGCCCACACGACCGGCGCGCTCGGCAAGCTCTTCGCCGAGGCGATCGAGAACGCGGAGATGGGGCCGTGGGAGGGCGTGCGCGCGGCGGGCGGTACCTGGGCCCAGGCCTGCCGCTTCGCCATGCTGCCGCAGGTGGCGCCGAACATGGTCTCCTACCTGCTGCTGCGCTTCGAGATCAACGTGCGCGGCGCGAGCGTCATCGGCTTCGTGGGCGCGGGCGGGATCGGGCAGGAGCTGTATCTCGTGATCAGCCAGAACTACTACGAGGAGATCTCGGCGATCATCGTGCTGATCGTCCTGGTGGTGGCGATGATCGATCTTCTGTCGGATGCCCTCCGCCGCCGGTTGCGCGGAGAGGCGCGGGCATGAGCGAGGCGAATGTCCCGCGCAGCATGAGCGAGGCGAGCGTCGCGCGTTGGAGGGCGGCGCTGCCCGGCGCCTTCGGCCCCTCGCCGCGGCAGCGCGCAGCGCGCCTCGCGGGCGGTGCCGTCTTCCTCGCCTGGCTGGCCTGGGCCTTCTGGCTCTTCGACATCACGCCCGCGCGGCTGTGGAACGGGCTGTCCGGCCTTTTCACCATCATCCGCCTGATGATACCGCCCTCGCCCGGGGAGTTATGGGGCGACATCCTCAAGGGCCTCGCGGAGAGCGTCGCGATGGCCTTCCTCGGCACGGTGCTGGCCGCCACCTTCGCCGTGCCGCTCGGCTTCCTCGGCGCGCGGAACATCGTTACCACCACCTTGCTGCGCTTCTCGCTTCGCCGGGTCTTCGATGGCATGCGCGGCGTGGACCAGCTCATCTGGGCGCTGGCCTTCGTGCGCGCGGTAGGGCTCGGGCCGCTCGCCGGCGTCCTCGCCCTGTTTGTCTCCGATCTCGCCACGCTCTCGAAGCTCTACGCGGAAGCCATCGAGAACGCGGATCGCCGCCAAGCCGAGGGCGTGACCGCCGCGGGCGCCTCGCGCTCCCTCGCCATCCGCTTCGGCATCCTGCCGCAGGTGCTGCCTGTGATGCTCGCCCAGGCGCTCTATTTCTTCGAGAGCAACACGCGCTCCGCCTCCATCCTTGGCGTGGTGGGCGCGGGCGGGATCGGGCTGCAGATCGCCGAGCGCATCAAGGTCCGCCACTGGGACGAGGTGGCCTTCATCATCCTCCTGATGGTCGTCACCGTCGCGGTCATCGACTGGCTCGGCGGCAAGCTCCGGCGGCGGCTGATCGGGGAGAGGGCGCGCGCATAGTCAGGCGCTGTCCCTGGTTTTGCGCTGGTGACGCCAGAGAGGGCTCTGCCCTCTCCGGCACCTCACCCGCCAGGGGCCTGAGGCCCTTGGATCCCCATCTGGCTTCGCGGATGCGTTGATCAGGGGCTGGCTTTCTTGAGCGTGCCCATCCTGCGCGTGCAGTCTCCTCGGGTCGATGACCCGAGGCGTACCGACCGCCAAGCCTTTCAAACTAGAAAAGAAGATGATTGTAAGTGGTTTGGGGGAGGAAGAATTCCTTCTTCCTCCCCCTACGGCCACCAGTGACGGCGATCAGAAGCCAGCATCACCCACGCATGAAAAGGCCGGAGGATTGCTCCCCGGCCCCGTATCTCGCGCGAGCTTCGTGTCTCAGGCCGCGTCCTCGCGCCGGTCGCGCGCCTTCACGTAAGCGATGGAGGCGTGCTCGAGGCAGTAGGGCTTCGTCGACAACGCCTCGCTCGTGCAGAAGCGGAACTCGGGCGTGCCGGGCTCACCGATCGGCCAGCAGCAGCTGCGCGCGCTGCTGCGCTGGAAGGGGCGCACGACAGCGGCCGGCGCGACGCGCGGCGCAGCGGCGGGCGGCGGCGCCACGCGCACGGGGGCGACGGGGCGCGGCGCCGGTGCAGGGGAGGGCGACGCGACGGGGCGCGGGGCCTCGCTGGCGGTGGAGGCGGTGGCGACGGCGGGCGCCTGCTCGCGGTGGATCGGGCTCGGCCGCGCGGGCAGGTGCAGGCGATGCGCCTTGCCCACCACGGCGTTCTTCGAGATGCCCATGCGCCGTCCGATCTCGGCGGTGGAGTGTCCCTCCGCCCAGAGCGCACGCAATTGCTCGATCGCTTCCGCTGACCAGTCCATCGCGTCCATCCTCGTCAACGCCGATACAAGATACGGTAGGTCATGCAGTTGCCCGCCTACAAGATGCGGCGCACGGAATCTTGTGCATGGAATTGTGGGCGAACCTGTGGACAGGATTCGCGACGTGAATCGGATCAGCCGTTTGATGCCCCCGCTTCACGTGCCGTCAGAGGAGCAATCCCTTCCTCAACATGCCGTGCACACCCTTCTCCCCGTTCACGGTTTGAGTCACCCGGAAATCAACCGCGAGCGAGCAGAACTGGTAGGCATCCGCGGCCGAGAGGTTCGTGCGCGCGGCGATGAAGGCGATCATCTCCCGCAGCGCGCCCTTCATCGCGATGTCCAAATCCTCGTGCATCCCCATGCTGATGAAATGCGTCGGCGTTTCCGCGCGCGGAAAGCGCAGGATCGGATCGCGCGCGCCGCCGCCCTTCTCGACATGCAGGCCGAAGGTGCCGGTCAGGCAGGTCTCGAGCGCGTTGATGCAGACCTCGCCGTCGCCCTGCACGCCGTGCCCGTCGCCCGCCGAGAAGCGCGCGCCTTCGACATGCACGGGCAGCCAGAGCGTCGTGCCCTCCACCAACTCCTTGTTGTCGAGGTTGCCGCCGTGCGCGCGCGGCTCCTTCGTGGAGAGACGGCCCCATTCGGCTGGCGGCGCCACGCCCATCACGCCGAAGAAGGGCGCGAGCGGCAGGCTGATGCCGCCGCCCATCGGCAACGCGCAGGTCTTCGCCGCCTGATCGACGGGGATGTGCAGCATCCGCCGATAAGGAAAATCCTCGGGCAGCGTGCCGGCGAGCGGGCGGAAGCCGCAGAAGCCCCAGTCGGCGCCGAGCTCGATCCGCTCGATCTCAACGCGCAGCGCATCGCCCGGCTCCGCGCCGCGCACCTCGACCGGGCCGGTGATGATATGGCCCGTGACGCCTGCCGTGTTCGCCTCACCGATCGCGCGCAGCCCCGCGGGGATTGTCATGCCGCGCCCCTCCTCGGGAACGGCATCGCCCAGGCCTGAGACGCATTCCAGCGTCACACGCTCGCCCGAGGCGATGCTCGCGACCGGCGGGAAGGCGGCATCGAAGAGTCCGATGCGCGTGGTCTCGGGGGTCGCGGGAACGAAGAGCGGCTCGGCCATCGGAATCTCCTGATTCGCCGCAGTCTCCCCCGCCCGCGCGTCCTTGGCGAGGGTGCGCGCCGGGCGCAACCTTCGGCGTCGCACGCCGCTCCACGGTCGCGCACGCTCGGAGTTCCCGACCATGTCCTCCACCACCACCCTTCTCGCCGCCGAAGGCCGCTTCCGCATGATCCGCGCACTGGCCGGCGGCTGGTGGCTGCTGGTGCTGCGCGGGGTCGTCGCGGTCCTCTTCGGCCTCTTCGCCGTCCTCGTGCCCGGCCTCGGGCTCGCGGTTATCCTCGGCACCCTCGCCGCCTGGCTTGCGCTCGACGGCGCCTTCACCCTCTCGCAGGCCTTTACCGGCCGGCCCGCCATGCTCGGCGTCCGGCGGCCGGGCACGGGATGGCTGGTGGTGGAGGGCATCGTCTCGCTCATCGCCGCCGCGGTGCTGCTGATGATGCCGATCGCCTCGGCCATCGTGCTCGTGCTGCTCGTTGCCGGCTGGTCGATCGCGGCCGGGGTGTTCCGTCTCGTCCTCGCCTGGCGCAGCGGAAGCTGGCTGTTGGCCCTCTGGGGCGTGATCAGCGTCGTCATCGGCTTCTGGCTGGCCGCCGCGCCCGGCCCGGGGCTGCTCGCGCTCATCTGGCTCGTGGCCATCCAGGCCGTCGCCGGCGGGGTGCTGCTGATCAGCCTCGGCTTCCGCCTGCGGCGCGTGCACAACGACCCAACGCCCGGCTGAGCACCTCTCATTGCACCCTGGACGCCGGCGGCGCTTCGATGCGCCCCCGCCGGGCGGCGATTCGCCCGCGCCGCCGGAGCCGCGCCATGCCTCTCGTCCCGCCCTGTCCGCCGCTCGCCCCGCCCGGCACGGGGGGCCATCAGCGGTGACCGCCCACTGGCTGGTGAAGAGCGAACCCGACGCCTTCTCCTGGGAACAGCAGATGGCCGTCGGCGTGGAGCCCTGGACGGGCGTGCGCAACGCCCAGGCCGCCAAGAACCTGCGCGCCATGCGCCTCGGCGACCTCGCCTTCTTCTATCACTCCAACGAGGGCCGCGAGATCGTCGGCATCGTCGAGGTCGCGCGCGAGGCCTATCCCGACCCGACCGAGGAGACCGGCCGCTGGGCCTGCGTGGACATGCGCGCCCTCCGCCCCGTGCCGCGTCCCGTCACCCTCGCCGCGATGAAGGCGGAGCCGCGGCTGCAGGACCTCGCCCTCATCCGCCAGTCCCGCCTCTCGGTCGTGCCCGTCTCGCCGGAGCACTGGGCCATCCTCTCGGAGATGGCGGGCCTTTGAGCGAACGTGCCCTCTGCCGCTTGGAAGAAATCCCGGACGGCACCGCCCGCGGCTTCCCGCCCGTGCCGGGGGGCTTCACGAGCCTCGTCGTTCTCAGGCAGGGGGAGACCGTGCGGGTCTATGTGAACGCCTGCCCGCATCTCGGCATCCCGCTCGAACCCTTGCCGAACCGCTTCCTCGACGGAACGGGCCGATATCTCGTCTGCTCTACCCATGGCGCCCGCTTCCGGGTGGAGGACGGCTTCTGCACCAGCGGGCCCTGCACCGGTGACCGGCTGGAAGCCGTGCCGGTGCGGCTGGAAAGGGGCGTGATCCTCGTGCCGGCGGATGCGGGGGTCTGAACGCGCGGCTTCCCGGAGAGGGCTCCGCCCTCTCCGAACCTCACCCGCCAAGGGCCTGAGGCCCCTGGACCCCCATCTGGCTTCGCCGATTCGGTGATCGGGGCCAGTTCTTCTTCGTGCCCTTTCTGCGCGTGCAGTCGCCTCGGGGCAGCGACCCGAGGCGCACCGGCCGCAAGGCATCCCAAACTGGAAGAAGATGATGATGGTGAGGGGTCCGGGGAGAGGAAGAATTCCTTCTCCCTCTCCCCGGAGTCACTCGCGACGGCCGATAAGGAAAAACCCTCAAAGCACCAGCGGGAAGGTCACGCAGAAGCCGGTGCCCTGGGCTTGCGGCATTTGCTCGATGCGTCCGCCCACCTGTTGCACCAGTCGCCGCACGAGTTCCGTGCCTGAGCTGCCGGGCCGGGGCGGGCCCATGCCGATGCCGTCGTCGCGCACGCAGAGGCGTCCTTCACCGGGCGGCATCGCCTGAAACTCCACGCGGATGGCGCCCTGCCGGCCTTGGGGGAAGGCGTGTTTCAGCGCGTTGGTCACCAGTTCGTTCACCACGAGGCCGAGCGGCACGGCGCGGGTGTGGGACATGGCCGCGCTTTCCAGCGAGGCTTCCACCGTCACCCCTTGTCGCCGCTGGGAAAGGTTGCCGCAGAGGGCCTGGAGGTAGTCCGCGAGGTCGATCAGCCCTGTGCCGCTATCGGGGCTCAGCTGGTCGTGGGCGACGCCGATGGCCGCCACCCGGTCCAGCACGTCGCCGACGATGCGGCGCGCCTCGGGGTCCGAGATCCGCCGCCGCTGCGTCACCAGCAGCGAGAGCACGAGCTGGAGGTCGTTCTTGCTGCGGTGCTGCAGCTCGCCGCGCAGCATCCGTTCCTGCGCCAGGGCGCGGGCGGCATCGGCCACGGCGCCCACCGCCGCCTGCTCCCCGATCCGGCCGCGGAGCGCGAGGCCGAGGATGTGCCCCATGGCCGATAGGAAGCGCACGTCGTCCCCGCCGAACTGACGGGGTTCCTGGCTGTCCACCTCCAGCACGCCCCAGACGTAGCCGTCCACCGCCACCGGCACGTTCAGGAGGGAGACGATGTTATGGTTCCGCAGAACGCCGGAGTAGCGGTATTCGGGATCGTTCGGCAGGTCCTCGACAATGTTGGGCAGACGGGTCTGCAGCGCCTGGCCGGGCGGGGAGGCAAGGTCGGTGCCGAGGCTCGCGTGGCCGATCACGCCCGGTCCCCAGCCGACGCCGGCCACCACCAGCAGGTCGCCCGCCTCAGGCCGGTAGCGCAGCACCTTCGTGTGGCGGATGCCGATGCCGCGCGCCGCCTGGAGGCAGGCGAGCTGGACGAGGCGATCCACTTCGATAACCTCGGACGTCATGCGCCCGAAGTCGCTCAGGATCTCGCCGTAGCGGCGCAGCCGCGCGAGCTGTTCTTCGGCGGTGACCGTCGTATCGGCTGGCATAGGGGAAGGCGGCTCCGGCGGTTCGGAAAGCGGAAGGACAGGGGCCGGGGATGGTTTCAGTCAAAGGGCGCGTGGCGCCTCGGGCTGTCCAGCGCCATAATCCCTCCGATGGATGGCACGCACGGCAATATTCCCGAATACAGCGTCTCCGAGATCTCGGGGGCCGTAAAGCGCACGCTGGAGACCGCTTTCGGGCGCATCCGCGTACGAGGAGAGATCACCGAGTTCAAGACCTATCCCTCCGGCCACTCCTACCTCTCGATGAAGGACGAGACGGGCACCATCCGCGCGATCATCTGGCGCGGCGCCCTCTCGAAGCTCGCGGTGCGGCCGGAGAACGGGGTGGAGGTGATCGCGACCGGCAAGATCACCGCCTCCGACAAGCGCTCGGACTACGCGCTGCAGATCGAGCGGCTGGAATATGCCGGCGAGGGCGCGCTGCTGGCGCGGATCGAGCGGCTGCGGCTGCGCCTCGGCGCGGAGGGGCTGTTCGACGAGGACCGCAAGCGCCCGCTGCCCTTCCTGCCCGAGGTGATTGGCGTGATCACGAGCGAGAAGGGCGCGGTGCTGCACGATATCCGCACCACCCTCGCCCGCCGCTTCCCACGCCGCGTGCTGCTGATCCCGGTGGCGGTGCAGGGGCAGGGGGCGGCCGAACAGGTGGCATCGGCGATCGCCACCATGGGCGCCCTCTCGCCGCTCGGGCGCATCCCCCGGCCGGACGTGATCATCGTGGCGCGGGGCGGCGGCAGCCTTGAGGACCTAATGGCTTTCAACGAGGAGGTGGTGGTGCGGGCCGCGGCAGCCTCGCCCATCCCGCTCATCTCCGCCGTTGGGCACGAGACAGACACGACGCTGATCGACTTCGCGAGCGACCGGCGGGCGCCCACGCCCACCGCCGCCGCGGAGCTGGCCGTGCCCTCGCGCGAGGAATTAGCCGCCGCCCTCGACCAGCGGGGCACGCGCCTCGCGCGCGCCGCGCATTCGGTGCTCGACCGCGGGCGCATCCGGCTGGACCGGGCCGCCAAGGGGCTGCCCGACCTGCCCGCCCTGATCGCCGCTGGCCGCAACCGGCTGGAGGACCGCGCGCACCGCCTCCAGCTCGCCCCGCGCGCGCTGATCGGCGCCAAGCGGCGACTGCTGGAGGGTACGGCCGCCCGCCTGCCCCGCCCGCAGGAGGCGATCGCGTCCCGGCGCGCGGCGCTCTCGCTGCTGGAACTGCGGATCGGCGGCGCGAGCCGTGCGGCGGTGGGGCGGCAATCCCGCGCGCTGGCCCGGATGCCGGACCTCGCCCCCTTGCTGCGCGCCCGGCTGCGCGAGGCGCGCGCTGCCGAAACCCGCGCTGCCGAACGGCTGGACGCCGCGGCGCAGCGCCGCCTGGCCGAGCGCAGCGCGACCCTGGCCCGCATCCCCGACCCGACGCCCTTCGTCACGGCCCATCTTCGCCAGTGCCGGTCGGCGCTGCGCGGCCTCTCGGCGCGGCTTGAGGGCGCCTCCTATCAGGCGCTGCTGGAGCGGGGCTTCGCCCTCGTGCGCGACACCGCCGGCCAGCCCGTTACGGCGGCGGCCCAGGTGGCACCGGGCCAGCGACTCAGCCTGCAATTCGCCGATGGCAGCCTCGGCGTGACCGACGACCGCGCGAAGCGGCGCGAGCGGGGCGGCGGAACCCAGGAAACGCTGCTCTGAACGCCATTTTCTGCCGGAAGCCCTGATGCCCCATCGAGTGAACCACCACCCCGCGGCCCGCCTGCCGCGCCGCGCGGCGCTGGCCCTGCCCGCCCTGCTCCTCGCCCGCCCCGCGGCGGCGGCCCTCGTGCTGCCGGAACGCATCACGCAGGGCGCGCTCGTCACCGGCCGCGCTGATCCCGGCAGCCGCGTCGCCTTCGAGGGCCGGGCGCTCCGCGTCTCGCCGGCGGGGATCTTCGCCTTCGGGCTGGGACGCGACGCCGGGCCGGAGGCCACCCTCACGGTGACGACGCCCAGCGGCGCGCGGGAGGAGCGGCGCCTCGCCGTCGTGCCCCGCCAGTGGGACATCCAGCACCTGAACAACCTGCCGAGCCGGATGGTGACGCCTGACAATCAGGACATGACCCGCATCCGGGCCGAGCAGGAACGGCTGAACGCCGCCCGGCGCACCGACACCGCCACCCCTTACTTCGCGGAGGGCTTCGACTGGCCTGCCCATGGGCGGATCAGCGGCGTCTACGGCAGCCAGCGCATCCTGAATGGCCAACCCCGCGCGCCACATCTCGGCCTCGACATCGCGGTGCCCGTGGGCACGCCACTGGTGGCTGCCGCGGGCGGGCGAGTGACGCTGGCCGAGGACCTCTACTTCACCGGCAACACCCTGCTGATCGAGCACGGGCACGGAGTCACGACCCTCTACGCCCATATGTCGCGCTTCAACCTGGGGCAGGGCGACCAGGTCTCGCGCGGGCAGGTGATCGGAGCCTCGGGCGCCACGGGCCGCGTGACCGGGCCCCACCTGCACCTCGGGCTGTTCTGGCTCTCGACCTCGCTCGACCCTCGGCCGGTTCTGCCGGAGCCGGGGCGCTGAGACTGATGGGTCGT
>NZ_RCVR01000045.1 GCF_016107305.1 Roseomonas sp. KE2513
ATCTCGGCGTGCTTGAGGAGTGGACGGGAACGCGGCTGCTGCATCGGACCACCCGACGGCTGAGCCTCACCACGGCAGGCGAACGGGTGCTTGAGCTCTCGCGCGAGATGGTACGCCTCGCGGCGAACCTGAGAGCCGTCTCGGATGAGGGCGACAGCCCGCAAGGACTGCTGCGGATCGCAGCACCGACCATCCTGATGGAGGAGCAGCTAACCCCGCTTTTGGCCGACTTCCTACGCGCGCATCCCCGATTGTCCATCGACCTTCGTGCCTCTGACAGGCCGGTCGATCTGGTCGAAGACCGGATCGATGTTGCGATCCGTATTGGCAGACAACTCGACCCCGGCTGTGTTGCCCGGAAGCTCGGGGAATGCCGCTCGGTCCTGTGTGCCTCACCGCGATACCTAGACGAGCGCGGCACGCCGGAGCGGCCCGAGGCGCTGCAATCCCACCATTGCCTGACCTACACCAACTTCGGCGCGGCCGAGTGGAGCCTGCACGCGGGCGGGGAGAGCGTGACCGTGAAGGCCGATGGCCCGTTCCGCACGAACGAGGCCCTTGCCCTGCGACGGGCCTCCCTGGAAGGCATAGGCATTGCCATGCTCCCGCACTTCGCGGTCGCGGCGCACTTGACGAGCGGTGCCCTTCGCGTCGTGCTCCCGGGCTGGGAGCCGTCCGCCCACCCCATTCACGCCCTTTACCTGTCGCGCCTTCATCTTCCGGCGGCCGCGCGCGCTTTCATCGACTACCTCACCGGGCGGCTGCATTAGGACCGTCGGTCACATCGGCCCACATTAGCGCAAGAACCAAGACTTCCGTACTGGTGGTACGATGCGGCTCAGTCGGAGCCTTACGTGGTGCAGAACTCCGGTTCGAAGTTCCGCCCAGGGCCGAAAACTGACTACGGCGTGCGCCGCTTGGGTCCGCTCCGACGTCCTGCCCGATCCAAAGCGCCCATGCCGCTATCGGCCAAACTCGCCCGCTCGAGCCGTCAGTAGGAGAGTCCGCTAAAGGCCGGGACCAGTCACCTACCAAGGCAGCCAATATCGGGCAACAACGCCGCCAGATCGGACGGCAGCAGGTCGCGGTGGGTAACCAGTTGCTTCATCAATAGCCAATCCAAGTCGGTGTCGGAGAGAGCACGCAGCACCTCCCCAGCTTTGGGATCATCAGCATCGCCAGATCGGTCGAACGCATCCAAAGCGCTCGCCGGCCAACTTTTCGGCGACGTGCCGCGCCAAGCCCACCACTGAGAGCGGATCTGCCGATGCTGGAGCGCGGCGCCGCCGCCATCGAGGCGGGAGATACGTGTGGAAAGGCGTCCGGTCACGGCCGTGCCTCCGCTTCGCTTATGACCTGGATCAGCATCTCGTCCGAGACGCTGGCGGCCGTTGATCCTCCGGGGAGATCCTCGCCAGAAGCGATGAAGGCGACGAGCGCCTCATCCGGCCACTCCTGCATCGGTCGGCCGGCCCAGGTCTGCCATCCGGCGCCGGGCGTCATCTCCAGCTTTGAGAGCCGCGCGTCGAACCGACTATTCGCCATCTCGCGGCACCCCCGTGTGGATGAGGATGAGCCTCGTGGCCGGCGGCATCTTCGCCAGTGTCGCTGCCTTCCACGCTTGTAGCGCGTCGCCCTCTACGCCGCACGGCGCGACCACTACCCGCTCGATTGGAGGCGCCAGCGTCCCCTCCAATCGGTCTAGCCGCTGCGTCAGCCTGCTGTTCATGCTCCTGCTCTCCCTGCATCTCGAAGCGCTACGAACACCGCCGTCGCGGCCGGTGGGATGCCTGTGGTCATCTCGGCTTTCCACCGCGCCAGGGTCTCGCCCTCGAGGTTCCGAGGAACCCGGAAGACGTGCACGCCGCCACGCCCCTGCGCTGCGGTCTCCAGCTTGGCGAGGCGAGGGTTGAGCCGATTGCTCATGACTTCACCGCCGCGGCTTCAAGCGCAGCCAGCCGTGCTTCCAAGTCGTTCGTCTCGATTGCCCTGCGCTGCCCTTCCAGGACACCTGCTACCGCGCTCGCCTCATCAGGCGTCAGATCCCCAGACGCCATCGCTGCTGCGACTACAGCGAGTCCTGCGACAACATCAGCAGCCTTTTCGAGAGGAGGCAGATCCAACGCGATCGGGCGACCCTTCCGTTCTGGCCAAAGGCGACGAAGCAGGATTTCCGAGGCTCGGAGATCGCCACCCTTGGCGTCCTCCACGACCTTCCGCAGCACGTCTGCGGCGGCTTCCTGGCCGATGGCATCGAGCGCCAGAAGTGCAGCGTGACGCGACCCTTTTGGCCGTCCAGCAGGGTTTCCAGACTGCCCAGGTTGGAAGCCCTGCCGCTTTTGTTTCGAACCTGTAGTTTCAACCACCTCCGCCTCCTGGGCTTCGTTGCCAATCTATAATTTCGGCATATCGATACGCGACCATTGATGAATTTGCATCATGCAAGATGGTGGCATGGTCAGGCGGTTGGGTTGGGAAGCTAGGTGACGGCCGGAATTGACGGCGCACCGGTCGGTCTCGCCGTCCATCCTCGTCCGCCATCACCGCCTCAGCGGCCTCTGGAACGTGGATAGGAGGAGGAGCGGGGCCCGCAGCCCCACCAGAGGGCTCCACCGGCTCTGGCCGGCTGGGAAGCGGTGGCGTGGGGCTAGGCGGCTCCGGTTCAGGCTCATCCGGGGTGAAGACCGCCAGTTCCCCCAGCCGGTCCTCCAACCAGCGCCACACATCCTCGGGGTCCATGTCGGGCCGCACCCACCCCTGCCTCGTCTGCTGGCCTCTTCCAGAAGGGCGGTAGGTGAACCTCAGAGGGGATTTCGGGGACATTCTCCTAAGGAGAGATATCCTTAGGGGATTGTCCCCGAAATCGGCCTTTGCGACTCCCGACCGCTGCAGGGTCTTCTTCGCCGCCTCAATGCTGGGGAACAGGTCGGGATAGGTCTTGGCGGCGTCGGCCGGGCTGGTCAGAAAGATGCCGCGGCAGGCCATCCGCTCAACCACCGAAGGGGCGATGTCCCGCCAGTCCAGAAGCTCATCCACAACGAGGGGCGTCACCACGTCCGCCATGATCCAGACCCGGACCGGATTGGCCTCGGTGCGGTTGATGCCCCTGGCGCGGCCGACAGCCTGGATCACCTCGGCGTCGGTGATAGCGGCGGACACCGCCTCAGCGGCCGGGTTCGCATAGGCGCGGACCTCAGCCGTCCCGCTCTTGCCATCCACCATCCGGACGCCGCGGGTTTCCTTGTGGCTCTCCGCGACCTGCACCGGCTCCCCCGTCAGGGCGGCGGCGAGGGCGCGCACCTGATCGGAGCGGGGCCGAGGGCGGCCGATGACGAAGAGGTGTCGGACATTCTTCCACCCGTCCTTCCCCGCAACGTCGTTGAAGTGAGCCGTTTCCACCCCTGGCAGCCCAGCGAACGCAGCCTCCGCGTCCTGGTACGTGACAACGAGGGCGGGCTCACCGCGCGTTTCCCCCGCCACAAAATCCCGCAACTCGGCCAGCGTGGAGGGCAGGGGGCGAGGCGTCGCATCGCCCGGCGCATAAGCCTTGGGCTGCCCGAGATCGTCCAGTTTGATCGTAACCCGCCCGGGCAGAAGTGTAGTCTTGCCCCAGCCGCCGCGAACCTGGCGAGTTTCCATGAACGGCGCCTTCACCCGCACTGGAGGCGCCGCCTCCAGCCGCGGAAGGTAGGCCCGCACGAGCTCCACCGGCATCGTCGCGTCGAGCAGCAGCACGGGCACCCCGAGTACGGGCGCAACCACCTTGTCCAGGGTGTTGAGGCAAATGGCCCAGCGGTCCTTGCCTTCACGGTCCTGCCGCCACGCCATCTCGGCGCGGCCCGTGGCTTCGGCTTCGCCCGCCAGCAGATCCTCCAGGATGCTCCACATGGCAGTGAGCCGGACGAGCTGCGCGTTGATGCCGGCCTCAACTGCTGCCCTACGGCGATCCTCAGGCGCCATGCCCGGGCGCATCAACCCTTCCCGCTTGCGCTTCCACTCAAGCGCCCCTGCAGCGGCGCAATCGGCGGCGGTCAGGCCGATCGCCCGTAAGGGCGCAGCTTGCAGATATCCCTCCGGCGTCGCCGTCAGCACATGCTCCAGATGCTCGCGGAACTGGAGCAGATCGTCCGTGCCTTCCCGATCAACGATCTGTTGTCCACTGGGAGTATGCTTGAGCACGGGGAACAGCCGCACGCTGTCGAGCAGGTCGTCCACGAAGACGTGGCGGCCACCTTTCACGCCGTCCTGCCACCACGCCTCGTCCATCACGACCAAGCCCAGCTTCTTCACGCCGGCAGGCAGATGGAAGATGGCTTCATGGGCGGCGATAATGACGTCCGCATCTTTTACCGGTCTCTGCTGGGCGTAGTAGCCGCACTGGTTCTCCCCCTTGCGGAAGGGGCAAGAAGGCTTTCCGTCCATGCCGCTGCCGCACACGGCGGTTTCAACACTCTCGCCGGCCGAGACCGCCAGCTTCACGGCGTCCAGATCGGCGCACATGGTCTGATCCGGCTTCTTGGGATCAACCTGATTGCGCCCTCGGTGGATGGCCACCTTCCGTCCTGGCATGTCCGCGAAGTGCGCCTCAGCCTGCTCCGCCAAGCCGCCCAGCTTCACAGTCGGTACACCGAAGAGAACCCGATGAGGGAGACGCGCGGCTTCCTGCTGCTCGGACCAGGGGCTTACCTCGGTGCGGGTGACGGTGGACTTGCCGCCGCCAACCTCGACCGCCAGCCCAACCTGGGGCGGGTCAATCCGCTCATCCTCGGGCAGGTTGTGCCAAGCCGTCGCCGCCGCCAGGAAATTTCCAACCTGACCGGTGATGGCTCCGCGCGCGTCCTCAACGCTGTGCGCGGGCGCCTCGTGGAACGGGGCGATGCCTTCCGGCACCTCGCGCTTGTTCGCCTCGATCCACGCGAAGGCGCCATCGAGCAAGGCGTCCAGGTAGGCGTCGGAGCCGAACCGGGCGAGATCCGCGGCCTTGTGCTGCCCCGGCTCACGATCGGCCGCAGCCCGGATGCCCTCACGGCAAACCCGCTTCACCGCGTCGTCGTCACGGTTCTGCGGCGGCGTCTGCCGGGCATAAAGCAAGGTCGCCCGGCGCAATGGGTTGTGCCAGCCCTCGCGCCCCTCGCCATCGCCCAGGAGAGCCAAGGCGCCGGCGACAGTGCGGGCGGCGCTGGCGTCCAGGCCGGCACCTGTAGCCACGCGCTCCCGGCGCTGCTGGATTGAGGCGCGGAGCTGCGCCAGGTCCAGCGCCGGAAGCACCACCTCCTCTTCCATGCCCTTAATCCAGCCCGCGCGCCGGGGGAGCGGATCATGGCCGCCCTCGATAACCGGATCCGCGATGTAATGAGGCTGGGCGGCGTTGAACGGCGCCCGGTCCACGCCCGGTGCGTGAACGTGCAGGTAAAGCTTGAAGTCCTCGTTGCTGATCGGCTCTGACAGCCAAAAGAACAAATGGCACTTGAGCACGCCGGCTACGAACCCAGCGGAGCTGGAGAGCTGCCAGAAGCAAGCCGCGTCGTGGAAGCACTTGGGTAGCAGGTCGCGGATGGCGCTCTCGATAACCTCTTCCGGGTCAACGGCGAGATCGGCGGAGTCCCGCATGGGATACCCGTCGATGTCGATCATTACCCAGCGCCGCGCCACCTCCTCCAGCGTCGCGGCCTTACCGGTCCGACTGGCCTTCTTGGCGCGCCGGAAACGGTGCTGCGGGTTCTCCGCCAGCGCCGCCCGTGCCTCGGGAAGGAGCGCGCCTCGGACAAAGAAGGCCCGCGGATCGCCACGGTTCTCTTCCACCGCGGCAGCCACGTCCGCGAGGTTCGACACCAGCCGTTCCTCAGCCGTGAACTGCGCGCCCGCCTCGTAGCTGATCTTGGACCACGACTGGGAAGACGCCGACCACAACCACTGCTTCGTGGCCCAGCGCGGCGCCCCCTGCGGGGTTGGAGTAGTCCGAAGGATCGTGAGGGTTTCGGTCAACCAGCGCCCCCCGATCGCTCGGGAGGCCACAGCCTAGAAACCTCGGCAGTCGCTGCGTTGAGGGTAGCCGGCGCCAGAGAGTAAACCGGCCAAAGCTGACCGTTCCGATCGGCACGCTCTGGACAGCGGAGCACCACTCGGCCGAGTCCGTCGCGGCGGGCTTCGATCCCCCGGAGGTGCGCTCCGGGAATGCGCAAATCGATGAAAGCGAAGCCAGGGCGGATGGCCTTAACGACGACCCGCTCAACCAGCGCGGCGTCAGCCGCGCGAGACACTGCGGCGGCGAGGGCATCCCCTATCGGCTGGAAGGGCACCGGCACACTCATGGCGTCACCGCCCATGCCGCAACGGCACTATCGCGGGGAGCCATCTGCAAGTGATAGCCGTTCGTCGCGAAGGGGCTGCCTGTCCTCCAGCAATGTGCCAGACGGTGGTTGCGCGAGCCGTCCTCTACGCCCTCGATGCCATGGGTGTGACGACACTTGCAGTGTGGGCACCTGAAAGAAACCGTCCGTCCACCGCGGTCCCGATCGACGTGCAACGTGGGGATCGCGCTCATGCGCCCTTCCCCTTCCGCCGCAGCGTGCGGCGCAGGACAGCTTGGCTCGGTAGGCCAGCGCGGATCAGGGACGCGACGGTACGATCCGCGTCCTCACGTAGCTCGAAATACCAGGCAGACGCGCCGCGCGCCTTCCACTCGGCCGCAGCCTCATCGAACATCCGCCGGAGACGAGTCACCAGAGCGTTCGTGTAGCGCGCGGGCGAAAAATGGATGACGTCACCCATGGCGGGGCGCCTCCATGGCCTGCTTCGCCGCGACCGCCGCTGCGACGGTCGGAAAGAGCAGCAGCAGGGGCCGACGAACCACGGCCCCGGGTTGTGGAGGGACCACCAAGCCGGCGCGGGGCAAGCCATCCACGTCCGGGGCGTCGGGGAGCAACGTGAGGTGAATGGAGGCTGGCATCATACCAACCCCCTCCACCCGCCCTGATCCGCGAGCGCAGCCAGGCAGCCGAGGATCTGCCGGTCGCGCCGTGTCAGAGGCCGCCACGAAACCGAAAGCCGGAGGAGGGCCACCGTCTGGCAGGCGTTGAATGGCACTCGACTAAGCAGCCTGCGGGCCAAACGCTGCGCTTGAGGCGTCGTCAGGTGAAGCGGCGGCGCCTCCCACCAGAGGAGGGAATGCAGGGCGCTCATACCGCACCCCCGATCAGCTTCCGCAGCTTCGCCCGGCACCCCATCGCGTCCGCCAGGGTGGCGAAGCTCATCAGGACGATGCCGCCCCTGTCCAGGGTGGCGACGAGGAGCATCTCGCCCGTCCGATCAGTCCAGCTCATGCCCCGGTAATGCGTCAGTACGGCAGTGAGGGCGCCTGGCGCTGTCAGTGCCTTCGTGAAGGCGGTGGGGGTGGTCAGCTCGTCGCTCCGTGCGACGACGACGGCGAACGGGGTGCCCGAAGCCGAAGCCTGCGGTTCGGGGACAATGTGCAGCTTGGCAGCGGTGCCGAATGGCAAGGCGATGGTGTGCATGGCCGACCTCCTTTCGGGAGGACGACGATCACGGCAGTTGCAACCCCAAACGCTTCGCGGTATTTAAACGATCAGCCAATTAATTCCGATAGTCGTAGTCCCGCTCGGCGTATCTCATCCTGAGGCCCGGTTCCTGGTTCGCGCCGGGGGTTGGGCCTTTTGGCATTTAGGGGCCGCAAACTAAGCCGAGATCGCCGTCCCCTCATTGAGGGCGGGGGTGCTGCGGCTACGGCTACGGCTACGGACGAGCTTCGGCTCGGCTTGGCGCTCCTCGCGAAGGCGCAGCCTCAGCACGGAGGCCAGCACCGGCAGGTCCCGCCGGTACACGCCCCAGCCACTGCCGATGCGGACGGCCGGAACCTTGCCGTCCACGATGGCGAGATAGCACTTCTTGTAGGTCGCCCCTTCCAGGGCGCTCTGATCGGCGAGGGTGTCGTTCTTGACGATGCCCCTGACCTCCGTGGGGAGGCGGGGCGCACGAATCAGCTCATCATCCGGCGCAAAGGCCATGGCTGTGATCTCCAAATGTTTCGGGAGACCAACTGCCAAACAAGAAGGGCTGGAAATTTCCCTTCCTGCCGCTATTATCCGGGCTTGGTGAGTATCCGGCTGCGGTGTTTGGCAGTTGGCTGATAGTGAAGCGCGCCTCGGACCCTGCAAGGTCCGAGGTTGCTTCGTTTTTGGGCTGGGGGGCCTCAGTCCCACCCACCTCTGGGGCACTCGACTTCACGGGCTGGGGCGTCCCCGCCAGCAGCTCCGCAGCGATGGTCAACACGGTAAGCGAAAGCTCCACCGGCTGCCGCCGCCAAACCACGGCCCCCTTGTTCGGACCCTGGAGGAAGTCTTCCAGGCTGCCCGTCTTGTCGGGATCGTGGAATTCCTGAATCACGGGCTCATCGACCACCCCGTTCTGCACGGCAATCGCATCGCCTTCCCAGCCAAGCTGCCAAATCCGGGCACGACCTTCGGCTGGGTCCAGGATCATCTCGGCCTTCGTCCGACGCCAGAACTCCTTGATCTCCGCCCTCATCTCGGGCGGCATCACGGCAAGGCGGGAGACCAAACCCTCAACATACTGCCCAAAGAAAACGGAGCTGGACGGACTAACAAGGCGGCGAAGTGTGGCCACCGTGTGTGGGGCGGAACTCGGATCGCTACCAAAGCCAAGGATAAAGTTGACCTGATGTCCAAGGGTCAGCTCGTCGTAGTTCACGCCGGCATTCTTGGCGGGACGGCCAAACCCCTTACGCGGCAGCAGACCAGCGGGACCCAGGTAGCGCGCAATCCCATCAACCAGCGCCGGGGACATCCCGGCTTCGGCATAGGCTCGCTTCGTTGCCGGTATCGTGGCCATCGCCGCAATATAGCACATAGAGGGAGGGAAGGAAGGGTTAGTCTAAAGTCTGCCGACTTTTTTTTGGAGAGCTGCTTCCTTCTCTCGCTGACTTCCGACAACAGAGACTTATCGGAAGCCAGGGGGTGCTAGGCTGCGGCACGTTGCGCACCCCCTGGTGAGCCCACATCCTCTGGGAATTCTGAGCTCCGCTAACAGTCGCCGGGCCGCCGCGGGCTAGGAAGACTCCTGCGGGATCGTGCGCAGTACTGGTAGTTACCGCGCATGATGGAGGCTGAGGGATGCCAAGGGACGCGATGGCCGAGCTGGGCAACTTCACCGCCGCTCTGGAGGGTATCGACCTGCAGCTGGAGTTCGACCCAGGTGACGCCGAGGCCGTCCATAAGGCCATTGCAAAGATGGAGGCCGTCATTGACGCGGCGGCCGACCCCTTCCCCGGCAACGAGCTGATCGCCCAGGTAGTGGAGCAACTGAAGGAGCACTACCGCCAAGCCATCCGCGAGGAGTCGCCAGAAGACGACGAGCTGGGCAGTGAGGCATGACCGCTCTCCCCGCCCCCGCCCCACCTGCTTTGCTGCCGGCGCTGGTCGCGCGGCTTGAGGCCCACGCCCACGCCGCCCGCGGTGCCTTTGCTCCCACGGAGCGCGCCCTGCGGAAGGCGTCGGCCGCTTTCACGGGCTGGGCCGCCAGCCAGGATCTGGAGCCGCTGCCTGCCCTTCCGGCGACCGTCTCCGCCTTTGTCTACCACTTGGCCGCCTCTGGCTCGGCGCCGGCCTCCATCCGGCCGACGATGTGGGCGATCGGCGCGATGCACTGGGCCATTGGCGCCGAGGATCCATCATGCCGGCGTGCTACGCGGAGCGGCTGGTAGCCGGGTGCGGAGCGGTGGCACGCTTCTACGCGGGAAGCGGAGAGGCCTCATGAGTCTGGAAGCGGAGCGGGAGGCCCTAGCACTGCTGCGGGCCATCCGGGGCGAGCTGGACACGGGGACCGAGCACCTCCAGGCGATCCGGGAGGGCTGCGACCGAATCGTGGTGAGCATGGCCGGCATCGACGGGCGCTTAGAGCTCATGGAGGAGCGCGTGGACCGCATTGCGGCGCGCCTGGACGAGGAGGCCAGCGCGTGAGCCCGCGCGTCGCACAATGGGTGACCAACATCGCTCTGGTAGTGGCAGGGGCGGCCATGTTGTTGGTGCTGGCAGGGCAGATATGGTGACCCCGCCGGAGGGCCTGTCCGGGCGCTGGCCGGATCATGTCGCGGACCCATTTGGCGACGCGCTGGACGCCTACCGTGCCCGGTTTGGCGATGACCTACCGCACCTGCTCCACGTGGACCGGGACGTAGCCGCACGGGTGATGGCCAGGGCGGTGGCGCGCGGCCGGCCGATTCGCCCTTACTTGATTTCGCGACTTTCCGGCGGCTGGCGCGGGCCTCCGCCGTTCGGGGTCCTGATCTGATGCCGACCCCCTGCGACTCCACGCTGGACTGCTACCCGCCCCCGCCGCCTTCCGACGCGGTGGCGGCGGCGTTGCGCGCCTACACCCGCCGTTTCGGCCGCGACGCTGCCCCGTACCTGGGCGGTCAGGACGAGGCGTTGGCAGTGCGCGTCCTGCGAGCAGCTATCAAGCGGGGGCGGCCCGTGCACCCCTGGTTGGCCGAGCGATTGTCCGGCGGCTGGCGTCGCGATCCCGGTCCGGACATTTGCCTGTGACGGCGAACCGACTCCGGAGCTGACTTCACGCCGATACCTTGGTGCGGGCCAGGCTGGAGGTCACATACCTCCAAGTTCCACTGCCAATTACGATATGTATTATATTTGGTTTGCAACTATAATGCGATATTCGGCTTACGCCGGAATTGCAGCCAAAAGTTCGGAATATTGATATGGCGAAACACCTCCCAAACCTCGACAACTTGTCGGTTCAAGATTTTACGCAGCTGATCCAAGAGGCGGAAGTTAAGCGTGCGGAAAAGCAGGAAAGCGCCAAGGCTGCACTGGTTGAGGAAGTGACGGCCAAAGCAGCTCAGCTGGGCCTCAGCCTGGAAGCGCTGCTCGGCAAACAAGCAGCACCAAAGACCAATGGTCGTAAGGTGCACGGCGATGCAGGAAAGCCGCTAGCTGTGAAGTACCGTGGACCCGATGATGCCACGTGGACCGGTCGTGGACGCATGCCGAAGTGGCTAGCGGAAGCCATTGAGCGTGGTAAGACCAAGGAAGACTTTGCAGTTTGAGAAGAACTGCCGAGCGCAGATTCTGTCGAGGAGCCTTCTTGGGTGTTGCCGACGTATTGAGAATTTGGATACGAACCCATCGTAGTGAATTTTCTTATTTGCACCGAATGAGGGCATCCACAGTTAGGAGACTAGAGCTTTTCCGCGCTACTCGGACGCATAGCTTGAGTTGGCGAGGTAGTTTCGGCACTCGGCTGGGATGAAGGTCTCGAGCAGGCGGCCGATGGTGTTCCAGAGGGCTTCTCGGGTGCGGGCCGCGGCTTTTCGGAGCAGGGCCTTCAGCTTGGCGAAGGCCTGCTCGATTGGGTTCAGATCCGGCGAGTAGGGCGGCAGGTAGAGCAGGCTGGCGCCGGTGGCCCGGATGGCTTCGCGCACACCGGCAACCTTGTGGGCGGGAAGGTTGTCGAGGACCACCACATCGCCTTTGGACAGGACGGGCGCGAGGAATTGCCCGACATAGGCGAGGAAAGCATCGCCGATCATGGGTCCGTCCAGCACGAGAGGGGCGACGAGGTCGGTGCTGCGCAGGCCTGCGATGAAGGTGGTGGTGCGCCAGTGACCGTGCGGCGCGGCATCGACCAGGCGCTCGCGCCTCGGACCCCAGCCGTAGCGCCGAACCATGTTCGTGGCAGCGCCGGTTTCGTCGAGAAAGACAAAGCGCTCCGGATCCATGTAGCGCTGCCATACCCGCCAGTGGCGGCGGTGCTCGGCCACATCCGGTCGGTCCTGCTCGGAGGCCCTCAGGGTCTTTTTTATGCGAGTGCTCGAGCCGCTTCAGCATGGACCAGATGGTCATCAGCGACACTGGTGCCACGCCGCGCTCGATCAGGGCCGCCCGGATCTCCGCCAGGGTGATCCCTTTCCGGCTGGCCGTCAGTTCCTGGAGGAACTCTTCGTGTCCGGCCAGCAACGGCTTGCGGTAGCCACCGATCTTGGCCGGTGCCGTGCTGCCGGTCTGGCGCACCCGCCGCACCAGCTTGATCGCCGCCGAGGCACTGACGGCAAACCGGGCTGCTGCCTCCCGTGCCGAGGCGCCCTCCTCAACAGCCCAAACCAGGCGCTTGCGCAGGTCCTGCGACAGGGGTGCCGTCATCACCAGATTCGCTGCTCCATCAACAGCGTCGAATCAGAACCCGCGAGTCCATTCAAGCCTGAAGTGCTCCATTTCCCTTGCGCGCGTGGCATCACACCATCACCAGCAGGCGTGTGTTGGTGCATCTGCTGTGATGAAGCAGTTCGTCCTAAGCGAACTTATGCCCGAGGCCCGACCAACTGGGGCGCACAAGATTTAGACCTACCCGAAGCGGACAAGCGAGCATCAGCGAGGCGTGTGGATTTCCATTCGGTCACGTGGAGTTGTACAGTCACGATAAATAATTGGTTAACAGCGTTTCGCCTCTTGGCTGAAAGTAAGGCCGCGGGAAAAGGAGGCTTCAGATGAGGATTTCAGCAGCCACCGTATTGTTTTTAATTTGCAGTGTTTCCGCTCGGGGCGAAGTAATTTCGTACGAGGCACGAAACTGCCCGAAATGCCGCCCTGGTGAGTATGGAGCCGTAGCGACTCAGACGATCGGACATGGACGTTACACTTATACTAGGACCCCCGGCTGCATGGGGGCACCACAAACTGCTCAGGAGGTCCGCCGAATATTGACAAGTGGAGCGAGGGCTTACCTTGGGGATTACGCTGGTTCAGTGCAGGAACTGCTACAGACGGACCAAGCGCAGCGGTTCATAAGCCGAAATGTCCACGGGGACCTCGGCCGTCTCATCAATGGTGGAAATCCTAACACGGCTGCTTGTCAAGCAGTATGCGCGATCATTCCAGCGGGGTCCGATTACGTCGGATATAGTATCGCGTCGAGAGAAGCAGGTTCTGGCGCTTTTGGAGAAAACGCGGTGGGCCGTGAAGCCGGGGTAGGATGGGCCAAGTGGCAGGATCAGCCAATTCAGGCTAAGGACCAGAGCGGAGCGACTGTTTGTGCGACGTTCATGAATTGGAGCCACAATCGCGCAAGAGAGGCACAATTAATTGCGTATTTCAAACCAAACTCAAATTGGCAGCCTCCTCGTTGAGGTAATCAGGTCAGAATGTCACATCAAAAAATGAATGATTTCTGACATAACTAAAGTTTGGTCGGAAACTATTTAACAATGCTTGGCTTACGCCGGGATTGAAGCTAGTAGCTCTGGAAAATTATAGTATTGAAACATACCCTAAATCTCGACAACCTGTCAATGCGAGATCTTACGAAGCTGATCCAAGAGGCGGAGGCCAAGCGCGCGGAAAAACAGGAAATCGCCAACGCTGCGTTGCTCGAAGAGATAACGGCTAAAGCTGCTCAACTGGGCCTCAGCCTGGAGGCGCTGCTGGGCAAGCAAGCTGCACCACAGACCAACGCACGCAAAGTGCGCGGCGATGCAGGGAAGCCGGTTGCCGTGAAGTACCGCGGGCCCGATGACGCGACATCGACCGGTCGCGGTCGCATGCCGAAGTGGCTCACGGAAGCGATCGAGCGCGGTAAGAGCAAGGAAGATTTTGCGCTTTAAGAACCATGTAAGCGCGCATCTCACGCTCGGTGAAATGCCCCTTACTCAAGCGATGAGCGGCTTTAGTGGCGTCGAGCCGTTGACGCATTTGCCGGAGTTTTCTCAGCTTTTCACCAGCCGTGGCATCACTGGCGCCCGTGCCGGCTTCAACGTTAGTCCTCGCTCGTCCACCTCGATCTCGGCACTTGGGTACACGGCACATGCCAAGTGCAGGTTCTCAAGGAACCGCGGCTTGAAGTGGTGAAGTCCCTTGTACCCAGCTCCGAACTGCGACTGGAGCGCCTTCCAGGTAATCGGCTTCGGACTGCGCAAAACATGCAGCCGGTAGGTGAGCCAGCAATAAATATCTAACGCCATCGAATTGTTGCTAAGCGCCTTAATCGCTGCCTCCTCGATCGGCACGGGATGGCGCTGGAGCTGCTCGAAGAAGCTCTCCGAGAGTCGCACCGTGTCAGTGAACAGCGCTCCCTGCGAGGGGTCTTCGGTGCCAACGAACATCGCCGTGTCCACGATGTTTTGGTTTACCAGACCAGCGCGGCCAGCAGTCTTGATGTGAAAGGTCAGGCGGCAGCGGGAGATCCGTTCAGCTTGCTCTCGAACGTCCTTGAAGCTCTTGCCGCCGATTGGAATGCCGAGGCGGGCCAGCCAAGCACGCAAGCTGCGCCCGAGCTCGATCTCGCGAGAGCCAGTCCGGAGCGCCTCGGACTGGAGAAAGAGCAAGATCAGGCGGGCGCGACTCCCGTAGGGCACCCCCACCCATTCAGGCTCGCTAGAGTCCACAGCCCGCCGGCCTGGCTCAACCAGGAGCGTCACGTGCTCCGAGCTGATCTTCCAGACGGCGTCGTCCGCTAGCCGCTTGTGTGGGAGCGCTGCCTGGGTCCAGCCCGAATAGATAAACCCGACGCTGGAATCCTCGTCGGCCATGTAGGAAGCAGCTGCTTCCACAACACGACGATCGATGTCGGCTGCCAGGGCTCCCACCTTGCCCTGCGCCTCAATCAGGCGATGCACCGTCCCCACGGCTCTCTCCTTAGGCTCCTTGCCCTTATGCCATGCCGGGCGGGGCTGTCGCCTGTGGACTCCTGCGAGGAAGGCTACTTGGAGGTAGTAGAGATTCTAACTATTAGCTTGTTCGCAAGAGTCCACGGGATAATAGCGCCAATCTACTGATCTGATCTGCTGAGTGCTCGCAACAGTCCACACTTTGCTCGCAACAGTCCTCGGCAGATCTGGGGGCAAGAGGCAGCACCGAGGTGCTTGAGCTTGCCCTCCCTACGGTCCGATTCGCCCAAATCAATATCGCAAGAGTCCACAGTCTGCGGTGCCCTTCTACCTCGCAAGAGTCCTCGCCCTTGGTTGCGGAACCTTAACAAGCGATCATGTGCGGTAATGACACCGCCGATGCCCTGTGGACATCGGCGGTGAGCTAACCCTAGCGCAAAGCCTCGCAGGTCTCGCCTGCGAACATGGTGTTGATGCAATTTCCAATGGCTGCGCCGACTGCAGCACCGGGAGCCCCGCCCAGGGCCATGCCAACTGCCCCGCTGCCTGAGACGACAGCCCCGCGGGCCGCGGGTGTCAAAATTGGGCCCTCAATAACACGGTCGCAGAAGTCGCCCACGCTACCCCGGATCAGCCCTCCGGGGCCGCACAGCCCGCCAGCTTCTGCTGGCAGTGCGGCTACAGTTCCACAAAGTCCGGCGGCCATAAGGGCCGCGACCCTCGCGGCTTGATACAGCTGCTTCACAGTAAGCATGAGTAGATCCTCCGTTGCCGAGCCTCGCGATCGCATTCGGATCGGGCTCGACAGCAGACAACCCCATCAAGTTATTCCTGTCACCATACTAAAAATAAGGTATAATTCCTCAAAGATCTCGGCGAAAAGATTAAAATCTATTTCAGGAAATAAAGCCGGGTCAATTTAGGGAATAACTCCCGGAAAAAATTTGCGTATCTTTTCCGAGACGATGAGGTCAGAACAGGGTTAGCCTTTGGAACTGAAGGGTAGGAGGCGCTGATGGCGATGAGAGCTGACGAACTCATCTCTGTTATCAGGGGTAGAGGAGAGACAATGGGGCAGATCGCGCAGATTGCAAAGAAAAGCGAACGCCACGTTAGGGATGTCTCCACTGGAAAAATCGTGCCAAGAAACGAGACTGAATTGGAGCGCAATCTTGGTCACAGAGCGAAAGAACTTATCAAATTGCCCTGGTGCTCAGACGCGCTGGAACAAATGATTATTATCAGAGAATTATACCGAGAGAAAAAGTTTATTGAACTGGAGCAGACTTTCGAGTTCTCCAGCCGGAGCATGCTTGTTGACATCCATAAGCACGATGCGCTGACCGCGATTGAGCCTAGTCAAGAGTTGTGGGGTAAGGCTCTCATCGTTTTCTATTATGTGTTTGCCATGAGGAATTCTAACAAAAAAAGCCAACAAAGTAAGTACTCGACAAATGATTGGAGTTCCATCGTTAGTGTCCTTGCAAAACTGCTTAATGCTGTGCCTGACCAAGAACAGGCATGGGTTACTATTCTTCGCTATAAGATCAATCAACTACGCTTGGCCGATAAGTGGAACTCACTCAGCCCAAGTGAGCGCACGTCAGCTGACATGCAGGAGTGGCTCGAGAAAACTGATATGCGCAAGCAGTTGCTTGCCTACAATCAAATGGTTCCACATGTATTTGAAGCGCCATTTGCTGCTCTGGCTATTGCTTCGCGATTTGGCGAACGGTCTGATTATCCAGCCATCCTTGCGCGGCTTCAGGCAATTGACTCGCGCTTCATGACATTTGAAAGCATAGAAAATATCCAATACGAGTACTTTGATGACGATTTTGCCGATTTCAGAGCGTGGGCAAAACAAGAACTTTGTACAATTCCAAACGGGAGGGCTGCATGATGCATAGTAAGATCAGGAATAAAATATTAGCTTCCTTCATTCTCGGAGGAGTTGCGTTTGGATGCGTCTCTATGAACTTCAGCCATAGTTCTGTTGCAGACCAAAACTGCGGGAAAGCCACTCCTATCGCGGCATCCGCTACCGAAGAAAAAATCGGACTCCTGGCAGGTGGCATTGGTCCGAATATCGGACCGGCTTAATACACGGACGCACAGACGGAATTGATGAGGTGATGCTGTTATAAAAGTTCGGCGGCGTGGTCTATACTGTCAGGGGCCGTGTTGGCATGAGGACTGCGCATTTGTCGGCAGTCCTCATGCTATCTCTTTTCAAAAGATTTGGAGCCTCTCAAAGGCCCGCATCTTCGTGTTCCCGACATGGGTGCTCATCGTCGGCCCCACCCTACCCTCGCCGCCATAATAGGGTGCGCACGGCTTGCTTGAGGGGGGTCCTAGCAATCCAATTTGCGACCTCGGCCTCAGCCACCATCCTGCGGAATCCCGTCATGTCCCGCGTCATCCCGAGCGATCCCTGGGACGCGAGGCAGGCAGTCCGGCGACGACGCCTAACCTAGTTCGGTGTCGCCGGGGTGGTCGGGAAAGGTACTCGTGCTTCCACCGGCACTTACCCCTGCCGCCAGTAAATGGCGTTCAGCCGTACAAGGTCGTTGACCAAGTCCCAGGCCCAGGCCGCGGCAAACCGGCCAATTGTCGCCACCTCCTGCGTCAGCCCACCCATGATGGTGCCGAGCAGAATGCAAACCGTGCCGAGGACCGAAAGGTTGAGGCCGCCCGTCTGCGCTTTGGTAATGAGCAAGCGCACTACTTGCTCGCCCCGCTCACGAGTTGCCTCTTCGTCGACAAGCTTCCGGCTGACCTCAACGAGCCGACGGTCAATCGCCTTCTGCCCCTTCGTGAACGCCGTCTGCAGGGCAGATAACTCTCGCCGCAGTGCATCGATCTGCTCCTGCACGCTCGACGTTAGAGTGCCGGTGGCTTCCCCGCCTATGAAATCCGTTGTCGTCCCTAACTGCTGCCCTTCAATCGTCACACTGACGTCCTGGGACGGCGGCCGGGGAAAAGCCATCAAGTTCTGCCAGGCGCTTCCGAGAAAGCCGGGCTGGCCGAAATCCCGGCGGGTGTTGCGGATGCCGACGGCGACGGTGGCGACACCCAGGAGTTGCAGAGCCGCGCCACAGCGGCGGATTGTCGTTTCGTCTTGTGACCAAAGGATGACCCAGAGAGTGACGCCGAGAACCAGTAAGGTGGTCCATAGGTACCGAAGCGCCCAGAAATACCTCCCAAGGTCGACCAGAAACTGCCAGTAGCGCCCCATCCTGCGATTTATCCATTCCCTACTTGTCGTGACCGCCCACCAGGGTTCCCGCCACGGCCGCGAGTGCTATCGCAGGTTCATGCCCGCTGACACAATCGCCGCTCACAAGCCCCGCATCGTGAAGCCTGCCAGTGGCGAGAGCGCGCCGATCTATGACTACCGCGGCGCCGTAATCCACTCGAACGACGTTGAGAGGGTTTGATGTGACGCGAGACTGCAGAGCAGGATCCGGTCAAGCGTCCACCGGCTCCCTCACAGCGTCGATGTGCCCGAGCCTGCTTCAGAAGCCGCGCGAGCCGTGTTGGAGGCATTGTCAGGTTGGTCGACTAGTTGGGTAGTGGCAGCCTACCCGCTATGACGACCTCGCCTAATCCGTACCGAGGCTTCTGCTACCCAGCCGAGGTCATCCAGCATGCGGTGTGGCTGTACCACTGCTTCAGCCTCAGCCTGCGTGACGTCGAGCTGATCCTTGCCGCGCGAGGTATTGTGGTCAGCTACGAGACCATCCGGGGCTGGGGCCTGCGCTTCGGCCGGCTGTTCGCGAACGAGCTGAAGCGACGTCGGGCGCCGAGGTGTCACACCAGCCGACACGACGACGAGAACGACAGATGTAGCGGTTCAAGTCGCCGCGTCACGCTCAACAATTCCTCTCCGCCCACTGCCGGATCCACGATCACTTCCAACTCCGTCGTCACCGCCTGACCGCCGACCAACACCGTCAAGTCCGCAACACCGCGTTCAGCGCTTAGCGGGATGTGACCGGAACTTGATGGACTGTGTGAGGGCTGCGCCAGCCAAGGTGTTCCTTGGCTCCTACCTCGCCGACCTGACAACGCCGTTCAACACGCTCGCCGAAGCCAAGGTGCTGATCGAGGACTGGCGCCGCCACTACAACACCCTCCGCCCGCACTCCGCGCTGCACTACCGCCCGCCCGCGCCAGAGGTGCTCCTGCCGTCACGTCTGCCGTCCCCCGAAGGCCATCCACTCACCAGTTCAGGACAAGGGCCCGTTGTGGTTCACCAAAAATCTGCCTGGATTCCCTCGTGAGGGCTGGTCAAGGGGCTGGTAGAGCGGGAACCGTCTCAATAAGGCCCTCAATCAGCAGAACTCGTTCAGGACTTGCCTGAAATTCGATCAACTGATGGCTCGGCGAAAGGCCAATAAAACCAACGGCCCAGTTAACAGCGCTGCTGAATATAGTAGCGCCCTGATTGAGCAATCCATGCGCATAGGCAGTGCCGGCAAGTATTCCTGCCAATCCACCAGCAACAAAAGTTCCGACAATCGAAGCTTCGAGTGCTGCAACGCGTTGATCTTGACTGGCAAATGCTTCGGCAAAAACTACTCTGACGTATTCTTCACCAAATAATGCTGTCATTTGTTCGATGTGAGCTACTGTTGGTGCTGCACCTCTGAGCCAGCGCTCAGCAGTTCCAATGCTGACGCCGAAATCCCTCGCTATCAGCTTGGCGCGCGATTTGGGATAGCGCTGGCGCAAGAACTCTGCGGTTCGAGGGCCGACCCCAAGAATCTTACGGTCCATGATGCTCGACGGTCGTTTCAAATGTCGACATTGTCGCGAAGAACGCAGCATTGGCATAGAGCCAATGAACGGAGCGAGAGCAGAAACATGAGCAACAAGCTTACTCTTGTGCAGATGGGCGTTGTTACGGCTGTGAGCGCAGCGGCCGTCCCGGCTGGGCCTATTGTTGTGGCGTTTGCCATACTCGGCGCGACTGGTGGGTGCGTTCTGTCGAACCTTGCTGGAATGACTGCTCAGAATTAGCCAACAGCACGGTAGAACCAGCAAAAAGCAACCAAGGTTCTGAAACTCCCTCGACTGGTCCATCCAACGGGCCCAGTCGAGGGACTGCTGGCCCTGCTAGCAGTCGCTCCGTGTCGAGCTAGGCGCCCACCAATTCTACGATAGCGTCCAGGTGCCCAATGCTGCCCCACAGGCCGCGAGGACCATGCGAGGCGTGTGGGTGGCTGGCGTGTTGTCGCTCACCGGCCTTGGCACCCCAGTCGCTGGATACAGGCGTCGCGGATCCAGGCCGAGCACTCCATGCCGTCTGCCTTGGCGGCTGCGTTGATACGATCTAGTAGGTTCCTCTCCATCTGGAGCATGGTTGAAGACATCGGTGGCACAGACTGATTGCCGGGCGGCGAGGCTTTTGCGGCATCACCTTGTTCCTGACGATAAACAGCAAACGCGGCTTTCATTCTCTCTGATGCCACCTTGCGGCGCTCATAGCGTGCCATCCGTCCGTCCGGGGGAGGCACCAGATGAGCGAAGGTCGATTTCGGCTTTTCCGGCACTCGTGTGGGCGAGGGATTGGGGACGAGGTGCCTTCCAGAAAGGGTCTGGTCCTCCCGTAAGATGGGTTGTGTTCCCCATGCTCGTCGGCGTGCTTTTTCCCAATTCAGGCGGGGCACATCAGGCCTCCCTAAGTTCTGCGTAGTGGCGTTACGGCGTCAGTCAATCTTACCTCACCGCTGCGGCTTGATGGGCGCACCAGAGGGACAAGAAGGAATTTTTGGCTCTCCATTAGACGTGTGGCGTGGCAACCACCCCCTCACTGCGATCTAGGCACGATAACAGACCGAAGCCCTCTTCCTAGTGTCCGACAATGGTGGATTATCGGACACTGGACCGCGCGGGGGTTTCCACCCAGCATCCTCCCCCATGGACCGGCCCGATCCCCCTGCCCGTGTGCCGGTCAGCGCCGCATGGCTCGACGAGCAGGAGCGCAAGCAGGCCGCCTATGCTGCCGCTCGGCGGGCCCGGGCCGCGCCTTGGGAGGCGACGCCGCAACCGGAGCTCGAGGAGCCGTCACCGCCCTCCGCAGCAACACCGGCGCCAGAGCCATCAGCCTCGCCTGCGGGCCGCCGCCAGCGCGGACCGATCGTTGATCCGCGGCAAGGCCGCCTCTTCTGATGATGAAGGATTCCGCCGTGGGCGCCGAGCTCATCCCTGCCGTCGCCGCCGAAGTGCCGGTTGTGGCCCCTGCCCTCTCAGTGGAGGCGCGCGCCTACGCGCTTGAGGCCTCGGCCCTGAACACCCGCCGCGCCTACCGCGCCGCGTGGGCCGATTTCACCACTTGGTGCGACGCAACCGGACACCCTCCCCTCCCCGCCCCCCCTGAGACGGTGGGCACCTTCCTCGCCGCGCGGGCCAGCACCCATAAGGCGGCCAGTCTCTCCATGCGCCTCGTCGCAATCGGCCAGGCGCACCGCCTCGCTGGCCATCGCTTGGACACTGGTCACCCCGCTATCCGTGAGACGATGAAGGGGATCCGGCGTATCCACGGCACGGCGCCGGCGAAGAAGGACGCCGCGGTGGCAGACATCATCCGGGATGCCGTGGCCGAGCTGGCGAAGCGCTCCGGGCTGCGCCCCCTGCGTGACCGCGCGCTCCTCCTCGTCGGCTTTGCGGCGGCGTTGCGCCGATCGGAGCTGGTGGCGCTCGACGTAGCCGACGTGGCGTTCGTGGCCGAGGGCATGATCGTCACCCTGCGCCGGGCAAAGACGGATCAGGAGGGCCGCGGGACCGAGATCGCCGTTCCCTTCGGCCGAGGAGCCCGGACATGCCCCGTGCTGGCGCTGCGTGCCTGGTTAGAGGCCGCCGGTATTGAGGTGGGAGCGGTGTTCCGCAGCGTCAGCCGACACGGCACCCTGGGCCCAGCACGCCTCTCCGACCGGGACGTGGCACGCGTGGTGAAGGCCTCGGTAGAGGCGGCCGGCTACGACCCCACCACCTTCGCCGGCCATTCCCTCCGCTCCGGCTTCATAACCACCGCGGCGCGCGAGGGCGTGGCCGAGCGGCATATCCAGAACCAGAGCCGGCACAAGTCGCTGCCCGTGCTGCGCGGCTACATCCGTCGCGGGAGCCTGTTCGTGGACAATGCAGCGGCGAGGGTCGGGTTGTAGAAGCCGAACCCGCTGCTGAAGTGTGACAGGGACGACAGCGCGATCTCGATCCGCCGGTTCGCCGCTGAAGGCACCAAAGGCTCCGACGGCCTCGCATCACTCACCTGTAGGGACGGTTAGTGGTACCGCTCGGTGCGCGCCTCACACCTCCTCGTGTCGACGTTGCGCCATGAAAGCCTCAAGTCTTGCATCCTGCCGTTTAAGGTGGATCTCAAGCTCCTGAAGGCGCGTCCGGAACTCGGGGATCGCCTGATTCAGGTGGTCTCTCGTTTCCACGACAACTCTGTCGTGCAACTGGGCGACGCGAATTATAGCCAGCGCCAGGACTGCCCATACAACCCACTGCACAATCATCCAGACGCCCATTATGGGAATTCCTCCTCTTCTTTCGTAACGTATCCCATCTTCAAAGCTGTTGCACAATTGAAATTCTTCTCGTGGGATGCGACGCAGGCTGCGCGCCCTACGTGATCCCGCGCTTCTTCCCGTCGGCCTGACTGCGGCGCTGTGCTGGGCGAAAACGGACCAGAACGGCACCGCTGCCGGATCTTCAGCACCACCCAGGGGCGGCCCAGTGATCTAGACGCAAGTCGGCCTCTCAGCCTGCCGCGCCGCGGATCTTCTCGAGATCCAGCACACCCTTCACTCCCCATCCCTTCGCCCCCGGCTCCACCTCGGGCCGGAACCGTTCGTAAAGGCGGAAGCCAACCCGGTTGAGTTCGTCCGGATCCACTGACCTAGCCAGGTCCTCCATAGCCTTCCGAACGGCCACGAGGTGCTCGCCAAAGGCGCGCTCGACATAGCCCCGTGCTGGCGTAACCGCGGCTGCCTTCCCCTCGGCCAAGGCGCGCAGGCTACCTTTCGCCTTCACCACCGGCACGTCCCGACCAAGGAGGTGAACGGTCTCCGGCTTCGCCGTTGGGATCGGCTTCGGCTTGTCGTCCCCCTTCTCTGGTTCTTCGATGCCAATGGCACGCGCCTTGATCCTGGCACTGGAGCCAGCGACGGCTCGGCCGAGGGTGATGGCGGCGTCGGCGTCATGGCCCAGACGCTCCGCCACAATGGCTGCCCACAGGGTCAGGACGGGGGCGCGGTTCACCTTGATCTTGTCGGCTTCGCTCACTTTGGCAGCCTCTCGCGCGTTACATGGAAAACGCCACCTGGGAGGCTCACGAATGAGTAGGTGGACTCGCGAACAACGCTTCGACATCCGGGTGCTGATCGCCATCGCGCTGCTAATTCTCGTGGTGTCCGTGCTCATGCTCACGGTCGGCAGAGACATGTTCTGGGGCGCAGTCGGGTAGAACCCGGTCATAGGACAGCGGTGTCTGATGGCCGACCTCGTGCCGGTCCTCTCGCCTACTTTGACCTGGGCGGAGGCGTTGTCGCGGTTCCGTTCCTGCAGCGCGGCGCAGGCCTGTGGAGGACGTCACCGAGGTGGCGGAAGGCTCCCAAAACTCGAAAGCCAAAAATGCCTAACAGAACCACCTGATTTGATTGAGGCAGACCTGCTGCGGTCAGCCACGGTCAGTCGTCGTCGTCCTCAGTGGCCGGGCGCTGGCGGAGCGTCACGGAGAGGAGCGTGCCGGCCTCGCGCTGCGGCCCGCCCTCCTTCAGCTCAACCATGTCCGCGCGCCTCTCCAGCATTACCGGCGGGCCTTCCCGCGCGGGATCGCGACCGAGCCACAACAACTGCCCGGTCGGCATCTCCTCCGGCGTGCCGTATTTGCGCTCCATCTCGCCGCGCAGCGCGGCGAGGGATGTTCCCGGCAGGAAGCGGATCTGCACAAGGCTCGCCACCCGATCGGCTTCCGGCCCGTCCGCCTCGCCTGGCGAGAAAGAGAGGCAGCTGGCGTAGGAATCCTTCGGCGGCAAGGGAAGGCTGAAGGCGCGTAGGTCGGCGACGAGGCCCTCGGAGCAGTCCGGCGTGCCGGGACCGGATTCCGCCGGCAGGCCGTCGTAGAAGCTGGTGGCGACGGCTCGCGGATGGTGGCGTAGGGCGATTGCCTGCGCGTTTGGCAGCGACATGCCGATGCGAAGCCCGGCAATCTCGGCCCGGCGCAGGGGCGGGATCCCGCTGCGCCGCATGACCGCGGCCGCGGCGTGGGCACCGCCGAGGAGGAAATCGTACAATGGCAGGCCTTCCGCGCTCCTAGCTTGAGCGGAGACAATGTTTGCCAGGACGGGACTCTCGCTCAGTTCGAGAACCGTCGGCAGGGCGCCGGCGAGGACGAAGTCGACCATCAGAACGCCGTATCCTGCCCACTTGCCGAGGGAGGCAAGGCCGGCTCCTTCCAGAAGACTCGCCGCCGCGTCCGGCCCCGCTGGTATGGTGGAGATGGCGTCCGGATTGCGGAACCGAAGAATGAAACCCCGGTCCCAGTCCGTCGCGTCGCGCATGGAGAAGCCGTGGCGCAGGCCGGCCCTGAGCGGGATGCCGCCGTGTGCGGGATCGTAGCCCAGAATCTCTGCCCGCAGCGTCGCGCGGTAGGTGCGGGTGAGGTCGAAAGCCGTGAACTCCGCCCGCAGCCGCCGCTCCGCGAGCACAAGGAGGTAACGCCGCTCCCGCTCCGGGTTCCGTACGGGGCGGGATGGGGGAGGCCGGTTGTCCACGTCGAGCACGGCGAGCGCCCGGAAGTCCGGCTCGGTGCCGAGCATCCTGTGATGGGCGAAGAGGATGTCCCGCTCGGTTAGAGGGCCGGGCTCCGCCTGAGCCTCGGCGCGCGCCGCCGCGCCCGGTGCTGGAGCGGCGCGCTGCGCGAGGGCGAGCTTCGCAGGGGAGCACCCAATGGCGATGAGCAGGGCAGCGGCGGTCCGGATCAGGCGCAAGCGAGGTGTTCCCTCCTGGCCCGGGTATGGGCAAGGGCCGGATGCCATCCCCGAAGGGCGGAGGTCAACGACCCATCATTCCAATCCTCGCAGGCAGACTGTGGCCCCGCGGGCACCGCGCCACCGGTGCTTTGCATCAGAATTCGACGATACGTCACGGATGGTACCCGTTCCCGACTGCGGCCCCGGAGCGCTTCCTGACAATGGCCCGCAGGCGCCATGGTGCCCGCGCCGCGATCGCGGGCACCGACCGGTCGTCTCGCCCAACGTCTCAGCTGTCAGGCCCGTCGCGCAGGGGTGCTGCGAGGGGAAAATGAGCGGTGCGGCCCGTCCGGGGGGACGGCCGCACCGAGGGGGATCTTCGCTATGACACCACTCCGTCGCGCCGCCAGGCGGCGCATGGGCGGGGCTACCTTGCACCTCGTCACCTTCTGCCTCGTCGCTCTCTGCGCGGTGGTCGGCCTCGCGCGCCCGGCAGGGGCCGAGCCGAAGGGACCTTCGACGTCTGCGGCGGGCGACTATCGCTACGCCGCCTTTGTGCAGGACGCCGGCACGGGCGAGGTGCTCTTCGCCGCCAATGCCGATGCGTCGCGCTACCCGGCCTCCCTAACGAAGATGATGACCCTCTATCTCGCCTTCGAAGCCCTGCAGCGCGGGACAATCAGGGAGGAGACGCGGGTCCGCGTCTCGCGCCACGCCGCCAGCCGCCCACCTTCGAAGCTTGGCCTGCGCGTCGGTTCCACGATCCTGGTGCGGGAGGCGATGATGGCACTCGTGACCCGATCGGCTAACGACGCGGCCGCCGCATTGGGGGAACACCTGGGAGGCGGCAGCGAGGCCGCCTTCGGGCGCCTGATGACCCGCAAGGCCCACATCCTCGGCATGAGCCGGACCACCTTCCGCAACGCCTCCGGCCTGCCGGACCGCGCACAGACGACAACGGCGCGCGACATCGCCACGCTCGGCCGGCGCCTGATCGCGGATTTCCCTGATCGCTACGCCTATTTCAGCGCCACGAGCTTTGACTGGCGCGGCGAGTACATCGGCAGCCACAACCGTCTTCTCGCCGCTTACGCGGGCGCGGACGGGATCAAGACCGGCTATATCGACGCCAGCGGCTACAACCTTGCCGCCAGCGCCGTGCGCGGCGGCCGGCGGCTTGTGGCCGTGATGTTCGGCGGCGCGACGGGCGCCGCGCGGGACGCGCACGTCATGGCGCTGCTCGACCACGGCTTCGACATGGCGCCCGCCCGCGGCGGCACGATGCTGGCCTCCCGAGGCGGCCTGCGGCTGGTCGGGATCGCCGAAGCGGCGTCGGCCACTCGTGTCCTGCGCCCGCCGGTTCCAATCGTTACACGTCCCACCGTCTCCCGGCGCGTGGCTTCCCGCTCCGTTATCCTCGGTCGACCGGTTCCACGCTCCGCCGCCCCCCGCTCTGCCGTCGTTCGCCCCCTCGCGGGGCGCTCCGCGCGGTTGCGGCCGGCACGCGCGGCAGTTTCGCGCCCGGTGCGCCGCACGATGGCTCGCGCTCGGCACGATGCCGCGCGGCGGGCCGCAGTTCGGCCACAGGATGCCGCGCAGGTCCCCCGCGCCAATGCCCTGCCGGTTCGCCGTGAGCCTATTGCCCGCCGGAGATAGCCGGTGGCGCCCCACTCGGATGGGCCGCCAGGGAAGCCTGGTCATGGTGGCGTGTTGTATAATGAAGCCGAGACGGGCTGAGACAATTCTCTGACCTGTAGGTCGTCACCCACCTTATCTGGCTACCTACGTAGATAGGTAAATACGTGCGTACCTACTCATTCTGTGGGGGCTGGGAAGAGCGTTTGTTGAGGAACGCCACCAGCGCCTCCACCATGACCTCCTGATGCGTCACGCGCCGGCCGGTGGCATCCTCCTGGTCTTGGCAGTAGCGCCGGAGCCGACGATAGGCCGCACCATCCAGCTTCACCGTTAGGGCCTTAGGGCCACCACCCTGCGTCGGCTGGGCTGGCTCGCCCTGATGCGGCTCGGGGAGCGGCCGCGGAGGTAGAGTGGGCGTCGGTGGCGCGGCATGTGGGACGGCCTGCGCGGCAGCCGCCTTGGGGACTACCAACGATCCCAAGTCACCGCGGGGCTTTGCCACGCTTACCTCCTGTCCCGACCGGCTTGCCACTCGTCATCTGATCTACGTACGTACGTAGCTGCGTAGCTTCTTCCGCAGCCTTGGTGCTAACGAACTCCACCGCTGCCTTGCCTTCGATCGCAGCCGCTGGGAAGTCAGCGCGGAAGCCGATGGTCACTGGCGCCAAGCGACCGAGTGCGGCGAGTTGTCGCACCGCACCCATGGTGAGGCGCGAGCGAGTGGGCGCTTGTGTCAGGACGAAGGCCCAAGCCGGATGCCCGGCCAAGTTCGCGGCGATCGGGGCGGCGGCCAGCAGGTCGTCAGGGGAGGGACGTACCGGGACCAGCACGGCAGATGCCTGAGGGATCAGCGCCGGCAGAAAGGGAGGGGTCGCGGGCGGCGTGTCGATTACCAGCACGTCCAAGCCCGCAGCCGCGGCGCCCGCTATGTCGGGCGCGCCGCCCCGGCCGTCCAACAGGACCGGCTCTGCCGCCTCGCGCCGGCCATACCAGCCGGTGGTGGTGCCTTGGGGGTCTAGATCCACCAGCGCTGTCCGCTGACCCGCCATCGCGTAGGCCACAGCCAACTCTCGGGCCACCGTGCTCTTGCCGGAGCCGCCCTTAGGGGTGTGCAGCAAGATTACCCGCATGTACGTAGATACCTATCTACGTATTTGCGTAGGCACATACGTTTCTGCAGCGTCACCCTTCGACTCCCTGGCCCTTCCGCAGCCGGACCCCGGGTCCGTCACCATTCTCGGGGACGAAGATCACGCCGGCTGTCTCCAGGCTACGCTGCAGCGATGCGAGATTCTTAGCCGAGGCTGAAGGGACGCCATCGGCGGCCTCAATGCGCCTCACCGTGGAAAGCCCAACGCCGCTTTCACGGGCCAAGTCCTCTGCAGACCATCGAACCAACGCCCGAGCGGCTCGTATCTGATCGGATGTGAGCACTTTTCATCCATAAATGAGAGAAAACCGCTTGACGGTCCGAGCGCCTTCCGCTCGTATGTGAGCGGAAACGTGTCACATATGGCGCGTGAGAGCAACAAGAGACCATCCATGCTTCTCTCCATGCACGCCTGCCTGAACCCCGCCGTCGCCTCCGCCGCCGAACTCTTCACAGACGGCGCTCTGACGGATGCGGTTCTGCAGGGCATCGCCTCCATGCACAGCCTGCACCTCTACATCGAGCCGGGCGCCACCCCGACCTCGGCCGAGCGTGCCGCCGCTGCCGAACGCGCCCTGATCGGCGCCATGTCGGCCCGCCGCGTTGAGGTCGCTCTCTATGCCGCGGCCCGCCGTCGCCTGGGTATGGCGAACCAGCGCCCGGCCGCCGATCGCCGCGCTGCCCAGGCCGCCGCCATGGGTGCCCTGAACCGAACTCGCGCCACCCTGCGCAAGACTGAGCGCCGCCTCGCCACAGCGCAGGCTGCGCTGGCCTCCCTGGGGGTCTGAGGTCGCCATGCTCACCGTGTCCGCTGCCCTGGATGCCGCCCTCCGCGAGATCGACGCGACCGCAGACATGGACCCCGCCCGCTTCGACACGATGAGCGCGCTGTGCCTGCGCTCTCTTCTCGTCGGGATGGTTGAGCAGGCCCGCGAGATCCGCGCCGGCCTCCTGAGCGGAGCGACGCGCTGATGCACCCGCGGACGGAGCGCCAGGCCAGAAGATCCGCTCCCCAGGTGGAGACGCTGATCCTCCTGGGGAGCGATGGCCGCCATGTCCTGCTTGGCCGACATGCCGAGCCGGATGCGACCGAACTAGCGAACGTCGCCACCGCCCTGCGTGCCAAGGGCCTCGGCGGCTGGGTTGTCCGCATGACGGGCGATTACTGGCACGGCCGCAGCCTTGTGCGGCTGGAAATCATCAAGGAAGCAGCCCCCCAGCGCCGTGCCGTTCGCACAGGCCGAGGCCGCTTTCTTCGCCATCCGCAGCGGGGCCCTAGCTCCCTGACAGATCCCGAGCCCGGCGGGTCATCCGGGCAAAGCGGCCGAGCGGGCGCGCCAGCGAAGCATTCCCGCCCGGCCTTAGCAGCCACACCAGCTCAGGAGGCCAGAATGGCATTCGCGATCCATAGCACCCTGCACGCCGAGGACAGAAGAAGAGGCGCGGGCTTTATCCCCGCCGTGATGACGCCTGAGCTGCGAACCGAGATCCGCAACAGGGCGGAAGTGCTCATGGACGAGGCACGCGCCGCCCTGGACGGCGCGACCTACCTCATCAACCTTCTCGACGCCGCCGATCGCCTGGTTATCGACCTCGAGCCAGACGCGGACGGCGAGACCGAGGCGGGCGAGGACAGCGCTCAGCCCATCACCCTCTCCCCCGACCGCGTGCCAGTCCTCACCTACCGTCCGAGTGCCCGGCAGATGCGCGCCGCCTATCGCCGTAACGGCGACCCCACCCCCGCCACCCTACGCCGCGGCATGTTCGGGAGGGTCGGCGCATGACCCACCCCTTCCGCGCCCTGCCTCAGGCTCCCCGTGAGGTGCCTCCGCGCAAGCCGTCGCCATCCGTCGTGGTGTCCGTAAAGGTGCCACCCCGGCGCGGGTTCCTGGGCATACTGGCAGCCGTGGCAGTGACGCCGGCAGCAGCGGCGACCACTCTCTCCGCTGACGCCGGTCTGATCCAGATTTGCGACGCACATCCGACCGTCCTTAAAGCTCTCGATGAGCACGGATCGGGCGAGGACGATTGCCCGTTCTGGCTGGCTTATGTGCGCAGCCGCGACGCCATCCATACCGCCGTCCCCGTGACGCTGGCCGGCATCGTGGCGAAGGCCCGCGCCGCCAAGGCCGAGGTCTTCAACCCGGGGAGCGACACGGAGAACCCGCACGGCACTGTGGCTGAGACTTGGGCCTGGGATCTCGTACAAGATCTCCTGCGCCTGGATCTCCTGCGCCTGGAGGGCACGCTATGAGCTGCCCGTCTCGCCGTGGCGTCCTGAGCGGTCTCGCTGCCCTAACCGTCTCCACAATCCCCGCCTTGGCCAACCCCGACCCTGACGCCGCCCTGCTGGCCGCCTGCGCCAGCTACATGGAGAAGGAAGCGGCCTACAACTTGGCCTTCCACCGGCAGTGCGATGCCGAGGAGGCAGGCGACAAAGCTGAGGAGCGGAGGCTGTGCGACCTGCAGGCCCAGATTGCGCAAGAGCAGGATGAGGCACTCGGTGTCATCATCGAGACTATGGCGCAGACGGCGGCAGGTAGGGCTGCGAAAGCCGAGGTCGCGATGACGCTCGTTCAGTCCAACTTGGCCGGCGAGGCGCTTTCCAAAGAGGACGCGATGATGTGGAGCTTGGCCGAGGATGCGGCTGGTAGGTCGCTGTTTCCACCGCCGTGAGGCTGCAGACATTGACCCTCGGAAGAGCGCCCGGAACCCCGACATCGCTGCCGGTGTTGTTGGCTCCGAGCGCGGCCGAAGCCGAGGGGGGCGTCGACCGATACTGGACTATCCTCAGAACGTGCCGATATCGTTATAAAAATGTCGTTATCGATCGAAAACGAGAAGGAGCCGGCGGGCGAGCCCTCCACCAGCACTACGCTGAGCCGGCACGGGATCGGCCGTTGCCTTGTGATCCGGACTATCCAGCACTTCAATGGCTTCCAGCTGAGGTCGCCAGTGTGGTGCTGCCGTTCACACGGCAAGTCCCAGCCGTTCTCTCCCACGCAAATTCCTCTTGCTGATCGCTCGATCACAATTTAGTTATCTTGCTTGTCGGCGGTCTCTTGTTTCGGGGGAATGGGCATGGCTAAGCGCCAGAACGACGGGCTTAGTGAGTTGCGTATCGTTGTGGACCGCTGTGGCTTCGGCACTCACAAGTGGCGCTGGCGCTTGGTCAACGAGTGCGACTTGGTCGTTGCGATCGCAAACCGCTTCGATGGCCCAGAAGCGGCGTATGGTGCGGCTCAGCGGAAGCTGTCTGAGATGCGAATGGCCGCCGAACTCGAGGTTTTGAACGGAACGGCAAAGCGGCCACGCGTCCGCGAAGTGACGCAGGAAGTCCTCCCGCGCTTCATCAGCGCGAAGGAACTCGCTCAGGTTGCAGCATAACGTCCGTGTTTGGCACTGCGCCGCTAATGAACTCCATCGGCGCGACGCGCCGGCGCCGTATGTAAGTAAGTAAACAAACCGAGCTAGGCGTTCACTTCCGCCTAGCTCGGGTGCGTCTAAATGCGTTCTATCTCCTCGCACAGGGCCAGCACCTCTAAGCGCAAGTCCGCTATGTCGGCCGCCATGCGCGCTTGCTGCCGTTGCACGCCGCAAATGGCGCCACCGTGACCCTGCTGCGTGACGCTACCGAGGCACAGTGCATGGCTATGGCGCGCGACACGACACAGCGCGGGACCGGCGCAGTCGGGTACTGCGCGAAGCAGGGGGACATTCCCTCGGATCAGCGCGGGCGGGTCGAGGCGTACCAGTAGGTCGGGGTTGCTACGGGAAGAACCGAAGAAGTAGGGGCTACGCCGAGAGCGCTTCGTGGGATCGGCTCCTCTGGTCTATCCCTGGCCCATGCCCTCCGACACACCAGCCGCCCACAAGCCCCGTATCGTGAAGCCTGCCAGCGGCGAGAGTGGGCCAGTCTATAACTACCGCGGCGCTCTGATCGGCTCGAATGAGAAAGGCACTGTGTGGTCCTTCAGCCTGGAGGGCTTCCCCGGTGGTGGCTGGTCCGGGCTGGGCAACATCGACCTCATCGTGCGCGTGGTGGACAGCTGGTGCGACACGGGAAAGCTGCCGGCGCCGTATGTGACGCCGCTCCGGAATCCGGCATGAGGAAGGGGTGGGCGATTGTTGGATGGAGCCTCGTACTGGTGGTCGTCGCGCTCACGGCGGCGCTGGCTGTGGTGCGGGCACTGGTAGCCAGTTCCGTCCTGAAATGAAGAGGTGAGGGGCGCTGGCTAGGCGCTTTCGCGGAGCGGCCGGTGCGGCAGATCTGCTGTGCGGTGCTGTAGAGGTCCGTCAGCCTTCCATCTTCGGTGGGTGGATCGAGAAGTAGAGGGTGGCGACAGTGCCGCCCGCCTCGTCCATCACCTCCATGCGCCAGGGATGGCCCTCCCACAGAGGGTCTGGGTTGTGGGTCTGGGTTGTCGCGCAGGATCGCACCTGCCGTCTCGATCGCTTGGGCTCGCGCGGTCCGCAGATCGGGCAGTTCCGTTCCGTCCTTGTCGGGAGCGGAGGAGCCATCGTGGAGGTGGAAGAAGAAACGGGGCATGGCGACCCTGCCTGCGATCTGCCTGCCTTAGAAGCCCATTCGGACCATTGCTGTCACCTATGCTGGTCTTCCGGTGCGTGCTGACGCCAGAGCAGCGGAAGCCCGGGCCGCCCAATTGCCACCCGTCGGCGGAAACTCTGTGCGATTCCAAATCTTTTTTGTCGCATCGCGCGGGTGAGCCCGGAGGCGGGCTCGGCAAGCTGGTCCTCATGGGGTCGCACTCCCCTTACGACCATGCCCGCCGCTTCCTCCGCCCGCAGTTTGCGAGCGGAGCGGGGTAGGGGCGATGGCCGGACCCTGAGCGAGATCTCGGTCCGTTTAGGGAGGTTACATCCAACGTGCGTTGCGTCTGTTCACGCGATCCTCGCGTCGTTGCTGAACCCCTGCGAGCTCTCTCATGCAGGCATCGTATCCGCTGGAAGTAGGAGGGATACCAAGCCGTTCGCAAACGCCTCCGTTCGCAGCATTCTCGAGGGCGGCCTCCGCTTGCTCCGAGGCGGCATATCGGCGCGGCCCATCCACGACGGCGTAGCCCACGCCAGCGGCAACCAGAGCCAGGCCTGCAGCAAGGGCAGCCGAGCGCACTCGCCCAGGCCTCGCGCCAACTGTCCATTCTGAACCAGTGCTCGTGATCATCAGTGCCTCCACCAAATGGAGAGGCAAGACCAACCACAATGCTGGCCTTGCCAGCCGATCGCAGGAGTAGAACCGCGGCGTCGGTCAAGGCCTCGCGGAACCTGCCGATATTGCTCCCTTCAATCTGTGGACTCCAGGATATGTGTGCTCGACATCCGTGCGCGCCGCACCGGCTGCAATAAAGTTCCGGCACCACCTTGGCTCAGGTCAGGTCCACGGAAAGGGCGAGCGAGATCGAGCGACTAGGTACCGCTGCTGCAGCCGCCCCGGCAGCGGCGGATGGCGCCTCTCGCCATAACCCGCCGGTTTCTTTAGCTTTTCACCGCATGTTCAGAACTTAGGGGGTGTTTGGGTTTGTGCGGCACGATCATTGGCCCTTTGGCTGGACAAGGATTGGGCGGAGATGAGACATCTCATAGCTACATCCAACAGCGACGAAGCGAAGCTCCGCATGGCGCTCGGTATTTTCGCCCACTTCGGCTGTCGGCTAGGCGAGCCTCTGCTGCGGCATGATTTCTTTGCAGTGGCGGCACAACGCGACTGGCGTATGGCCGACATAGGCAGAGGCATCGCTGTCGGTGACGAGCTGGAGTACTTCAAGCGGGGCGACAACAACTCGGTGTGCCTGACCGAGAGGGGCTTCGCGGCGATGTAGCCGCTACCCGTTGGTCCCCATGGGGTCGCTCCCCTTACGACCATGCCCGCTACTCGCCTGGCAGCGGTTTCACAGTCGCAGGCGCTCCCCCGCCATGGCCCCCACTCCTCCGGTCTGGCCGATCCACAAGCTGTACTGACACCGGCCGCCCCTTGCAGCTCAAGCAGCGGAGCCGAGCGCTGATCAGATGCAGATCCACGTCCGGACCGTAGTGCTCGATCAGCAAGCTGATGGGGTAGTCCACGTGATAGCCGCAGCCACAGCGGATCATCAGCCACCAGCCTAGATGGTCGCGTGCTGGTGCCCACGGCCGCCCCTTAGCCTCTGGCATTGCTTTGCTGTTGCAGCCGTCCTGTCACCTCGGCCACAGCACGCGCCTGTGCCAGCAGCAGGCGGCGCCCCTCCTGGTCGAGGCCATCCCAGATGCTCCCGAGTTCGGCACGGCCTGGCGCGTCCCTAACTGGCTCTGGTGGGGTGGGCAGAAGGGTCAGCACGACGCCACCTGCGCAGTCTTCGGCCCCAACAGGTCGGCTTGGTGGTCGGCCCAGGACTGCCGGTCACGCAGCGCCTGAGCAGGACCCCAGAGCCAATCCCCTTCTTCCATCGAGAGAGAGGCGACCATGTCGAGCACCGCGCGCGTAGAGCCCTGCCGCACTCCTCCTGCGGCCACATAGGCTGCGACGGCTCGCTCCAGACACTCAAGACCATCCATGCCCTGACCGGCAGCCTCACGGTAGGTGATCCCGACCGCGCGGAGCTGCACAGCGGGCCAGGAGGTGCAGGGCTCGGGTTTGTAGAGGTAGTCGTAGCTCATGTGTGGCTTCCCGCGGCTGCCCAGGAGTGGGAGGCAGAGGCTAGGCCAAATGAGAACGAGTCGTGAACATCGTATTCCTGTGAGGGAGAGGATGATTATGCGCCAGGGCAGTGGGTGGCACTTCTCGCCACGACCTGACGACCGCGACCACAAGATTTCACTTGAGACTCGATCATTGTGCAGTGCAGCATGGTCACAGGATTAGGGAGGAACAGGCAAAGGAGCCTCCTCCCATGCTCGCGTTCCTCTCCGCCGTTGCCGTGATCTCTGCCGTTAAGGTTTGGGTCAGCCGTTCCGCTAGCGCCCAGGGGCTCTACAGCTTACCAGCCGGTCCGCTGGGATCCTAACTTTGACGGCGTTGCTCGGTACGGAATAAGTTGCATTAATGGCACACGGGTAGACGCGGCAACACACTCACAGGTGCGTTATTTGTTGCATAATCTCAATAGTGCCACATAAGTATCGAACGCTACGGCGTTTTGCAGGTGTCGGGGGGCGCTTGCAGCTATTGGGGATAGGGCGGATGTCAGAAGTCGCTTCACACATCGAAGACGATGTTTTCGACCCTCCCTTCGAGGAGCTGGACCACCTACCGGCCTGGAAATGCGCGTCTCTGATTGCCGCGATCAGCCTGCTGCTATGGTTCGGCATCTACTTCGCTGTGGTCCGAGTACTGGATTGAGGACCAGACGATCCGTCGTCAGGCTTCGGCGTCCTTCAACTCAAGTTGGTCCAACTCATCGCCACCTTTTGGGGAAAGGGTGATCATCAGGACGATCGCTCCAGTCCCGACCACGGCGACCAGCCAGAGCGCCCAGAACCAAGCTAATGTGTCGAACATGCTTGCCTCAATGCCGCATCTCTTGTGATAGGCGGGCGAACGGCGCCTGCGCGGCAGCATAGTTCGTGTTCGTAACAAATATCAATTATAAAGACACCTCTCCATAAAAGAAGCGTCCAGCCCTGTTCGGCCTTTTCGCGGTAGGTGATCCCGGCTGCACTGTGGCGCGCGTTGGGCCAGGAGGCATGGAAGGCGGGTTCGTAGGGGCTTTCGTAGCTCCTGCGCGGTGCCCCGCAGCTGCCCACGATTAGAGAAGTGCAGGCCAGGACACGCGAGGACGGTGCGGGAACACCGGATGGCGAAGTTCGCGACCTGCGCACTCGCCCACGCTGTCGGATTATATTACACATTCGGATTGTAACGACTAAAAGACAAACTATCATATTGATTATTCGGAACGTTCCGAACTGGCATGAAGCGTGCTTTATGGATAGCAAGGCCGCAACGAAGCGTCCGAGACCTCGCCGCCTCAATGGACCTCCCCGCCATGCGCAAGCTTCTCCTCGCCGCCGCCGCCCTTCTCTCCCTCGGCATGGCCGCCCAGGCCCAGGCCGCGCCCGAGCTCTCGGCGCGCATCTTCCAGGACGGCGTCTTCGTCCCCGGCACCTCCAGCACCTCGAGCACCGGTTCGCTCCTGGTTACCGGCACCAGCGCCAACTTCTCGATCCTGACCAATCTCGCG
>NZ_RCVR01000046.1 GCF_016107305.1 Roseomonas sp. KE2513
GTCGCTCCGACATCAGCGGGGTCACCGCGCGTGCTTGATCGCCCTTGATCCCACTGTCGATCACTCAGCCTTGTTGCCCCGAGGTCGGCAAGTTGACGGTGGCGGATCAGCTGCTCCGCCCCAGCCGGCGGTCCCCAACGTGACAACGCCTCCAAGTTCCATCAACGCGCGCGGAGCTTCTCAGCAGCCTGTGCCACCATTCCTTCCCGCTCAGCCCGGCGAGCACGGGAGTCCGACAGTATCGCTTGCACGATCTCGGCTGGCGATGTCGAGGGTGTACCACCCGGGAAGGGCGGGTGCGGATCATACTCGATCGCCAGTTGTATTTTCCGGGCCACCGTCTCCCCTTCTAAATCCGCCACGACCTGCAAAGCCACGTCGATGCCGGACGTGACGCCGCCCGAGGTATAGTAGCGGCCATCGACCGTCACCCGCTCGTCCGACGGCGTCACACCGAATTGGGCAAGAAGGTCCCTGGCCTGCCAATGGCCCCCGGCACGTCGACCGTCCAGAAGGCCAGCCGCAGCCAGCAGCAACGACCCAGTGCAGATGCCGAAGACATGCTCGGCCGAGGCAGCGTGCCGTTGTACAAACGCGATCCACGCGGGGTCGAGCATCGCGAAATCTACTCCAGTCCCACCTGGAACAACGAGGAGATCGGCCAGGGCCGCCGTCTCGCGTGTAGCATCGGGAACGATGCGAAGGCCACGATCGGTCCGAACCGGCTCCATCGTGGCTCCCACCAGGGAGACGTTCCAACCTGGTACGCGTGCCAGCACCTCGAAGGGACCCGTTACGTCAAGCTGCACCATGCGCGGGACCAGTACGATGTTCACTTGACGGAGCTTTTTCCCGGCAGCTTGGCCGTCCGCAGGACCGCTAGCTGATGCAGGCTGTACCACCTCAGTGAGAGCCGACAGCGCGATAGCGCCCCTACGTCCGATCATAAGTATGCTCCATTGTCGCGATGACCCCTTTCAGGAGCCGTGCGCCGGAGAGGAGCTGGTTGAGGGTGCCCATGTCGATGACAGAGATAGAGCAAATCCTGCCACCATCCGTCGTCGCCATCCTGGCCTTCGACGGCGTACAGCCGATCGACTTCTCAGGTCCGGCGCAGGCCTTCGTCACGGCGAATGAGGAGGGAGCCAACCCATCCTATGCTGTCCAAGTGGTCGGTCCTTCCCCAGGGAAAGTAATGACCGCAGCCGGGTTCGAGATCGTCATGAACGCTTTTCCGTCCGGCTTGATCAGCACCCTTGTCATTCCAGGTGGACCAGGCGTCTACGCGCTCCGGCAGGACGCAGGCTGGATGACCTTCCTTGCAACGGTCGCCAAGCGGGCGAGCCGGGTCTGCTCTGTTTGCACGGGGGCCTTTCTTGCAGCCGCTGCTGGTCTGCTCGATGGCCGGCGGGCAGTGACCCACTGGCGCTCCTGCGCCCGCCTCGCCGCCGATTACCCCGCCGTCATGGTCGATGGCCGCCCACTTTTCATTGAGGACGGTCCGGTCTGGACCACGGCGGGCGTCACGGCCGGGATCGACCTCACCTTAGCCTTGATCGAGCGCGACCACGGTGCGGCTCTGGCGGCACGGGTGGCGCGTAGGCTCGTTGTGCCGATGCGCCGCGCCGGCGGACAGAAGCAGTTCAGCAACGTGCTCGCCCTGCAGAACAAGGGCTCAGCGCCCTTCGACGCCCTTCTCCAGGCCATCGCTGCCGAGCCATCGCGCCGCTGGTCGGTGCAGGAGATGGCGGCCGTCGCAGGTCAAAGCCCACGCAACTTCCACCGCCGCTTCGTGGCCGCCACTGGAACTACCCCAGCCAGGGCGGTCGAGAGCGTGCGAGCCGAGCTTGCTGAGACGCTGCTACGCTCCCAGGGCCTTCGCGTTAAGGACGCTGCATCGATCAGCGGCTTCGGGAGCGGAGTTCGGATGCGACGCGCGAGAGTGCGGCAGGGTCGTGCCCCCGTTGATGGTGTAGGAGGCGGCTGACCTTCACCCGTTTGAGTGGACAAGGGTTACGGCCTACGCGGCCGCGGCGAGTTGTTCCATTTCAGTCGGGGCTTTGTAGCCGATTGCTGAGAGCCCGCTTCATAACGGCTGGGTTGGGGTGAGCGGCGGGGTTCTGCGCGTTCGGAGGGTGTCTGTGTCGGCTCCCGGTTGGCATCGGCCCAGTCGCCCTGCGGCCGAAGACCGGCTGGATCCGCAGGTTCTCCGCCCGATACTGGATGAAGACAAATCCGCGGGACAGGGGCTCGGCCAGGGGCGGATCGATGACGATCCGGGCCTGGAGCTGCGGTGCTGTCAGCGGGACGACGCCCGCCGGGCCGAGAACATCGCCCGCGGTCTGGGCCAGGGTCGGCCCAGTCAGACCGAGAGTACCCCACAGCAGGCCATGCATAAGCACGCTTCTCATCGATAAGCCTCTCGATAGTTCTGGCCTTTTTCCGTCGAGACCAGCGAAACCAGGCCGGCCAAGGGAGAGGGCTCGCGGGAGGTGGCCTCGATGGTGCAGGGCGCTGCCAGGACGGCGAGAACCAGGAGATCCAGCGAAACGATCCGGATTGACATCTTCTTCAGGAGGACCATGAGCGATGCCCCTTCAGGCGGGCTGGGAGGCCATGGTGGAGACGAGGGTCAGTTGCACCTCGATGTTGCCGCGCGTGGCCCTGGAGTAGGGGCAGGTCGCATGCGCCTCCTCCACCAGCTCCTGCGCGAGGGTAGGATCGAGGCCGGGAAGGGAGACGGCGAGGCGGCCGCGCAGGTGGAAGCCATCCTCTGCCTTGCCGAGGTCCACCTCCGCATCCATGGCCGTGCCCGCCGGGAGCGCCAGCCTGCGGCGGCCCGTAGCCAACCCCAGCCGCCGATGAAGCAAGCGGACCACCCCGCAGCGAAGAGCTGCTCAGGGTTTGTCCCCGGGTGCGCGCTGCCCGGGGGCGAGAGCCGCAGGTCCAGCCGGGGGTCGTGATACGCTGGCGTACGGTCCCGTTCGGCCCGCGCCGGTCACCGAGTACCGGTCAGGGCAGCACGAGCTCGGCGGCCAGCCCGCCGCCATCGGTCCGGTTGTAGAGGCGCACCGCCCCGCCGATGCTGCCCGCCAGCTGCCCGCCAGCTGCCCGGCGATGGCAAGACCCAACCCGGTCCCGCCCGTGTCGCGGCTGCGAGACTCCTCCAGCCGAACGAAGGGCTGCATCACGGCGTCGAGCATGTCCTCTGGAATGCCGACTTTAGGGCATTGTCGAGGAAGTTGGAGAGGATGCGCCGCAGCGCGTGCGGCTTGGTGGAGACCACGCCTTCCACCAGCGCCGCGATGGCAACGCCTTTGCCGGTATCGTTCAGACACCAAGATATAAGACTCGCACTGCCTCGCTCTCCGTCAGTTCCGCCATGCTGCCATTGAAGGCGACCTCACCATGCACCAGAACGTAGCCACGATCGGCAATCCGCGCTGCTTGCTGAAAATTCTGCTCCGCCATCAAAACTGTCAGGCCCCGCTCCGCCTTCAGCTGCGCCAGGATGTCGATGACCTGGGCAACGAGAATGGGTGCGAGGCCAACGGAAGGCTCGTCTACGAGCAGCACGCGGGGACACGCCATTAAGGCGCGGGCGATCGCGACCATCTGCTGCTGACCACCCGAGAGGCTTCCCGCCACCTGGCGCCGCTTCTCCCGCAGCACCGGGAAGGTCTCCCAGGCCTTCTCCAGCTCCTCATACATGGTGGCACGGGCTTCACTCCGGAAGGCACCGAGGACAAGGTTCTCCTCGACGGAGAGACGCGGGAAAAGGCGGCGCCCCTCCGGCACGAGGGAGATCCCGGCGGCCACCACATCCTGCGGCGGGACGTCGCCCAGCTCGAGTTTCCCGTCGAGGAGGATCTGTCCGCCGGAAGGGCGCAACAGCCCCGCCAAGCACTTCATCAGTGTGGACTTGCCGTTGCCGTTCGTGCCGAGCAGGGCCACCGTCTCACCGTGCCGGACGTTCAGCGACACGCCGTGGAGCACACGGACAGCGCCGTAACCGGCGTGCAGGTCCGTAACGGAGAGGTCAGGCACCGAGATAGGCCCTCCGAACGCCGGGGTCGGCAACTACGGCGTCGGGTGGCCCCTCGGCGATGATGCGGCCTGCCTCGATGCAGACGACGCGCCCGCTGAAGCGCATGATGGCACGCATCATGTGCTCGATCATTACCACCGCGATGCCGCGGGCGTTGAGGCGCAAGAGAAGCTCCAGCACCTCGTCTATTTCGGAACCGGAGAGTCCGGCCATAGCCTCGTCCGAGATGAGGAGCCGCGGGTTGCCGGCCACGGCTCGAGCGAGCTCGAGCTTACGAAGTTCCACCTGAGATAGATCGCCGGCCCGCGCGGCGGCGCGCGGGAAGAGGCCGAAATCCTCGAGGAGTGCAGCCGCACGCCCGGGGGGGTCCGCCTCGCCGCCCTGCTCAAGCGGCACGCGCAGGTTGTCGAGCACGCTCATGCTCCCGAAAGGGAGCGGAATTTGGAAGGAGCGCGCGATTCCGATGCGCGCGCGCCGCCAGGCTGGAAGGGCGCCGATGTCCCGCCCCTCGAAGCGGACGCCCCCGGCATCCGGTCTGATCCGACCGGCAATAACGTTCATCAGCGTCGTCTTGCCCGAACCGTTCGGCCCGATGATGCCGAGCCGCTCCCCCGCGCCGACGGAAATGCTGACCTCCGACAGGGCGGTGAAGCCGCCGAAGCGCTTCACGACGCCCGTCACCTCCAGCACCGCGGTCATCGGCCCAGCCACCCCAGAATGCCGCGCGGGGCAGCCACGACGAAGCCGATCAGCAACAGGCCGGTGATGAGCACGTTTACCTCGCTGCTGATGGTCACCGTGACCGCCTGCTGCGCGGTACCGAGAAGGACGGCGCCGATCACCGGACCGATCCAGTGCCCGGTGCCGCCAATCATCGGCATGGCCATGGCCGAGACCGCGTAGTTGAGGCCGAATGCTGCTGTGTGGTCAACAAAGGAGAGGTAGAGAGGCAGCGGCGCCCCCGCCGCGCCCATCATGGCGCCTGACAGCGTTGCGGCCTGCACCTTGCGCCGCAGCGTCGGCACGCCGCAAGCCTCCGCCGCGTCCTCGCTGTCCCGGATGGCTGAGAGGGCGCGTCCAAAGGCCGACACGCCGACCCAGCGCGCGATGCCGACGGCCACCACCGCCATCCCGGCCATCAGCACGACGAGCATGCGGTTGTATGTGCCGAAGAACGGATCCTCATGCGGGCGGTCGAGCGTGATGCCGCGGGCGCCGCCGACATAATCCCAGTTCAGCACCACCGTCTCGAGGATGATGGTGATCGCGAGAGTGGCGATGGCGAAGTAGATGCCACGGAGCCGAAGTGTTAGTAGCCCGAGCGCCGAGCCGAGCACCGCTCCGGCCGCCGTCCCGGCGAGGACGAGGAGCGGGAGCGGCAGGTCCGCCAGCTTCTGCAGCGCGACTGCCGCGTAGGCGCCGGTGGCCACGAAGGCGCCGGTGCCGAAATTCACGTAGCCGCCGTAGCCGCCGAGAATGTTCCAGGCCGTCGCCAGCACGACGAACTGTAGTACGACGAAGGCGGCGAAGAAAAGGTAATCATTCGCCAGCCATCGCGCCGCGAGCGCCGCAAGAAGCAACACGACGAGGCCCCCGGCCGCGAAACGCACCCAGCTCCTCATCGCCCGAACAGCCCCTGCGGGCGCAATCCAAGCACGGCGAGCAGGAGGCCGAAGGCGACCGCCGGCGTCCAAGAGGCAACGGGGCTCGAAAGCATCACGCTCTCGATCACGCCGAGGAGCAGGGCGGCCAGAACCGTGCCGCCGACGCTGCCGAGCCCGGCTAGCACGACGATGGCGAAGACCTTACCGATGTAGATCCGCGCCAGCCCCGGCTCCACCGGCCCGACCACGACGAGGAGCGCGCCGGAGAGCGCGACGGAGGCGGTGGCGATGCCGAAGCCGATCCGCTTCACCCGTACCGGATCGGCGCCGAGGAGCGAGAGCGCGGTCGCGTCCTGGGCCACTGCCTGCACGGCGCGCCCGACATATGTGCGGGACAGCCACAGCGCCATGGCGCCCGCGATGGCAAGCGCCACACCCGAGGCGACAAGCATCCGCCAGGGTAGGCGGAACTCCCCGAGGACGAGGGCGCGGCCGATATAGGGCGCACGCACCCCGCGCTGGTCGATCCCGAAGAGGAGGATCAATATCACCTCCGCGACGAAGGCAACGCCGAAGAAGAAGGCGAGGCCGCGCAGCCCTGCATCCGTCCCACGCCGCTCGAAGGTTGTGTGATAGAAGCTGTAAACTGCCACTCCCAGCGCGTAGAAGGGCAGCGCCAGGATCAGCCCGGACAGCACGGGATCCAGACCGAACCATCCCTGCATCAGGACCGCCCCGTAGGCGCCGAGGAGCGCGAAGGCCGGGTGGGCGATATGGGGCACGTCCAGCAGCCCGAAGGCGATCGCCAGCCCGAGGCTGAGGGCGCCGTAGAACCCGCCCAGCAGCAGCCCGGCGACAAGGGCGTCGATGAGCAGCTCGAGGTCCATCCTACGTTACCGCCGCGCGCGCTCGAACGGCATGCGCAGTTCGCCCGAGACGAGCTCGGGCGGCTCGACGATGACCTGCCGCCCCGCCTGGCGGTACTGCTCGACGTCGGTTCCGCGCACGCCTTGGAACTGCACCTGCACCATGCGCGGGTCGCGCCACTCCCCGGTCGGACCGAAGGCGATCTTGCCGACTACCGTCTCGAACTCGGCCGACTTCATGTGCCGGCTCAGCGCCTCGTCCTCGAGCGATCCTACAGCCTTGACCGCCGCCTCCAACACTTGGCCCATCGCGTAATTGAAGGGCGCGAGATAGAAGCCGAGCACGTCGACGCCCCCTGCCTTGGCTGCCACCGCGTAGCGGTCGATGAACTCGCGGATGCCCGGGAACTCCATCGTCCGCTCCGGCACGTAGGTCTGGAAATTGACAAGGCCGTTCACCGCGTCGCCGAGGCTCTCCAGCAACGGGGCGAACTGCAGCCCGACCATGCCGCCGCCGAAGAGCTGGACGGAGCTGCCGACGCCGATCTCAGCCACTGAGCGCACGATGCCGGCCGTCTCGTTCGGGAAGGAGCCGACATAGACCGCCTCCGGCCGCGCGGAGCGGACGGCGCGGAGAACGGAGCTGAATTCGGTCGTGTTGAAGGGGTAGCGCTGGTCGTAGACCACCTCCATTCCCAGCGACCGCGCCGTCTCCCGCGCGCCGGCGCCGAGGGTCACAGTGCCCTCCGCGTCCGCCACCATGATCGCCAGGCGCTTCAGGCCGCGCCGGTGGGCGAGGCGGACGAAGGCGCCCGGCCAAGCGTCCGGCGTCGCGCCGAAGGGAGCGATGTTGAAGTAGCGGTCGTAGCGCATCTCCTCGTTCGCGCGGAATGAGAAGTTGCCGAAGAGAAGCTTCCCGCGCTGGCGGGCCATCGGCATGATCGGGGCCTGCACGGGCGTGCCGTAGGGTCCGACCAGCAGGTCCACCCGGTCCACGTCGAGGAGCTTGGCGTAGATGGCGGGCGAGGTCGCCGCGCTCGTCTGATCGTCGTAGAACACCAGTTCCACCGGTCGGCCGAGGAGGCCGCCGCGAGCGTTCACGTCATGCATCCAGAGTTGGCGCGCCAGCAGCGACGGGCGGCCGCCGGCCGCCAGCGTCCCCGTCTGGGCGATGGAGAAGCCGATCCGCACCGGCGAGCCGGCCGGCTGCGATCGCGCGACGAGAGGGGCGGCGAGTGTCGCGCCGAAGCTGGTCGCGAGCACGGCGCGACGCCCGAGAACACCCTTATCCATCCCGTCCCTCCCGTTCTTCCTATTATCCGGTCAGCAGGCTTGCGCCGCCGTCGATCAGCAGCTCGACGCCGGTGACGTAGCGGGCCTCATCAGAGGCGAGGAACACGGCCGCCATGGCAACGTCCCGCGCCTCCCCCCAGCGCCCGAGCGGAATCGCGGCGGAGCGCTTTGCGAGGTAGGCGTCGAGGCTCATCCCGCCGGCGGCGCGCAGCACGGCGCGCTCGACCATCGGCGTCTGGATGAAGCCCGGCAGGATGGCGTTGCAGCGGATGTTGTCCGGGCCGTGATTGGCCGCCACGACGCGGGTGAGCTGGGACAGCGCCGCCTTGGCCACCGGGTAGGCAACATAGGACAACCCCTCCATCACCCGAACCCCAGAAAGGGAGGCGATGTTGACAATCGCCCCGCCGCCGCGGCGTCGGAAGGCCGGGATCGCGGCCTGGATCGCCAGCAGGGCGGTGGTGACATTCAAGCGGAAGCCGCGCTCGAAATCCTCGGCCGAGACGCTCTCGGCCGCGCCGGCGATCGCGACGCCGATATTATTGTGCAGGATGTCGAGCCCGCCATGCGCCGCCTCGCAAGCCGCGACAGCGTCGCGCAGTGCGGCCGGGTCAGTTGCGTCGGCGAGGCTGGTCGTGCAGCCCGGGATTTCGGCCGCCGTCTCGTCCAGCGCGCGCGCGTCACGGTCCAGCAAGTGCAGCACCGCGCCCGCCTCGGAGTAGGCCAGTGCCGCAGCCTTGCCGTTGCCCAGCCCCCCACCCTCGGTTCCCGCCCCTAGGACGAGGGCGACCTTGCCCGCGAGGCGCCCGGTCACGGACTGTAGAGCCGGGCGGCAGTGTCGTGGAGCACGGCGCGGCGCCCGGCCTCGTCCAGGTGGTCGATGCAGGTCGAGAAGGTGGCGAAGAGATCAGCGTAGGAGGTCCAGAGCTTTTCAATCGGGAAGTTGCTACCGAACAGGCAGCGCTCCGGCCCGAACAGGTCGAGCGTCGGCCGCACCACCGGCGCCCAGTCCTCCGCCCGCGCGGCGCGGAGGAAGGTGCCGAGGCCCGACAGCTTCGTGCACACGTTCGGGTGCTGCGCCAGGCGCGCCATGAAGCCGCGCCACTCGGCCCAGCCGGTGTCAGACCGGTCCTCCAGCATCCCGGCGTGCTCCAGCACGAAGGTCTGGTCCGGGAAGTCGCGCACCAGCCGCTCGGCCGGATTGGCCTGTCCGGCGAAGACCTGCAGCTCGAAGAGCAGGCCGGTCGGGGCGAGTAGGGCGAAGCCGCGGCGCCAGTCCGGGTCATCCGACAGGTTTGGGCGCGCGGCAAATTGGTAGAGCGGCGTCCGGTGCCAGTGCAGCTGCTGGCGCACGCCGCGCAGCGCCGGTAGGGCGCGCAGCCGGTCGAGGTGGGCGCCCACCCCCGGGTCCGCGAAGTCGGCAAAGGCGATAATGCCACCGATCATGCCGGCGCGCTCGCCCTCACCCTGCACCCAGGCCGCCTCCTCAAAGGCGCGGCTGTTCGGCCAGTTCGCCTGCACGTAGACGGATCGTGCGACACCGGACGGCGCGGCGTCGGCGATGAACTCCTCGACCAGATAGTCACGCATAATCGGGCGGTAGGGGCCGAAGATGCGCGGCCGCTCCTCCCCCTGCAACCAGTCGAGGTCCGCCTGCCGCCAGACGTGGTGGTGGGCATCGATGACCGCGCTGCTCATGCCATGATCCCGGCGCCGAGAAAGCCGCCGTCCACGTGCAGCACGTGGCCGGTGACGTAGGAGGCCTCCTCCGAGAGAAGGTAGAGGGCGGCGCCCGCGATCTCTTCCGGCCGGCCGTAGCGGGCGAGCGGCGTACGGCGCGCGAAGGCCGCTCGCGTCTCGTCCGAGTGCATCGCGTCCGTCAGCGGCGTCGCCACAGGGCCGGGGGAGATTGCGTTCACCCGCTGTCCCGTCGGAGCCCGCTCGATCGCGAGCGTCTGCACGAGGCTGATCACCCCTGCCTTAGCCGCGGCGTAGGCGCCGCGGCGGGCGCTGCCGCGCTCCCCGGCGGTCGAGGCGATCGCGATCGCGGCTCCGCCCCGGTCCATGGCGCGGAGGCAGGCCCGCAACACAAGGAAGGTACCGGTCAGGTTCAGCTCGATCATGCGGCGCCAATCGGCAAGATCGGTCTCGATCACCGGTCGCTCCATCCCGGCGCCCGCGCAGTGCACTACCCCATCCAACCCGCCGATCCGGGCGCGGGCGAGGTCGGGCAGCCTGTCGCAGGCGACCTCGTCCGTCACGTCCAGCGCGGCGGCGTGGAGACCTTCCGCGTTGGCGGCGCGCGCGGCGGCGTCGGGGTCGCGGTCGGCCAGCAGCACACGGGCGCCGGCACGCGCCAGGCGGCCGCCGATGGCGGCGCCGATCGCTCCGCCGCCGCCCGTTACCACAACGTGCCGCCCGGACAGATCCATCAGCCCCGCCTCACCAGCTCATGGGCCGCGCCGACCACCATCGGTTCGGTGACGCGGTGAAGATCCTCGAGCGGCTTCGAGAAGGGCGTCGGCGCGCGGGGCCCAGCGAGGCGCATCGGCGGCGCCTTCAGCTCGGCAAACAGCGCCTCCGTCACCTCGGCGACGATCTCGGCGCCGAAGCCGCCCGTGCGCACGGCCTCGTGCACCACCAGCAGCCGCCCGGTCCGGCGTACTGATCCCAGCACCGCCTCCTGGTCCCAAGGCCAAAGGGTGCGAAGGTCAAACAGATCGGCGCGCACCCCCTCCCCCGCCAGCGTCGCGGCGGCGGCCTCGCAGACGTGGCGCATCCGGGACCAAGTGACGATCGTCACGTCAGAGCCGGAAACAAGCCGTTCTGCACGGCCAAGCTCGGCCGGCGGGGCGTCGGGATCGACCTCCCCCCGGAACTGCCAGAGCTCCTTGCTCTCCATATAGACGACCGGGTCGTCGCAGCGGATCGCCGCTTTCAACAGCGCGTGGTTATCCGCTGGGGTTGCAGGCGCCACGACGACGAGGCCGGGAACGTGCACCCAAAAGGCCTCGTTGCTCTGGCTGTGCTGGGCGGCGATGCCGGTGCGAAAGCCAATCGCCATGCGCGCCACCAGCGGCACGCGGGCTTGGCCGTCGAACATATAACGGATCTTGGCAGCCTGATTGATTACTTCGTCCGCGGCGCAGAGGGCAAAGTCGGCAAAGCGCAGTTCGGCCACAGGGCGCGTGCCACAGATGGCGGCGCCGACGGCAGCCCCCATGATTGCGTTCTCGCTGATCGGCGTGTCCACGACGCGGCGGGAGCCGAACATCTGCTGCAGGCCGCGGTATTGGCCCGCCACTCCGCCCTCAGGCCCTAGGTCCTCCCCTAATGCCCAGACAGAGGGATCCCGAATCATCTCCTGCTGCAGGGCGAGGCGCGCGGCGTCGGCGTAGGTCATCTCGCTCATGCCACGACCCACCGCGCGAGCTCGTCCGGCGCGCCGAGGTCCTGCACGTCGGTGAAAGCCTCGCGCTCCTCGGGCCAGGGCGCCGCCTCGGCGTCGGCGACATGGGCGGCGATCTCGGCGCGCGCTTCCTCCTCAACACGCGCAATCGCCCCGGCCTCGACGCCCGCGGCGGCCAGCACCGCGGCGTAGCGGGCGATGGGATCGTTCGCCATGAGCCGCGCGTGCTCCTCAGGGTCACGGTAGGCGCCCTTATCGGGCGCGAAGTGGCCGCGCCATCGATAGGTGCGGCAGTGCAGAAAGACTGGCCCGCGCGTCTCCCGCACCCGGGCGGCGACGCGGGTGGACGCCTCGATCACCGCGTCGAGGTCGTTGCCGTCCACGCTTTCGGCGTACAGTCCGAAGGCCTCCGCGCGCGCGATCGGGCCGGGACCCGCCGTCACGTCGGCGGTGCGCGTGGTGGCGGAGTAGTGGTTGTCCTCGCAAACGAGGAGGATTGGCAGCGCGATGGCCGCCGACCAGTTCAGCGCCTCCAGCAGCGGCCCTCGGTTCATCGCGCCATCACCGAACATGGCGGCCGCGATCCGGTCCTGACCCTGGATGACGGCGGCGTGGGCGGCGCCAAGCGCGAGAGTCACCCCGTCCCCCACCACGCCATTGGCGCCGAGCATCCCAACAGAGAAGTCGGCGATGTGCATCGAGCCGCCCTTGCCGCCGCAGGTCCCGCCACGACGGCCATACAGCTCGAGCATCATAGCGCGCGGGTCAGCGCCCTTGGCGATGGCGTGGCCGTGGCCGCGGTGATTGGAGGCGAGCCAGTCGTCGCGCCGCAGGCCCTCGCAGATGCCGACAGCGACAGCCTCCTGCCCGATAGACTGATGCACAGACCCGCGCACCTTGCCGGCGAACCAGGCCTCGGCCGCAGCCTCCTCGAAGAAGCGGATGACGTGCATCCGGCGCAGCCGTGCGAGCGCGTGCTCAACCGCCAAAACCATTCCCCCCACGCGGCACCCTTCTGGGGCTCTCACTGTATGGCATACCATCAATCGGGATTTGGCAAGCAAAATCGGTCTGGTAGACTATATTGCATACCAAAGGTGGAAACGCGGTGTCTCAGGCCATTACCCGCGCTTACGAAGCGATCCAGGAAGGCATCCTCGACGGCCGCTTCCCGCCGGGCGCGCGGCTGGTGGAGCGCGACATCGCAGAGACGCTCGGCATCAGCCGCACCCCGGTTCGCGAGGCGCTCCGCCACCTCGAAGCGGACGGCTTCGTCCAGCACCGGCCGAACGCTGGCGTTGCAGTGTCCCTCCTGACCGAGCAGGCGATGTCGGACCTTGGCGACCTCCGTGCCCACCTCGCGGCGCTCTGCGGCCGGCTCGCCGCCCGGCGCCTCGGCGCGGAGGAACGCGCCGCCGTGGCCGATCGCTTCGCCGCCGTGCGCGACCATCTCATCGGCCACGCTGCCCCGGACTTCGACGTGCGTGAGGCGTTCCGCCTCGTCCGCGCCGCGCACGCGCTTCTATTCGATCTCTGCGGCAACGAGTGGCTCGCGCGCTCCTTCCACCGCACTACCTTCGCCATGGTGATGCAGGCGAGCTACATGAGCGCCACGCCTGGAGAGTGGGCTGCCATCACGGGCTACTTCACAACGCTGCCGGAAGCGCTGGAGGAGGGGGACGAGACGCTAGCCGCCTCGCTGATGGAGGCCTATTTCCGAGGTGCGCGGCAGCGTCTGCTCCGCGCGCATCGCCGCGGCTTGGAGAGCGCGAAACACGAAGGGGGGGACCATGCCCGATAGTGGCGAGATTGCCATCTTGGAAGCCGACACGATCACCAAGCTACCGCCCGAGGCGGACGGTGCGGTGGTCCTCTCCGGCTCCCATGGCGGCTGCTACCCGGGCTACCTCGCCGCCCGCGCACGCGTGCGGGCCGTGGTGCTGAACGACGCGGGTGGCGGGCTGGACAACGCAGGGATCGGCTCCCTACCCCTCCTTGACGCGCTCGGCATCGCGGCCGCAACCGTCTCCCACCTTTCCTGCAGGATTGGGAACACCGCCGACATGCGCGCGCGCGGCCGCATCAGCCATGCCAACGCCGCGGCCCAGGCGGCCGGCGTCACCAGGGGCATGGCCTGTGCGGAGGCGGCCGCGCGCCTGCGCACCGCGCCGCACCAGCGCGCCGAGCCGCCCGCCATCGGAGAGGTCCGGGGCGAGATCGCGGTTCCCGGCGGCGCTCGCCGCATCCTCCTCGTCGACTCGGCCTCCCTTGTCGTTCCGGAGGATGTGGGGGGGATCATCGTCACGGGCTCGCATGGCGGGCTCGTCGGCGGGCAGCCAGCCATGGCTCTGCGAACGGAGGGCTTCGCCGCCGTCTTCCACGACGCCGGCATCGGGATTGAGGCGGCGGGTACCCGCCGCCTTCCGGCCCTTGATGCGCGAGGCATCGCTGCCTTCACCGTCGCCGCCGCCTCTGCCCGGATCGGGGAGGCGCGGTCGGTGTTCCTCGACGGGGTGATTTCCGCCACGAACGACGCGGCGCGACGCCTCGGCGCGTGCCCTGGGCAGCGGGCGGAGGCGGTGTTGCGCCGTTGGGCGGAGGCCTGACCAGACCCTGGAGGGATCAGGCCCCTTCCCTGCCCGCTCCGTCCTGGAGGTGGCCGATCGCTTCCGCCTCCTCGCGCAGCCAGGACACGAGTTGCCGCCGCCGCTCTTCGCCCATCCGGCTCTCGATGGCAGCGATGCTCAGGGCCCCCATCGCCCGTCCGCCGGGGCCAGGAATTGACAGCCCGACCGCGCTCATGCCGGGCACGACCATGCCAGGATTGGTCGCGTACCCGTCACACCGCGTCCGAGTCACGAGGTCGCGCAGCACGTCCGGCGTGTAGCTCGGGAATGCCCGCAGCCGCCCTGCATTGGACGTCACGGCGCGCTCCATCTCGGCATCCGGCAGGGCGGCAAGGAGGGCCAGGCTGCCCGCGCCGATGCCAAGTGGCCGGCGGTCATCCACCGCGAGGGTGAGAGTCTTGATGGGGAAGCGCCCCTCCTGGCGCGCGACGCATACCGCGTCATCGCCGGAGCGGCGCTGAAGATAGACCGTGTCCTCCGTTCGCTCCTCCAACCGCACGAGGCTCGCGCGCGCAGCGACGGACAGCCCGTGCCGTGCCGCGGCGTGGCGCCCGAGCGCGTGGATCTCGTATCCGAGGTGGTAGCGCGACGCCTCCTCGTCCTGCTCGACTAGCCCGGCGGCGACGAGGGAGGCGAGCAGGCGATGCGCCGTGGAGCGGGACAGCCCAGCACGCCCGGCGACCTCGACCAGCCGCGTCCCTGCCGTCCCGCCTGCCGCCACCGCCCGGAGGAGGGCGAGCGTCCGGTCGATACCCTGATGGCCGCCGCCAGCCCCGTTGCTGTCCAAGTGACGCCTTCTTCTCCATGCCGCGCGGTCGGTCCCCAGGGGATTGACGACGCTACGCCAGTCTCGTTACTCGTTCCATTCATCAGGAACAAGCGTCCCACTGAATGGGACACAAGCGATGCCGGGATCGGACCGGCCTTGTCCGGATCACGCGCCGGGCGGAACAGAGGGGAGCGGTGCGATGCCGGAATGGATGGGGGACGGCACGCCGTCCGACAATGCCTCGCTCGAGATGCAGGGCGGCGAGGCAATCGCGCGGATCATTCGCGCCTTCCATGGTGGGCCGATGTTCGGCATGGGCGGCTTCCAGTTGCTGCCCCTCTACGAGGCGGTGCGCCGCTTCGACATGCCGCACCACCTGATGAACGACGAGCGCTCGGCGGTCTTCCTGGCGGATGCCTACGCCAAGGTCTCGGGGCGCGTCGGGCTGGCGGACGCCACCCTCGGGCCGGGCGCGACGAACCTCGTCACCGGCCTTGCCGAGGCGCTGAACGCGGGTACGCCGATGGTCTGCGTGGTTGGCGACACGCATCGCGACCACTCCTGGAAGAACATGACGCAGGAGTGCCGTCAGACGGACCTGCTGCGCCCTGTCTGCAAGGAGCTGATCCGTATCGAAGCCATCGCCCGGATCCCCGAGCTGATGCGCCGCGCCTTCATGGTGGCGACGACCGGACGTCCTGGCCCGGTCGTGGTGGACGTGCCCGAGGACCTGATGCATGCCACTCACACCTTCCAGGCCGACGAGTTCGAGGTCGACGCGATCAACGAAGCGGCGCCCGCGCTGCGCTGCCGCCCAGACGGCGCGTCCGTCGCGCGCGCCACCGCGCTGCTGGCCAGAGCCCGGCGGCCCTTTATCCTCGCCGGCGGCGGCGTGCACATTTCGGGCGCGGCGAACGCGCTGACCGCCTTTGCCCGCGCCCACAACATCCCAGTGGCGCACACGTTGACCGGCAAGGGCGCCATCCCCTGCACGGACCCACTCAACGCTGGGCTCTTCGGGCGCTACGACCGCATTGCCAACGGGCTGATCGAGGAGGCGGACGTCATCCTCGTTGTCGGCTGCAAGCTCGGCGAGATCGCGACGAAGCGCTACACCGTGCCGGGTGCGGGCAAAACGATCATCCACCTCGACATCGTGGCCGAGGAGTTCGGCCGTACGCGCCGCGCCGACGTCCTGCTCTGGGGCGATGCACTGCTCGGCATCGAGGATCTGCACGCGTCGCTCTCGGCCGCTGCGCCCGACATGGCCGCCCGTCACGAAGGCTACGCTGCTGAGGTGCCATCGCGCATGGCCCGCTGGCTGGAGGAAGTCTCCTCTCGCCTGCAGTCCGACGAGCGCCCGATCAACGTCGCGCGGCTGCTGACGGCGATCAACGCCGTGCTGCCGGAGGATGGCATCCTCGTCGCCGATGGTGGCTTCGCGGCGCACTGGGGCGGCCTGCTCTTCGACACCAAGCGCGCGGGGCGTGGCTTCGTTCCGGACCGCGGCTTCGCCTCCATTGGCTACGGCTTGCCGGGCGCCATGGGCGCGGCGCTCGCCGCCCCGGGCCGGCCCATCCTGTCGCTGACAGGGGACAGCGGCTTCTGCATGGTGCTGGGCGACTTGGAGACGGCCCGTCGCCTGGAACTCGACATCACCGTCATCGTCGTGAACAACGCGGCGTCGGGCTATGTGAAGGCGCTGCAGCACCTCGTCTACGGCGCCGGCAACTATCACTCCTCAGATTTGACGGAGGTGGACTTCGCATCCGTCGCGAACGCCTTCGGCTGCACCGGGATCCGCGTGGAGGATCCGGACGGGATCGAGGACGCGCTGCGGCGCGCAATGGCGATCAAGGGCCCGGTCGTGCTCGACGTCATCGTCACGCGGGACCCAGCAAAGATGCTTCCCGGTGTGGACAACCGCGCCGCGGTAATCCGCAAGGGCGACCGGATCGCCTAACGAGACGCAGCAGGAGACGCCCCATGACAGACCGCCGCTCCCTCCTCGCCGGCCTCGCCGCCGCGGCTGCCATGCCCGCCCTTGCCCGAGCGCAACCCGCATCCACGTGGCCGGACCGGCCGGTGCGCCTGATCGTCCCCTACGCCGCCGGGGGGCCGACGGACATCGTGGCGCGGCTGCTGGCAGATCGCCTGTCAGCGACGCTGCCGCAGCGCGTCGTGGTGGAGAACCGGGCCGGCGGAGGCGCCCTACCGGGGACAGATGCGGTGGCGCGCGCGCCGAAGGACGGCAGCGCGCTGCTCTTCACTACGGTCGTCCACGCCGTGCACCGCGCCCTGCACGGGAGCCGGCTCACCTTCGATCCGGTGGCAGACTTCGCGCCGGTCGCGCTCATTGGTGTGGTGCCGCAGGTGATCCTCGTGCCGCCGAACAGCCCTGTCCGCGATATGGCGGGGCTGCTTGCCTTCCTTCGCGCCAGCCACCAAGCCTATGGCAGCAGCGGCGCAGGCGGCTCTTCGCACCTCGGCGTCGAGTTGCTGAAGAGCATGACTGGCGTCGCTGCGGAGCATATTCCCTACCGGGGCACCGCCCCGGCCGTTGCCGACCTCATCGCCGGGCGCATCGCCCTCGTCATGGACAGCGTGGCCTCTGGCGCGGGCCAGGTGCGCGGCGGCACCCTCCGAGGCATCGCTACCACCGGCTCGCGCCGATCGGAGGCGCTGCCCGACCTACCCACGGTGGCCGAGACCGTCCCGGGCTTTGAGGCGACCACTTGGAACGCCGTGCTCGCCCCGGCCGGCACACCAGGCGAGATCGTGAGGGGCGCGTCGACCGCCATTTGGGCAGCGCTGGACGACCCGGCTTCGCAGGCGCGGCTCGCGGAGTTCGGCGTTCAGGTACCACCTCTGGAGGCGCGCACTTCAGAGGATGCCGGCCGATTTATCGCGGCCGAGACGGCGAAGTGGGAGAACCTCGTGCAGCAGGCCGGTATCCGAGTAGACTGATTGGGCGACTGTCCGCCGCGTGACCGCGGCATCTCGAGGATCTCCGCACGGCGGCTTAAGGTGGTATGGTCGGGCGCGGCGAGATCGAGACCGAGCAAACGCAGAGTCGAGGCTACCAGACGCTCGGTCTGGCGCAGCGCCAGATGGGCATTGGCAAGTTGTTTGACGAAAAGGCAAGTTGGGCCGCGTGAGTGAGGGGGGCAGGATCAGGAAGCCGCTTGGGCGCACCTCTCCTGCTGCTAGATCCGGAAGGCCTTGGTGCGGGCGCGCCGGTACTCGCTGCCGGTCATCAGGTGCCGGCAAGGACGGAAGTGGCCGTAGATCATGCTGTGGGCTGAGAGGAACCGCTGGGCCTGCTCAGCCGACTTGAACCATTGCATCTGCCGCTCCCGCCGTCGGGTAGGTCGATGCGAGTTCTCCGCCCGGTTGTTCAGGTAGCGGCTGCTGCGATGCCGGACTTCGAGTAGGAGTTCGCGCTGAGCGACCCCGTAGCTCTTCAGCCCGTCGGTGATCAGCCGGCGCGGCTTGTACTTCAGCGCCGCGAGCAGGTGCTTGAAGAATCGCTTGGCCGCACTCCCGTTCCGCCGGTCCTGAACGAGGATGTCCAGCACCACGCCGTGCTGGTCCACTGCTCGCCAGAGGTAATGTAACACGCCGCTTATCCGCAGAAATACCTGATACTGTCGGCGAATTCAGGCGGCTGCTGCCAGAGCCGCAAATCGGGTCACGCGCGTCTTGGCTCGTGGCAGGCCATCAAGCCAGCGCACTGCGCGGGACACATTGATTGCAGCCGCCGCGCAGGCTTCCTGCAAGCTTGTCTTCGCCAAGCCGATGTAGCGGCACTGGCGCATCCCGAAAGCGCGTATGCCTTGCGAGAGCGTGCCTTCCACTCCGGCGCGCTTGTTGTAACGCTCAAGCCAAGTGGGATCTTCCGCCCGGGTCCTCGCAGCCCGTAGCGCCTCGTATTCCTCGCGCTGGTGAAACTGCATGACCCGACGCGCCGTCTTCGCCGAGGCGCAGGCCGAGCGTGCGGCACAGCCACCACAGTCTGACCGGCTAAAAACGCCTAACGAAACCGGCTGTTGAGCGTTCTGTGAGGCATGGCGAAGCCCCTGGTCCCGGATGATCTGTGGTCGGCGATCGAGCCGTTGTTGCCGCGTGAGCGGCCTAAGCCGAAGGGTGGTCGGCCGCGGCTGCCGGATCGGGCGGCGCTGACCGGCATTCTGTTCGTGCTGCGGTCCGGCCTGCCTTGGGAGATGCTGCCTGCGGAGATGGGCTGCGGCTCTGGGATGAGTTGCTGGCGCAGGCTGCGGGACTGGCAGGAGGCCGGTGTCTAGGCTGCTTTGCACCGAGCCTTGCTGGAGCGCCTTGAGGCAGCTGGGCAGATCGACTGGCGCCGGGCGGCGCTCGACAGCGCCAGCATCGCAGCCAAAAGGGGGGCGCGGAAGTCGGGCCGAACCCAACGGATCGCGGCAAGGCGGGCACCAAGCGTCATGTCGTCACGGACGCCCGCGGCACGCCGCTTGGCCTGACGCTCAGCGGGGCAAACCGCCACGACAGCCGCATGGCTGGCCCCGACCCTGGATGCCGTGCCGCCGATCCGAACCGGCCATCGTGGCCGTCCCCGGCGCAGGCCGAGCAAGCTCCACGCCGACAAGGCCTACGACCATCGCCGCTGCCGTCGTGAGTGCCGTGCCCGCGGCATCACCCCGCGCATCGCACGCCGCGGGATCGAGAGCAGCACCCATCTCGGACGACACCGCTGGGTTGTCGAGCGCACCTTCGCCTGGCTCGCCTGCTACCGCCGCCTGACCATCCGGTATGAGCGCCGCATCGACATCCACCTGGCGTTCACAACGCTCGCCTGCGCCCTGGTCTGCCTCGGCCAGATCAGGCGGTTCTGGTAGGTGTTCTTAGCTGGACTTTGGCCATCAGGCGGCGTGGCCGATGGCGTAGGCCAAGGCGCGCTGTAGGGCCGAGCGGGGTTTTGCGGCGTGGGCGCCGCGCCGTGACGTGAGCAAACCCTGCTCTCGCCAGATGTGGCGTCGCACGGCGGCGAGGGTGTCGCTGAAGGTCGGACGCGGCTTACCGTACCATGCGCTGCGGGCCGCACTGTTTCGCTCCGCGGGCCTGAGCCGGCTGGCCAGGAGGGTGACGAGGGAGAACAGCGCGAGCAGGCATGGGGTGGAGCGAGCCATGGCGAGGTCCGACCACTGCCGCTGGGTTTCGACGCCGAGGTGGGCACGGGTTTCCTGGAAGGTGACCTCCAACTGCCAGCGCTGGACGAACCAGCCCAGGATCTGTTCGGGCGCGCGGTGTAGGTCGGTGCACAGCAGGGCCTGCGGAGGGAACCTGAGCTGGGGATCGCGAACCAACACCCAGCGGATCGGCACGACGGGCATTCCGCCGTGGCGCCAGACGGCGGTTGCCGAGCAGATCTCGACCAGGCGCGCGCCCTCGCCGTACCAGCCCTGGACCAGCAGCGGCTGCCAGCGCGTGTCGCGATCCTTCAGCACCTCGGAAAGGTTCGGGAGCCGTGCGCCCTTGGTGCGAGGTCGGCCGTTGGTTCCGGGCAGCCAGGGTGGCGCCGGGTTGTAGAGCGCTGCATCGAGCCGCAGGCGCGTTGTGCCGGTGACCTCCTGGTGGGCGAGGGCAGCGAGCAGCTCCAGGGCGGCAAAGCCGCTATCACCGACCACGACGATGTCTCGATGCGGGAGCCATCGACGGACCTGTAGAACCAGCTGGCGAGCCCAGTCAGTGAGCTTTTTGTGGCGGAGGTCGCGCACCCGGCAGTACCGCTCCGAGGGCGCCAGGGCGGTGAGGAAGGGAAGTGCCCAGGACCCGCCTGGCCCAGGGGACCGGCGCCAGCAGCATCAGGCTGATCCAGCGCGGGCCAGAGGCCTTGACGAAGTGCCCGTGCGACGAGCGCACCGGGTCACGGTAGATGCCCATCGCTGAGATCCGATTGCCGCGGCGGCGCTCGATCGTATCGTCGATGCCCAGCACCACCGGCCCGCTCAGCGCGAAGGTTTCGATTAGCCGCCCCAGCAGGAGGCGCGACGCCGCTCGGGAACTCCAGGCTGCCCGGCTGAGAACCCGGTGGTAGTTCACGAAGTGCCGTTCCCGGGCGAGCCCGGTGACGCGGAGCAGGCTCGTCACCGTGCGCTTGCCTGGCGCCAGGATAGCTCCGATCAGAAGCACCTCAGCGTGACGCCAACTCCGCTGGAAAAAGAGCGGCGCGAAGCTCAGGATCACTGCGGCGAGGCGGGTCGGTAGGCAAAGCATGGCGGCGTCTCTTGGCGGGGACGCATCCACCCTAGCCGGTCAACCCGCTCCGCCACCTCAGATCCGACTCAAATGGCCAAAGTCGAGCTAAGACGGCGGGCCGGGTGCGTCCACTTCCCCGTCTCTAAGAACTCAGATCCGTCATGCAGCGGCTATGGCGGCAGGCAGGTCGGTGATTGGCCGAAAGCGGACGGGCGGCTTTGACAGCTGATCCGGTGAAAGCAGAACTCCGCCGCTCGCCCGCGGGCCGCTAGTTTCGACTCTGACTGAACAATCGTTGCTGTTTGCCATGCATTATTCGTCACAGGTTCTCTTGGAGAGCAGCGCGGGAATACGACGCCGTGAGCGGTTTAACATCTGCTAGCCCGCCCGACCCACGGCATACCGACCAACGTATGAAAGCGTGGCTTATTACATTGCCGATGTCGTTAGTGGCCCCTCTCGTTGCTGATGGTGAGGCGCACAATCTCCACCCCGACGACAGCGCACGCGCAAATAGCAGGGAAGATGACGGCCAAAACGAGGTCGCCTGAGTCGTTAATTGCCAGTGTGCGGGCCGGCTCAACGAAGAAGTAGACTCCTAAAGCCCAGCCTATCAAAGCAGCCGTGAACCCAGGGAACACTCCCAAAACCAGCGTGCCGACAACGATCACTGGCAGGAAGGCGACATAGGAGTGGCCTGGCTCCCAACCTCCGATCGCGACACGTAGCGCGAAGGCGACGAGGACGAGCCCCGCTGCGCTGGTAAAGCGCCAAGCAGGGGAGGCACGCCGCAAGGCCAGCATGGCTGACGCTATCGTGCCTGCCATTCTGGAAACGCCTTCTCTTCGTCGAAAGGCCGAAGCACGGCCATTCTCCCATCGCATGCCGGTCGCGGCTCCGAAGCGTACGCCGTGCCCCATGCAGCCGTCGGCGTCCAGGAACACGACTCCGGCAGTTTCCAATGCCCCTTGGATGGCAGCGCCCGTGTCCGGACGCAGTAGATGATGACCTGCTTCGAAGCCGCGCACAGTGCCGCGGCTTACGCCCGCGTGCTCGGCCAACTCGTCCTGAGTCCAGTCCAGCAATCCACGTGCAGCGCGGCACTGCTCCGGTGTCAGCGGCATAGCGCACCGTCCTAAATCAGTTGACCAATTTGGTCAACGCGAATACACGCCCTTTAACCCATCGCTGGAGAACGAAAGAAGGCTCGAACCATGGCGGAGCACCACACGCCGCTCATCGCGACGATTGCCGCTGGCTCAGCCCTTGCCTTCATCCTCGGGTTGATCGCGCACCATCTGCGGATCCAGCCTCTCGTCGGTTACCTCCTCGCCGGTGTCATAGTCGGGCCGTTCACGCCCGGTATCGTGGCTGATGCGGCGCTGGGGTACGAACTCGCTGAGATCGGCGTCATTCTACTGATGTTCGGGATCGGCCTGCACTTCTCGGTGAAGGGCCTCGCGTCCGTCGCCTACATCGCGGTGCCGGGCGCCATCGGGCAGATCGCCTCCACGACGGCCATGGGCGGGGCGCTTGCGCTGGCGCTCGGTTGGGATCTTGCGGCGGCGCTTGTCTTCGGCTTGGCGCTCTCGGTCGCCTCTACCGTGGTGCTCGTCCGCGCCCTCCAGGAATGCCGCATCTTGGAGACGGAACGCGGTCGCATCGCGGTGGGCTGGCTGGTCGTCGAAGACATGGCGACGATTATCGCTCTGATCACGCTGCCCGCCCTTGCGGCCGCGATGGCCGCTGGCAGCGCCGCGACCGGCCAGATGCTGCTGACGCTAGGCTGGACGCTCGCGAAGGTCGCGGCCTTCGCCGCCGTCATGCTGGTGGCCGGGCGGCGGGCAATCCCATGGCTAATGAACTACGCCGCCCATACCGGTTCGCGCGATCTGTTCCACCTGGCGGTCTACGCCATCGCGCTCGGCGTCGCCCTCGGAGCTTACAAGGTGTTCCATGCCTCCTTCGCCCTCGGTGCCTTCTTCGCCGGGATGGTGCTGGGGAAGACGAAGCTTAGCCAGCGCGCGACGGAGGAGGCGATGCCGTTGCGTGACGCCTTCGCCGTGCTGTTCTTCGTCTCCATCGGGATGCTGTTCAACCCGGCGGTGCTGGTGGAGCAACCGCTCGCAGTGATCGCGACGGTGCTGATCATCGTCGTGGGCAAGTCCGTCACGGCCTACGCAATCGTGCGCGCCTTCGGCCATCCCGCGGGCACCGCGCTGACGGTCTCGGCAGGCCTCGCGCAGACCGGCGAAGTCTCCTTCATCCTCGTCGGACTTGGGGTCACGCTCGGGCTGCTGCCGGAGGGCGGGCGCGACTTCGTGCTGGCGGGCGCGATCATCTCCATCCTGCTCAACCCCCTCCTGTTTAGCTTGACTGAGCGGCGCTGCGCCGCGGCCGTGCCGGTCCTGTTGCCCGAGGCGACGGGCATCGCCGAGCCCGATTCGCGCCCTACCGGCGTCTCGCTGCTGGCGGCTACCGCGCAGCCCGTTCCACCCGAGGGGTCCCCAAGGCCGCTTCCCATCGTCGCGGACGGGAGAGTCGTGCCGACCGGCTTAACCGACCACGACGTGGTCGTCGGCTATGGCTGCGTCGGCTCGCTCGTCGGAGCGCGCCTTGCCGCGGCGGGCCGCCCCATCCTCGTCCTGGAGGAGCGCGAGGAGGCGATCAAGGCCGCGCGCCACGACGGGGCGGAGGTGGTGGTCGGCAACGCCGCCGACCCGGAGGTTTTGGCGCTCGCCAGCCTCGTCGCCGCGCGGCGCCTGTTCGTCACCATCTCCGAGGCCTTTGAGGCCGGCCAGGTGGTGCAGCAGGCGCGCGCGGTGAACCCGGGTCTCGAGATACTGGCTCGCGCCGACAGCGACGACTGCGTGCGGCACCTCTACGAGCTCGGCGCCAGCCTGGCCGCACTCGGCGAGCGCGAGAGCGCACAGCTCATGCTCGCGCGGGCGTTCCCGCTTTGGGATACCCATCGGCGAAATGCCATCCCGCCCACAATTTCTAAGGCTCGGTGACCCGCCTTGGGGAGCGTAGGCGGACATCCTCCAGACATGCCGGCGGCGCTGGTCTACGTGACCGCCGTCAGCCTTGTCGCAGGTCTGGGACTGTTTCTCGTCCCGCCACTCGGCCACATGCCACTCCCCTACCAAGTGGCACTGACGGGTGCCGCACTCGTGGTCTGGAGCTTCTTGGACGGGCTGTTCGGACGCTTCAGCGTCCTCCTAGCTCTTCTAGAGGGAGCGTTGCTACTCCGCCTCGCGCTCAGTTGGGCGGACCTGCTCGTCACTGTGCTTGGCACGCCCGTGGAGGGCACGAGAGCGCTCCTACCACCCTGATGTCTGTCGTTGCCCCCGCGACCCAAGCCGATGCCGACCAAACCCACCGTGCGCCAGCAGCCAGTACCGCCGGCGCGATAGGAGGAAAGAACCATGCGGATAACTGACCTCCTCTCCGCGACCGAGGTCACCCTAGACCTCGGCGCTACCAACAAGGTGGCTGTCCTGCAGGCCCTGTCCGCCGAGGGAGCGCGCAGACTGGGACGCCCGGAGGGCGAAATCCTGGAGGCACTGCAGGCACGGGAACGGCTCGGCTCCACGGCGCTCGGTCGCGGTGTCGCCTTGCCGCATGCGCGTCTCGAAGGGGAGGTCAGTCCCATCATGCTCTTCGCACGGCTGCGACGTCCCGTGGACTTCGAGGCGCGAGACGAAGAGCCGGTCGACCTCGTCATCCTCGTCCTCTGGCCCGAGGCCTCGCCCGAGGGATTCCTGCCCACCCTTTCGGAGACCTGCCGGGCGCTGCGGGAGCCGCACGTGCTGCGGCGGCTGCGCGCGGCCCAGGCACCCGAGGAGGTGGTCGCACTCCTTGCTCGCCCATCCCCCGATTCCGCCCCGTGAGACCGCTGCACGCGCGCATTCCGCTCGCCCGCCGCAAGGGAGGCTGAGACGCCACGATGCCCGAGACCGCGCTGCTCCTCACCCTCATCCTCCTGCCCTTCGCCGGCGCGGTCACCGCCGGGCTGATGCCAACCCATGCCCGGAACGCTGCCGGGGTGCTGGCCGGCGCGGTCGCGCTGATCGGTCTTCTGCTCGTCTGGGTGGCCTACCCGACCGTGTCGGCGGGTGGCGTGCTGCGGGCCGAGCTTGCCTGGATGCCTGCACTCGGGCTGAACTTCTCGCTGCGCATGGACGGGTTCGCCTGGCTCTTCGCGGGCCTCGTGATGGGGATTGGCGCACTCGTCGTGCTCTACGCCCGCTACTACATGGCCGAGGACGACCCCGTTCCGCGGTTCTTCGCCTTCCTGCTCGCCTTCATGGGGGCGATGACCGGCGTCGTCATCTCCGGCAACCTCGTCCAGCTTGCCTTCTTCTGGGAGCTGACGAGCCTCTTTTCCTTCCTGCTGATCGGCTACTGGCATCACACCACGGCGGCCCGCGAAGGCGCACGCATGGCGCTGACCGTGACCGCCACGGGCGGGCTTGCGCTGTTCGCGGGCGTGCTGGTGCTCGGCCACATCGTAGGCAGCTACGAGCTGGACGCGGTACTCGCCGCGGGCGACCGCATCCGCGAGCATCCGCTCTACCTCCCGGCGCTGGTCCTCATCCTGCTCGGTGCCCTGACCAAGAGCGCGCAGTTCCCCTTCCAGTTCTGGTTGCCCAACGCCATGGCGGCACCGACACCCGTCTCGGCCTACCTCCATTCGGCGACGCTGGTGAAGGCGGGCGTGTTCCTCCTGGCGCGCCTCTGGCCGGTGATGGCCGGGACCGACGCCTGGTTCCTGCTCGTCGGCGGGCTCGGGCTGGTGACGATGCTGCTCGGTGCCTATGTCGCCATCTTCCAGAACGACTTGAAGGGGCTGCTGGCCTACTCGACGATCAGCCACCTTGGCCTGATCACGCTGCTGCTCGGGCTCGATAGCCAACTCGCCCTCGTCGCGGCGGTGTTCCACATCCTGAACCACGCTGCCTTCAAGGCTTCGCTCTTCATGGCGGCGGGCATCATCGACCACGAGACGGGCACGCGCGACATCCGCCGCCTGTCGGGGCTAAACCGCTCGATGCCCTTCACCGGGCGGCTTGCCCTCGTCGCGGCGGCGGCGATGGCGGGAGTGCCGCTGCTGAACGGCTTCATCTCCAAGGAGATGTTCTTCGCCGAGGCGCTGTCCGCCGAAGGCCCGTCGGGGCTGGTCAACGTCCTGCCCTTCGCCGCCATGCTGGGCAGTGCCTTCAGCGTCGCCTACTCGCTGCGCTTCATTCACGGCGCCTTCTTCGGTCCCGACCCTGTGGACCTGCCGCGCACGCCGCACGAGCCTGCCACCTGGATGCGCTTTCCGGTCGAGATCCTCGTGCTGATCTGCCTTGGCGTCGGCGTGCTGCCCGCTGCCACGGTCGGGCCCTTCCTCGATCTTGCGGTGCGCTCGGTGCTTGGCAACGAGGTGCCCTATTACAGCCTGTCGGTCTGGCACGGCTTCAATTTCCCGCTGCTGATGAGCTTCATCGCGCTGGCCGGAGGCGTGGCGCTCTACCTGCTGCTGCAGGGGCGGCTCGGGAGCGAGATCGAGGGCGAGCCGCTGCTCCGCCGCTTCGAGGGCAAGCGCATCTTCGAGCGCGCGATGGTCTTTCTCTCCTGGAGGCTAGCGCGGCGGCTGGAAGGGATCGCCAGCACGCGCCGGCTGCAGCCTCAGCTTCGTCTCATCGTCGCGGCCGCCTTCCTGGCAAGCGGCGCAGCCGTGTGGGCTCGAGGCCTCGGCCCGGGCAACCTGCCGCCTGCGCCCCTGGACCTCGTGCTGGCCCTGGTCTGGGCGGTGGGTGGGGCCTGCGCGCTCGGCGCCGCGAGCCTTGCGAAGTTCCACCGCCTGGCGGCGCTCATCCTGGTGGGCGGGGCCGGGCTCGCGGTCTGCATCACCTTCGTCTGGTTCTCCGCGCCGGACCTGGCCCTAACGCAGCTCACGGTCGAGGTTGTCACGACCGTCCTGCTCCTGCTCGGGCTGCGCTGGCTGCCCAAGCGCGTCGAGGTGCCCGGGGATGGTGGGCCAGAGGTGCTGACCCGCGCGCGACGCCTGCGCGACCTTGCCCTGGCGGTAGGCGCGGGCGGCGGGCTCGCGGCGCTCTCCTATGCCGTCATGACGCGCACGCCGCCCGAGCTGCTCGCGCAAGATTTCCTCGCCCGCGCCTACACCGAGGGTGGCGGCACCAACGTGGTCAACGTCATCCTGGTGGACTTCCGCGGCTTCGATACTCTCGGCGAGATCTTCGTGGTGGCCGCGGTCGCCCTGGCCACCTACGCGCTGCTGCGCCGCTTCCGCCCTGCAGCCGACAGTGTCGAGCCACCGGTGCAGCAGCAGGACCAGTTTTCCGCGGACTTTGCGGAGCCCGGGACGGGGCGGCCCGTGGCAGACTGGCTGCTGGTTCCCTTCACCCTGACCCGGCTGATCTTTCCGATCATGACGCTGGTAGCCGCCTTCCTGCTGCTGCGCGGCCACGACCTGCCAGGAGGTGGCTTTTCCGCAGGCATGGTCGTCGCCATCGCCGTTATCCTCCAGTACATGATTGGCGGTACCGCCTGGACCGAGGACCGCTTGGCCTGGCTCAGGCCCCGTGTCTGGATCGGCGCGGGGCTGCTGCTGGCGTCTGGCACCGGCCTCGCCGCGCTCGGCTTCGGCCGCCCATTCCTGACCTCCTACTTCGGCTACATCGACCTTCCGATCATCGGGGAAATGCCGACCGCAAGCGCGCTGCTCTTCGACATGGGCGTCTTCGCGCTGGTGGTCGGCGCGACGCTGCTGATGCTCGTCGCCCTCGCCCACCAATCGGTGCGTGGCCGCCGCGCCACCTCGCGAGCGCTCGCCTCGTCGGCAACGGCGGGGCGGGTGCGCGTCTTGGCAGGGGATAAGTGATGGAACTCGTCGTGTCCCTCGCCATCGGGGTTCTGGCGGGCTCTGGCGTCTGGCTGCTTCTGCGGCCACGCACCTTCCAGGTCACCATTGGCCTTGCGCTGCTGTCCTACGCGGTCAACCTCTTCATCTTCTCGACGGGGGGCCTGCGCACCGGTGCGGATGCCATCCTGGGGCGCGGACAGGTCGGCACGCTCACCAGTTTCACCGACCCCGTGCCTCAGGCGCTGGTGCTGACGGCAATCGTCATCGGCTTCGCCACCACAGCGTTGCTGCTGGTGGTGCTGCTCGCGGCGCGTGGCCTGACGGGGACCGACCACGTGGACGGCCGGGAGCGCGACCGGTGACAGCCTGGACCGACCACCTGGTGATCGCACCGATTCTTGTGCCCATGCTGGCAGGCGCCGCCATGGTCCTTGCAGGGGGTGATCGGCGCCGGTTTCTGGCCGGGCTCGGCCTAGGCTCGACGGTCCTGATGTTGGTGCTCTCCGCGGCGCTGTTGGTTCTTGCCGACGCGCCAGAGGTGCGGACCTACCGTCTGGGCGACTGGCCCGCCGCCTTCGGCATTGTCCTGGTGCTGGACCGGCTCTCGGCGATGATGGTGGCGCTGGCCTCTGTCCTTGGTTTCGCGGCCTTCGTCTTCTCCCTCGCGCGGTGGCACCGCGCGGGGGCGCATTTCCATCCGCTATTTCAGTTCCAGCTCATGGGGTTGAACGGCGCGTTCCTGACAGGTGACCTGTTCAACCTCTTCGTGTTCTTCGAGGTGATGCTCGCCGCCTCCTATGGCATGGCACTGCACGGCTCTGGCACGGCGCGCGTCCGGGCGGGCCTCCACTACATCGTCATCAACCTGCTTGCCTCACTGCTATTCCTGATCGGGGTCAGCGTCGTCTACGGCATTGCGGGCACCCTCAACATGGCGGACCTAGCGGTGCGCATGCGCGACATCGCCGCGGAGGACCGGGCGCTGCTGGAGACCGGGCTCGCGGTGCTCGGCATCGCCTTCCTGGTCAAGGCGGCGATGTGGCCCCTCGGCTTCTGGCTGCCGGACACCTATGCCGCGGCCGCCGCGCCGGCCGCAGCCATCCTCTCGATCCTCAGCAAGGTCGGCATCTACGCCGTGCTGCGCCTCTGGCTGCTGCTATTCGGCGATGGCGGCGACACCTCCGTGGGCTTTGGTGCCACGGCCCTGAGCGTGGGAGGTTTGCTAACTATCGCCTTCGGCTCGGTCTCGGTGCTGGCGAGCCAGAACTTGGTGCGCCTCGCCGGGGCGAGCGTGCTCGTCTCCTCCGGGACGCTCCTGGCCGCCGTCGGCATGGGCCAGGCCGCCGTGACAGGCGGCGCGCTGTTCTACCTTGCGGGCTCCGTGCTGGCGATTGGCGCCCTCTTCCTGCTCGTCGAGCTCGTGGAGCGGGGGCGCGACATCGGCGCCGACGTGCTGGCCGTGACGCGTGAGGCCTTCGGCACCGGCGAGCACGAGGAGGATGGCGAGCCCGGCGAGCGGGATGCCATCGGCATTCCCATCCCCGCCACTGTGGCTACCCTCGGCGTGTCCTTTCTGGCTTGCGCCCTGCTGATCGCGGGGTTGCCACCTCTGTCCGGCTTCCTGGCCAAGTTCGCCATGCTGTCGCCACTGCTCGCCCCAGGCGGAGGCGCCCCGCCCCCGATGGCCTGGGTGATGACGGCGGCGCTCATCCTATCGGGTCTGGCGACGGTGGTGGCGATGGTGCGTGCCGGGATGGATGCCTTCTGGGCCAACCCGGCCGGAATGCCACAGCGGGTCAGCGTGGTTGAGTTCCTGCCGATCGCGCTGCTGCTCCTGTTATGCGCCGGGCTCACGATCGCCGCTGGGCCGGTCATGGACTACGCCATCGCCGCGGCGGAAGCGCTCCACGCGCCGTCGGACTACCTGCGCGGGGTGCTGGTCTCGCCGGAGGGGGGCCGATGAAGCACCTCCTGCGGCACCCGCTCTTCGCATTGCTCCTTCTGATCGCCTGGCTGCTGCTGATGGAGAGCGTCTCGCCCGGCGCCGTCCTACTCGGCAGCCTCCTTGCGCTCGGTGGTTCCTGGGCGCTGGCGTCGCTGGCGCTGCCCCGGGCGCGGCTACGCCGCCTCGCAGTGCTCCCCGGCCTCATGCGCGACGTGCTGGTGGAGGTGGTGCGCTCAAACAACGCCGTCGCTCGGATCATCCTGAACCCCAAGGGCGGCACCACGCGACGCTCCGGCTTCGTCCGCATTCCGCTCGACATGCGCGATCCCTACGGGCTGGCGGCTCTGGCCTGCATCCTCACCGCAACACCGGGGACGGTCTGGGCCGAGTACGACGCCGAGGAAGGCACCATGTTGCTCCACGTCCTCGACCTGATCGACGAGGCGGAGTGGGTCTTCATCGTTAAACAAAAGTGGGAGCAGCGGCTGATGGAGATCTTCGAGTGAGCGCCGTCGTGCTCGGATGGGCCGTCTTCCTGGCGCCGTTCCTGCTCGTCGCCGCGATGGGTTGCGCGACGTTCCGCCTGCTGCGAGGACCGCGGGCGCAGGACCGAGTGCTTGCGCTCGACACCCTCTATGTCATTGCAGCCATGCTGCTGCTGGTCTTCGGCATCCGGACCGGCAGTTCGCTCTATTTTGAGGCGGCGCTGCTGATCACGCTAATCGGCTTTGTGGCAACGGCCGCACTTTCCAAGTTCCTAATGCGCGGGGAGGTGATCGAGTGACGCAGGCAGTGGAACTTCCCGGCTGGGCGGCGCTGACGGTCGCCGTCCTGCTGCTGTCAGGTGCCGGGTTGACCTTGGTCGGCGCAGTCGGCCTGCTTCGGCTGAAGACCTTCTACGAGCGCGTCCATGCGCCGACCCTCGGCACCACGCTTGGGATCGGCTGCGTGCTGCTGGCCTCGATGCTCTTCTTCTCGCTCGTGCAGACCCGCTTCATTCTGCATGAGATCCTCATCGCGGTGCTGGTCGTCATCACAACCCCTGTCACCCTCATGCTGCTGACGCGCGCCGCGCTCTATCGAGACCAGATTGAGGGAACGGGGGCGGTCCCGCTTCCCCTACACCTCAGCCGAGGACGCAACATCGACAACCAATGATCGATGCTGAGGTGGCACCGTTTTGGGAGCGAGCACCGGCACAAAGGGGCCTCCTCCAGTCTGAGGTTTCGTCACCCGTTTGTCGGACACGGCATGGGCGTCCCGGATTTTCCAGCCGATGTGCTGCAGCTATTCGCTGCTGACTGGACCGGTCCAACTATGTTCACTTCACCCTTTTCTCGACCAGGTTGCCGGCTTGCGAAGTCAGCCGGCCACGCTTCCATCCCATCAGACGCGCATTGTAGGCGAGAGCAGCATTGTCTCTCGCGCGAGGAAAAGCGCCAAGAGCTGTGCTGGATGGGGAGCGATCGGCTGGAACTCTGGCATCAGCCCAGGCTTGTGCCGACCCAGAGCATGCCCCTCAGTTTGCTTCAGTAGCGCCGCCACGACCACGTTCAACTGGCGCGGCAGCGTGCCCAGGCAACTCAGTCTTTGATCCATTCCTAATTTGGCAACCCGCGAGCGCGGATCGAATGTCCGGTTTAGCCGCGCTTGCCGGTTGATGACCGGGAGAGGAGAGGGGGCGCGCTATCGGGCGTGAGCAAGGAGGACGCGCCCTCTTCCGTCCGGAAAGCGGGATTGCATGGTTGCTGGCTACGGTTCAGTTCAGCCTCAGCCTGTTTCACTGCCGCACTCGACCCGAACTGGACGTCCCATAGCACGTCGGATGGTCGGGTTTTGGCCGATAGCGGCAGTTCCGCTTCCAGGCGAAGGATCCGGGGAAAACGGCCGTCGGTCGATGTGCCATCCCTGAGTTGATTGTGTGTGCGGGAAGGATGAGCCATGCTCAACCGTGCCTCTGAACCGGACCGATCTTGCCGACTACAGCTACTTCCTGGCGATAGCGAGGCATCGCAGCTTCCGGCGCGCCGGGCTTGAGCTGGGCGTCAGCGCCTCGGCGCTTAGTCACGCACTGAAGGGGCTGGAGACGCGCGTCGGGATCCGATTGCTGAACCGCACCAACCGGAGCGTCACGCTGACGGCGGCTGGGGAGGAGTTGCAGGCAGCGATCTGCGGCCCGTTCGATGAGATCGAGCAGGCGGTTGATCGGCTCAATCGATACCGCGATGCGCCGACCGGCCAGATCCGCATCAACGTCGCCAGTGACGCGGCGAGCCTGCTGATCGGTCCCGTCCTGCCCGCGTTCGTCGAACGCTATCCGGACGTGGAACTCGACGTCGCGGTCAGCAACCATCTGATCGACGTGACTGATGGAGGGTTCGACGCCGGTGTCCGCTATGGCGGCACCGTGCCGGCTGACATGGTGGCGCAGCGGCTTTCGGCGGACATACGCTGGGTGGTCGCCGGCTCTCCAGCCTATCTCGACCATCATGGCGCCCCCACGCACCCTGACGACCTTGTCGGCCACCGTTGCCTGCGCTTCCGGATCGGAGACGATAGTATCTACCGGTGGGAACTAGGGCCTGTTATACTAACCGCCTCAGAGTTTGACCTGTGCCCAGGAGCGGCGGGTGATGGAGGCGATCTGCTCGGGTGCGCTGCTCAGGGTGGACCAGGCATGGCAGCAAGCATCGACGATGGCGTCGTAACTGTCCCAGACGCGGTGGCTGAGCAGGTTCCGGCGCAGGAACTCCCAGACGTTCTCGACCGGGTTCAACTCGGGTGCGTAGCGCGGCAGCGGGAGCAAGCTGATGTTCTCGGGCAGGCGCAGCCTGGGTGAGGTGTGCCAGCCAGCACCGTCGAGCACGAGAACGGCGTGCGCGCCCTGGGCCACGCAGCGGCTGATCTCGGCCAGGTGGATGTTCATGGCCTCCACGTTGACCTCAGGCAGCACGACAGCCGCCCCGACGGCGCGCTCGGGGCAGACCGCGCCGAAGAGCCAGGCCCAGGTGTAGCGATGGTCGCGCACGGCACGTGGGCGCGTGCCTCGCTTGGCCCAGATCCGTGTCAACGTGCCCTGCTGGCCGACGCGAGCTTCGTCCATAAACCAGATCTCAAGAGGTGTGCCGGTGGCGACCTCGTGGGCAACCTCCTTCACCCGATCAGTGAAGCCCCCTTAAAAGCCGCCTGCGCGGCGAGGTCACTCTGCGGGTGCTGGGGTCGCACGGAAAGACGACGGAAGCGCAGCGTGGCCAGCAGCTTGCCGACCGTGCGCTCGTGCAAACTTACCCTAAACTCGCTCCCGATCCGCTCCTGCAGGTCGCGGCAGCGCCAGCGCACAACGCCGTCCCGCTCCAGGTCCGGTCCATCCTCCACCCAGCGGGCCACCATCGCCTCCTGCGCGTTCGAGAGCCGTGGCGCCGGACCCGGAGCACGCCGGTTCACCAGCCCGGCAAGCCCTTCATCGTTGTAGCGGTGTACCCAGTCGCGAAGCGTCTGCCGATCCATACCGCAGCTTTCGGCTGCCTCCTCGCGGGACGATCCCTCTAGCACCAGTGCGATCGCCAGCATCCGGCGTGCAGCACTTGCATCACGGCTCCGCGCCGCTGACTTCCGAAGCTCGGCCGCCGAGAGATCCTGCCGCGTGATCGCCAGCGCCATCTCAACCTCCCAAACCAGCCCTCAGGAGGAGCGAATCACAACCGCCGCACGGACGGGATCACATCCGAGTCAGTGGCCAAGGCGGTTGGTATTAGCGCCTGAATCCTTGGCAAGGTGCCTGCGTTCTCTGGCCTTTTGGAGAACGGGATGGTGACCTTCCTCCGTAGAAGCGGTCCGCCGGTAAAGTGAGTCCGGCAGATCTGTGGAGGGC
>NZ_RCVR01000047.1 GCF_016107305.1 Roseomonas sp. KE2513
GTTCCATGTCGCCATGCGGCTGCAGCACCTGACGCAGGTTGCCGGAGCTCTGTCGTGCGACGATCCGGAGCGCGCGGCCGCGAAGGCGGTGATCGTCGAGGAGGTCGGGCGCCTGCGCTGGCGGTTGTGGAACGGCAAGGCCAAGGATGCCGGGATCAGCATCGACCGCATCCGCGCGGTTATGCACCACTTCCGGGGCGAGGCCGGCAGCCGCAGGTCCGTCGCGCCCTCGCGCAAGCTGTGGACCGCTTTGCAGGCGCTGGACGGCTACCTCGTCGGGCAGAGCGACTGGCTCGTCAACTACGGCGAGCGGCACCGGGCCGGGCTGCGGGTCGGCACGGCCCTGACCGAGGGCACGGCCAACTTCCTGGTGAACCGCCGCATGAACAAGTCGCAGCAGATGCGCTGGTCACGTCGCGGCGCCGATCGGCTGCTCCAGGTTCGCTGCGCCGTTTACAACGGCACGCTCGGCACCGGCTTCGGGCAGCGCTTCTCGGCTGCCAACGACTGTCACCCGCAAGCGGCTATCGCCGCCTAACCCCCAGTTTCGCGGCAGTCCCCTTCCCTACTGTGTCCGCAGGCGCCCCAAGGTGGTAACCGCCCCTTCCCTGCCCCTTACGCACGATAATATAACATTACCAGTCTACGTGTGAGGTCACAGTGTGCCTTCGCCTGACGTCATGCCTCGTTGCGGACAGACGGCTCCGCCTGCTCGGCGGCAAAGCTGTCCGCGGCCCGCTTCAAGAGTGCGCGGAAGAAGGTCGTCTCGTCCGCGGTCAGTCCACGAGTGATACGCCTATTCACGTCGTGGGCAACTGGTAGCAGTGCCTCGCGCAAGTCCCGTCCGGTTGGGGTCAGGTTGACATGGATTTTCCGTTGATCCGTCTCGCTTCGTAAGCGCTGGATCCAGCCTTGTGCCTCCATGCTGCGAAGCGCTATGACGGCTGTCGGCTCTGCCATACCTACCCTTTGCGCGAGTTCGCGTTGAGTCAAGCTGTCCTCCTCCCACACGACACGCAGCATGTACCAAGCACCCAGCGTGACGCCGAAAGGTTGGATGCGCGTCGCAATCTCCCGCTGCACAACCCGGTTGAGGTAGCGCAGCAGGAATCCCGTGCTCTCATCAAACGGCAGCGGGGTGATGCCGCTAGGCACGGCGTCTCCATCATTCGTCACCCGAGCATCAGCCTGCCGCGATGGCCGACTGGATCGGCCTAGGCTGAGATCGCAGCCATCTCGCGTTCCGTTTCATCTTCCTCCATACCCTGCAGGTAGCTGATCTCTTCAGCCTCAGCGCCCAACGTACGCCAGTCTTCGGTCTTGGACACGACCCCCTGGTACGATCGAAGCTTGGCCTGCGGCAGATGAGGCTCGGAAAGACCGATGGGTTCTGCCCCGTCCTGAAAGCACTGAACTGCATTCAGCATAATGCGACGGAACTGGACCACCGCGATGTCGCTGGCGCCCAGTCGCTCGCTCGTCCTGTCGGCAATTGGACCCATGGATTCCCACATGGCGATATCCTGGTTTGGAATGCCGGGAAGACCAGTGAAGGAGCCCTGCTTCATCGCCTCACGATCCTGAAGGTAGTCATTGAAGGCGTGGCGCAGTATTGGCTTGAAGTCGGAGTCGACATCGATGCCGGGCTTCACAACGCAGAATTCGCGCCACGCGTCCTGACCGACAACTGTGTCGGCATATCCCCATGCAATGAAGTTAAAATAGCTGCTGGTATCGTCGCGCGGCACGATGACGCTGGCGATATTGTAGGAGGAGTTTGGCGGGATCAACGCCGTAAAGGGTGCGACGAAGGTGGTAATCCGCACGTAGTCCTGCGTCTGCGCGTTCATGATCGGTCGCCGGATCGCGGCGTAGCGCATGCCGTAGTTCGTCACTTGCACCTGAATACGCGGGTTCTTGTCGGTCGACGGCCGGGTCCAGTCGGCGCCGTTCGCCTGCGCCGTGTTCGATCGAGCCGGCCGCATGTCGGAGGAGTGCAGTGAAGACGAATGCGCGCTGTCGATCTGCCCCTCCATGATCTGCGCCCAGTTGCAGGGAAGCTCGATCCGGACGATCGAAACCTTAGCGTCGGGGGTCGGCGCCCAGGCCGGCTGCTCGAACTCCGGCATCTCCTCAGGTTTACCCATATAAACCCAGATGAACCCCCCAGCCTCGCGTACGGGATAAGCCTTCTGCTTCACCCGGTCGGCGAAGCTGCTTTCCTTCGGCTCGGACGGCATGTCCACCACGTTGCCCTCCACGTCGAACTTCCAGCCGTGGTACAGGCAGCGCAGCCCGCAATTCTCGTTGCGCCCGAAGGCGAGCGAGGCCTTGCGGTGCGCGCAGAACTCGCTGAGCACGCCCAGCCGTCCCTCGCTGTCGCGGAAGGCCACCAGCTTCTCCCCGAACAGCGTCACCCGCACCGGCTTGCCGTCGGGCTCGGCCACCTGCTCGGACAGCAGGGCCGGCACCCAGTGGCGGCGCATCAGGCGCCCCATCGGCGCATCGCCCTCCACGCGGCACAGGGTCTCGTTCTCGGCGGCGGTCAGCATGGCGATCCTCCTTAGCCTTCCGCCATCCGGAACAGTGGCGGCTTGAATGGTTCATAACCTAAGTAATTTCTTAGCTTCACTGGGCATCAATGTCGAGAAAAGAAATGCATTATCCGAGAATTGTTGGGTGTTCTGAGCTTCGCCACCCAGACGCACACGCTTGCTGTCCATGTGAAAAGCTTACTTTCTGAACGGTGTGAGCGGACGGCGACCAAAGCGACCGAGAAAGACTCCACCAGTTGGCCTCGCACTTTGTGGGTCGATTGGGAGCAGCCTCCACGAACCCAGGAGCATCGCCACTCAGTGCGAGCAGTAAGATCCTGCGCATCTCTATGCCCTGGCCAGTCCAGGGCCCGATCGGGCGTTGCGGCTACAGATCAAGCGTGCTGGGAGCGAAGATCTCTTCCAGCGCCACCCGGCGCGGGCTTAGCCCTTGCTGGAACACCCAATCGGCGATGGTCTCTAGCTCGCGCCTCGAAGCGCGAACCCCGTAGGGCATCGGATCGGAGGCGAGGGTCGCTTCCACACTGGGATCGACCAGCCCAGTTTTCAAATAACCATCGATGACACCTGCCGCTACGCGCGTGGCCTCTGCCTTGGCGGCCTCGAAGGTCTTTAGCAAGTTGACCGCAATCCAGGGATGGCGATCGAGTAAATCACGGCGCATGACCATCGTATGGTTGACGGGGTAAAGCTTCGTGCTGGCGAAAAAGCGACGGCTTTCCTGCACCTCATCCTTGAATAGGGGCCGGACATTAGGCAGGGAGGCAAGGTCGATACGGCTGCGGTCCACTACATTTGTCTCGTTGAGATAGAGCAGGGTCGCATCGAGATCGCCATTGGCCAACATCTCACCGATGTTGGTACTGGATGGAATTGACTGGATCCGCACGCCTTCCGGCGGCACGAAGCCAGTCGCGCCGCCATGGCTCGTCTCAGGCGTCCTCTCCATGAACCATTCGATTTCCCGAGCATGCACGCCAAACTCCTGCTGCAGAATTCCACGAGCCCAGACTGCCGCAGTCTGCTGATACTCGGGGACCCCTACCCGCTTGCCGCGCAGATCCTTCGGAGAGGCGATGCCCCGGTCAGTGCGAACCCACGTCCAAGTGTGAAAAAACCTGCGCATCGTATAAACCGGGATAGCAACCCAGCGCGTGTCACCGCGGGAAGTCGCAATAATAAGCGAGGACAACGACATTTCGGAAACATCGAACTCGGCGAACTTCAGTTGACGCCAGAACATCTCGGATGCTGTCATCACCGAAATATCGAACTGGATAGCGTCGGCCCTGATGCGCCCCTCAATAACGGGACGTGTGCGCACGTTATCAGTGAGCGCCAAGCTCAAATCGATCATGCGGCCTTGCTCCCATCGGACCTGTGCTGGGCAACTGCGGCATCGTGGCCGACCACCTTGGCTAGTATCGCTTCTACCTCTGCAGGCACCTGCGAACCGCGCCACGCTATATGCTGGTCCGGGCGCACCAAGGCCAGGTCGCAACCGTAGAGATCCCGTGCCGCAGGATCGCTGATGGCGAGCTCCGTTAACGGAATTCCTAGCGCGGTCGCGCCCGTCACAAAGGCGTCGACATCCGGAGCGTCGGGCCCAAGCCGCAAGAGGGTAAAGCCGATCCCAAAGCGATCGAAAAGCGAGCTGCCCGGGCCGCGCCCCGCATCAAGCCAGAAATGTGGCGCCCGTCCGCCCGGCACGCTGCTCGGGACATAGGACACAAGATCGTCTACCGGCGGCTGGCCGTCCGGCAGGATAATAGGCGATCCGTCATAGCGGGCACCGAGCTGCACCCCGAGGGAGGCGAACTCCTCTCCGAAGGTCGCCAGGAACCGGCCGACTTCAGCCCGGGCCGCCTCCCCCTCCGCCGTGGCATGCTCGAGCTCGGGAGGAACCTTCACCTCGCCTACGCTCCGGGCAAGTTCGCGGGCGGCGGCGGTGTTGCGAATGGCGATTGCCTTCCGCTCCACTTCATAGGAGTTGAGTAGGCCCGGGCCACCCCAGCCCTGGACCATCGCGGCCAGCTTCCAGGCAAGATTGGCGGCGTCTTCGACACCCGTGTTCATGCCAAAGCCCCCGGTCGGCGTGAAAAGATGCACGGCGTCGCCGGCAAGCAGAACACGTCCCTCCCCGAAGCGATCGGCATGGAGGGCAACGCCGGCAGTCCAGGGGCTGCTGTCGAGCACTTCGACTTCGACCGGCATCCCGGCACACTGCCGCAGCACCTCAGCAACGGCCGGCGTGTTGGTGTCCTCCGGGTCACCGCGGGTCCAGAGAAGGAATTCATCCCGCCCGTTCAGAGGAACCATGGCCGTCCGCAATTCCGGGTTGACCACCCAGTACTGCCAAGCGCGTCGGGTTCCCAGCACATCGCGGTACAAGTTTGGTGCACGAATATGGGTGGACACCATACGACCACCAAAGAAGGCTTGCTTGAGCGCTTCATAGCCCACGTACTGGATGCCGAGGGCGCGGCGCACCGTACTCCGCCCACCGTCGCAACCGACCAAGTAGCTACTCTGCCAAGCCTCCTCCGGCTGCCCTGACGCGGCACGGACACGGAACGTGACGCCGCAAGCATCCTGCTCGAAGCTTTCCACGCTGGTGCCGAACCGCAGAGTAATGTTGGGGCGGCTTGCAGCCTGTTCGAATAGTGCTGCTTCCACATACATCTGGTTGGCGCGATGGATGGGCTCTGGTGTCTGATCGGTGGCAGCCGATTTTGTCCGGGCCGCCAGCTTCTCCTTTTCGGAAGGAAAGCGAAGCCTCGCGAGTTCCCACCCGTTGAAACGTGTAAAATAAGCCACGTCGGTCGGATGGTCCGAGGGTAGGCCGAGCGCACGGATTCGGTCTGCGAAGCCCAGGCGACGGTAGTGCTCCATCGTGCGGGCGTTGTGCGTGCTGCCCTTAGGGTGATGCCGCACGCTGGCCTCTGCGTTGAAAACCACGCAGCGCACGCCGTAGCGATCAAGGAAGAGCGCAAGCATGAGGCCAACGGGACCGCCGCCGACGATCGCGACAGGGGTTGAAAATGTCGTCAAACTGCAGCCTCCTCTGGCAGGCCTATTCCGGGCGGATGCCGGCTGCGCTGATGATAGCGCCGTAGCGTTCCCCTTCGCGGGACAGCATTGCCGCAAACTCAGCCTGTGTCTCAAAGATGGGAGTGCAGCCGAGCTGCTCGAGGCGTTGTCCGATCACCGGCTCTTTCAAGGTCTCGGTAACTGCCGCATGCACGGCACGCGTGGTTTCATCGGCCACTCCTCGGGGTCCCCAGATGGCGTTCCAGCCGACAAAGGTAACAGTTGGAAAGCCAGCCTCGGACATGGTTGGAAGATTTGGCAGAGCCTTCAATCTTTGGGCTGAAGTTGTCGCGAAGGCTTTGAGTTGCCCGGCCGCCAGCATCGGCAGCACGAGGCCGACCGGAAGAACTCCGAGTGCTACGTTGCCTGCGATCAAGTCATTGATAGCAGGACCCGAGCCACGATAGCCCACGATGGTCAACTCTGATCCGAGCGCCTGGGCCAGAGCCGCTGGGGCGATTTGGCCAACGGCGCCGAGTGTGGAACTGGCGAAGCTGTAGAGATTCGGCGACTGCCGTATCGCCCGGATCAATGCGGTTATGTCTGGCTGCGTCACAGACCGAGCGCTTCCGACCAGGACAAAGTCCAGATTCATCACCCGAATGATTGGGGTGAAATCATGCACCAAGTCAAAGGTCACGCCGCGTTGGACGTGCTTTAGCGCGACGATCACGTCATTAGAGTAGAGGAGAGTCTGCCCATCGGGCTGAGACCTCATAACCGTGTCGGCACCGATTGCGCCATTCGCGCCGGATCGGTTCTCGATAATCCAATTTTGCCCAAGCCGCTCCCCCGCCGATGGCGCAATCAGCCGGGCGGTCACGTCGTTTGTTCCACCTGGGGCATATGGCACGACGATGCGTGTCGTCGCTCGTGAGCCTTGTGCCCTGGCAGACCGCACGCTGAGGGCCAGCATTGCCGCGGCAAAGCCGGTTCGGCGGCCAAGCCTTGGGGGGAAGTAAAATGAATCCTCTTGTCTTTTCATGGACTTCCTCCAGGGGAGGGCTTGGCGCCGTGCTTCGTCAGGTCGTATCGGACGGGCCAGGACAACCAAGACCGGGGCAGTACTAGATCCATTGCCGCCCGGTTGAGTACGGCGCGGCGCAAGGTTCATGTCGCGTCGGCCTCGTAGTTGTGCACGAAGTCGGGAGGTGGTGTCGGGCCCCACAGGTAGAAGCCGTCCTCCGGCGGATGGTCGCGGCCTTCCCAGTCCATGCTGCCCGGCACGAAGTCCATGTCGGCGGAGTACTCGCAGTAGCTGCCCCAGGGGTCGCGCACGTAGTGGAAGTAGTTGGAGCCGAGCACATGCCGCCCGAAGCCCCAGCCGCGGTCGTAGCCGCGGTCCGCCATGGCCATGGCGCCAAGCCCGATGTCGTTCAGCGTGGGCACGTCCCAACTCAGATGGTGCAGGCCGGGCGCGTTGGACTTGGCGAAGGCCATCACGTGGTGATCGCTGCCGTGAATGGCATGCATGAAGGCGACGATGCCCGCCGAGCTATCCGAAAGGCGCAGGCCTAGGATGCGGCTGTACCAGGCGACGGCCGCGTTCACGTCGGGGGTGAAGTGCAGGATGTGGCTCAGGCGCCGCGGCACGGCGCGGTTGGCGTTGCGGCGATAGGGTGCGTTGCGCAACCCCGTCTCGGTGAGCGGCAGCGTCATCGAGGTCTTCTCGTCGGGTTGGGTCTTCACGCCAACGCGGATCTCGATGAGCGTGCCGTCCATGTCGCGGAACCACAAGCCGTTGCTGTCGAAGCCCGGCGGCGGGTCGAGCAGGCGAATGCAGTTGGCCTCGAGGTGCTTGCGGAAGCGGGGCAGGTCCTCCTCCCAGCAGTGGAAGGAGTGGTGGTGGATGGCCTTGCGCGCGCCCTCCACCACGCGGCCCCAGCGGTAGCCGTCCTCGGCGGTGTGGAGCGAGAGCTGGTTGCCTTCCGGCCGGACATCGAGGCCGAAGGCGTCGTAGAAGTCCTGCGCCCGCTCGACCTCCGGCACGCTGAGCACGAACTCGCCCACCGAGTGTATGCCGAGCGCGCCGTCGCGACGCGTCGCCGGGATGTAGCCGCCTTGTGCCGTCATGTCGTCCTCCTCAGCGTGGGCCGTCCTGCGCAACCCCCTTGGCGTACTCTGATCAGGCGGCCGCGCGCTGGCGGGCCGTCCCGGTCGCCGGCTCGTCCTCGACCGGGTTGCTCAACACACCCAGCCGCTCGACCTCCACCTCGCAGACATCGCCGGGCTTCATCCAGAGCGGCGGCTTGCGGGCAAGGCCGACGCCGGCCGGCGTGCCGGTGACGATGATGTCGCCAGGGGAGAGGGTGAAGGCCTCACTCAGCGTCGAAACGAGGGTGGCGACATCGAAGATGAGGTCGTCGGTGGAGGCACTCTGCACGACTTGCCCGTTCAGCCGCGTGTTTATGCGCAGCCCGCGGCAGCCGGGGGGCAGTTCGTCGGCGGTGACAAGCGTGGGGCCGAAGGCGCCGGTGCTGTCGAAGTTTTTGCCCACCGTCCACTGCGGCGCCTTCATCTGGAAGTCGCGCACGGAGCCATCATTGAACAGGGAATAGCCGATAACGTGATCCAGCGCCGCGTCTTTGGCGATGTGGCGTCCGCCGAGGCCGATCACCGCGACGAACTCGCCCTCGAAGTCGAGCTGGTCTGACAGGACGGGGCGTAGGATGGGCGCGCCGTGGCCGATGAGGCTGGAGGTGAAGCGAGCGAAGATGGTGGGGTAGGTGGGTACCGCGAAGCCGCTCTCGGCCGAGTGGTCGGCGTAGTTCAGGCCGACGCAGATGATCTTGCCGGGCTGGGCGAGGGGGGGCAGCAGCTCCACCGCGGCGAGGTCAACGGCAGGGGCGGAGAGGAGGGCCTGGCCCGCGGCGGCAAGCGCCTTGGGGCCCGCCGCGACCAGGGCGTCCAGCGTGCCAGGGAAGCCAGGTGCGTCAGCCATTAGGCCATGGAAGCCACCATCGAGGTTGGCAGCAGCAAGGCCATTGGTTCCGCCCTTGCGGAATGTCGCGAAACGCATTCTGGCGTCCTCCGTCTCTTCCTCAGGAGGATGACACCACAGCGATGCATCTTGCAAGATAAAATATATTATGAAATTGGATGTCGATTTAAAACGTGATTGGGGGTAGAAGGTACTGATGCCGCGCGACACACCGGGCCTGAGCCTGACGCAATCAGTTTACGAGCAACTGCGGGCCGATTTGCTCGCCTGCCGATTATGGCCAGGGGACAGGCTAAAGATCAGCGATCTCTGCCAGTCCATGGGGGTCAACCTTGGTGCAGTCCGGGAAGCGCTGTCGCGGCTTTCCTCCGAAGGGCTGGTCGTCGCGGAGCCACAGCGAGGCTTCCGCGTGGCGCCGATTTCGGCGACGGAGTTGCGCGATCTGACAGAGGTGCGGATTGATGTGGAGACGCGCTGCCTCCGCCGCTCGATTGAGAGCACAGGAGTAGAGTGGGAGACAGCGATCGTAGCCGCGCATCACGGCATGACACGCCTGCCCGAGCGCGACCCTGAAGACCCGTCTCGGGCGAATGACGCTTGGTCTGTGCATCACGCAGCTTTCCACCGGGCGCTGGTCGCTGGCTGCGACAGTCCCTGGCTGCTGCGGCTGCGCGACAGTCTCTATGATCAAAGCGAGAGGTACCGGCGGCTCTCCGTTCCACTGGGACGGGTGAAGCGTGACTTGGGGCGGGAACATCGCGAGATCATGGAGGCGGCAGTGTCGCGCCAAGCCGACCGGGCCTGCGTGTTGCTCGCGGAACACTTCCGGGCCACGACGCTCATCCTGCTCGACGCCAATTTCCAAGAGAATGCTTCAACACCTGCACGACCCTAGGCGGCGGATACATTACAGTCAGGCTTCATCAAGGCCTTCGACAGTGTACTTAGAGGCGGTTTTCACTACTACCCTGAGTTGAAGAAGCCCGTTCGGGTGGTCTGCTGACCCTCACCCTACCTCTGCAGCTTTGGCGTGGAGGGAGAGGTGGACAGAAGGATCCTGGGGCTGATCGCGACGGCGATGGAGTGCTGCGAGGGAGGCCGCTCCCGCGGCCGCGGCCACCCGCCGGCATCCTTGGTTCGTGTGCTCGCTACCCTCCGGCAGTTCGTGCGCGAGGGCACGCCTTGGCGCAGCCTGCGAGCCACGTCAGAGAAGGCGAGCGGCTCGACCCTGCGACGCTGTTTGGCAGCGTGGTCACGCACGGGCCTGCTGGGGCGGGTGCATGCACTGCTCGTCCGCATGCTGCGCGGCCACCCTGACCTGATCCTCGACAGCTGCTCGGTGCGCGCCAAGCGAGGTGGAGACCTGACTGGCCCGAACCCGACCGACAGGGCCAAGAAGGGCAGCAAGTACCATGTCGCGACCACAGGCGACGGGCTGCCGGTGGCCTGCGCCGTGACTGGCGCCAACGTTCCTGACACCCTGCTGTTCGAGCGCTTGTTCCTGGCCGCCTTCGCTGTCCTGGCACGCATTCGCACGGTGCTCGCCGACAAAGGCTACGACGCCGAGCGGCATCGCGAGCTCTGCCGCAAGCTTGGCGTCCGACCTCGCATCCACAAGCGCGGGCGGGCACCCGGCTCAGGCCTGGGCAAGCGGCGCTGGCCAGTGGAGCGCACCAACGCTTGGCTGTTGGAGAACAGGCGTCTGGCTCTGCGCTACGATCGCTGCGGCTTCATCATTCAGTCCCTGCTCCAGACCGCATGCATATTCCTGGTTGCAGGACGCCTCGCTCAGGAATTCTGAAAACCGCGTCTTAGCAACCGCTTCCGTCCTGTCTGGCCATTGATTTGTTAAAAACGCCTCCACCTCTAGCAGAATTAAAGTGGTCGCCTGGAAATGCGCAGCCAATTGCGCACAGGCCGCATCCACATCGCGCGACATTCCTCATGGGGGGCTCAGTGCCGACAATCCAAAGCGGCACAATGTAGCCCTGGCTCTCACCATGATCCTCGGCGTGACCCTGCTCGACGTGGTCGGAGCCCAGGGCACCACTGTTCGCCACAAGCGTACAAGTGGCGAGCAGCGTTTCTATAGGGAGAGGAGTGGCTTTCCGCAGGGCGTCCAAGCGGCGAGAGGGGCGGCAAGGGGCTTTAGAACGCCGCCCGACATGCGGGCCGCTCCCAGGCTGGCACACGAGGCAAGTCCCTCACCTTCGGTTTAGGGCCGCACGTTGGCCGCACGAACAACCTCCCGCCACTTCTCCGTCTCGGCGGCAACGAAGCGCCCGAGGTCGGCTGCTGTCCCTGCAGCGGGCTCCGCGCCCAGATCGCGTAGGCGCGTCTGTACATCTGGCTGGTTCCAGACCTCCTGAACGGCGGCGTTCAACCGGTCCAGCACAGGCTGTGGCGTACGGGCGGGCGCGAAAAGCGCCGTCCAGCTCTGTACATCAAAACCCGGGAGCCGTTCCGCGACAGCTGGCAGGTCAGGGGCGGCGGCCAGCCGCGTGGGGCTGGTCACAGCGAGCCCGCGCACTTGGCTGTTCTGCACGAAGGGCAGCGTGGTCAGGGGTGCGTCGAAGGTTAACTGAATCTGCCCCGAAATGAGGTCGTTCATCATCGGACCAGACCCGCGATAGGGCACGTGCTCCATCGTCTCCGCGCCCGTGCGAAGCTTGAACATCTCCCCTGCCAGATGAAGCGAGGTACCGATACCAGAGGAGCCGAAGCTCAGCGGACCGCGGCCTGCCTTCGCGTAGGCTAGGAACTCGTCGAGGCTATGCACGGGCAGGGTAGGCGTGACCGCCAGCACCAACGGCTGCCGTATGAGCAGGGCCACGGGCGCGAAGTCCCGCACGTGGTCGTAAGGAACCTTCGGCTGCAGAACGGGGATGATGGCATGGGTCGCGATCGTGCCAACCGTCAGGCTGTAGCCGTCCGCCTCGGCGCGGGCGCCGGCCTCGGTGCCGATGATGCCTCCTGCGCCCGTCCGGTTCTCCACGACGGCGCTCTGCCCGAGTACGCGCCCCAGCCCCTCTCCCAGAATGCGCGCGACCACGTCGGACTGCCCGCCAGCGGCATAGGGGACGATGAGCCGAAGTGAACGGGTCGGATAGGCGGGCTGCGCTGAGGCGCCGCGGGCTCCTGTGGCAGCAGCCAGCCCGGCCAGGGCAGCGCGTCGTGTGATAAGCATTGATTTGTTCCTCCGCAGGTGGGCCGCTCTCGCGCAGCATCCTCGGCCTTCCAGAGAAGTGGAGAGGCGTGCGTGGCAGCGCGGCAACAGGGCTCCCAGCCTCGGTGCAGCGAGCGGGCAAGGCCAGGTTGATGTCGCCGATTGGTATGATAACCTGTTCAATATGGTCAAGCCCGGTCATCTCCAGCGCCCGCTCAACCTGGTCGCTACCGTTTCCGCCCAGTTGAGGCGTGAAGTCCGCGACAAGCATGCGGTCGGCGAGAAGCTTGCAACCGAGGCCGCCCTGGCGGAGCGCTTCGGGGTCAGCCGCACTGTGCTGCGGGAAGCAGTGGCCGCGCTGCGCACAGAGGGAATGCTGGAAAGCCGGCAGGGGTCGGGCATCTATGTCGTCCGCACGGACCAAGAGCCCGTCTTCCGCCTGACGCGCGCGGCCGAGCGCGAGCGGCACCTGCGCTCGGTCTATGAGCTCCGGTTCGGCCTTGAGGTCGCATCTGCCGGGCTGGCGGCGCTTCATCGCGGCGAGGCTGACCTGCGCGCCCTGGGTAAGGCATTGGCCGCCATGGAGCGGTCGGAAACCCGCCCCGCGGCCGACCTGCGCTTCCACGCCACCATCGCGGCGGCAACCGGGAACGAGCACTACCGGGGGCTGGTCGCGCTCCTGGCCAAGGAGTTATCTGGTCTCATCCGAGAGGCTAATAGCGGCGCGAAGGATTATCGCAGACCGGAAGTCGCGGTGCTGCTCGCGGAGCACCAACGTATCCACGATGCCATCGCTGCCTCCAATGCTGAAGCCGCGCGAACGGCAATGGCGAGGCACCTGCAGAATTCAGCGCAACGCTTCAGCATTGAGATCCGCGGGATGGGTCTTTCCGGGCAGGCCGTGTCCGCAGTGGCGCACCCTCCCTGTAGCTAAGGGGTAACGCGCTGCTTCGGCGCCATGCCTCCACCGATACCGAAGGTCAGACGAGCACGATGAGCCAATTCCTTCCCGCTTCTACAGCCGGCGTTCCCTCGGTCCCACGCATTACCCCGGTCAATCAGTCCAAGCCGCGGCGCTTGCGGCGGATCTTCGCCCTGGAGGATCTGGAACCAGCGGCCCGGCGGCTCCTGCCGCAGCCCATCTTCGGCTATGTCGCCGGGGCGGCGGAGACGAACGCCTCTCTGGCCGACAACCGGCGCGTGTTCGAGGAGATCCAGTTTCTGCCGCGCATGCTGGTGAACGTTTCGGGCCGAACCCTCGACTGCGAAGTGATGGGCCAGCGCTATGCGATGCCCTTCGGGATCGCCCCAATGGGCGTGAGCGCGCTCACCAGCTACCGTGGCGACCTGGCCCTGGCTGCATCGGCGCACCGAGCGGGCATCCCTATGGTGATCAGTGCTGCCTCCCTGATCCCGCTGGAGGAGATCGCCCGCGTTGCGCCGACCGTCTGGTACCAGGCTTACCTCTCGGGTGATCGGGAGGAAACCTCAACTCTTGTCGAGCGTGTCGCGAAGGCCGGCATCGAGACCTTCGTCATCACCGCGGACAGCGCCGTGGTGCCAAGCCGGGAGAACAACCTGCGGAACGGTTATCGTACGCCGATCCGCCCAGACCTGGCCCTGCTCTGGGATGGCCTTACGCACCCCGCCTGGTCAATCGGCACCTTCCTGCGGACATTCCTGCGCCACGGCACGCCGCATTTCGAGAACGCCGGGCCGGGACGCGGCGCGCCGCTGCTGTCTCGGCAAGCCGTGCGCGACTTCGCAGGGCGCGAGTTCCTGGACTGGGATATCGTCCGCCTGGTGCGTTCGCAATGGCGGGGGCGCCTCGTGATCAAAGGCCTACTGCACCCCCGTGACGTCGCCATTGCGCGTGAGTTGGGGGCGGATGGCGTGGTCCTCTCCAACCATGGCGGGCGCCAGCTCGACGGGGCGTTGTCGCCGATGCGTGCCCTTCCGGCCGCACTGGAGGTGGCGGGGGATATGGCCGTGATGATCGACAGCGGCTTCCGGCGCGGCACGGATGTTCTGAAGGCCTTGGGGCTCGGCGCGCGCTTCGTCTTTATCGGCCGCCCCTTCAACTATGCCGCAGCGCTCGCCGGCGAAGCAGGAGTGGACCACGCGATTGATTTGCTCCGCGCGCAGTTACGGGCCGATCTGGGAATGCTCGGCCTTCGTAATCTGCAGGAGATGGATCAGGAGGTCCTGTTTCTGGACAACTTCAAGTTCGTAAAACCGCAGTGATCGGCGTTCCAGCATCCCCTGAGCTCCTACTCAGGCGTGCTGTTCATCAACGAGCGACGGTCGAGCACTGTTGGAAAAATTGGCAGCTGGGGGCTGGGCGGCGACGTTGCATCGGCTTCAGTCACCACCGGGGGCGCCGGCAGGGCCACCACCTAACCCAACTCGCACCGGGCGCAGAAGGCGCGTCAGTCTGAGGCGTAGGCCGCCCAGGTGTTTTCCGACAGAGCCTCCGCCGGCAGCGCACCCATCGGCAGCCGCACCACGGCCGAAGGGACGATCGGCGGGCTTGACCTAGGTCGCTTGGTCATGCCGCACACTTCGGCAAGGAAAGCCCCGTGTTGGCTGGCGATACCGCCGCTGTCCCCGTCAGAGTCCCCACTCCCCCGCCCCCGCTCCAGCCAGCCCGGCGAGCGCCCCCGCATCGCCGTTCCGACCTTTCCCAGTGTGCCCGCGAGGGCGACTTCGTGGCAACCGCCCCCTCCTCGCCCCTTGGGCACGATAAGCGGTAATTATCGTGCCTACCTCACCGGAAAAGGCCGGTTTTGCTGGGTTTCTCGCGCTTCTCGGGAGACCAGCGCCGTGCGCCGCGACCGGCTGGGGCATTCCGTCCGCTAATCCAACTTTCCGGACGGAACGACGCGCGCTCCCTCCCCCGTCGGCCCGACGACGCGTCCCCTGCCCCGCCGCGGACGCCCACCGCGCCGCCGCCTGGACCGGCTGGAACCCTGCTGCTGCTCACCCGCCTGCTGGGCGATCTGAGGGTGCCTGCGACCGCCGAGCAGGCTGCCAAGGCCTGCTGCGCCTCGCACGGACGCGAGCCCTTCGGGCAAACCCGAGACGCTCGCCATGTACGCCGTCTGCTGCGCTGACCGCGGCCTCGCCGTCGCCAGCCTCCGCGTCCACCTCGTCGCCATCTAGGCCGCGCACCGCCGGACCTCCGCCACCCGCGCCTCGTCATGGTTCTCGAGGGCATCGCCCTCGACGAGGGAACCCGCCCGCGGGGGGAAGGCCGCGGCGGCCGGACCGGACGTGCTCCGTCTCCTGCTCGCCACCCGCCCCTCCCCCGCCACCCCGCTCGGCGCCCGCGACCGGGCGCTGCTGCTGCTCGGATTTGGCGCCGCCCTCCTCCGCAGCGAACTCGCGGGGCCTGTGCTCGGCGACGTCACGCTTGTCCCCGGGCGCGGGCTCTGCGTCCTCGTCGGCCGGTCCAAGATCGACCAGCGCGGCGCAAGCCAGGAGGTCGCCATCTGGGCCAACCCGAAGGAGCCGGGCTTCTGCCCGCTCGCCGCCCTTGAGGCTTGGCTCGTCTTCCGCCGGAAGGGACCGGACATTACCGGCGGGGCTTCGAACGGGGAGCGGCCGCTCTTTGTCGGGATGAGCAAGGCCGGGCGCCTCACGGACAAGGCGCTGTCGGACAAGGCGGTGTGGCGGCTGCTTAAAGGCGTGGCAGAGGCGGCAAGGTTTGAGGGCTGGGAGCGCTTCTCGGGGCACTCGCCGCGCGCCGGGCTCGCGATGACAGCCGGCGAGGCCGGCGCCGACCTCGCCCAGGTCATGCGACAGACCCGCCACCGCTGCCGACGTGGCGCTCGGTTATCTCCGCACCACAGACCTCTGGCGCAACAACCCCACACAGGGCATCTGCGGCGAGCCCGGTAGAGATGCCCCATCAAACAAACCCGACACCCGGCTCGTTGAGACCAGCCACTGATGAACTCACGGGCTGAAAGCATGCGCAATCCGGAGTGGGGTTGGCGGCGTTGAAGATGCTATGAGGGTGCCGCTGCGGGGCGCATCGTCCGACGACGATCAACGGAGGCGTCCCATGTCCCACACCTGCTGCGCCGCGCTCGAGCTCAGCCGTGCCAAGTAGCTAATTGGTTCGCTGGCTCCTTCCGCAACCAGGATGGCCACTCGTGCTGTACCCGGCAGCGGCGTTGCCGGCTTGTTACAGGTGCTGGGTAGGGTCGCCCTCTAGGCCAGGAGCCAAACTTGCGGCGAACTCACCGTCGAGGTCTGCTACGAGGCAGGTCACGATGGGTTCTGGCTGGCCCGCCACCTGCACGCCGACGGCATTGGGACACCCGTCCTCGATGCCGCCAGCTTTCTCGTGTCGCGTAGGGGTGTCGGGTCAAGACAGATCGGATCGACATGGAAACCATGGCACTCACCGTGCGTGCCTTCCTGGCCGGTGATGCCAGCGTCTGTCGCGAAGTGGCCGTCCCAACCCCAGAGGCGGAGGGTGCCAAGAGCTTGGCCCGCGCGCGCGTCCAGCTCGTTTCCGAGCGGCCCCGGCATGTGAACCGCATCTGCGGCCTGCTCGCCCTGCACGGCATCCGCGAGCTAAAGGGCCTGTAAAGCGGGGGCTGGGCCAAGGCACATGGTGAGCTTCGAATTAGCGACAGCCGATCTCTTGGTCTCTAACTGCGTGCCGAGATCTCGCGCGGCTTCGAGCGCTTCCACCTCGTGATGCAGCACACGAAACAGCTCGAGGCTAACCGTCACGCCGCCGTCGCCGCATAGGTTTCGCTGATCCCGGAGCAGCCAAAAGTCACGAGGCTGGTAAAGCTGGCAGGGATCGAGGTGTTGAGCGCCACGGCATTGGTGGCTGAGGTGTTCCATCGGCACCTCGACGATCGGCGACACTTGGCATCCTACCTGGGTCTCGTCCCTAGCCCGCAGAGCAGCGGCGATACGGAATGGGACCAGGACATCAGCAAAGCGGGCGACCGGGTAGCACGCGTGCTCCTTGTCGAGCTCGCCTAGTGCTTGCTACGGCACCAACCCGCCAGTGAGTTGACCGCCTGGTACCTCCGTACCTTCGCAGAACACGGTGCACGCACCCGCAAGATCGGCATCGTGGCACTAGCGCGAAACCTAGCGATGACCCTGTGGCGTTTCGTCGAGGCAGGAGTTGTACCCCAGGGTGCCGTGGTCAAAGGGCACTGAAGGCGAGCGAACTTCGGCCGCGGATACGGCGGCTGAGGGCGAAGGGTGGATGATCGGGTTTGATGATGGTGCTCTGCAATTGAGGGCCGCTCCACCTGGGAATCCGGATGGGGTGCACCTTCCCGCCGGTCGAAACCTAACTGCCGTGCGCACGGCTAGCGCTTCTTACGGCGCTCAGAAGAATCTCGAGGACGCGGTGGATGCCACGCAGGCGGAGCTCGCCAACCTCGCGGGTGCGGGTGCGGGCGCGGGCAGCCTGCGCCGCAACCTTATATGCTTTATGCTGTTGGCCCTGTCATTCTCTCTCAGCGTGGTCCGGGCTGCCGTGCGTTGTGGGGGGTCGCGTCGGTAACAATGCTTCAGCCGCTGTCGCTAAAGTTAGGGGCCGAGCTGCTGCGGCGCGTTGAGGAGCCGGCGCGATGCGGTGCGGTGGCCGGCTAGGCCATCACGCGCCGCACAGCGGTGCTGGCCCACGCAGACTTGGTAAGCGCCGCTTTGCGGGGAGCGGCGGGCACTGGTGGGCACGCTGCCCGGCGTCCCGGGAGCGATGGCAACGCGGAACCAAGCGTCCGGATATTGCTCCCAGAGTTCGAGCACTGGCTTCCGATACTCCCGACGAAGTCAAGTCCACGGCCCGGCTTGGTGCGTGGGCAGGCGTTCCTTGCCGAGCGGACCGGGTAGTGGTCGGGCCGGCGCCATCACGCTGTACCTCGGTGGGGCGAGGCCGCACGGGCATCGCCTTGGCGTAAGACTGGAGGAAGGCAGCCAATGCTGTATCTTGTCTGGATTGCCCGGAGGCCTGTTTACATCTTCGCGGAGTCCGCCCCACGCAAGAGGCTCTCGGTATTAAACTGTGCGCTCAAGCCGGGAGGCGAGGGCTTCGCCTGGTGGCGCATGCTGCTGTTCGCCTTTGCCGTGGGCGCCTGCCACTGAATTAGATCGGCTCTGCCGCGCCGCTGCTCAGCGGGCCGACCGATTTGACATGTCTAATTCCAAGTTTCTGGCCCCAGGCGGGAGCGCAACCCTGGACACGTCGTGAGGCAGGTATGTATTGCCGATCCGAAGATTCAGGGGATGGGAGATGCCAAAGGCCGCCGTGCGCCAGCGCGCCGCAGGGGCAAAGGATACACGTTGCGGTATCCTTTTGATTAGCAGTCCGAAGGGCGGGTCTGGCAAGTCGGTGCTCAGCCGCCACATTCTCGTCAGTGCCGCTCAGGCTGGCATTAAGGCGATCGGCCTGGACTTCGATCAGCAGCAGACGCTGTCGAAGTGGGCGGGCCGCCGCGCCCGCACGCGCGAGGCTTTCCCAGATTTTGCCGAGACACTCGTCGAAGCAGTGTCACTCGGCGACTGGCGCGGCGCGCTCCGCCGGACGGAAGGCTACCGGCTCGCCGTGCTCGACACGCCACCAAGTGTGGAGGACCACCTCCCGGCGATCGATGCCCTGGGCGAGGCCGCCGACCTGATTCTGGTCCCGGCTGTGTGCACGCAAGACGACGTGGAATCCGTTGCCCCCTGGGTGACGGCGTTGTCCAGCAAGGGCTTCACCACCTCGGTTGTTCTGAACCGCGCCAACCGCAGGACGACAAGCTACGCGCGGATGCGGGGCGTCCTGGTAAAGGCGGGTTCGGTCTGCCCGACGGAACTGCCGCAACTGGAAGATATCCACGTGCCGTCTACGAAGGGCCTCACGTTGCTCGACTACTCAAAATCGCGTGGGATCGAGCCCTTCGAGGAGATCTGGGCCTATGTCCGCCGGGAGATGAAGCTGTGAGCGCGCCGGTCGGAAAGCGGTCAAAGGCCGCGCTGAAGGCGTTCCTGGCAATGGAAGAGGACCCCGCGACGGAGGCGGTGGTCGTGGATACGCGCGCGGCCGAGCTTCGATCGCTCGGCGCCGAGGACCCGGCCGCGCTCCAGGCGATCCGGGAGGTTTTCGCCGGCACGAGCCTGCCGGACGACCAGGAAAAGGTCCGCCACATCCTTCGCACCCGGAGCGAGATCCAGAAGGAGTGGGGCGACGCCCGAGATTCCTTCCTTGCCATCGGCAGGGCGCTGATCTCGCTCGAGGCCGAACTGACCAAGGCCGAGTTCGCGCGCCTGCGCCACGGCACGGAGCGCCTCTTCCCGTTCTCCGACGCAACGGCGACCCAGCTCCGCCAGATCGCGCGCGCCGTCGACGCTGGTCGGCTCCCGGCGACCGCCTGCCCAGGCAGCTACGGCACCGCTTACCAGATTACGCTGCTGACGGAGCCCCAACTGCGCGTGGCGCAGGAGAGGGGGCTGATCCGCCCTGACGTGACCCGCCGCGAGATCATGCAGCTCCGGCGCGAGGTTGCGGCGGATGGGGTCGAGCCGCCGCCACCCGGTCGTTTGGATCGGTCGCGCCTGCGGGATGAGCGGGCGCGGCTGGGCGAGCGGCGCGCGCGCTTGGCCGAGGAGCTGGTAATGGTGGAGCGCCGGATCACCCAAATCGACGAGCTGCTGTCACCGGTGATCGACAGCGATGCCGAGACGGTCGGCTAGGGCGCGTCGGGAGGGCAGGGGAGGGGAGTCCACTTCCGCCCTTCTCGACCCTGACCTCTGGCGGGAGTCGGCATTGAAGCTCCCAAAACGGGTAAGGGGCTATAATAGTAGCAGTCTAGGGTGGGCATGTCGGCCGACAAAGATAACGAGTGATCCCGCAGGCGACAAAGTGCTTAAGGCGGCAAATGATCTCGGGCTTTCTATTCCCCGCGGCGATGCGGCGTCTGACGTATGCGAGGGTGGGTTGGTGTCCTCGCATGTGGACGGTGACTATGGCCTTCCCCCGTAGATGCGGTGCGCCAGTAGAGTGAGAACGGCGGATCTGTGGAGGGTATTGGGATGGCAAGGAAGCACCACAAGCCGGAAGAGATTGTTACCAAGCTGCGGCAGGCCGAGGTGCTGCTGGCGCAGGGCAAGACGACCGCTGAGGCGGTGCGTACGATTGGGGTGATGGAGCAGAGCTATTACCACCGGCGGAGCGAGTACGGCGGCCTGAAGTTGGACCAGGTCAAGCGCCTCAAGCAGTTGCAGCAGGAGAACGGGCGGCTTCGCAAAGCGGTGGCGGACCTGACGCTCGAGAAGTTCGTGCTGAAGGAAGCCGCCTCCGGAAATTGGTAAGCGCCGCCCGTCGTCGTGCCTGCGTCGAGCAGGTCACAAAGGAGCTGGACGTCTCTGAGCGGTTTGCCTGCAAGGTGCTGGGGCAGTACCGCTCGACGCAGCGCAAGGTGCCTTGCGCGCCGGACGACGAGGGGGCGCTGACGGCGAGCATCATTGACCTGGCTAAGCTACACGGCAGGTACGGCTACCGCCGGATCACGGCGCTGCTTCGAGCGGAGGGCTGGCGGTGCAACCACAAGCGCGTGGAGCGCATCTGGCTTCGTAAGGGGCCGAAGGTACCCGCCCGGCAGTCCAAACGCGGGTGGCTGTGGCTCAATGATGTATCCTGCGTGCGACTGCGGCCGGAGCGACTGAACCATGTCTGATGGGATGGACGGTCTGCATTTCCAGGAGCGGAACGCGTATTCGAGCGCCTCCGTCTCAGTGCCGCGGAACATCCTGCCGTAGGTGGCCTGGTTGAGGGTTATACCAACTGCCTTGGCCACTGACTCGGATGTGATCCCGCCCGCGCGGCGGTTGTGATTCGCTCCTCCTGACGGCTGGTTTGGGAGGCTGAGATGGCGTTGGCGATCACTCGGCAGGATCGTTCGGCGGCCGAGCTCCGGAAGTCAGCGGCGCGGAGCCGTGATGCGAATGCTGCACGCCGGATGCTGGCGATTGCGCTGGTGCTGGAAGGAGCCTCTCGCGAGGACGCGGCTGGGAGTTGCAGCATGGACCGTCAGACGCTGCGTGATTGGGTGCACCGCTACAACGATGAAGGGCTTGCCGGGCTGGTGAACCGCCGTGCTCCGGGCCCGGCGCCACGGCTCTCGAGCGAGCAGGAGGCGATGGTGGCCCGGTGGGTTGAGAAGGGCCCGGACCTGGAGCGGGATGGGGTCGTGCGCTGGCGCTGCCGCGACCTGCAGGAGCGGATCAGCAGCAAGTTGCGGGTGAGTTTGCACGAGCGCACGGTTGGCAAGCTGCTGACCAAGCTGCGCTTCCGTCGTCTTTCCGTGCGGCCACAGCACCCGCAGAGCGACCTCGCCGCGCAGGCGGCTTTTAGGGGGGCTTCGCTGATCGGGTAAAGGAGGTCGTCGGCGAGGTCGGACATGGTACGCCGACTGAAGTCTGGTTCATGGACGAGGCCCGCGTGGGCCAGCAGGGTACGCTGACACGGGTCTGGGCTAAGCGAGGCACGCGCCCGCGCGCCGTGCGTGATCACCGCTATACCTGGGCCTGGCTCTTCGGAGCAGTCTACCCTGAGCGCGCCGTTGGCGCCGCTGTCGTGCTGCCCGAGGTCAACGTGGAGGCGATGAACATCCACCTGGCCGAGATCAGCCGCTGCGTGAGCAAGGGCGCGCACGCCGTCCTCGTGCTCGACGGCGCGGGCTGGCACACCTCACCAAGGCTGCGCCTGCCCGGGAACATCAGCTTGCTACCGCTGCCGCGCTACGTGCCCGAGTTGAACCCGGTGGAGAACCTCTGGGAGTTCCTGCACCAGAAACTGCTTAGCCATCGCGTATGGGACAGCTACGACGCCATCGTGGACGCCTGCTGCCATGCCTGGTCCAACCTGATGAGCACGCCCGAGCAGATCACCTCCATCACTCGGCGCTCCTGGGCGCGGGTCAAAGTCTGAGGCAGTTGGTATTATTCGCTCGTCTGGCATGTCCACCGGCTATCAGGGCAGCGCCGGTCACGGAAGCGGAACATCACGGGTTCGTGGACCCGAACGCCGACGCAGAACACCGTGTGCAGGCACGTTCAGGCCGGCCGGGCCGTTGCAAGTCCCCGATATACGACGACCTGATGCTGCCAGCCGTCCTCATCACGGGATCCCTGCTCGCGATTATCGAGCTCAGGCGAGACGTTGGTGACTTAGTGGCAATGACTGCCGACTTGACGGCCCTCTCCCGTCTCCACTGAATTCTTGGTGTGGACTTTTGAAGGACCCGCCTGCGGCCTGCGCGGCGACCTCAACGCGGGGTGTGGTCTTTTGAAGGATCTGCCCTTGATGCGAACCCCTAGCGGACCACCATTCCTTGGCGTTTGGGAGTAGCCGGGAGCAGGCGTGGACTTTTGAAGGGTTGCCGCCTCAGCGGAGGGAGGACTTGGCCCTCGGCACCACGGGCGGCCGCGACGGGTGGAGGGTGAGCCCCGACTCGTCCACCTCGACCTTGGCCATCGGGTAGACGGCGAGCGCCAGCTTGAGGTTGTCGAGGTAGCGGGCGCGGAAGTTGTCCATCCGCCCGAAGGCCATGCCGAACTGCGGCCGGAGGGCTCGCCACGACACCGGGGTCGGCCCCTTGAGGGCGTGCAGGCGGTAAGCGAGCCATGCGTAGATGTCGAGCGCCATGGAGTTGTTGTTTAAGGCCTTTATCGCAGCCTCTTCTAACGGCACCGGGTGCTTCTTGAGCTGCTCGAAGAAGCCCTCGGAGAGGCGTGCCCTCTCGACGAACAGGCTTCCCTGCGTCTCGTCCTCGAGGTCTAGGAACAGGGCCGTGTCGACGATGGTCTGGTTCACGAGCCCCTTGGAGATGCCTGCCTTCACCTCGAAGGTTAGCTTGCAGCGGCTGATGCGCTCCGCCTGTTCCCTGACGGCCTCGACGCTCTTGCCACCTACCGGGATGCCGAGGCGCAGCAGCCAGCCGCGTAGGCTCTTCCCGAGCTCTATTTCCCGACTCCCGGTGCGGAGCGCCTCGGATTGGAGGTAGAGGAGGATGAGTCGCGCCCTGCTGCCGTAGGGGACGCCGATGTGGACCGGCTTCCCCGCGGCACCCGCCTTCATGCCGGGCTCCACAACCAGCGTCACGCGCTCTCCTGTGATCTGCCAGCCCTGCGAGTCGGGCAGGCGCCTGTGCGGAAGCGCCGCTTGGCACCATCCGGAGTACAGGAAACCAATTCCTGAGTCTTCGTCGGCGAGGTAGGCCGCCGCGGCCTCGATCTCCCTGCGATCAAGGCCACTCTGGAGCAGAGCCTGCTGCTTCCCCTTGGCCTCCAGCAGGTCATGCACTGTTCCCATGGGCCAGCAATCTGCCCCGGGCATGGCGGCCGCGTCACCGTGGTATTTTGAAGGGGCAACTACTAGGAAGGTTATTAGAAATCATACTTGGAAGTGGGCCTTCAAGAGTCCACGGGACAACTCGGCAAGGCGTTGATTCCTTTGTTGCGCGGTTTTCGGCTCCTCCTTCAAAAGGCCACATCTTCCCTTCAAAACTCCACAGGAGGCTTGTGGGCCAAAACGCGCCGGGTCCTTCAAAATTCCACACCCGGCGGTGCGACTCGGGCGGTGCTGTTTGCTTGCAGGGGAGGGAGCAATCCTTGGCGCATGAGTACCACACGCCCCTACCGCCGCCACCGCCGCGCCGCGCCGTCCTGCGAAGACACCCTCGTCGGCCGGGCCGCAGGCGCCACCTGCACCGAGATCGGCCGCTCCTACGGGTGCCGGGAGCGGACGGTGCGCCTCGCGCTGGACCGCTACGCCGACCGCAGGGAGGTGCCGCCAGTCGCCGTGCACGTCCTGCACCATCACGACGGCGTGGCGCGTTCCCGGCTGTTCGACCGCATCCGGGCGGCTCACTAGCGGGGCGTGAAAGGGTGGGAGACCGTCACGGAGGCCCAGTGGCGGTTTGGGGATGGCTTCATGGGCTACATGCCGTGAGGCGCCGGGGTTTCATGCGGCGGCACGGCCGCGACCGCCACGAGGTTCACCCACTCCATCTAACCCTGCGCTGGCGGCTCGGCTCGTTCCTCACCACGGGCGCCAGGATGAACCTAAGCCGCGCGCAAGGTGGGAGGTGGCTTGCCTACGGGAACGCCTACCAAGTGGCAGAGCGGATGGCCCGCCGCTTGGGATAGGAGTTCGTCGTGCATCCCCGCGGCCCACTGTCCTCCCAGGAGGAGGGGGGGCAGGGCCATGTTGGGGATCAAGCTGAGCCAGAGCGTCGTACTGACGCTCACCATCTTCGGCGGCGCCTTCCGCCTGCTGTGGATGGTGGCCTCGCGTGGTCCCTGCTCGTAGCCTGTAGGAGCGAAGAGGAAGCCGAGAGGAAATGTCCCGGAGGCGACTGAACGCGGTCTGGAACGATGTGACGCGGGTGCAACGCTCGCGCGTCGTTGATGCCGACGCGTCACGTAACGCTTGCCCCCTTCAAGATACCACATTAAGTAGCCGCCATCCGCGCTACTGGTTCACCAGCAGCACCCCCGGGGGCTATGGCCTCCGGGGTTTCTACTTTTTGGGGCACCCCGTTGCGGGTATATCGTCCTGGATGAATACGGACGATTTGCTGCTCAGGTCTGAGGCGGTCCAGCCCACACCCGAGGAACCCGCGAGACCAACGCCGCCGCCCCGCAAGAGGGCCGCGCTATATGTTGACGGATTCAACCTCTATCACAGCCTCGACGACCTGAAGCAGCCCCACCTCAAGTGGCTGAACATCGCGGCCGTAGCGCGCCTCCTCGTCGCCGGGCGGCCTGAGGACGTGGTGCGGATCGTCTTCTGCACCGCCATTCGGATGGACGACCCCGGCCGCATCGGCCGCCACCGGGCCTATGTCCGGGCGCTGGAGGGCGTAGGGGTCGTGGTGCTCAAGGGCTACTTCGCCGAGGAGCGCCGAAAGTGCCGCTCCTGCGGCGCCACCTGGATGCACCCCACCGAGAAGGAGGGGGACACCAGCCTGTCCATCACGGTCATCGACGACGCGCACCGGGACCGATTTGACGTCGCCTATCTCATCACGGCGGACGGCGACCAAGCACCGGTGGCCCGAATGATCCGGGACAGCTTCCCCGACAAGGAGCTGGTGACAGTGGCACCGCCCGGCCGCTCCCACAACTACACCATCCTGTCGGCGACCAGCCGGAAGGCGTCCATCACCGAGGCCACCGTGGAGCGGTCCCTGTTCGACAGGGCACCTAGGGACGTGGCGGGCAACCTCGTCATGCGGCCCCGCGAGTACGACCCGCCTGCCGGATGGGTGCCGCCGCACCTGCGGCCCAGGAAAGGTTCCTGATGGGTGAGGCGTGGCCCATCGGAGCGGCTTTCGGGTGCGTCTATCTCATTACCTGCTAGCCGACCAGCCAGCGCTACGTCGGCCAGACCACAGTAAACCCCTTCGCCCGCTTCGCCGCGCACTTGGCGAAGCCCTCGGGGAAGATGTGGAAGGTGGTCGCATCCCACCGTCCGGAGGAGTTGCGGCTCGAGGTCATCGACGAGGCTTCCGATCTCGCGGACCTGAACCGCAAGGAGGCTCTTTGCCGTGAGGGAACCTTAGCACAGCCCCAGGCCTATCGGACCAGCCTCCATCCACTCGCGGAGCTTCGACCACCTCCTGCGCTTGTTCCTGTTCTTGACGGCAATCGCGAGAGCGCGTCGCTGCCCCACGAGCACTACGAGGCGCTTGCCGCGGGTGAAGAGCACCTCAGTTGCCTCAGCTCGCTTATGTGGACGTCGCCAACCTTTCCATCGAGTGGCAGAGGGTCAGCGCCGTGGCCAAGGGCTTGGCGCACAGCTTGAAGGAAGTTGAGCAGCGAGGAGTGATCGACTTCGACTGTACGCCGAACAGCGTGCAACACTCTCTTGTGGCCGGAGCAGCTTACCATTACGGATTAACATCGTAAGATCCTGAAGGCAGACATCGTCAGGGCTGAGCACCAAACAGCCAACCGCCGCCCTGATGTCTCTGCGCTCGCCGGCTTGCAAACAAGCAGACAGGTCACCGGCGAGTTGAGATTGAGTGGTGTGCGCAACCACGGACCCTCAACTTGCCGATAGCTCTGGCAGTTCGCTTGCGTCGGCCATGAAAGGTAGAATGATCCCTTATTTGCTGGGGGCGCCTTCCCTTACGGTTGACCTCTCCGCCAGCCATTTCTCAACCCGCTCGGCAAAGCCAGCTGGATCGACCCTTCGGAGCGAGCCGAGCCTTCATCAAAACTCATGTCTTCTTATTGAACTTGCCTCGAGTCCAGCGTCGCAAGATGATCCCACTAGGTTTGCTCGGGAATTGGGTGACTGCCACCGGCATCATGTACACGCAATCAGAACAATTTCCCGGTGTTCAACGCGCAAGACGGAATACTGATCCCACCTCGCATGCGGTCTGCCTGACTTGGTATAGACCCGGGATCAGTGACCGTTTGAGAATGGCTTGGCGTGGCGCGGGCAAGATGATTCAAGCTCGGGATGTGGACCCGAGAGACGCGCCGCCGGATCGCCGAGCTTGCCCGCAAGACGAAGCGCTACCCGTCTGACCTGACGGATGAGGAGTGGGCGCGGGTCGAGCCATTGATGCCGAAGCCGCCGGGCGGGCAGAAAGCCTTCGATGGATCTGCGCGAGATGCTGAACGCGATCCGCTACCTGGCGCGCTCGGGCGGTGGCTGGTGGATGCTCCCGATCCACTTTGGGCCGTGGCAGACCGTGTATTGGTGGTCTCGGCGCTTTGTCCGGCGCCTCCTGTTCAGGACGATCCCGATGTGGCCTGATACCGCGAGGCAGCAGAGCGGGAGCCACGTCCCAGCGGAGGGGTTCTCGACAGCCAGGCGGTCAAGGCGCCTTTCGCCGAGACGCGGGGCTACGATGGAGGCAAGCGGGTCGTCGGCCGCAAGCGCCATGTCGCCGTGGACACGGACGTGCGGCTGCTGATGGTGAACCTCACCACGGCCGATGTGTCCAACAGTGTGGGCGCAGCAAACCCCAGCCCGCGTGAATCACAGCGAACGCCGCTCATCTGGTGGTCCATGCAGGAGGTTCGCTGCATAGCGAACCGCCGCGTGCAACGAAAAATCCGGCCTGCCCATGTCATTGCATGGTCACCCTGGCGACGAGCACACCAAGCTGCTGCTCGAAAAGGCCACGTCCAGCGCAGATCGCGAATGTAATGCTGAGGGGAGAATCCATTGTTTCAGTTTAGCGCTTGATCTGGATGCCTGATTCCATGTTGGCTGGAGGCGCTGCCATGGCTGATCGGATCTGGCTCACGAGGGCGCCGATCCGGTGAATTGCGCGCATCTTCCCGCTCTCGCATGGGGTGCCGCGAGTGGACGACCAGCGGGTGGTCAGCGGCATTCTTCATGTCATTCGCAGTGGGCTTCGCTAGCGCAACGCGTTTGCCGAGTACGGGCCGCACAAGACCCTGTACAATCGCTTCATGCGCTGGAATCGCTTGGGCGTGTTCAACCGTATCTTTGTCGGGCTCGCAGGTCGCGAGGGTGAGCTCAAGCGCCTGATGATCGATGCCACCCACCTCAAACCGCAGCGCTCGGCGGCAAGCCTGCTAAAAAGGGAGCCCTTTCCCGCCATATCGGGTGCATCAATGGCTTGAACTTCGTATGCGCTTGATGATGCACGCCTTGTGAGGCGGCATTGATTTGGCGGAGTTCTGCGGGGATGTTGCCGGCCGATCCATGAGCGACTGGTCGTGCGACGATCGCGGGACGGATCGCAAACGGGATGTCAGTTGAGGTGATGCTGGCGCGGGGGCCGCGCCGTCGGTGGAGCGAGGCGACCAAAGCGCGGATTTTGGAGGGTGCAAGGCACTGCCTTGCACGGGGCGCCTGGGGCTGTGGTGGCGGAAGTGGCGCGCCGGCACCGGTGGCATCAAGTCTGATCTTCACTTGGCGGAGCCGGATGACGAGACGGTGCTCGGAGGCTGCATCGCCCTCCTTCGTGCCGGTGGTTGTTGAGGGGGCTGGGTCAGGCACTCCGACTGCGGCGCCGTCACGGCCTGGCTGTGTGGTCGTCGGGATGGTGGAGGTGGTGCTGCGCAACGGCGAGGTGCTGCGGATGCTGGCCACTACGGAACCGGTGCGGCTGGCGGCGTTAGTGGCGGCGCTGGGGACGTGATCGCGCTTCCCGCTAGCGTACGGGTCTGGCTGGCAGCCGGCGTGACGGACATGCGCAAGGGCTTGGGGTCACCTGACCGTTTGTTCGAAACTGCACGCTAAGCGGCGTAGAGGGTGAACGCCTCCGGAACGGCCCGGAGCGGGCGGAGTCCGTCCGCTGGTTGTGCGGTGTTCCAATCGTAGTCGCCGGTCAGCGTGATGTGCTCCCAGCCGAGCGGGGCGACGTGGGCGAGCAGCTCGTCTGGCACGCCGATGCCCTGTGACCGGAGGTGCCGGACTGCTTGGTCGAGGTAGACGGTATTCCAATGCACGATGGCCGTGGTCAGCAGGCTCAGCCCGGAGGCCCGGAAGCTCTGGTTCTCGAAGGTGCGGTCGCGGAACTCGCCCTGACGATGGAAGAACACTGCCCGCCGCAGCGCGTTGCCCGCCTCGCCCTTGTTCAGCCCGGCATGGCTGCGCTGGCGTAGTGCCGGGTCGGACAGCCATTGCAGGGTGAACAGGGTGCGCTCGATCCGTCCCAGGGCGCGCAACGCTCGGGACAGATGATTGTGCGGTCCGGCCGCCGCGAGCTTGCGCAGGATGGTGGAGGGCGCGACGGCGCCAGCCTCGATGGATCGCCTGACCCGCATCAGCTCGCCCCAGCCGCAAGCCAGGGCCGTGGTGTCCACGGGCTCGCCGATCATCGGCTTCAGCACAGGGTAAGTGTCCGGCTTCTCGACCGCGTAGAGCTTGCGCTCCTTCAGGTCCTTAATCCGGGGCGAGAAGCGGTGGCCCAGGAGGTGGCACATGCCGAACACGTGGTCAGTGGCGCCGGCGGTGTCGGTGTAATGCTCGGCGATGCGCAGGCCGGTGTGGTGCGCCTGCGGGTGCAGCCCGTCCAGCACGTAGGGCGCCTCGCTGGCGGTGGCGGAGATGACCTGGGTGTGCAAGGTGCCGTACTGGCCGGACTGGGTTGTGTAAACCACCACGCCGGGGTCGATCCCGTACTTGGCGTTGACGTCGCCGCCGGGTCCGGCCCGGCCGCCAGCGCGAAAGTACTGCCCATCCGAGGAGGAGTCGGTGCCGTCGCCCCAGATGACGCTCATGGGATGCCGGTGGTGGGCGTCGACGATCACCGCGCGGGCGGCGGCGTAGTTGTCCTCGGTGACGTGCCACTGCGCCACGTTGACCAGGTGGTGGTAGCTGACCCCGCGGGTCGCGTCGGCCATGCGAGACAAGCCGAGGTTGGTGCCATCGGCCAGAACGGCGGCGAGCAGGGCTGGCACATCGGCGGGCGGGTGGCCGGTGCGCAGGTGGGTGAAGCAGGCAGCGAACCCGGTTGCCTGCGCTACGTCCGACACGACCTCGGTCACGCGCGCCCGCGGCAGCATGCCGTAGAGCCGGCCGGCCAGCAGCCGGGCGGCATCGGGCACTGTGGGCTTGGTGCGGGCGATGTAGAGGGTGCCGTCCTCGATCTCGACGCCGTCCAGCTCGCCGCGCCCGGCGCAGGCGGCAACGAACTGCAGGCGCTCGTGCAGCAGGCCAGACCGGGCTGCGAGGTAGCGTTCCGGGTTAGTTTCCCCGGCGAGGCCAGCGGTGGCCACGCCCGCCGGTTCCGCCGGCAGCAGGTAGTCCTCGAAGGCGCGGTGGTCGCGGCTGCCGGCGACCCACACGCCCGCGCCCCGCAGGCGATCGCGCAGGGTGGCGAGCACGGCCGTCTCGTACAGCCGCCGGTCGGGGACAGGTCCGGCAAAGATCATCCGGCGCCACTTGGGCGGCAGGAACGCCGACGGCAGCCGCTTGGGCAGGGCGCGGGCACCAGCCTCGTCCGCCGCCTTGAGCAGGTCGATGGCGGTGAGCAGGGGATCGTGCGGCACGCTGGACTGGAACCGGAACGCCGCCAGGAATCGCGGGCTGAAGCGCCGCAGCACGGTATATCGCTCGGCGGCGGTGGCCAGGATCTCCACGTCGGCGACGCCGGCCACGGCGTCGATCACCGGCAGGGCTTGGTCGAGCCTGCCCAGGCCTACCTCGCGCTCGACGGCGGCGACGCCCTCCTCCCCGCTCTCCTTGGCATGCTTCAGGGCAGCAATGGTGCGGCGGAACAGGAGCAGGGTGCGGGCCACGTCGCGCCTGGTCGCCTGAAAGCGGCGCTCGTCGCGGCCGCGGGCCCTGGTGAACAGCGACCCCACATACTTGCAGAACATGGTCAGGGTCGCGTCCGTGAGCCGGGTCTCGAGGTCGGTCACCCCGGCCACCAGCAGGGCGGTCCGGCGCAGGGGCTCGACGTGGGCGAGGTGCTGGGCGGTCATGACGCCGCCCTCCTCCACCAGGCGCGCGAGCCGGGCCGGGTGGACCCGCGCGGTCCGCTCCCGGGCGATGCCGACGCCGCGCACCCAGTCCAGCCGGTCGAGCAGCGCCACCATGTTGCCCGGCGCGGGCGCTTCCGGGGCGTCCCGCAGCCAGGTGAAGCGGGAGCGCCGGATGGCCGGGTCGGTCACGAGCAGGCCGTCGAGCACGGCCTGCTCGGCCTCGGTCACCCCATCGGCCAGGACCTGGAACGTGCGCTGACGCGCCCGTGCCCGGGCGGCGAGGCCGATCCGCTCCAGCACCGCGGCGTCCGGCACCAGCACGCCACAGGCACGGACATGGGCCAGCATGGCCTGCACGATCGGCTCGCCGCGATCGGTGGCCCAGGCGGCATCGGCACCGACCCGTAGGCAATCGCGCCAGTCACCCAGCCGGAAGCTGCGCAGGCCAAGCAGGGTCTGGAGTTCGACGGCGTGTTCACGGCGGGTCTGGTCGCGCCGCGCGTAGTCGGCGAACGCGGCGGACGGGGTCCCGAGCTGGGCGGCCACGAAGCCCAGCATGGTCGCGGGCGGATGCTGGCCGGGACCGAGGCCCTGTCCCGGGTGGCGCAGCAGGCAGAGCTGGACGGCGAAGCCCAGGCGGTTGAAGGCGCGGCGCTTGGTGCGCACCAGCAGCAGGTCCTCGGGGTTGAGCACGTAGTGCCTGGCCATCTCGGCCGGCGTGGTCGGGACGGCGAACAGGCGGGTGCGCTGCTCGGTGGACAGGAGGAAGCGGCGGGGCATGGGACCTCGGGAAGGGGGAGGCCCCGTTCATAAGCTACTTGCCTTTCAGCGCTGTTCTGCAACAGGGTATTGAAAGCAGAAATGTCAGGTTTGATCGTGACCGCCAAACCCGTGCGCAAACGAC
>NZ_RCVR01000048.1 GCF_016107305.1 Roseomonas sp. KE2513
CAGCCATCACCATACCACCCCATCAGCAACACCATCACCACAACCCCTCAACGAGCCACAGCAACAGCACTACCAATCAGCAGCACAGCAACAACTGCACTTCCAAAAAACAGATGCGAATTTGAAAGATCAGGGGATCGGATCCCCAACCCAGACAGCCACCCGTTCGCCGTATCCAGCGACTGAGACGCCACCATGGGACAGAACAGGACCGAAGAGGAAAAGCCGACTGGACGCTCTGGGCGTCGCCATCGGGATCCTCTTCGGAGCACCGGGCGGCGGGCTCAGCCGCGCCGTTCGGTGAGGCCTATTTAGCTTCACGTCCCTCGGGGATCAACCCCGAAAAATCGCCTTCCCGTCAGAAAATCGTCACGCAGGCCAGAAGCTCTGTTCAGGCCGCCAGGGCGGACTTCCCCCGGCGCTGGTGCCGCAGCACCTCCTCAATCCAGGCGTCCAACCGGTCGGTCTCCTGCTCCGCCGCCTCGGCCTCCTGATAGGCACCGGGGAAACGCATCGCGAGCCAACGCCAAGCGACCAACCGCTTGTAGACCTTCTCCGCCGTCTCCAGCACGGCGCCGCCCGCCCGCTGCGGGTTCGGCAGGTGCCCGGCCGTGGGCGGGCTCACGGGGCGCCCTGCCCCATGGTCCACCGCCCAGCGCGTGAGGCGCGCAACGCCACTGTCCCGCTCATTGATCGGGCACATCGCATACGTCCAGCGCTCAAGCAGCGAGAGGCCGGGCACCCCGTCCACCGCCGCCGCGACCGCCAAGGCCTGCGTCATGTCCGCCAGGCGGTAGTTCGGGTCGTCCTTCCGCAGCACCGCCCGCTTGATCCGCGCCAGCACGCCGAAAAGACTGTCCGAACCGATCTCGCCCGCCACCGCCGCGATAATGTCGGCATCGGGCTGCACCTGCGGTCGGGTCTCCTCCGGCGGCGCGGGCGGGGCGTTCAGCAGGCGGCGCACGAAGGCCGGATCCCCGGCACCCGCGAGCACCGCGACCACCCCCTCCTCATGCTTGCCGAAGCGCCCCGCGCGCCCGCCAATCTGCTTCACTTCCTGGGAGAGGAGGTCCCGCGACTGCTGGCCGTCGAACTTCCGCAGGCTGGAGAAGACAACGCGACGGATAGGCAGGTTCAACCCCATGCCGATCGCATCCGTCGCCACCAGCACCTCGGCCTCCCCGCGCCGGAAGCGCGCGGCCTCGGCCAGGCGCACCTCCGGGCTTAGGGCACCATAGACTACGGCCACCCGGCGGCCACGCCGCATCAGCTCCTCGCGCAGCTGCAGCACGTCGCGGCGGGAGAAGGCGACCAGCGCGTCTCCCGCGCCGAGCTCCCCCAGCTCCACGGTGTGGCGAGCCGCGACCAGCGGCGACTTCCGTTGCAGCGACACCTCCTCCAGCGTGTCACCGCAGAGGGAGGCGATCCGCCGCACCATCGGCGCCGCCTCCGGCGACCCAAGGACGAAGACCTCGCGCGCCGGAGCCCCCATGATAGCGGCGGTCCAGGCCGCTCCGCGGTCCGGGTCGTGGAGCATCTGCGCCTCGTCCACGATCGCCACGTCCACCGGCTCGTGCAGCGGGCACATCTCGACCGTCGCGGCCAGGTGCCGGCTGCCCGGCGCGGGGATGCGCTCCTCCCCCGTGGTGAGGGAGGCGGCAACGCCCCGCTCGGCGAGGGCTTCCCGGAACTCATGCGCCAGCAGGCGAAGCGGCGCGAGCGCCAGGCCGCTCTCGGCCTTCGCCAGCCGGTCCAGCGCCGTGTGGCTCTTGCCGCTGTTCGTGGGCCCGGTGACGAGGATGATCCTCCGCTCCAGCGCCCGCGCCGTGGTGAAGTGCCCGGCATAGCGGTCCAGCGCCGCGATCCGCGCGACGGCCGCGTTCATAGCCCGACCGCCATGGGCCGTCGCCTGGGCCGGCACCGCCGCAAACTTCCCGCCGCGGCCCTCGTCGCCCCGTCGCTCGGGGCCACGGGCGCCGCCCAGGCCGGCGTCGCGATCGGCGTTACGCCAGTGGAGGACATCCGGCCTCAGCGAGGCCACGACATCCGGATCAAACTGCCGCCGCTCCCCCTTCCCGCCCCGGCCGGAGGCGATCCGGCGGGCGACGGGCACCAGCCCCGCGCTCACCCAGCGCTGCGCCTCCTTGGGCGAGCAGTCGAGCAACCGGGAAAGGTCATCAATCTCCACCAGGCCGCGCTCCCAGTCACGCAGCCGGCGCACCTCCTCGCGGCGGCGCTCACGAGCGAGGCGAGCAGCCTCGTTCACCTCCCGCCGACGGCGCTCCTCCGTGCGGACGGCCCTCGCGCGCAGGCGATCGGCGGCATCGGGGTCCAGGCCTTGCGCCTCCGCCACCAGAAGAGCCAGCTCGCCCAACGGCTCGGGCCGCAGCTGGCGCCCGTAATCGGCCAGTTCCGCCATCACCGCCTCGAGCACCGCCTCCGCGCTCGTGCCCGCCTCGCGCAGGCGCTCGGAGACGACGCGGTCGGCGGCGGCGAGAAGCGCCTCTTCGGCAGGCTCCGGGTCATCCACCGAGGCGGCCGCGGCACGGGCATCTGCCGGGGTGATCCAGAGCCGCCCGGCCTCGCGCGCGCGCTCCTCGATACGGGTTGCCCAGCCCCGCCGCCGAAGCTCGCAGAGGGCGCGGCGGACCGCTCCCCCGTCCGCAGGCAGGTGGCGGGCAACAATGCGCAGCAGCCCCGGCATCTCAGCGGGGGCCACGGCAAGGCCCATCGACTCAATAGCCGCCTCGATCGCCCTCTCGGCTCTCGCTCGCAACTCGTCGCTACCCGTCAACTCCATCGTTCTGTCCATCCTCGCAACCGTCACCTGCGGGGAGGATGGCGTCCAAGCCCCGCGCGCCCTCGGCCGACCGGCGCGCGCCTTTCAGATTGTATCGACGAGGCGCTGGTTCCAGCGGCAAGAGGAGCTTTGCGGGCATCCAGGCCGGCCCGGCGGCGTTTTTACGCAATGCCTGCCCCTTCCATCAGCCCCGCCGCCTCCCCCCGCGCCACCGCCACGGCCAAAACATCTTTCGACTACGATGAGGCCTTCCGCCGGCTGCGGCTGATGCTCGCTGAGCGGCCCAAGGCCGCCATGTTCGACCTTCGCGACCGCGGGCACGGCTCGCCCTTTGAGCAGCTCGTCGCCACCCTGATCTCCGCCCGTACTCGGGACGAGGTGACCACCCCGGTCTGCCTCCGCCTCTTCGCCGTGGCGCGGACGCCCGCCGAGATTGCAGCGCTCGATGAGTCCAGGCTGATCGAGCTCCTCCACGGCGCGACCTTTCCAGAGCCCAAGGCGCGCGACATCCTCGCGCTCTCCCGTCGCATCCTTGAGGAGCACGGCGGCAGGGTGCCGGACACGATGGAGGGGCTGACCGCCTTCCGCGGCGTCGGGCCCAAGATCGCGGCCCTGACCCTGGGCGTCGCCTTCGGTCAGGAGGCGATCGCGGTGGACATCCACGTCCATCGTGTGACGAACCGCTGGGGCATCATCGCTGCCCCCACGCCCGAGCGCAGCATGGCCGCGCTGGAGGGGGTCCTGCCCCGCCGCTACTGGATCGAGATCAACGAGCGGCTCGTGCCCTTCGGCAAGTTCGTCTGCACGGGGGAGCGTCCGCGTTGCTCCGAATGCCTCCTGCTGGAGATGTGCCGTCAGGTTGGCGTCACCTCCGCCCGATGAACCTAAGCCGGCATGAGCAGGGCGCGTGAACAAGACTGGCCCGCCGGCCATGCCCGGCGCTAGGCTTGTACGGTGAATGCCCTGTCCCCCCAGCGCCACCGGCTCGCGATCGAGGTCGTCTTCGACCTCGTCTGCCCCTGGTGCTTCATCGGAACCCGTCGGCTCCGCCGCGCCCTGCGCGCGCGCCCCGAGATCGCGACCGAGCTCGTCTGGCGCCCCTTCCTCCTGAACCCCGAGCAGCCCCCGGCGCGCGAGCCCTTCGCCCGGCGTCCCGGCCAGGCGGACCGCACCCGGCGCCTGCACGCGACGCTCACGGAGATGGGCCGGGCCGAGGGCGTGCCCTTCCGCTTCGACCTCATCCACCGCACGCCGCCCTCGATCGATGCCCATCGCCTGGTGCGCCTGGCCGCCCGGCGCGGTGCGGCGGAGGAGGTGGTGGATCGCCTCTTCGTCGCCCATTTCGCGGAGGGCGCCGACATCGCCGACCACGCGACCCTGGCCGGGATTGCCGCCGCCGCAGGGCTGGAGCGCGCCGCCACCCGCCGCTTCCTCGCGGGGGAGCAGGAGGTGGAGGCGGTGCAGTCCGAGAACCTCCGCGCCCATCGCCTTGGCATCAACGGCGTGCCCTGCTTCGTCATCGCCGGCCGCCACGCCATCGCCGGCGCGCAGGAGCCGGAGGTGCTGCAGCGCCTGCTCGACGTCGCCCTGACGGAGTTCGTGTGAGCGCGGGCAGGATCGGCCGCCGCGCGGCGTTGGTTCTGCCGCCGGCCCTCGCCGCCTGCCGCGCCGCAGCCCAGGACACGGCGGTGGACCTGCTCCTCGTCCTAGCGATCGACGCCTCCGGCAGCATCGACGCCGACGAGTTCCGCCTCCAGCGCGAGGGCTGCGCGGAGGCGCTGACCCACCCTGCCGTCCTCTCTGCCATCACCGCCGGGCCGCGCTCCTCCATCGGTGTCGCCCTGGTCGAGTGGGGCGCGCCCGGCGGCGCCGCAACCGTCGTTGACTGGCACCGGATCGAGGGCCGCCCCTCCGCCGAGGCCCTCGCCCGCGCCGTGACGGAGGCGCCCCGCTCCCGCCAGTCCTGGAACGCCATCGGGGACGCAGTTGACCACGCGGCCGCCCTCATCGCCCGCGCACCCTGGCCCTCGCGGGGGAAGGTCATTGACCTCTCGGGTGATGCCCCAGACATGCGGAGCCTCAACCCTGTAGCGGTCGCCCGACAAGCCGCCGCCGCGCAGGGCATCACGGTGAACGCCCTGGCCATCGAGGGTGGCCGCCCCGGCCTCACCAGCACCTATGAGGAAACGGTGATCGCCGGCGACGGCGCCTTCGTCATGACCGCCGAGACCCGCGCCGACTTCGCCCGCGCGCTGCGCGCGAAGCTCATCCGCGAGATCGCGGCGCGGCCAGGCGGCTCAACTCCGGCCTGACCACCAGCCTCAGGCCGCCTTCGACTGCGTCGCCACCCGCAGCAGCGCCTGGAGGATCTCCCGCGCCACCTTCACCCGCTGGGCCAGCTCCATCTCGCGCACCACCGCCAACTTATGGTCCGGCCGCAGCTTCACGCCGCCCTTCTGGGTCGCCACCCAGGCGACGAGGCCGCCGGGATTGGCAAACTGGTTGCGGCGGAAGGCCAGCACCACACCCTTGGGACCGGCATCAAGCTTCTCCACCCCTACCTCGCGGCACATGCGCTTGATGGAGACGACCTGGAGAAGGTTCTCCACCTCCTCCGGGATGGGCCCGAAGCGGTCGGCCAGCTCGGCCGCCATCGCTTCCAGCTCCGCCTCGTTCGCCAGCCCGCCAATGCGGCGATACAGGCCCAGGCGCACGGGAAGGTCGCGCACATAATCCTCGGGGATCAGCACGGGCAGCCCGAGATTGATGTTCGGCGTCCAGTCCCGATCCGGCGCCTCGCCCTTCTGTCCCTTGCCCCGCTGGCGGTTGCGGATGTCCTGCACCGCGTCCTCCAGCATCTGCTGGTAGAGCTCGATGCCGACCTCCCGCACATGGCCGGACTGCTCGTCGCCGAGCAGGTTGCCGGCGCCGCGGATATCGAGGTCGTGGGAGGCGAGGGTGAAGCCGGCGCCGAGGTTGTCCAGCGTCTGCATCACCTCCAGCCGCTTCTGCGCGGCGGCGGAGAGACGGTGCGAGGGCGGCCAGGTGAAATAGGCGTAGCCGCGCTGCTTCCCGCGCCCGACCCGCCCGCGAAGCTGATACAGCCCCGCCAGCCCGAACATGTCGGCCCGGTGGATGATCAGCGTATTCACCGCGGGCATGTCGAGCCCGCTCTCGACGATATTGGTCGAGAGCAGGATGTCGTATTTCCCGTCGCCGAACTCGGTCATCACCCGTTCCAGCTCGGTCGGCGTCAGGCGGCCATGCGCCTGGGCGATCCGCACCTCCGGCACGATCTCCGCGAGTCGCGTCGCGACCTTCGGCAGGTCCTCCAGGCGCGGCACCACGCAGAAGACCTGCCCGCCGCGGAAGCGCTCGCGCTGCACGGCCTCGCGGATGATCACGCTGTCCCAGGGCATGATGAAGGTGCGCACCGCCAGCCGGTCTACCGGCGGCGTCGCGATCACGCTCATCTCCCGCACGCCGGAAAGGGCCAGCTGCAAGGTGCGCGGGATGGGCGTCGCCGTCAGGGTCAGCACGTGAACGTCGGCCTTGAGCGACTTCAGCCGCTCCTTGTGCGCAACGCCAAAATGCTGCTCCTCGTCGACGATCACCAGGCCGAGGTCGGCGAACTCCACGCCCTTGGCGAGCACCGCATGGGTGCCGACGACGATGTTGATGGAGCCATCCTTCACCCCCTCCTTCACCACCGCCATCTCCTTCGGCGTCACCATGCGGGAGAGCTGCGCGACCTTGATAGGCAGCCCCTCGAAGCGGGTGGAGAAGGTACGGAAGTGCTGGCGGGAGAGCAGCGTGGTCGGCACCACCACCGCCACCTGGGCGCCGGTCATCGCCACGACGAAAGCGGCCCGCAGCGCGACCTCAGTCTTGCCGAAGCCGACATCGCCGCAGATGAGCCGGTCCATCGGCTTGCCGGCCGAGAGATCCTCCAGAATGTCTGAGATGGCGCGGAGCTGGTCGTCGGTCTCGGCGAAGGGGAAGCGGGCGCAGAACTCGTCCCAGGCGCCCTCGGGTGGGGTGGCCATGACCCCTTCCTTCGTCTGGCGCTCGGCGGCGGTGCGGATAAGCTGCGCCGCCATGTCCTGGATACGCGACTTCGCCTTCGCCTTGCGGTTCTGCCAGGAGACGCCGCCGAGCTTGTCGAGGGAGACGCCCGCGGAATCGCTGCCGAAGCGCGTCAGGACCTCGATGTTCTCGACGGGCAGGAACAGCTTGTCCCCACCCTCGTAGAGCAGCCTGAGGCAGTCATGCGGCGCCCCGCCGGCGTCCAGCGTCTGCAGCCCGTCATAACGCCCGATGCCGTGGTCGGCATGGACCACTAGGTCGCCTTCCTCGATCTCCGTCGCGTCCGCGATGAACTGGTCGGCGCGCTTGCGGCGGCGCGGTGGGCGGGCGATGCGGTCGCCCAGCAGGTCCTGCTCGCCGGTGACGGAAATGCCGGGCTCGCCATCCGCACCGGGCGCGCCGATGAATCCGCGCTCCAGCCCCCAGATCGCCAGCCCCACCACGCCCGGCGGCAGCGCCTGGGTCGCCGCCCAGTGGTCCACGATCTGGGTGGGCACGCGGTGCTCGCGCAGCAGGTTCGCCAGCCGGTCGCGGGAGCCACGCGTCCAGCCTGCGAGGATGGCGCGCCGCCCCTGCCCCGCCATGGCCTTCGCATGGTCGTGGAAGGCGTCGAAGACGTTGCCGCCGGCCTGGCGCACCTCGGTGAAGACGCGGCCCTGTCGACCGCCAGCGTCCACCCCCTCCCCGCCCTCGGGCTTGTCGAAGGGGCTGAAGCGCAGCAGCGGGCCGCCGGAGAGCATCCGGTCCCAGCCCCTGCGGTCGAGGTAGAGGCGGTCGGGCGGCGCGGGGCGGTAGGGCACCTCGCCCTCCCGCGGCGGCAGGCGGCGGGCCTCGTAATGGTCCTCGATCATCTCGAGCCGCGCCTCGAGCGAATCCTCGGCCTGGTGGTCGAGGCTCACGGAAGCGGCGCCGAGATAGTCGAGCAGCGTCTCCATCGACTCGTGGAACAGCCCGGCCCAGTGCTCCATCCCCGGGTGCCGCTGCCCAGCGGAGACACTGACATAGAGAGGGTCATCGCCCGCCGCGGGGCCGAAGAGGTCGCGATAGCCGCTGCGGAACCGGGTGATCGAGTCGGGGTCGAGGAAGACCTCGCCCATCGGCCGCAGCCAGAGCTCCTCCAGCGCGTCGCCGCTGCGCTGCGTACCGGGATCAAAATGGCGGATACTCTCGATCTCGTCGCCGAAGAGGTCGAGCCGTACCGGGTCCGGCTCGCCCGCGGGGTAGAGGTCGATAATGCCGCCGCGGACCGCGTACTCGCCCGGCTCCATCACCGTGCCCGCGCGGCCGTAGCCGTTAGCCTCCAGGAAGGTGATCAGCTTGTCGGGGTCGGTCCGCCCGCCCTTCGCCAGCCGCATGGTGGCGCCGGCGAAGACCGCGCGCGGCGGCACCTTCTGCACGAGGGCGTTGATCGTCGTGAGCACGATGCGCGGTCGGCCGGGCGGCTCCATCAGCCGCGTCAGAGTCGCCACACGCTCTGCCACGATCTCGGGGTTCGGCGAGACGCGGTCGTAGGGCAGGCAATCCCAGGCCGGGAAACTCAGCACCTCCGCCTCGGGCGCGAGGAAGGCCAGGGCATCGGCCATGCGCTGCATGCGGGCATCGTCGCGGCAGACATGCAGGATGCCGCCCGCCTCCTCCGCCCGGCGGCGGGCGACGAGCAACCCGTCATACCCCTCCGGCGCGCCGTAAACCTCAAGGCCGCGGGACGTCTTGGAAGCCATCAGAATTTCCGTACTGCGGCGGGGATCCCCGCGCCGGGAAGCGCGCTCGCCTCCAGCAGCCGCCGCATCATGGGGGATTGCAGGTCCGCGGGCACGGGGCGGCGGCCCGAGAGCCAGTCGGTGAGGTCCACGTCCGGCAGTTCCAGGATCTCCTCGACCTCATCCAGCTCCTGCTCGGAGAAGGCCTCGATCCGGTCCGACACGAAGCCACCGATCAGCAGGTCCGTCTCCTTCGTGCCGCGATGTGCCGCCCGGAACAGCAAACGCCGGCGGCGAGGGGAGAGTTCGTTCGCTTCGTCACTCATTGCGGGAGGCCCGTTCGGCATTCGTTCGTGGCGTGCCATATAACCCGCACGCCAGATCATGCCAGACCACCCCGAACACCTCCTTCCCCTGCTCGCCCCGCTCGACAGCCTCCCGGAGGCGGCGGGGAAGGTGCGCCAGCTCACCGATGCCGCAGGCCCCCGGGTGCTGGACCTCCTGTTCCACCTTCCCGAACGTTACCTCGACCGGAAGCGCATCACCCGCCTCGCCGACGCCGCCGATGGGGACATCGCGACCGTCCCCCTGCTGGTGGAGGAGGTCTGCGCGCCGCGAAACCCCTCCCAGCCCTGGGTGGTGAAGGCGACGAGTGAGCGGTCGATGATCGACCTCGTCTACTTCCTCCGCGCGCGCTGGGTCGGCCCCTGGCTGCACCGCGCCTTCCCGGAGGGGGCGCCGCGCACCGTTTCGGGCCGCGTCCGGCGCTATGGGGCGCGCTGGCAGATGGATGCGCCCGAGTTCGTCTCCCCGCCCGACATCATCCCGGAAATCCAGCCGGTATGGCCACTGGTGAAGGGGCTGGGTCCGAAGGACGTGGGAAAGGCCATGGGCGCCGCCCTCGCCCGCCTGCCGCAACTCCTGGAGTGGCAGGACCCCACCCATCTGCGCCGCCGCCGCTGGCCAGGCTTCGCCGAGGCCCTGCGCGCCCTCCAGGCACCGCAGGCAGTTCCTGGGCCGGAGGCGGTCGATCGTTTGGCCTATGACGAGCTGCTCGCCGGCCAACTCGCCATCGGCCTCGTCCGCCGCGCGGTGCTGGAGCGGCCTGGCCGGTCCCTCCACGGTGCCGGCACGCTGCGGGAAGCTGCCCTCGCCGCCTTCGGTCACGAGCCCACCCCGGCCCAGGCCCATGCCCTGGCCGAGATCGACGCCGACCTCGCGGCGCCTCGGCGAATGCTGCGGCTGCTCCAGGGCGACGTCGGCAGTGGGAAGACCCTCGTCGCCCTCCTGGCGATGCTCCGCGCGGTGGAGGCAGGCGCCCAGGCCGCCATCATGGCGCCGACGGAAATCCTCGCCCGCCAGCACCTCCGCACGTTCCAGCGGCTGGCCGGGGCGGCGGGCGTGGAATGCGCCCTCCTCGCCGGCAGCGTGAAGGGAAAGGAGCGCTCCCGCGTCCTCCGTCGCCTTGCGGAGGGGTCCCTTCCCCTCGTCGTTGGCACCCACGCCCTGTTCCAGGACGGGGTGCAGTTCCGCGACCTCGCCCTGGTGGTGGTGGACGAGCAGCACCGCTTCGGCGTGGCCCAACGCCTGATGCTGACCGAGAAGGGCAGCGAGACCGACGTGCTGGTGATGACCGCGACCCCCATCCCCCGCACCCTCCTCCTCACTCAGTGGGGGGAAATGGCCGTCTCCCGCCTGGAGGGCCGCCCGGCGGGGCGCAAGCCGATCGTCACCCGGATCGTCAGCCGCGAGCGGCGCGACGAGGTTCTGGCGGCGCTCCGCCGCGCCTTTGCCACCGGGAACCGAGCCTACTGGGTGGTCCGCGCCATCGAGGAGGGCGAGGCTCATGACAACGTGGCCGCCGAGACCACCTTCGCCGCCCTGAAGGAGGTCTTCGGCGATGCCGTCCGCCTCGCCCATGGCGCCCAGAGCCTGGAGGTGCGCGAGGCAGCCCTGGGCGACTTCGCCGCCGGACGCGCCCAGCTCCTCGTCGCCACCACGGTGGTGGAGGTGGGCGTGGACGTGCCCGAGGCCACCATCATAATCATCGAGCAGGCGGAGCGCTTCGGCCTTTCGGCCCTGCACCAGCTCCGCGGCCGGGTCGGGCGGGGCAGCGCGCAATCCTTCTGCCTTCTCCTCCCCTCATCCGAATTGGCAGAGGGCGAGAAGCGGCGGCTGGCGGTCATCCGGGACACGGAGGACGGCTTCGTCATCGCCGACGCCGACCTCGACATTCGCGGCGGCGGCGATGCTCTAGGCACCCGTCAGGCCGGGCAGATCGGCCGGCGCATCGCCGATCCGCAGCGCCACGGGCCGCTCGTCCGGATCGCGCACCAGGAGGCGGAACTCCTCCTGCAGAAAGACCCGGAACTCGTCGCCACCGACCGCGGGCGGGCGGCACGCGCCCTGCTGGATCTCTTCGGCCACGATCAGACGCTGAAGCCGCTCGCGGCCGGGTAAGCATCGGTAAGGGCCCCTTGCGCCCCTCCCCGCACCGCCGTAACCCGGCCTCGCGGGGGCGCCCGGCCCCCCGTCTTCTGGGGATGCAACGTGACCGCCGCGCATATCGAGATCGACCGCCTGACGAAGCGCTTCGGCGCCTTCACCGCCGTGGACAACATCTCCTTCACCGTCCGCGCCGGGGAAGTCCTGGGGTTCCTGGGGCCGAACGGCGCGGGTAAGTCCACCACCATGAAGATGCTGGCCGGCTTCGTGACGCCCACCGCCGGCACCGCCCGAATCATGGGCGAGGACGTGGTGGAGCGCCCGGTGGCAGCCAAGCGCCACCTTGGCTTCCTGCCGGAGGGCGCGCCCACCTACCCTGAGATGACCGTGCAGGGCTTCCTCGCCTTCACCGCCCGCGCCCGCGGCTATCGCGGAACCGAGGCGGCCGACCGCGTGCACGACGCCATGCGCGCAACCAGCCTCGAGGAGGTGCGCCTCCAGCCGATCGAGACGCTCTCCAAGGGCTTCAAACGCCGCGTCGGACTCGCGCAGAGCCTGCTGCACGACCCGCCCGTGCTGGTGCTGGACGAGCCGACGGACGGCCTCGACCCCAACCAGAAGCACGAGGTCCGCAACCTCATCGCGCGCATGGCGCCGAGCAAGGCGATGATCATCTCCACCCATATCCTCGAAGAGGTCGGCGCCGTCTGCACGCGCGCCATCGTCATCGCGCGCGGCCGCGTGGTGGCGGACGCGACGCCGGCGGAGCTCTCCTCCCGCGGCCGGGACCTCGATGCCGTCTTTCGCGATCTCACGCGGGAGGCCGCATAATGGGCGGCACGCTGACCGTTGCCCGGCGGGAACTCGCCTCCTACTTCGCCACCCCCGTCGCCTATGTCTTCATCGTCATCTTCCTCGTGATGTCCGGCACCCTCACCTTCACCCTCGGCGGCTTCTTCGCGCGCGGCACGGCGGACCTGCAGCCTTTCTTCTCCTTCGTGCCCTGGCTCTTCCTCTTCCTCGTGCCCGCCATCACCATGCGCCTCTGGGCGGAGGAACGGCGGCTGGGCACGATCGAGCTGCTGCTGACCCTTCCAATCGCCCAGTGGCAGGCCGTGCTCGGCAAGTTCCTCGCGGCTTGGGCCTTCTGCGCCATCGCGCTGGCGCTGACCTTTCCGCTGGTGATCACGGTGAACATCCTGGGCGATCCCGACAACGGCGTGATCGCCGCAGGCTATCTCGGCTGCCTGATGGTGGCCGGCGCCTATCTCGCGGTGGGCGCTGCCATCTCCGCGCTGACGAAGAACCAGGTGATCGCCTTCGTCCTTGCGGTTGCCGTGTGCTTCCTCTTTGCCGCCACGGGATCGCCGGTCGTGACCGAGTTCCTCAGCCGCAACACTCCGGCCCTCGCCGAGATCGCGCGCGGGCTTTCCCTCACGGACCGCCTCGCCGCCTTCTCGCGCGGGGTTATCTCACTGCGCGACGTGGTCTTCTTCGCCAGCTTCATCGGCGTCTGGCTCTTCGCCAACGCCGTCGCCGTCGATCTTCGCAAGGCGGATTGACCGTGAGCGACACCACGCCCCCGATCCGCCGCGCGCGCGGCATCTGGCTGCCCCTCGGCGCGCTGCTGGCCGTCGCGGTGCTGGCGGTCGGCATCAACCTCCTCGCCGACCGCTTCCTCGCCCGCGCCCGGATCGACCTGACGGAGCAGCACCTCTACACGCTCTCGGACGGCACGCGGCAGGTGCTCGGGAACCTCAAGGATCCGATCACCCTCCGCCTCTTCTACTCCCGCCGCCTCGGCGCCGCCGTGCCGGTCTTCGGCGCCTATGCCGACCGCGTGCGGGAGATGCTGCGGGAGTACGTCTCGCTCTCCAACGGCAAGCTCAGGCTCGAAATCCTCGACCCCGAGCCCTTTTCCGAAACGGAGGACCGGGCCCTGGCCGCGGGCCTGCAGGGCGTGCCACTCGATAACGCCGGGGAGAGCGTCTATTTCGGTCTTGCCGGCTCCAACCTGCTGGATGACGAGCGCAGCGTCGCCTTCTTCCAGCCGGACCGGGAGCGCTTCCTCGAATACGACCTCACGCGCCTCGTCTACGAGTTGTCGAACCCGACGCGTCCCGTGCTCGGTGTCCTCTCCTCCCTGCCGCTGAATGGCGACCCGCGTGCGATGATGATGCGCGTGCCCGGCGCCGGGCAGCCCTTCCAGGTCATGACGCAGCTCCGGCAGTTCTTCACCGTGCGGGACGTGGCGGCCGACGCCCAGGCCATCCCGGCCGATATCGGCGTGCTGCTGGTCGCCCACGCGCAGAATCTGTCGGACGCCACGCTCTACACGGTCGACCAGTTCGTCATGCGCGGCGGCAAGCTCTTCGCCCTGACGGATCCGCACAGCGAGAGCCAGGCGGCCCGCCCTGATCCCACAGGCCGCCCCTCGGCCTCCACCGCCTCAAACCTCGACCGCCTCTTCAACGCCTGGGGGATCGAGGCACCCTCCGACAAGGTGGTGGTGGACCAGCGCGGCGCCTGGCGCGTGCGGGCGGGCCCCGGCGACCGCGTGGGCGCGGTGGACTACCTTGCCTGGTTCAGCGCGCAGGGCGACAGCCTCAACCGCACGGACGTCGCGAGCGCCGATCTGGCCCAGGTAACCTTCGCCAGCGCTGGCGAGGTCCGGAAGCGGCAGGGCTCGGCCATCGAGTTGACGCCCCTCGTCACCTCCTCCGCGCAATCGGCGGTGGTCGATGCCGCCCGCGTGCGCGAGCCCGACCCGACACGCCTGCTCTCCGACTTCCGCCCCGATGGCGGCCGCCATGTCCTGCTCGCGCGCGTCCGGGGCGTGCTGAACTCCGCCTTCCCCGAGGGCCCGCCGGCGCTGCCCGAGGGCACGGCCCACGCGCCCGACCTTCCCGCGCATCGCGGCGCATCAAGCGGCCCGGTGAACCTCGTCGTCGGCAACGACGCCGACCTGCTGGAGGACCGCTTCTGGGTCCGCACGCAGGACTTCTTCGGCCAGCAGGTCGCGACGCCCACAAGCGACAACGGCTCCCTCGTCACCAACCTCGCGGATACGCTGGCCGGCGGCGACAGCCTCATCTCCCTCCGCTCCCGCGGGGAAAGTCTGCGGCCCTTCACCCGAGTGGACGAGATGCGGGCTGATGCCGACGCCCGCTATCGCCAGACCGAGCGCGGCCTGACCGAGCGCCTGCAGGCCACCGAGCGCCGCCTGCGCGAGCTGCGCCAGGGACCGGGCGGGAATGCCCAGACTGTCATCACGCCCGAGCAACGCGCCGAGATTGACGCCGCCCGCGCTGAGATCGTCCGCACCCGCCAGGAGCTGCGCGGCGTGCAGCGCGGCCTGCGCCAGGGCATCGAGAACCTCGAGACCTGGCTGCGGGTAATCAACATTGCCCTCGTCCCTGCGCTGATCACCGCCTTCGCCATCGGCCTCGCGGTGCTCCGCGCGCGGCGACGCGCGGCCGCCAGGGGATAGCGCCATGCCGCTGAACCGACGCCACCTGATCGTCCTCGGCGGCACGGCCGCCCTGGTCGCGGGCGCGGCCTTCCTTTTCTCGGGTGGCGAGGAGCGTGGGGATGCGCCCTTAGAGGCGCCGCTCGCTTTCCCGTCCCTCCCCCCGCGCCTCGCGGCCGCGCGGCGGATCGAGGCTCGCCAGGGCGCGGCGAGCCTCGTGGTCGAGCGCGGCACCGGCGACACCTGGACCCTGCCGCAGAAGGGCGGCTACCCCGCGCGCGGTGACCGGATCCGGGAGCTGCTGGTGAGCCTGACCGAGCTGCGCCTCGCGGAGCGGCGCACGGCCGATCCCACGGCGCTCACCCGCCTCGGCCTGGAGGAGCCCGGCCCGAACGCCACCTCCCTGCTGCTTCGCGTGCTGGACAGCACAGGCGCGCCGCTGGCCGAGCTGGTGGTCGGCCGCCGCCGCACCCGAACCCAGGGCGCAGGACCTGGCAGCCAGGCCGAGAGCGCCTTTGTCCGCCGCCCTGGCGAGAGCCAGTCCTACCTCGCCGATGGCCGTCTTCCGGTGGACGCGGACCCGCAGCTCTGGATCCACCGGGAGATCGCCAACCTGCCGGAGGAGCGGGTGCGCGCGGTCGTCGGCACGCGCGACGGCAGGACGGTCGAATTGCGGCGCGGCGAGGGGCCGGATGGGCGCCTCGCGGTCGTCGCCCCGGCGGACGCGCCCCCCGCGGACGAGGTCTCGCTCGACGAGGTCGGCCGCGCGCTGGAGGGCCTGACGCTGCTCGACGTGCGCCCCGAGGCCGAGGCGCCGGGCGAGCTCACTGGTGAAGGACGCTTCACCCTGACCGACAACCTCGGCATCACCGCGCGGATGCGCCTCGCGGGCGGCGAGGTCTGGATGACCCTCGCCGCCGCCGGGGACGACGAGGCCGCGCGGCTCAACGCCCGCTGGCGCGGATGGGCCTACCAGGTCGGCGCCTGGAAATTGCCGGCCTTCGCGCCGAGCATCGAGACGCTCCGAAAGCGCGCCGAGTGAGCGCGCGCGAGTATCCGGAGCGCCCCTGGGTCGGCATCGGCTGCCTCGCTTTTCGCGGCGAGGACGTGCTCCTCGTCCGCCGCAGCCACCCGCCGCGCGCCGGGGAATGGTCCGTTCCCGGCGGCGCCCAGCACCTGGGGGAAACTGCCGAGTCCGCCGCACGGCGGGAGCTGCTGGAGGAGGCGGGCATCGAGGTCGGCCCATTGTCGCTCGTCGCCTGCGTCGATGTCCTGCACCGAAACGAGGCGGGCGCCGTGCGCTTTCACTACACGATTATCGACTTCGCCGGGCGCTGGATCTCGGGCGAGCCGCGGGCGGGCGACGATGCGAGCGAGGCGCGCTTCTTCGCCCCGGCCGAGATCCCCGGCCTCGGCCTGTGGGAAGAGGCGGTGCGGGTGATCGACACCGCCCGCAAGAGGCTGGCGGAGAGCTAGGCCGCTACGGCCAGGGAGCGGGGCGCGGCCGCCTCCACCACGCGCCGCGCCTCATCCCCGGTCAGCGTCTCCTCCTCCAGCAGGCGGGCGGCGAGGGCGTGAAGGGCCTCGACTTCTCCCTCCAGCACGCGGCGCGCGGTGGCGAGCGCCCGGGTGATCTCGGCCGAGACCAACTCGTCCAGCCGGTCGAGCGCGGCGGCCGAAGCCCCTGGCCCCCTGCCGTCGCCGAGGAGGTCCACGCAGCCAAGCTCGGGGTCCATGCCGTAGCGGCCCAGCATCTCCCGCGCGATCTTCGTCGCGTGCGCGATGTCTCCGGAAGCGCCCCCGGTGACATCCTCGGGCGGGAGGATGATCTCCTCCGCCGCGCGCCCGCCCATGGTCACCGCCAGCCTGCCCTGCAGCAGGCCGCGGCTCCAGAGATGGCGGTCGCGGTCCGGTGTCTGCACGACGGCGCCCAGCGAGCGACCCCGGGGAACGACGGTGACGCGCCGCACCGGGTCCGCGCCCGGCATCCGCATCGCGACGATCGCGTGCCCGGCCTCGTGATAGGCGACGACGCGGCGCTCCGCCTCCGACATGGCGCCGGCGGGCCGCTTTTCGCCGAGGAGGATGCGATCCATCGACGCGCGTAGGTCGTCCATGTCCACCGCCTGCTTGCAGGCGCGCGTGGCGGCGATGGCGGCCTCGTTCAGCAGGTTCGCCAGGTCCGCGCCGGAAAAACCCGGCGTCATGCTGGCCACCTCGGGGAGGCTGACGCCGCCGGCCAGCCGCACGCGGCGCGCATGGACCCCAAGGATGGCCTCGCGGCTCCGCACGTCGGGTCCCGGGACGAAGATGCGCCGGTCGATCCGCCCCGGGCGGGTGAGAGCCGTGTCGAGCACGTCCGCGCGGTTGGTCGCTGCGATCAGCACGATGGTGGAGGAGCGGTCGAAGCCGTCCAGCTCGGTGAGAAGCTGATTGATGGTCTGGTCGTGCTCCTGCGAGCCGCCGTCCCGCGCCGAGCCCGAGCGCGCGCGGCCGACCACGTCGATCTCGTCGATGAAGACGATGCTCACCGGGTGCTTCCGGGCGCGCGCGAACAGATCCCGCACGCGCCGGGCGCCCACGCCAACATACATCTCGACGAACTCAGAGCCGGAGGCGCTGAAGAAGGGCACGCCCGCCTCCCCTGCCACGGCGCGGGCGAGGAGCGTCTTTCCGTTGCCGGGATCACCTTCCAGCAGCACGCCCTTCGGCACGCGCGCGCCAAGGCTCGCGAAGCGGGCGGGGTCGCGGAGGAACTCCACGACCTCCAGGAGGGATTCCTTGGCGGCATCCTGTCCCGCGACATCGGCGAAGGTCACGGACTGGGTGCCATCGGCACCGGCCGCCTTGCGCGAGCCCTTTCGGAAGAGCACGGCGCGCCGGTTTCCGGAACGCCCGCGCCGTCGGTCGAGCAGGTAGAGAACGAAGAGAGTGCCGCTCACCCCTGCAACGATGAGCAGGAACTTGCCGATGCTCCAAACGACGTCCGACCAGGTGCCGTCCTCCACCAGGAACTCGACTCCGGCCTCGCGCGCGCGGCGCGAGAAGCCCTGGTTGTCCTCGGCGGAGGGCGGCAGGAAGAAGCTGACGGTACCGCTGGCGGCTGTCAGGTAGATGCGCTGCCCATCCCAGGTGTTGCGATAGGCGGACTCCGCGCGCCCATCGGCCAGCATTCGCTCCGCCTCGCCCTGGGTAACGGTCTTTGCGCTCAAGCGGGCGAAAAAGCCGGGCCAGCGGTGCAGGCGTGCCCGCGGCTCAGGCGGCACGGCTGGGGTGGTCGCAGGGACGGTCAGGCTCCGAGTTGCCGCCTCCGCCGCGCTCCGCTGTTCGGGAGTCAGAGCAGCATCGGCGCCGGCGGCGGGCGGGGCTGCCAGCGCAAGGAAGACGGCAAGGAGGACGAGCGGGCGCATTTTCCGTTCCGCACTGGGGTGGTGCCGAACAGCCTGAGGACGGATCAAGCCGAGGTCAACACAATCATGTTACTTGACACATCCTTTCCATCAGACGTTGCGCTAACAACTCGGTGCCCGTTCGTCAGCGCCGCAGACCATCAACAAATTGAAACGGCATGCGTGTGGGTACAGCGCCCGATCAGGAGCGTCGCGGCAGCGCTGCCCAGGCCAAGGCCGCCGTTATCCCCATGACAGCCACCCGCGCGAGCGCGGCGCCCTCCAGCCCATGCGCCGTCACCCCGATCCAGCAAAGGCTCATGGTCAGAACGAGGGAGACACAGACGAGGGCAAGCCGGTGCCGCTGCCGGCCGGTTGCGCTTAGCGCGTCAGCCCAGATCCCGTAGACGCCGGCTAGGAGCGGGAAGACAGCGGTGAGCCGCACGACGAGCGGCAGATCCGCGTAGCGCTCACCGAAGATCAGCGGCAGCAGTCCCGCCGCGAGCACCAGTGCGAGACCACCCAGCCCCGCCCTCGCCGCCGCCACGGGGATCAGGCGGTTCGCATAGGCGACGCAGCGCCCGGGATCCTCATGGGCGAGGCGAAACATCCGGGCGTAGCTGGCGGAGGCAAGCGCGCGCACGGGCATGCCGAGCGTCTCAACGATGCGGAAGGCCGCCGCGTAGAGCCCTGCAGCCTCGGCGCCGGCGACCTCCAGCACGATCGGCTTGTCGAGGTCACGCGCGGAGGCCTGCAATGCACTCTCGGCGGCAAAGGTCATTCCTTCCGCCAGATGTCCGCCCATCCAGCGCGGCAGCGGGGCGCCGTGCTCGCGGATGGTCATGCCGAGACAGAGCACGGCCGCCGCTACCGAGGCGCCCGCGTACCAGGCCGACCAGGCCTGGATCGTCAGCACGCCCGGCAGGAGCGCCGCGGCGGCGATCGCGACGAGCCGGCAGCCGCCGATGATGATGGTCACGACCGATTGCCGCCCGGCCTGCTCGGTCGCCATGAACACGGCAATGCAGAGATTCGCGTAGCGCGACAGAACGAGGTCGGACACCAGCACGAGGAAGAGCGGCAGCGCCCCGATGCGCCCGACCTCCAGCACCGGCAGCACGAGCATCCCGAGCAGGATCAGCCCGGCCCCGGTGACGGTGATCAGCCCCAGGCTATGCCCGAGCCAGGGTCGCAGCGCGGCCGCATCCCGCGATACCGCGCGGATGAGGAGCTGGTCGCATCCCCAGCCGACAAAGCAGGAGGCGGCAATGGTGATCGCGGTGAGGCTCGCGAAGAGCCCGTAGCCTGCCGGGCCGAGGGTGCGGACCGCCAGCAGCAGCCAGCCCACCTGGGTGACCAGCTGCACCGCGTAGCCGCCGAGGATGAGCGTTGTATCGCGGGAAAGCTGGCGGGACATCCCGCCGGAAAGCGGCGCGGAGAGCGTTGCGAGGAGCTGGCGCATGGCTCACCCCGGCCGAGGCGCGTCGCGCAGGGCGTCGCGGATGGCGTACCAGTCGGGCTTGCGGCGCATCTCGCGGTCATAGGCGTTGGTGCGGGCCGGAAGGCCGTCCTTCCGGCGCGCCCCGCTGCTGTCGTCCTGCCATCCGTGGCGATCGGACAACCCCCAGAGCACCACCGTGTCCACGGCGGGTTCCGGCAGCACAGCCTGGAGAAAATCCCGGTACATCGCCGCGTTCGCCGCATCGCGCAGCGCGGGCTCGCCGGGGAGAAGGCGGTCCACCATGTCGAGTTCCGTGATCTCCACCTTCAGGCCAAGCGAGGCAACGTCGCGGATGAAGCGCCGCAGCACCCCCGGGTCCAGCGGCGCCGAACGCGGTGCGAGATGCGCCTGGATGCCGAGCGCGCGCACCGGCGCGCCGCGCCTGACCAGCCGGTTCAGCAGTTCGAGCATCATCCGGCGCCGGAAGGCCTGGTCGCGCGAGTCGAGTTCAAGGTCGTAGTCGTTCACCACGAGCCGCGCGGCCGGATCGGCCTCCGCCGCCATCTCCAGGATCATCGCGACATAGTCCGGCCCGAGCACCCGCAGGAAGGGCGTGGCGCGCAGCCCGTCCGGCCGGTGGTCCCACTGGTAGATAGGCTCGTTCACCACGTCCCAGCTGCCGACGCGCCCGGCGTAGCGCCCGGTGACGGTGCGGATATGCAGCGCCAGCGCCCGGCGCATCGCGGCGGAATCGCTATTCGGCTCAAACCAGCGCGGCAGCGCCTCGTGCCAGAGCAGCGCGTGGCCGCGGATCTTCCCGAAGCCCTCCCGCGCGGAGAGGTCGAAGAGGAAATCGGCGTCGCGGAAATCGAAGCGGTCGGCCGCGGGGCGTAGCCGGTCCCATTTCAGTTCCAGCCCCGGCGCCAGGAAGGCCGCGTCGGCGCGCAGCAGCCGCAGGAGACCTGGCGCATCCTCCAGTTGCCAGCGGGCGACCATGCTGCCGAAGGCGAGACCCCGGGCGCGGGCATGCACGAGCAGGCCTTCCTCCGTCGCCTGCCCGCTCGCGCCTCCCGCAAGGGCCGACAGCGCGCCGAGCAGGGCGCGACGACCATGCGCCATCTCGCTCACGCTCAGCGCGGCCAGGCCGCTTGCCGCTCCGGGCAGCCGGCCAGCCGATCCTGCAGGCGACGCGCGACCTGGCGCGCGAGCCCAGGCGGGCGCTTAGCCAGGGCGAGATCGTCGAGCGCGGCGCGGAGCAGCGGCAAGTCGTCCCACGGCACGTCGTGCCAGCCTTGCAGATGCGGGCTGGCGGGATCCCGACCATACTCGTTAGGGAAAAGCGCGATGGTGTCGCCCGGTGCGGGCAGGCTCACCGGTGGCGCGGCACGCCCCACGACGCCGAGCATTGCAGCAGCCAAGCCGTGCTCCCCTGCCCGCGCGAGGTGACAGATCGGCGTCGCCCGCGGGTTCATCTCGAGCATTAGGGCCTGCCCGTCGGACGCTAAGACGAAGTCAAAGCCGTAGAAGCCCGATAGGCCTAGCCGCGCCACGAAAGCCTCGGCCGTAGCGGCCATAACCGGGCTGTCCACGACTCGGACAGTCGAAGTGGGCCCGTTCTCGCCGGTCGTATGGACCGCCACGACACTGAGCCCCGCGACGACCTGGCCCCGCTCGCACAGCACCGCCCGGTTCGCTGGTCGGCCCTGGGCGAACTCCTGCAGATGTGGGGTGGAGGGCCGCCAGGCACGTCGCGCCACGAGCGCGCGAGGGCTCCTCTCATGCGCCGCGCGCTTCGCGGCGGCGAGCAGCGAGGGGGGTGAGGTCAGCCTCGTCCAGGCGGCATCCGCTGACCGGGTGTCGCGCAACACGGCGACCCCTTCTCCACCGAAGCCGCCGTCCACCTTCAGCACCTGCGGCAACGGACCCGCCGCCAGTGCCGCATCGAAGGCCCGCCGGTCCGCGAGGTGCAGGGTCGGCGGGATCGGCAGACCCATCCTCTCCGCGAGCGCCATCTGCGCTCCCTTGGAGAGCGCCACCGGATAGCCGGCGGGGTCGCCGAGCGAGGCCTCGACCAGCCCGCGCATGAATGGATCGGCGTGCAGCGCGACGACAAGCTCTGCCGCGACGTCGTCGCAGGGCACCAGCCGGTCCGGCCGCGCAGCGCGAATGGCGCCCGCGAGGTCCGGCAGCAGCCGCCAGGTGCGAAGCCGGTGCCAGACCATCGGCGCCGCGCTGCGTCCGAGATAGGCGCGCGGGGGCGAGGCGCCCTCCACATGAAAACCGGCGCGGCGGAGCGCCATGGTCAGCCGGGCCGCGAAAGGCCAGGGTTGGGTGGAAAGGACGAGGAGGCGTGGCGGGGCAGCCATGGCTTCAGGCCCGGTCCCGCGGGCGGGTGCCCCAGAGCAGCTTGCCCGCGACCTCCGCCATCTTCATCTCGCGTGTCCCCGCATCGGGCGCGCCGCGCAGCCGGCTGACGCTCCAGAGCCCGGTGACGAGCACGAGCTGAACGGCGGCCCGGAAAGCCAGCGATGCTGTGCCGACCAGCCGGCTCCGCGCATGCCGCACCGTGATCCGGGCATAGAGCTGGCCCGTGCGGAAGGAGCGCCCCCGGCGATAGGCGTTGGTGAGCCGCGAGGAGGGCACCACCTCCTGAACTGCCGCATCGCCGCACCAGACAAAGCGGCGGCCCGCCGCGTCCAGGCGCACGAAGAAGTCGTAATCCTCCCCTCCTGACCGGCCGAGGGAGAGGTCGAAGGGTTCCCTCCCCCCCGCGAAGCAGGTCGCCACCCGCAGCAGGCAGTTGCCCGTGCCGATCCAGGCCCCGCTGAGCCGCTGGTCGTGGTGGAGCCCGATGGTGCTTCCGCTCGGGAGCGCGATGTCCCGCGCGAGGCTCCGCCCCTCCGGATCCCAGTCCGGCCGGCCGTCGGGGAAAGCCGGCAGGACGCCGCCGAAGACGACATCGGCGCCCGTGGCATCCGCCGTGGCCAGTAGGGCGGCGAGCCAGCCAGGCCCCGCCACCTCGTCGTCGTCGAGAAAGACAAGCCAGTCCGCGTCGCAGGCCGCGACCGCCGCATTCCGCGCGACGGAGATGTTCGGCTCCGGCGCCGAGACGTAGCGGGTGGGCAGCCCCGGCGCGCCCGCCTCGGCAAGCACCGCCGCGCGCGCATTCGCGTCGCGCGAATTGTCCACGACCAGCACCTCGGCCACGACGCCAGCCGGCAGCTGCTGCGCCCGGACGCTCCTCAGCGCCTCCAGCAGCATGGCGGGCCGGTTATAGGTCGTGATGGCGATGCAGGCCTTCATGGCTCTTTCTCGGAAAGGCCGCGCAGCGAATCGGGAAGGGCGATGGCCGGAAGCGGTGCGTGTCGCGAAAGGGGGCCGTGCAAGGATCCGTCCTTTGCCTTGAGGCAGATCATACGGCGGGCGGCAGGCGCCAGGTGAGGCGCAGCAGGGCTGGCGCCTGGGCCAGGTAGCGCCGCCACAACCGTCGCGGCTCGCTTGCCAGCCGGTGCAGCCACTCGAGATGGGCGCGCTGGACCCAGGCTGGCGCGCGCCGCTTCACCCCGGCGATGAACTCCACCGCCGCGCCCACGCAGAGGCCGACCCCCCTCGCCTCCCCTGTCGCGGCCAGATGCGCGGCGAGGCGCTCCTGCCGAGGCGAGCCGACGCAGAGCAGGACGAAGCGGGCCGGATGGTCCAGCACGAAGCGGACGCAGGCCTCCACCGCGGCCGGATCGGCCTCGAAGCCCATGGGCGGTTCATGGTGCGCGAGGGCGGCGAGACCGAAGCGCGCGCGCAGCCGGGCCGCCACCTCCGCCGTCCCGCCGATCAGCGTCACCGGCGTCTCGGGCCGAACGACGCGCTCGAACAATGCGGCGACGAGATCCGAGCCCGGAACGACGCTGAGCTGGTAGCCTCTCAGCCCAAGGAGGAAGCGCAGGATGCGGCTGTCACAGAGCGAGAGCCAGGCTGCCTGGTAGACCGGGCGCAGCGACGCTCCCTCCGGCGCCTCCAGGCGCAGCACGTGGTCGGCGTTGGGCGTCACAACATACGCGAAGGGCGCGGCGGGGTCGCGCCCGGCAATAAGCCCGAGCGCATCCTCAAGGCGGAGGTCATCGAGCCGAGCCTGGAACGGCCGCTGGCGCTCAATCAAGTTTTCGCGAGATAAACATTGATCGTTTGCCGTCGCGCTGCGCATGATGGGTGGGCTTCCGATCGGGCGGGCCAAGTTGGAAGGAATTCATATTACTTTCGCGCGGAAAACACCAGATCTTTTCTCTCACGAATTTATTTGAATTTCATTAACAAAGAAGGCTAAGTGTTGCATTCCACAAATGACGAGCACGCCGATCTCAGAAGGCATGGCTTGTGTGAAGGCAGATATACTATGAGCAGCAGGCATGTGCCGAACCATTACTTGCGCAGAGCAGGTGCCGCGCGTGCTGACCTTACCGGCCCTGCAAGCTCTCCGCCGTCCGCATGAGCCCTCCGCTCGCCCTTCCCTCCCCCAAGGAGGTCTCGTCGGATAGCGTGGGCAGCTCGCAGGAGCTCGCCGCCTATGTCCCGCAGGCCAGGGGCGCGCGGCCGTTCCTATCTGTCTCCGATCTCGTCATCACGCTCATGCTGCGCCTGCCTTGGGTGGTGCTCGCTTTCCTCGTGCCCGCAGCGCTGGGCATAGCGCTCGCGCTCCTCCTGCCGGCGCGCCACACGGCCGAGGCCGTCATGATGGTCCTCACCAGCCGTGAGACGGCCGGGGCGCCGGACCTCTCGGGCTTTGGCCCGAACGTGGTCTCGGTCGAGATGCAGAAGGCCGTGCGCGCCGAGACCGAGATCCTCGGCAGTGAGGAGGTGCTCCGCCGCGCGATCGAGCGGGTGGGACTCGAGCGTCTTCCCGGCCCCCCGGCGGAAGGCGGCCGGACGGAAGCGCCGGGCCTGCGGCTTACCGCGGCCGCCGAGGCCCTCCGGCGAAGCCTTCGTACGGACGCGGACGCGACGAGCAACATCCTGCGCGTCCGGCTGAGCCTGCCTGACCGTGCGCTTGCGATCGAGATGCTTGGCGCGATCGTGGATGCCTATCTCGACCGCCGGGCGGAACTCTTCTCCGAAAGCAGCTCCCGCCTTCTAGTGGCCGAGCTGGACCGCACCCGCGACCGCCTGCGCGAGGTGGAGGGGGGAATCGGCCAAGTAAAGGCGCGCTACGGGATCGTGGACCTCTCCACCGAGATGAACCTGCTCGCGGGAAGGCTCGACGCGATTGTGCGGCGCGAGGACGCGCTGCGCGAGCAGGAGGTGCAGACTTCTGCCCAGCTCGCCTCGGCCGAGCAGCGTCTGTCGGCGCAGCCGACGCGCGTCTACGCCTCCTCCGAGGCGACCAACGCCGTTTCGGGCGACGAGGTCCGCAGCACATTCACGCGCCTGCTTCAGGAGCGGGAGCGGATGGTCGCGCAATACGCCCCCGGCTGGCCGGGCCTTGCGGACCTCGACCAGCGCATCGCCGCGGCGCGCGCGGCGCTGCGGGAGGCCGGGCGGAACACCTTCCAGACGACGCGCGAGGTCCGCAACCCCGTCCTGGATCAGCTCGCCAGCCGAGTAGCCGCCCTTCAGGTGGAGAAGGACGCGATCTCCCGCCAGCTCGCGGAGGTGGGGCGGCAGCGGCAGGCCGCGGAGGTGCGCGGCTCCGAATTGGTGGGGGCGGATGCCCAGCTGCGCGAGCTGAGCCGCCAGCGCGAGGGCATGGAGGTGATCGTCCGCCAGCTGATCACCCGGGAGGCCGGTACGCGCGTGGAGGAGGACAACCGCCGGCAGCGAAGTGCGAGCATAAATATCGTGCAGCCGCCGACGGCGCCGCTTCGGGGCACCAGCCTGCGCCGGCCGGTGGCCGCGGGCTCGATAGTGGCCGGCCTCGCGGCGGCATCCCTGCTGTTGCTCCTGCTGACCCTCACGCGTCGCAGCTTCGCCACGCCGCAGGAGGCGGAGCGTGGCCTGGACCTTCCCTCCCTCGCGCATTTCGGCTCCCTCCGCACTGCGACGGAAGGGATGAAGCGCATGCCCGAGGTCGCGGACTTCGTCGCGATGCTACTCGATGTCCGCGTAGTCGGGCGACGCCCCTGCATTGTGCAGTTTGCGGCCGCCGGTGGCGAGGACGGGCGCGAGGAGTTGGGACGCAGCATCGCTCTCGAATACGCCCGCCGTACCGGCACCGACACACTGCTGATCGACCTGCAGACCGACGGACGTAGCCAGCTCGCTGCCCTGGGCTCGCAGCCCATGGAGGTGGAGCGCGTGCCCGGGCACCTGCTGGTGTTCAATACTGTGGTCCCAAACCTCTGGGTATCCTTCAATGCCGGCTCATCCTTCCTTATGGACACCTCGGTGACCATCGAGGGCACGCGAAACCTGTTGGACCAGCTGCGCAACTCCTTCGACGCCGTGGTGGTGATCGGCCCTGATGACGACAACAGCTATGCCGTGCGCCGGCTCACCGCGCTGATGGACGCCAACGTGATCGTCGTGCGGGGGGAGCGCACGCGCTCGGACCGGGCGCTGGCGCTGCGCGACCGCGTGCTCAACTCCGGTAGCACGCTGCTCGGCTTCGTCTATACGAGTTACCGCCGGGTCCTGCCCCGAGCGCTGGCGGGCTTCGCCTGATGCGGAGACCGGCGCTTCTCCTCCTGCTGCTCCTGGGTGCCTGCACGACGCAGGAGCTGCGGCCCGTCCCGGCCGAGCCGCAGGGCTTCGAACCCTGGACGGAATCGACCCCCGTCTATCGCTTCGCCCCCGGTGACCGGCTGCGCGTGAGCTTCCTGCTGACGCCCGAGCTGAACGAGACTGCCCTGGTGGCGCCCGACGGCACGATCAGCACGCGCGCGAGCGGCTCGGTGCCCGCGGCGGACCTGACGGCGACCGAGCTCGAGGCGAGCCTCACCCGTGCTTCCCGCCGCGTGCTGAACCACCCCATCGTGACCGTCGCGCTCGATGAGGCGACGGGCTCGACCGTCCTCGTCGGCGGCGCTGTGCGCCTGCCCGGGCCCGTTCCGCTTCGCGGGCCGCGCGGCACGCTGGCGGCGATCATCGGTGCCGGCGGCTTCGAGGCCGACGCGCGGATGAACGAGGTGGTCCTCATCCGGCGGGCACCCGGCAACCGCCCGATGCTCCGCCTGGTGAACGTACAGGGCTTCATCCAGACCGGCGGCGCCGGCGCGGCAACGCTCGACGGGGATGTGCCGCTCCAGCCTGGCGACATCGTCTACGTCCCGAAAAGTCGGATCGGGGAGATCAACCAGTGGGTGGACCAGTACCTCAACCGGCTGGTGCCATTTCAGAAGACCTTCTCCTACGCGGTCAATCGAAGCAGCGCGGTGCCGTTCTGATGGCCTCCTCCAGCCCGCAAGCCCATTCCTTATCGCGGCAATGGGCGGTCGCCCAGCACGCGGACGACGCGCCTGCCGCGCGCATCGGCCTCGTCCGCTGGACCCATGGCCTGGTCAACCGCTTGGTCGCAACGACGGACGCGGCCGCACTGCTGCTGCCCTCTCTCGCCCTTGCCTTCTTGCCCGGGGATTTTGCTTCGCCGCTCACCCGTCACCAGTTGGCGGTGATTGCGGCCGCGCAGTTCTGGACCTTCTTCTCCGTCATGCGGAAGCAGGAAGCCTATCGCGTGGAGCGCTACCGCAGCTTCTGGCTGCAGGCGAGCCAGCTTCTCGCCGGCTACAGCGTCGCGCTCCTCGTCACCATGATTGCGGTCGAGGCTTGCCTTCTCATCGTCGAACCGCTCGACCACTGGTTTGTCACCTGGCAGTCGCTGCAGATCGGGTTGCTGATCGTCACGCGCGGTCTTCAGGCGGTGCATATCCGCGTCGTGGACCGCTACAACATACTCCAGCGCAAGGTCGTGGTGCTCGGCACCGGAGAGGCCGCGGAGCGCGTGCTCGAAGGGCTTAGCGACCCGGCGCGCAAGGCAGATTCCGAGGTTCTCGGCGTCTTCCGGACCGAGCTGGACGATCCCTTGGTGAAGCAGGTCGCCGACCATCCGGTTCTAGGGACGGTGGACGACCTCGCAGCCTTTGCCCAGTCGCGGCCGGTCGACATCGTCGTCCTCGCCCTCCCGTGGACCGCCGCGCGGCAAATGCTCCAGCTCCTGCCGAAGGCCGAGTGCATCGCCGCCGATATCGTCATTCCCTTCGAGGAGGGTTACGCCGAGCCGCGCCTCGCCCGCCTCACGCGTGTGGGGGGCCAGGGTGCGCTCCAGGTGGCTTCGCGCCCCTTGAAGGGCTCCCAGGGGCTTCTAAAGGCGTTCGAGGACTATCTCATCGCCGCCACGGCGCTCATCATCCTCGGCATCCCGATGCTGGCGATCGCGGTCCTCATCCGTCTGGAAAGCGCGGGACCGGTCCTCTTCCTCCAGCTCCGCACCGGGCTGAACCAGAAGCCGTTCCATATCTACAAGTTCCGGACGATGACGCTGGACCCGAACGACGACGGGTCGCTCGGCACGGGCAGCGTCGTGGACCAGCGGATCACGCGGGTCGGCGCGATCCTGCGGAAGTACAGCCTCGACGAGCTGCCGCAGCTCATCAATGTGCTGCGGGGAGAGATGTCGATCGTCGGACCGCGGCCTTACGTCTCGAACATGCTGGTGGGTGAGGAGCGCTTCTCGGAACTTGTCCGAAGCTACGCGGTTCGCCATCGGATCAAGCCCGGGCTGACCGGGTGGGCCCAGGCCAACAAGCTCCGCAGCATGGCGCTGCGTGACCCCCAGAACGCGCGCCGCAGCATCGAAATGGACCTTTGGTACATCACCAACTGGTCGTTCTGGCTGGACGTAAAGATCATCCTTCGCACCATCAGCACCGGCCTGTCGGGGCGGAACGTGGTCTGACGTCGTGAGTGCGGCCCCGAGGCCCATCCGGGCGATCCACGGCGCGCCTATGGCGGTCCCGATCGTCCGGGGACGGCCGGCGCTTCCGGCCAGTCCCTCCGCCTCCCCCACTGGGACCGGGCGCTTCCAGGCGGTTCTGATCGGTGTCCTTTTTGCCTTCTATGCCGGGGCACGCATCAGGCTGGCGCCGCCGGACGACACGGCAGCGGCGGGCTCGGACCCCCTCAATACGGCCGTCACACTCGTCGCACTTCTTCTCGGCGGCTGGCTGGTTCTGCGACATCTCCGCGTCGTGCCTCGCCTGCTGCTCGGTGCGGCGCCGCTCCTGCTGATGCTGCTCGCCATGTTTGCCTCCGCGGCCTGGTCGGTAGCACCGGAGAACTCGATCCGGCGCAGCGTCACCATGACAAGCTTGATGCTTTTCGCGGTCGGCGCGCAGGCGGCGCTCGGCGACCAACGTCTTATGCGGATTGCCCTCCGCGCCATGCTGGCAGCGGCAGCCCTCAGCGTCATGGAGGCGGTGCTGCGGCCAGCTTACGGCTTCGACACCGGCGAGTACGCCGATGCTATTCGTGGCCTCTACGGCCAGAAGAACAGCTTCGGCATCAGTCTCTTTTCGGGCGTGTTGGCCCTTTCCTTCGGGGCGCTCGCCCGCGGAAGGCTGAGCGCCGCCGATTATGCCGTCTCAGGCGCGCTGCTTCTCTGCCTCGTCCTTTCACGATCCACGACCTCGCTCCTGCTGTCGATTGCTGTCTGCGGCATCACGCCGCTGGTGATCGCGCTCGACTCACCCGGTGCGAGCCGCATCCTCGCCATTATCGGCCTCTTGCTGGGCGTGACAGCCGCGGGTCTTCTCCTGCTCACAGTGAACACGAGCGACCTTCTCGACCTGATCGGCAAGGACGCCTCGTTAACTGGGCGCACCGAGATCTGGGAGGCGATTGATGAGGCGATCGCCCGCAGGCCGCTGCTGGGCTACGGCTACTCGGCTTTCTGGATCGATGGGTCCAATCGGGTGCTCAGGGTGTGGGACCATGTCGCTTGGGAGGTGATCAGCGCTCATAGCGGCTATCGCGAGTTCCTGCTCCACTTCGGGCAGATGGGCATGCTGCTACTGGCTGCAGTGGTCGGCCTCACCTTCTGCCTCATACTTCGCGCCATTTGGTACGGCAGGTGGCGGTTAGGCGCCTGGATGCTGATGTTCCTCGGTACACTTGCGGTGCTGAACAATAGTGAGTCCGTACTGTTCGACGTCGGGCTGATGACGATCTACTGGATGGTCGGAGCGCTGAGCCTGGCAGCGGTCCGGCCAGGGCGGTCAGGCACTCCAATCCACCGGGGCTGATCCGGCCGAGTGGTCGGTCTTGATCTTGTCGAAGCGGATCTTCCTCCAAGTAGCCAAGGCTGGAATAGCCATTGCTGAAATCGTCCACCGTGACGGAAAGCCTAGAGCACGAAGGTTCGCGAGGATGAGGAACATCTCCTCCGTGTCTTTCACCAGAACGATCAAGGTCGAGATCGAGGGCCGCGATAACATCGCCTCCCGGCGGTGACGTCGTTGTTGACTGAGTCCAGCGGGGCGGTGCTGTCCCACAAGACATAGGTGGAGGCGAGCTTCTCCAGCTGTACCCTCGTGTATAGCAGCCGGTCCGCTCCGGTCAGTCGCGGGGAGATGTCGTTGAGCACGGTGGTGAGCAGAGCGGCGAGCGACTTCTCCATCGCGGAGCCTGCTTGATCGGCCATCTTCGCGACTTCTTCGAAGATCACTATCTGCGGATTGGCTAATGCGGTGATGTAGCGCAGCACGCTCTCCATCCACCTCCGGACCGCCCGAAGGCAGACCACGGGCCGCTGCAAGAATAGTCCCATGATCAGTTGCGCGGATTCGGCACGCCGCGCCGCGAGAGGCTCGCAATTTACCGACCATTGCGGCGCTCTCAGATTGCAATGACGTGACCGCCTTGCTCGCCTGGGAACCTGCACCACGATGTACCCCTTAACGGCGATGCTGTGAGGTCTTCTGAACTCGTACGGCGCCATTCCGCAGCACTCGACCATTCCAAGGAAGCGACCTCTCGCGTCGAAATCCGGATCCGTTCGTTGCCGATCTCGGTGACGTAAAAGCTGCCCCC
>NZ_RCVR01000049.1 GCF_016107305.1 Roseomonas sp. KE2513
TCTCGATGAGGGGAGGGGGCACCTCGATCAGGGCGGCGGTCTGGGCGGTCAGCGCCTCCAGCGGCAGGCCGCAGTGGCCCTCGCCGGTGGCCTCGGCGAGGGCGAAGGAGATGCCGGCGCGGACCCGGACCATCGCCGTGCGCTCGATGCCGAGGCGCTGGGCCACGAGGTCGGCGGTGCGAAAGCCGATGCCGCGGATGTCACGGGCGAGCCGGTAGGGGTTCTCGGTGATCACCCCCACGGCGCTGCCGCCATAGGTCTTGTAGATCCGAACCGCCCGCGAGGTGCCCACCCCGTGGGCATGGAGGAAGAGCATGATCTCGCGGATGACCTTCTGCTCGGCCCAGCCGGCGACGATGCGCGACGCCCGCTTGGGGCCGATGCCGGTGACCTCGCGCAGTCGCCCGGGCTCGGCCTCGATCAGGTCGAAGACTGCCTCGCCGAACGCGCGCACCAGCTTCCTGGCATAAGCTAGGCCGATGCCGCGGATCATGCCGCCTTGCTTCAACGGGAGGAGGGCCCCACGAGGGGGGTGGTGTTCGGCAGCGTCACCGGCATCAACGAAGGCCTCTGGCGTCATGCTGCCGCGGCGGGCTTTGAGGTGGTCACGGTGGAGCGGGGCTTCACGAGCAGGGAGAAGCGCGTCGACACCGGCTTAGTCACTCGCCTGTGCCGGGATGCCTACCGCTTCGGCGATCCCCGGCGGGATCGCATCACCCTGGTGGCGGGCGACGGCGACTACACGCCGGCGGTGGAGCAGCTGGTGGCCGACGGCTTCGCGGTGACGGTGCTGTACTGGGCCCATGCCAACCGGGAGTTGCGGGAGGCCGCGACGGCCTTTCACGCGCTGGACGCCCTCATCGCCGATCTAGCGCTTGGCTGAGGCGAGCGGGGCACCCTTCTTGCCTTGAGCGCGCCGGTACGCCGAGACGAGCCTACCTGAGCGGGCACCCTGGAGGAACACCTCGCCGATCTTCATGGCATCTTCAGCAGACGAACAGCCCTGCCGGGCCTCATGCATCACCTCATCCTCGTCTGAGCAGATCCGCCAGACCCAGGGAGCCGCCGGCAGCCCGCTCCGCTCGATACGAAGATACCAGTCCCGTTTGGACGACACGCGCGTTCCAACATTAACAGCATTATCCATGCGCGCTGATTACAAGATTGCTGCGCCTAAATCCCACCAAAAAGGAAGGCGCACCGGGCGGGCCAAGCAAAGGGACCAGCACGGTGCAGTGGTCAGACCGCGAAGTCTTCCTTGGTCTTGCCCTCGGCTGTCGCCCGGGTGAGCCACTTCGGCATCCGGCCACGCCCGCTCCAGGTCTCGCCATCCGGGCTGCGGAACTTAGCCGCAATGGACTTGCCAGTATCACCGCGCACCTTACGGATGTTGGTGCGGGGTGCGCCCTGCTTGCCGATCAGCGCGTCCAGGCTCATGCCGAGAGCGGCAGCCCTGGCGGTCATCTCCTCGATCAGCGCGGCCCTGGCCCCCTCCTGCTTCTCATCCCGCTTGGCTTCGGCCTGCTGAATGAGCTGGGTCAACTCCTCAGCCGAAAGGTTATCAAGATCGATCGACGACTTAGCCATGGTTAGCTAACTCCCTTATGGGCGTTGCTATAACATAGCCTTGGGTTTTCGGTACCCCTTCCCTATCTATTTTCTCAGTAGAATGGTAAGGGATGATTTCATCTGGATGATTTCAGGATTATCTAATCCAAGCGACGACTACTGATCAGCCATTCCACTGAACTCATAATCGGCGAAATGCCGGAGCTTGCGGGCGAGAAGGGACCGCTTATCGGAGCGGAGCAGGAGCTGCAGGTCAGGCCGCATGCGCATGGCCTCGTCATGGGTGACGAGGGCGGGGGCGGCGAGGTGGGTGCCGCTGCCGCTGGTCTCGCTGGCTTGGCCGCCGGAGAACATGGAGCTGGGGCGCCGTTGGACTGGCTGTCGGGCGCGTAGGCGACGGTCTCGTCGCCGAGGATGCGGGAGAGCTAGGTGGCGGTATCGAGGTCGGCCGGGGAGGCGACCTGCACGAGGCCGGTATTGGAGAGGAAGGTACCGGCGCGCTGGCCATAGGTGGCGCCAGGCTAGTACGTCATGGCTGAGAAGCGGCACAACGGCAGGCCAGCAGTGCTGGCCGGAGCGGCGGAAGCGTAGCGCCCGGCCGGCCGGCCGCGTTGCTGGTGAGGTTTTAGGTGCCGTCACCCTCTTTCTTCCCCTGCTGCGTCACCCAGCCGGGTGGCTTCGGTGCCGCGGCGTGCGCGTCCGCGACCCGGCGCAGCGCGGCAGCTTCTTCATCCGACAGCGGCCGGATGCCTCGCGGGTAGCGCACCCATTCTCCGCGGTCGCAACCCATGCTTTCCGCAAATTGGCGCAGCTCAGGCGACAGCGGCGCATGAACGGCGGCCAGTCTCTCCAGCCACGCGCCGAAGTCCGGGTGGATGGGCCGGCGTCCATTGGCCATCTGGCGCACGGCGCCGGGATCGCAGCCGAGCCGGCGGGCCGCGCCGCGCCGGGTCCAGCCGATCAGGTCCAAGCACTCGTTAAATCGATCTGGAGACATGCGAGCGGAACCTGCCCCGCGCCGTCATCCGGCGCAACGCAGATGGCCGCCCGGAGGTGGCCAGCGGCAAAGTGCGAAGGGAACAGAGGGGGAGGCCCAAAGCCCGCCCCCTCCACCTGTAAAGGCTTACGGCATGGCCCCGGTGTCCGGCGCGGCCCTATAGGGCGGGATCGCCGCGGCGGCACGTGCGGTAGCGCGCTCGCTCAATAGAACCAGCAGCAGCGCCTCGCTGTCGCTGTCGATCAGGTTGCGGATGAAGGCACGGCCAGCGGCGTCCTCGATCACAGCGAGAAGATAAGCGGGATCCTCGGAGCTGGTGCCGAGCGCCAAGCTGTTGCCGGCGTCATCGCTGAGCACGAGCGGAAGTCCCAGGATGGGTAGGGCGTGGTATTCCATGGTGCGGAGCCTTCAAGGTGGTGGAGAGGCAAGGGAGGGAAGGAGAGGCGGGGACTGCTCCCCGCCCCGGCCTCGTCAGGCAGCGCCCTTGAGAGCCGCCATGCGCTCGCCCAGCATCCACAGTGCCCGGTTGAGTTTTACATCCTGGTCAATGCCCGTGACCTCGCGCGAGCTGACCCGGCGCGGGCGGTTGTTGGCGTCGCGACCCCAGGCCTGGAGCCCGCCGCGGATGGTGTTCTCCTGCACTCGGTTGAAGGTGGTCCACAGATCGTCCGAGGTGTCCGCGGCCCGGCGGGCGCGTAAGAACTGGTCGGCCTGGATCGGGGTGGTCACGTTGCCTGCCTCATCCCCGAAGCGGATCACGCGAGCCGCCTCCGCAAGGATGGTTTGCTCCTCGCGGTTCAGCGTCACATCGGTCCAAGCGTCCGCCGCCTCGATAGCCTGGCGAGAGGCGCCGAGGACTTCGTAGCTGCCTTCGATCACCTGCCGCACCACGTCGCCCTTGTGCGGCACCTTCACGGAGCGCTCCGGCCCGTCGGAAACCACCATCCCGTTCAGACAGGCGAGGCGGAACACGCCCGCACTGACGTGGTAGGCGCTGGTCCCGTCGTGGGAGTTGATGAGCACGACCTCGGGGAAGGTCATGCCAACGCGGCGCGGCTGGTTAGCCTGCGCCTCGTGACGGAAGCGGATCAGGTGCTTTGTGTGACCGTTGCGGTCAGCATCGCGCGGGCGCGTCTGCCGTGCCAGCACGGGCACGAAGCCCTCCCGCCGCAGACCCGCGATCACGTCCGCGGTCGGGATGTAGGCATAGCGCGCGGAGCGGGAGGAATGAGCTTCGGTCGCGAAGGCCGATGGGGCGAGCTGCATCAGCTCGCTGTCCAACAGCGGGGCGGCGCCCATCGCGGCGCGGGTGGAGGGAAAGGAACGAGAGGAACGGAAGAACGTCATGGGGAGCGCCTTTGCTCTAGCCACCGAAGCATTGCGTCTCGGCTGAAAGGGACATTAAGCCCCCTCCTGCATGGCGTCAACAGTTTAAACGTTTAAAATGATAAAAAGGACAGGAGAGCGAGAGGTTTAGGCGAGGCGGCGCCGAGCCGCTAACGCCGCCGGCGCGATCGCTCGCACTCAATCACCGGGCCGGCTTGTGGGGGAACCTGGCTTCGACAAGCTCCATGATGACGGCTTGCGGCGTGACGGTGCGGCCGGCTGTGGCCGTGCGCCTGGCGCCTTCCTCCACAAGTTGCGCGAGTTGGCTGCGAGGGATGCGGAGCGTGACTTGCACGGTGTCGCCCGGTGAGGGACGGCCGGGCCGGCGCTTGGCCGGCGGAGCTTCATCCGCGGCGTGCGGACTAGACGCGACGGGGCGGGGCATAGGGAGATCCTTCCGAGAAGCCCAACCCGTTAGGATACAAACGTTAAAACTTCAATGGTAACCCCTACTAAACACCAACAAGGTGCCTCGCAGCGGCCGGTAGCAGGCAAGGAACCGCGGAACCACGTTGCCACGATGCGTGTGGACTCTTGCGGGCGCGGCTCCATCACGAGCGTGGTCCAGTCGGCGCCGACGGGCGCGGCGCGTCGTCCAGCCACAGCGGCACGGCGCAAGCCCGGCGGCCGGCGGCGTCCGCCCACACGGCGCGCCCTTCGCAGCGCGCCAGAAGGCCCACGAGGTCGTTGCGGCGGATGGCGTCGGCCCAGGCCCGTGCAGAGGCCGAGCCGTCCGACAGCGCGGAGCGGATAATTCCCGTGGCCTCGCGCATTTCCGCGGTCTCCGTGGATCTTCCCCACAGGTAGCCGCCGCCGAGGGCTCCGAGCAGCAGCGCTGCGGCGCCTACGCCGGACAGCATTGCCGCCCGGCGGGACTGCACACCGGCCTGGCGCACGAAGTCGGCCCGGCACGCCTGCACGAGCTGGCGCGTCATCTCGGCCCGCGCTGAAGCGTCCATCGGCTGCCGGCTAGCCTCCGCGTGGTCCAGTACCTCGCTCATGGCGCCGAGGCTGGCTCCGAAGGCTTCGAGAACCGGGCCGAGCGGGTCGCCTTCCAGTTGCGCCTTTGAAGCCGCGAGGCGCAGATCGGCCCGCGCACGGCCGATCGCCGCGCGCGGGTCGGAGGGCGCCGCCGCGGTCGTCGTGCTCAAGGTATCCAGGACTGGATCGGCACCAGGGCTGCGGCCATGTCTGCCATCCATTTGCGAACACGGGAGCGGTCGAACGGGCCAAGGATGGCGCCGGGCTGGTCGGCCGGAGCCTGGCCGTCGCGGGCTTGGCCGAAGCGGAGCCGCTTGCCCTCGATCTCGGCCGCAACGCCTGCGTCCAGCCGTGGCATCCAGATCGGCACCGCCCCGCGCTCCACGGCGGCCCGGAAGGCGCTGTGCCGCAGCACGCGGGCGAAGGCGTCCTCGCGCGGCATGGTGGCATCAGCCAGTCCTGCATTGAGGATCAGCGCCGTCGCCTTGGGCTTAAACCCTTGCGCCTCGTAGCCGGCCAGCACGCTCAGATCGTCAACGCGTGGGGAAAGGGTATAGATCGCGACTGGATGCACACCGGCCTCTTCCAGGCTGCCGGCCAAGTCGGGAAGGTCCTCCAGCAGCTTGCCCATGCTGAGGTCGCCGCCACCCATGTCGAGCAGGGCGCTCTGCTTTTCGGCCATGACGAAGCCGAGCAGTTCTTCCGCCCAGCGGGCGACGCCCACGGGATCGGTCGTGTTGGGCTGCGCCACGTTGTTGACGAAGGTGGCCAGCGACCGGTTCTGCGGATCGAGCGCTGCGGCGATGGGGGTCGGCTGCCCGAGGCGGGCCTCCTCCAGGATGTAGCGCAGCAGCGTGGTCTTGCCGCTGCGGCCCGGCCCCATGACGAACAGGGCCTTGGGACCGTTCCCGAGGTCCACGGCCGGGATGGTCGACAGGGCCGCCGTGGCGTCGTTGTGGGGGCGGGTGGCCGGTCCCACCGGGATTTCCCGCTCGCCTTCGATGGAACGGGCGCGACCGAACAGACGAGGGCCGGGCGCGGGGGAGGGATCGGGCTGGGGTGCTGCGGTCGAGGTGTTCTTCATGGCTGGTGCTCTGGTCATTTCAGGGACGCCGGCTTGAACCGGGGCGGTGGTTTCAGATCGAAGGCGCCTTCGGTCGGATCAAAGGTCGGGCGAGCTGATGGGTGAGGTGGGGCCACGGCGGTGGCAGGAGGCGCGACGGGTGGGGGAGGCGTCGGGGCGGCCGTGGAAGCGGTAGCGGGCGAGCGGGCCGTCCCGGCCTTCGCCACGGCGATCTCCGCTTTGGACCGTCGCCGCCGCAGTCCCTTGGCGTTCAGGGCCCCTGTGACGCGGTGGTAGGCCCGTCGTACCGCTTCCGTCTTTGGCGGTTCACCGTTGGCATCGCGGATGCCCAGCCCGGCCAGGGTCCGGGCAATGCTGTCCCAACTCGGCCGGACCGTGTTCATCCGCTCGGTGATCAGCGCGTGGTGCTGGCGCATCCAGCCGAGCAGGGGGGAGCGGCCCGAGAGCTGGCTGAATGCTTCCTGCGCCGTCGTGGTCGCGGGTGGGGTGGAAGGTTCCGCCAAGCCGGTCATCCGTGGTTGCAACGGGCTTGAATCTTGGCCCAGGAGCATGGGCGAGCGCAAGCTAGTATTCTTCTTAAGACACAGTTAAGGAACAACACAGAGACTTCGAAGAAACAGTTAAGACCCATTTTAGAGACGTTTGAGACACTTCAAAGAAACACGAGCAGGCAGAGACAGACAAAAATGCCCATTACAGGGACAGGAAAGGCACCACGAAGAGATAAGTAGGACACAACGGAGGGGAGGAGGGGGATAGAGAAATTTACTACAGACCAATGCACCCTAGAAGGTGCTGGCCTCATCCCCTGCGAGAATGGTTCATTGGCGCCCGACTACCCGACGCCGAGGAAGCCGCCATGTCAGACGCCATCAACACCGAGCTGGCTCGCCTCCGGGAGACCGTTGAGACGCTGACCCAAGGGTTGCGGATGATGGTGGAGACGCAGGCCACCCAAACCGAAATGCTGCAAGCCATCCTTGAGGCGGCGACCGAGGAAGCCGGCGAGAGCCCGCTGCCGGGACTGCTGACGCAGATCGTGGAACGCCTCGACGAGCAGACTGGAATCCTGCACCGCATTGAGGCCGCGGCCAGCGGTGGGCCGGTGGATGACGCGCAGGACGACGAGGACCACGCCGGCCGGCGGCCGGGGCCGCCGTCGCGGCAGTAGCAGGCCCGGCCGGTGCTGACCTTCCGTAAAGGCGCGGCCACCGTCACCCCTGGCGGTGCGCGGGCGATGGCCGATCACCTGATGGAAGAAACCCTCTCGCCCGAGGCCGTGGCGATGGGGGACTACTACACCCGGAACCGGGCGGCCGAGCTGGGTGCCGGGCCGGGACCGGACGGCGAGGCAGGACCGGAGGCGCCGAACCGGGGCACCCGGCCGCAGCCGCGGCGGGACATGCATCCCGGCCTGGCGTCGGCGCTGGGGATCGACCCGCACGGCATCCCGACCGTGGAGCAGGTCAGTCAGATCCTCGCCGGTCGACGCGCAGACGGCGGCGACCTGGCGACGAACGAGGCCGCAACCACGCGCAGCGTCAGCTACATCGACCTCTGTTTCTCGGCACCCAAGAGCGTCAGCCTGGCGTGGGCCTTCGCCCCAACCGAGGCAGAGCGGGCGACCATTTTGCAGGCGCACCGGGACGCGGTTGACGCCTCGCTGCGCTACGTCGCCCGGGATATCGGCCAAGTCCGCCGCGGCAAGGCCGGCAGCGGGGGCACCGAGGCCGGGCACATCGCGTGGATCGGCTTCGAGCACTTCACCGCTCGCCCGACCGCGAGCGTGGTCGTCACCGACCAGAGGACGGGCGAGGACCGCACCGAGTTCTTCACCCTTCGCATGGAGCGCGATCCCTCGGGGGCAGGGGACCCGCAGCTCCACACCCATTGCGCCGTGCCCAACCTGGTCCTGACAGACGGCGGACACCTCGGCGCCCTGGACCTCAGCCCGACCCGGACGCGCATCCACGAGTTCGGCGCCTTCTACCAGGCGCAGATCGCGGCGAACCTGCGGCGCGTCGGGGTAGCGGTGGAGCTGGAGGAACGCACCGGCATGGCTCGCCTACCGGCAGTACCGGAGGCGGTCTGCGAGGCGTTTAGCAAGCGCACCCGCGACGGCACCGAAGCGGCGCGCGAGGAAGCGGCGAAGCGTGGTCTCGATTGGGACGCCATGACGCCGGACATGCAGGTGGACTTCCTCAAGGGCGGCACGAAGGCGGCCCGCAAGAGCAAGGCGGACGACCTCAGCGACTTCGCAGCCTGGCGCGGCCAAGCCGCGGCCATTGGCTGGCAGCACCGTGGGGTCGTGGCGCCAAAGCGCCAGGGCGCCGAGGCGCCGCGGGGGAGGAGCCGGGCGGCCCGCCTGGAAGCCGGCTACGAGGCGGCTTTGCCCTTCCTCGAAGCCGAGTTCTCCCGCGCTTCCGTGCTCAACGGGGCGGACCTGCGCGCCACGGCGGCCCGAGCCCTGATCGCCGCCGGCATGACGCCGGGGGCGGACGGTGGCCGTGCGGATGTGGACGCCCTGACACGGGCCATGCGCGAGCGCGGCGTGCGCCAGGATGGCCAGCTCACGGGGCTGGTTTGGGGTCGCGACGGCGAGCGCGACGAGGTGAAGGTGACGACGGCGCTGCACGTCGCCCAGGAGGGCGAGGCCGTGGCGCTGGCCAAGGCCGCCGCGGCGGACCGCAGTCGCGCCCTGTCCCCCGCCGCCCTGGCCGCCGCGGTCGAGCGCAGCGGCTTGGACTTCGGTGACGAGCACGGGAAGGCCCAGCACGCGGCGATGCTGCGCCTTGGCACGGGCGGCGCTGTGAGCGTGGCGGTGGGAGTCGCGGGATCGGGCAAGACCGCCCTGCTGCGCCCGCTGGTGGATGCCTGGAAGGCCCAGGGGGACAACGTGGTGGGCGTGGCCATTGCCTGGCGCCAGGCCGAGCCGCTGAAGGAGGCCGGCGTGGGCAGCGCCGCCGCGTTGACCGGCTTCCTGCACGGGGTCCGGGCTGGCCGCATCTCGGTCGGGCCGCGGACGGTGGTGGTGGTGGACGAGCTGGGGCAGGTGGGCGCCCGGCAGATGTTGGAGCTGCTGCGGCTGCGCGAGCAGCACGGGTTCCGCATCGTCGCCGTGGGCGACGACAAGCAATGCCAGGGCATCGAGGCCGGGCCGGTGGTCAACCTGATGCGCCGGGCACTGGGACCGGAGGCGGTGCCGGAAATCCTGATCACGCGCCGGCAGCGCACGGAGCGCGAGCGCGAGATCGCCGGGCTGTTCCGCGACGGCAAGGCGGCCGAGGCGCTGGCCATGAAGCGCGCGGACGGCACGGCCGAGGCGGTGCCGGGCGGCTACGACGACGCCGTGCGCCGGGTGGCCGAGCTGTGGCGGCAGCGGCGCGAGGCGAACGCCGGGGATGCCGGGTTCAGCATCAGCGTCACAGCACCGACGAACGCGGACGCCCGCGCCGTGGCCTTGGTGTTGCGCGAGGAACGCCGGGCGATGGGCGAGCTGGGGGCGGACGTGTTCAGCGTGCGCGCGACCGACCAGGCCGGCGCCGCCTACAATCTCACCCTAGCACCGGGCGACCGGGTGCGGCTGTTCGACCGCCTCAACGCCCGTTTCCTTGACGGCGGCCGGGGCAACATCGGCAACAACGGCAGCGTCCTTGAGGTCCGCAACGTGAACGCGGAGGGGATCGTGCTGCGGACGGCCGGGGGCCGCGACGGCGCGGTGTCCTGGGACAGCCTGGCCGACAAGAAGAACGGGCGCACGCGCCTGGCGCCCGGCGACGTGCTGACTATCGACGCGGCGCAGGGCATCACCAGCCGCGAGCACATCAACGCCATGCCGGCGGGATCGGCGGGGGTGCAGGGCTTCAAGGGCTACACGGCCGAGAGCCGGCACAAGGATTCCGCCTTCCTCATCACGTCGGACGGGGCCGAGCGGCGCGAGGTGATGGTGCGCCGCGCCTTGGGGGACGCCCGGCCGGTGGGTGCGGGCGCCGTGTGGGAGAACGTGGCGCGGAACCTGTCGCGGCAGCCGGCAAAGGCGTCGGCGCTCGATTTTATGGACCGCGCTCGAGATATCGGCCGCACCGCCGCACACGCCATGCAGGCCGGGTTCCGCACGGTCGAGGCACGGGAGGCGGCCGGCGAACCGCGGACGACGCTGGGGGCGCAGCTCCGGGACAGACGCGATGTCCGGGCGGTGGGGCAGGCATTGGAGCGGCTGCGGCAGGCGCTCGATGCTCGCTGGCAGGCGGTGCGCGAACTGGCCGAGCGGCTGCGGCGAGCCGGCGGGACCGTTCTGCAGGACAGCGGGCAGGGGGACCGGCGGCCGGTCGAGGGCGAGGCCAGGGCCGTACGCGACCGCGCGCGGTACAATCAGGCACAGAGCCGAGCGGCGGCCGAACGGCACCGGGCGCCACGCCCGAAGCAGGCCAGCCCGGCGCAGCCTGTGGACGCGGCGGGTTACTGGCGGCGCACCGCGGCGGGAGCGAAGGGAGCACCGCGGCCGAGCGTGCGGCGGGCGGCGCAGCGGAAGCGCGAGGAGGGCGCCGTAGCTGCGGTCGTGGATCGTCTGGCGCTGGCCCTGGACGAGCGCGGGGCGGTGCTGGCGGGGATGGGGCAAGGCAGGGGCCAGAAGCCGACCCAGGCGGCCCAGGAGCCTCGCCTGGGGCGCGACAGGGCGCAGGCTCCCACAGGCCCCGAGACGCCTGCTCAGGCGATCCCAGCACCGTCCCCGGTTATCCCCCCGCCTTCTCCCCGAGCTGCCGCAGCTCCGGTGCGGCGCGCGGCGCCGCGCTTCACCGAGGCCGACGCCGCGGCGGACTTCACCGTGGCCCTGCACCAGGCCGGGCTGCGCGTGGCCGGGCTGGTGGAGATGGACGGAAAGATGCACCGGGTTCCCGTGGAGGGTGACCGGAAGGGGCAAAAGTCGGGAACCTACGTCGGGCACCTCGATGGCTGGCCGGCGGGCTACATCCGCAACCACAAGACCGGGACCGAGATCCGCTGGAAGGCCGAGCGGCCCGTGGCGCAGATTGCGCCGGCCGAGCGGGCGTTCGCGGCCGAGGCCGCGGCCAGGTCCGCCGAGCGGGCGCGGGAGCGCCACGACACCCAGGAGCGGGCAGCGAGGATGGCGCACCGGCTATGGGCGGCGGCGGCGCCGGCGACCTCGCACCCCTATCTCGCTGCCAAGGGGGTGCGGGCGCACGGGCTGCGGCAGGACTGGCGTGGCCGGCTGCTGGTGCCGGTGCAGGGAACGGACGGGCGGCTCTGGGGCGTGCAGCGGGTGGACGTGGACGGGTCCAAGCTGTTCCTGAAAGGCGCCAGGACCGAGGGCGGGCACGCATTGATCGGCGGGCGGCCGAGGCCGGGCGTGCCGCTGCTGGTGGCCGAGGGCTACGCCACGGGGGCGACGCTGCACGAGGCGACGGGCCTGCCGGTAGCTGTCGCCTTCAATGCCGGGAACTTGGAGGCCGTCGCGAAGGCGTACCGGGCCGCCGATCCGTCGCGGCCCATCGTCATTGCGGGCGACAACGACCACCACCTGCCCAAACGAGCGGTACCGCTGCCGAATGTGGGAAAGGAGAAGGCCGAGGCCGCCGCTGTTGCTGTGGGGGGCATCGCTGCCGTGCCGTCCTTCCCAGTCGATGACCGAGGTAGTGATTGGAACGACCTAGCGCGACGGCAAGGGCGCGAGCCAGTTGCTATGGCAATGTATGATGCGCTGAATCAGTATCAGAAAGAACAGCTGCTTCGAACCGATTCGGAACAATTTGCACCTCACCACAAGAAAGTAGACGTCACCAACATGTCCGGAAAAAGGATGCGTTGAATATAGACTTTTCAAGCTGAAAAGTTTTTTTCTAAAAAGTTGAATTTAAAGGAAATAGGCCAGTGAAATTAGATGTGAAGCTAGAAAACTGTTACGGCATCAAGAAACTTGAGGCTGTTTTCGACTTCGACAAGAATAACGCCTATGCGATATATGCTCCTAATGGAGCCATGAAATCCTCCATGGCTAGAACGTTCCAGGATATCGCCGACGGCAAGGAGTCTCGCGACCGAATATTTGTTAATAGAGTATCAAAGAGGGTTGTTCACACGGGGTCGGGCAAGGACTTGGAGGCAAACAGAGTACTGGTTATTAGGCCATACGACGAAGTGCTGGGCCATTCGGAAAAAACGTCAACGTTGCTCGTGAATGCTGAATTGCGGAAGGAGTACGAAGAACTCCATATCGCGGTAACCGCATGCAAAGAAAAGTTTCTGACTGCCATAAAGGCTCAAGCAAAAACTAAGGTTGATGTGGAGAAGGAGATATCATCAACTTTCACTAAGGCAAATGACAGATTTTCCGTTGCTCTAACTCGCATAAGCCAGGAAATTTTGGAGCAAAAGGCGGCTCCTTTTGCGGATTTGGAATATGACACTGTCTTTGACGATAAAGTCGTCGAACTACTCAACAGTGCCAAGGTAAAGGGCTCAATCGCAGAATACATTAAAAGATACAATGAGCTTCTGGCCAAATCGACATATTTCAAACAAGGCACTTTCAGTTACTATAATGCCGCTACCATCGCAAAAACATTGGCTGATCATGGCTTCTTTAAAGCGAAGCACACTCTGAACTTAATATCTGGCGCTAAATTCGAAATCAACAATGAAAAAGAACTAGAGAAGGTGATTGAGGACGAAAAGAGGGCCATAACTAGCGACGAAGTCTTGCGCAAAAATTTCAAAGAAATGGAGAAAATGCTTGAGAAAAATCAAGCAGTAAGGAAATTCCAGGCGTATTTGGAGCGCCACGAAGAAATTTTGCCTGCCTTAAGTAATGTCGAGAGCTTCAGGGAGGAGGTATGGAAGTCATACATCTTTCACCACAAGGAGCTTTATGACGAGTTGATGCAGAAATACAAAGACGTCGCAGCCAGAAAGGCTGAAATAGAGCTTCAGGCAGAAGTGGAGCGCACAAAGTGGCAGGAAGTAATAGATATATTCAATAGCAGGTTCTTTGTTCCTTTCAAGCTAGACGTGAAAAACAAAGTTCAGGTCATACTTGGGGCTGAACCCATTATGAGCTTGGGATTCATCTTCACCGACGGCGATGAAGTAGCAACTATTAACAGGGAAGAATTGCTAGAGGCTCTTAGCACGGGCGAAAAGAAGGCACTCTATATCCTTAACATTATATTTGAAATCGAGGTGAGGCGAGGATCCAACCAAGAGATCGTCCTAATCGTCGACGATATTGCAGATTCTTTCGACTACAAGAATAAATATGCCATCATACAATATTTGAAAGAACTCTCAGAGGGCGACGATTTCAAGCAAATAATCCTGACGCATAATTTTGACTTTTTTAGAACGATCAACAGCCGACAGGTAGTTGGCTATCAATGCTGTCTAATGGCGACTAAGAGCAGCTCCGGATTGGTGCTCAACCAAGCAGCTGGCATAAAGAACGTGTTTATTAATGACTGGAAGCCAAATTTCTTCAGCAATTCCAGAAAGCGAATAGCTTCAATCCCTTTCCTCAGAAACTTGATTGAGTTCACAAAGGGAGAAGATAATGTGGAATTCGCAAAACTTACATCTCTGCTGCACTGGAAAGAAGATTCGTCCCTTATCACTCAGAATGAACTTCTAAGTGTTTACCGCACGATCTTCGGAAGCGGAGGCGCAATGCCTGACCCCATGAAGCTTGTGCACGAGTTGATTCAAGAGGAAGCAGAGTTGTGTTTGGATGACAGCGAAGGAATAAATTTTGAAAACAAAATTGTTTTATCCATTGCCGTGCGTTTAAGGGCGGAAAAATATATGATTGAGAAGCTGGCAAATCCTGCTCAGGTTGCTGCGATCAAGACAAATCAGACGCCAGCACTATTGAGGCTGCTCAAAAAACTTGGAAGCATCGATCCCGCTACGATTCATGTGATAGACAAGGTAGTGCTTATGACCCCTGAGAACATTCATCTAAACTCCTTTATGTATGAGCCAATTCTTGATATGTCGGATGAACACCTAAGAAAGTTATATAGAGAGGTTGCTGAACTCGCGTAAAGCCGGCATGCTTTTTCCTGCTGAGTGTTGGGGCGGCTATTTTGGCAGAAAACAGCCGGTAAGTCTGTCTAAGCACGCACGCTGCGTTGACGCTTGGATGCGGCAGCCTCTGTCGACGGCGCGGTAGGTGGCTTCACTGCTCGACCAGCAGCGGCCACTCCCTGCCAGTATTGCGTCGCTGTCGAGGCTTGCCCCTGCGTTGGCTTTAGCGAGCTAGCGCCGACCGCAGCGGATGCTTCCGCCCGACGCGGTGCGGTATCGCGGGATTGGTGGGAACCCTTGGGGTGGGACATTCTGCCCTCCTACTCGGCCGCTTGTTTGTGGAAGCGGCTGGCCTCGATCGCCGCGTGCAGCTCGGCGCGACGGAAGTAGATCGCGCGCCCGCAACGCAGCGGCTTGGAGCCGCGGGCGAACACGAAAGCCTCGTCGCCTCGCACGTCCTGCATCAATTCGTCCGGCCGGATCAGCGCGCGGGCCATCTCGTGCCGGTTCATGCTGCTGCCCTTGGAGCGTGACCCGGCTTCCAGGGGCTTGCCTTGATTTCCGGTATTGCTGCCCTCGCTCTCGGCCATGACGGAATGGCCGCCAGCCGCATCCGATACCGACTTCGCTGTGTCGGTGTTCTGGACGGCCGCATACATGCGCCAGCTCACGCTATCGAACCAGGCGTTGCGACCCTGGCGGCCCCATTGCTCCACGAGCTGATCCTCGGCCTGATAGAGCAGTTGCAGGGTGATTCCGTATTTACGGCCGGCGTCGCGGGCGACCTCCAGGATCTTCATCGGCCCCAGGCGGCGGACCTCATCGAGCATGAACAGCACCCGGCCGCGCACGTCGCCGTCCGCCTCGTAGAGCGCGTTCAGCAGCGCACCGACGAGCACACGGCCGACCGCGGGGGTGTCGCGCAACACTTTGAGGGGGATCTGCAGGAATACCGTTAGCTCGCCCTTTGTCAGCTCGGCAGTGCAGCAGGATGGATCCGTGCCCTCGGCGCCGCCCGACACGAGATCGGCGTAGGCCGCGACCGAGAGCCAGGCGGTGTCGCCGGTGGCGTTGCCATAGATGCCCGAGAAGGTCTCGGGGACGATTTTCTTGATGGTGCCGGCAATGTCGCGGGCCATGGGGCTGTTCGACCCGGCGTGGATGCCCTCCAGCACGTCGCGCATCTGGTCCTCGGGGGTAACGATGCCGGCGCGGAGCGTGCGGAGGGTCTTCGCCGCCGTGGGCATGGTGTCGTCCCACAGCATGTGGGCGAGCAGGCAGGCGACGAGCTGCTTGCCCCAGTTACGGAAGAACTTGTCGGCGTCGGAGCTGCCGCCCTCGGCCTCTCCGAAAATCCAGCCCACCACGGCGTGAACGTTGGTTTCCGCGAGGGGGTGGGTCACGTCGATCCAGTCGAGGACGTTGATCCCGCCCGGCGTGCCGGGTTCCAGGGAGACGACCTTGTGCCCAATGGCAACGCGGGCCGCGGCGAGCATTGGCCCCAGCTCGCGGGAGGGATCGAGCACGACTGCGGCGCCGGTCCAATGGACCAGAGTGGAGGCGGCGGAAACCGTCTTGAAGCCGCCGGAGCCGGCGAACACCAGGCTATGCGTCGGGCCGATCTTGCAGGGGTCCACCAGCAGCGCGGCCTTGCCGCCCTGGCCCCAGGTCTCGCGCCTCTCCGGGTCAAAGGCCAATTTGGCCACCTTGTCCTGATCCACCCGGTAGGCCTCGCCCACGACCACCCCGCCGAAGTCGGGATGCGGGCCAGGGAAGCGGTCGCGGGCCTCCTTCATGCTCATCCACTCGGCGTGCCCGTGGTTGTCGGTGCTACCGCGCACGACCTGCCCGGGCTTGGTGATGCGCCCGCTGCGAAGCTGCACCAGGCGGTGAATGACCAGACCGAGGAAGGCAGAGGGCACGCCGGCGCCAATTATCAACCAGCGGCCGACGATCGGGTTAGGCGGGGCATAGAGGGCATAGCTCCACCACTGGCCGATCCAGGTGACGCCCTGGAAGGGAAAGTAGCGGACCAGGCCGGTGCCCCACAGGAACACAGCCGAAGCCGCGGCGGTCCAGAGCAGGGCGAGGATGGCCAGCAGCAGGCCCCAGGCCACCAAGCGGCTGGGGGACGGGAGGCGGCGGTCGCTCACCGCGCCGACCTCAGACATTCTGACGCTGGACAGTCAGACGAAAGACGTACAGCGTCCATCGTATATCTCCCTTCTAGTCCGGCGCAGGGCGCCCGCAGGACGGTCCAGCGCTAGGCGGCGCGCAGTAGGTCGGCGGCGGCCTCGCCGCGGCGGGCGGCGTCGTCGGCGAACCAGACCTCGCGAATGGAGTAGGTGCCGGCGTCGTTGTGCAGGGGCACGATGGCGTCCACGGCGCTGCCGATCATCGCCGCCAGGGTATCGTCGCCGTAAGTGGCACCCTGTGGGGTACCCTTCACCAAATTGAACAGCCGGCGCATGGCCTGCGGCGCGTCTGCGCCGTGGATCGTGGTGAGGCTGCCAGGGTGCCCGGTCATTACCTCGTTCAGGTAGACCCAGGCCGCGTCGTCACGCAGCTCCTGCAGCAGGACGCGGTCGGGGCGCATCCGCAGGGTGGCCTGTAGCAGGGCGTCGGCGGTAACGCCGCCCATGGTCAGCCCGCCTTTGGAATAGAGCAGGCGGACGGAGTTGCCGTGCGGCACCACCAGCTCAAGCGCGTCCTCAATGGTTAGGATGCGTTCGGTGCGCGGGATCTCGGATGTGAGGGTTTTGCTCAGCGTGGTTTTGCCGCCCCCCGTGGCGCCGCAGAACAGGATGTTGCGCCGGGCGCGGACCAAGCCGCGGAAGAACGCGACGGCGTCGCCCGCGTCGAACAGCTCCAAGAGGCCGGCGCTGTCGGCCTGGCGCTGCTCGCGGCGACGGTCCCAACGGTTCCAGCGGGAGGTGTCGTAGCGACCAGCCAAGTCGGACAGGTCGGCTACGGTATCGCTCGGCCGGCGAAAGGTGAGGGAGACGGTGCCGGGCGGCACGGCGGGCGGCAGCACGACCTGCAGGCGATGGCCGGTGGGCAGGTCGGTGGAGCACAGCGGGTGCTCGGCGCCGACGTTCTGGTTTCGCAGGGCGCCTGCCAGGATTGCCACCCCCTCCAGCATGTCGAAGTCCAGCTCTGGAGCGGCGTGCCGCTCGAAGCGCCCGCCCTGGCGCAGCCAGAACTCGCCAGGGCGGTTCACGCACAGCTCCTCGGTACGTGGGTCGGCCAGGGCTCCGGCTATGGGAGTGAGGGCGAAGTCCAATTGCGCCGCGGCGTGCATCATCGGCTGGCCTCCCGCACGAAGGCGAACCAGAGCTGCGCCGGATCGTGGATGGTAGGGGCGTCCTCCGCGGAAGAGCCGGGCAGGCGCTTCGCCTGTCCTGCCGTATCCCCGCTCCCGGCAGGCGTCGCGGCAGTCAAGCCGAGGGCGAGTTGCACCCCTGAGCCCCTCACCGGCTGACGAGCCGGTACACGTCTGAGAAATCCAGGTTCCTCGCGACGAACACGGTCATCGGTTCCCCCTGGTTCCGGCGCAGGGTGGAGGGGATGTTGATGTCCGCTTCCAGCGCTTGGCTGGTGGCGCGCTGCCCGCCCGACTGGAATTGGTTGAAGGTGACGCCGCTTCCGTTGTTGAGCGCGTTGCTGGCGACGGTGGCCGCGGCCTGCAAACCAGTGTCGAGGAAGGCGAGCAGCATGGCCCCGCGGAACCGCTCGAAGAAGTGGCTGTCGACCTCGCCGTCCAGCCCGGCCTGGCCCATGACATCGGCGCCGGGGCTGTTCAGCTCCATCTGCACGCCGCCGGGCGTCAGGGCCTGAGTCATTACCACGAAGAGGCGGCGGGAGCCGCGGGCCAGGCCGGAACGGACCTCGCCCACGATGCGTGTCCCGCGCTCCATCAGCACGACGGTCCCGGTGGATCCCCGCACATCCACAGGAGTGATGCAGGAGAAGAAGCCGGCGACGGTGCTGTCGATCGGCATCTCCGGGATGCAAGCGATGCGGGCGCCCATCGGCACGGTCAGCTCGGGGTTCCGCAGCACGGTCGCGCGCGCTGCGGCGATGCGGGAGGGCCGCAGGCGCGAGGACAGCGCGTCGTCGGGGTCGGCCGTGCCGTTGGGGACTGTAGCAGGCGCCCCGGCCCGGGCGGCACGGGGCCTGTCCGGGCCATCTGCCACGGGCTGCGCGGCCGGCGGGGCAGCGCGGTCCTCGTAGCTCATGATCGGGGTGGGATTGGGGGCTTGGCGCCCGCCGCCCCCGAAGGCCACGGCGCTGCGCGCGTTCGGCATCGGCATCCCCAGGGCGACCGGAGTGGCCGGGATCGGCATGGCCGCGAGCACGGGAGGCGGCGCCGGGGGGGCAGCCGGCTCGGGTATTGGCCGGTAGGGCAGGGAGCGGCCTGCCTCGGTCATCGGCTGCTGGCGCTCGCGCTCCGGGACCGGGCGCGAGGAGGGCCACATCGCGACCAGGCCGCAGGCCGCGAAGATGCCGACGCCGATCAGCACCTTCTCCCGACCCGTCAGCAGCCGCCGGCCGCCGCCCACGGGCGAGACGGGGTCGTTGGCGGCGGCGGCGCCCTCTTCCAGGACGCTGCTCACCGCCTGATCTCCCGCACCACGTCGGGGCTGGTGGTGCCGGTACCGGGATTACGGCCGGTGGCATCGTGCGCCCGATTGAATATGCACAGCACCAGGCTGCCGTCCCGTAGGCGGAAGGTGCTGTTGGTCTGGTGGATGGTGATGAGGCCCGAGGTGTTGGCCGAGTAGTTCACCGCCGCCTCACGCCCGTCCGCGAGCACAGAGAAGATTGCGGGCACCCGGCGATTGCCCGGGAAGCGTAGGAAGGTGGATTGCCCGTCGTCCCACACCTCGGCTGGTGCCAGCTCGCGGTCGCCCTGGCCGTCGTAGTTCCAGTTCATGGCGCCATACGTTGCGGCGTTGGTGCCGGCGAGGACCAGGCGCTCGCGCGCCCGGCGATCCTCCCGCTCCTTGCGGCGGGTCGCGGCGGAGGCGGCGTTGGCCTGCCGCTGTGCCTCGGCCGCGGCCGCCGCGGCGGCGCGCTCCTCGAACGGGTAGGTAAAGCGCACGAGGTAGTAGGTGTCCGGGGCCTCCGCGGTCAGCGGCCCCTCGCGGGTGGACAGCTCGAAGGTGTAGGCGCGCATCACTTCCCGCCCGGTGGCCGGGTCGGTGCTGCGGCCGATGATGAAAAGCGGCTGCGGGGCCAAGTCCCGCAGGGGCTTGAGCATGACGAAGTTGCCGCGGACGGCGGTGAAGAGGTTCCGGTCGGTGGAGGCGCCGCGGCCAGCCCCGGCCCGCTCGGAGGGGGCGGGGCCGCCGGCCATGGCCAGCGGGCCGGTGCCGAGGCCGGCGGGCTCGGGCGGGTCCAGGAGGGTCTGATCCGACACCGGCAGGCCGGCCACCGTCTCGCCGGGGGCGAGCTGGATGGTGAGCGTCGCGCCGGGCACGGCGTAGAGCTTGACCACCTGCTGCGGATCGTAGGCGATCACCCGCACGCGGGGGTCGCGCCCTGCCGGGACAGGGGTCTCGCCTGCGGCAGCTGGGGCACCCCAGGCCAGCGGCAGGGCGACGGAGGCGGCCAGGATCAGCCGCAGAGCAATGGGGGTGCGGTTCATCGGGCCTCTCCCATGATCGGCACGCCCTCGCGCTCGGGCGGGCGGTATTCGGTCACGAGGACACCCAGCGGGTTGATCGTCGTCCCGTCGGTGAAGGCAATGTTCTGGCCGGCGCGGTAGCGCAGCGTCGTGACCCAGGTGGACACGACCGGCGGGCGGCCGGCGGCGCGCTCGGTGCGGCGGAACCGGAGCTGATAGATTTCGTCGGCCTGCGCCGTGTCGTTCGGCAGCAGGGCGCCGCTGATCTGTTCCACGGTGACAGTCGCGCGAGTGCCCCACACGGCCTGCGGCCCGGGGGCTTTGTCGAGGTTGAACCACTCCTGAAAGGCGGTGCGGACGGCGGGCGCCGACATGCGGCTCACCACGTCGTAGGCGTACCCCGCCTCACCGGAGGACCATCCTTCGCGGAGGCGGACGTACTGGAACAGGGTGGCGCGCACAGCGCGCTCCTGTACCGCCGCCGGCAGGGCGTCGCCGTGGACCACGGTGGCCATGCTGCCGTCCGGCTGCGGAATGGCCACCACGGGCACCACGCGTACCAGGGGAAAGAGCTGGAGGGCGGCGAGGGCCTGCATCCCGACCACCCCCAGCAGGCCGACGATGGCCCAGGTCTTTCCCGTGCTGATGCGCTTGGCGCGGCGGGCGTCGCGGAGCTGGCGGGCCTGCGTCTCGGCGTAGAGGCGGTTCAGCTCGCCCCGCGGGATTACCACGGCGGCGGCCATTTCGGCGTCGGAGGGGCAACCCGCGGGCGAGGCGTTGGGCGGCACCGGGTGGCCGGGCGGGAGGATGGCGTTCAACGCACGACACTCCTGGCCGGGGCGACCACGGGGGCTGCGGCGGCGAGATTGGCCGGCGGTAGCATCCGGGTCGGATTGAGCTGGAACACCTCGCCGCGGCAGGCCGGGGCCTCGGTGGTGCCGGCACAGGCGGCCAGGGCCAGCAGAGAGAGCAGCAGCGCGGGCTTCATCGGTGTTCCACGGTGACGGAGGAGGGGGCAGGGGGCGCACACGGGATCAGCCCTTCGGCGCGGTGTTGGCGGCCGTCGCTTCCACGGCGGTGGCCATGCGGCTCTGATATCCTTCCTGCCGTCCCTGGGAGGCTGCGGCAGCCTTCTTGTCGGAGCGGCGCTGCATCGACGCCATGCCGCGGTCGATGGCTTCGCCCAGGGCTTGCGTGTGCGGGGCGAAGGAGCCGGCCAGGCCGCCGCCGATGGAGTAGGCCACGCCCGTTAGCGCGCCGATCAGCAGCAGGCCGCACCAATACCAGGCGGCGAGTTGCAGCAGCGCGCCGATCCGCTCATCGACACCAGCGCCCATGTTGCCCTGCGCGGCGCGAACGTAGTTGTTAAAGCCGGTCATCAGCATTTGCAGCATGACGCTGATGCTCACCTGCACGAGCGTCAGCGAGACGAGCTTGCCCACCCAGCGGTCCACGAAGGGCCGCGTGGCGTCGAATAGCGCGAGGCCAATCAGGAATGGGCCAAGGGCAATCACGAAGCCCATGACAACGCGGGCGATCACCCACATCAGAAAGATGATGACGAGGGCAATGAACGAGAGGCCCATGAACAGGCGAATGACAATGCGCTCGCCGAGCTGGGTGTAGCCGTTGGCCTCCGCGAGCACGGTGGCTGCCATGCGCTGCGTCGCGTTCCACAGCGCGTCGAACTGCGCGGCCGGCGCGTAGGTGGTGCCACCCGTGAGAGCGCTGCCGACCGTATTAGGAATGTCTTGCAAGAACAGGTCGCGGACGTAGGTGTTGAACGTGGCGGCCGAAGTTAAGAGCGCCGCCACGGCCATGATCCGCAGCACACGCCCGGCCAGCACGTTTTTGTCCATGCGCCCGGTCAGCACGAGCCAGCCGGAAATCAGGATGAACAGCGTCGCCGCTGCCCGCACCTGCGGACGCGCCCAGGTAAGGGCGTTATTGATGACGTTGTTGATGGCCGAAATCAGGTTTGAATCAAAGGCCGTTGCGACGTTTTGGAAGAACTCACCGGGCACGGTCGCGCGCCTCTGGGTAGCGGTCGAGTTGGTGGCAGTCGCGCAGGAAGATGGAGCTTCCCGGTCCCCGGTCCCTGCAAGCATTGCGGAGAGTCTCGAAACCGAAAGGATTGGTGCGCGGGTTGTAGTCGGGCTCTGGTAGTCCGCTGCTATCCACAGGCGGCGCCTGACGGCCCTGACCCGCACGCGGCAGGGTATTGGGGAGCGGCTGGCCCAGGCGCGACGAGGCGGCTCCCTCGGCGTTCTGGCAGTCCCAGGTCGCGGCCAGGCGGGCATCGCGGTGGCAGCGCCGTAGCGTCTCTTCGAGGATCTGCGGCCGCGCCTGATACCAGGGTACGTCGCGGACCTCCTCGCGCGACCGCTGCGCGAGAACGGGCGCGGCGCCCGCGGCCACCAGGGCGAGCGCGAGCACCACGGCGCGCATCAGTTGTCCCCCAGGGGCTGGAGGCTGTCCCGATACTGCTCCGCGCTTTGCCGGGCCGCTTCCTCCGCACGCAGCACGTCGCCCTGCTGCTGCACGGCGGCCATCATCTGCAATTGCGCGAGCTGCTGCTGCTGCGCCGAGAGCAACGCGTGCTCGGCCTGAATACGGTTGTTCAGCGCCGCCGACGCCTGCACGTCTGGCTGCCCGTCGATCTCGCCCATCAGTTCGCGCAGGCCGGCGATGCGCTGTTCCGACTGCTGCATCCCCTGCAAGGCCGCAGCCTGGATGTTGCCCAGGCGCTGCGCCCGCCGTGTCATCTCGGTTGCCGAAAAGTCCGTTCCTGAGGACGAGAAGAAGCGCATATTGGCCACTTGATCGGCGGCGCCAGCCAGGCTCCCCACGCCCGTCATCGCCCCGCCGATCTGGTTGGCGCCAAAGCCGTTGGCCACGCCGCCCAGGCGGCTCGCGTAGGTGGAAACGCTGGTGGTGTGGGCCAGCACATTATAGGTGGCCTGGAGCTGCTGATACTGCTGCTCAAGCTGGCGCACCGTCGCGACCGCCTGCGCCACCTGCTGGTACAGTTGGGAGTTGGTGATCTGCGCCTGCGCATTGGCGAGGGCGTCCGTCACCGGGATCTGCGCCCAGGCCGTTCCCGGCACTGTCAGGGCCAGGGTGGCGATGGCCGCCCCCGCCAATAGGGTGCGCTTCATGAGTCGCTTCTCCATCAGGTCGCCGCTTCCGGCAGGCGGCGGTGGAACTCGGGCAGGAGCGCCGACGGCTCGTCGGTGCCCAACTCGTGCCGGATCTTCCGCAGCAGGCGGACGGTGCCGACCTTGCCGCTCAGCACCGCCAGGTGCGGCGCCATAGCCTGCGGTAGCTCCACCCGGCAGACCACGGAGCCGGCGTCGCGCTTGACCAGCATGGAGCGCGCACCGGCGGCCATGTCCTCTGTCACGGCGCGGTACTCACCGGGGGTGCAGTGCAAGCTCTCGGAGCCGTCGCCCACGTCGCAGTAGGCGGACCGGCTGGCCGACTGGTTCGGGAACAGGACCTTGGTCGGCATGTTGCTGACTAGGGTGGCGCCGATCGGGTGGCGGAGTACCTGCTGCGGCTGCTGGGTGGCGATGACGAGGGCGCCGTTGCCCTTTCGGAGAGTGAGGGCGAAGTCCTCGAACGCCTTGGCGAACCGCTCATCCGGCAGATAAGCCCAGAACTCGTCGGCCGCGAGCACGAAGCGCCGGCCGTCGATCACGCCGCGGACGCGGTGCAGGAGGTAGGAAGCAGCCGGGCCGCGCACCGTCTCGTCCTCCATCAGCGCCGAGAAGTCGACGCCCACCAGCCCGGCGTCGGGATCGAAGGCGTCTGCCTCGCCGTCGAAGGCCCAGCCGAGGTCGCCGTCCCGGCCCCAGCGTTCCAGCCGCTTGCCGGCGCTGCCGGCCCCCTCGCCCACCAGCCAGGCGCAGAGGCCAGCGATGGAGCGGGCGGCGGGCGGCATCCGCATCTGGAAGGCAATGGCCTTGGAGAGCCGGCGCAGTTCGATGGCATCGGGCTGCGGCCCATCGTCGGCGTGGATCAGCCCCACCACGAAGCGCAGCAGCCACACCCGTGCGTCGGGGGTGTTGGGCAGTGCCCGCATGGGTGCCAGGCCGCTGTCCTCACCGGCCCGGAGCGTCAGGTAGCGCCCACCCATGGCGCGCACGAGGATCTCGTTGGCGTTGTCCTTGTCGAACACCACCACGGTTCCGGTCGGCCCCGTCACCCGTTCCAGGGCGGCCACCAGCATCCCGAGGAACACCGTCTTGCCCGATCCCGAGGGACCGAAGATGGCCATGTGCGGCAGGCCGCCGACGTGGAGCGACAGGTCGAATCCCGTGCTGGCCGAGGTCAGCAGCCGCAGCAGCGGGGCGCCCCACTCCGGAGACGGGCCGCCCCGCGGGTAGCCGTCGAGCGACGAGAAGCCGACGAAGTTCCGGGAGGAGATGTCGCCGGGGCGGGTGCGCCAGGCGGCGTTCCCGGGGAGCTGCGCCCAATAGGCCGCCTCCGTCCCCAGATCCTCGACGGCGACGCTGGCCCCGGCGTTGGTCAGGGCGGCGCGGACCTCGCCCGTGCGGCGCTCCAGCTCGGGCAGGGTGTCGCAGTGCAGGGCGACGGAGACGTGGTGCGATCCCATCGTGGCCTGGTTGGAGGCCACGTCGTCCATCGCGTCGTGCAGCGCGTCCATCTGGCTGAGCGCCCGGTCGCCCGCATTGGCCATCTGTGCCTGCTTGCGGGCCAGGCTGCCGGTCGCGGCGGCACGCGAATGGAAGCGGAAGGAGTTGGTCAGCACCACCCGGCAATCGGCCGAGAGCAGGTCGTTGAGCATCCCCGGCCGGGTGCGGTCGGGGTACTCCTTGAACCCCATGAGGGTGCCGAAGGAGGGACGGCCAGGGCTGCGGACCTCGAAACCGCGCCGGCCGCAGATCACCCGATCCGTGTAGATGGAGCCCCCGAGGGAGCCGCTGACCATCGGCACCGGCAGGAAGCGCGCTGTCAGGAACAGCCGCAGGGCCTCCGCGACCTCGGAGAACAGCACCCCGCCGGCCTCGCGCACGCCCAGCCGCACTGGCCCCATCTCGGCATAGGCCTTGGCCAGGACGAGCATCCGGTCATCCAGGGTGCGGATCAGCTCCTCGCTGGCCGTGGTGGCGGCAGCCTCCTTCTTGCGGCCCAGGCGCGAGCGCAGGGCGTTGAGGCCGCGGGTCACCGGGGCACGGGGCGTGACGATCACCGAGACGAACCACTCATTGACCCGCTCGCGCCCGGTCAGCACCTCCCGGCGGTAGGCGTTCTCGAGATCGGCGGCGAAGGTGGACCGGTAAGCCCCGGCCGGCAGCGGCGCCACGCCGTCGTGCCGCACCATGGTCTCCACGACTGTCAGGGTATCGTCGGCGATGTTGCGGAGGACCGCGTTGCGGAAGCGGTGCCGGCTGTTGCGCCGGGCGTGGTCCTCCAGGGCGAAGGGGGCGCCGACCAAGCGCAGCATCCCCATCACGGATCCATCCGTCCGCAGCACCGCGTTGTCGCGGACGTGGCCGACAAAGGGCACGTAGTCGTCGGCGCTGCGCTCGCTCCACCCGGGGGCGGACAGGAAGGGGTTACGCATGGCGCATCCCGCGCGGACCCCGTGCGCTCCCCACGGGCAGCGGGGCGACGGAGGCGCCACCCCAATCGGCGGAGTCAAAGCCGCGGGCGCTGGTGTTAAGCCAGAGCACCGCGACGCCGACCGCGTTGTAGTCGCGGGCGACGAGGAACCGGGCAGCAATCCAGACAGGGGCGACCAGGGCGAGCGCCCAGGCCACGCCGGTCAGGCCCTTGAACACCACCTGCACCTCGGCCCCGATCACGAAGAGGGCAAGGGCCAGCGGCAGTGGCAGACCCCACATGAGGGCCGGCCGCGTCGCCGCGACATGCAGGGGATCCTCGGTCAGGGGTTCCACGCCGCTCCGCCCCTCAGAAGCCGAAGTAGCCGGCGATGGTGTCGGCGTTAGCCAGGATCAAACCACCGGCCACCACAGAGGCGATCACGCCAACCGAGAAGCGCATAACGAAGAGACCGATGGCGACGGCGATGATGCCCATCATGACGAGGCCGCGGGCCACGTTGGTCATGAACCACTGCGTCAGGCTGGTGACGACGCTGGAGCCGCCGCCGCCCACCTGCGCGTGCGCCAAGTCAGGCAGCATCAGAGCGGCGCAAGCCACGGCGGCAAAGAGGGCGGCGTTCCGCGCCTTAGGTGAGAAGGTCATTCTGCGGTCCTCGGGGGATCGGTGGGGGTGGACCCCACGGCGCCCCCCGACGCCGCGGGGGTCTCACGAGGCACGGCCATCAGGCGCGGCCGGCTCGCATGGGTGGCCCGCGCCCACACGTCCCACTCCGGGGGCGCGTCGGGATCGTCGTCGGGCAGCTCGGGGATGGGGGCGACAGCAGAGCGCGGCGGTACCGCGGCGACCTCACCACGCAGGCGAATGGCCGGCACAACGACCTCGGCTGCGCCCTGGACGCGGCGGACGTAGCCGTTAGCGAAGCCCCGCTCGGGGTGGCCGGTGTTGTAGCGGGAGAAGGCGACGCGAAGTGCCCTCTGCGGGTCCGGCTCGCCGCGGCTAGCCGTGGTGTAGCCTTCGCGCAGGATGCGGGCACCGGCCGCCAAGTTGGTGCAGGGGTCGAGGACTTCTGCGACCGTCAGGCCTAGCGCGCGCAGGTTGCCGCTATTCACCTGCATGAGCCCCAGGTCCACGGAGCGGCCCTGGCGCACGATGAGGTCCGTGGCGAGTGCGGCGGCCGCCTCGCGCGTCTCGGCCAGGACCGCACCGCCGCCCGGTCCGTTCACGCCGAGTACGAAGGGCTGGAAGCCGCTTTCCGTCCGCACGACGGCGGCCAGTGTCTCGAAAGCGATGGCCGGGGCGCAGCGGGCAGCGAGCTGCGCGACGACGGCCAACTCCAGGATCACGCGGCCACCACCCGGCCGCGGGCCGCCTCGCTAGGGGTCGAGCGTGTCCGGCGTCGCCGCCTCGTCGCCAGCAGGCAGGGACTTGTTGGGCTGGGCCGCCCCGCCCGGCACGGCGCCGTCGAGGAAGGAGCGCAGCTTAGCCAGCTTGGGGCAGTTCTCCTCGTGCAACCCGATCGGCCCGTGGAAGCCCAAGTCGTCTCGCACGAAGCGCACCAGGCGGGTGAGATCGCGGTAAGCCCGCACGCCCGCACCGCGGAACAGGCCGATCGCGACGTAACCCCGGCGCCAGCTTGGCAGCAGGTAGGGGACGTGCTCGACCCCGTCAGCCTCGTCGCGTCGCGCCACGATGACGACGTTCTCGATCCGCCCTCCGGTCTCCAGACCGGTGCGGATGTCTGCCTCCTGTAGAACCCCTCGCAAGTATCCGTCTCCCTGACGGGCCGGAACCTTAACGCCGACAGGCTCGCGGCGCCGAGAGGGGATGAACCGCTACCGAGAAGCAGCCAACCGGAGAAGCGCCTGAAAACTTCATTGCGGAAAACCAATTTCGGCATTTTGCACAGAACCATGAGCCGTTCTGTGCGGACACTACCGGGGAGGATTCCTCTTGATCAAGCCTTAACGCAGCAGTTGAGCGTCCCTTTCTATCCTGCGATCGACTCCATGAACAAAACCGGACTCACAGTTTTGCAGATTATAATGATTGATCTAGGCTATTTGCGCCGCCAGTGGCCACCTTGCTCCAACTGGTGGTCGAGGCCGTGAGAGCTTTGGAAGGCCCGAAAAGGCCGCGGATTCTGCGTGCCTGGCAGGTTGATCGACCTTGCTCGCGATTCGCACGGCGCCTGGGAACAAGCTGCGCAGGATCCCCGGAGGTATTCCTACCCGGCCGACGGGATCAGCCTGAGACCGCGCACCAGGGTCTTGGGCACGGGGGAACGCGAGGGCATGAGCTTGAGGCCGTGATGGACCACCTCCACCTCGGCGTCCGGGTACACAGCGAGCACGTCGGGCAGCACGGCCTTCACACGCTGCGCTAGGTGCGAGACCCGCGTCGCGTCGGAGCCGACCTGTGCCGCAAGCGCCTGCCAGCGTAGCAGGAGCGGCCTTTGCAGGCGCTGCAGCCGGTAGGCCAGCAGCGTATACAGGTCCAGGCCGAGCGAATTGTCTTTGAGGTGGGCGATGGCGTCGCGCGCGAGCGGCACGGCATGCTGGCGCAGGTGCTCGTGGAACTCGCTAGTCAGTTCCACCGTGGCCGACCATCCCGGCCCCTCGGCGTCTTCGTGACCCTGCCAGAGCGACAGGCCTGACACGAGGCGCTGGTCGCGGATGATCATCTGCTCGGCGGCACCGGGCGAGGAAGCAGGTGCGCTCCATTGCAAGGTGAACTCGCACCGGGCAATGCGCAGTGACTGCTCGCGGATGGCCTGAATGGTGCCCCGTGGTCCTCCAGTAACAGGCAGGCCGAGCGAGCGGATCCAGGCCGACATGCTTGGCCCGAGGTTGACCGTACGCCCGCGAACGCCTTCGGTTTGGAGGAAGATCATAATCAGCCGCGCCCGGGTGCCGTAGGGCACGCCGACGCGCGCGGCACGCCCATCCGCACCGCGCACCACGCCAGGACTGACCATCAGGTGAAAGCGCCCGGAGCTGCGCTCCCAGATCGCGTCGTTGCTGTCGGGGCGAGCGTGGGGGAGACAGGTCTGGCATAGGCCGGAGTGGGTAAATGCCAGTTCGTCGTCGGCCAACTCGCCCATGGCGTTGCTAGCGGCCTCGATGCGGCCTAGCTCCCTACGGCGTAGCCTAGGGTCGTCGATGGCACTGGCCGTGCGTCGAAGGGCCTCAGCGCCGAAAAGCATGAGCTGACGGTGTATCTCAGCCATGCGTCCCCTCACCCACCCCTTGCTGGGTCAAGACTAGGCGAGCATCGCCGAGCGCGAACGCTGAATCGGCGGCCTTTCGAGACTCCAATGCCTGTCCTCCCAGATATCCCCGTTTGTCCACGCTGAATCCGCGGCCTTTCAATGGGCTGCTTGAAGGGCCACGCTGAATCCGCGGCATTCCTGCGCTGAATCCGCGACCTAGGCAGACCGTAACCTACGCTGAATCGGCGGCCTAACCCCCGGTTATCCACGCTGAATCCGCGGCCCATACCTATAAGAGTCCTATACAAAAAACTTCCTATAGGACGTTCGCGTACCAGCGCCCGAAAAGGCCGCGGATTCAGCGTTGCACCAAAAACGTCGAACGCACACCGTGCAACAAGTGGTTGAAAAGGGCTTAGGAGAGGGTGCTGGTGGGTAAGTAGCGACTCATCCCTCAGGACAACACAACCGGACACGGCAGGAGGCGAGTCGGGCTGCGACTGCATCAGACTGACCGTTTAGTGACGCGCAGCGCCCTCGAACGAGCGCGCGCGACGATGGCGTCACGTAGGCGCACGAACAAGGCAGCCGGTAGCAGGCCGTAACTCCAGCTCGGGCCGGCACCCATGGCCACAGGCCGCAAGTCAGGGCCGGGCCAAACGAACTGGTTCACCTCCGTCAGCACCGCCCAGCACGGCTCGTTCTGCAAGCCCAAGCGTTGGCGGGTCGCAGTGGGGATCTCCATCCCCTCATCGGGTGCGGTCGGTACGCGAGACGTGATGGGCACGACAATGACGGACGAGACGCCAGCGGCATCCGTCATTGCGATCACGACCGCGCACGGACGATCCTTACGCGCTTCATCGCGGCCTTCGGCGACCTCGTGCGTCCAGAGATAGGCGTAGCGGATGACCTCGCCTGGCACTGGCGGAGTGAGACGGCGCGACTCAGGCAATTTCGTCGTCGAAGCGGCGCGACTCTTCGGAGGGCTGGGCCGCGGCGATCGTTTCAATCAAGTCGAGCGGCAGTTCCTCTACCATCATCGCCTGGCGGTCGCGGCGGCGCAGCCTCTCGTACTCCTCGACCGAAATCATCACCACGCGCGGACGGCCGCGGCTGGTGACAGCCACGGCCTGGGTGAGCGCCTTGTCCTGGTAGAGCGCGAAGTGGCGCTGCACCTCGGCCGCGGGCACGGAAAGCGGCTCGACCATGAGAAATGCTCCTGTTGCTGTCATTTCTGTATAACGCGCATTACTCCACAAATTCAAGTTTCAAGTATAATACAGCTAACGTGTGGAACTATGAAGAGTCGCAAACCGTCAAACGCC
>NZ_RCVR01000005.1 GCF_016107305.1 Roseomonas sp. KE2513
CCAAGAACCTGCGCGCCTGAGCTCAGGGTTCGGCAGGCGGTGCCGCACCGCTTGCCGCTGACATGACAAAGGCCGGACGCTCGGGCGTCCGGCTTTCCTGTGAGCCCCTGACATAGGAGATCGGTGCTCGTGCAAGGCACACCGGACCAGCTCATCGAAGTTCTGCGGGAAACGACCGTCTCGCTCGTCCGCCGCGACGGGCCTGACCTCACCGCGCGGCAGCTCGGCGTCTTCCTGACCGTCTACCTAGGAGAGGGGCCGCATACAGTGCGCGGCCTGGCCTCGGCGCTGAACGTCTCCAAGCCCGCGATCACCCGCGCCCTGGATCGCTTGGGCGAGTTCGACTTTGCCCGCCGTAAGACTGACCCCAAGGACCGCCGCTCCGTGCTCGTGCAGTGCACCGTCAAAGGTAGTGCCCTGCTGCGCGAGATCAGCGCCACCATGGTCGAAGCTGGCACCGCCTTCCAAAAGGTAACGAGGGCACCAGCTGCGCGTGAAAAGGCAAGCGCTTCCTAGCGCTTGCAGAGCTCAACCTGCGCCGAAGCCAAGTTGCATTCTATCGCGTGGTGTAGCAGCGATAATGTTGACAAATTAGCGGTTGGGTTGGACGCCACTCAGATGTGAGAGGCGAATGAGCCAAGCGGCCAGGTGCGACAGCATATCTGAGAACATCGGCTTGTTTGTGATTTTGCTCAAACCGCCATGGCCTCACGTGCCCGTTGTGCCCACGCCCGAACTGCCGAAGGCTGCGCCGTCGGGCCGAGCCTTTGCCCAGGTTGCGAACTCCTGGAGAGTTCGAGAGGGGACGTATTCGGTCGGCACCACGATGACGAGAGACGCCTTCCATCCGAGTGAAACCGGCACGAGATCCTTCTCGAGGCCTTAAGGCAGGTTGCGGTAGAGGTACTGGTCGATGGCGAGACTGTTTACCGCGCTGGCGCCCAACGTGTAGCCGTCCGCCGCCGCATTGGTGACGGCGGCCGTGCCGATCGTGCCGCACCCGCCAGTGCGGTCCTCCACGACGATGGACTGCTCCAGGCGCGCGCTCAGGCCCTCGGCGATCAGTCGGCCGGCGAGGTCCACAGCGCCGCCGGGCGGGTTATGTGACGATCAGGCGAAGGGCCGCGTGGGCCAAGACTGCGCCTGCGCCGTGACGGATAGCGCGAGCAGCGCCGGGGCGGCGAGCAGGGTGCGACGCGCCATCATGATTCCGGTGTTTCCTTGCTTCTCGTCTAGTCTGCCGGGGAAGGCGGGAGACGGTAGGTGCGGATCGCCGTGCCGCTGAACAGCGCGGTCCTCTCCTCCGCCGAGGCAGAGGCGGCGAAGTGCTTGAAGGCGTTCCACAGGACGACGTAGCCGGTACTGCCCTTGTCCACGGGGAAGTTGCTCTCGAACATGCAGCGCACGGCGCCGAACGCCTCGACACAGGTTTCCAGGTAGGGGCGCCAGGCCGCCACCAGCTGCTCGGAGGTGGGCGGTATGTCCTGATGCTCGAAATCAAAGCCCCCGACCGCCATGCCGAGGCCACCGAGCTTCACCATTACGTTCGGGCACGCGGCGAGAAGGCGCACGCGCCCGCCCCATTCCGCGAGCACCTCTGCACGGCGCCCCCGATAAGGCCCGGCCCCGAGCGGACCGCCGCAATGATCCAGGACCACTGTCAGATCGGGGAGGGCGCGGGCCAGGGCGAGCACCTCGTCGAGTTGGGTGTGGTAGGCCCAGACATCGAGCGACAGCCCGTGCTCCGCGAGGCGCGCGGCTCCCCGACGGAAGGCAGGCTCGGAGAGCAGGCCCGGGCGGGGCGGAACAGGGTTCGAGTTGATCTCCGGCGCCGCGTGCCAAGCCGTCTGGTTCCGCACGCCGCGGAAACGTCCTCCGCCCGCGCGGATGTGCCGCTCCAGCAGGGGGACGACACCGTCGCCCTGCATCAAATCCACCATGCCGACGATCCCCGCGCAGGCGCGGATCGGGCCATAGAGGCCACTCGCGCTTTGGGCCGCGACCCCGTTTGCGAACTCTGTTTCGCCGAGGCTGCGAGCCTCCTCCGGTCCCTCGGCTCGGTACATCGAGCGCGCCTGGATATAGACCGTCGCCCGCACGTCGTGCCCACTGCCCGTGTCGCGCAGCAACTCCTCCAGCAGGTAGCGGCTGCCAGGACGGTCCCAGAGGTGGTGGTGCGCGTCCACGATCGGCAGGGTGGGGAGAAGGATCTCCTCCTGCACCATCGCCAGCCAGTCCTCGCGCACCGGAAGGTGCGGGGAGGTGTGCCCGGGTCCTGCCATCGCGCTACTCCAGCCGAATCCCGGCCTCGCGCACGAAGCCTTGCCAGCGCTGGCTCTGGTTCGCGAAGAAGGCGGCGAACTCCTCGGGCGTGTTGCGCTCTGCCTGAAGGTCCTGGCTCCGGAGCTTCTCGGCCACATCCGGTCGGCCAAGCGCCTCGTTCAGCAGGGTGTTCAGCCGTGCCACCACGGCCGGGGAGGTACTCTTGGGCAGGAAAACGCCGTTCCACTCATAGGTCTCGAAGCCGGGGAGGAGGTCCGAGACCGGCGGGACATCCGGCAGCGAGGTGAGCCGCCCTCTGCCAGTATGGGCGAGGGCACGGAGCTTACCCTCCTTGACGAAAGCCACCGGCGCATTGGCGTTGCCGAAGTAGAGATCGACCGTGCCTGTCATCAGGTCGGTGTAAATGGGTGCGCCGCCGCGATAGGGGACGTGGTTGACCGGCAAGCCCGTCTGGCGCGCGAAGAGCTCCATGGAGAGGTGCTGGATGGAGCCGATGCCGGCCGAGGCGCCGTTGATGCCGCGCTTCTCCTTGGCATAGGCGATCAGCTCCGAGAGCGTGCGGACCGGCAGGCTTGCAGGCACCAGCACGAACTGCGGCACGGTGACGGTGCGGAAGACCGGTATGAAGTCCCGCTGGGCATCATAGGGCAGGTTACTGAAGAGGGCCTTCTCAACCGAGAGGCCGGTCGAACCATGCATGACGGTGTAGCCGTCTGGGGCGGACTGCGCGAAGGCGGCCGCGCCAATCGTGCCGGTCGCGCCGGGACGGTTCTCGATCACGAAGGGCTTGCCCGTGCCCTGCGAGACGGCATTGAAAAAGAGGCGTCCGACGATGTCGGCCGTGCCGCCGGGCGGCCAGGGCAGAATGACGCGCACCGCCCGCTCGGGCCAGTTGCCGTCCTGCGCGCGCGCAAGGCGGCCGGACAGGCCAAGCGCCGCCGCCGCAAGCAGGAGGGCGCGGCGGCAAGGGGTCACTGCTGCCACGGGGTCTTCTCCCAGATCTGACGGTAGCGGGCCTCCTGGGCCGGCATCTGCGCCTCCCATTCGGCGCCCGGCAGGTAGGCCATGGGCAGTTCGAGCTGCCGCGCCTTCTCGGTCCATTCCGGCTTGGCGACCACGCGTGCGATCGCTTCCTGCAGGCGCAGGGCGATCTCGTCCGGCACGCCCCGCGGTGCGCCGATCCCGCGCTCGCTCGTCATGACCACGTCGTATCCAGCCTCGCGGAAGGTCGGCACGTCCGGCATCAGGTCCCAGCGGTGCTCGCCCATGCCGGCCAGAGGCCGGAGCGCCGGCTTGTCCTGGCCCAGCATGCCGATCTCACCGAGGTTGAGCCCGGCCACGTCGATGTGGCGCGCCAGCACGGCATTCTTCACCAGCCCCGCCCCGGCATAGGGCGCGTGGATGAACTCCGTTCCCGTGGCAGCCTGGAAGAGCGTGAGGCCGAGATGGTCGTCCGTGCCGACGCCGGAGGAGCCGACGCTGATCTGCCCGGGCCGACGCTTGGCGTCCGCCACGAGATCGGCAAGCGTCTTGTAGGGAGAATCCTGGTGCACGACGAAGGCAGTTGGGTCGTCCACGAGGCGCGCAATGGCGCGGATCTTTGTGCGATCGTAGCGTACGCGGCGCTCGATCGGGACGGAAAGGTAGCCGGGGGTGTTGATGCCGCCGATGGTGAAGCCGTCCGGCCTTGCAGCCTGAAGCGCGGCGTAGGCGGTTTCCCCACCCGCCCCCGGGCGGTTACTGATGACAAAGTTCGCGCCGGGCAGCTCCGCCGCCATGAACAGCGCGAGGGCGCGCAGCATCACGTCGGTGCCGCCACCGGGCGCAAAGCCCACCACGATTTCGATGGAGCGCCCGACGGGCCAGACGGCCTGCGCGAGGGCAGGGCGGGCAAGCGGCGCAGCGGCGAGCGCCGCACCGGCTGACAGCAGCCGGCGGCGTCCAGGGTTTGTCCATGTCGTCATTCTGTTTCCTCCTCCATGTCATCGACGTTGTTCAGGCCGCCTTCGGCAGGGTGGCGCCGCTCTCGCGGTGGCCCTCGCGGATCGCGGCCAGCAGCGCCTGAGCGGGGTGGCGCAGCGCGACACCGTCGAGGCGCTTGACCTGGGAACGGCAGGAAAAGCCGGTGGCCAGGACCTCGCCCCCGCTCCTGACCTGTGGTGCCCAACTCAGGCCGTAGAGATGCTCGGACATCGACCGGTGCTCGGCCTCGTGCCCGTAGGTGCCGGCCATGCCGCAGCAGCCGGCGGGCGGAACCTCGAGCGCCAGACCATGGCGGGCGAAGGCGGCGCGCCACTCGCGCGCTGAAGCCGCGGCGTTGGTGCGCTCCGTGCAGTGCAGGAGAAGGCGGTACGGTCCCGGTGCGGCGGCGCGCGGCGCCTCGCCATTTTGGTGCGACAGCCATTCCTGCAGCAGCAGCACGGCCGGGGCGGCGGCACCCGCTTCCTTGTATTCCGAGCGGTAAGTAAGCGTCATGGACGGGTCGATCCCGACCAGCGGGACCCCGGTCTCTGCCAGCGCGCTCAACATTGCTGCGTTCGCCACGGCTGCCCTCCCGAAGGCGCCGAGGAAGCCGTGCACGTGCAGCGGCTTGCCGTTGGGCTGGAAGGGCGCGACCCAGGGCCGCGCGCCGAGGGCCAGCGCCAGGTCCAGCACGTCGAGCAGGAGGCGCGTTTCGTTGAAGCTTGTGAAGGCGTCCTGCACGAAGATCACGGCGCGCGCGCGGTCCTCCTCCGGGAGGGCGCGCAGCGCTGCCGGATGGGCGTAGGCGATGCCACGGGCGGCAAGCTCCGTGCCCAGGTCGATGCCGGAGACGGGCGGGCTGTCCACGAGGCCCACGGTGCGCAGCACGGCGCGGCCTGGCGCGCTGCCGAAGACGAGATTGTAGAGGCGCGGCACGCGCGCCGCCCGCGGCAGCAGGCCCTCCGCCCGCGCAACGAGGTGGTGGCGCAACGGGCGCAGGTAGCGGCCGTGATAGAGTTCCAGGAAGCGGGCGCGGAAGCCCGGCACGTCCACCTTGATCGGGCAGCCGCCGGTGCAGGACTTGCAGGCGAGGCAGCCGTCCATCGCCTCCTTCACGCCGTGGGAGAAGTCGGCCTCGCCGCGCCACTTCGCGAGGGTGTTGCGGAGGCGGGCGAGGAAGTTCCGTAGTGGCGGCGCGGCCCGCAAGGCATGAGCCTCGGCGACCGGGTCCAACCGGGCCTCGCTCAGCCGCCGCAACCATTCCCGCACCAGCATCGCGCGGCCCTTGGGCGAGTGCCGGCGCTCGCGGGTGCCCTTCCAGGACGGGCACATCGCGTCATCCGCGTCCCAGTTGAAGCATGCGCCGTTGCCGTTGCAGTGCATCGCCGTGTCGTAAGGCGCGCGCACCGCCTCCGGGATCGCACGGTCGGCTTGCCCGCGCGTGGGGACGCCATCCACCCGCAGCAGCGCGCCGCCCTCCGGGGGCGTGGCGATCTTGCCGGGGTTGAGCTGGTTGTGCGGGTCGAAGACGCCCTTCACAGCCTGTACCAGCGGGTAGAGCGGACCGAAGAAGCGCGGCGAGTACTCGGAGCGCACACCCTTGCCGTGCTCGCCCCAGAGCAGGCCGCCATAGCGCTGCGTCAGTGCCGCGACGCCGTCGGAGACCTCGCGAATGAGACGCTCCTGCGCCGGATCCTTCATGTCGACCGCGGGGCGAACATGCAGCACGCCGGCATCGACGTGGCCGAACATGCCGTAGTCCAGCCCGGCACCGTCCAGCAGCGCGCGGAAATCGGCGATGTAGTCGGCTAGGTGCTCGGGCGGGACGGCGGTGTCCTCGACGAAGGGGATGGGGCGCCGCTCGCCCGCCATGTTGCCCAGTAGGCCGACGGCGCGCTTGCGCATGTCCCAGATGCGGCCCACCGCCGCCTCACCGCGGGCGACCGTGTAGCCCAGCCGGCGGCCGCCGAAGCCCTCGGTGTCCAGCATCGAGGTCAGACGCCCGAGCGCGGCCTGGACCCCGTCGGCCGCGTCGCCGACGAACTCCACCAGCAGCACCCCGCGGGTCGGGCGCCCGGCATCCTCGGGGAAGAAGGACCGCACCCCCTCCCAAACGATATCCTTCTGCGCGAGGGCGAGGACCTTGCTGTCCACCGTCTCGACGGAGGCGGCGCCGAAGGCCAGCAGCGCGCCGGCATCGCGCAGCGCAGCGTCAAAGCTGTCGTAGCGCAGGTTCACCAAGGCAACGTGCCCGGGCAGGGGCAGGACCTTGAGCGTGGCCGCCGTCACCACGCCGAGCGTGCCCTCCGCCCCGCAGATCACGCTGTTGAGGTCGAAGCGGCTCTCGTGGTCACGGATATGGGCTAGGTCATAGCCGGTGAGGCAGCGGTTGAGCTTCGGGAATCCCGCCTCGATCTCGGCGGCATGCTCGCGCTGGATGGTGTCCACCGCGCGATGGATGGCGCCCACCAGATCCTTCCGGTCCTGGATGTCCCGCAGCGCCTCCTCCTCCAGCGGCGCTGAGTTCCAGATCGTGCCATCGGCCAGGGCGGTGGTGAGCCCAAGCACATGGTCACGCGTCTTGCCATAGAGGCAGGAGCCCTGGCCGCAGGCGTCCGTCGCGATCATTCCGCCGATCGTCGCGCGGTTGGAGGTGGAGAGTTCCGGCGCGAAGAAGAGGCCGTGCGGGGCGAGCGCCGCGTTGAGCTGGTCCTTCACCACGCCCGCCTGCACGCGCACGCGCCGCGCGGCCGGGTCGATCTCCAGGATACGGTTCATGTGGCGCGAGAGGTCGAGCACAATGCCCGCCGTCAGCGACTGGCCGTTCGTGCCCGTGCCGCCGCCGCGCGGCGCCAGCACCACCCTGCGGAATCGCTCCTCCCAGAGGAGGCGCATGGCGCGGGCAACGTCCGCGCTGTCCCGCGGGAAGAGCACGGCCTGGGGCGGGACGCGATAGATGGAGTTGTCCGTGGCGAAGACCATCCGGTCCGCGTCGCCCGCCGCGATCTCCCCCGTGAACCCGGCCGCCCGCAGCGCGTCCAGGAAGGTGCGGGTGAGCGCCTCCGGTGGAGGCGCCTCGGGGAGGCGCGGGATCATGGTTGCCCCTACCGCTCCGTCAGGCCGCCGGGACGAGCCCGGCCGGCAGGCCGCCCGGCACCACGACCGCACCCTCGAGCGCGGGCAGGCGCCCGGCGAGTACGGCGATAATGCTCTCCGCCGCGCCGCAGGCCATGCCGGCCGCGCCGCGAGGCGTGTTGGCGGCCAGGTGAGGGGTGGACACCACGCGCGGGTGGGTGCGGAAAGGGCTCCCCTCCTCCAGCGGCTCCTTGGCGAAAACATCCACGCCGGCCCAGCTCAGCTGGCCGGAATCGAGCGCCCCCAGGAGCGCGTCCTGGTCCACGATCCCGCCGCGCGCGGTGTGCACGAGGATGGCTCCCTTCGGCAGCATCGCCAGCTCGTTCGCACCGATCATGTTGCGCGTCTCCGGCTCCAGCGGGCAGTGCAGGGACAGCACCTCGGACCGGCGCAGCAGCTCGGGCAGTGTTTCCACGCGCTCGGCCGGGCCAGCGAGCCGGCCTGCGGGGAGCAACGGGTCATAGCCCAGCACGCGCATGCCGAAGGCGTCCGCCATGCGAGCCACCTTGGAGCCGATCGCACCGTAGCCGACGATGCCCAGCGTCATGCCATCGATGTCGCGGGTCATGCGGGAGGTCTTCTCCCACAGCCCTTCGCGCATCCCGTTCACTACCGAAGGAAGATCCTTCAGCATGGTGAGCATGAGCGCCATCGCGTGCTCTGCGACGGAGCGAGAGTTCGCCCCGGCCGCCCGCGTCACGGTCAGGCCGCGGGCACGGGCGGCGGGGATGTCGATGCCGTCGATCCCCGCGCCGTGCCGCGCGACCACGCGAAGCGCGGGCGCCGCGGCGTCCATCGCCGTGCCGTTGATGATGCCCTGGCGGTGCAGGATGGCCACCGGCCGGTGCTCGCGAATGGCGGTGAGAAGCTCCTCCTCGCCCGGGTAGCCGCTGGTGCAGCGAACGGCGTAGCCCCCCTCCTCCAGCATGGCGACGGCCTCCGCGGCCAGCCAGGCGGCGGAGACGAGGACGTTGGGGCGGGCAGCGTCGGGCATGAGGCGGCTTCTCGGCGTGGGGTCTGGAAGGGAAGGGGGGCGGGCCTAGTCGAGGCCTTCGCAGCCCAGGCGGCGCAGCGTCGCGTCCACCCAGGAGGCGTCGTGCGTCCCGGCCGCGATGTTGGCCATCTGCTTCCCCTCCGTCGCGTGCTTCGCGCTGGCCGCGGCGTGGATCGCCTCTGCCTCGTCTAGGGGCACGCAGAGGAGGCCGTCATCGTCACCGAGGACGAGGTCGCCCGGCGCGATCACCATGCCGTCGATGGCGACCGGTACGTTGATCTCGCCCGGGCCGTCCTTGTAGGGGCCGCGATGCGTGATCCCGGCGGCGAAGACCGGGAAGTTCTGTGCGCGAATGGCCGCGCTGTCGCGGATGGCGCCGTTGATGACGATGCCGGCGAGCCCGCGCCTGACCATCTGCGCCAGCATCAGCTCGCCGATAAGCGCGTTGGTCAGGTCCCCGCCTGCATCCACCACGATCACGTCACCGGGCTGCGCCAGCGCGATAGCCTTGTGGATCATCAGGTTGTCGCCGGGGCGCGTCCTCACTGTCAGGGCAGGGCCCGACATCACCACGCCGGGGGCCTGCATCGGCCGCAGCCGCGCGCCGCCGGCCGTCATGCGGGACATGACATCGCTGACATTGGCGACGGGCAGGTCGCGGAAACGCGCAACGAGGGCGGCGTCCACCTGTTGGGTGCGCCGATGAATGCGGAAGCCGATCGCCACGGCCGTCCTCCCAGGTGCCGGCGCTGTCGCGCGCCGTTTTGTTGACACTGCCGCGCTCCCGGTGCCAGAACAGCCGAAGAAAACGCAACGCCGTTTCGAAATAGCCGAGCGGGAAGAGGAAGCGCAAGTGTTCAATCGCCACCCCCATCGCATCGCCCGCCGCGCCCTAATCGGGGCCGGTCTGGCAGTTCCCTTCGCCGGACCCTTCCGCCCGGCCCTGGCACAAGGGGCATACCCGTCCCGTCCCGTACGGGTGATCGTGCCCTGGGCCCCTGGGGGTGCTGTGGATACGCTGGCGCGCCGGATCTCGCAGAAGCTGTCGGAGCAACTCGGCCAGACCTTCGTCGTCGAGAACAAGTCGGGTGCGACGGGCACGATCGGCGCGGGCGAGGCCGCGCGGGCCGCGCCGGACGGCTACACGCTGCTGGCGATGGACAACACCTACGCCATGCTGCCCTACCTCTTCAGCCGCCTGCCATTCGACCAGGCTGCCGCCTTCCAGCCGATCACGGTCACGGCCTTCTCGCCCGTCCTGCTCGCGGTCGGTGAGAAGTCGCCTTACCGTGACCTCGCCTCCCTCATCGCGGCCGCGAAGAGAGATCCGGAGAAGCTGACCTATGGCACGGGCGGGATCGGCAGCGCGCCGCACTTCGCGACGCTGGCGTTCGAGCGCGCGGCGGGGGTGAAGCTCTATCACGTGCCCTATCGCGGTGCGGGCGAGGCCGTGATCGGCGTACTATCCGGCAACGTGGACCTCGTGATGCTCTCGCCCGGCTCGGCGCTGGGGAACATCCGCGGCGGGCAGCTCCGCCCGCTGGCGATCAGCGGAGACCGCCGGGTGACTGCCCTCCCTGATGTGCCAACCTTCACGGAAGCCGGGTTGCAGGGCTTCAGCGTGATCAACTGGTCGGGGCTAGCCGCGCCGAAGGGCACGCCGGACGCGATCGTGGGACAGCTGCACAGGGAAGTGGTCCGCGCCCTCGCCGCGCCTGACATGAAGGCCTTCATCGCCGATCTCGGCTCCGAGCCCGGCGGCATCGCCCCGGCCGCCTTCTCGGCGCTGCTGACGGAGGAGGCCGCCCGCTGGCGCGAGGTCGCGGCCGCGGGCGGCATCGAGCGGCAGTGAGGCGGCAGCGATGAGCTTCTTCGCCCCGCCGCCTCGCATCGAGACCGAGGTCTTTACACGGTTGCCTGACCGTTACCGTAAGTCCCGGCGGTCCGCTTGGAGCGATGCGAACCGTGCCGGGCGGCCGGTGGACAGCTTTCTCGAAGGCCCCTCCTTCGACCGGCAGGGGCGGCTCTACGTCACGGACATCCCCTTCGGGCGCGTCTTTCGCATTTCCGCCGAAGGCGAGTGGGAGCAGGTGGCCGAGTACGACGGCTGGCCCAACGGGCTGAAGATCCACCGGGACGGGCGGATCTTCATCACGGACTACAAGCGCGGGATCATGCTGCTGGATCCAGGGAGCGGGCAGGTCACGCCCTTCCTGGAGACGGCCCGATCCGAGAGCTTCAAGGGCGTCAACGACCTCGCCTTCGGGCCGGGCGGCGAGATGTACTTCACGGACCAGGGGCAGACCGGTCTGCAGGACCCGACCGGGCGGGTGTACCGCCTGGGGACGGACGGGCGGCTCGACCTACTGATCGGCACGGTGCCCAGCCCGAACGGCATCGTGGTGGCGCTGGACGCCTCCTTCCTGCTGGTAGCGGTGACGCGCGCAAACCAGATCTGGCGCCTGCCGCTGCACGCCGACGGGAGCGTGACAAAGGCAAGCATCTTCTGCCATCTGCACGGCGGCCCGAGCGGGCCGGATGGGTTGGCGCTGGACGCCGAGGGTTGCCTCCTTGTGGCCCATGCCGGTTTCGGGACCGTTTGGCGGCTGTCGCCCCGGGCGGAGCCGCTGGCGCGCATCGCCTCCTGCGCCGGCTGGTCCACCACCAACCTCGCCTTCGGCGGGCCGGAAGGGCGAGACCTGTTCATCACGGAGTCGGAGACAGGGAGTATCCTGAGGACCACCCTGGAGGTGCCGGGGCTTCCGCTTCCCCCCCCACGCCCCCTGACGGCGCGAGTGGCTTGCCGAGGGAGGGAGCGGCCCCTAACGGTGGCCGTCATGACGACCCAGACCCGTCCGAAGGCATCGCTGGAGGGTGTCGCCTCGGCGGGCCGAGCCCTGACCCTGCTGTCCGCCTTCCGCAAGGGGGACGACGCCATCACCCTGGCCGAGCTGACCGCGCGGACGGGGCTGGTGAAGACCACCATCATGCGGCTGGCCATCACCATGGAGGCGCACGGCTACCTCATCCGTCTGGCGGATGGATCCTACCGCCTGGGAGCGGAGCTGTTCCGGCTTGGAGCCGTTTACCAGCAGTCCTTCCGCGTGGAGGCTCATGTCATGCCCGCGCTCGAACGGTTGGTGGCAGAGACGAGCGAGAGCGCGTCCTTCTACGTGCGGAGCGGTGAGCACCGGCTCTGTCTCTACCGTGTCGATTCTCCGCACCGGCTGAGGCTGCACGTGCGGCAGGGCGATATGCTGCCGATGGACAACTCCGCCATCGCCCACGTGCTGCGGATGTTCGGAACTGTGCCTCTGCCACCCGAGGCGGCCTCGACCAGGGTTCCGCTCTACACGGGCGGCGAGAGGGATCCACATGTCGCGGGCATGGCCACCCCCGTCTTTGGGCCGGGCGAGAGCTTCGCGGGCGCGCTCTGTCTCACCGGGCCGGTAACCCGGCTTACCCGGGAGGCGGCGGGAACGGCCAGTCCGATACTCCTCCAGGTCGCAGCAGATCTGACGCGCTCGCTCGGTGGTGTGTTCCCGACCGGGTAGAGCGAAAGTCGGTTTGGTCGAGTGGGGCTGGACGTTGGCTTGCGCCGGCATGTCCGCTGTCAGGATGCCTTCCACAGGACGCCGACGGTGCCCGTCAAAGCACTCCGGCGCCGGATGGCTGACCACCAGTGCTTACTGCTGAGGATCCACCTCCGCCAGGCGGATGCCATCGATGCCGCCATCGCGGAGATCGACGCCGAGTTGGGCGATTGCCTCGCGGCCTTCCGCGACGCCGCCACGCGGCTGACCACCATCCCTCGGGGCAGCACGCGCTCGGCCACCCTTATCCTCGCCGAGGCCGGCACCGACATGAGCCGCTTTCCCAGCGACGCCCACCTTATCTCCTGAGCCGGCCTTTGCCCGAGAAGCGACGAGAGCGCGGGAAAGCGCCGCCCCACCAAGTTACGCAAGGGCGCGACATGGCTGAAGACCCTGCTGGTCCAGATCGCTTGGTGCGCGGTTCGGGTCAAAGGCACCTACCTGCGGGCCTGTTCGGGCGCCTTAAAGCACGCCGCCGTCAGCGCGAGGCCATCATCGCTGCCGCCGCTATCATTACCGCCGCGCGCTGGATGCTCCGCCCAGGTGTCGTCTATGCCGATCTCGGCCCCGACCACTTCGACGGACCGGGCGCGTCCGCTTCGCCCGCAAGCTCGATGAACTCGGGTTCAACGTTACCCTAACCCAGCGTCAGGCCACATGACGGCTTCACCCTAGAACAGATCCCAAGTGGCCATCCTCGCCATCACGGAGGTCGCTACTCCGACCGGACGCCGTACTTTTGGGCCACTTCCGCGAGACGTCCGCCCATCTCTCGCAGGTCGCGCTCCAGTTCCTGAGCTGTCGTGATGCGCGGCACGAGGCCGAGGCTCCGCATGCGCTCGATCGTCTCGGGGGCGCGGACCACGTCCTGCACGGCCGCGGTCAGCCGGGCCCTGAGATCTTCGGGCATGCCCTTCCAGCCGAAAAGGCCCGGGATGCCCTCCACCTCCAGTTCGGGCGCACCCGCCTCCTTCACGGTCGGCACGTCCGGCCAAGCCGGGGAGCGGATGGAGGTGGTCACGGCCAGCAGCCGCAGCCTGCCTTCCTGCACGAGCGGCGCGAGGGTCACGAGCGGCTGCACCGTCAAGTCCACGCGCCCCGCCGCCGTGTCCAGCGCCGCCGGCCCGGTGGTTCGATAATTAACGAAGACCGCATCCAGCCCGCGGCTCCGGAGATAGGCGTTGGTGAGCAGGTTCGTGCCCCCCGGCGCCGAGCACCAGCTGATGTCGCCCGGCCGGTCGCGGATCCGCTCGAAGACCTCAGAGAGCGAGGCTGCGGGGAAGTCGGGGCGCACCGCATAGGCAAGAAAATCTGTCGCTACAGGCGCGATGGCCACCAGATCGGCCCGAGTATCATAGGGCAAACGGGGGATGAGGACCGGCGTGGTCGTGATCGTGCCTGCGTTGGTGAAGAACAACGCCGTGCCGGGTGGCGCCTGCACGAAGGCTTGCGCCGCGATGCTGCCCTCCGCGCCTGGGCGCGTGTCCACCGGGAAGGGTACGCCGAAGTGCCGCGACAGGCCCTCACTGACCAGCCGCGCCATCACGTCGGTCGATCCACCGGGGCTAGCGGGGGTGATCACGCGAATGGGGGCCGTGGGCCATCCCGCTTGGGCGCGTGCTCGGGCTGGCATCGCCAGCGCGGGCGCCCAAAGCAGAAGGCGACGCGAGAACCCGCAATTGGAACCGTTCTTCAACACCCTTCTCTCCCCCCTTGTGCCTTCCCGTGACCTTGTGGGCCGCAGGTGGCGCGCAGCCGTCACGCCGTCCCAGGCACCTCAGCCATTGCCTGCACCTGCCGCATGAGCTGCCGCAGCACCTTGTCAAATACGATGAGGTCGCCCTGGTCGATCCCGTTGAGCAGCCGTGCGTCGCGTTCCCCGGAGATCCGCACCGCCGCCTTTGCCAAGCGCATTCCGTCGGCGGTCATGGAGATGGCGACCGCACCACCCTGCCCGCCAAGGCCGGTGGCCGTCACCATGCCACGCTCCTCCAGGCCGCGAATGGCGCGGCTCGCCGCGGCCTTCTCGGTTTCGGCCGCCTTGGCCAGCGCCCCGACAGTCAGCGTGCCCAGCTTCTCCAGTGCGAAGAGCAGGCGCCACTCGACCATTCCGAGGTCCAGGTTCTCCCGGTAAAAGGCGGAGGCGTTCCGCGTCAGCCGGTTTGCGAGGGTTATCACGCGCACCGCGAGCACCGTCTCCGCTAGGAAGCCCAGCTCCTCGTCCTCGTCCCGCCCGGTCGCCGTCGCCTCCACCTCAGGCCTCGACGACGACGAACCGCGCCTCAACCGAAACGGGGAAGGTCTCAGCCCGCAGTTCTGATGCCACCGCGCCGCCCGCCTCGACAGATATCTCGTAACTCCGCACTTTCAGGCGCTTCGGATCGCACCAGGATCGGCCGGTGCGAATGTCGAACTCCCATCCGTGCCAGGGACAGCGGACCAGTTCACCGCGGCGGCTCAGGGCGTAGTGGCCGGGCTCGCTCGCCTCCACCAGCGCGGTCAGGCGCCCATCGCAGAGCGAGGCACCCTCGTGCGGGCAGCGGTCGGCGATGGCGAAGTACGCGCCCCCAATATTGAAGACGGCGATTCCGCGCCCCTCGACCTCGACGCGCTTGCGGGCGCCCGGCGGGATCTCCTCCACCGTCGCGACGACGTGGCGCGCCATCAGGGGAAGCCGTAGAAGCGTTGGGCATTGCCGAAAAGCAACTGATCTTTCTGCGCCCCGGTAAGCGGCGCGCGGAAGGCGTAGCGCGGATCGTCGAAGTCCCAGTGCGGATAGTCTGTGGAGAAGAGCAGCCGGTCCCAGCCGATCCGGTCCATGAGCTCCAGCAACTGCCCTGGGCGCTCAGGCTCCTCCATCGGCTGGGTGGTAAACCAGATGCTTTCACGCAGATACTCGGACGGGCGGCGCCGGACATGCGGCACCTCACCTCGCATCCGTTCCCAATTGCGGTCCATGCGGGCGCAGAGAGACGGGATCCAGCCGAGCCCCCCCTCCATGATGACGAAGCGCAGCCGCGGAAACCGCTCGAACACGCCCTCGAAGATGAGGCTGACGACGATGGCCTGCATCGACTCCGCGACGGCGTGGTGCTCCTCCATGTAGTAGGAGGGCCACCCGCCGCCCGTGGAAGGATGGCCGTTGGTGCCGCCGACATGGATGGCGATGGGAAGATTGTTCCTCTCCGCCGCCTCGAAGATCGGCCAGTAGCGCCGGCGGCCCAGTGGCTCGTCCGTGCGCGGCAGGATGAGGATCTGCACAAAGCGCGGATCGCCCGCCCGCGCCTCAATCTCGTCCACCGATCCGACGGCATCCTCCTGCGCGACGAGGATCGAACCCTTCAGCCGCGATTCCTGCCCCACCCAGCGCTCGGCTTGCCAGCTGTTCATGGCCCGGGTCAGCGCCACGCCGAAATCGAGGTTGCGCTGACTGCCAGGATTCCAACGCAGGGGGATGAGGATGCCGTGCTCGATGCCGTTGGGGTTCAGGTGCTGGCGCCGCATCAGGTCGAGGCTGGAGCCGGGTGGGCCGCCCTCCTCGGGGTAGGCGTCCACACGCGCCGCGTCGGGCGACATGCGGGGATGCGTCAGCGCCTCGGAGAAGGCGTGGCGGAGATGGCTGCCATAGGTCTGGAGGTGCTCGATCCAGCGCAGCTCAAGATAGGGGTGGACCTCCGTCCAGGACGTCATCGCGGGGTGGATGTCGCAGTCGATGACCTGTCGCTTCGCCGCGACTGGGCGGGAGGTCTCCAGGGCGGTGGCGCTCATGCGGGCATCTCCGCTGCTGCGGTGGCGGGCTTGAGGAGGCGCGGGTAGGTCGCCAATGGGTTGTCGTGCACGATCTTCCGCAGCAGCGCCTCGGACAGGTCCGGTGGCAGCGCGTCGTCGCCCTCGTACTGCCAATGCGGGTAGTCGGTCGAAAAAAGGAAGAGCTCGTCCGAGCCGAGGTGCTCGACCAACCGCCCGATGCCCTTTGCCGCGTCCGGGTCGTCCACCGGCTGCACGGTGAAGCGAACATGGTCGCGCAGAATGGCCGAGGGCAGCCGGGTGACCCAGGGCACCTCCGCGCGCACGCCCTTCCAGGTCTTGTCCGCGCGCCAGATATAGCCGCTGAGCCAGGTGAGGCCGGACTCGATCATCACGACGCGCAGGCCCGGGAACTTGGCGAAAACGCCCTCGGCGATAAGGCTCTGGAGCTGCTGCTCGAAGGCGGCGCTCTGGGAGATGTAATCCTCCACAAAATAGGAGGGCCATCCAACCGATGTGGGCGCCGAGCGATAGGAGCTGCCGGCATGAATACCGACCGGCAGACCCAGGCGCTCGGCGGCTGCGTAGATCGGCCAGAGATGGCGACGGCCGAGCGTGACCTCGCCCGAGACGAGCATAAGGATTTGGATAAAGCGCGGGTCCCCCGCACAACGCTCGATCTCCTCGACGGCGAGTACGGTGTTGTGGGCAGGGATGACGATCGAGGCCCGCAAGCGGAAATCCTGGTTCAGCCAGGCGTCGCGTATCCATTCGTTTGTCGCGCGGCATAGGGCCGCTGCCATGTCCTCGCTGTGCATGAGGGTGCCGCCATAAAGCGGGTTCAGGATGCCGAAGCCGGGTCGGTAGCGGTCCAGGACGTGCCGCCGCATCGCTTCCAGCGAGGCGCCGGGCCAGCTCCCATCGGCTAGCCGCCAGTCGAGCCGGCAGGTGATCGGAGCGCCCTTGGGGTAGCTAGTAAGGCTCAGGTTCAGGCGGTCGAGCGCGCGCACTGCCACCATCTCGCGCCAGTAATCGTCGAGGTAGGGCAGCAGGACGTCCATGCCCGGCACCGCCGGGTGGAGGTCGCAGTCCACCCCGCCCGCGAAGCGGGACAGGGGCGCAGGACGATCGGTGTCGTCCATTCTCGTTTCCTCCCTAGGCTTCAGAACGCCTCTCCAAGTCGGGGAACAAGGTGGACATGTTTGGTGACGTGTCAACATAAATCGGCGATCTGCATCCAAGGGGACTGGCCGGTGGGCGGCAAAGGTTTAGCCTCCGCTTCAGGCAAGGCGACGCCCGGCGGTCTGGGCCAGGAGGAAACGGATGGCGCAACAGCCGGCGACGATCGTGCCGAAAGTGTCTACGGCCACGCGGATCGTGCGCCGCGAGAAAGCCGCCTCCCCCGCGGCGCGCGAGGCGGATCTCTGCGTGGTTGGTGCTGGCATCGCCGGCATCGCTGCCGCGGTGGAGGCGGCCAGGATAGGGCGGCGCGTACTGCTGGTAGACGGGCTGCCGGTGCTTGGCGGCCAAGCCGTGAACTCTATTGTCGGTACGATCTGCGGCCTGTACTCGAACGGCGAGAACGGGCGGCAGCTCACCTACGGCATCGCTGAGAGCATCGTGCGCGACATGGTGCCGCAGGGCACCGCCTACTATCGCCCCGGCCTCGTAAACAATATCCTTATCTACAACGACGTTGCCCTCGGCCGCTGGATTGAGGAGACGGTGCGCGCGGCCGGAATCACTGTCCTCCTCGGCGCCGTGCTGCGCGAGGTGGAGGTGGAGGGCCGCCGCGTGACACGCCTGCACCTCTCCACCCGCTACGGCGATGTCACCGTGGAGGCGTCGGGCTTCGTGGACGCGACCGGCGACGCGGCGCTCGCCTGGCAGGCGGGCTTCGCCTGCCGCGAGCCCGCCGATGGGCCGGTCTTCGGCACACAGATGGTGGTGCTGGAGAATATCGACGAGGCGCGCATTCCCTCCCGCGAGGCGCTGCCGGCGCGGATGCGGGAGAAGGCCGGGGACTACGGCCTACTGCGCCGGGAGGGGCTGAGTTTCGTCATTCCCGGCAGCGGCATCGCCATGATGAATATGACTCACATCGAGACGCCGCTGGAGCCCTTCGCCGCGTCGGCCGTGACACTGGAAGGGCGCGATCAGGCAGACCGCGCCGTGAGCTTCTTGCGCGATCAGTTCCCGGATGCTTTCGGCCGAGCCCGCGTGCGCGCCTACGGCTTTCCCGGCATCCGACAGACGCGCTGGATCAAGGGCCGCGAGCAGCTGACGGTGGAGGATGTCTGCCGGGGTACGCGCTTCCCGGACGCCATCCTCCGCACCGCTTGGCCGATCGAACTGCACGACGCCGGCGCCGAGCACAAATGGAACCCCTTTGGCCCTGATCACCTGCACACTGTCCCGTTCAGCGCCCTGGTGCCGGAGGATGGCGACAACGTGGTGGCGGCCGGCCGCTGCATCGACGCAGACAACGCCGCCCTTTCCTCCGTGCGGGTGATGGGTCCCTGCATCGCAATGGGCATGGCGGCGGCGCACGCGCTCGACTTGGCGGGAAGCGGCAGCGTGCATCAAATCGACATCTCCGCCCTGCAGAATCGCGTTGCCGACAACTTGCATCGCAACGACGAAGCGCCGACTGGGTGAAGCTCAGGCGGGAAGGTCTCCGAAGGCGGCAGCTGGCGGTCGGGCACAAGGCTCCGCGCGCCTACCTCTATCAGGTGATCGCGCGGCTCCGGTGCTCGGCCTGCGTCGTGCGCCCATTGGTGGATGTTCCGCACGACCGCTAATCATTCCGTTTTAGCTATAGGCCATGCTGACGCATAAAGGTCGGGCTCAGGCGGAGGATTCGAGACATGTCTTACGCTGATGCAATGGGCGCGTCTCGGCCGCGCAAGCTCGGTCTCAAGGTCGAGGTGAAGGTCGAGAAGCGCGGCCCTACCCCGCCCGATTCGGAGGACCGCCGCCCGTGGTGGCGTCGGTCGTGGGATGCCATCCGCAACTTCATCAAAATCGACATTAGGTAAGCGAAGCGCGCGACCTCGCTGACGAAGCGGCGTGGTTCCGCGACCAACTGACCGCGCCTGGCTTCAATAAAAGCAGCCTTGCGCGGGAGATGGCCGCGCTCGGCGATTCACGGGATATCAAGATCATCCTGCGCGGCATCAGCCGCATGGCGACCGCCACCGTATCCGTGCCCGCGTACTTCTATTCTGGCTGGAAATTGGCGCCGCGCAGAAGCTCGCTGTTTCGAGCAACATCGCTCGCCATGAAGCGACGAAACTCATCCGCGGCGGCATAGGTCGGTTCGAGACCAAGGGTCGTGAACCGCTCGACAGTTGCCAGTTCCCGCATAATTTCCGCGAGGTGCCCGTTCAGCGTTGTTACAAGGGGGACTGGGAGGTTCTTCGGGCCCCAGAGCCCGTACCAGGACGAGAATTCAAGTCCAGGCATCCCTGCCTCAGCGGACGTGGGAATGTTGGGGGCCAGGGAGCTGCGGTGCGCGGAGGTGATCGCGACACCTTTGACTCCACCACTCTGCACGAGCGGAAGCAGGGCAAGAACGGGGTCGATCATCAGCTGCACGTTGCCGGCCGCAACGTCCGTGAGGGCCGGCGCAGTCCCGCGATAGGGCGCGACGACGAGGTCGAGCCCGGCGAGCTTTAGGAAGAGAATCGTCGCGAGGTGCCCGGCAGAGCCGAGCGCAGAGGCGCCGAAGGTCCAGCTATCCGGGCTATGGCGGGCTGCTGTGACAATGTCCGTAATGTTCGACTGCGATCGGTTCGGCGAGAGGACGAGCAGCAGGGGTGCCTCGCCAAGCAGTGCGACGGGGGAAAAATCAGTCAGCGGGTCGTAAGGCGGACGGCGCAGAACCTGCCGCGCCATGACGTGGGTGGAGGCGCTGAACAGGAGCGTGTAGCCGTCCGCCGCCGCCGCCTGCACTGCCTGTCCTCCGATCGTGCCGCTGCCCCCCGCCCGGTTCTCGACGACGACGGGCACGCCCATCCGCTCGGACAGGCGCTGCGCAATGGTGCGGCCGACTGCGTCCACGCCGCCGCCTGGCGCAAAGGGAATGATCATCCGCACCGGGCGATTCGGGTATGCGGCTGGTTGTGCCTGCCCTGACCGCGCGGCCAGTGCCGCCACCCCACCTGCCGCCGCACCAAGCATGACCTCTCGCCGCTGCATCTCTTCCTCCCATTCTGATTCATTGCCGGGCTACCCCCCGACTTGGCTGAGCTTCCCCGTTAAGGAGAGAGTTCTTCCAGAGCGCGACACTTCGTCCCGACAGCGAGGGCTGCGGTGACGGCGCCAACCGCCTGGCGGGGACGGTGTAGCCGTCGAGGAAAGTCGCTGCGCCGATGATGTTCAGCGTCCAGAAGACGTGCGACGTGATTGGCAGGCGCTCGATGCGCGGTGCGATATCGACGGTGCCGCCGAAGACGCGGCTACCCCCTACCGCATCGGACGCGGTCGACATGGCTCGCTTCTCCGTGGCCTTCTCGTTCGCACCGCTCCGGCGAGCGGGAAGCGGCGTCACCGGCTCCCGCCCATATCGGCGGCTCAGGCCGCCTCGTCGGCGATCCCGTTCCGCAGCAGGCCGATGCCGGTGATCTCGACCTCGACCGTGTCGCCGGGCTTGAGCCAGAGGGGCGGCTGTCGCTTCGCGCCGACGCCCCCCGGCGTGCCGGTAGCGATCACGTCGCCAGGCGAAAGAGGGGTGAACGCGGAGCAGTACTCGATGATCCGTGGCACGTCGAATATCATGTGGTCCAGCGTCGTATCCTGCACGACCTGCCCGTTCACCCGCGTCGTCAGGCGCAGCGAGTCCAGTTCTGCAACCTCGTCCGCCGTGACGAGGAAGGGCCCGAACGAGCCGGTCTGGGGGAAGTTCTTCCCAGGCGTGAACTGGTGGGTGTGGCGCTGCCAATCGCGGACGGAGCCGTCATTGTAGCAGGAGTAGCCCGCGACGTGCTCCATCGCCCGGTCGCGCGGGATGTAGCGGCCACCCTTGCCGATGACGATGGCGAGCTCTCCCTCGGAATCAAAGTCGGTGGAGACGCGGGGGCGCAGCAGCGGCTGACCGTGCGCTGCCTGGCTATCGGCGAGACGAGTGAAGATCGTCGGGTTATCGACGACGTCGCGCCCCGTCTCACGCCGGTGCGTCTCGTAGTTCAGGCCAATGCAGAGGATCTTGCCTGGGTTGGGAATGACGGGGAGGAGCGTCGCCCCTTCCAGCGGCACGCGCTCGCCGGAGCCCTCGCAGACCCGGGCGAAATCGGCCAACGCGCCCGCCTCGATCACCGCTTTCAGGTCGACATAGGGTGCGGGTGGGGCGATGAGGACGGCGTCCCCAGCGACCAGCCCGCAAGCTGGGCGGCCACTATGGAGCAGCGAGACGAGGCGCATGACGTATCCTTCCGTTCGGGAGGTCAGGTGCAGATGAGGCCACCGCCGGGCGACGGTCCGGTCGGCTCGAAGGACTCGAGCGTCGCGGTGAGGTCCGTGACGAAGCGGTCCAGAGCTCCGGGCTCGACGCCCGCCGCCGGAAGGCGAAGGAGCCAGGCGCGGAAGCCGAGGGGGCGAATGTCCGTCGCCTCGCGCTCCCGCTCGCGCGCATCCAGCAGCGTGACGAGGGCAGCGATGTTCTCCGCCGCATAGCGGCTACGCATGTAGTCGAGGATGTCGGCTTCCATGTCCTGCGGGTTCATCGCCGGGATGAGGAAGTGACCCATGCAGGTGCAGCCGACGGGGTGGACGGGCCGCGAGACGACGGCCCGCCAGAGATTCGCGAGCCGCGAGACCCGCTCGACCAGGTCCTCCGCTGTCCCCACCACGGTCATCACCCCCTCAGCCCGGCGTGACTTCGAGCTGCGGCCCCGCCTCATCGGTCGTCCCCGCCTGGAGCGGGGCCGCGATGTCGGTCCGGGCGCGGAGGCTCCGGGTCGCCATCTCGTCCACCTCGCCCCGCCCGTCCAGCACCACGCGGTAGGTCGAGAGCGCGAGGGCGCGGGAGACGTAGCCCTCCCGCACGTCGCGGGCGACGCGGGCGGGGTCGCGCTCGACCGGGACGCCGAAGCCGCCGCCACCGCCCGAGCGCATCATGTAAGCGTCCCCGGCCTTCAGGCGGACGTTGAAGACCTTCGCGTTCGGGAACTCGTTTTCCCATACCCCGTTCCGGCGCAGCCCGATGCCGTTGCCCGCCGCGTCGCCGCCACCGTCGAGGCCCCAGGGCTTGCAGTGGACGCGGTCGATGCGGGTGGTGAGCTGGAAGGGGGCGAGCGCCTGCACTACCTGCTCGCAGCCGAGGCCGCCGCGGAAGCGCCCGGCACCGCCGCTATCCTCCCGCAGAGCGTAGCGCTCGACGACAACCGGATACTTGGCTTCGAGCTGTTCCGTCGGCGAGTTGTGGGTGTCGCCGTCGTTAATGCAAACGGTGGCCGACATACCGTCCTCGGTCGCCTTCGCGCCCCACCCGCCGCCGAGCGGTCCGATGCCAACAATGTAGAACTTGCCGTCCGCCGGGTTGATGCCGTGGATGTTCGGGAAGACGAGGTCGGCGTGGTGCCCGGCGGCGACGCGGTCAGGGATGGCCTTGGCCATGGCCTTGAAGATCGTGTCGATAACCGTCATCGGATAGGTCATCCAGACGCGCATAGGCGCGGGCCGCTCGGCGCTGACCACCGTGCCCATGGGCATGATGACCTTCAGGTTCCGGAAGCTCCCCTCGTTCACCGGATAGTCCGTGGGGGTGGCTAGGCACTTGAAGGCCACCTGCGCGCAGGCGATGCCGGTGGTAACGCCGGAGTTGTAGAAGCCGCGCACCTGTTTGGCGACGTCGGAGAGGTCCACCGTCATCTCGTCGCCGCGCTTCTCGACGCGAACGCGGATGGATACGGGTTCGCCGACCTCCAGCCCGTCGTCGTCCATGAAGGACTCCGCTTCGTAGACCCCGTCCGGGATGTTCATCGTGTTGGCGCGGGCGAGGGCCTCGGACTGGTCCATGATGACTGAGATTGCGCCGCGCACGGCATCCCAGCCGTAGCGGGTGACGAGCTCGAGGTAACGCCGTTCGCCCGTGGTGATCGCGACGATCTGTGCGCGCAGGTCCCCCATCGCCTTTTCGGAGAGGCGGACGTTCATCGCGATGATATCCACCAAGTCCTGGTTCACCTCGCCTTTGCGGCGGTACTTCACGATGGGTATCTGGATCCCCTCGGAGTAGATGTCCGTGGTGACCGTCCCGAGGGTGCCGCCGACGTCGAGCCAGTGGGCCATGCAGCAGGTAAAGCCGATCAGCTCGCCCTCGTGGAAGATGGGCATGGTGAAGGTGAAATGGTTGAGGTGCGACCCCGTCGTGTAGGCATCGTTAGTGACGAGGATGTCGCCCTCGTGAATGTTCTCGTAGCCGAAGTGCCGGATCTTGGCCTTTACGGTCTCCGACATGCCGCGGATGAACATTGGCAGGCCGAGCCCGATGGAGATCGTCTCGCCCTCCTTTGTGAAGAGGCCCACGGTGAAGTCCAGCGCCTCGTAGATGATGAGATTGTAGGCGGTCCTCATCAGGTTCGTCTTCATCTCCTCCGTCACGGCGATGAGGCCGCGGCGGACGATCTCGACGGTGACGGCGTCCACCTTCGGGGCAGCCGATGCGGAGTTGGTCCTGTCGTTCATCATGCGTCGCTCCCGATAGCGATGAGGAGGTTGCCCGCCGCGTCCACCTCGAGGGTGTCGCCGGGTTGCAGGACGGTGGTCGAGGCGTGCTCCTCGATGAGGGCAGGCCCGGAGATACGGTTGCCAGCCTTCAGGCGATCGCGGGCGTAGACCGGTGTGTCCATCAGGCGGCCAAAGTAGGCCTGCTTGCGTCGAACTCGAGCCTCCGGATCGGGTTCCGGGCCGCCGGCCGGCACGGAATGCCGCGGCGGCTTTCGCATGACGCCGGAGACGGTGGCGCGGAGGGAGACGAGCTCGGCCGGCTCGCCCGGGGCGCTCGTGCCGTAGCGGATTTCATGCTCCGCGTCGAAGTGGCGCTTGATCGCCTCACGGTCGCCCCGCTCGAAGACCTCGCGCGGCAGTTCGACGGTGACCGCGTGTTCCTGGCCGACATAACGCATGTCAGCCGCGCGCTCGATCTCAATCCGCTCGGGCTTCACGGAGGAGGCTTCGATCGCCGTCCGCCCCTCCGCCTCCATCGCGGCGTAGAGGCCCTCGATCTCGGCGAAGTCGACGGTCGCCAGGCGACGGAAGCAGGAGCGAACGTAATCATAGCGGAGATCGCTGAAGAGCATCCCGTAAGCGGAGAAGTAGCCGGGCGCGTAGGGGATCATCACTTGCCGGATGCCGATCTCCCGCGCGATGGCCGAGGCGTGCAGCGGCCCGGCGCCGCCATAGACCGCCATGACGAAGCCGCCGACATCCAGGCCGCGCTCCGTCGTGACCGCCTTGACCGCGTAGGACATGGTGGTGACGGCGATGCGGAGGATACCGTCGGCCGCCTGCATCACCTCCATCCCAAGGGGGCCGGCGATCTTCTCCTCCATCGCGCGGTGCGCACCGGCGAGATCGAGGGCCATGGTGCCGCCGAGGAAGTGCTCCGGGTCCAGCCGGCCGAGGAGGAGGTTGGCGTCCGTGACGGTGGGCTCGGTGCCGCCGCGCCCGTAGCAGACCGGACCGGGCATCGAGCCCGCGCTTTGGGGGCCGACGCGGAGGGCGTTGCCCTGGCCGAGGCGCGCGATGCTGCCGCCGCCGGTGCCGACCTCGAAGATGTCGGTCATGGGGATCTGGATCGGCAGGGCCTGGTCGTAGCCGCCGAGAAGAGCCGAGCCGGTGGTCAGTGGCTTGCCCCGGTAGATCACGCCGGCCTTGGCCGTGGTGCCACCCATGTCGAAGGCGATGGCGTCCTTCAGGCCCAGGCCCTCGCAGATCGCCTGCGTGCCGATGACACCCGCGGCCGGACCGGATTCGAGCATGCGGACGCAGTCGCGCTGGGCGTGCTCCACCGGGAAGAGCCCGCCCGTGGACTGGACGACGAAGAAGGCGCCACCGAAGTCGTGGCTAGCGAGGTGCTCCGAGAGCTCGCCGAGATAGGTGGCCACACGCGGGCCGACATAGGCGTTGGCGGCGACCGTCGAGACTCGCTCGAACTCGCGATACTCCTGGCTCAGCTCGTGCGAGGCCGAGACGAAGGCGCCGGGCAACTCCTCCCGGACGATCTGCTTGACCCGAACCTCGTGCGCGGGGTTGCGGTAGGAGTGGAGGAGGAGGATCGCGACCGCCTCGACCTGCCCCGGCTCCAGGGACCGCAGGACGGAGCGGAGGTGGTCCTCATCCAGCGGCTTGTGCACGGCACCGCTCGCCAGCAGGCGCTCATGCACCTCCAGACGCGAGGAGCGGTCCACCAGCGGGACGTGCTTGCGGAAGAAGAGGTTGTAGGCATCCGGCCGGTTCACGCGGCCGATCTCGTAGATGTCGCGGAAGCCCTCGGTGACCAGAAGGACAGTCTTAGCCCCCGTCCGCTCGAGCAGCGTGTTGATGGCGATGGTGGAGCCATGAAGGAACAGGTGCGCGTCGGCAAAGGAGGCGCCGGCGATGTCCACCGTGTTCTGAATGCCGTCCACGAGCTTGCCGTGGGTGGTCAGCGCCTTGCCGAAGCGCAGCTCGCCCGCCGCTTCGTCGAAGGCGGCAAGGTCCGTGAAGGTTCCGCCGATGTCCACGGCCATCCGGAGGCGAGGCCGCCCAGCTGCAGAGGGGTTGTCGAGGGGCATAGGGGCGCGCTTCCTCCTGGCTCTCTTGACCAATCTTCGGAATGCGAAGAAGGTTTCGTGACGGGTGGCACTCGTCTATCGAGGCGCGCGGACCCATGTCAACGATAAATCCGAAGGAACATTCGCATGCCGAAGGGCGCTCACGATGACGCTCCGGCGGGAGCCAAGGACAAAAACCTCGTCCACTCCCTGGCCAAGGGCTTCCGCGTCCTGGAAGCCTTCACTGCCGAGGAGCCGGAACTCCTGCAAAGCGAGATCGCCGTACGTGCCGGGCTGGATGCCGGTACGACCTTTCGGATGCTGAACACGCTCGTCTCGCTCGGCTACGTCGCGCCGGTGCCAAGGACGCGCCGTTACCGCCTTACCCTTAAGCCGCTCGAACTCGGGTTCAACGCCATCGCCCGCCGGGGCTTGCGAGACCTCGCGCGCCCCGTACTCCGGGGTCTCGTCGGCGAGGTCAACGAGGCAGCGAGCCTCGGCGTGCTCGACGACGTGGACGTCGTCTACGTCGAGCGGGTGCAGGCGGGCCTCGTGCGGATGGGCGTGGACATCCGGGTCGGCTCGCGCATCCCGGCCACCACGTCCGCCATCGGCCAAGCATTGCTGGCCTTCCTGCCGGAGCCAAACCTCGATGCGGTCCTCGCCGCAAGCCGCTTCGAGCGGATTGGGCCGGACGTTCCAGGGTCAGCGGACGAGGTCCGGGAGAGACTCGCCGAGGTGCGGCGGGATGGTGTTGCACTGACGGACTGGGCCAGCGTCAACGGGCTGCGCGTCCTCGCCGCGCCAGTGCTTGACCGAGACGGCTACGCCGTCGCCGCGATCAGCGTCGCCGCACCCGCGATGCGCACGAGCCGAGCCGAGATCGTTGAGCGAGCGAAAGCGCCACTCCTCGCGCGCGCTCAGGAACTCGGTCTGGCGCTCGCGGCCTTCAGCTAAGCGGTAGGTTCTGTTCTCTTCTGGCGGGTTTGGGCATTGGCAAGTTGATTGACGAGAAGACACGTTCGGTCGCTTGACTGAAAGGGCGGCAGGATCATGGTGCCGCTTCGGCGCAGGTCTCCTGCTGCCAGATCTGGAAGGCCTTGGTCCGGGTGCGCTGGTACTCGCTGGCCGTCATCAGGTCCCGGCGAGGACGGAAATGGCCGCAGATCATGCTGTGCGCCGAGAGGAACCGCTGTGCCTGTTCGGCCGACTTGAAGCTTTTCATCTGCCGCTCTCGTCGTCGGGTGGGCCGATGCGAGTTCTCGGTCTGGTTGTTCAGGTATCGGCTGCTCCGGTGCCGGACATTGGGCAGGAGTTCGCGCTGCGCCACGCCGTAGCTCTTCAGCCCATCAGTAACCAAGCGACGCGGCTTGTACTTGAACCCGGACAGCAGGCGCTTGAAGAACCGTTTGGCCGCACTCCCGTTCCGCCGGTCCTGAGTCCAGCACCACGCCGTGCTGGTCCACGGCGCGCCGGAGGTAGTGCAGCACGCCGTTGATGCGCAAAAACCCTCGTCGAGGTGCCAGGTATAGTCCGGCTTCGGCCGGCTGCGCCGCAGCTTGCGGGCGATCTGGGATCCAAACTTGCGGCACCAGCACCGGATGCGCTCGTAAGGGACGGTGATGCCGCGCTCTGCCATGATCAGTTCCACGTCTCGCAGGCTCGAGCTGAACACGTGATAGACCCAGACCGCGTGGCTGATGATCACTGCCGGCAAACGATATCCCGGACAGGTGGGGCGTTCTGGCGTCATCTCGTCAGGCTGCCCCCGCTCAGTCACTCCGACCACAGCTCATCAACTTGCCAATGCCAGAGCGAGGCAGCACCCTGAGGCTCGCGGTCGCATAGGCGCTCGCGGGCGCGAACTCGGCGGTCGTCTACGCGGCGGGTGGGGCCGTCGGGAACACGCTCGCGCCCAGCCCCGCGCTGGCCATGCTGCCCATAGCGATTTCGTGGTGCGCGTGGCGGCCTGCACCCTGCCCGCGGGCGTCATCGCCGGGCGCCGCGGTCGCCGCCTTCCTGACGTGGACCGAATGCGGCAAGCTCGCCGGCCTCCTTGCTGCCCCTGCCGTCGTGCTGGCCTCCTTCCCGCTGTTCTGCGCGGTGACCTTCTTCGATGACACCTGTGCCGCCGTGGTGCTGTCCTTCCGCCCGATGTCGCCGCGCAAATCGGCCTGAGCCCTGTCTGGACCTGTGCCCTCTGCATGGACCAGATGAGCGCCGCGCCTCACCACGCCGAGGGCATTGCCGAACTTTTTGGCCTCGACGAGGAGGAGACGGCGACGCTTTGCGAGATCTCTGATGGCGGAGCCCAGCCGATGCCGCCGACCACTCCCCTCGTCTACGCTTCTACGAGCCGAACCTCGTCTACGGCACCACATGGCAGGAGAAATCTACGAGGAATTCGGCGACGGCATCATGTCGGCTATCGACTACGACGTGAAGCTCGCACAACCGCCCGACCAGAAGGGCGCCCGCGGGCGGATCACCATGTCCGGCAAGTTCCTTTCCTACAAGCGTTACTGAGAGAGGCGCCGGGAGAGACTACCTCCTCCCGGTTGCGCCGCCCGTCAGTGCAGCGGCGGAACCCTGTCCGGATCGATCTTAATGTCGATCAGCACGGGCCCCTGGAGCCCAGGAAGTCGTGCAATCACCGCTTCGAGTTCAGCGTCGGACCGCACGGTGAAGCCCGTTCCGCCCAGCGCCTGCGCCACCCCCGCGAACTCCGGCCAGCGGAATGTCATAATCCCCGGATCGATTCCCTGCTCCGCGAGCTGGACGTATTCGGCGCCGTAGCTTCCGTCGTTGCACAGGACCACGATGATGTTGGAGCGGTCCCGCACCGCTGAGTTGAACTCGGACAGCCCCCCCAGCATGAAGCCTCCGTCGCCCGCCACGAGGATCACCGGCCTATCCCGCTTCGCCGCTGCAGCCCCGATAGCGTAGGGCATGCCCATGCCGACCGCGCCGAAATGCGTCGTCTTCACGAAGGAGGCGGGACCAGGGACATGCATGTGCTTCCAGGCCTCGGCCATGAAGCGCCCGCCATCGGTGACGAGGACGCGGTCCGCCGGAAGCGCAGCGTCCAGCCGCTTCAGCGCCGTCGTTATATGGACCGTCCCTTCCGCCCCGCTGGGCGGTGCGGCATGGGGCCGCTCCTCCGCCGCGCGCGCTCCGTTCCTGAACCCCGAGGGCGGGATCTCCGCCTCGTCGAGCCAGTGCAGGATCGCCTCCGCCGTCAGCGCGGCATCGCCCACCAAACCCACGCCCGGGGAGAGATGCCGGTCGATCGCGGCCGGCGACAGGTCCACCTGCACCACCCGCTTGCCCGAGAGCAGCTTGCCATGGCCGGTGGTGAAGCGGTTCATCGAGGCACCGAAGGCGACGACGCAGTCGCTCTCGATGATCACCTCCACCGCGGCATCCGTGCTCAGGCTGCCGAAGATGCCGATGTCGAACCTCTCGCCGGCGAAGAGGTCCTTCGCCCGCAGCGTCGTCGCCAGGAAGGCGTCCGTACGCGCCGCGAGCCGCAGGAGCGCCGCCTTCGCCTCAGCGCCGGCCGCCCCGTGCCCGGCCAAGATGATCGGCCGCTTGGCGGCGGCGATGATGCCCACCGCGTCGTCCAGGTCGGGGCTCGCGGGCACGACGGCCCGGTCCACCGGGATCCGGTGCACCTTGCGGCCATAGGCCGCCTCCTGCCCGAGCATGTCCCTCGGGATGTTCAGCACAATGGGTCGTCGCTCGACGATGCTGCGGCGAAAGGCGCGCGCCACGTCGCCGAGGGCCGAAGCCGGCGAGAGCACCCCCACAAACCCCGCACCGCTGCACGCGGCGACCTCGCGGTGGTCGATCTCCTGCGGATGCGTCAGGTCCCCAGACGGCGAATCACCGCAGACAAGGACCATCGGCGTGGAGCCGCGCACACCTTCCGTGAGTGCCGTAAAGGCATTGGTGAGCCCCGGCCCGCGCGTGACGGTCGCAACCCCCACCTCCCTGCTCACGGCCGAGAAGCCGAGAGCCATGAGAACCGCCCCCGCTTCGTGCCCGGCGGCGACATAGGTGCCGGAATGCTCGCGGCAGAAGCTGTCGATGACCGGGAGATTCGTATCCCCCGCAACCCCGAAGAGGGTACGGACCCCATGATCCATCAGGGCCAGGGCCACGGCGGATGCGAGCTTCATCTCTTCTCCCTCTTGCCACCACCTGTCCGTGTGAGCGCCCAGCCGGTGGACCGCCGCGGCACGAGGCGATAAGCACGGCCCAGGCAGGGGGCGGTCCCGGGCCTTTCCCAACCGAAGGCTGACCAGGCACAGGAATCCCACGGCCGATGCCCCGCAAGTCCGAGACGCAGTTCTCGCTCGAAACCGCGCTGACCTATCGGCTCCACCGCGTCCACAAGCTGACCGACCGCGAGAGCGAGGCGGCCTATCTCGCGGAGGTCGGCCTGCCGCTCGGCGAGGGCCGCTGCCTCGCGGCGATCGGCAGCTTCGCGCCCCTTTCCGTGCAGGACCTCGCCCGGCGCGCGAACCTCAACAAGGCCCAGGCGAGCCGCGCGGCCCAGTCGCTCGTCGAGCAGTCGCTCGTGCTCAAGCGCATCTCCACGGAGGATGCCCGGAGCGTCGTGCTCACCCTGACCCCTCACGGCGAGAGGCGCTGGGCGAGGGCGATGGCCATGATCGAGCGCCAGAACGGCATCATCTTCGGCGGTCTCAGCGCGGAGGAGCGGGCGTCCCTCGGTCGCCTGCTCGACCGGGTGATCGACGACGCGCTCGCACGGTCGGGCATGGCGGAGACCTCCTGACGCGGCTGGTCCCTCACTCCGCCACGATGCCGGCGCTCGCCGCCACGTCCCGCCAGGTTCGCAGATCGGCCGCGATGCGCGCCGACATCGCCGCGGCCGGCTCCAGCTTCGGCGCGAAGCCCACCGCAGCGAGCCGCGCCCTGTAGGACGGATCCTCGAGCGCCTTTCTGAGCGCACCGTCGAGCCTGCCCACCACCTCGGCCGGCATGCCGGCCGGCCCCATCAGCCCGTGCCAGATGGTCACCTCGAAGCCCGGCAGGAATTCCCCAACAGCCGGAACATTCGGCGCTGTGTCCGACCGCACGGGTTCCATCGTGGCCAGCGGCAGCAGTTGCCCGTTGGCCACGAACTCGATCACCGTGGAAGGCGTCGCGACGAGCACGGGAACGCGCCCCGCGAGCACATCCGTGATCGCCTGCCCGGTGCCGCGGTAGGGTACGTGCAGCAGCTCCATCCCGCTGCGCGCCTTCAGCAGCTCCATCGCAAAGTGGTGCGGCGTACCGTTCCCAGGCGTCGCATAGGTCAGCGGATTGCCGCGCTCCCGTCCACGCCGCAGCAGCGCCTCCAGGCTTCCGATGCCGGAATCGCGCCCGGCCAGCAGCAGAATCGGCGTCGTGGCCAGCAGAGCCACCGGCTCCAGGTTCTTCTGCACGTCGAAGGGCAGACGGCGGTAAAGATAGGGGTTCATCACGACGGTATTGGCGACGTGCAGCAGCGTGTAGCCGTCCGCCGGCGACTTCGCGACGAGATCGGTGCCGATGTTCCCGCCTGCGCCGGAGCGGTTGTCTATCACGACCGGTTGCCCGAGTTGCGGCGCCAGGTACTCGCCGATCAGCCGCGCCACGATGTCGTTGCCGCCTCCGGGCGGGAAGGGCACCACGATGCGAACCGGCCTCGCGGGATAAGCACCCTGCGCACGGGCGCCCTGCCGCAGAAGCGCACCCCCGAGCAGCCCGAGCGCCGCCCGCCGGCCGAGCTGGGAAGCGTCAGCCATGATGCGCCTCCGTGATAGGGGCGAGCAGGGCGGCCAGCCGCGGGAAGAGCCGCAGCGCATTTCCTGCATCGATCGCGCCCAGCGTCTCCGCCGATAGCCCAAGTTCTGCGAGAGCATCGACCGTCCCGGCCATCTGCCCGGCCGGGCCGAAAGGGTAATCGGTCCCGAAGAGAATCTGGCTGTCGGGAACGAGCGCGCGCAGCGCCGCGAAGTGCACGGCATCGGCCGAGAGCGCGCAGTCGAAGAAGAGCGGCTCCATTGCCCGTGCGAAGCCCTCGGGAATGCGTTCGCGCAGCGACGGGTTGTTGCGCGTCAGCCATTCCACCCGGCCGGCCAGATAGGGCATCGCCCCGCCGGCATGAGAGAGAATCCAGCGGATCGACGGGTAGTCGCGCGTGACGCCGGAGAAGATCAGCGACGCGATGGCGCGCGTCGTGTCGAACGGAAACTCGAGCGTGGAGGCGGAGAGCCCGCCCGCGCTGACGAGCTGCGCCGGCGAGGTCGGGTGCACGAAGACCACGGCCGCGCGCCGGTCCAGCTCCTCGTAGAGCGGCCGGAAAGCCTCCTCGCCGAGGTAGCGCCCCTCGTAGTTCGACAGGAGGCACACGCCGTCCGCCCCCAGCTCGTCGAAACTGCGGACCGCCTCGGCGATGGCCGTGTCCATGCCCTGCATCGGCAGGCAGGTGAACATGCCGAAGCGGGAGGGCCGGTCGCTCACCATGCGCGCCGCGTAGTCGTTGCACCAGCGGGCGAGGCCGGCCGCCGCGCCCGCCTCCAGCGTCGCGACGCCCGGTGCCGTGACCGAGGTGATGGCGGTCGAGATGCCCGCCTCGTCCATCAAGCCGATCGCGCCCTCCAGGCTCCAGGCCGGCACGCGGCCGGAGGAACCCTGGGAACCGATCGGGCCCGGCCCCACGGTCTCCACATAATGCGCGGGCAGGATATGATGATGAACGTCGATGCGTGGGCCAGTCACGGCGTTTCCCCGATGCTTGTTGCGGCGCTCTCGATGATCGGCAGCACATCCTCCGCCGAGCCCTGCCGGGCGATGAGCGCGAGGCTGACCATGGCGAGCAGCAAGGACGCCTTGCCTTCGCCGACGCGCCCCATCGCTTCGCAGAGCGCGGTGTAGGAGCGATCCAGGTCCTCGGCTTCCACGTCAGCAGCCCTCAGGCCGCTTCGCTGGCGGCGAGGCGCAGCGGCGCGCCGAGGTGCCGGTCCAGCACCGTCGCCAGCGCCGACGGGTCGGGGCTGGCCCAGCGCGCGAGAACATAGCCGTCGGGCCGGATAAGCCAGGCCGCGCCCTCCGGTGCGCCGTAGCGCTCCCGCGCCAACCCCTCGGCATCAACGGGGCAGCCGGGCCGCGGTACATCGTCGGCGGGCAGCAGCGTCAGCTCCGTCAGGCCCTCGTAGCGCGGCGATCCCGCGAAGGGCGCATCGGCCGCGAAGCGCAGCAGCACGAAGTTCCGTCCAAAAGCCTCGCTCAAATGGTGCCATCCCTCGGCCGAGGCGAGCGGTGCGTCGGGTGCCGGCAGGCCGGGGAGGGCGGACCGGCCCAGCCGCGCGGCGTCGTCATCCACCTCGCGCAGGGAGGAGTTCACATAGCCGACCGGTGCCGACTGGCGCGGGTTGATGAGGGAGCGTACCGTCTCGTCCTCCACCGAAAGGCGCAGCGCGGCGTCGCGCATCAGGCGGAAGGCGAAGTTTGGCGGCGCCATGAACTCGGTGCTCTTCGCGCCATAGGCGATGTTTTCGCGGGCCGCGTGAAGCCGCTCCTCCGTATAGCTGCACAGCAAGTCCTCCCCGGCGCGCCCGCCGAGCACGCGCGCGAGCTTCCAGGCGAGATTGCCGACATCATCGAGCCCGGAATTGAGCCCACGCACGCCGAAGATGGGCACGAGATGCGCCGCATCCCCCGCGAAGAGCACGCGCCCGTGCCGGTAGTCGCCAAGGGTGAGGCACTTCGCGTTGTAGATGGAGATCCAGAGCGGCTTCCACGGCGCCGTCTCCCCGATCATCTCCAGGTGGCTCCTCACCCGCGGCAGCACCCTCTCGGGCCTGATCGCCTCCTCGGGATCCTCGTCGTCCCGCAGCTGGTAGTCGATGCGCCAGACATTGTCGGGCTGGCGATGCATCAGGATGGTCGAGCCGGGGTTCGAGGGCGGATCGAACCAGGCGAGCCGCTCCACCGGCCGGCTCGTCTCCTGCTCGATATCGACGATGACGTAGCGGCCCTCGTACTGCACGCCCTCCAGCTTCACGCCGAGCAGGTCCCGGGTCGTGCTGCGGCCGCCATCGCAGGCGACCACCCAGCACGCGCTCAGGACGAAGGGCTCGCCCTCCGCCGGCTGCAACTCCACCTCCACATGACCCACGTGCTGGCGCAGCCCGACCACGCGCGTGGACCAGTGCACGGTCGCGCCGCCCCGCAGCGCGGCCTCATGCGCGTATCGTTCCACGTAATACTGCTGAATGTTGACCATGGGCGCGAAGCGATCGTCCGGCCCGGAGGGCATGCGGAAGTGCAGCACCTCCGTCGTCCGGTAGAAGCTGCGCCCCGAGGTCCAGCCGAGGCCCTTCTCGACCACCGGCCGATCGATCCCCGCCCAACCGAGGATCTCCAGCGAGCGGCGGGAGATGCAGATCGCGCGGCTGCCGGTGCAGTAGCCCTCGTCGGCCTCGATTACTGTCGCCGCCATGCCCTGCTCCCCGAGCAGTGCGGCGAGCGTCAGCCCGACCGGGCCACCCCCGACGATAAGGACGGGCAGGATCTGCGGCCGCTCGTTCATGCTCACGCTGTCCGAACTCCTGGTTCACCGGCCGGAGCCTGGGCGTTGCCGCCGATGAACCCGACAAAAGGTTGCGCGCGCAACCATCCTAGGGCGCTCATGCATTCGGCTGCAAGAGTCCTGAACACCGCGCCGCCGAATACCGGCACGGCAGGAGCACGGGAGATGAAAGAAGTTGGGTAGCCCTCTTTCGAGAGCCGCCCCGCGAACCAACCCCCGAGCGGGGCGGATCGGTTGCTGCTGCGATGCCGCTGCACCAGCTCCATGCCCCGCAGGCTGAGGCCGAAGGGGGCAAAGGAAGCCGGCTCGGGCACGAAGGTCAGCGGGGTGTTCCCGCCAAGCTGGACCTGACGCAGGTCGGCAACGGCATCCGCCGCCGTGTTCAGCGTGACGGAGGAGAAGTTCCCATCGGTGATGGTGAAGAAGTCCCGCCTGTTGTCGAGAAGGAAGCTGGTGGCAAAGGTGTCGCCCGAGTCCGCCCTGAAGGTGACGCAAGCCGTGCGGTTAACTCGCCCCTGATCCCCGGGACCGCTAGCCGACACCGCCCCTGCGCACCGATGTCACACCCGGCGTGAATGGCGGAGCACCGAGCGCTCGGCCCTCAAGAATGATCTTGTGATAACCCGCGATCACGAGTTAGTGAGGTGTGGGGAACATCTCAGTGCGAAGAGGGATCGGGTATCGATGAGAGGTGGAGATCGAGGCCTGGACGAGGTCAGGATCGTGGTGGAACGGGGGGGCTCCGGCGCGAACAAGTGGCGTTGGCGCTTGGCGAATGACGGCGGGCTTTCGGTCAGCTTTGGCACCGGCTTCCGGAGCGCCGAGGACGCCTATCAGGCAGCCCGGCGGAAAGAACTGGAACTGCGGATCTGCAAGGAGCCCGAGCGGAGGGTCGCCTCCTCGCGCCGCTGAGGAACAGGAGCCCGGCCATCCTTCCCGGTCTTTCGGCAGGGGCGGCCGGCCCTCAGCGCCCGCGCTCGACGATGGTGAAGGCGAGCTCGACCCAAAGGGCAGCCTCCGCCTCCTGGCCGCACTCCATCAGCAGGTGCATTTGCTGGATGGAGTGCTCGACCGCGCCGAACTCGCCAGAGAGGCGGACCGCCGCCTCCACGGCTCGGACCCGGTCGATGCCAGCTTCCGTTCCGGCCATGCCGCCCCCTTGCTTCCAAGCCCGCCTCTGTTACGGCCGGCGAAGAATTTTGATGCGTCGAAAAATGGCCCGGTTGGGGAAGCGCCGCCGCCTCCAGGTCCGGAACGAGCAGGTCAACGCGACGCAGCGCCTCCACTGGAAATGCCGTCATCCCGTTCCGTCGCGCCGATCTCGCCAGGCCGGTTCAGGGGCGGAAGAAAATCAGTCCCGCCAAGTCGGCTTAAGCTAGGTGCCTATCCTCCCGCGGTCCGCCCGCGCCGCCAGCGCGGCCACCGCCGGCGCGCCGGAACCTGCGGGCGCGAGCTCCACCCCCGCCGCTTCCTCTGTATCTGTCGCGTGCAGACGGCCGACCACGCGAAAGGCAACTAGCGCCGCCGCCGTGCCGAACACCGCGGCCGCCGCCATCTGCCCGATCAGAACACCCCCCGGTCCGTAGGGAACGCCGAGCGCGACGAAGGGAATCGTCCCCAGCGTCGCCCGCCCCCAATTGAAGGCCGTGGAAAGCAGCGGGTATCCGAGGTTGTTGAAGGCCGCGTTCGCCACGAAAAGACCGCCCGTGAAGAGGAACCCGCCCGCCAGCAGGTTGCAGAACAGCCGGATGAGGGCCGCTGTCTCCCCGACCGCCGAGAAGGCCGCGACGATGAAATCCTGGAGGGCCCATAGAGCCGCCCAGGCCGCCAGCACTGCGCCCAGCACCACGAGCATGCTGTCCCGCAGCGTGGCCCGCACTCGGTCCGCCCGGCCCGCGCCGAGGTTCTGCGCCATGATCGGCCCCACTGCCCCGCTCAGCGCATAGACGATGCCGAAGGCGACCGGCGAAAGGCGCTCGATCGTCGCCTGTCCCGCGATGGCCGCGGAGCCGAAGCCGGCGATGGCCTGCGTCACCCATGCAGACCCCACGGGGGTGGCGAGATTCGTCAGGACCGCAGGCGCCGCCACGGTCATCACCCGCCGCGCGTCCGCCACCAGCGCCCCTGCCTCCAACCTTCCCACCAGCCCGTGCCGCCGCACCGCCCCGTGCCAGGCCAACCACGCCAGCCCGAGACGCGAGAGCACCGCCCCGATCGCCGCCCCCTCCAACCCAAGCCCGAGGGCGAAGATCAGCAACGGGTCCAGCACCGCCGTCGCCAATGCAGCGAAAAGGGTGACGTTCATCGCCCGCCGCGCGTCGCCCACCGAGCGGAGGAGGGCGGAAAGGCCCATCCCCAGCCCCAGCAGCGGCACCGAGGGCGCGACAATGATAAGGTAGCGGGCCGCCAGCCGGTGCACCTCCCCCGTCGCGCCCAGCCAGCCGAGCATCGTATCCGCTGCCAACGCCGTGGCCAGGCCGATCAGCACCATGGCGGCCGTCATGACCGCCAGCCCCGAGGCCGCGATCCGCCGCGCCGTCGCCATCTCCCCCGCGCCGATCGCGCGCGACACGACGGCGCCGAGCCCGATAGACAGCCCGATCCCCACCCCAATCTGGAAGAACCCGACCGCCCCCGCGAAGCCCACCGCCGCCGCGACCGGCTGCTCGCCAAGTCGCGAGAGATAGAATAGCCCCAGCAGGTCCACCGCGAAGACCGCGATGAGCCCGACCGCTCCCGTGCTGCCCATCACCAGCACGTGCCGGAGCGTGGATCCCGTGACGAAGCGCGCCTCTGCGGGCGCGCCGGAGGCGGCGGAGGAGGGCGTCTGGGGCGGCTGCATGCCCGTCCCTAGCACGCGCTGCCCGGCCGCGCGCCGGGCCGCCCGCGAGACCGCTTGTGCCCCGCCGCCGCCGGGTCCAGGCTTTCCGCCGACAAGGCGCGGCAAACGTGCAGACGAGGGCAGAGGGACGCTCCATGCAAACCAGCATCACCTTCCGAGTGGACGGGAAGGATCAGACCGTCACGGTCGATCCGGAGATGCCGCTGCTCTACGCGCTCCGCGATGACCTCGGCCTGAACAACCCGAAGTTCGGCTGCGGCCTGGCGCAGTGCGGCGCCTGCACGGTGCATGTGGACGGCGCGCCCACCCGCTCCTGCGTCACGCCTACCGCCTCCGTCGCGGGCAAGCAGGTGACGACGCTCGCCGGCCTCGGCACGCCCGAACACCCGCACCCCGTGCAGCAGGCCTATATAGATGAGCAGGTGCCGCAATGCGGCTACTGCATCAACGGCTGGATGATGACCGCCGCCGCCTTCCTGCGGGACAACAAGGACCCGAGCGAGGACCAGATCCGGGAGGCCCTGACCGGCCTCAAGTGCCGTTGCGGCACCCACATGGCCATCCTGCGCGCGGTCAAGCGCGCGGCGAGCCTCGCCTGAGGGGCCGCGCCATGACCATCCAGCTCTCCCGCCGCGCGGCCCTCGGCGCCGCCATGGGCGCCCTCGTTGTTACTGTCAGAGGCCCCGATGCCCTCGCCCAGGGCGCCGCGCCGCCCGCGGCTCCCATCTCCCCCCTGCCGCCGCCCGGCCAGCTCGCCTCCTATATCGCGGTGCACGCCGACGGCACCGTCACGGCCTTCTTCGGCAAGATCGACGGCGGCCAGGGTCTCGACGTCGCCGTCGCCCAGATCGTGGCCGAGGAACTCGACCTCCCGGCGGATCGCGTGAAGGTCGTCATGGGCGACACCGCCCGCACCGTGAACCAGGGCGGCGCCAGCAACGCCTCCGGCGTCTCCCAGGGCGCCGTGCCGCTGCGCAACGCTGCCGCCGAGGCACGGCTGCTGCTAGTCGAGATGGCCGCCGCCCGCCTCGGCGTCGCGCCCGAGGCGCTCCGCGTCGTGGACGGCACCATCAGCGTCGCCGCACAGCCCGATCGCCGCCTGAACTACGGCGAACTGATCGGCGACCGCCGCCTTGACGCCGAGGTGAAGTGGAACGGCCGCTACGGCAACGACCTCAACGTGGAGGGGCGCGCGCGCACGAAGCCGATCGCCGACTACAAGGTGGTTGGCACCGCGGTGCCGCGCCGCGACATCGCCGACAAGGCCTTCGCCCGCCACGACTACGTCACCGATATCCGCCTGCCGGGCATGCTGCACGCCCGCATGATCCGCCCACCCGTCGCCGGCTCGAAGCCGATCGCCGTGGATGAATCCTCGGTATCCGCCATCCCCGGCATCCGCGTGGTCTGGAAGGAGGGCTTCCTCGCCGTCGCCGCCCCGCGCGAGTGGGACGCGATCCGCGCCGCCGAGGCGCTGAAGGTCGAGTGGTCGGCCGTGCCCCCGCCATTCCCGGAGCAGGCTTCGATCTACGACCACATCCGCAACGCCCCCACGACCAAGCGCGGCGTCCCCATGCAGCAGGGCGACGCCGCGGCCGCCATCGCCGGCGCCGCGCGCGTGATCTCCGCCGAGTACGAGTGGCCCTTCCACTCCCACAGCAGCATGGGTCCCGGCTGCGCCCTGGCCGATGTGCGCCCCGAGGGCGTGCGCGTCTGGACCGGTTCTCAGAAGCCCCATGCCGTGCGGGACGGCGTCGCGAAGTTCCTCGGCGTGTCGCCAGAGACGGTGCACACCGTCTGGGTCACCGGCCCCGGCTCCTACGGCCGCAACGACGCCGGCGACACGCCTTTCGACGCCGCCTTCCTCTCGCGCGAGCTCGGCAAGCCCGTACGCGTCCAGTACATGCGCCACGAGGGCCACGGCTGGGACACGAAGAGCCCCGCCTCCGTCCAGCGCGTTCGCGCCGGCCTCGACGAACAAGGCCGCGTGACGGGCATCGAGTTCAGCTCAAAGGCCTTCTCGCGCACCAACATCGCAACCAGCGAGGCCGACCCGCGCGACAGCCTGGCCAGCCAGTCGATGGGCGGCGGGCTGAACCCGCAGGACACCTACCTCTTTCCCGGCGACTTCGTGCCGACCGAGCCCTACGCCTTCCCCGCCCGCACCATGGCCTGGGAGACGATCCCCCCGCTACTGGACCGCGCCTCGCCGCTCCGCACCTCCCACCTGCGCGACCCGCTGGGCCCCGAGCTGATCTTCGCCGCCGAGAGCTTCGTGGACGAACTGGCGGCCGCGACAGGCGCCGATCCCGTCGAGTTCCGCCTCCGCCACCTGCGCGAGGAACGCGACATCGCCATCCTCCGCGCCATCACGGACAAGGCCGGCTGGCAGCCCCGCCCCGCCGGACCACGCGGCGGGGGAGGGGATATCGCCCGCGGCCGCGGCGTCTCCCTCGCGAGGCGCGACGGCACCGTCGTCGGCCTGGTGGCCGAGGTGGAGGTAGATCGCCGCAGCGGCGCCATCCGCCTCAAGCGCATGGTGGTTGGCCAGGACTGCGGTTTGATCATCAACCCGGACGGGCTGCGCCGCTGCGTCGAGAACGCGGTGATCTACGGCACCAGCCGCGCCCTGCACGAGGAGGTCACCTTCGACCGCAACAACGTCACGAGCGTGGACTGGAACACCTATCCCATCCTCGACCTCACCGAGGCGCCAGAGGTGGTGGAAGTGGTCCTCATCAACCGCCCCGACATCCGGCCGACCGGGGCAGGGGAGCCCGCCGTTCGCACCGCCGGCGCCGCCATCGCCAACGCGGTGTTCGACGCCACCGGCGCCCGGCTGCGCCGTGGCCCCTTCACGCCCGAGCGCGTGAAGGCCGCGCTGGCGGGGGCCTGAGCGATGCGCGCCCCGCTAGTCCTCGCCGCGCTCCTCCTCGCCTCCGCTGCCCCAGGCTTTGCTGTTCTCGCCCAGACCCCGGCGCGGCTGGGGGAGGGCGGCCCGCCCACGACCATCATCACCCCCGGCCGCGAGACGCGGACGATGGGGCAGGGGCCCGCCCCGGCCACGCGCAGCCCCGTCGCCACCCCGGCCGCTTCGCCCCCGACCTCGGGCGGGGAGCGCGCGCCCGGACCGGGGATGGGCACCGCGCAGCGCCCCACCCCCGACCAGTCCCGCTGACGCCGCCTACTTGATCGGTGGCCGCGGCAGCACCGCCTCGCCCGGCTCCATCGTGAAGGTGTAGTCGAGCGAGTACCACGGCCCGGTCACGTCCGAGGCCGTCGGGTGCGGCTCCTCGTGGCGGACAAAGTCGCCGATCAGCGCCCGCGTGACGCCGAACTGCACGTCGGTGTCGAGATAGGGATCGTCTTCGACGTAGACCTGCGAGGTCAGCGTCTTGAATCCCTCCTTGAAGATCAGCGCGTGCACATGCGCGGGCCGGAAGGGATGCCGGTCCTGCATCGCCAGCAACCGCCCGACCACGCCATCTGTCGGGATCGGGTAGCCTGCCGGCTTGATCGAGCGAAACCAGAACCGCCCCTCCGCATCCGTCGTCAGCTTGCCGCGCAGGTTCATGTCCGCCTGGTCCGGATCCTGGTTCTCGTAGAGCCCGACGGGGGAGGAGTGCCAGACATCCACCTCCGCCCCTGTGATCGGCCGCCTCTCGGCGTCCTGCACGCGCCCGGCCATGAACAGCGGCTCCCCCGGCGTCGGCGAGCGCAGCAGCGAGCCTCCATTCTCTACCCGCGGCGAGTTCAGCCGCCAGAAAGGCCCGAGCAGCGACTGTGAAGTCTCGGTATTCCCGTTGTCCCCGTTGTTCAGCAGACAGACGAGCGAGGATACGCCCAGCGAGCCGCACATGAGCACCATCTCGTTGTGCGTATCCGTCGTCAGCTGCCCGATCTCGTTCAGGAGCGCATTCGCCGCCCGGAACTCCGCCTCGGTCAGCCGCACATCGCGCACGAAGCTGTGGAGATGGCGGATGAGCGATACCATGATCTGCCGCATGCGCGGATCATGCGTGCGCTCCATCACCTCGAGCACCGCGGGCGTCACGTCCTCCTGGCGCTGCAGGATCATGGCTCGTCCTCCCTCTGTGGCGCGGGCAGGCCTGACCGGCCACGCTCCCGCGCGGACCCGCCATCTTCGCCCCACACAACCCCGCCGAGAAGCCCGGCGCCCAGCCCAGGGAAGGAAGGCTTCGGCCAGCCGGGGCCGCTTCCGCGCGAACTGGTCCCGGTGGCCCTCTGAGCCCTTGCCGTGATCATGGCGGCTGAAAACGAGAATGGCCGGGAGGAGCCTCGCAGACTCGCACGGCCAGCCGAAATCTTCAGCTCAGCGCGCTTCGATGCCGCTGCGCGTCGCCACGATCTCGGAGGTCTCGCAGATGTTCACCCGCATCAGCTCGGCCATCTCGCCGTTCGCCCATACCACCTTAAAGTCGTAGTTCCCGCCGCGCCCACCCGGCGTGTAGTTCACGAGGCGTCCGCTCGGCACCACGTTCTCGCCCAGCCGGTCGCGGCCCCAATCAGAACGGGAGGAGGGGCCGAAATAGAACTCGTTGACTGTGGCGCCAGAGCTGTTGCGCAACGTGAAGCGCGTGTCGCAGCCCTGGGCCAGCGTGGGGCCAGAGGCGAGCGCCAGCAGACCGGCAGCGAGGACGAAGCGTCGGAGCATCCTAGGTTTCCTTGTCGGTGATGCTGACGCGCAGCAGTCGTGCGCGCCAGAGTTCCCAGGATGAAGAAGTTTCCTTACCGGAATCTTTCGGCGCGTTCCTCATGCCCAGTCGGGCCGGTGTGCGTCCTCGCAACGCGTCTCGCCGCCGTCCGTCAGTCAGCCCGGCGTCGCCGCAGCCGGCGGGGCCGCGGCCGGCGCCTCGGAGACGGATTTCAGGTAGGCAATGACATCCGTCAGCTGCTGCTCGTTGCGCAGCCCGGGATAGGCCATGCTGCCCTGCGGCGCCACCGCCTTCGGATTGGCGAGATAGGCGCGAAGGTTCTCCTCGGTCCAGCTGTAGCCGCTCTCGCCGAGCTGCTTCAGGTTCGCCGAGTAGCGCGTAAAGCTCGCGCGCGACGCCGCCTGGCGCCCGACGACCCCGCCTAGGTTCGGGCCCACCCCGTTGCGGTCGGAGCTGTCCGCGAGGTGGCAGGCCCGGCACTGCGAGAAGACCCGCTGCCCGGCTGCCACGTCCTGTGCCCGGGCACACCCGGGAAGAGCGACGAGGCCGAGCAGCAGGGACGCGGCGATGGCGGAGAGACGATCCATGCGTTCGGATCCCTTTGCTTGAGCAAGGCGGGCCCGCGCCATGAGAACGCCGGGCCCGACGGTTGGGCGATGCCGCACGCCACCGGGGTGGACGCGGGCAAAGAGCAAGCGCGCGGCCAGGAACCGACCGGCGATCGCCAGGATGCGACGGAGCGATCCGAGGCGACAAGCCGGCCCCTCGCGCCGCACCGTGCCCAACGACCACTCGCCGGCCATGGATGCGTCCGCGGGGAGGGCGGCGCGCAAGAAAAAGGGCAGGGACCAGCCGGCCCCCGCCCTTTCTCGCTCCCTGTCCCTTAGGCGACGACCTTGCGGTAGAGGTGCCAGGTCGCGTGGCCGAGCACTGGCATCACGATGGCGAGCCCGACGAAGATCGGGATCGACCCGAGCAGCAGCAGCGCCGCGACCAGCAAGCCCCAGAGCGCCATCGGCCCTGGATTGGCTACCACCGCCCTGACCGATGTGCGGACCGCCGCCAGCGATCCCACATCCCGCTCCAGCAGCAGCGGGATCGACACGACGCTGACCGAGAGCGCGGCGACCGCAAAGAGGAAGCCCACGGCATTGCCGATCAGCAGCAGCCGCATCCCCTCCGGCGTGCCGGAAACGATGCGCCAGAGGTCGGTGAACGAGGCGGGTTGCTCAGGCCCGACCGTTGCCCGGTAGATCCACTGCGCGCAGCCGAGCCAGGCCACGAAGAGCGCGGCGAGCACGACGCCGACCCCTATGATCGAGCCGATCCCCGCCGAGCGGAACACGCCGAGCGCGTCCGCCCAGTGAACCGGCAATCCTTTCTCCCGTCGCCGGCTCATCTCATAGATACCGAGCGCCGCGATCGGCCCGATCAGCGCGAAGCCCGCCGTCATCGGCCAGATGAGCGTCAAAAGGTCACCGCCCGACGCCGCGGCACCGAGCAGCAGCCCGACGACGGGATAGATGATCGCAAGAAAGAAGAGTTGCGTCGGCGCCTCGAGGAAGTCGCGCCAGCCTTGGGCGAGCGCATCCCATACGTCGCCCGTGCCGATGCGGCGCACCGCTGGCTCTGTGATCGTGTTTGCGCGGAATGTGGTTATTGTTGCCTGGACCATGGTCGAGCCATCCCTCCGGCCGCGTCTGCGGCGGCCTTGATCGGTGATCCCAACCGCGGCCCTTGGCGAGCCGCCATCGAGACCTGACCCATGGCAACTGGATTGGCACGCCCACCTTGCGTAGGCGCGTCACGCAAGCGTGTTACGCTACGCGCTGCGCAAACGGCGTCGCGAAACGCGCCTTGCGCGCTCGCGTTGCTTCCTCATCAACCAGATCGGGGGAGGGGCCGCATGTCCGGCGCAAACGAAGGAAAGGCATCGGGTGACGCGCAGTCGGGCCCGCTGAACCCGGGCGACGACGCCCCGCCCGGCACGCCTGGCACCGGCGAGAACGTCTGCCCGCAGTGCCAGGGTAGCGGCAAGCTGAGCGGCGCCGAGTGCCCCAACTGCGGCGGCACCGGCATCGTCATCGAGGGCATCGCCGGCGGCTAGCCGCCGCAGAGCACCCCGCGCTGCGCGAGCGCCGCGATCTCCTCCGCGGACATGCCGGCCTCGCCCAGCACCTCGGCATTGTGCTCGCCCATGCGCGGCGGCTGCCGGCGCAGCCCGGCTCGCGCGCGCTCCTCCCCCATTTCCATCGGCAGCGCGGGCAGCAGCGCCTCCGCTGTGTCGCCGGCAAGGGTGGACATCGCCGTCGCCAGCAGTCCGCCGCCCGAGAGCAGGTGCGGGTCGGTGAAAAGATCCGCGGGTTGCCCAACCGGCGCCCATGAGATCGCGGCCGCCTCGCAGCGCGCCACCACCTCGTCCCGCGCCAGCCTTCCCAGATCCTCGCGCAGCCGCGGGATCAGCCAGGGCCGCGCCGCCACCCGGTCTGTGTTGCGCCGCAACCGCTCGTCGGCGGCCAGGTCCTCAAGCCCGAAGGCCGCGCAGAACCGAACCCACTGCGCGTCGCTCGTCACCCCGACGAAGACCTGCCCGCCATCGGAACCGGTGAAAGGCTCGTAGATCCCCCAGGCACCGCGCCGCGCGGGCATCGGCGGCACGGGCTGGCCCGTCGCCACCGCGCCGGCCATGTGCGAGCCCACGAGGAAGGCCGCGGACTCGAACAGCGCGCTGCCCACGCGCTGCCCCTTGCCCGTCGCGTCCCGCTCCCGCAGCGCCGCCAGCGCCGCCGTCACTCCGAAGACCGCGCCCATGATGTCCACGACCGAGGCGCCCGCCCGCAGCGGCTGCCCGGGCGGCCCCGTCATGTAGGCAAGCCCCGACTGGAACTGCACGACCTCGTCCAGTGCCGGCCGGTTCTCATAAGGTCCGGCCAGGAACCCCTTCAGCGCGAGATAGACGAGCCGCGGATTCAGCGGCGAAAGATCGGCCCAGCCGCAGCCCAGCCGCTCCATCGTCCCCGGCCCGTAATTCTCCAGCACGAGGTCCGCCGAGGCCACCAGCCGGTGCACCGCCGCGCGCCCCTCCGCCTGCTTGAGGTCGATGGCCAGAGAGCGCTTGTTGCGGTTGAAGGTCGCGAAGAACCCCGCCGCGAAGCCGGGCAGCCGCCGCGTGTGGTCCCCCTCGGGCGCCGGCTCCACCTTCACCACCTCGGCGCCGAGATCGGCGAGGATGAGCCCTGCGCAGGGACCCATGATCGTGTGCGAGAATTCGAGGACCCGCAGCCCTTCCAGAGGCCGCGCGCTCATGCCGCCACCTTCGCGCGCAGCGCCCGCAGGCTTCCGCCGCGCAGCAAGGCGCTCGGCAATCTGTGCCCCACGATCCGCTCCGCCAGGTGCCCCGCCTCGATCAGCGCGTCGAGGTCGATGCCCGTCTCGATCCCCGTCTCCTCGCAGAGCATCGCCAGCTCCTCGCTCGCGATATTGCCGGGCGCGCCGGGATGCGCGGCGAAGGGGCAGCCGCCGAGCCCGCCCACTGTCGCATCGAAACTCGCCACTCCCATCCGCAGCGCGGCCAGCGCGTTGGCGACCGCCATGCCGCGCGTGTCGTGCAGGTGCAGCGTCAGCGCCAGCTCCGGCCAGCGCGAGCGCACCTCGCCCACCAGCCGCTCCACCTGCACCGGGTTCGCCCAGCCCATCGTATCCGCCAGCGAGAGCCGCTCCAGCGTCACCCCGGCCTCCCGCGCTATCGAAAGCCCGTCCTCGATCGCCGTGAAGACCTGCGCCGGCGTCACCTCGCCCGAGAAGTTGCAGCCGAAGGCCGCCATGATCCCGAGCCGCTGCACCGGCACGCCGGCCGCGAGATGCGCCGCCGTCTGCTTGCGCATCGCCTCGATGTTACCCTGCCGGTCGCGGTTGAGGTTGCGCCGGGAGAACGCCTCGGAGGCCGAGAGCGAGATCGAGCCCGTCACGCTAAGCCGGTCGCGAAAGGCCAATGCCCGCTCCAGCCCCGCCGCGTTGAACCATAGCGCCGTGTAGTTCACGCCCTCGCGCGGCGCGAAGCCGCCCACCACTGCCTCCGCATCTGCCCAGCCCGGTACGAGCTTCGGGCTGACGAAGGAGGCCACCTGGATGTGCCGCAGCCCCGTCGCCGCCAGCGCCTCGATCAGCGCCACCTTGTCGGCCGTCGCGATCGGCCCCGGCTCGATCTGGAAGCCCTCGCGCGGGCCCTCCTCGTTGATGGAAACGCGGCTCGGAAGGTCGGTCACGTCAGGGGGATCCCATTGCGGCGGAAGGGGAGGGGCCGCAGGCTTGTGCACCCCTGGGGCGGGTCCGGGAAGCCCGGTGGAGGAGGAGCCAGCAATGCAGCCGAAGCCCATCCGCGCCCTCTCCCGCGGCCTCGCGGTCCTCGCGGCCCTCAACCGCCACGGCACCGCCAGCGTCGTGACCCTCGCGCGCGAAACGGGCCTCTCCCGCGCCACCGTCTACCGCATCATGCAAACCCTGCTCGACGACGGCTATGTCGCCCGCGGCACCACCGAGGACCGCTTCATCCCCCGCCTGCGCGTGCGCGAACTGGCCGAAGGCTTCGAGGACGAGCACTGGATCTCCGCCGTCGCCAAGCCGGCGCTGGCCGCGCTCACCGCCCGGATCCTCTGGCCGAGCGACGTCGCGACGCTCGAGGGCACGCGAATGGTCATCCGCGACACCACCCACCGCATCGCGCCGCTATCGATCGACCACGGCATGGTCGGACGCCGCCTGCCCATGCTCGCCAGCACCGTCGGACTCGCCTATCTCGCCTTCGCGCCCGAGGCCGAGCGGGAAGCCCTCCTCGCCCTTCTCGCCGCCTCCAATGACCCCGCCGACGCCATGGCGCGGGAGCCCGCCCGCGTCGCCCGCCTCGTCGCCGCCACGCGTCGCCGCGGCTACGGCCTGCGCCAGGGCGGCGCTCCCTGGCCCCATACCGGCTCCATCGGCCTGCCCATCCTACTCAACGGCCGGGTCCTCGGCTGCATCAACGTCATCTGGATGGCCCGCGTCGTCCGGCAGGAGGAGGGCATCCGCCAATGCCTGGAACCCCTGCGGGAGACCGCCGCTCTCATCGAGAGTCGCCTCGCCGCCGGCGAGGGCTAGTTCATCAGGTGGACAGATCCGCCACCGCCCTCGCGCCCTTGGGGAAAGCGCCCCTATAGCCATCCCCACGGCCGCAGAGCCGCGGGGAGGAAACAACAGATGCCAGTGGGACGACGCCCCTTGCTCGCCACCGCCCTGGCCCTGGGTGCGGCCACTCGGCCGTGGTCCGCGCGGGCCCAGGCGGGTGCCTTCCCCTCGCGCCCCGTCCGCGTGATCGTCGCCGCCGCCGCCGGCAGCGCGCCGGACACCGCCATGCGCCTCCTCGCCGATCGTCTGGCCGCCCGCTGGCGCCAGCCGGTTGTGGTGGACAACCGCCCCGGCGCGGCCGGCAACATCGGCGCCCAAGCCGTGGCGCGGGCCGAGGCCGACGGCCACGTCCTCCTCTTCTCCCAGGCCTCGCCGCTCGTGCTGAACCAGCACCTGATGCGCGCCATGCCCTTCGACCCCGCGCGCGACCTCGCGCCCATTACCCTCGTGATGAACACGCCCTTCATCCTCGCGGCCCATGCCGGCCTCGGCCTGCGCTCCCTCACCGATCTCGCGGCCCGCGGACGCCAGCCCGGCCGCGCCCTCACCCTTGCCACCAGCGGCGCGACGAGCCTGCCCCGCTTCGCCGGGGAGGAGATCGCGCGGGGCCTCGGGATCACCCTCTCCAACATCCCTTACAACGGCAGCCCGGCCGCGGTGGCGGATACCATCGCCGGCCGCACGGACCTCGTGATCGACGGCACGCCGCTCCTCGCCCCGCAGGTTCGCGGCGGCACGCTGGCGCCGCTGGCGATCACCGCGGCGGAACGCATGCCCGGCCTCGAGGCCATTTCCACCGCGGCCGAAACCATCCCCGGCTTCGCCCGGGGCGGCTGGTTCGCCCTCCTCGCGCCCTCCGCCACCCCGCCGGGCGTGATCGAGCGCGTCGCGGCCGATGCCACCGCCGTGCTGGCCGCCCCCGAACTGCGGGACCGCCTCCTGAACGAGCTCGGCGCTATCGTTTCCGCCGAGGGCCCGGCCGCCCTGGCCTCGCTCCTGGCGGCCGAGCGCAACACCCTCGGCCGCCTCGTGCGGGAGCTAGAAGTCCCCATCGAATGAACCCTCGCTCCATCCCCATGCCCCATCCCGGCCGACCCCTCTCCGCGGTTGAGGAGGTCGATCTCGCCGCCATCCGCCGACTCATGCAGGCCTGGGGCTTCGCCCGGGACAGCGGCGATTGGGACATCCTCGCCGATCTCTTTCACCCGGAGGGCCACATCGCCGTCTCCTGGTTCAACGGCCCCTATGCCGGCTTCGTCGAGACCTGCCGCGCCCGCCCAAGCGTCTCCTTCTCCAAGCACGCCATGGCCGGCACCCGCATCGCCTTGAACGGCCCGCGCGCCGTCGCCGAGACCGACGTCCTCCTGTTCATGCGCGGCACGGTGGAGGGCGTGGAGGTCGTCGGCGAGACCGTCATGCGCTTCCTCGACCGCATCGAGCGCCGCGAGGACGGTATCTGGCGCCTGCTCGACCGCGTCGCCCTCTACGACCACGACAGCATGGCCCCCGCCATCCCCGGCACCGTCGTGCCGATCCGCGCGGAGGAGCTGGCGGGCGACGCCCCCGGCCACCGCTTCATCGCCTGGCGCCTGCGCAAGGCCGGCCGCACCGTCCCCCACGACCTTCCGGGCCGCGGCAGCCCCGCCGAGGCCGCGCTGCGTGCCGAGGCCGTGGCCTGGCTGGAGGCCGCCGAATGAGCACGATGCCGCAGGAAACGCCCGCCCACGACGTCGCCATCATCGGCTACGGCCCCGTCGGCGCCGCCCTCGCCAACCTGCTGGGTGCGATGGGCATCGGCACCCTCGTGCTGGAGCGCGAGGCCACGGCCTACCACCTGCCCCGCGCCGTCCATTTCGACGACGAGGTGATGCGCATCTTCCAATCGATGGGCCTTGCCGAAGCCATCCTGCCGCACACCCACGTCTCTCCCGGCATGCACTTCGTGGACGCGGCCGGCCGCCTCCTGCTCGACTGGTCCCGCCCCGCCGCGGTCGGCCCGCATGGCTGGAACATCTCCTACCGCTTCCACCAGCCCGACCTGGAGAAGGTGCTGCGGGAGGGCGCCGCCCGCTTCCCCTCCGTCGAGCTGCGCAACCGCGCCGAGGTCTTCGCCCTCGAGCCCGGCGAGGAGTCGGTTCGCCTCCGCTTCGAGGACCTCTCCAATGGACAGCCTGGCGAGGCCCGCGCCCGCTACGTCGTCGGCTGCGACGGCGCCCGTTCCCTCGTCCGCCGCTGGATCGGCGAGGCGATGGAGGATCTCGGCTTCCACGAGCGCTGGCTCGTCGTGGACGCCATCCTGAAGCGTCCCCGCCCGGACCTCGGCGACCACTCCGTTCAGCACTGCGATCCCCGCCGCCCCGCGACTTACGTGCGCGGCACCGGCAACCGCCGCCGCTGGGAGATCGCGCTGCGGGAGGAGGACGACCTCGCCGCCCTTTCCCGCCCTGATGCCGCCTGGCCGCTCCTCGCCCGCTGGATCAGCCCGGACGACGCGACCATCGAGCGCTCGGCCATCTACACCTTCCACAGCACCGTCGCCCGCCGCTGGCGGGAGGGCCGCCTGCTGATCGCCGGCGACGCCGCGCACCAGACGCCCCCCTTCCTCGGCCAGGGGATGTGCGCGGGCATCCGGGACGTCGCCAACCTCGCCTGGAAGCTCGCCCGCGTCCTCCGCGGAGAGGCGCCCGACGCCCTCCTCGACACCTACGGCGCCGAGCGCGCACCCCACGCGAGGGGCTATATCCGCGAGGCCGTCCGCCTCGGCGGCCTCATCAACGCGAAGGCGATGGAGTCCGTCCTCACTCCCGAGGCCCTCTCCGGCGGCGCCGCAGACCGGCTCGTGCCCTTACGCCCCGCCCTCGGCCCCGGCCTCGCCGCCGGCTGGGCGCGGGACGCGGGCGCCCTGCCACCCCAGCCCCGTCTGGGCAACGGATTACCGCTCGACGACCATGTCGGTCTACGCTTCGCCGCCGTGATGCGCCCGGACTTCGCCGCGGGCCTCCCGCACGAGCTCCTGGACCGTCTATCAGCGGGGGGAGCCGTGCTGGTGGCCGAGGCGAGCCCGGGAGTCACGGCGATGCTGGACGGGCTGGATGCCCAGGCCGTCCTGCTCCGCCCCGACCGGCACGTGCTGGGCGCGGCGCGCAACACCGACGACATGCGGGCGCTCGCCGAGGCGCTCTGACCAAAAGGACTGACTGATGAAGCTTGTTTCCTTCGAGAACGCGGGTAAGCCCGGCTTCGGCGTGGTGCAGGGCAACGAGGTCGCCGACCTGAGCGCCGCCTTCGCCGGCCGCGCCTCCGGCCTGCGTGGCCTCATCGCCGCCGACCTGCTCGGCGAGGTCGAGGCCGCCGCCAAGGGCGCACCGAAGCTCGCCTTCGACAGCCTGAAGCTCCTGCCGGTCATCCCCGACCCCGACAAGATCATCTGCATCGGCCTCAACTACCTCGATCACGTCGCCGAGACCGGCCGTGCGCAGACCCCCAACCCTGCCTTCTTCGCGCGCTTCCCCGCCAGCCAGGTCGGCCACGGCCAGCCGCTGATCCGCCCGCGCGTCTCCACCGACTTCGACTACGAGGGCGAACTGGCCGTCGTGATCGGCAAGGGCGGCCGCCACATCAAGGCCGAGGACGCGCTGAAGCACATCGCCGGCTACTCCTGCTACAACGAGGGCAGCATCCGCGACTGGCAGCGCCACACGACGCAGTTCACCGCGGGCAAGACCTTCGCCGGCACCGGCGGCTTCGGCCCCTGGCTCGTCACCGCGGACGAGATCCCCGATCCCTCCAAGCTCACGCTGGAAACCCGCCTCAACGGCCAGGTGGTCCAGCACACGACGACCGATCTGCTGATCACCCCCGTGCCGCAGATCATCGTTTACCTCTCGACGATCCTGCCCCTCCTGCCCGGCGACGTCATCGTCACGGGCACGCCGGGCGGCGTCGGCATGAAGCGCACGCCCCCGCTCTGGATGAAGCCCGGCGACGTCGCCGAGGTCGAGATCTCGGGCATCGGCGTGCTCCGCAACCCCGTGGTGGAAGAAGCCGTGTCATGACGATCCGGGCGCTGGGCTACATGGTCATCGGCTCCGACAGGCTGTCGGAGTGGGAAGGTTTCGCGACCGGGCTGCTCGGCATGCAGCGCGTGGACCGCGGCGCCGGCATGCGGGCCTTCCGCATGGATGACCGCGCCCAGCGCCTGCTCGTCTCGAGGGAGGCGGCGCCGGCCACCATCGGCTGGGAAGTGGCCGACGCCGCAGCGCTCGACGCGCTCGCGGCGCGGCTGGAGGCCGCGGGCACGAAGGTGTCCCGCGGCAGCCGCGCCCTGGCCGGCGAACGCCAGGTCACCGACCTCATCCTCTTCCAGGACCCCCAGGGCACGCCGCTGGAGGTCTTCCACGGCGGTCTGCGCGCGGACACGGCCTTCACCCCCGGCCGCCCCATCTCCGGCTTCCTCACGGGACCGCTCGGCATGGGCCACGCGGTGCTGCACGTCGCCGACGCCGACGCCCTCATGCCCTTCTACCGCGACTTGCTGGGCTTCGGCGTCAGCGACTGGTCGCGCAAGCCCTACCCACTCTACTTCTTCCACGTGAACGGCCGGCACCACTCCTTCGCCATGGTCGGCTCAGGGCAAACAGGGCTGCACCACTTCATGGTGGAGCTCGGCGCGCTCGACGATGTCGGCCAGGGCCACGACATTGCCCGCACGGAGGAAGGGCGCCTCGCCTACGGCCTCGGCCGCCACACCAACGACCACGTCACCTCCTTCTATGCCCGCACGCCCTCCGACTTCTTCGTCGAGTACGGCTGGGGTGGCCAGATCATCGATCCCGCCACCTGGCAGCCGCACGAGACCTTCGACGGACCCACCCTCTGGGGCCACGAGCGCTTCAACCTGCCGGAAGAAGACCGCGCGAGGATGCGCGCGATCGCCATGGACGCCGCCGCCCGCGGCGTGCGCGTGCCCAACCCACGCCCCGCGCCCTTCGCCACTGGATGTGCCTGGGCCGACGCCGTGATCCGCGCGGAATAGCGAAGAACAGCGGAAGGGGAGGGAAGGATGATCAACAGGCGCATCTTGTCCGGCGCGCTGCTCGCGCTGCCGGCGCTGCGCGTGGCCGAGGCGCAGGAAAGCTACCCCGCCCGGCCGATTCAGGTGATCAACCCCTATCCCGCCGGTGGCGCGACCGACCTGATGGCCCGCGCCCTCGCGGCCGGCCTGTCGGAGCGCCTGGGCCAGCCCGTCGTCGTGGTGAACCGCGACGGCGCGGCGGGCTCGGTCGGCACCCTTTCGGTCGCGCGCGCGGCCCCGGACGGCTACACCCTGGCCTTCGTGCCGGCGCTGGTACTCTCCGTGCTTCCGGTGACGCAGCCGAATTCTGGCCTGCGGCCGAACGCGCTGCGGCCGGTGTGCCAGATGTTCGCCAACGCGCAGGCAATCGCCGTGCGCGCGGATTCACCGCTCCGCAGCCTGACCGACCTGGTGGCGGCCGCGAAGGCGACACCGGGCGCGGTCACCTACGGCTCCCTCGGCATCGCCTCCATCCCACACCTCGCCATCCTCCAATGGGCGCGTGTCGCGGGCATCGAGATGACCCACGTGCCCTATAGGGGCGATGGCGCGGTGCTGACGGACGCGCTGGCAGGCCGCATCGACTTCGCCGCCATCGTGCTCGGCTCCGCCTCGGGCCGCAGCGACATGCGGTTGCTCGCGGTGTTCGACACGGCGCGCAACCCTGCCTTCCCCGACGTGCCCACCGCGATGGAACAGGGCTACGACGTGGCGCCCACCTCCTTCGGGGGATTGATGGCCCCTGCCGGCACGCCGCCCGAGCGCGTGGCCGTGCTGGAGGCCGCCTGCGCCGCCGTGGCGCCGGAGGAGCTGTACCGCGCCGCGGCGCGGCGCGCCCTACAGCCGGCAGCCTATCACAGCGGCGCCTCTGCCTTCGCCGAGCGCCTTGCGCGCGATGTCGCGGAGAAGGCGGAGCTGCTGAAGGGCATCGACCTAAGCCCCTAACCCGCACGTGAAGCGGGGGCGTGAAGCATGAAGGCAGGAGGAAAGGAAAACGGGATGATCGCACGTCGTGTATTGGCCGCGGCCGCGCTGGCCCTCACCGGTGCCGGGCCGGCACTGGCTCAGGAGGGAGTGCCGCGCAATATCACGCTGATCGTGCCCTTCTCCGCCGGGAGCGTCGTGGACATCATGGCGCGGCCCTTCGCGGAGGCGATGCGCGCCGCGCTCGGCGGCGGCGCGAGCGTGGTGGTGCTGAACCGGGACGGCGGGGGAGGGGCGGTCGGCGCCGCCGCGGCCGCCTCGGCCCGCCCGGACGGCGCGACCCTCTATTTCGGCCCGTCCGGCATGCTCACCACGCTGCCTTTCCTCGTGCCGAACCTTCCCTACGCCTGGGGCGCACTCCAGCCGGTATGCCAGACCTTCGAGAACATCTTCGTCCTGGGCGTGCCCGCGAACTCACCCTATCGCTCCGCCACCGAACTGCTGGCGGACGGGCGCGCGCGGCCCGAGCAGATTTCCTGGGGCGATGCAGGGCCGGGCACGGTCGGCAACCTCGTCGCGCTGGAACTGTCGAAGCTCACGGGCGCGCGGATGACGCACGTGCCCTACCGCAGCTCACCTCAGATGATCCTGGACACCCAGTCCGGCGCGCTCGCCTTCTCGATGCCGACTTATGCGACCATTCGCGGGACGGACATCCGCCCGCTCGCGGTGGTGGCGGATGAGCGGCAGCCCAGCCTGCCCGAGGTGCCCACGCTGAAGGAGCTTGGCTATCAGGTGGACTGGCGCGGCTTCGGTGGCGTCATGGCCCCGAAGGGTACGCCCCCCGCGCTGGTGCACCGTCTGGAGGCCGCCTGCCTGGACGCTGTGCGGAGCGAGGGTTACCGCGCTATGGCTGCCAACACCGGCCAGATCGCGCCGCCCCTGAACGCCGCAGCCTTCGGCGAACGCCTGTCCGCCGAATACCGCAACGCTGCCTCTTTCCTACGGGAGATGAACCTGGTGCGGTAGACTGGCCGCGCAGACTTGTGACCATGCCGGCTGCCCACGCAGGCGGGCGGTCCACGGCGATGCCTTGAACAGGGTGGCTCGGTAGTCTGGCTGCCGTCGGTGCGCGCCGGACCTGCCGTCACCCGCCAGCGGATACGATCAGCCGGCGCCGCATCAGGGAGGGCGCGCACAGTTCCTGCCCCACGCGCCCCCACCTTGGACTCAAGCCCGATCCATGCATCACAGCCCTCATGAGCCTCATCCTCGCCTGCGATCTCGGCGCCACCACCTTCCGCGCCGCCCTTCTGGACCCCGCCGGGCGGACCGTCGCTGAGGCGACCGCGGCGGCCGACCTGCCGGGTGGCGCCACCGCGATGGAGGCCGATCCTGATCACTGGTGGCGCCTGCTTCTCCAGGCCGTCGACGCTCTCGCGCAGAGCGACGCCCATCTCGGCCTTGTCCGTGGGGTCGCTCTCTGCGGCCTCACGCGAACGCAGATCTTCCTCGATACGGAGGGCCGCGTGCTGCGGCCGGCGATCACCTTCCGCGACACTCGCGCGGTGGCGGAGGCCGACGCCCTGCTCGCCCGCGTGCCGGGGGACTGGCCGGAACGTGCCCAGCTCAACGCCTTCCACCCCGCCGCACGCCTGGCATGGCTGGCGGCACGCGAACCGGGCGTGCTGGAGCGGCTGCACGCGGTCCTCGACCCCAAGGACTACCTCAACTTCCGCCTCACCGGGCGCATGGCGACGGACAGCGTGTCGGGCGCCCGGCTGCGGGCGACGCTCGCCCCGTGGCCGGGTGAGGGCAGTCTGGCAGGAATAATCGGCCTGCCACCGGCAATTGCCTCGACGCGCTTCCTCCTGCCTACAGAAGTGCTGGGCACCGTCCGGTCCGATCTGCCCGGGGCGCTCGCGGGGCTGGCGGGACAGCCGGTCTTCGCCGGTGCCAACGACACCTGGGCGGCCGTGGCCGGGCTCGGCGCGCTGCGCCCTGGCCTGGCCTACAACATCTCCGGCACGACGGAGGTGCTGGGCGCGCTGGGCACCGAGGCGGTCGAGGCGCCCGGACTACTCTCGGTCGACTGGGGGCCCGGCTTGCAGCAGATCGGCGGCCCGAGCCAGTCCGGCGCGGACAGCGTCCCGTGGCTCCTCGGCCTCCTGGCCGAGGGCAGCGCAGGGCCGGCTGCGGACGGGCTGCAACGCCTGCTCGCGCTGCCACGGGACGCCTCTCCGGCCCTGTTCCTCCCCTTCCTTCAAGGAGAGAGAGTGCCCTACTGGGATCCGCGCCTGCGTGGGGCCTGGCTCGGCCTCAACCGACGGCACGGGGCGACGGACCTTGCCTGGGCAGTGCTTGAAGGCGTGGCCTTCCTCAACCGCACTGTCCTCGCCCGCGCGGAGGCCGCGCTGGGCCTCCCCGTGCGGGAGATCCGCCTCGGCGGCGGCGGCGCGGCCAGCGGGACCTGGTGTCGCATCAAGGCCGACGTGACCAACCGCCCCATCGTGGTGGGAGAGGCCGCGGAGCCCGGCCTGCTGGGATGCGCCATGCTGGCCTGGGCCGGGCTCGGCATGTTTCCCGACCTCGCCGCGGCACAGCGGGCGCTCGCACGTCCGGCACGCCGCTACGAGCCCGACCCCGCACGCCGCGACGCCTATGAACCTCTCTACGCCGCCTGGACCGCGGCGGTGGCGGCGTTGCGGCCGGGCGCGGCGGAACTGGCCGCGCTCCGCTCCCCGTCCTGAGGGCAGGAGTGGCCGGGGTGACGGGCCGCGCCGCCCGGTCCATCCTGCGCCCGACGCGCCGCAGGACCGTGGCGCGCGGGCGCATGATCGTCACGGAGGGTGGGCTGTTGGCTGCGCAAGCAGGATTGTCCAGGCGCAGGGTTCTCCTGCGGCAGAAGCGGCGTTGCCGGGCGATCGTCACTTCATGACGGCTCTTCTCTCACGCTTCGGCACGGCGCTGGCGGGGTTCCTCGTGCTCCTCTCCTTCGGGGCCTTCGCCGAGAACTTCGCCAGTCCCGGCAACCTCTCCCTCATCCTCAAGGACACCGCCTTCCTCGCGGTACTGGCCATCGGCTTCACCCTGGCTCTGGCAACGGCGGAACTGGACCTTTCCATCGCCGACGTCGCGAGCCTGGCGGCGGTCGTGACGGGCGCGCTGATCCAGGGCGGCACGATGCCGGCGCTGGCCGTGCTGGCGGGCCTTGCCACCGGGCTGGGCGCCGGGCTGGTCAACGGCTTCGCGGTGACCGTCCTCGGCGTTCCCTCGCTGATCGCGACCCTGGGCACGGCGGCCGTCGCGCGCGGCTTCGGCTTCATGATCACGCAGGGCGTCGCCTTCGTCGGGCGCTGGCCGCGGGAGTTCACGGGGCTCGCGCGCGGCTCGCTGCTCGGCGTGTCGAACATGATCTGGTGGATGGCGGCGATCGGCCTGCTCGCCTGGGTCCTCCTGAAGCGCACGCGCACCGGCCTGCACATGCTGGCGACGGGTGAGGCCGACGAGGCGGCGCGGCTGGCAGGCATCCGCACACGGCGCATGAAGCGTCTGGGCCTAGTGCTCGCGGGCCTGCTGGCGGGCGTCACGGCGGTGCTGCTCGCGGCCAGCCTTTCCTCCGCCGCACCGAACATGGCCGGGGACCACTTCCTCTACGCCATCGCCGCGGTGCTGCTCGGCATGACGATGATCGAGCCGGGGCGGCCCAACATCCCTGGCACGCTCCTCGCCGCCTTCATGCTGAAGGCATTGGGCAACGGGCTGGTCCTGCTTGGCGCGCCCTATTACGCGCAGGATATCGCGCTCGGCGTCATCATCACGGGGTCGGTCGCGCTGTCCTCCACGGTGATGCGGCGCGCCGCCTTCACCAAGCGGCTGAACCTGCGCACAGCTGCCTGACACAATCTTAATGCGATCGGGAGACAGAACGCGATGCTGAGACGGGATCTGCTGGGCGCCTCCGCCGCCATGGTGGCCATGGCGGCGGGCCCGGCCGCGGCGCAGGCGCCGTTCGAGCTGGCGGTCATCGGCTTCCAGATGTCTTCCGAGACCCACGCCCGCGCCGCCAATGCGGCCGCCGCGGCGGCGCGGGCGAAGGGCTGGAACGTCACCCTGCTGAACTCCGAGGGCTCGCTGCCGAAGCACGCCGAGCAGTTCGACGCGCTGGTCCAGCGCAAGCCCGGCGGCATCGTCGTCTGCATGGGCAAGCCAACGGAGGCGGACGCGCAGTTCGCCGCCGCGGCCAAGGCGGGCATTCCGGTGATCACCATCATGTCCGGCTCCAGCCCCCACACGCTGTTCGACGTGGCGGTGAACGAGTACCAGGTCGGCGCCCAGGCGGCACTCTGGCTGCTCGGCCGCATGAACTACCGCGGCGCGCTGCTCACCGTGCGGTTCGAGGGGAACGCCGCCACCCGCATCCGCGGCAAGGTGCTGGACGTGGTGCTGTCGGAGAACCAGGCGGTCACCGTCCTCGGGCGCCATGCCATGGCCCGCACGGCAAGCTGGCAGGAGGACGTGCGCGCCGGCATGCAGGCGCTGCTGCTGCGTAACCGTGGCCGGTACGAGGGGATCTGGGCCTCCTTCGACGGGCAGGCCTATGTGGTGGACGACCTGCTGCAGGCACAGGGCGCGAAGAAGGGCGAGGTGTCCATCATCTCCGTCGATGGCGGCAAGGAGACCTATCGGCGGATCGCCGATCCCGAATCCACCCTGATGGCCACCGTGGCGATTCCCTTCGAGGAGATGGGCCGGCGCGCGACCGCCGCGATGGAGAGCATCGCTGTCCGCAAGCAGCCGGTGGCGAGCGTCACCGCTGGTCCCTACCTGCTGCTGGAGGCCGAGCTGGTCGACCAGTCCAACGTGGCCCGCTACCTCGCGCCATGAGCGAGGCGCTCCTTTCCCTTCGTGGCGTTCGCAAGACCTATGGCGCGGTGGAGGCCGTCCGCGGCGTCGATCTCGACATCCGGGCGGGAGAGGTGCTGGCGCTCTGCGGCGACAACGGGGCCGGTAAGTCCAGCCTCGTGAAGGTCGTCGCCGGCGCGCAGGTGGCGAGCAGCGGCACGATCACGCTGCGGGGGAGAGAGGTCGCCTTCCACTCGCCCGAGGACGCATTGCGCGGCGGGATCGCCACGATCTACCAGGACCTCGCCCTCGCGCCCCGCATGTCCATCGCCGAGAACGTCTTTCTCGGGAGCGAGCTGACGCGCGGGCCGCTGGGCCTGCCCTTCCCACGCCTGCTGGACCGGCGGCGGATGATGACGGAGGCACTGGGCTACCTCCAACGCCTCAACCCCGCGCTGACCGACATGGCGCGGCCCGTCGAGGGCCTGTCGGGTGGGCAGCGGCAAGCCGTCGCCATCGCGCGCGCGCTGCGCTGGAGGGCGGAGCTCGTGATCATGGACGAGCCCACGGCGGCGCTGGGCGTGCGCGAGACCGCGCAGGTCCTCGACCTGATCCGCCGCCTGCGCGGCGAGGGCAGGGCGGTGCTGCTGGTCAGCCACAGCATGGCCGATGTCTGCGCGGTGGCAACGCGGGTTGCGATCATGAAGGCCGGGCATAAAGTCATCGACCGGACGGTTGCAGGCCTCGATCCGGATATGCTCGCCCACATGATCATGACGGGGCAGGGGATGGAGGCGGCGCCGGCGGGCTGAGCGGCGCGTCAGGCCCAGCTCGACCGCCGCAGGAAGCGGCGTGGCGGCTCATTCCGCCACGAAGGACGGCGCCAAAGGCCCGGAGCGCGTTGGCGCTCCGGTCCCCGGCACCTTGGCGATAGCGGGCTTCCGCCCTGGCCGGAGCGGCGCCAACCCGGCGCGACGAGCACCGCCCCGAGCTGATCGAACCAATCCCCGATCAGCCCGCTTCGAACCGCACTGTCTCCGGCTCGGCGCTGCCAACCACCTGCCAGACCGTCACCGGCCCCGCGCTGTTGTTGCGGAACCAGTGCCGCCGCCCCGCCGGGTTCAGCACCAGGTCCCGCGGCCCGAGCTCCACTTCCACGGAAGCGCCGGCCTCGTCCTCCCATCCCACGGTCAGGCTGCCTTCCAGCACGAGGAAGGCGTCCTCCACGTCGCGCGCATAGGGCTTCACGCCCACGCCCACGGGAACGCCGAGCATCTCCTTGCGGCAGGTGTCGGATTCCACGCCGCCGCGCCCGACATAGACCTTGCGCGTGAAGCCCGCCGCGTCCCACAGCGTCGGCTGCTCGGAATGGCGGATGACGTAGCGCGCCATGTGCTGCTGCAACGGGTGCTCGCCCTTCGGGTCGAAGGGAACCGTCTTGCCCGGCGCCGCGCCGAAGCTCCGCGCCAGTTCCGGCGCCGTGTTCTTCGGGTGGTAGAGGTAGCGGGGCGGCAGCGGCTTGCCGACATCCACGCTGATGCTCATCAGCACCGGCTCGATCCCGTCGTTGCGAAAGCCGTGGCCGATGTCGCGGGCGTTGAGGATCATGTCCTTCGGCCCGAGGCGAACCTCGACGACCTCGCCGTCCTTTTCCCAGCCCACCGTCAGCACGCCGTCGATGATGAGGAAGCTCTCCTCGATCTCGTGCGCGTGGCAGGCGGCGTATTTCCCCACCGGCTTGTAGATGAGGCTGACCGTGAAATGCTCCGGCTTCAGCGTGGAGGCATCGCCCACCTTCGGCGACCCGCCCGCGCCGATGTAGCGCATCTGCGCGCGCTCCAGGTCCGCGAAGCCGCGGTTGCTGGGGAAGGCATCCCAGTCGAACACCTTGTCCACGTGCCGACCGACATGGGCGCGCAGATCGGCCTCGAGGCTCGAGGCAACAGGGGCGATGACGTTCATGCGGAGCCCTCCGGCTGGTCCCGGCCCGGTGCCGGTGAGCCGTTCCCCTAGCAGCTCTGGGTTTTAGCAGCTACACAGAGTTTTATGGGTAAACAACAGGCCCCCTCAGAGGATCGCTACCTCGTCCCCGGTCTCGCCCGTGGGTTGGAAGTTCTGCGCGCCTTCACCCCCGAGCGCCGCCGCATGACGCTGACCGAGATGGGCCAGGCTGTCGGCGTCACCCGCTCCGCCGTCTTCCGCATCGCCTACACGCTCGACCAGCTCGGCTTCCTCGCCTACGACCCGCGCACCCGCACCTACGCCCTCGGCCCGCAGGTGCTGCGCCTCGGCTACGGCTATCTCGCCTCGCGCGACCTCGTGGAGGTTGCCCTTCCGCAACTGGAAGCGCTCCGCGACCGCAGTGGCTGGTCCGCCCATCTCGGCGTGCTGGAGGGGAGGGAGGTCGTCTACCTCGCTCGCCTCCCCACCCGCCGCTCCCTCTCAAGCACCGTGCAGGTCGGCACTCGCCTGCCCGCCCATGCCACCACCATGGGCCGCGTCCTCCTCGCGGCCATGCCGCCCGATGACCTGCGCGCCCTCTACGCCGGCGCCGACCTCACGCCCCACGGCCCGAATACGCCCACCACCCTCGCGGCCCTCCTCGCTCAGGCAGCGCGCGACCGCGCCGCCGGCTTCGTGGCCCACGTCGCGGGGTTCGAGGCCGGCGTCGCCAGCATCGCTGCCCCGCTCCGCGACGTCAGCGGCGCGACGGTTGCCGCCATCAACCTCTCAACCGTCGCCCTCCTCACCTCGGAAGAGGATCTCCGCGGCCCGCTCGCCGCCGAGGTCACCGCCGCCGCCGCCCGCATCTCCCTCGCGCTCGGCCACACCGGCAGCGCGGCGCCCTGATCCGCCGGGCGCGCCGCTTGCCTGCACCCCCGCCACATCGAAACTGCCAAAGGCCTACGCTCGTGACCCACCAGCCCACCCGCCGCGCCGCCCTCCTCCTCGGCCTCGCCGCCCTGGCCGCCCGGCCGGCCTTCGCTGAAAGCTGGCCCACGCGCCCCGTCACCATCGTCGCCCCCTTCACCCCCGGCGGCCCCGTGGACGTGCTCGCGCGCGTCATCGCCCAGGGCATCCAGTCCGCCAGCGGCCAGCCGGCCGTCGTGGACAACCGCACGGGCGCCCAGGGCAACATCGGCATCGACGCCGTCCGCCGCGCCGCCCCCGACGGCAACACCCTCCTGCTGGTCCCCGCCGGCAACCTGACGATCAACCCGACGCTGATGAGCAACCTCACCTTCGACGTGGAGCGCGACTTCGGGCCCGTCAGCATGCTCGCCACGGCCCCGAACGTGATCGTCTGCGCGCCCAGCCTGCCCGTCCGCACGATCGCGGAGCTCGTCGCCTACGCGAAGTCGCGCCCCGAGGGCGTGACCTACGCCTCGCCCGGTGTCGGCAGTCAGCTCCACCTCGCGGGCGAACTCCTCGCCCAACGCGCCGGCATCTCCATGCTCCACGTCCCCTATCGTGGGTCCAGCCAAGCCCTCACCGACGTCGTCGCCGGCAACGTGCAACTCCTCTTCACCAACCTGCCCGCGGCGCTGGCGGCCATCCGCGGCGGTCAGGTTCGCGCCCTGGCGCTCACCACCGCCACCCGCTCCCCCACCGCGCCCGAAATTCCCACCCTTGAGGAACTCGGCCTCCCCGGCTTCGACATCACCTCCTGGTACGGCCTGCTCGCCCCGCGCGCGACGCCCGATGCCACCCTCGCTGCGATCTACGCCGCAATTCGCGCCGTGCTCCACGCCCCCGCCACCACCGCCAGCCTTGAGGCCCAGGGCCTGACCATCACTGACGAAGGGCTGGCCGAGTTCGGCGCCCGCATCCGCTGCGAGACCGCCACCTGGGCCGAGGTCATCCGCAGCCGGAACATCCAGTCCGGCCTCTGACCACCGGGACAGGGCTGCTGCACTGCACAACAATGCGGCGGCCCTGCCTAAGCCGCGCGCTTCCCACCACCGCTTGCCCGAAACAGCGGCGTCCCACCCCGAAAAACCTTTTGACGGGACTGGCGAAGCGTCCGATGCTCCAATTTATGAACGCTTCGTTCATATTTGAACGGATTGAATGGATGGATGCCCCTGTGTCGCAGAGCGCCCTCCCTGCCGAGCTGGCAGCCATCCCCGCCATGCAAGCTCTCCGCGGGCCCACCCCCCCCGCCGTCCTCCTCTTCGAGGGCGTGACCAAGCGCTTCGCCACCCGCACCGCCACCCCCTTCACCGCCGTGCAGGACCTCACCTTCGGCGTGAGAAAGGGTGAGTTCGTCTCGATCGTCGGCCCCTCCGGCTGCGGCAAGAGCACTGTCCTGAACATGACGGCCGGCCTCGACGGCCCGACCGAGGGCCGCGTCTCCCTCTCCGGCGAGGCTGTGACCGGCCCGAACAAGCACGTCGGCTTCATGCTCCAGAAGGACCTGCTCCTCCCCTGGCGCAGCATCGTCCGTAACGTGGAGTTCGGCCTCGAGGCCCGCGCCCTCAGCCGCGCCGAGCGCCGCGAGCGCGCACTTCGCGAACTCGCCCGCTGCCGCCTCTCGGACTTCGCGAACCACTATCCCTTCCAGCTCTCCGGCGGCATGCGCCAGCGCGCGGCCCTCGCGCGCACACTGGCTATCGAGCCCGACGTCGTGCTGCTCGACGAACCCTTCTCCGCCCTCGACGCCCAGACGAAGCTGCTGCTGCAACGCTCCTTCGCCCGCACCATCCACGATTCCGGCGTCACCGCGCTGCTCATCACCCACGACCTCGCCGAGGCCGTCGCCATGTCCGACCGCATCCTCGTCATGAGCGAGCGTCCGGGCCGCATCGTCGAGGAGATCGACCTCGACCTCCCGCACCGCGACGACCCCATCGCCCGCCAGGCGCTCCCGCGCGCCCGCGAGGCGATGACGCACCTCTTCCAGTCGCTCCACCTCGCAGAACGCGAGGAATAACCACCATGCACGACACCATCAGAGCCAAGGGGGAAGGGGCCATGCCCTTACTGACGAGACGCGCCACCGGGGCCGCCGCCCTGGGCCTTGCCACCGCCGCCCTGATCCGCCCCGCGCGGGCCGCGGAGAAGGTCACCTACCTCTTCCCCGCCCCCTCCTTCCTCCCGGCCTTCGTGCCCCACCACCTCGCCCAGAGCCGCGGCTTCTTCCGCGAGGAGGGCGTGGAAGTCGCCTACCAGCTCGGCCGCGGCGGCGCCGATGTCGCCAAGCAGGTCGCGCTCGGCAATGCCGAAATCGGCGGCGGCAGCGGCGACACCTCCATGATCGTGCGCGCGAACGGCCTGCCCGTGCGCGCCGTCGCCCTCCTCGGCGGCGGCTCGCTTTACCAGGTCGCCACCCGCAAGGACCGTAACATCAAGTCCCTCGCAGACCTGCGCGGCAAGAAGATCGGCGTCATCGCCTTCCAGGACACGGGCTACTACGCGCTACTCGGCGCGCTGGCCGGCAGCGGCATCCAGAAGAGCGACGTGCAGATCCAGGCCGTCGGCGCCGCCGGCATGGTGCAGCTCATGGTCGCCGGCAGCCTCGACGGCATCACCGCGACGCCGGACTGGGCCGACAACATCGAGACCGCCGGCACCGCCCTCGACTACCACGAGCTGGCCCAGGTCTTCCCCTCCATGGCGCAGGCCGTGCTGACCTCCGACCGCATGGCGCATGACCGCCCGGCCGCCGTGCGCGGCGTGGTGCGCGGCATCATGCGCGGCGTGAAGGCCTGCATGGACGACCCCGCCTCCGCCGCCCGCGACTTCTGCCGTGCCGTTCCCCAGCAGGCCGGCAAGGAGGCGGAGATCGAGCGCATCCTTCGCCGCTACGTCACCCAGGTCTACCCGCCGCGCCCCGGCACGGAGCTCGGCAAGTTCGACCCCCAGCGCCTGGCCCTCATCCAGAAGTCCTACATGGACAACGGCGTGATCCAGGAAGCCGTCCCGGTGCAGGACCTGTACAGCAATGAGTTCGTCTGAGACCGCCGCGCGGCCGGGCGTCGCGCCCGCCGTCGCACCCCTGGGCACCGAGGCCCCGCGCCTCTCCCTCGCCGGGCCCCTCGCGCTGCCCGCGATGACACTCCTTGTCGCCGTCGTCGTGCTGCTCGCCTGGCAGTACCTCCCACCCGCGCTCGGCGTGCCGAAATACATCATCCCGACCGTCACCGACATGGCCGCCGAGATGGGCCGCATGTGGCGGCAGGAGGACCTGCTCGGCCACATCGTCTCGACCGCCACCATGGCCACCATCGGCTTCGTCGCGGGCGGCCTCCTCGGCGCCGCCTGCGGCTACGGCCTCGGCCTCTCCCGCCTGTGGGAGCGCGTGCTGTCGCCCTACATCCTCGCGCTGCAGATCGCGCCCAAGGTCGCCTTCGCGCCGCTCTTCATCATGTGGTTCGGCTACAACGCCTGGCCGAAGCTCGTCGTCACCGTGCTGGTCGTCTTCTTCCCCATCCTGGTGAACGTGCTTCAGTCGATGAAGACCACCGACCGCGACCTGGTGAACCTCGCACGCGCCTACTCGATGACGCGCGCGCAGATCTTCTGGAAGGTCTACTTTCCCGCCTCCATGCCCAACCTCCTCGCGGGGCTGCGCATCGGTGCCACGCTCGCCGTGATCGGCGTGACGGTGGGCGAGTTGGTCGGCGGCGGCGTCGGCCTCGGCTATCTCATCACCTATGGCGAGGGACAGGCGAACACGTCGATGGTCTTCAACGCCATCGTCCTCCTCACGGTGATCGGCATCGTCCTCTACTGGGCCGTTGCCGCCGCCGAGGCGCGTATCCTTCACTACGTCCCGCGGATCAGCCAGTGAGCGAAAGCGCGCTCACAACGGGCAGCCTCGCGGGACGCACGATCGTCGTCACCGGCGCCGCGCGCGGCGTCGGCCACGCCATCGCGCTCGCCTGCGCCCGCGTCGGCGCCCGCCTCGTGCTGGCCGACATCCTGGCGGACCGCCTCGCCGAGACCGCCGCCGCCATGACGGCGCAGGGATACAACCTCCGCGCCCTCCCGCTCGACCTCGCCGACCCTGCCTCCATCGAGGGTTTCGCCGCCGACATCGCCGCCCACGAGGGCACGGTCCAAGGCCTCGTCAACAACGCGGCCATAGCGACCGGCATCGGCGGTCCCGAATTCGACGCCATCGAGATCGACACCTGGGACCGCGTGATGCGCGTGAACGTTCGCGGCACCTGGCTCGTCACCCGCGCCATGGTCCCGCTGATGCAGGCGGGTGGGGAGGGGGGCCGTATCGTCAACCTCGCCTCCGACACCGCCCTGTGGGGCGCCCCGCGCCTCCTGGCCTACACGGCCAGCAAGGGCGCGGTCATGTCCATGACCCGCTCCCTCTCGCGCGAGCTCGGCCCGCGCGGCATCGGCATCTCCTGCATCGCCCCCGGCATCATGCGCTGCGAGGCGACGGACTACGTTCCCCCCGAGCGCCACCGCCTCTACGAGACCGGCCGCGCCGTGCCCGGCCCGCAGGTGCCCGAGGACATCACCGACACCGTCCTCTTCCTCCTCACCCCCGGCGCGCTGGCCGTCACCGGCCAGACCATCCCGGTCGATGCGGGCTTCGTCTTCACATGACCACCACCGAGACCGTCGCCGGCATCACGCTCCACCGCAACAGGGGAGAGGGCACCCCCCTCGTCCTCCTGCACGGCATCGGCAGCAACGCGGAGAGCTGGGCGCCGCTCATGGCCGTCCTCCCGCCCGGCCTCGACGTCATCGCCTGGGACGCCCCCGGCTACGGCACCTCCGCCCCCGTCGAGCCGGAATCCCCCACCCCCAGCGACTATGCCGCCGCCCTCCTTCGCGTGCTGGACACGCTCGGCCACGCCCGCGTGCGCCTGATGGGCCATTCCCTCGGCAGCCTCTTCGCCGGCCGCTTCGCCGCCCTCCACCCCGATCGCGTCGAGCGCCTCGCGCTGCTCTCCCCCGCCCTCGGCTACGGCGTCACCGCCGGTCCGCTGCCCGCCAACGTCCAGGCGCGCATCGACGACCTCACGGCCCTTGGCCCGCAGGACTTCGCCGCCCGCCGCGCCGCCCGCCTGGTTTACGATCCCGAGAACCGCCCGACGGTGATGGAGGGCGTCCGCCGCTCCATGGCCGCCGTGAACCCGCCCGGCTACGCCCAGGCCGTCCACGCCCTCGGCGCCGGCGACCTCCTGGCCGACGCGCCGAAGCTCACCATGCCCACCCTCGTCGCCACGGGCCTGGAGGACGTCGTCACCCCGCCCGACAACGCCCGCCGCCTGCACGCGGCGCTGCCCAACCCCCTCCGCCTCGCCGAGCTTCCCGCCGCCGGCCATGCCATGCCGCAGGAATTCCCGCGCGAGCTGGCCGCCATCCTCGCGGAGACCCTCCTTGCCTGACGCCGAGGCGGAGGACTCCGCCTATCTCTCCCCTCCCGTCCAGCGCGCCGCCCGCCTCCTCCGCCACATTGCGGAGGGCGACACAGTCACGAACATGGCGGCCACCGCGCGCGCGCTCGGCATCAACCGCACCACCCTGCTGCGCCTGCTGACCACGCTGGAGGCCGAGCGCTTCATCGAGCCGATTGGCCCCAACGCCGGCTGGCGCATCGGCCTTGGCCTCATCGGCATGGCCGCCCAGGCCTTTTTCTCCCAGGACCTCGTGCAGACCGCCGTGCCCTGCATCGCGCGCCTCGCCGACACGACCGACCTCTCCGCCCATCTCGGCGTGCTTGACGGCGTGGACATCGTCTACGTCCTCCGCCGCACGCCCGAGCACGGCCGCTACGTCAGCAACATCCGGGTCGGCAGCCGCCTGCCCGCCCACGCCGCCGTCATGGGCCGCATCATCCTCGCCCATATGCCACCGGATACCGTGCAGCGCCTCTTTGCCGGCGCGCCGCTGCAGGCCACCACGCCGCACACCCCCGTCACGATGGAGCAGCTCGCCGAGCGCCTGGCCGCCGACCGCGCCGCCGGCCTCGCCTGGAGCGACGGCTTCTTCGAGGCCGGCATTTCCTCCGTCGCCGCCGCCATCTTCGACGCATCAGGTGCGCCCATCGCCGCCATCAACGTCAGCGGCCAGACCGCCTCCTTCGACGGTCCCGCCCGCCGCGAGCGCATCGGCCGCGCCGTCGCCGAGACCGCCGAGGAAATCTCGCGCCGCCTCGGCTGGGCCGGCCCGGCCCGTCACCAGAACCCCCCGAGATTAGAGGTGGTCGCATGACCCAGAAGATCGGCCCCGACTTCATGCGCGGCATCGCCATGCGCGCCCCCGGCGTCACTGCCACCCGCGGCTTCTACGAGAAGAGCTGGGGCCTCCGCACCGTCGCGGAGGGCAATGACGGCACCTTCTACCTTCGCGGCACCGGCTCCGAGTACTGGATCTACGCCTTGCGCGAGGACCGTGACTTCGGCATCGACTACATCAACTTCGGCATGAACAGCCGCGCCCGCGTGGACGCCCTCCACGCCCAGCTCAGCGGTGCCGGCATCTCCACCACCGCCCCCGCCGAACTCTCCACCCCCGGCGGCGGCTACGGCTTCACCACCCTCGACCCCGAGGGCCGGCGCCTCCGCTTCTCCGCCGACGTCGCCCGCCACACCGACACGGATGACGAGCGCGCCCTGCCACGCAAGGTCTCCCACGTCGTGCTCAACACCCCCGTGATGGACGCGACCTCCGCCTGGTACCAGGAGCACCTCAACTTCCGCATCACCGACTACTCCGCGGACATGATGGTCTTCCTCCGCTGCGCGACCGACGAGGCCTTCAGCGACCATCACTGCCTCGCCCTCAACCGCGCGCAATACCCCTCGGCCAACCACGTCGCCTTCGAGATGCCCTCGATCGACAGCTTCATGCGGGGCATCGGCCGCATGAAGCAGAACGGCCAGGCCCCTTCCTGGGGCCCCGGCCGCCACGGTCCCGGCAACAACCCCTTCGCCTATTTCGTCTCCCCCTCCGGCTTCGTCATCGAATTCACGTCGGAGGTCCACAAGGTCGAGGAAGCCACTCACGCCCCCGAGGTCTGGCCGCGCGACGTGCCGGAGAAGATGGATACCTGGATGACCGCCGGCCCGCCCACGCCCGCCATGCGCACCGTCATGGCCGGCCGCCCGGACGCTGGCTGGCAGTCGGCGGGCTGATCCGATGAATCTCGGCTACGCGGGCCGCATCGCCGTCGTCACCGGCGGCACCTCCGGCATCGGCCTCGAGACCGCCCGCCTCCTGCTGGAGGAGGGCGCCCGCGTCGCCATTTGCGGCCGCGACCCCGGCCGCCTGGAGGCCGCCCGCGCCCAGCTCGGCGGCGGCGACAACCTCCTTGTCCAGCCCTGCGACGTCCTGAACCGGGAACAGGTCACCGCCTTCGCGCAGGCCGTCGCGGAGTGGGGCGGCGGCGCGCTCGACCTGCTCGTGAACAACGCCGGCCAGGGCCGCGTCTCCACCTTCGCCGAAACCACCGACGACGCCTGGCATGAGGAACTCGAACTAAAGTTCTTCTCCCAGATCACCCCGCTCCGCGCCTTCCGCCCGCTGCTGGATCGCGCGGAAGCGCCCGCCGTCGTCGGCGTGAACTCCCTTCTCGCGCTTCAGCCCGAAGCCCACATGGTCTGCACGTCAGCGGCGCGGGCCGGCGTGCAGAGCCTGCTGAAGTCGCTGGCGACCGAGTTCGCGCCCCATATCCGCGTGAACTCCATCCTCCTCGGACTCGTGGATTCCGGCCAGTGGCAGCGCCGCTTCGCCGCGCGCGCGGATCAGGCCCAGACCCGCGAGGAATGGTACGGCGACCTCGCGCGCAAGAAGGGCATCCCGCTCGGCCGCCTCGGCCGCCCGGAGGAGCCCGCCCGCGCCATCCTCTTCCTCGGCTCGCCCGCGGCGAGCTACGTCACCGGCGCCAGCCTGGAGGTTTCCGGCGGCGTGTCGCGGCACATTTGACGGACACGGTCATGGACAACCTCACCCCCGCCGCCGCCCGGACCACCACCGAGGAACCGGTCGGCGACCTCATCGCCCGCGCCCTCGCGGATATCGGCGTCACGACCGTCTTCGGCGTCATCTCCATCCACAACATGCCGATCCTTGACGCCATCGCGCGCCAGGGCCGCATCCGCTTCGTCCCCGCCCGCGGCGAGGCCGGCGCGATGAACATGGCCGACGCCCACGCCCGCGTCTCGCGCTCCCTCGGCGTCGTCGTCACCTCCACCGGAACCGGCGCCGGCAATGCCGCCGGATCGCAGGTGGAGGCGCTGACCGCCGGCTCCCCCGTCCTGCACATCACGGCCACCGTGGACCGCGCCTTCATGGACCGCGACCGCGCGGCGATCCACGACGTGCCCCGCCAGCCCGACATGCTGAAGGCCATCAGCAAGGCCTATCTCCGCGCCTGGGAACCCTCCGGCGCCGTGGACACGCTCCTCGCCGCCGCCCGCGCGGCCCTGACCGCCCCCTCCGGCCCCGTCACGCTGGAAATCCCCGTGGACGTGCAGCGCGTGAAGGTCCCCGGCCGCGCGCTCCCCGCCAGCCTCCACATCGCCCCCGCCCAGTCAGACCCGGCGCAACTGGACGCCCTCGCCGAACTCGTCCTCCGCGCCGAGCGCCCCATGCTCTGGCTCGGCGGCGGCGCCCGCCACGCCTCTGCGGCGGCCACCGAACTCGTCAACCGCGGCTTCGCCGCCGTCACCAGCACCCAGGGCCGCGCAACCGTCCCCGAGGACCACCCCCGCTCCCTCGGCGCCTTCAACATGACGCCCCAGGCGCAGTCCCTCTACGACCGCGCCGACCTTATGATCGCGGTGGGCACCCGCTTCCGTGGCAACGAGACGCGCAACAACGCCATGCCCCTGCCGCGCCCGCTCGTGCAGGTGGACGCCGACCCCACCCAGGCCAGCCGCAACTACCCCGTGGACATGTTCATCGCCGGCGACGCCCGCCTCGTCCTCGAAGGCCTCGTAGCCCGCCTGCCCGCCACCCTCGCGACCGACGCCAACTTCCTCCACGACATCTCCATCGCCCGCGCCGCCTCGGAAGGCGTCCTCCGCGGCGCCCTCGGCCCCTACCAGGTAGTCGCCGACGCCCTGCTCGCCCGCGTCCCCGCCGGCCGCCACCCCTTCGTGCGCGACGTCACCCTCTCCAACTCCACCTTCGGTAATCGCTACGTGCAGGTCGCCGCCCCGCATCTCGGCGTCCACGCCCTCGGCGGCGGCATCGGCCAGGGCATCGCCATGGCCATCGGCGCCGCACTTGCCGGCGAGCCCGCCAAGACCCTCGCCCTCGTCGGCGACGGCGGCGCCATGCTCATGATCGGCGAGCTCGCGACGGCCGCCGACATCGGCGCCAACATGGTCGTGATCCTCATGAACGACGGCGGCTACGGCGTCATCCGCAACATCCAAGACGCCCAGTACAACGGCCGCCGCCACTACGCCGACCTGCTGACGCCCGATTTCTCGCTTCTCTGCGCCTCCATCCGCCTGCCGCACGAGAAGGTCTCCCGCATCGACGCCTTCGAGGCCGCCCTCGACCGCGCTCTCTCGATCAACGGCCCCTGCGTGCTTGAGGTTGACATGACGAGCATCGGCCCCTTCGCCGAGAGCTTCGCCGGTCCGCCCGCCGGCGCCGCGGGAAGCGTGCGCTGATGAACGCCATCGGCAAGATCGGCATCGAGGAGGTCGGCCTCCCCGACGCCCGCATCCTGATCGGCGGCACCTGGCGGGAGGGCAGGGGAGGGGAGATCACCTCGATCTACCCCGCCGACCGCTCCACCAACATGACCCTCCGCGGCGCCTCCGCCGAGGACGTGGAGGAAGCGATTGACCGCGCACAACAGGCCGCCGCCGACCCCGCCTGGCGCAACCTCCTCCCCCACCAGCGTGCCGCCCTGCTGCACCGCATCTCCGACGGCATCACCCGCCACGCCGAGCGCATCGCCCAGGTCCAGAGCCGCGACACCGGCAAGACGCTGGCCGAAACCAGCGCCCTCGCCGCCAGCGCCGCCGGCACCTTCCGCTACTTCGCGGCCGTGCTGGAGACGGAGGAGGAGGCGCTCACCCCCTCCCGCGGCAACTACCTGACGATGTCTGTCCACGAGCCCATCGGCGTGGTCGCCGGCATCACCCCCTGGAACTCCCCCATCGCCTCGGACGCGCAGAAGCTCGCCCCCGCGCTCGCCGCCGGCAACGCGGTGCTGATGAAGCCTGCCTCCTGGAGCCCCCTCGTCTCCCTCGTCCTCGCCCGCATCTGCGAGGAAGCGGGCCTTCCCCCCGGCCTCCTCTCCGTCCTCCCCGGCCGCGGCGACATCGTGGGCGACCTGCTCGTCACCCATCCCGCCATCGGCAAGGTCAGCTTCACCGGCGGCACCGAGGTCGGGCGCGGCATCGCCCGCAAGGCCGCCGAGAAGCTCATGCCCGTCTCCCTCGAACTCGGCGGCAAGTCCCCCACCATCGTCTTCGAGGACGCCGACCTCGACACGGCCGTCGCCGGCATCATGTTCGGCATCTTCTCCTCCACCGGCCAGTCCTGCATCGCCGGCTCGCGCCTGCTGGTCCAGCGCGCCGTCCACGACCGCTTCCTCGACCTCCTCGTCCGCCGCACGAAGGCGCTCCGCGTCGGCCACCCCGCCGATCCCGCCACCCAGGTCGCCCCGATGATCCGCGACCCCCACCGCGACAGCGTGGAGCGCGCCATCGCCGCCGCCGTCGCCGAGGGCGGCACGATCCTCTGCGGCGGGACCCGCCCCGAGGGCGCCGACTACGACGCCGGCATCTACCTCCTGCCCACCATCATCGCCGGCCTGCCGAACAGCGCCCGCACCTGCCAGGAGGAGATCTTCGGCCCTGTCCTCCACGTCCAGCCCTTCGACACGGAGGAGGAGGCCATCGCCCTCTCCAACGAGAGCAGCTACGGCCTCGCCTGCGGCATCTGGACCGGTGATTTCCGCCGCGCCTGGCGCGTCGGCCGGGGAGTTGGCACCGGCACGGTCTGGGTGAACACCTACAAGCAGTTCTCGATCTCCACCCCCTTCGGCGGGATCAAGGACAGCGGCCTCGGGCGCGAGAAGGGCCGCCAGGGCCTGCGCGCCTGGACGCAGCAGAAATCCTTCTACATCGACACCTCGGCCCAGCCGCATCCCTGGGCAGGACTGGCCCCATGAACGCCATCTCGACAAGCGCGGCGGCCACCACCTTCACTGCCCTCCTCCGCCGCATGACCTACGAGGCCCCCGGCGTCCTCTCGCTGGACTTCGAGGCCGAGGACGGGCGCGAGCTGCCGCCATTCGAGCCCGGCGCCCATATCGACCTGCACCTGCCCGACGGCACGATCCGCCAGTACTCCCTCTGCGGCGACCCGGCGGAGCGCGGCCACTATCGCATCGCCGTCCGCGACGTGAAGGGCGGCCGCGCCTCCCGCTTCATCCACCGCGGGGAACTTCGGCCGGGCGTCACCGTCACCCTCGGCATCCCCCGCAACAACTTCGCGTTCGAGCCCGCCTCGAACTATCTCTTCGTCGCTGGCGGAATCGGCATCACGCCGCTCCTGCCGATGATGCGCGCCGCCACGGCCGCGGGCGCCCCCTGGTCCCTCCTCCTCTGCGCCCCCCGCACCGCCGACGCCCCTTTCCTGCGCGAGGCCCGCGCCCTCGCCGCCAGCAACGGCCTCGGCGAGGTCTCCGTCCACGCGAGCACCGAAGGCACGCGCCTCGACGTCGCCGCCCACCTCCGCGATGCCCGCCCCGACACCCTCCTCTACTGCTGTGGCCCCGAGCCCCTGATGCTCGCGGTCGAGCAGGCCACCGCCGCCTGGCCCGAGGGAACCGTCCGCTTCGAGTGGTTCACCGCCCGCGCCCGCCCCGAGGGCGAGACGGCCGACACCTTCGAGGTCGAGTGCGCCGGGCGCGGCCTCACCCTCACCGTCCCGTCCGACCGCTCCATCCTCCAGGTGCTGAACGACGCCGGCCTCGACGTTCCCCACTCCTGCGAGCAGGGCATCTGCGGCACCTGCGAGGTCGCGGTTCTGGAGGGCGAGGTGGACCACCGCGACAGCATCCTCTCCGCCGCCGAGCGCGTCTCGAACTCCACGATGATGTGCTGCGTCTCCCGCGCCAAATCCCCCCGCCTGGTGCTCGACCTGTGACCGCCGCCCCCGACGAGCCGAAGATCATGCTCACGATCTTCCTCAAGCATGACCAGTCCCAGAACATCGACAGCATCCAAGGCACGCTCGCCGAGCGCGCCTGGTGGGAGCGCTTCCCGCCCGAGGGCTGCGAGATCGTCTCCTGGACCGTCGCCATGGGCCTCGGCCAGATCGTGACGCTCCGCTTACCGCCCGCCCTGCTGAACCGCGTCAACATCGAGATCGAGCGCTCCGCCTGGGGCGTTTTCTCCACCGAATTCTTCCCCACCTACGACTTCGTGCCGGTGCGGGAGCGCCTGACGCGCGAGTGGAAAGCGAAGAGAGAGGAAAAGGCACCATGAGCCAGACGGTGAGCAACACCTACGTGTTCCCCTATCTTGAGGCGCGCCAGACCCTCACGCGCCCCGTCACCGACTGGGAATCCGACCTCGCCGACACGATCGAGGCCGCCTTCGCCAAGGGCAACTACGAGCTGGAAGACCTCGTCGCCGCCCTCAACCGTTCCCGCGTCCGCCCGCCGACCGGCGGCGCCTGGACCGCCGAGGGCTTCAAAGCCCTCATCCACGAGCTGGGAGCCTGACACGATGAGCGCGACCCTCACCCGCCCGGCGGCGATCACCGACGCCGAGATCCGCGACTATCTCTCCACCGGCGTCCGCAACCGCTGGTGGCCCGTCCTCCCCTCCCGCTTCATCCAGACCAACGGCAAGCCGGTCGGCCTCACCCGCCTCGGCGAGAAAATCGTGCTCTGGCGCGACCACACCGGCACCATCCGCGTGCAGGCTGACCGCTGCCCACACCGCGCCGTCCCCCTCTCGCGCGGGTTGAACGAGGGCGACCGCCTCCGCTGCAACTACCACGGCGTCGAGGTCGGCACGGACGGCACCGTCCTCTCCGTCCCCGGCCAGCCCGGCTGCCCGCTGGAGGGCAAGAAGGCCGTCAAGACCTACCCTTCCCAGGAGATCGCCGGCGCCGTCTTCGTCTGGTTCGGCGACGCCCTGCACGAGGAGCCCGAGCCCTTCACTCCCCCGCCCCAGCTCGCCGGCGGCGAGTACGAGGCCATCCTCTGCTACGCCGATTGGGAGATGTTCTGGCGCTACCTCTACGACAACAACATGGACCCGATGCACGGGACCTTCCTGCACGCCAACTCCCACACGATGTACCAGGGCGACACCCAGGCTCACTTCGTCACCCGCGACACCGAAAAGGGCTTCTTCTTCGAGAAGGAGGGCCAGCGCGACGTCAACTTCGACTGGTCCGAGCTGGTGGACGACAACGCCCTCTACGTTCGCCTCGAAATCCCCTATCCGCCCTCCGGCGGCCCGGGCGGCAACTTCGGCATCATCTCCTTCGGCTGCCCTATCGACGAGAACTGGACCGCCTGCTTCTTCTGGCGCGTCCGCAAGGTCCAAGGCTGGCAGCGCGACGTCTGGCGCTTCCTCTACCGCACCCGCATGGAGCCCCGTCACTGGCACGTGCTGGAGCAGGACCGCGAGATCCTCCAGGGCCAGCGCCCCGGCCTCGAGAAGTTCGAGATGCTCTACCAGCACGACGCCGGCCTCATCCGCCTGCGCCGCCACCTCGCCCAGGTCGCGCGCAAGCAGCTCACCGAACTCCGCGCCGCCGGCAAGGCATAGCGCGCATGGCCTACCGCAAGGTCACGTCCCCCGAGGTGCCGGAACCCCCGGGGGAGATCTTCTCCCAGTGCCTCGTCATCGGGAACACCGTCCACGTCTCCGGCCAGCACGCGGGCGCCCCCGGCGGCGGCGTGCTGGGCGACGGCAGCGTGGCGGATCAGGCCCGCTACAGCTTCCGCCGCGTCATCGCCCTCGTGGAGGCCGCCGGCGGCACCGCCGCCGACATCGCCAAGCTCACCATCTATCTCACGCGAATCGAGGACCGCCCCGCCATCGGCCCCATCCGGCGCGAGTTCTTCACCGACCCCATGCCTTGCTCCACCCTCGTCGGCATCTCCGCCCTCGCCGCGCCCGACCTCCTCATCGAGGTGGACGCGGTCGCCATCCTTGGTGCTGGCGCCTGATGGACGGCCTCGCCCCCGCCCTCCCGCGACGGGAATCCGGCATGGACGCCGACCTCCGCCGCATCGTGGCCGTCGAGGTCCACCGCCGCCGCAGCGGCCGCTGCCCCGTCCTCGTCCACGCCCTTGGCACCGGCGAGACCTTCCGCATCGAACCGCGCGAGGACGGCTTCCTCGACCTCGCCACCAACCTCCGCATCCGCTCGACCCCTGAGGGCATTGACCTTGACGGCACCACCGTCGCCCTCCGCCTGACCGGCGACATCGCCTTCGAGGGCCAGGACCTGGCCTCCGGCGAGCGCTTCACCGGCCATGCCGGGGGAGGGGCCTCCGTCACCCTCTACGACGCCCGCCACAGCGGCTTTTTCCAGTACGCCGTCTCCGATCAGGACCAGCCGCCGGACCTGCTGCGGGCCTGAGCGGCCGGGCCAGAGAGGGCGCTGCTCTCTCCGGACCTCACCCGCCAGGAGCCTGAGGCCCCTGGACCCCCATCTGGCTTTCGCGGAACCTTCCTGAACGTGCAGTCGCCTCGGGTCCAAGACCCGAGGCGCACCGTTCTCCAAGTATTCCCAACTTGAAGAAAAAGGTGAGTGGGGGTCTGGGGGAGAGAATTCATTCTCTCCCCCAGAGTCACCAACACCGGCTCACTCCGCCTATTTCCTTGACGCCCACGCTCCATCCCGCTACTGCCCCCGCTCCCGGGACCAGTCCCGCCCGCCGGTCGGCCGCCCCCTGAGGGTGCCGGCTCCGTCGCTCCGCGAGTGTTCGCGCAGCGGCGCGATCGGTCATGGGCTGGTCCCAGCCTGTAAGGATTGACCCCGCCCGCATGTTCGAGGCGCTCTCCACCCGCCTGAACGGCGTCTTCGACAAGCTCCGCCGCCGCGGTGCCCTGTCTGAGGCCGACGTCACCGAGGCCCTGCGCGAGGTTCGCGTCGCCCTCCTGGAGGCCGACGTGGCCCTCCCGGTGGCGCGCGACCTCATCGCGAAGGTGCGCGAACGGGCGGTCGGCGCCGAGGTCATCCGCAGCGTCTCGCCCGCGCAGCAGGTTATCAAGATCGTCAACGACGCGCTGGTGGAAGCGCTCGGCGGCGGCGAGGGCATGGAGGCCCCCGGCCTCGACCTGAACGCCCCTGCGCCCGTGCCGATCCTGATGGTCGGCCTTCAGGGCTCGGGCAAGACCACCACCTCCGGCAAGATCGCCCTCCGCCTCCGCACGCGCGAGAAGAAGAAGATCCTGCTGGCCTCGCTGGACGTGGCCCGCCCCGCCGCCCAGCTCCAGCTTCAGACGCTGGCCACCCAGGCCGGCGTGATGAGCCTGCCCATCGTCCCCGGCCAATCCCCGCTCGAGATCGCGGCGCGCGCCATGGACATGGCCCGGCGCGAGCTCTTCGACGTCGTCATCCTCGACACCGCCGGCCGCCTCTCGATCGACGACGCGCTGATGGAGGAAGTCGCCGCCGTGAAGGCCGCGACGAAGCCGCATCAGACGCTGCTCGTCGTGGACGCCATGACCGGCCAGGACGCGGTGAACACCGCGAGGAACTTCCAGGACCGCGTCGGCGTCAACGGCATCGTCATGACCCGCGTGGACGGCGACGCCCGCGGCGGCGCGGCCCTGTCCATGCGCGCCGTCACCGGCGCCCCCATCCGCCTGCTCGGCGCCGGCGAGAAGCTGGACGCGCTGGAGGACTTCCACCCCGACCGCGTCGCGTCGCGCATCCTCGGCATGGGCGACATCGTCTCCCTCGTCGAGCGCGCTGCGGAGACCATCGACCGCGACGAGGCCGAGAAGCTTGCCGCGAAGATGCGGAAAGGGACCTTCGACCTCGAGGACTTCGCCAACCAGCTCAAGCAGGTCGGCAAGATGGGGAACCTCTCGGGGATCCTCGGCATGCTGCCTGGCATGGGCGCCATGAAGTCGCAGATCGCGAACGCGAAGATCGACGACAAGATGGTCGGCCGTCAGGCCGCCATCATCTCGTCGATGACGCTGAAGGAGAAGCGCAACCCCGACATCATCAAGGCCTCCCGCAAGAAGCGCATCGCGGCGGGGGCAGGGGTGACGGTGCAGGACGTGAACCGCCTGCTCAAGCAGTTCGACGACATGTCCGCGATGATGAAGCGGATGAACAAGCTCGGCCAGAAGGGAATGATGCGCGGCGGTCTCGGCGCGCTCCTGCCTGGCATGGGGGGCGGCAAGCGCCCCTTCTGATCAACCGACAGACCCACTAAGGAAGCTGAATATGGGCCTTAAGATCCGCCTCGCCCGCGCCGGTGCCAAGAAGCGCCCCTACTACCACATCGTGGTCGCCGACAGCCGCTCTCCCCGCGACGGCCGCTTCATCGAGCGCCTCGGCTCCTACAACCCGATGCTGCCCTCCGACCACGCCGAGCGCGTGCGCCTCTTCGACGAGCGCCTGAAGCACTGGTTGAGCAACGGTGCCGTCGCGACCGACCGCGTGGCGAAGTTCCTCGGCAAGGCCGGCCTCGCGCCGATGCCCGCCTTCAAGGAGCAGCCGAAGCAGTCCGCCCCGAAGAAGCGCGCCCAGGAGCGCGCCGCCGCGGCCGCTGCCGCCGCGAACGGCTGAGGCTGACCGCACCGAGCCATGCCCGCGTCGCGCATCCTTGTCGGCGAATTCGGCCGCCCGCACGGGGTGAGGGGGCTGATCCACGTCCGCTCCTACACCGCCGAGCCGGCGGCGATTGCCGGCTATGGCCCGCTCTCGGATGAGAGCGGGGCGCGAAGCTTCTCGCTGAAATGGCTCGCGGACGGGCTGGTGCAGGTGGAGGGCGTCGCCGACCGCGACGCCGCCGCCAAGCTCACCGGCACGCGCCTCTACATCGACCGCGCCGCCCTGCCGGAAACCGAGGAGGACGAGTTCTACCTCTCCGACCTCATCGGCCTGCGCGCCGAGACGGAAGCGGGCGAACCCCTCGGCACCGTCACCGCGGTCGAGGACTTCGGCGCAGGCACCGTCATCACCATCCGCGACGCGAACGGGCGGGACACGCTCCTGCCCTTCACCCGCGCCGTGGTGCCGGTGGTGGAGATCGCCGCCGGCCGTGTCGTCGTCGCTCCGCCGGAGGAGAACGTCGTGCCTCCCCAGCCCGGCGAGGACACGGTGCAGGGGGGCGATACCCCGCGCCCCCGACGTCCCTCCATGCGCCGCCGCAGCGGCGGGCGGGACGCGGCATGACCTGGCGCGCGACCGTCCTCACCCTCTTCCCCGGCATGTTCCCGGGCCCGCTCGGCGCCTCGCTCGCCGGGCGAGGGCTGGAGCGCGGGCTGTGGTCGCTGGAGGCGAGGGACATCCGTGCCGTCGCCACCGACCGCCACCGCACGGTGGACGACACCCCTTTCGGGGGTGGCGCCGGCATGGTGCTGCGCCCGGACGTGGTGGACGCCGCTTGCGCCGCCGCCATGCCGGAAGGTGACACCCGCCCGCTCGTCTTCCTCACCCCGCGCGGCACCCCGCTCCGCCAGCCAATGGTGCGCGAACTCGCATCCGGCCCCGGCGCGGTCCTTCTCTGCGGCCGCTACGAGGGCGTGGACCAGCGCGTGGTGGAAGCCCGCGGCATGATCGAGGTCTCCGTCGGCGACTACGTCCTCTCGGGCGGCGAGCTGGCGGCCATGATCCTGCTCGACGCCTGCGTGCGCCTCATCCCCGGCGTCATGGGCGCCGCCGAGAGCGCGGAGGAGGAGAGCTTCTCATCCTCTGACGGTGGCAACCTGCTCGAATACCCCCACTACACCCGCCCCGCCGAATGGCGCGGCCTGCGCGTGCCGGAGGTCCTCCTTTCCGGCCACCACGCGGAGGTCGCCCGCTGGCGGCGCGCCCAGTCGGAGGCCGTGACCCGCGAGCGGCGTCCGGACCTCCTCTCAACAGAACAACGGCGCGATCCGGGCCCCCGGGCGCCATTGCATCCGGCGGCCTCGCCCGCCTAAACGCACGACAGAAGGGACCACGACGATGAACCTGCTCCAGCAGTTCGAACACGACCAGATGACGCGCCTCTCCGGCGCCCGTGCGACGCCCGAGTTCCAGGCCGGCGACACGCTGCGCGTGATGGTCAAGGTGCAGGAAGGCGAGCGCATCCGCACCCAGGCCTATGAGGGCGTCTGCATCGCCCGCTCCAACCGCGGCCTGAACAGCAACTTCACCGTCCGCAAGCTCTCCTACGGCGAGGGCGTGGAGCGCGTCTTCCCGCTCTACTCCCCGAACGTGGCCGAGATCGTGGTGGTCCGCCGCGGCAAGGTTCGCCGCGCGAAGCTCTACTACCTGCGCGGCCGCACGGGTAAGTCCGCCCGCATCCAGGAGCGCGCGGCCCCCCGCAAGGGCGCCGAGGAAGCCCAGCAGGCATAACCAGGCGGCATGAAGCGGCCGGCGGCCTGCACCTTACATAGGGCGGGCCGCTTTCCGTTTGGGTCAGGTGAGGAGGAGAAAGCCATGTCGGCCACGAAGCCACGCACCCTGTTCGACAAGATCTGGGAGGCCCACGTCGTGGAAGCCCTCCCCGACGGCACGGCCCTCCTCTACATCGACCGCCACCTCGTCCACGAGGTCACCAGCCCCCAGGCCTTCGAGGGCCTGCGCGAGGCCGGCCGCCGCGTTCACCGGCTGGACAACACCTTCGCCGTCACCGACCACAACGTGCCGACCGACGCCACGCGCTTCACCGGCATCCAGGAGCCCGAGAGCGCGCTCCAGGTCGCGACGCTCGAGAAGAACGTCGCCGAGTTCGGCGTCACCTACATTCCGCTGAACGACAAGCGCCAGGGCATCGTCCACATCATCGGGCCGGAGCTGGGCCTGTCGCTGCCGGGCATGACCATCGTCTGCGGCGACAGCCACACCTCCACCCACGGCGCCATGGGCGCGCTCGCCTTCGGCATCGGCACCTCCGAGGTCGAGCACGTGCTCGCCACGCAGACCCTGCTGCAGAAGCCCGCGAAGAACATGCGGGTCACGGTAAACGGCAAGCTCGGCTTCGGCTGCACCGCCAAGGACATCGTCCTTGCGATCATCGGCAAGATCGGCACCGCCGGCGGCACCGGCCACGTCATCGAGTTCGCGGGCGAGGCCATCCGCGCCCTCGACATGGCCGGCCGCATGACCGTCTGCAACATGTCGATCGAGGCCGGTGCCCGCGCCGGCATGATCGCGCCGGACCAGACCACCTTCGACTACGTCCGCGAGCGGCCCATGGCGCCCAAGGGCGAGGCCCTGGACCGTGCCATCGCCTGGTGGAGCACGCTCCCCTCCGACGAGGGCGCCCACTTCGACAAGGAAGTCGTGCTCGACGCCACCGAGATCACCCCGATGGTCAGCTGGGGCACCTCGCCCGAAGACGTGCTGCCCATCACCGGCACCGTCCCCGACCCCGAATCAGCCGCCGACGAGGATCGCCGCGCGCAGCTCCGCCGCATGGTGGAGTACATGGGCCTCACCCCCGGTCAGCGCCTGCAGGACCTGAAGGTGGACGCCGTGTTCGTCGGCTCCTGCACCAACTCCCGCATCGAGGACATCCGCGCCGCCGCGAACGTCGTGCGCGGCCGCCGCGTGGCCGAGGGCGTGCGCGCCATGGTCGTCCCCGGCTCCGGCCTCGTGAAGGAGCAGGCCGAGCGCGAGGGCTTGGACGCCATCCTCAAGGAGGCTGGCTTCGAGTGGCGCGAGGCTGGCTGCTCCATGTGCCTCGGCATGAACCCGGACAAGCTCTCGCCGGGCCAGCGCTGCGCCTCGACCTCGAACCGCAACTTCGAGGGGCGCCAGGGCAAGGGCGGCCGCACGCATCTCCTCTCCCCCGCCATGGCCGCCGCCGCCGCCGTCACGGGCCGCCTGACCGACGTGCGCGAGCTGATGCCGCAAGCGATGGGAGACGCCGCATGACCCCCTTCACCACGCTCACGGGCATCGCGGCCCCGCTGCCGATGGCGAATGTCGATACCGACAAGATCATCCCGGCGCGCTTTCTCAAGACGATCGAGCGCAAGGGCCTCGGTCGCGCGGCCTTCGCCGACATGCGCTTCAACGACGACGGCAGCGAGAAGCCCGAGTTCGTCCTCAACAAGGAGCCCTACCGCCAGGCCGAGATCCTCGTCGCGCACGAGAACTTCGGCTGCGGCTCCTCGCGCGAGCACGCGCCCTGGGCGCTGCTCGACTTCGGCATCCGCTGCGTCATCGCGCCCGACTTCGCCGATATCTTCTTCAACAACTCCTTCAAGAACGGCGTTCTGCCGATCCGCCTCCCGCGCGAGATCTGCGACCAGCTGATGGAGGACGCGCGCCTCGGCGCCAACGCCCGCATCACGATCGACCTGCCGCGCCAGGTCGTCGTCCGCCCGAACGGGGAGGAAATCCCCTTCGAGGTGGACGCGCTCCGCAAGCACCGCCTCCTCCACGGCCTCGACGACATCGGCGAGACGATGCAGCGCGCCGCCGTCATCGAAGGCTTCGAGCAGAAGCAGCGCGCCGCGCAGCCCTGGCTCTACGGCTGATCAGAAGCACCACCGGGAAGGAACAGGGCATGCCCGCCAACAAGAAGCTGCTCGTCCTCCCCGGCGACGGCATCGGCCCCGAAGTCGTGCGCGAAGTGCGCCGCGTCATCGACTGGCTGGACCGCCGCCGCCAAGTCACCTTCGACGTGGAGGAAGGCCTCGTCGGCGGCGCCGCGATCGACGCCCTCGGCCATCCCTGCCCGGACCGCACGATGGAGCAGGCGCTGGCCGCCGACGCCATCCTCTTCGGTTCCGTCGGCGGCCCGAAATGGGACAGCCTGCCCTTCGAAGGCCGCCCCGAGCTCGGCATCCTCCGCCTGCGCAAGGAACTCGGCCTCTTCGCCAACCTCCGCCCCGCGCTCGTCTGGTCCCCGCTCGCCCAGGCCTCCTCGCTGAAGGCCGATCTCGTGGACGGCCTCGACCTGATGATCGTGCGCGAGAGCACCGGCGGCATCTATTTCGGCGAGCCCCGCGGCATCGAGACCCTGCCCGACGGCACCCGCCGCGGCTTCGACACCGAGACCTACTCGGAGGAGGAGATCGCCCGCGTCGCCCGCATCGGCTTCGAGCTGGCCGCGAAGCGCAGCGGCCGCCTCACCAGCGTGGACAAGGCCAACGTCATGCAGTCCGGCCGCTTCTGGCGCGAGATCGTGACGCGCACCGCGGCCGAGTTCCCGAACGTCGAGCTCTCGCACATGTACGCCGACAACTGTGCGATGCAGCTCGCCTCGCGTCCGAAGCAGTTCGACGTCATCCTCGCCAGCAACCTCTTCGGCGACCTTCTCTCGGACCTCGCCGCCGCCGTCACCGGCAGCCTCGGCATGCTCCCCTCCGCCACGCTCGGCGCGCCCGATTCCAGCGGCCGCCGCCACGCGCTCTACGAGCCCATCCACGGCTCCGCGCCGGACATCGCGGGCAAGGGCATCGCCAATCCCTGCGCGCAGATCCTCTCCTTCGCCATGCTGCTGCGCTGGTCCTTCGGCATGGAGGAGGACGCGCGCCTCATCGAGAACGCGGTGGAGAAGGTGCTCTCCGGCGGCCTCCGCACGGCCGACATCATGGTTCCCGGCGCCGCCCGCGTCGGCACATCCATCATGGGAGAGGCCGTCGTGCGCGAACTCGACAAGATGGCGGCCTGAAGGGGGTTGCGCCCCACCCGCCTTGCTTGTATCTCCCGCGCCAAGGACGGGGCACGACGAACCCGGCCGGTACTAGCGTAAAAGACTAACGACTTGGCGATGCGCCCGTAGCTCAGCTGGATAGAGCACCAGACTACGAATCTGGGGGTCAGGAGTTCGAATCTCTTCGGGCGCGCCATCGTTCCCTAGGCCGGTTGGCAGGCCTATCACCCCATGTTGCGCTGACACACCGAGCCGCCACGCCCTGCATCGGTCGTGAAGAGGCGCGCATGATCACGCCGCCCGCGGCACCCGGAACAGTCACCGTTTTCGAGGATGCGGAGATCGTCGTCCGCGCCATTCCCGGCGCGCCCGGCCATCCTACCCTCGTCACCTTCGGCGACTACACCCGCCGCCCCGACCAGCCGGGCTTCTGGGGCGCGAGCACCGCCGCTGCCCTCGGCTGGCCCGCCATCGGCTTCGTCGCGCGCCGCCCGAACTGGTATCCCGCCGCGTCGGTCCTCGCGGCCGCCCCACTCGTCCGCGCCCGCCTCGATGATGCGGAGGCCATCGGCTACGGCTACTCCATGGGCGGCTACGGTGCGCTGAAATACGGTCGCACCCTCGGCCTCTCCGCCGCCCTCGCCATCTCGCCCCAGGCATCCATCGCGCCCGCGGACGTGCCGGAGGACACGCGCTGGCACGTCCTGCACGACCCCGTCCTCCACGCCGGCATGCGCGTGACCGCCACGGACCTCGCCCCCCGCGTCTGGATGGTCACCGACCCCCGCGCGCCCGGTGACGGCCCCGCCGCCTCCCTCCTCGCTGCGGAAGGTGTCCGCCTCGTCCCGGCCTACGGCCTCTTCCACGGCACCATGGCCCTGCTGGCGGGCCGCACCCCGTTGGCCGAGGCCCTGGCCAGCCTCCGCGCCGACGACCCCGCCCGCTTGCGCCGCCTCATCCGCGCCCGCCGCCGCGACCTCGCCGCCTGGCACGCCGGCACTGGCGCGGTCCTCCTCGGCCGCGGCCGGGAAGCGGCCGGCACAGCCCTCCTGGACTGCGCCCGGCAGCGCGGCCTCACCCCCTACGCCGAAGCCGAGGCCCTCGGCTTCGCCCTCCGCAGCGGTGCCGAGCCGGTCCTCGCGCGCCTCCTCGCCGTCGAAGGCCTCTCGGCCGAGGGCCATGCGTCCCGCTCCTTCGCGCTCGCCGGCGCCGGCCGCCCGGATCTTGCCCTGCGCGCGGCCAAGGCCGGACTTGCCATCTTTCCAGAGAACCCCGCGCTCCTCACCCAGTTCGGTCATCTCCTCCTGGCAGAGGGGCTCGCCGCCGAGGCCCATGCCGCGCTCGCCCGCGCCCACGCGCTGCGACCCACGGATGGCTGGATCCTCGTCGGCCTCTCTGGCGCCCTGCTGGGCCTTGATGACGCTGCCGGCGCCGAGCGGACGGCGCGCGAAGCCCTGGCCCTACCCCAGGCCGGCGCCTTCCCCCACTTTGCCCTCGGCAATGCCCTGCGGGCCCAGGGCCGCCCGGGAGAGGCCGAGGCGGCCTATGCCGCCGCCCTTTCTCTTGGCCTCGAGAGCGCCCGCCCTCTCCGGGATTCAGCCCACCAGACCGCTTCCCGGCTCTCCGCCCGCGCCGCCGCCCTGCTCCGCCGTGCGCAGGCTTGGTCCGCCTTCCGGCATGGCAAGGCAGAGGGCCGCTAGCCCCTCGCCGCGCCACCCTGCCAGGGAAATCAGCCCGGGAAGTTCATGAAGTTCGCCGCTGCGCTCGCCCGCGCGAGAAGGGCGCGCATGGCCGGGTTCTCAGCCCCGTGCTCCTCGATGAGAGCTTCCATGGGGCAGAAATATTCGTGCGCCTGGGGCATCTGGCTCCTAGCGAAGCCGTCATACTGCCTCGACTTCAATCCGTAGAGCACCCGCACGTCGCGCACCGGCAGCACCAGGGCCTCCTGCGGCTCCTCCCGCAGCAACCTGATCAGCCGCCACCGCGGCGCCGGATCGTTCGGCTGGCTCGGCGCCAGAAGCCACGGCACAGGACAGACCGCGAGGAGGGAGGTGGTGGATGGCGCGAAGCGGGACCGCTTGTCGAGCAGGTTCTGCAAACTGGAGCAGGCTTCGATGCACAGGATATCCGCATAGGGGTCGGCCCGGTCCGGCGAGAAGTGCAGCCAGAGCCCGTCCGGCAGCGTGCGCAGGCGGTTCGTGCCCGGCAGCTTGAGGAAGGGCTGGTTCGTCGTCCTCACATCGCCCGGACGCGCGCGGAGCCAGGTGCCCGGCTGCTTGGGGGGGACCGGTGCCCCCGGCGGCCGCTGGGGCCATAAGCGGAGACGGCGGCGAACCATCTCATCGGCTGAGAGGTTAGCGGGCATGCTGGCGCGCAATGCAATGATCACGTGTGTTCTGCCCTTCGTCTGCAACTAGACATAGAAACGCTGAGCACGAGTTCGTGAGCAAGGGAACAATTCAAAAACACTTAAGAAGTCGAACGAATTTATCAAATTAATGGTCGATCACAAATTTCGGGACTGTTTAAAATACGAAGAAATTTTTGCCCACCTCTGAATCTCTTCATGTCCTTGAAGGGCATTCTTGTTGTGAATTCTTATGAAAATCCCTTAAACAAAAAACCCGCCCCTTTCGGGACGGGTTCTTGCGACAACGTCGGATGGAGACAGAATCAGCCCCGCTGGGCCACCGGCTGGTAGTCGCGGGTCGTCGCACCCGTGTAGACCTGCCGCGGGCGACCGATGCGCTGCGCCGGATCCTCGATCATCTCCTTCCACTGGCTCACCCAGCCCACCGTGCGCGCCACGGCGAAGAGCACGGTGAACATCGAGGTCGGGATGCCCATCGCCTTTAGGATGATGCCCGAATAGAAATCGACGTTCGGGTAGAGCTTGCGAGAAACGAAGTAATCGTCGTGGAGTGCGATCCGCTCCATCTCCATTGCCATGTCCAGCAGCGGCTCGTCCTTGATGCCGAGCTCCGCCAGAACCTCGTGGCAGGTCTCCTTCATGATCTTCGCGCGCGGATCGAAGTTCTTGTAGACCCGGTGCCCGAAGCCCATGAGCTTCACATGGCTGTTCTTGTCCTTCACCTTGCTGATGAAATCCGGGATATTCTCGGGGCTGCCGATCTCGCCCAGCATCTTCAGCACCGCTTCGTTGGCGCCGCCATGCGCGGGGCCCCAGAGCGCCGCGATGCCTGCGGCGATGCAGGCATAGGGGTTGGCACCCGTCGAGCCCGCCAGCCGCACCGTGGAGGTGGAGGCGTTCTGCTCGTGGTCCGCGTGCAGCACCAGGATGCGGTCCATGGCGCGGGAGAGGATCGGGTTGACCTTGTACTCCTCCGCCGGCACCGCATTCAGCATGTAAAGGAAGTTCTCGGCGTAGTTCAGGTCGTTCCGCGGATACACGAAGGGCTGGCCGATCGAGTACTTGTAGGCCATCGCCGCGATCGTCGGCACCTTCGCGATCAGGCGGAATGCCGCGATCTCGCGCTGCCGCGCGTCGTTGATGTCGAGGCTGTCGTGATAGAAGGCCGAGAGCGCGCCCACCACGCCGCAGAGGATCGCCATCGGGTGCGCGTCGCGGCGGAAGCCGTCGAAGAAGCGGCGGATCTGCTCGTGCACCATCGTGTGCGTGGTGACGTTGCGCTTGAACTCGGCCAGCTCGCCCTCCTTGGGCAACTCGCCGTTCAGGAGCAGGTAGCAGACCTCAACGAAGTCGGAGTTCTCGGCCAGCTGCTCGATAGGATAACCGCGATAGAGCAGCACCCCCTGGTCGCCGTCGATATAGGTGATCTTGCTCTCGCAGGCCGCGGTCATGCCGAAGCCCGGATCAAAGGTGAAGACGCCGAGATCGGCATAGAGCTTGCGGATATCCGCAACGGCCGGCCCGACGGTCGCCTGGACCAGCGGAGCCGTGCTGGACCGATTTGTACCGTCGAGCGTGAGGGTGACGGAACCCTTGGTTGACGCGTCGCTCATGCGTTGATCCTCGGCAGCCGGTGAGCCCGGCCGTGTTGATGGGAGAGCGGCATCTGGGGCGCAAGATCTGCGTTCCTGCCGGTCGCCCGGATGGTGCGGCGCAAGATAGGCCCGCTTGCGCGCTTGTCCATCCACTGGCCCCGGCGGCCGCCCGCATCGCGGTTTGGTCAGCCCAGGACGAATCGGCACCCGGTTTCCTGGGCAATCCTCCGCACGGCCCACAAACGCGGCCTTAACGGCGCGGCAGCATCACGCAGCTTTGTCAGGCCGCCATTTCCGGGAGGTCCCGCGGCTGCAGGAAACGCACCAGACGCGCCCTGCCCGGCGACAGCCCCGCCCAGGGCCCCTCAATCGCGAACTCCGCCAGAGAGGCCGTCGGGAAGGCCTCAGTCAGCGCCGGCGGCGGCCCACCCGAATCGGCACCGCCAGCAAGGGCCAGCGCGAAGTCGTGCAGACCCGGGTTGTGCGCGATCACCAGCAAGCTTCCCACCGTCTCCGGCGCCTCCCGCACCACCTCCATCAACCGCGTCCAGGGCGCTAGGTAGAGGTCGTCCATCGGCTCCACCCGCGGTGGACCCTCGAGCGTTCCCAACGTCTCCAATGTCTGCAGCGTCCGGCGGGAGGAGGAGACGAGCACCAGTTCCGGCCGCAGCGAGAGGCCGCGCATCGCCCCCGCCATGGCGGAGGCCGCGCGCCGCCCGCGCGCGTTCAGAGGACGGGCATGGTCCGACAGGGCCGGGTCGTCCCAGGCCGATTTCGCGTGGCGCAGCAGGAGCAACTGGTGCATGCCCGCAACCTGCCACAGGCGCCGCCGCCTGTCGCGGGGGAGGGGACCGGAACCACCCCCTGAAACCCCCTCAACGCCGCGGCGGCAGGTTCATCAGCCGTCCCGGGTCGCGCGCCGGCGGCCCGGCGGGCGGCGCAGGCCTCGGCGCGTTCTGCATCTCCTCCCGCGCCGCCTGCCCGGGCGTGATCGCGCCCTCCGTCACCCCGGTGCTCAGCCGCTGGAAGGCCACCTGAGCCACGCCCACCTGCACCCCGTGCCAGGACACCGCCGCGCGGGAGAGCGCGAGATCCTCGGCCGTCCGCACGAACCACTGATCGAAGGCGAGCCGCCGCCGATTGCCCGAGAGATTCCTCATGTCCAACTCGTGCTCCAGGTGAAAGGCGTTCCCGACCACCCGCCCCCGCACCGGCCCGGTCGCGTCCGTCGCCTCGCCCAGCCAGGCCGCGCCCGAGGCATCCGCAGGGTCCCGCCGCAGCTTCCAGAAGCGCCGGTCCTCAAACCCGTCCTCGTAGCGAAACACCTCGTCAAAGGTCAGCGTGGTCCCGTCCCAGGCCCCCACCAGCCGCGCGGTGAACCAGCTCTCGATCCCGCCCAGCCGCGTCACGAAGAGCCCGCTGCTCCGCAGCCGCCCCGCGAAGAACTCCTCCGGCCGGAAGGGCGGCCCCTTGCCGCCGAAGGTCTCCGGCGAGGTCCCGCAGCCGGAAAGCGAGGCGGCCGCCAGGGCTGGCAGGGCGAGAAGAAGGCGGCGTCGGTTCTGCATCGTCACCGGAACATCCCCTACCCGCGCGGCATTGGCCAGGGCGCGCGAGGCGCCCATTCAGGCCGATGATCGCCGCGATGCCGCCCCCGGCATGGCGCCCCCGCCCGGTGCCCGCCATCTCCTCCCTAACCCCGCGGCACCCCCGCCGCCCCCGGAAAGAGCACCCAGTTGATCGACATCCGCCCCTTCGAAACTCTCGGCCACGCCGACCACGGCTGGCTGAAGGCCCGCCACCACTTCTCCTTCGCCGGCTACGGCAACGCCGCCCGCACGAATTGGGGCAGGCTCCGCGTCTGGAACGACGACGAGATCGCCCCCGGCACCGGCTTCGACCCGCACCCGCATCGCGACATGGAGATCATCACCTATGTCCGCGAAGGCGCGATTACTCATAAGGACAACCTGGGCAACGAGGGCCGCACCGAGGCCGGCGACGTCCAGATCATGTCCGCCGGCACCGGCATCGTGCACGCCGAGTACAACCTCGAGCCCGTGACCACCCGCATCTTCCAGATCTGGATCATGCCCGACCGCAGCGGCGAGGCCCCGCGCTGGGGCGCCAGGTCCTTCCCCAAGGTGGATGCCGCCGCGGAGGAAGGGGGCCGCTTCACTCTTCTCGCCTCCGGTCGTCCCGCCGATGCCGGCACCGATGCCCTGCGCCTGAACGCCGACGGCGCGGTGCTCGCCACCACCCTCGCCAAGGGCCAGACCGCCACCCTCCCGCTTGGCGCAGGCCGCGGCCTCTACCTCGTCCCCGCCCGCGGCCGGGTCACGGTGAACGGCCTCCCACTCGGCGAGCGCGACGGCGCCGCCATCCGCGACGAGCCCGAGCTGCGCATCACCGCCGAGGAGGAAGCCGAGCTGGTCCTCGTCGAGGTCGCCGCCTGAACAGATAGGGGAGGGGGGCTGGCACGTCCCTTGCTGCATCCGCGCGCAAAACGCACCGCTTCCGGTGCGCGGAGTTCCCGATGCGCCGCCGTTCCGCCCTCCTCGCCATCCCCGGCCTCGTCACGGCCGCCGGCGCCCTGACCAAGCCCGCCCTCGCCCAGCCCCCCATGAATCAACCCGGGGCGAATGGCGTCTGGCCCAGCCGTCCCGTCCGCATCGTCGTCACGTTCCCGCCCGGCGGCGCCTCGGACATTGTCGCCCGCGTCATGGCCGACGTCCTCTCCCAGCGGATGAACGCCCGCTTCGTGGTGGACAACCGCCCGGGCGCCGGCGGCACCGTCGGCGCCGCCCATGTCGCGACCCAGCCGGCCGACGGCTACACGCTCATGCTGTCGAACACCGCGCCCATCGTCACCTCGCCACCCCTCTACGCGAAGCCCGGCTACGACCCCGTCGCCTCCTTCACCCACGTCGCCTTCCTCGGAACCACCCCCGCAGTCATCACCGCCAACAAGACCCTCGTGCCCGCGACCGACTTCGCCGGCCTCATCGCCTGGATCAAGGCGCAGCCCCAGCCCGTCGCCTACGGTACCTCCGGCGTCGGCTCCGTCCCGCATATCCTCGGCGTGCTGCTGGAACGCGAGGCCGGCATCCGCCTTAACCACATTCCCTATCGCGGCAGCGCGCCCATGCAGGCCGAACTCCTCGGCGGCTCGCTCCCCCTCGGCTTCGATGTGCTCCCCGACACCGCCGAGAACATCAAGGCCGACCGCCTCCGCGCCTATGCCGTTACCGCCGCCGCCCGCCAGCCCCTTGCGCCCGAGGTGCCCACCATGGCGGAAGTCGGCCATCCGAACATCAGGATCGACAACTGGCTCGGCCTCAGCGCCCCGGCCGGCCTGCCCGCCGCCACCGCGGAGCGCCTGCGCGCCGAAACCTTCGCTGCTCTCGCCACCCCCGAGATGCGCCGCCGCCTGGACGAGCGCGGCATCACCGGCGAGCCCCTCGGCCCACAGGAATTCACCGCCATGGTCACGCAGCAGGTTCGTGATATCGGCGGCGCGGTCACCGCCCTCGGCATCCGGCAGGACTAAGCCCGCTCAGAACCCCATCAGCGCCAGCACCGCCCGGATCGCGTCCTCGATCTCCGCGTCCGGCAGCATGTCCACGCCGGGCACGATGTCGAGGTTCAGTGCCCGCTTCAGGCTATAAGCCGCGGCAGCCCCGGCGATGCAGAGGCACCCCGCAAGGGTGAACAGAAATGCGGTTCCGAACACACGCAGCAGCGCGGTCTCGAGCAAACGCAGCACGGCGGCTCCGAGCACATGCAGCACCGCTGCCCCACGCCCCTGCGTGGCCGGCATGTCCCCGGCCGCAAGGGTGGTCGCGCGGCCGCTAGCCAGCGGCAGTGCGACCGCGTGATGGAGTGAGAGGTCGTTAACTTGTATCGTATGTGGCATGATCGAAGGGGGTAACGCGCGAAAGGTTAAAAGTTCCCTCGCGCCCTCCAACGATCCGCACACCGTTATCAGCCCCGCCCGCGCAGCGGCGGCGCCACCACCTCCGGCGGGATCGGGCAGGCATAAGCTGCCCCGCCCCGCCGCTTCACCAGCTCCGCCTTCGCCCGTGCCAGCAACTCCGGGTCGCGGAACCCGTCCAGCGCCGTCGCCGCCATCACCTTCGCCGCCTGGGTCATCCCCTTATGTGCGTGCGCGGATTTCCCCTGCGCCACCGCCTGCCAGGTATGGAAGGGCGTGCCCACCGCCCAGCAGGCGCCCCAGGCCTGCACCGTCGGCACGATCTGCGACACGTCGCCCACATCGGTGGACCCCGCCTGGGTCAGCGGCGTCCCGTCGAAGGGCAGCACCCCGTCATGCAGCCCGGCCTCCGCCAGCACCGGTTCCGCCCCGAAGCTCGCCAACTCGGACGCGATGTCCTCCGCGCTCAGCGAGCCCCGGATCTCCGCCGCAAAGCGCCGGTCCGCCTCGTCGTACTCAGCGGGCCCCAGCGCCTGGAAGTTCCCGTGCAGCACCGTCTCCAGCGTCCGGTTCTGCAGCAGCTCCGAGCAGGCCTTGTCGATCTCGAAGGACCAGCTCGTCCCGGTCATGATCGAGGCCCCCTCCGCGCAGGCTTTCACCCGCTCGAACAGCGCCGCCGCCTCAGCTACCTTCGGTGCGCGGATCAGGTAGAGAACCTCCGCCTCCGCCTGCACCACATTCGGCGAAACACCCCCGGAATTCGTGATGGCGTAGTGCACCCGCGCCTCCTGCGGCATGTGCTCGCGCAGGTAGTTCACGCCCACATTCATCAGCTCCACCGCATCCAGCGCCGAGCGCCCGAGATGCGGCGACCCCGCCGCATGCGCCGCCTTGCCCTTGAAGCGGAAGTAAACCTGATAGTTCGCGAGGTTCCGCGTGGACATCACCGCGTTGAAGGCCCCCGGATGCCAGGTCACGGCGGCATCGAGGTCGTCGAACACCCCCTCCCGCGCCATGAAGGTCTTGCCCGATCCTCCCTCCTCGCCTGGGCAGCCATAATACCGCACCCGCCCCGGCATCCCCGCCTCGCGCAGCGCATCCCGCGCCGAAACCGCCGCCAGCATCGCCCCCGCGCCCAGCAGGTTGTGCCCGCAACCGTGCCCGTTGCCACCGGCCTCCACCGATCGCTTCTCCGCCACCCCCGCCTCTTGGGAGAGGCCCGCCAGCGCGTCGAACTCGCCGAGGAACCCGATCACCGGGCCCCCGTCGCCGGACTCCGCCACGAAGGCCGTCGGGATCCCCGCCACGTTCCGCGTGACGCGGAACCCCTCCGCCTCCAGCTGCGCGATCTGCTCCTCCACCGAGCGGTGCTCGGCGAAGCGCAGCTCCGGCATCCCCCAGATCCGGTCCGAAAGCGCCACATAATCCGGCGCCTTCGCCTTCACGAGCCCGGAGATGTGATCGAGCGCGATGGGGTCGTTCTTCATGCCCCAACACTACGACCACCCACCCCTCAGGTCACCTCAATCACCAGCTTCCCGAAGTTCTTCCCGGCCAGCAGCCCCATGAAGGCTTCCGGCGCCCGCTCCAGCCCCTGCACCACGTCCTCGCGGTAGCGCAGCGACCCGTCCTGCACCCATGCTCCGCCGATCCGCCGCCAATCCGTGAAAGCCCGCGGGTGGTCGCTCACGATGAACCCGCGCAGCGAGAGCCGCTTCCGCACCACCTGCATCAGGTTCGGCCCCGGCGTCGGCTCCGCGTCGTTGTACTCCGCCACCATTCCGCAGAAGGCGACCCGCCCGAAGTCGTTCAGCAGCGGAAAAACGGCCCTCTGCACGGCACCGCCCACATTCTCGAAATAGGCGTCGATCCCCTCCGGGCAGGCCGCCTTCAACCGCTCCGGAAAGTCCTCCGCGCGATGATCCACGCATTCCGGAAAGCCGAGCACATCGCGCACGAAGGCGCATTTCTCCTCGCCCCCCGCAATCCCGACCACGCGCGCGCCCATCCGCGCCGCAATCTGCCCCGCCACGCCTCCCACGGCACCGGACGCCGCCGAAACCACGAAGGTCTCCCCCGGCTGCGGCCGCGCCAGCTCCGTCGTCCCTACCCAGGCCGTCGTCCCCGGCATCCCCAGCACGCCCAGCGCCGTCGTCATCGGCGCACCATCCGCCTCCAGCTTCCTCAGCCCCGCCACCGGCACCGCCGAGAAGCGCTGCCACCCAAAGCCCCCCAACACCCAATCCCCTGCAGAGAACCGCCCCGTCGGGTCCTCCACCACCTGGGAGACGCACTGTCCCTCCATCACCGCCCCGACCTCCACCGGCGCCGAGTAGGACTTCGCGGCGCTCATCCGCCCGCGCATGTAGGGGTCGAGCGAGAGGAACCGGTTCCGCAGCAAGGCCTCCCCCGGCCGCGGCGAAGGAGGAGGGGCCTCCGACAGCTCGAAGTGTTCCGGCCCCACCCGCCCCTCCGGCCGCGCGCGAAGAAGGATGCGAAGGTTGCTCTCGGCCATTAGGCTCTCCCCTGCTCATCATCCGGCAAAAATCTGCCCCGGAGCCGCTCCGCTCCGGGATGTGTGCGCCCCGAAACTGGCGCCCCGCCCCGCCCGGCGCTAGAGCCGCAGCCGAACAGGAGGCCCGACCGGCCCCCGGCCACCGAGGACGCCCCACGGAATGCCCCCTCTGCGATGCGGCTGATCGGCCTCGCCGGCTGGAGCGGCGCCGGCAAGACCACCCTCCTCGCCGCCCTCATCCCCTGGCTGAAGGGGAGGGGTCTCACCGTCTCCACCATCAAGCACGCCCACCACGGGTTCGACCTGGACCAGCCAGGCAAGGACAGCCACACCCACCGCCTCGCAGGGGCGGAGCAGGTTCTCGTCGCCTCCTCCCGGCGATGGGCGCTGATGACGGAGCTGCGCGGCGCCCCCGAACCCCCGCTCACCGAACTCCTGACCCACCTCGCCCCCGTCGATCTCGTGATCGTGGAGGGTTTCAAGCGCGATCCCCTCCCTAAGATCGAGGTTCATCGCGCCGCCAATGCCAAGCCCTGGCTGCACCCGGAGGAGCCCGCCATCCGCGCCGTCGCCGCCGATATCGTCCCCCCTGGCCACCTGCCGCACGCAGCCCTCGACGACATCCCCGCGATCGGCGCCCTCGCGCTGGAGCACGCCGCCCCATGGCCGGCCTGACACCACCCGAGCCCGGCGACTGCTTCGCCCACGAGGGCGGCCTCCTCTCCGTCGAGGCCGCCGCCGCCCTCGTCACCGCCCGCATCGTTCCCCTCCACGGCACCGAGGAACTCCCGCTCCGCGCCGCGCGTGGCCGCATCCTCGCCGAACCCCTCGTCGCCACCTCCGACCTGCCGCCCTTCGCCAACAGCGCCGTGGACGGTTACGCCTTCCGCCGCGCCGACCTGCCGCAGGACGCCATCCTGCCCGTCGCCGCCCGCATCGCCGCCGGGCAGGCCGCCGAGCCGCTGCCCCCCGGCACCGCCGCCCGCATCCTCACCGGCGCCCCCATCCCTCCCGGCGCCGACGCCGTCGCCATGCAGGAGGACACCCGCCCGGCCGGCCTCGCGATTCCCACCAATATCGCCATCACCCTCCCGCGCGACCTCCCGGAAGGTGCCAACATCCGCCCTGCCGGCGAGGACATCGCGGCCGGCGAACTCGCCCTTCGCGCCGGCCACCGCCTCGACGCCCCCGCCCTCGGCCTCGCCGCCGCCCTCGGCCGCCCGCGCCTTCGCGTCACTCGCCGCCCCGTCATCGGCGTCTTCAGCACCGGCGACGAACTGGTCGAACCCGGCCAGCCCCTCCGCCCCGCCGCCACCCACGACAGCAACCGCCACACCCTCCTCGCCCTGCTCGACGCCCTTCCGGCCGAGGCCCAGGACCTCGGCATCCTCCCCGATCGCGCCCTCGCCACCGCCGAGGCCCTGCACGAGGCCGCCGCCCGCCATGACCTCCTCCTCACCTCCGGTGGCGTCTCCGCCGGGGAGGAGGACCACGTCCGCCGCGCCATCGAGGCCAACGGCACCCTTCATTTCTGGAAGCTCGCCGTAAAACCCGGCAAGCCCGCCGCCATGGGCATGATCGCCGGAACCCCCGTCCTCGGCCTGCCCGGCAACCCCGTGGCCGCGGTGGTCGCCTTCCTCCACCTCGCCCGTCCCCTGATCCTACGCCTGGCGGGCGCTGCCACCACGCCCCTCCCGCGCCTGACCGCCCCCGCCGCCTTCAGCCACCGCAAGAAACCCGGCCGCCGCGAATACCTCCGCGTCTCCCTCGTCGACGGCGCCGCCCACCGCTACCCCCGCGACGGCGCCGGTCTTCTCGCCTCCCTCGCCCGCACGGAGGCTTTCGCCGAACTGCCGGAAGACGCCATCGCCATCGACGCGGGCGACCCCCTGACGGTCATTCCTTACGGGGGCCTGTTCTGAGCGGCCGCGGGAGAGGGCCGCCGCCCTCTCCAGGCCTCACCCGCCAAGGGCCTGGGGCCCCTGGCCCCCATCTGGCTTCGCGGAACCTTCCTGAACGCGCCGTCGCTCGGGTCACCGACCCGAGGCGCGCCATTGGCAGAACCATCCGAACAGATAGAGAAAGATGAGAGGGGGCTGGGAGAGAACCCACTCTCTCCCCCGGAGTCACCCGCTTACTCCAAACCCGCCTCAAGCACCGCCAAATCCCCCGGCGCGTTGGCGTTGAGGAACGGATCCCCCGCCCACTCCACCACCGACAACCCGCACCCCTCCGCCCAGCGAAGCACCTTCCCCTCGCCCCCGAGCACGGCCTCCCGCAGTGCCCCGCGCAGCCCCGAGGGCCAGATCGCCACCGGCGGATGCACCCGCCCCGCCGAGGCCGCGCAGGCCACCGGCCTGGCTGCCTCCCGCAGCCGCGAAGCAAGATCAGAAGGGATCAGCGGCGTATCACCGGGCACCGTCACCACCCACCCAAGCCCCAGCCGCCCCGCGTGCTCCATCCCCGCCAGCACGCCCGCCAGCGGCCCCGGATACCCCGGCACATCATCCGCGATCACCGCCACCCCAGGCGCCACGGACGCGAAGCGCGCCGGATCGCCGTTCGCATTCACCGCCACCGCATCAACCTGCGGCCCGAGCCGCTCCAGCAGATGCGCCAGCATCGGCCGCCCGCGCAGCGGCAGCAGCGTCTTGTCGCCGCCGCCCATCCGCCGAGCCAGCCCGCCGGCCAGCACGACGCCGAGCACGCCATCGGGCCTAACGCCGAGCAAGCCGGGCGGCTTGCTAACTCCGCCCACGCAGCGCCAGCGGCCGCAGCAGGAAGGCCGTGCCCCACCCCCAGGCCGCCCCGATCAGCGGCAGCACCCAGTCCGGCGTCCCACGTGGCAGGTGCTGCGGCACGAGATAGACCGCCACAACCCCGAGAACGGCCCCGAAGATCAGGTCTGGCATCGGCAGCAGCCGCAGCAGCAGCGCGACAAGGAATCCCCCCGCCGCGCCCATGAGGCAGAACCACCCGATCAGGGGCAGCCCATAGGGCCCATTCGCCTGCACATAGGCCGCGAGAGGCATCACCTTCGCGACCTTGTTCAGCAGGAACAGCGTCGGATCCCGGAACACGACCACCGAGAGCGCGCCGCAGGGTATCCCGTAGAAAATCGCCCGCCGAAGGCTCTCCCTCACGACCCCGCCCGCTCGGCCACGCACTCGCGCAGCGCCTCGCCAAGGCGGTCCATCCCCTCGTTCACCAGGGCATCGGAGGTCGTCAGCGGGCAGAGGAAGCGGATGACATTCCCCCGCACGCCGCAGGAGAGCAGCACCAGCCCCTTTTCGGCCGCGCGCGCCACCAGCGCCCGCGTCAGGTCCGGGTCGGGCTTATCGGCATCGCCGTCGGCCACCAGCTCCATCGCCACCATCGCGCCCACCGCGCGGATGTCACCGATCACGCCGCGCAGCGAATTGCCCGTCTGCAGCTCCTTGATCCGCCGCACCAGCAGGTCGCCGATCTCGTCCGCCCGCTGGCAGAGGTTCTCCTCCTCGATCACGTCCAGCACCGCGTTCCCCGCCGCGCAGCCAAGCGGCGAGCCGCCATAGGTGCCGCCCAGCCCGCCCGGATGCGGGCTGTCCATGATCGAGGCCGTGCCCGACACCGCGGAAAGCGGGAACCCGCCCGCCAGCGACTTCGCCATCGTGACGAGGTCCGCCTTCACCCCCGTATGCTCGAGGGCGAACATCTTTCCGGTGCGCGCGAAGCCCGTCTGCACCTCGTCCGCGATCAGCAGGATGCCGTGCTTGTCGCAGATGGCGCGCAGCCCCTGCATCAGCTCTGGCTGCGCCTGGTAGAACCCGCCCTCGCCCTGTACCGGCTCGATGATCATGGCCGCGATCCGCGCGGGGTCGATATCCGCCTTGAACAGCGTCTCGATCGCCTCCAGCGTCGCCGCCACCTCCTTGCCGTGATAGGCGACAGGGAAGGGCAGGTGGTAGATGTCGGCCGGCATCGGCCCGAACCCCACCTTGTAGGGCACCACCTTCCCCGTCAGGGCCATGCCCAGCAGCGTCCGCCCGTGGAAGGCGCCCGAGAAGGCGATCACCCCCGGCCGCCCGGTATGGGCGCGCGCGATCTTCACCGCGTTCTCCACCGCCTCGGCGCCCGTGGTCAGGAACACCGTCTTGGCAGGCCCCCGCACCGGCGCGATGGCGTTCAGCCGCTCCGCCAGCCGGATGTAGCTCTCATAGGGCGTCACCTGGATGCAGGTATGGGAGAAGTTCTCCAGCTGCGCCTGCACCGCCGCCTTGACCTTCGGGTGCAGGTGCCCGGTGTTGAGCACCGCGATCCCGCCGCCGAAGTCGATGTAGCGCTTGCCCTCGACATCCGTGATCTCGGAACCCGCGGCCTTGGCCGCGAACACCGGCAGGGCGGTCGCCAGCCCACGCGGCACCGCCGCCTCCTTCCGCGCCTGGAGGGTCGCGTTGCGCAGCCCCTCCTCGATCGGCGCGGTGGTCTCGCCGGTGATCGTGGTGCCCATGCCGAAGCTCCCCTGAGAAAGGTTCGCGCTGCCGAAACGCGCGCTGCCAGCCCCGAAATTGCGCCCAGCCGCGCCCGGCGGCAAGGCACGGCCAAACCCCGTCCCACCCCCGTGAACACCCCCCACCCTTGCGAGCCCGCCCCGCCGCGCGCAACTTGCGCCGCCTTCAAAGGGGGAGTCCGCGTCTCGTGAATGGTGCCCACAGTCTCGTCCACACGCTGCTGAAGTCCGGTGTGGACACCTGCTTCGCCAATCCCGGCACCAGCGAGATGCATTTCGTCGCCGCCCTGGACCAGATCCCGGGCATGCGCTGCGTCCTCGGCCTGCACGAGAACGTCGTCACCGGCATGGCCGACGGCTACTTCCGAATCGCGGGAAAGCCCGCCTGCACCCTGCTGCACTGCGGCCCCGGCCTCGCGAACGGCCTCGCCAACCTCCACAACGCCCGCCGCGCCCGCTCCGGCATCGTCAACATCGTCGGCGACCAGGCCACCTACCACCGCCCCTTCGACGCACCGCTGACCGCGGACACGGAGGGCTGGGCCCGCCCCGTCTCCGCCTGGGTCCGCACCACCACCGCCAGCGCCGATGTCGGCCGCGACGCCGCGGTGGCGGTCCAGGCCGCCCGCACCGCGCCGGGCGGCATCGCCACCCTCATCCTCCCCTCCGACGCCTCCTGGGACGAGGGCGGCATCCCCGCCGATCCCCTCCCGGTCCCGGCCCCCACCGCGCCCGACCCGCACGCCGTCCGCCAGGCTGCCCGCATCCTGCGGGAGGGGCGCAACGTCCTCCTCCTCCTCGGCGGCCCCGCCGTCCACGAGGCGGCGCAGCACCAGGCGAACCGCATCCTCCAGGCCACCGGCGCCCGCGCGCTCGCCGAGCAGTCCAACGCCCGCGTCGCCCGCGGCCGTGGCCGAATGCAGCTCGAGCGCGTGCCCTACGTCGCCGAGATCGCCATCAAGGCGCTGGCGGAGTTCGAGCACATCATCCTCGTGAACGCGAAGGCCCCGGTCGGCTTCTTCGCCTATCCCGGCAAGCCCTCCCACCACTACCCGCCCACCGCCGAGGTCCACGTCCTCACCCGCTTCGAGGGCGACGCGCTCGCCGCCCTCACGGCGCTCGCGGACGAACTCGGCGCCCCCGAGGCCGCCATCCCCGACCCCGGCCCGCGCCCCGAGCCCGGCCGCGGCGCCCCCACGCCCGAGGGCCTCGCCCGCACCATCGCCGCCCTCATCCCGGAGGGCGCGATCGTCGCGGACGAGAGCGTCTCCTTCGGCCGCGGCTTCTACGCCGAGACCCACGCCGCCCCGCCGCATGACTGGATCCACCTCACCGGCGGCGCCATCGGAGACGGCATGCCCATCGCGACCGGCGCCGCCATCGCCGGCGCCGGCCGCCGCGTGGTGAACATCCAGGCCGACGGCTCCGCCATGTACACCGTCCAGTCCCTATGGACTCAGGCGCGCGAGAAACTGCCGGTGACGACGATCCTTCTATCGAACCGCAAGTACCAGATCCTCATCGGCGAGTACGCGGGCGTCGGCGCCAATCCCGGCCCCACCGCCATGAACATGCTCGACCTCGGCAACCCCGACCTCGACTGGGTGCGGATCGCGAACGGCATGGGCGTGGAAGCCGCCCAGGCCACCACCCTCGAAGCCGTCGCCGACCTCCTCTCCCAGAGCACGTCGCGCAACGGCCCCTTCCTCATCGAACTCGTCATCTAGACGGAGGCAACGCCATGTCCGCTTACCCCAAGGTTCAGCTCCACATCGACGGCGAGTGGCGCGACGCCCGCTCCGGCAAGACCCTCGAGATCATCAACCCCGCCACCGAGGAGGTGATCGGCACCGTCGCCCACGCCGAGATCCCCGACCTCGACGAGGCGCTGGCCGCCGCCGAGCGCGGCTTCGCGGTGTGGCGCAAGGTCTCGCCCTATGAGCGCAGCAAGCTCATGCGCAAGGCCGCCGACCTCCTCCGCAGCCGCGCGGACGCCATCGCCACCATGATGACCGCCGAGCAGGGCAAGCCGCTGCCGGAGGCGAAGATGGAAGTCCTCGCCGGCGCCGACATCATCGACTGGTTCGCCGAAGAGGGCCGCCGCGCCTATGGCCGCGTCATTCCCGCCCGCGCGGAGGGCGTGTACCAGCTCTCACTCCGTGAACCGGTGGGCCCCGTCGCCGCCTTCACGCCCTGGAACTTCCCGATCAACCAGGTCGTCCGCAAGCTCTCCGCCGCACTGACCACCGGCTGCTCCATCATCGTCAAGGCGCCCGAGGAAACCCCGGCCTCGCCCGCCGAGCTGATCCGCGCCTTCGTCGATGCCGGCGTGCCGAAGGGCGTCATCGGCCTCGTCTACGGCGTTCCCTCCGAGATCAGCGCCTACCTCATCCCGCACCCGGTCATCCGCAAGATCACCTTCACCGGCTCCACCCCGGTCGGGAAGATGCTCGCGGGCCTCGCGGGCCAGCACATGAAGCGCGCCACGATGGAGCTCGGCGGCCACGCGCCGGCCATCGTCTTCGACGACGCCGACGTGCAGAAGGCCGCGAAAACCCTCGCGGCGGCGAAGTTCCGCAACGCCGGCCAGGTCTGCGTCTCCCCCACGCGCTTCCTCATCCAGGAGCGCTCCTTCGACGAGTTCCTCGAGACCTTCACCACGGCCGCCAAGTCCATCAAGGTCGGCCCCGGCACCGAGGCCGGCGTCGCCATGGGCCCGCTCGCGAACGAGCGGCGCATCCCCGCCATCGAGGCGCTGGTGCAGGACGCCGTCGGGCGCGGCGCGAAGCTCCAGACCGGCGGCAAGCGCATCGGCAACAAGGGCTACTTCTACGAGCCGACCGTCATCTCCGAACTGCCCCTCGACTCCCGCGCGATGAACGAGGAGCCCTTCGGCCCGCTCGCCTTGGTGAACCGCTTCTCCGACCTCGACGAGGTGGTGGAGGAAGCCAACCGCCTTCCCTTCGGCCTCGCCTCCTACGCCTTCACCGGCTCGGCCGGCACCGCGCAGGCCCTCGGCGCCCGCGTGGAAACAGGCATGATGACCATCAATCACCTCGGCCTCGCCCTCCCCGAAGTCCCCTTCGGCGGCGTGAAGGACAGCGGCTACGGCTCGGAGGGCGGCTCCGAGGCCATCGAGGCCTACCTGGTGACGAAGTTCGTCACCCAGACCGGCATCTGAACCGGGAAGGGGAGGGGGGGCGATGACCGACCGCACGCTGGACGCCCTGCTGGCGGACCTCGTCATCGCTAACCGCATCCTCGCGCATGAGGGCGTGCTCGACGACTTCGGGCACGTCTCCGCGCGCGACCCGCACGATCCCTCCCGCTTTTGGCTCAGCGCCTCCCGCAGCCCCGAGCTCGTCTCCCGCGCTGACCTCATCCGCTTCGACCTCGACGCGAAGCCCGAGGACCTCGGCGGGCGCCGCCCCTACCTGGAAACCATCGTCCACGCCCGCCTCTACGCCGCGCGCCCGGACGTGCAGGCGATCGTCCACCACCACGCCCGCACGGTGCTGCCCTTCACGATCACGAAGCGGCCGCTCCGCCCCGTCTTCCACCTCGCCGCCGTACTGGGTGAATCGGTGCCCGTCTGGGACAGCGTCCCCGAATTCGGCGACACCGCCATGATCATCGGCGACGCTGCCGTCGCCGACAGCCACGCCCGAGCCATGGGAAGCGGCAACAGCGTGCTGCTGCGCGGCCACGGCGCCACCAACGCGGAAGTCAGCCTCGCCGCCGTCGTCTTCGTCGCCATCACGCTGCGCGACAACGCCGAGGTCCAGGCCGCCGCCGAGGCCATGGGGGAAGTCCAGTACCTCTCCCCCGGCGAGATCGCGCTGACCGCGAGGATGCAGATGGGCGAGCGCCCGCTCTCCCGCTCCTGGGAGTACCGCCGCGCGCGAGCCGGCTTCGGCGGGATCTAGGAAGGGGCCGCGGCGGCCCCGGGCCGCTCCGTCACCGCATCTCCGCGCCGTCGCCGCTCCGCCTCGTCCGCGATCTCGCGCTGCAGGAAGAAGTTCAGCAGCGTCCGAAGCGCCGCGATGGCGGCAAGCTTGCCGATCTCATCCCAGCCCGGCGCGATCGCGGTGCGCAGGATGTCCGCCGCCAGCGCAAATTCCAGCGCCACGGCCAGCCAGCGTGCCAGCCGCAGCCGCACGCTCTCCTTCTCCGCGTCCGGCAGCGCCGGCCGGGCGAGGAACACGCGCAATGCACGCCAAGTCGCCTCCAGCGAAGCGATCGCGATGATGAGCGCCGCCGCCCCCTCGACGCCCAGGGCAACCCAGGCCGTCCAGGTCTTGAAAAGCTCCTCCACGCCGCCCCGCCTCCTCGCCGAAGAGGTGAACGGCACCCTGGTCTCCGCGTTGCTGCGCCCGAGACGCCCTAGGCGCTCCACTCCAACCCGGGCTCGTACCTTACCCCCACGAAGCAAAGCCCCTCGGCCGGCGCCGTCTGCCCCGCCTTCCGCCGGTCCCGCCCCTCCAGCACCTGCCGGGGCCAGGAAACCGGCCGCTGCCCCCAGCCCACCTTCGCCAGCGTGCCCACGAGGTTCCGCACCTGATGATGCAGGAAGGACCGCGCCTCCACCCGCACCACGATCTCCTTCCCCTCGCGCGACACATCCAGCCGGTCGAGCGTCCGCATCGCGTGCTTCGCCTGGCAAGTCGCGGCGCGAAAGGCCGAGAAATCATGGTGCCCGAGCAGCCCCTGCGCGGCTTCGTGCATCGCCGCCGCATCCAGCGGCGCCGGCACGTGCCAGACCCGCCCCTCCTCCAGCGCCGGCCGCGCCCGCCGGTTGAGGATGCGGTAGCGATAGCTGCGGTGCACCGCCGAGAACCGCGCGCTCCACTCCGGCCCCGGCCGCGCGACCGCCAGCACGGAAACCCGGTGCGGCCGCGTCCGCGCGTTCAGCGCCTCCCGCACCCGCTCCCCCGGCAGGTCGGCGGAAAGGTCGATCTGGGCGACCTGCCCCTCCGCATGCACCCCGGAATCCGTCCGCCCCGCAGCACCCACCTCCGGCACCACGCCGCCGTTGAGGAAGGCGCCCGCCTCCTCCAGCACGCCCTGAACCGAAACCCCCTCCGCCTGCCGCTGCCAGCCGACGAAGCCCGCCCCGTCATACTCCACCAGCAGGGCGTAGCGCGGCATCCTGGCCCAGCCCCTAACCGAGCACCGTGCCGGCCGGCACGGCATGCCCGCGCAGGAAGGCGCCAGCTTCCATGGCCGCACGCCCGGCCTTCTGCACGCGGGTCAGCCGCAACGCCGTCCCGCCGCCGCAGGCCACCAGCAGCCGGTCATCCAGCACCGTACCCGGCGCCGCCTCCCGCCCCGCCGCCGGCTCGGCCGCGAGAACCCGCAGCACCTCGCCGCCCAGCGCCGTAAAGGCCCCCGGCCAGGGCGTCATCCCCCGCACCCGCCGGTCCAGTGCCACTGCCGTCTCCGACCAGTCGAGCCGACCGTCCTCCTTCCCGAGCTTCGGGGCGTAGGTCGCGCCCTCCTCAGGCTGCGGCACGGCGGGCGGGTCCTCCTCCAGCGCGCGCAGCACCAGCCGCGCGCCCATCTCCGAAAGCCGGTCGTGAACCTCCGCCGTCGTCTCCCGCGGCCCGATCGGCGTCGCCTCGCGCAGCAGCATCGGGCCCGTGTCCAGCGCCTCGTCCATCCGCATGATGGTGATGCCCGTCTCGACATCCCCCGCCAGCACCGCCGCGTGGATCGGCGCCGCCCCGCGCCAGCGCGGCAGCAGGCTCGCATGGATGTTCAGGCAGCCACGCCGGGGCGCATCGAGCATCGGCTTCGGCAGGATCAGCCCATAGGCGACCACCACTGCCGCATCGAGGCCGAGCCTCGTGAAGGCCTCGTGCTCCGCCACATCCCGCCGAACCCGCGCCGGCGTCCGCACCGGCAGCCCCATCTCGATCGCCGCCTGATGAACAGGGCAGGGGGTCTCCCGCTGCCCGCGCCCCGCGGGCCGCGGCGGCTGGGCATAGACGCAGGCCACCTCGTGCCCCGCCGCCACCAGAGCCCGCAGCGCCGGCACCGAGAAGGCCGGGCTCCCCATGAAGGCGAGCCGCAACGGGAGGGTCACATCGCCTCCCGCGACTTCAGCTTCTGCTCCTTCAAGAACTTCTTGATCAGCATGTTCCGCTTCAGCGGGCTCAGATGGTCGGTGAACATCACCCCATCGAGGTGGTCGATCTCGTGCTGCAGGCAGGTGGCCAGCAGGTCATCCGCCTCCACCTCCTGGCGGGAGCCGTCCAGAGCCCGGTAGCGCACCTTCACCCGCGCCGGCCGCTCCACATCCGCGTACTGTCCGGGCAGGGAAAGGCATCCCTCCTCCCGCACCGCCCGCTCCGTGCTCGCCGCCACGATCTCGGGGTTCACCAGCACCATCGGCGCCGGCGTCTCCTCCTTGGCGACATCCAGCACCACCAGCCGCAGCCCTTCGCCCACCTGCGGCGCGGCCAGCCCGATCCCCGGCGCCTTGTACATGGTCGAGAGCATCCGCGCCGCGAGGTCCGCCACCCGCGTGCCATCCGCCTCGGCCACTGGCCGGGCCTTGGCGCGCAGGATGGGCGCGGGGTGGAACAGGATGGGAAGGATCGGGGCGTCGGTCATGGCTGTGTCGCGCATGTAGGGCAGAACCCGCCCCGGCGGAATGCCGCCCCCGGCCGAACCGCTTCCCGGCAGGGCGACCCCCGCCACCCGTCCGCACCTCTCCGCCTTGTAACCCCTGCCCTTGCAACGCTCGCCCGGCCTGACAATATCAGGCTCGTGGGCGGTGCCTCCTCAAGGGCCGCGCCGCGTGGCCTCGCTTCCCCAAGGATGCCGCAACATGTCGCGTTCGCCGGTCTTCGGATCGCCGCTTTTCCTCGGCTTCGACCACCTCGAGCAGATGCTCGACCGCGTGCAGAAGACCGCCGACGGCTATCCCCCCTACAACATCGAGCAAACCGCGGCCGACCGCCTGCGAATCACCCTCGCCGTCGCCGGCTTCGCCATGGACGACCTCCAGATCACCCAGGAGGACAACCAGTTGGTGATCCGCGGCCGCCAGAAGGAGGACGCGGAGGACCGCATCTTCCTCCACCGCGGCATCGCCGGCCGCCAGTTCCAGCGCGCCTTCGTCATCGCCGAGGGGATCGAGATCGAGGGCGCCTGGCTCGACAACGGCCTCCTGCACGTCGAGCTGCGCCGCCCCCAGCCCGAGGTCCGGGTCCGGACCATCCAGATCAACGGCAGAACCCGCCCCCTCGTGGACGGCCAAGCCTAGATCCTTCCCCGTCCGAAACGCTCTGCCGAACCGGGGGGCCTGAAGGACGTTATAGGCTCGCAGGCCATCCCGGCTGCGGGCGAGGAGAACATCATGCAGCCCAACACCGAAATCAGCCTTCGTGACCTGACCCCCCTCGACTGGGCCCGCTTCGGCGCCCAGGAGATGGCCTATATCCGTCCGGTGACCGTCAACGGCACCCAGGCGGTGGCCATCCACGCGGCCGACGGCACCCCCATCGGCGCCGCCCCGAACGAGGCCCTGGCCATCGCCGCCATCCTCCAGCACGAGATGGCGCCCGTCCTCGTCCACTGAGAGCCGGGCCGGGATCCCGAAAAGGGAAGGGGAGGCCATCCGGCCTCCCCCTTTTCAGCACGCGGCCGCTTCACGCCGTCTGGGGATCGATCCACCCCACATGCCCGTCCGCCCGGCGATAAACGACGTTCAGCACCCCGGTGCCCCGGTTGCGGAACATGAGCACCGTCTCCTGGGAAAGGTCGAGCCGCATCACCGCCTCCGGCACCGTCAGCCGGCTGATCTCGGTCGGCGCCTCGGCCACCACGGCCCCGTTCGCGTAGCCGTCAGCCGTCACCGCCTCGCCTTCCGTGGACGCCGCCTCGGCACCTTCCTCCTCCGGCTCCTCGCGCAGCACCACCGCGCGCGCCAGTTCGGTCAGCGGGTCGCGCTCCTCGGCCATGCTCCGCGCGTGCTCGTTCACCCGGCGCCGGTAGCGCCGCAGCCGCTTGCCAATATGCGCTGCCGCATCTGCGAAGGCCCGGTGGGCGTCCACACCTTCCCCCTCTGCCCGCATATTCAGGCCGCGGCCCGCCCGCAGGTTGATGTCGCAGGCGAAGAAGGCTCGGTCCTTGCGGAAGGTCACATGGGCATCGAGGGCATGGTCGAAGTACTTTCGGGTGACCGCCTCCAGCCCGTCCGTCACATGAGTCTTGAGTGCCTCGCCGGTCTCGACGCCCTTGCCGGCGACAGTGATCTGCATGGATCGGCTCCCTTGTCCTACTTGTAACATAAGTGACGTGAGACGGGCCGGGGCCGGTTTAAAGAGGACCGATCAGAGAACGAGCGCCGATTTCTCCCTCTTGCGTTGCACCGAGGAGGGGATCTTCAGCGCGTCCCGGTACTTCGCGACCGTGCGCCGCGCGATGTCCACGCCCTCCGCCCGTAGCCGCTCCACGATGGCGTCGTCCGACAGCACGTCCTCCGCCGTCTCGGCATTCACCATGTCGCGGATGCGGTGCCGGATGGCTTCCGCCGAGAAGCTCTCCCCCCCATGCGTCCCCGCGATCGCCGTGGTGAAGAAGTACTTCAGCTCGAGCGTGCCGCGCGGCGTCGCGATGTACTTGTTCGCCGTCACGCGGGAGACGGTGCTCTCGTGCATCCCCAGCTCGTCCGCGACATCCCGCAGGATCAGCGGCCGCAGATGCCCGACCCCGTGGCGGAAGAACCCCTCCTGTCGGCGCACGATCTCGGCCGCCACGCGAAGGATGGTGTTCGCCCGTTGCTCCAGGCTCCGCACCAGCCAGTTCGCGGCCTGAAGCTTCTCCGCGATGAAGGCCTTGTCCTCCTTCGACCGCGTGGCCGTCGAGGCCGTCGCGTGGAAGCCCCGGTTCACCAGCACCCGCGGCAAGGTCTCCGGGTTCAGCTCCAGCATCCACGTCCCGTCCGGCATCCGCCGCATCAGCACGTCGGGCACCACCATCGGCGCCACCTCGCCGTCGCCCGTGACGCCTGGCTTCGGATTCAGCCGCCGGATCTCGGCCACCATCTCGGCCAGATCCTCGGCATCCACGCTGCAGACCCGCAGCAGCCCCGCCATGTCCCGCCGGGCCAGCATCTCCAGGTTATCCAAAAGTGCCTGCATCGCCGGGTCCAGCCGGTTCAGCTCCGCCAGCTGCACCGCCAGGCACTCCTTCAGGCTGCCGCAGAACAGCCCCGTCGGTTCGAAGCGCTGCATCCGCGCCCGCACGGCGGCCACCACCGCCTCCTCGCAGCCCAGCGCCCCCGCGATCGCCTCGTCCGTCACCGCCAGCCGCCCCGCGCCGTCCAGCAGCGCGATCAACTGCCCCGCGATCAGCCGCTCCCGCGCGTCGGTGAAGGTCAGCCGCGCCTGCTCGGCCAGCAGCTCGCGCAGGGAGCGCGGCCGCTCCCCCGCGATCTCCTCCAGGCTCCGCCCGTCCTCGTCCCAGGCATCCGCCCGCGCCCCGCCGGAAGTCGGGTAGAGCGCATCGCCGCTCTCGTATCCGCCCGACCAGTCCGCCTCGATCGGGCTGCTCGCCTCGTCAGGCATGGTGGCGGAGGAGGCAGCCTCGAAGGAATCCTGCTCCGCCGGCGCGGCCAGGACGGGCGCGCTGCCCTCCTCCCGCTCCAGCATCGGGTTGCGCTCCAACTCCTCCTCGACGAAGGCGGAGACCTCGACGTTGCTCGACTGGAGCAGCTTGATGGCCTGCCGCAACTGCGGCGTCATCACCAGCTGCTGCGTCTGCCGGAAGTCGAGCCGCGGCCCTAACCCTACCATGAGCGATCCGCCACCCGCGCCATCAGCACGTTGCGCGCATCATCAGCACCCGCGTCCCACGCGGCGAGTAACCAGCGCGCTCACAGGCTGAACCGCTCCCCGAGATAGACCCGCCGCACGCCCTCATGCGCCACGATCTCGCTCGGCCGGCCCTCCATCAGCACCTGCCCATCATGCAGGATATAGGCGCGGTCGATGATCGCCAGCGTCTCCCGCACGTTGTGCTCGGTGATCAGCACCCCAATCCCGCGATCCTTCAGGTGCCGCACGAGGTCACGGATTTCGCCCACCGCGATCGGGTCGATGCCCGCCAGCGGCTCGTCCAGGAGGATGTAGGCCGGGTGCGTCGCCAGCGCCCGCGCGATCTCGCAGCGCCGCCGCTCCCCGCCCGAGAGCGCCAGCGCCGGCGCGCGCCTGAGATGCGCAATCCCGAACTCCGCCAGCAGGCTATCCAGCATCCCGTCCCGCCGCTCGCGGTCCGGCTCCACCACCTCCAGCGCCGCGCGGATGTTGTCCTCCACGGAGAGCCCCCGGAAGATCGACGCCTCCTGCGGCAGGTAGCCCAGGCCCAGCCGCGCGCGGCGGTACATCGGCAGCATCGTGACATCGTGCCCGTCGAGGAAGACCTGCCCCTCGTCCGGCCGCACGAGCCCCGTCATCATGTAGAAGGTCGTCGTCTTCCCCGCGCCGTTCGGCCCGAGCAGCCCCACGGCCTCACCCCGCTTGAGGCTGAGCGAGACGCCCCGCACCACCGGCCGCTTCTTGTAGCGCTTGCCCAGCGACCGCGCGACGAGCCCGGACTCGCCCGGCACCACCCTAAATCCCTCGCTCACCGCGCCCGCCCCTGGGCCGGTGCAGGCGTGGGGGAGGGCGCCGCCGGCCGAGCTGCGCCGCCCGCCGGCGCCGCCTCCTGCCCCGAATTCGGCAGCACCAGCCCCTGCACCCGCTGTCCCGGTGCGGAGACGAGGCGGGAGATCCCCGTACGAAGATTCACGATCGCCTCTTGCCCCTGCAACTGGTTCTGCCCGCGCGTGATCCGCACGTTGCCCAGCACCCGCGCCATGCCCGTCACCGGGCTGTAGACCCCGCGATCCCCGCGCACGACCTCCGTCTCGGTCCGGATCTCGACATTTCCGAAGACCTCCACCCGGTCGAGCTTCGACCCCTCGCCCGGCACCGGCCGGGGCGCAGCAGGAGCCGCACCGGGCGCCGCCGCCGGGGCACCGGGCCGGGCAGGGGGCGTCGGCGCCGCCGGCCGCGCCGCCACGGCCTGAACCGGCGGCGCGTTCTCCAGGAAATAGCCCACCAGCGTGTCCGCCATGATCTGGCGGTTGTCGCTCGTGGTCACCCGCGCGGCGCCCCGCGCCACCGCCATCCGCCGCTGGGACCAGTATTCGAGGCTGTCCCGCGCCACGATCGTGTCGCTCTGCGTCGTCAGCTTCAGGTCCCGCCCGGTCATCACCATGACGGCCTGGTCGATGTCATAGACGCCGCGGTCGCCCTGCGCCCGGTCGGTCTGGGTGGAGATCACCACGTCCCCCTCCGCCTCCAGCCGCCAGATCTCCCCGCCCGACATCGGGCTCTCGCCCCCGGCCGTATCCGCCGGCGCCTCGGCCCCCGGTGGCTGCGCCCGCGGGCGGTAGCGCGCGATCAGCCGGGCGGCGTCCACCGTCACCCCGTCCCGCACGGCCTTCGCCTTGCCGCGGGCGATCACCACCTGCTCGCCCTGCCGCCACTCGATCCCGTCGGTCGCGGTGATCTCCACCGGCCCGCCGCCCGAGCCCGAAAGATCGATCGGCTGCGCCCAGGCTGCCCCGAAAGGGGAGGGAGCCAGCACCGCCGCCAGCGCGGCCAGGCCCAGCCCCGCCGCCTGCATCCCGCGCCCGGCCCTCACCGCCTGCCCTCCAGCACCGCACGCGCATTGCCGGTGAAGACCACTACCGCGCCACGGTCCCGCAGCCGGAACCCGTCGCCCGTGATGGTGCCGAAGCTTCCCTGGGCCGCCACGTGGCTGTCGCCCTCCGCGTGGCCCTCCTTCACGTCCACCCGCGCCTGCTGGGTCTCGATCAAGGTTCCATCATCCTGCCAGATCGTCACGTCGCCCCAGAGGTCGAGGATGTTCTCCTCCCGGTCCAAACGTCCCGTCTTGCTGTCCAGCAGCACCCAGCCCCCGTTCGTCAAGGTCATGTCACCGCGAGGTGCCTCAAGGTCCACCACGTTACTGCTGCCCGGCTGCGCAGCGATGAAGGCCGTCACGTTGAAGGGCCGCCCCTGGTCGTCGATGCCCTGGTAGCGCGGGTCCACCACCCGCACCGCCTCCGGCGTCGTCCGGCTGAGCCGGCGGAAGGAGAGCCGCGCGTTCTCGCTCGTGCGCTCAAATTCCGGCCAGAGCACGATCGCGCTCAGCAGCGCGAGCGCCGCCGCCGGCAGAAGCAGCTTGAGGAAGCGGACGGTGAAGCGCCGCCGCAGCATGGCGCCCCGCGTATAGCCCCGCCGCGCGCGGGAGGGCACCGGCCGGGCCCGCATCTCCGCCGCCAGCGTCACGCTCGCGGCCGGAGGGATCTCCGGAACGGCCGCTGAATCCCCCGAACGCGCGGTCGCCCCGTCCGGCCCGGGCGGCGCGTGAACCGTGCCCGGCCGCGCCCCACCGCTCGCCGCGGGCGCGTCGGTCGCCGGATTGCTGGAGGGTGCCTGGACCGTCACCCCCCTTGTATGGAGCGCCGGGCAGGGCCGGTCAACGCGCATCCGCAACACATTCCTTCAAGAATCATGCCACCGGGGATGCGGCGTCGCGCACCGCAGAAGGGCATGAATCAGTGCGAGAAGATGTCGGGTTCCACGTAGCCCAGCAGGTCCAGCGCCGCGCGCGCGGGCAGGAAGCGGAAGCACTCCTCCGCCAGCCCGAGCCTCCCCTCCCGCCGCAGCAGCGCCTCCAGCTTCGCCCAGAGGGCGTGCAGGTGCAGCACGTCGGAGGCCGCATAGGCCAGCTGCTCCTGGCTCAGCGCCGGGGAGCCCCAGTCGCTCGTCTGCTGCTGCTTGGAGATCTCCACTCCCAGCAACTCCCGGCACAGCTCCCGCAGCCCGTGCCGGTCGGTAAAGGTTCGCACGAGCTTGGCCGCTACCTTCGTGCAGAGGACCGGCGCCACCTCGACACCCAGTTCCTTCCGCAGGATGGCGATATCGAAGCGCGCAAAGTGGAACAGCTTCACCACCGCCGCATCCGCCAGCAGCGCCGCGAGATTCGGGCAATCGAGAAACCCCTGCCGCCGCGCCGGCCCGCCCAGCCCTTCCGGCCGCAGCTGCACAAGATGCGCCGAACCATTCCCGGCCGAGAGCTGCACGAGGCAGAGCCGGTCGCGATGCGGGTTCAGCCCCATCGTCTCGGTGTCCACGGCCACCACCGGCCCGAGGTCCAGCCCCGCCGGCAGGTCGTCCTGGTAGAGATGGATCCTGGCGTTCGGCATGAAGAGCACACTTCCCATCGCGGCCGCTCCGTCCGCGGCGCCCCCTGGCCAGGGCCGGGATCTTCACCCCGCCGCGCCACATCACTTCATCATCGGGGAGGGTAGGGGCCTCCCGACAGGGGAGGCGGTGGTGCCCAGGAAAGGACTCGAACCTTCACAACCTTGCGGTCACAGGTACCTGAAACCTGCGCGTCTACCAATTCCGCCACCTGGGCAAGGAGGCCGGCGCCCTCGTATCGGGGAAGGCGTGGCGGGCTTCTATGAGGGGCCGCCATCGCCGTCAAGCCGCCCCGGTGCGGAATCCATCGCTCTTCGCCACCCCCTCACGCGGCGCCCGGGCCGCGCGGTTTGCGCCACGCTCCGCCGGCCCTAATCTTGGGTGGGGCACAAGATTAGCCCTGGTGGCCCTAAGGAGAGAGCGGATGGCGCGGCGCGTGGCAGTGGTATTCGGCGGAACCGGCTTCATCGGCGCCCACGTGGTCCAGCGCCTGGCGCGCCGCGACTACGTCGTTCGCGTCGTCACCCGCGCGCCCGAGGCGGCGCGCACCCTCATGACCCAGGGCATGGTCGGCCAGATTGTCCCGGTCACGGCCGGCGCCATGGATGCCGCCGCCCTCCACCGTGCGGTCGAGGGCGCGGAGGTTGTCGTCAACCTCATCGGCATCCTCTCCGAGCGCCACAGCGGCGACTTCGCCCGCGTCCACGGCGCGCTCCCCGGCCGCATCGCCCAGGCGGCCGCCGCGGCCGGCGTCACCCATCTCGTCCAGGTCTCCGCCATCGGTGCCGACCCGTCCTCCCCCAGCCTCTACGCCCGCAGCAAGGCGGAAGGGGAGGCCGCCGTCCTCGCCGCCTTCCCGCGCGCCACCATCCTGCGCCCCTCGGTCGTCTTCGGGCCCGAGGACTCCTTCTTCAACCGCTTCGCCGGCCTCGCCCGCATCCTCCCGGTCCTGCCCCTCGTCGGCGGCAACACCCGCTTCCAGCCCGTCTACGTCGGCGACGTCGCCGACGCCGTCATGGCCGCCATCGACCAGCCGGCCGCCGCCGGCCGTACCTACGAGCTCGCCGGTCCTCGCGCCGCCACCTTCCGCTCCCTGCTGCAGGACATGCTCCACCTCATCGGCCGCCGCCGCCCGATCGTGGAGATGCCGGGGGGGCTCGCCTCCCTTCAGGCGAAGCTCACCTCATGGCTGCCCAACCCGCCGCTGACGGAGGACCAGATCCTCCTCCTCAAGCGCGACAACGTCCCCTCCGGCACCCTCCCGGGCCTCGCCGAACTTGGGATCATGCCAACTGCCATGGAAGCGATCCTGCCGAGCTATCTCACCCGCTTTCGGGAAGGCGGCGGCCGCCGCACGGTAGTCCCCGGCTAATAGGTCCGTATCGGACCTGATATTCCTCTTTGGGCCGCACCGGACGATAAGCTCTGCTGACCCTCCTCTGAAGCGGGTCAGTTTTGCTGCCATATCGGCGCTTTTCAACTCGCATGGTCCACGCGACTATGGCAAACCGCACCTGGAACGGGCGACTGCCCGTCCCCTCGCCATGCGGTACCCCCTCCCGCAAGGCCCGTTCGAGACGGTTTGAAAAGCAAGGACCGCGCCATGGCCGAGCGCATGCTCCAGTTCGTCCGCCTGTCCCAGCAGACGCCCGAAAAGCGCGAGCCCACGATCCGGCGCGAGGATTTCGACGAGATCTACGCCCGCTTCGACCCCGCCCGCGCCTCGGAGCAGGCCAGCCGCTGCTCCCAGTGCGGCGTCCCCTTCTGCTCCGTCCACTGCCCGCTCCAGCAGAACATCCCGGACTGGCTGAAGCTCACGGCCGAGGGCCGGCTGGAGGAGGCCTACGAGGTCAACTCCGCCACCAACACCTTCCCCGAGATCTGCGGCCGCGTCTGCCCGCAGGACCGCCTCTGCGAGGGCAACTGCGTTATCGAGAAGGGCTTCGAGAGCGTCACGATCGGCGCCGTTGAGCGCTACATCAACGACACAGCCTGGGAGAAGGGCTGGGTCAAGCCGCCCACCCCCATGCGGGAACTGCCGCATTCCGTCGCCATCATCGGCGCCGGCCCCGCCGGCCTCGCCGCTGCGGAGAAGCTCCGCACGCTCGGCTGGCAGGTCCATGTTTACGACCGCTACGATCGCGCGGGCGGGCTGATGATTTACGGCATCCCGAACTTCAAGCTTGAGAAGGACGTCATCACCCGCCGCACTGCCCAGTTCGAGCAGGGCGGTATCCACTTCCACCTCAACGCCGAGATTGGCCGCGACGTCACGCTGGAAGACCTCCGCGCGAAGTACGACGCCGTCCTCATCGCGACCGGCGTCTACAAGGCCCGCGACATCGCCGTCCCCGGCGCGCATCTCGGCGGCGTGGTTCCCGCCATGTCCTTCCTCACCGCCTCCAACCGCAAGGGCTTGGGCGACGACGTGCCGGAGTTCGACAGCGGCGCCCTTAACGCCCACGGCAAGCGCGTCGTCGTCATCGGCGGCGGCGACACCGCCATGGACTGCCTCCGCACCTCCATCCGCCAGGGCGCGGCCTCCGTCACCTGCCTCTATCGCCGTGATAAGGCCAACATGCCGGGATCCATGCGCGAGGTTCACAACGCCGAGGAGGAGGGTGTCCGCTTCGCTTGGCTCTCCGCCCCGGAAGCCTTCGAGGGCGACACCAAGGTCACCGGCGTCCGCGTGACGAAGATGCATCTCGGCCTCCCCGACGCCACCGGCCGCCAGCAGGTCGAGCCCATCCCCGGCAGCGAGTTCGTGGAGCCCGCCGACCTCGTCATCAAGGCCCTCGGCTTCGATCCCGAGGACCTGCCCCGCATGTTCGACGAGCCCGGCCTCGCCGTCTCCCGCTGGGGCACCCTCACGGTCGACCGCCGCAGCATGATGACCAGCCTCCCCGGCGTCTTCGCCGCCGGCGACATCGTCCGCGGCGCCTCCCTCGTCGTCTGGGCCATCCGCGACGGCCGCGACGCCGCCGACCGCATCGCCGAATACGTCAGGACCCGCGACGCCGTCCCCCAGGCCGCCGAGTGAGCGGAGAGAGCACCATGTCCGACTACGTCTCCCAGCACCTCGCCAACGCCGCGCTCCTCCGCGACGCCGCCCATATCGACACCACCGAGCACGACGCCTGCGGCGTCGGCCTCGTCGCCGCCCTTGATGGCGTCGCGCGCCGCGACGTGGTGCAGGCCGGCATCGACGCGCTGAAGGCCGTCTGGCACCGCGGCGCCGTGGACGCCGACGGCAAGACCGGCGACGGCGCCGGCATCCACGTCGAGATCCCGCAGGACTTCTTCGCCGAGGTCGTCGAGCACGGCGGCGACCGCCTCCGCCCAGGCCGCATCGGCGTCGGCATGGTCTTCATGCCCAAGACAGACCTCGGCGCGCAGGAGCGCTGCCGCTCGATCGTGGAGACGGAGATCCTCGTCGCCGGCTACGGCATCTACGGCTGGCGCCAGGTGCCCATCGACGTCACCTGCATCGGCGAGAAGGCCAACGCCACCCGCCCCGAGATCGAGCAGATCCTCATCTACGACCCCGAGCAGCGGGACGAGGACACCTACGAGCGCGACCTCTACGTCATCCGCCGCCGGATCGAGAAGCAGGCCATCGCCGCCCAGATCCCCGACCTCTATCTCTGCACGCTCTCCTGCCGCTCGATCATCTACAAGGGCATGTTCCTGGCCGAGAGCCTCTCGGTCTTCTACCCCGACCTGCTCGACCCGCGCTTCATCAGCCGTTTCGCCATCTACCACCAGCGCTACAGCACCAACACCTTCCCCACCTGGCGCCTGGCCCAGCCCTTCCGCACCCTCGCCCACAACGGCGAAATCAACACGGTGCACGGCAACGTCAACTGGATGAAGAGCCACGAGACGCGCCTCTCCCACGCGCTGCTCGACCCCTTCATGGAGGACATCAAGCCCGTCGTTCAGGCCGGCAACTCCGACACCGCCAGCCTCGACAACGTCTTTGAACTCCTCGTCCGTGCCGGCCGCGACGCGCCCATGGCGAAGGCGATGCTCATCCCCGAGAGCATCGGCTCCAACGCCACCATGCCGAAGGCCCACCAGGATCTCTTCATGTACTGCAACGCGGTCATGGAGCCCTGGGATGGCCCCGCCGCCATCGCCGCCACCGACGGCCGCTGGGTCGTCGCCGGCCTCGACCGCAACGGCCTGCGCCCCATGCGCTACACGATCACGGCGGACCGCATGCTCGTCGTCGGCAGCGAGACCGGCATGGTCCGCTTCCCCGAGGAGAGCATCATCGCCCGCGGCCGCCTCGGCCCCGGGCAGTGCATCGGCGTGGACCTGCACGAGGCGCGCTTCTACGACGACGGTCAGCTCAAGGACACGATGGCCGCCCGCAAGCCCTGGGGTGACTGGACGCGCCGCACGACGCGCATCGACGGCATCGTCAAGGCCGATGCCCACGAGTCCGCGACGCTGGAGGGTGATTCCCTCCGTCGCCGCCAGCTCTCCATGGGCTACACGCTGGAAGACCTCGAAGCCATCCTGCACCCCATGGTCGAGGAAGGCGCCGAGGCCATCGGCAGCATGGGCGACGACACCCCGATCGCCGTCCTCTCCCGCCAATACCGCGGGTTGCACCACTACTTCCGCCAGGCCTTCGCGCAGGTCACGAACCCGCCGATCGACTCCCTGCGCGAAACCCGCGTGATGACGATCAAGACCCGCCTGGGAAATCTCGGGAACATCCTCGACGAGGACCCGACCCAGTGCGACATGCTCATGCTGGACAGCCCCGTGCTCTCCAACGCCGAGTTCGCGGCCATGCGCGGCTACATGGGCCACAATGCCTGGGAAGTGGACGCGACCTTCCCCGTCTCCGAGGGTGAGCCCGGCCTCCGCCGCGCCATCGAGCGCATCCGCCGCGAGGCCGAGGAGGGTGTCCGCTCCGGCCGCGCCCACGTCATCCTCTCCGACGAGGCGCAGAGCACCGAGCGCGCCGCCATCCCGATGATCCTCGCGGTCGGCGCGGTGCACACCCACCTCGTGCGCCACAGCCTCCGCACCTTCACCAGCCTCAACATCCGCAGCGCGGAATGCATGGACGTGCACTACTTCGCCGTCCTCATCGGCGCCGGCGCCACCACGGTGAACGCCTACCTCGCGCAGGAAAGCATCGCCGACCGCCATCGCCGCGGCCTCTTCCCCGGCCTCAGCCTCGAGGAATGCGTCGCCAAGTACCGCAAGGCCATCGACAAGGGCCTGCTGAAGACGATGTCCAAGATCGGCATCGGCGTGCTCTCCTCCTACCGCGGCGGCATGAACTTCGAGGCCATCGGCCTCTCCCGCGCCCTCGTGGCGGAGTTCTTCCCGGGCACCCAGTCCCGCATCTCCGGCATCGGCCTGTCGGGCATCGCCCGCCGCGTGCTCGACATGCACACGGCCGCCTGGGACGCCTCCACGCCCGTCCTCCCCGTCGGCGGCCTCTACAAGCTCCGCCGCCGCGGCGAGGCCCACGCCTTCGAAGGTAGCCTTATCCACCTTCTCCAGAAGGCGGTGAACGCGGACAGCTACGAGACCTACAAGCGCTACAGCCACGCCGTCCGCCAGCTTCCCCCCGTGGCGCTGCGCGACCTGCTGGACTTCCGCGCCCCGCCGAGCAAGCCGATCGCGCTTGAGGAGGTCGAGAGCATCACCGAGATCCGCAAGCGCCTGCTGGCGCCCGGAATCTCGCTGGGAGCCCTCGGCCCCGAGGCGCACGAGACCCTCTCCATCGCCATGAACCGCATCGGCGCCCGCTCCGACAGCGGGGAGGGCGGCGAGGACCCCGCGCGCGCCAAGCCCCGCGCCAACGGCGACAACGCGAACTCCGCCATCAAGCAGATCGCCTCCGGCCGCTTCGGCGTCACGGCGGAGTACCTGAACAACTGCCGCGAGATCGAGATCAAGGTCGCGCAGGGTGCCAAGCCCGGCGAGGGCGGTCAGCTCCCCGGCTTCAAGGTGACGGAGCTCATCGGCAAGCTCCGCCACTCCACCCCGGGCGTCACGCTGATCTCGCCGCCGCCGCACCACGACATCTACTCGATCGAGGACCTCGCCCAGCTCATCTACGATCTCAAGCAGATCAACCCCGAGGCCACCGTCTGCGTGAAGCTCGTGTCCCGCTCGGGCATCGGCACCATCGCAGCCGGCGTGGCGAAGGCGAAGGCCGACGCCATCCTCGTCTCCGGCCATTCCGGGGGCACCGGCGCCTCCCCGGTTACCTCGATCAAGTATGCCGGCCTGCCCTGGGAGATGGGCCTCTCCGAGACCCACCAGGTCCTGCTACTCAACCGCCTCCGCCACCGCGTGAAGCTCCGCACCGACGGCGGCATCAAGACGGGCCGCGACGTGGTCGTGGCCGCCATGCTGGGTGCCGAGGAATTCGGCATCGGCACGGCGTCGCTGGTGGCCATGGGCTGCATCATGGTCCGCCAGTGCCACTCCAACACCTGCCCCGTCGGCGTCTGCACGCAGGATGAAGCCCTGCGCGCGAAGTTCGAGGGCAGCCCCGAGAAGGTCATCTCCCTCTTCTCCTTCGTGGCGGAGGAAGTGCGCGAGATCCTCGCCTCCCTGGGCTTCCGCAAGCTTGAGGACATCATCGGCCGCACCGACCTGCTGAAGCAGGTCTCCCGCGGCGCCGAGGACCTGGACGACCTCGACCTCAACCCGCTGCTCGTCCAGGCCGATGCCGGCGGCCACCCCGCCTTCTGCACGCTGGAGGGCCGGAACGAGGTGCCGGAAACGCTCGACGCCGACATGATCCGCGACGCCGCCGCCCTCTTCTCCCGCGGCGAGAAGATGCAGCTCCAGTACAACATCCAGAACACGCACCGCGCCATCGGCACCAAGACCAGCTCGATGATCGTGCGCCAGTTCGGGATGAAGGGCCTCCAGCCCGGCCACCTGACGGTCCGCCTGCGCGGCTCCGCCGGCCAGTCCCTCGGCGCCTTCGGCGTCCGCGGGTTGAAGCTGGAAGTCCTCGGGGACGCCAACGACTACGTCGGCAAGGGCCTCTCTGGCGCCACCATCACCGTCCGCCCCGGCCCCTCCGCCAACTTCGTCTGGGAGGAGAACACCATCGTCGGCAACACCGTCCTTTACGGCGCGACGGCCGGCGAGCTTTTCGCGGCAGGGCAGGGGGGTGAGCGTTTCGCCGTCCGCAACTCCGGCGCCGACTGCGTGGTCGAGGGCATCGGCGCCAATGGCTGCGAGTACATGACGGGCGGCAAGGTCGTGATCCTCGGCGCCGTCGGCGACAATTTCGGCGCCGGCTTCACCGGCGGCCAGGCCTTCGTCTGGGACGCGGACGGCACCTTCGAGCGCCGCCTGAACCGCGATACCCTCCTCTGGGCCCGCCTCGGCTCCGCCCATTGGGAAGGCGTGCTCCGCGGCCTCATTGCCCGCCACGCGCAGGAGACCGGCTCCCGCCTCGCCGCCCGCCTCCTCAACGACTGGAGCACCGAACGCGACCGCTTCTGGCACATCGTCCCGAAGGACTATGCCAAGCTCCTGCCCCAGCCGATGAGCGATCAGCTCATGGCTGCGGAATAAAAACGAACGGGGCCGGCGCGCGATCGCCGGCCCTGGCTACCCTTCACTTCACCGGGCCCATAAAACACGTCACTACAAAGCTTTGGCGGGCGTCGTTAAGTTCTGCTTCTATCTTGCCGGCCGCTACCTGCGGTGGCAAACACCCGCCCTGTGCGCATCCTCTATCACCTCCCGCTCTCCCCTGCCTGCCGCAAGGTCCGCCTCGCCTTGCAGGAGAAGCGCATTCCCTTCGAACTGCGCGCCGAGCGCATCTGGGAGCGCCGCGACGAGTTCCTGATGATGAACCCCGCCGGCACTGTCCCCGTGCTGGAGGAGGAAAACGGCCTCATCCTCGCGGACAGCAACGCCATCTGCGAGTACCTCGACGAAGCCTACCCCGACATGCCCCTCATCGGCCGCACCCATGCGGAGCGCGCCGAGATCCGCCGCCTCGTCGCCTGGTTCGACGGCAAGTTTGACCGCGAGGTCACCCGCAACCTCTACTTCGAGAAGCAGCTCAAGCGCATGCTGGGCCTCGGTAACCCCGACGCTGGCGCGCTGCGCGCGGGCTACGCCAACATCAAGCCGCACATCGAGTACATCGGCTGGCTGGCCGAGAGCCGCGCCTGGCTCGCCGGCAGCCAGATCTCGCTCGCCGACCTCGCCGCCGCCGCCCATCTGTCCTGCCTCGACTACATCGGCGACGTCGACTGGTCGATGAATGACGCGGTGAAGGACTGGTACGCCCGCGTGAAGTCCCGCCCCGCCTTCCGCCCCATCCTCGCCGACCGCGTGAGCGGCCTCACGCCACCGAACCACTACGCGGACCTCGACTTCTAGAGCTACCCCCTGGCGCCGAAACCGAGCAGCCGTCATTGTATTGACGATCCGGAACAATATTTCGGAAGAAACTACTCGAGTTCTGCATGATCCAAATCCTGGCCTGCCTCACCGGGCAGCACGACCACGGCATCGTCCTTGGCGCGGCCCTCCTCTGCGTGGTGGCGGCCCTCGCCTGCACCCTCTCGGTCCGCGGCGCGGGGCGCCTCCGTCCCGTCCTCTCCGCCCTGCTCATCGCCATCGGCGCCTGGTCCACCCATTTTGTCGCCCTCCTGGCCTATGACCCCGGCATTCCGATGGGCTACGACCTATCGCTCACTCTCCTCTCGGCGGCACTTGCCCTGGTGGGCGCCCTCGCGGGTTTCGCCGTCTGGTTCGCCGGGCAGGCCAGGCCCCTCCACCGCGCCGCAGGCGGCGCGTTGCTCGGCGCGGGGCTGGCGGGGATGCACGACCTCGGCATGCTCGCCGTGCGCGTGCCGGGCCACCTCGTCGTTGCCCCCGGCCACCTCCTCGCCTCCCTCGCCGTCGCTACGCTCCTCGGCGCCGCTGCGTTGCACGTCCTGCGGCTGAACGCCGTCCTGCCGCGGGCGCTCGCCGCCGCCGCCCTGCTCACGGCCACCGTCCTCTCGCTGCACTTCACGGCCATGGGCGGCGTCACGGCCTGGCCGGACCCCGCGGTGCCCGTACCCCGCTCCGCCCTCCCGCGGGACGGCCTGCTGATCCTCATAGTCACCCTCACCGCCGTGACCATCTCGGCCATCCTCATCGTCCTCGCCGTCGAGGCCCGGATCGGCCTTGCCGCCCAGGCCGCCGAGGCCGGGCGGCTCCGCGGCCTCGCCGATGCCGCCTTCGATGCGCTGGCCCTGCTCGATGCGGAGGGCAGGGTTGTGGACGCCAGCAGCCAGCTCGCCGCGCTCACCGGCACGGCGCGCGAGGCCCTGATCGGCCGCCCCTTCGCCACCCTCCTCGAGGAGGGCGCGACGGAGACCGGTCCCGCGCGTCTCGTCGGTGGCCTGCCCGTGGAGCTGCGGCGCCGCACCATCGAGACCGCCTCAGGGGCGCGCATCGTCGTCGCCCTCCGCGACCTGCGCGAGCGGCTCGATTCCCAGAGCCGGCTCGAGCGGCTCGCCCACCACGACACGCTGACCGGCCTCGCCAACCGTGCCCTCCTCCGCAGGCGGATCGAGGAGGAGATCGCCCGCACCGCGCGCGGCGCCGCGCGCTTCGCCGTGCTCTGCCTCGACCTCGATCGCTTCAAACCAGTGAACGACCTCTACGGCCACGCGGCCGGCGACCAGCTCCTCCAGCAAGTGGCCGGGCGCCTGACAGCCTCGCTGCGCGGGTCCGATCTCTGCGCGCGCATCGGCGGAGACGAGTTCGTCGTCCTCCAGACCATGACCGACGCGGCCGAGCCCGCGCAGGCCCTCACGCAGCGCCTCGTCTCGGCTTTGGCCGAGCCCTTTCACCTCACCATCGCCGAGGTCACCGTTTCCGCCTCGATCGGCATCGCCCTCTTCCCCGACGACGCCACCACACCCGAGGAGCTTCTCCGCGTCGCCGACCTCGCCCTCTACCGGGTAAAGGAGAACGGCCGGAGTGGCTTCGCCTTCTTCCACGTGGCCATGGACCAGGAGATCCGCCACCGCCACGCGCTGGAGCGTGACCTGCGGCAGGCTGTCGCCAACGGCGAGATGTCGCTCGCCTGGCAGCCCCAGGCCGCGGCCGACACCGGCGAGGTCACGGGTTTCGAGGCCCTGCTGCGCTGGCACAACCCCGCCCGCGGCTCGGTGAGCCCCGCCACCTTCATCCCTCTCGCCGAGGCCTCGGGCGCCATCCTGCCGATCGGCGCCTGGGTCCTGCAAACCGCCCTCCGGGAGGCCGCGAGCTGGACCAGGCCGCTCCGCGTCGCCGTCAACGTCTCCGCGCTGCAGATCCAGCAGGGCGACTTCCCCGATCTGCTGCGGACCCTCCTGGAGGAGACGCGCCTCGACCCCCGACGGCTCGAGCTGGAGGTGACCGAGAGCCTTCTCATCGCGGACACCGACCGTGCCTTGGCCACGCTGCGGGAGTTGAAATCCATCGGCGTCCAGCTCTCGCTGGACGATTTCGGTACCGGCTACTCCTCGCTCAGCATGCTCCGGAACTTCCCCTTCGACCGCGTGAAGATGGACCGCAGCTTCGTCAGCGCCTTGACCGACGACAACAGCGCCGCCGCCGTCGTCCAGGGCATCCTCGGCCTCAGCCGCGGGATTGGTCTTCCTGTTGTGGCGGAGGGCGTGGAGACCGAGGCCCAGATGAGCGTGCTCCAGGCCGCCCGCTGCGACGAGGTGCAGGGCTATCTCGTCGGCAAGCCCCGCTCCATCGGCGACTATCAGGCCCTCGTGCACCCCGGCCGGGAGATCGTCGCCGCCTAGCGGGGCGCCGGCCCCGCCGCGTTCAGGGCAAGGTTCTGCTCCGCCAGATCCGCCGCCCCGCTGCCCGGGCTGGCCGCCACCACGCTCTCCCAATCCGCCCGCGCCCCCGCCTCGTCGCCTCCCAACTGCCGCAGGATCCCCCGCTCCAGCAGCGCCTCCGGGCTCCCTGGCTCGATCGCCAGCGCCCGCTCGATGTCGCGCAGCGCCTCCTGCGGCCGCTCGAGCAGCCGCAGCGCCGCCGCCCTGAACACCAGCGCCTCCACCCGTTGCCCGTCCAGCGCCACCGCCCGATCAGCATCGGCCAGCGCGTCCCCGAAGCGCCGCAGCGTCCCCGCCGCGATCGCCCGGTCCACTAGCAGCTCCGGATCGTCCGGCGTCAGCCCCAGCGCCAGCGTGAAGGCCCCATGCGCCCGCACCGGCTGCCCCGCCACCATCCAGGCCTGCCCCGCCTGTCCGAGCACGACCGCCCGCGCCGCCGCCCCGGCCCGCCCGGCCCTGCCCAGCGCCTCCAGCCGCCCCGCCGCCCGCTCCGCTTCGCCCAGCGCCAGCAAGGCCAGCGCCGAGCAGTGCCGCGCCCCGTCGCCGCCGTCCCGCGCCGCCCAGGCCTCAGCGAAGGCCAGCGCGCCCTGCGCGTCGTCCCGCAGCTTGCCCAGGCATTCCTCGTAATCGGGGCTATCCACCACGCGCGGTGGCTCGGGCGGCAGCGGAAGCACCTCCTCCGCCGCCTCCGACACGGGGGCAGGGGGCGCCTCCCAGGGGCGGGCCCACCAGAGCCCCCCCGCCAGCACCAGCACCAGCACCAGCCCCAGCACCAGGGCCGCCGCCACCGGCCGCGCCTTGCCCGTCCCGTTCCGCATCCCCGCCAACCTAGCCGCCCCGCGCGGAAGCCGCCATGGATAGGGAATGCAGCGCCACCTCCACCTCGTCGGCCTCGGCTTCAGCGGCGCCGCCATCGCGCGCGACGCCGCCGCCGCCGGCTGGCGCGTCACCGCCACCGCCCGCGACCCCGCGCGCACCGTGCCTCCTCCGGGCGTCGAAGCCATCCCCTTCGACAGCGCCGCACCCGCGCTCCGCGCCGCCACCCACCTCGTCTTCACCGCGCCCCCCGGCGAGAACGGCGACCCTGTCCTCGCCACCCACCGCGAGGCGCTGGAAGCCGCCCCCCTCCGCTGGATCGGCTATCTCTCCACCACCGGCGTCTACGGCGACCGCGGCGGCGCCTGGGTGGACGAAACCACCGAGCCCGCCCCCGCCCAGCCGCGCTCCCGCCGCCGCCGCCAGGCCGAGTTGCAATGGGAGGCCTTCGCCCCCCGTGCGGCGGTCGATCTCTTCCGCTGCGCCGGCATCTACGGCCCCGGCCGCTCCGTCCTCGACGACCTCCGCGCCGGCACCGCCCGCCGCACCGTCCTCCCCGGCCACGCCTTCGGCCGCATCCACCGCGACGACATCGCCAGGGCCGTCCTCGCCGCCGCGGCCAACCCGCCGCCCCTCGGCACCCGCGTCCTCCACCTCGCCGACGACGAGCCCGCCGAGAGCGCCACCGTCACCGAGGGCGCCGCCCGCCTCCTCGGTATCGACCCGCCTCCCGCCATCCCCTTCGAGACCGCCCGCGCCACCATGTCTCCCATGGCGCTCTCCTTCTGGTCCGAGAACCGCCGCATCGCCAACGCCCGCACCAAGGCCGCCCTCGGCATCGCCTGGCGCTACCCCACTTGGCGCGAGGGCCTCGCCGCCATCCTCGCCGAGGGCGGCTGAGACCGTCCCCCGCAACCCCGCCTTCAGAGGGGCGTTCGCCCGAAGCAACAAGGAAGGGAAGCCCAACGCATGCGCCTCGACGGTCCTGAGAGCGACAATGTCGAGGATCGCCGCGGCCAGGGCGGTGGGTTCGGCGGCGGGTTCGGTGGCTTCGGTGGAGGCGGCCGCCGAGGCGGCGGCATCGCCGTCGGCGGGATCGGCGGCGTGGTGCTCCTCGTCGTTGCCCTCCTCCTCGGCGTGGACCCCTCCACCATCCTCGGCGGCGACCCGGGCCCCGCGCCGGCTCCGCAGGAACGCCGCTACGATCCTGGCCAGGACCGCCAGTTCGCACCGGGCCGCCAGGCCGGGAACGAGCGCCAGCCGGCGGAACGCGGCAGCGAGGATGCCGGCCGCCGCTTCATCGGCCAGGTTCTCGGCGAGACCGAGCGCGTTTGGGGCCGCCAGTTCGAGCAGATGGGCCGCCGCTACGAGGAGCCGGTCCTCGTCCTCTTCTCCGGCGCCACCCATTCAGGCTGCGGAGCCGCCCAGGCCCAGACCGGCCCCTTCTACTGCCCTGAGGACCGCCGCGTTTACATCGACCTCGAGTTCATGGCGAAGCTACAGCGCCAGCTCGGCGCCACCGGCGACTTCGCGGCCGCCTATATCGTGGCCCACGAGGTCGGCCACCACGTCCAGAACCTCCTGGGCATCCTTCCCCGCGTGCAGCAGGCCCAGGCCCGCGCCGACGGTGTGGAGCGCAACCAGCTTCAGGTTCGCGTCGAACTCCAGGCCGACTGCTTCGCCGGCGTCTGGGCCAACCAGGCAAACCGCGCCAACAGGATCCTTGAGGAAGGCGACATCGAGCAGGGCATCAACGCCGCCGCCGCCGTCGGCGACGACCGCGTGACCGGCGGCCGTATCGCCCCGGAAAGCTTCACCCACGGCAGCTCCCAGCAGCGCGCCCGCTGGTTCCGCCGCGGCCTGCAGAGCGGCGACATCCGTCAGTGCGACACCTTCCAGGGCTGAGTTTGGACGGGGCAGGGTAGGGGCCACTGCCCCGTCGGCCGCGAAGACACGAAGGGCGCGCGGACCTCTCCGCGCGCCCTTCATCATGTCAGCCTACAGGCAGCTGGCCTCAGCTATTCGCCTCGATCATCGCGCGAACCTTTGGATAAACCTCGTTCGCCCAGCGCTTGCCCGCGAACACCCCGTAATGCCCCACCCCCGTCTGCAAGTGGTACTGGCGCTTTGCCAGCGGGATGTTCGGGCAGAGGTCCAGCGCCGCCATGGTCTGCCCGATGGCGCAGATGTCGTCCCGCTCGCCCTCCACGGCCAGCAGCGCCGTCCGCCGGATCGCCTCCGGCCGCACCGGGCGCCCGCGATAGGTCAACTCGCCCCGAGGCAGGTCGTGGTCCTGGAAGATCCGCTTCACCGTCTGGATGAAGTACTCCGCCGGAAGGTCCATCACGGCGAAATACTCGTCGTAGAAGCGCCGGTGCGCCGCCTGCGCTTCGGTGTTCCCCGCTACAATGTTCGCGAACTGGTTCCGGTGCGCCCGGACATGCCGCTGCAGGTTCATCGACATGAAGGCCTGCAATTGCACCGCGCCGGGATAGACCTCCCGCCCGGCACCGGCATAGCGCATCGGCACCTTGTCGATGAGGTTCCGCTCGAACCACTCGATCGGCTTCGACTGCGCGAGTTCGTTCACCTGAGTCGGGCTGATCCGCGTGTCCACGGGGCCGGCCATCAACGTCATCGTGGCCGGCGTCGCCCGGTTCCGGTCCTCGGACATCACGGAGACGGCGGCCAGCGTCGCGGGCACCGGCTGGCACACCGCCACCACATGGCTCCCCGGCCCCAGCACTTCCAGGAACCGGATCACATGCGCCGTGAAGTCGTCGAAGCCGAATTCCCCGGCCGAGACCGGCACGTCCCGCGCATTCGTCCAGTCCGTGATGTACACGTCATGGTCCGGCAGCAGCACCTCGACCGTCCCGCGCAGCAGGGTGGAGAAGTGCCCGGACATCGGCGCCACCACCAGCACCCTCGGCTGCTGGACGGAGGTATCCTTCGCGAAACGCAATAAGGTGCCGAATGGCGTTTCCAGCACCGGCTCCTCGGTCACCTCCACCTCGCGGTTGCCCACGCGCACGGTGGTGAAGTCGTAGCCCGGCCGCGTATGCGTCGTCCTCGCATTCGCCACGAAGTCGAGCGCCGCGCTCGTCCGCCGGATGAAGGGGGCCGCCAGCGGCATCGCCGCCGCCACCGGTTCCATTTCCTTGAGGACCCGCCCGGCGCTCTCCGCGAACATCCGAAATGGGAATTGGAAGTCCTGCTGCGCCTGCCAGAGCTGGTAGATCATCGAGGACATGTCTGGTCGATAGGTCGCATGACGGGGGAACGGCCCACCAAGGTAGGAGGTTTGATCACAGTCGTTAATGTGAGGATCTTCGCCCGTCCGGGTCAACGGCTTGTAAAAACTAACAGGCGCTGTTTGATTGCATTCCGTTCATTTATGGCCGCTCCGATCCCGCGCTCAAACTCTGACGTCCTATCCACCGCCACCCACCTCACGAGCACGACAACAGGCGGGGTTCCGGCCTAACCTTCCCGATGAGGCCGCCCGGCAAATCGCCGGCCGCCGCTGAGGAGCGAGAGATGGAACAGGCCAGGCTCATCATCAGCAGCCGCAACTACTCCTCCTGGTCGCTGCGCGGCTTCCTCCTCTGCCGCCTCGCCGGCCTCGACTTCACCATCGAGTCCGTCGACGTGAACGACCCCGCGGCCCGCGCCGAGCTCCTCCTCCGCGCTTCCTCCATCCGTATCCCCTGCCTGCTGCACGAGGGTCTGCGGATCTGGGACACCACCGCCATCGCCAGCTACCTGAACGAGAGGTTCCCCGAAGCCGGCATGTTCCCCGCCGACCGCGCCGCCCGCGCCCGCTGCCGCTCGATCTCCGGCGAGATGCATTCCGGCTTCCAGGCCCTGCGCGCCTCCCTGCCCATGAATCTCCGTGCCCACCGCCCGGGCTTTCGCGTCTGGGCCGGCCCGCAGGCGGATATCGATCGCATCCTCTACATCTGGCGGGAATGCTTCGAGACCTGGCGCGGACCCTGGCTCTTCGGCAACCGCCCCTCTGTCGCCGACGCCATGTACGCCCCGGTCGTCACCCGCTTCCTCACCTACGACGTGCCCCTCGCCGGCCCATGCGCCGACTACGCCGCCCGCATCATGGAATGGGCCCCGATGGCCGAATGGATGGCCGCTGCCCTCGATGAGCCTGACCCCGCCATCAGCGAACTCGAGGTCGAGGCCGAGTTCTGAGCCGCCCCGCCGGAGAGGGCGCTGCGCTCTCCGGACATCCGAGGCACCGCCTCGGATCACCGACCCGAGGCGCACCGCCCGCCAAGCCCTCCGAACGAGCAGAAAAAAGAGGAGGGGGGGAGCACGGGGGGAGACCTCCCTCCAAAGTCACCAGCGCCCCCGATTCAGGACGGCCCCTTTAATCCAGCTTGGCCCCTGCCGCCCGCACCACTTCCCGCCACTTGGCGTTCTCCGCCGCGATGTAGCGGTCGAAGGCCGCCGGCCCCAGCGGCTTCGGCGCGCTGCCGATGTCGCGTAGCCGATCCGCCGTCGCGGGCTCGGCCACCGCCCCGAGGATCGCGTCCGCCAGCCGCTCCTGCACCGGGCCCGGGATGCGCGCCGGCGCCTGGAAGCCGAACCAGGCCACCGCCTCGAAGTCCGGCACGCCCGCTTCCGAGACGGTCGGCACGTCGGGCAGCGAGAACCAGCGCGTGGCGGAGGTCACCGCCAGCGCCCGCATCCGCCCCTCCTTGAGGTGCGGCAGGTAGCCCGGAAGGTTGTCGATCGCGACCTCGACCCGCCCGCCCAGCACGTCCGGGATCACGCCCGAGGTGCCGCGATAGGGAATATGCGTCAGGTTCACCCCCGCCTTCGTCTTCAGGTACTCCCCGCAGAGATGCCCGGAGGTCCCGTTTCCCGGCGTCCCGTAGTTCAGCTCCCCCGGACGTGCCTTCGCCGCCGCCAGCAGGTCGGCCAGCGTGCGGAAGGGCGAATCGGCGGCCACCACGATCCCGTTCGCCACCTCGTTCACCATCGCGAGGCTCGCCAGGTCGCGGGAGGGGTCGTAGGGCAGCTTCGTGTAGAGGAACTGGTTGATGCTGGCCGTGCCGATCGTGCAGCACAGGATAGTGTGCCCGTCCGGCTCCGCCTTCGCCACCACGTCGCTGCCGAGGTTCCCGCCCGCCCCCGGCCGATTGTCCACCACCACCGGGAAGCGAGAGGGCTCGCCCGGCTGCCCCAGCAGCGCCGGCATCCGCTCCGCCACCACGCGCGCCGTCAGGTCCGTGGCCCCACCGGCCGGAAAGGGCACGATGATCCGGATCGGCCGGTTCGGAAAGGCCGGCTGCGCCCGCACCACCGCGGGGGCCGCCAGTACCGGCAGGGCCAGCAGCGCCGCCCGCCGGGAAAGGGAAAGATCTGCTACTCGCGCCATTCGGCTCACTCCACTGTTGCGCCGGACTTGCGCACCACTTCGCCCCACTTAGCCGTCTCCGCCCGCACGAAGGCGGTGAAGGCTGCGGGGGTCGTCCCGCCATCCGGCGTCAGGTCCGGCATCATCCCACCCAGATCCGCCATGCGCGCCTTCGTCGCCGGCTCCTTCACGATGGCATCAATCGCCGCCCCCAGTCGCTCCACGATCGGCCGCGGGGTGCGGGCAGGGGCCTGGATGCCGAACCAGGCCGTCGCCTCGACACCCGGCAACCCCTCCTCGGCGGTAGTCGGGCAATCCGGCAGGGCAGGGGTCCGCGCGGCCGTCGTCACCGCCAGTGCCCGCAGCCGCCCTTCCCTCAGATGCCCGATGGCGGAGGGCAGGTTGTCCACCGCCACCTGCACCCGCCCCGCGATCACCTCGGCCAGCATGGGCCCGGCGCCGCGGAACGGCACATGCGTCAGCTGAATTCCCGCCTCCATCTTCAGCAACTCCCCCGTCACGTGCAGCGAGGTGCCGGCGCCGGAGGAACCGATGTTCAGCCTCCCCGGATTCGCCTTCGCGTAGGCCACCAGCTCCCGAAGGCTCCGCACCGGCAAGGAATTGGTCACGAAGATGACGTTGGGCACCCGGGTCACCAGCCCCACCTCCGCCAGGTCCTCGGGCCTGTAGGTCATCCGGCTGCCATAAAGCGTGTAGTTGATGGCGCCGGAAGAGATCGCCTGCATCAGCACCGTGTAGCCGTCCGGCTCCGCCTTCGTGACAAAGTCCGCGCCCACGTTGCCGCCCGCCCCTGCCCGGTTCTCCACCGTGAAGGGCTGATTGAAATGCGCTTGCAGCCGCTCGGCCAGGATACGCGCGGCGACATCCGTCGTGCCCGCGGGCGTGAAGGGCACCACCACCCGCACCGGCCGCACCGGCCACTCACCGCCCGCTCCCTGGGCCAGGACACCGGTCGAAAACCCCGCGAGACCCGGCGCGGCAAGCAGCGGCGCGGAGAGCAGGGCGCGACGTGAAACCCTCATGGACAACCTCCTCGGACACCCGCGCGCCAGGGTCTGATGCCCCCTTTCCGCGCCGGGGCGCTAACGGAACAGGTGCCCAACCGCCGCCCCTCTTGCAAGCCTCCCCCAAGGGTGTTCGCCTGGGGGCTTGCGCCGCTGACCATTCCGCGCCCCGCTCATGCCGCGCAAGGACATGAAGCCGGCACGTTCCTCCCGCGTTGCGGGAGGGGGCGTGGCCGGCGAACGGGCGCCGTGGCTAACTCCCCGCCCGCCCTTGTCCAGGCGCGCGACGACCGAGCGTAAGGAACGTGAACCGCATGGGATTTCTCCAGACCTATGCCCGCGTGCTGGGCCTGCTGGCCCCGGACAAGTGGGTGGCCATCGGCCTGGCGCTCGCCGCGCTGGCGCTGGCGGGCCTGCAATTCCTCGAGCCCGTCCTCTTCGGGCGCGTGGTGGACGTGCTCACCAGCGCGGACCGCCTGCCGCAGGACGTGGTCTGGCGCCAGGCCATCTCCCTGCTCGTGGTGTGGGGCGCCGTCGGCGTCACGGGAATCGCGGCCAACGTCGCCGTCAGCCTGCTGGCCGACCGCATGGCCCACCGCAACCGCCTCGCCGTCATGCACCGCTACTTCCAGCACGTCCTCGCCATGCCCCTATCGTTCCACGGGGATACCGCCTCGGGCCGGCTGATGAAGATCATGCTCGTCGGCACCGACCACCTCTTCGCCATCTGGCTCTCCTTCTTCCGGGAGCACCTGACGACCTTCATCACCACCCTCATCCTCCTGCCGCTGACCTTCTTCATGAACTGGCGGCTCGCCATCGTGCTTCTGGTGCTCGTGGTCGTCTTCTGCGCCGTCGCCGCCTTCGTCGTCAGCCGTACCCAGGAGGCCCAGGAACGGGTCGAGGACTACCAGAGCCAGCTCGCCGGCAACGCCCAGGACGCCCTCTCCAACGTCGTCGTCGTCCAGTCCTTCACCCGCCTGAACGCCGAGGCCCGGCTCTTCGGCGACATCGTCCGCCAGGTGCTCGACCACCAGTTCCCCGTGCTCAACTGGTGGGCGGTCGTGTCGGTCCTCACGCGCTCGGCCAGCACCCTCAGCGTCATCACCATCTTCGTCCTCGGCACCTGGCTGCACATGCGCGGCCAGGCCTCCGTCGGCGAGATCGTCGCCTTCATGGGCTTCGCCACCATGCTCATCGGCCGCCTCGAAGGTGCGGTTGGCTTCGTCTCCACCCTGCTGCGGCAGGTGCCCGGCCTGCGCGAGGTCTTCGGCGTGCTCGACGCCCGCAGCACCGTGCCCGAGAAGCCGAACGCGCTCGACCTGCCGCGGGCCCAGGGCCAGGTCGTCTTCGACCACGTCGCCTTCGGCTATCCCGGCGGCGGCCTCATCCTCAACGACGTGTCTTTCCAGGCGCCCCCCGGCAAGACCGTCGCCCTGGTGGGCCAGACCGGCGCCGGCAAGTCCACCGCCATGTCCCTGCTCCAGCGACTTTGGGACCCCGTCAACGGCCATGTCACGATCGACGGCCACGACCTCCGTGACATCTCCCTCGAAAGCCTCCGCCGCAACGTCGGCGTCGTCTTCCAGGACGCGATGCTCTTCAACCGCACCATCAAGGAGAACCTCCTCATCGGCCGCCCCGAAGCGACGGACGAGCAGATCGAGCACGCCTGCCGCATGGCCGAGGCGCACGACTTCATCATCCGCCAGCCCCAGGGCTACGACACCCGCGTCGGCGAGCGCGGCATCAGCCTCTCCGGCGGCCAGAAGCAGCGCCTCTCCATCGCCCGCGCCCTGCTGAAGGATCCCCCGATCCTCATCCTGGACGAGGCCACCAGCGCCCTCGACGCCGCGACCGAGGCGCGCGTCCAGCGCGCGCTCAAGGCCCTCATGGCCGGCCGCACCACCTTCATCATCGCCCACCGCCTCTCGACCATCCGCGACGCCGACGAGATCCTCGTCTTCGAGCACGGCAAGATCGTCGAGCGCGGCACCTTCGAGGAGCTGGTCAACCTCGGTGGCCGCTTCGCCGAACTCGTCCGCACCCAGCTCTCGGGCGCCGAGCAGAAGAACGCTGAGCAGAAGTCCACCGACCAGAAGCAGTCCGCCGTCGCCGCCTGAGCTGGGCGAATCGCCACTTAAAGTGGCGGCGGACCATTGCGTGAGACACGGCTGAACCACTGACGGGAACCCAAGATTACCAATTCTTCACGGCCTCGCGAGCGCCCTCTTTCGCGCTTGCGGCGGCCCCCCCGGGGCCTGCCACGATCCTCCCGGCAAGCCACCAAGGGAGGCCGCCGTGACAATCGCGAAGATCCTGCGCAACAAGGGTGCCGAGGTGATCGGCGTCACCCCGGACGCAGACCTCGGCACCATCGCCCGCACCCTCGTCCGCCACCGCCTCGGCGCCGTCCTCGTGCGGGACGCCCAGGGCGAAATCCTCGGCATCGTCTCCGAGCGTGACATCGTCCGCGCCCTGGCCGAGGAGGAGGGCGTGCTCGAAGGGCAGACCGCCGCCGACATCATGACGAGGAAGCTCTTCACCGTCTCGCCGGACACCCCCATCACCCGTGCCCTAGAGATGATCACCGACCGCCGCGTCCGGCACCTGCCGGTGATGGAGAATGGCAAGCTCTGCGGCATCGTCTCCATCGGCGACCTCGTGAAGGCCCGGATTGAGGAAGCCGTGACCGAGGCCGCCGCCCTCCGCGACTACGTCACCGCCAGCTAGGCGGGCAGGGCAGGGGGGCTGGCCCCCGGCGCCCCTTGGTGGCAAGGGGCGGGGCGGCGCCGTGCCTCCGGCGCGCCCCATCCCCGCGAGCCCGCCCCATGCCCCCAGCCGCTGCCACGCCCGCCCCCACCTCCTCCGGCACGCGCCCCGAGCACGTCCTCACCCTCTCCTGCCCGAACCGCCCGGGCATCGTCGCCGCGGTCGCCACCTGCATCTTCGAGCACGGCGGCAACATCCGCAGCGCCCAGCAGTACGACGACGTCGAGAGCCGCCGCTTCTTCGCCCGCATCACCCTTGACCACCCCGAGGGCACCCTCGACGTCCCCGCGCTGCGCAACGGCCTTGCCGAGGTCGCCGAGCGCTTCGGCATGCAGTGGACGCTCCGCAACCCCGAGGAACGCAAGCGCGTCGCCATCCTCGTCTCGAAGTTCGACCACTGCCTGGCCGATATCCTCTACCGCTGGCGCCTCGGCGAGTTGCCGATGGAGATGGCCGCGATCATCTCCAACCACCCGCGCGAGACCTACCAGCACCTCGACTTCGGCGGCGTCCCCTTCCACCACCTGCCCGTCACCAAGGCCACCAAGATGGAGCAGGAGGCCGAGGTCTGGCGCGTCATCCGCGATACCGGCGCCGACCTCGTCGTGCTCGCCCGCTACATGCAGGTTCTCTCGGACGGGTTGGCCGCGAAGCTCGTCGGCCGCTGCATCAACATCCACCACTCCTTCCTGCCGGGCTTTAAGGGCGCGCGCCCCTATCACCAGGCCCATTCCCGCGGCGTGAAGCTCATTGGCGCCACCGCCCACTTCGTGACGGCCGACCTCGACGAGGGCCCGATCATCGAGCAGGACGTGGAGCGCATCTCCCACAACGACACGCCCGACGATCTCGTCCGCCAGGGCCGCGACATCGAGCGCCGCGTCCTCTCCCGCGCCCTGCTGTGGCAGCTAGAGGACCGGGTGCTGCTGAACGGCTCGCGCACGGTGGTGTTCCGGAACTGACTCTCAGCCGCGTGGCCCGTCCCCGGCGCCGTCAGCCTCGCGCCAACGCGCGCGAGACAGCCGTGCGGCAAGGAACCCGCCGAGCGCCTCGACTTTCGCCGGCCGGCTCCGCGCGGTGGGCGTGACGAAGTAGAGGCCGCCCGGCGCGATCTGCCACTCCGGCAGGATGATCTCGAGCCGGCCTTCGCCCAGGGGCCCGGCCGCGATGAACTCCGGCAGTTCCGCGATGCCGATCCCCGCCAGCAGGGTCGGGAGAAGCGCGTCCACGTTGGTCACGCGCAAGCGGCCTGAAGGCCTGACGGCCACCACCTCGCCCGCCGGCCCGGTGAAGCGCCATTCCTCGCCGCGCGCGTGATAGGCGTAGCCGAGCAGGTGGTGGGCGGCCAGCTCGCCCGGATGCTGCGGCCGGCCGTAGCGGGCGAGATAGGCCGGCGAGGCAACGATGTGCCGCGCCATCGGGCAGAGCCGCCGCGCGACAAGCGAGGACTCCTCCAGCACTGCGATCCGCAGCGCGGCGTCGAAGCCCTCCCCGATCAAGTCAACGACAGCGTCGCTCAGATGCAGGTCCACCGAGATGTCCGGGTAGAGGCCGAAGAACTCCGGCATCAGCGGCGCGACCCAGCGCAGCCCGAAGGACATCGGCACCGCAATCCGCACCGTGCCGCGCGGCCGGATCGCGAGCTCCCGGGCCGCGCTCTCAGCCTCCTCGGCCTCCCAGAGCACCCTCGCGGCCCGCTCGGCCACCCCGCGCCCGAGATCCGTGAGCGCGAGCCGACGCGACGTTCTGTTGAACATCCGGCCCCCAAGGCGCTCCTCCAGGCGCGCGATGGCGCGCGAGACCGTCGGCACGGAGACGCCGAGCACCCGGGCCGCCCCGGCGAGGGACCTCTCCTCCGCCACCTTCGCCACCATAGCCAGCGCCTCGAAATCCGGCAGTCCCGACATCGACAATCCTGCAAGGATAGATTTCAGCCCTTTCTATTTTGTGACGCCGGCCCTGGCGACATCTTCCGGCCATCAACCAGCACGGAGTTGCAGACATGGCCCGCAAGCTCGAAGGCAAGGTCGCCGTCATCACGGGTGGAACCAGCGGCATGGGCCTCGCCACCGCTCAGCGCTTCGCCGCCGAGGGCGCGCGCGTCTTCGTCACCGGCCGCCGCCAGGCCGAGCTCGACGCCGCCGTCGCCGCGATCGGCCCCAATGCGACCGGCGTCCAGGCGGACTCCACCCGCCCTGCCGACCTTAACCGCCTCTATGAGAGGGTGAAGGCCGAGGCCGGGCGGATCGACGTTCTCTTCGCCAATGCCGGCGGCGGCACGATGCTGCCGCTCGGCGCCATCACGGAGGAGCAGTACGAGGACACCTTCGGCCGCAACGTGAAGGCCGTGGTCTTCACCGTACAGAAGGCGCTGCCGCTGCTGGTGGACGGCGCCTCCGTCATCCTGACCGGCTCGACGGCGGGCACGATGGGCACGCCCGCCTTCAGCCTCTACAGCGCCTCCAAGGCCGCGGTGCGCAACCTCGCCCGGAGCTGGACACTCGACCTGAAGGCGCGCCGCATCCGCGTGAACGTTATCAGTCCCGGCCCGGTCCGCACGACCGGCCTCGTCGAGCTGGCTGGCCAGGACGCCGCGCAGCAGAAGAACCTGCTCGACCAGCTCGCCAGCCAGATACCGCTCGGGCGCGTGGGGGAGCCGGACGAGATCGCCCGGGCCGTTCTCTTCCTCGCCTCCGACGACAGCAGCTTCGTTGCCGGTGCCGAACTCTTCGCCGATGGTGGGCTCGCCCAGGTCTGACCCGCCGGCAAGCCCTTCCAGCAAGCGGGGCCGGGACGCGCCGCGCGCCCCGGCCAAGGAGCACGAACAATGCCCGACCCCATCGTATCCCTCCTCACCCGCAACCTGCGCGAGGTCTTCGGGGAGGCCGATCCCGCCCGCCGTCGTGCCGCCATCGCGGCCCTCTTCACCGAGGATGCCGTCTTTGCAGACTCCGACGGGAGCAGGACCGGCCACGACGCACTCGACCGCTTCGTGGCGGAACTGCTGGCGCGCTCCCCCGGCTGGGTCTTCCAGGCAACCGGCCCGGCGCAGGCCGCGCAGGACGCGGGCCGCCTCGCCTGGGGCTTCGGCCCGCCCGGCGAGCCGCCCCGCGTCACCGGTATGGACGTTATCCTCGTGCGCGGCGGAAAGATCGCCTCGCTCTACACCTTCCTGGACCCCCCGGCGCCCTGACCCCGACGGGCGGTGAGGCAGCAGGGCAAGGCACCCGCGAGGCGGCGCGCCGCCGCTGCGCGCACCCCAGCCCCGCCCCGCCGGCGCTTGACCTCGGCCGGGCTGCCTGCCACCTCTCCCGCCCCTTATCCTCCAGGAAGGCCGCCAAGCCCCCATGCCCGCGATCACGCTGCCCGACGGTTCCGTTCGATCCTTCGACGGTCCTGTCACGGGCACCACCGTGGCCGCGTCCATCGGCCCGGGGCTCGCCAAGGCGGCGCTCGCCATGGAGGTGGACGGCGCCCTCCACGACCTCTCCCGCCCCATCGAGCAAGACGCCCGCCTGCGCTTTATCACGCGCAAGGACCCTGAGGCGCTCGGCCTCATCCGCCACGACGCCGCCCACGTTCTGGCCGAGGCCGTGCAGGAGCTCTTTCCCGGCACCCAGGTCACGATCGGCCCGGCCATCGAAAACGGCTTCTACTACGACTTCGCCCGCAACCAGCCCTTCACCCCCGAGAACTTCCCGGCGATCGAGGCGAAGATGCGGGAGATCATCGCCCGCAACGCCCCCTTCACGCGCGAGGAATGGCCGCGCGAGGAAGCGATCGCCTTCTTCGAGAATAGGGGTGAGCGCTTCAAGGCCGAGCTGATCCAGGACCTACCCGAGAGCGAGGTCATCAGCATCTACCGCCAGGGCGATTGGCTCGACCTCTGCCGCGGCCCGCACATGCGCGGCACGGGCGACATCGGCACCGCCTTTAAGCTCCAGAAGGTGGCCGGCGCCTACTGGCGCGGCGACCACCGCAACCCCGTCCTGTCGCGCATCTACGGCACCGCCTGGCGCGACGCGAAGGAGCTCGAAGCCCACCTCACCATGCTGGAGGAGGCCGAGAAGCGCGACCACCGGCGCATCGGCAAGGAGATGGACCTCTTCCACCTCCAGGAAGAGGCGACGGGCAGCATCTTCTGGCACCCCAAGGGCTGGCGCCTCTACCGCACGGTCGAGGACTACATGCGCCGCCGCCTCGACGCCGCCGGCTACGACGAGGTGAAGACCCCCCAGCTCCTCGACCGCAAGCTCTGGATCGAATCGGGTCACTGGGAGAAGTTCCGCGAGAGCATGTTCATCGCGACGGTGGAGGACGAGTCCGAGAAGGACCGCGTGCTCGCGCTCAAGCCCATGAATTGCCCCTGCCATGTGCAGATCTTCAACCAGGGCATCCGCAGCTACCGCCAGCTCCCGCTCCGCATGGCCGAGTTCGGCGCCTGCCACCGCTATGAGCCCTCGGGCGCGCTGCACGGCATCATGCGCGTCCGCGCCTTCACCCAGGACGACGCGCACATCTTCTGCACGGAAAACCAGATCGCGGATGAGACGGTGCGCTTCGTCGCGCTCCTCTCCTCCATTTACCGCGATTTCGGCTTCAACTCCTTCCGCGTGAAGTTCAGCGACCGCCCCGCTACCCGCGCCGGCGACGACGCCACCTGGGACCGAGCGGAGGGCGCGCTGCGCGAGGCCTGCGCGACGGCCGGCGTGGAATACGAGCTGAACCCGGGGGAGGGCGCCTTCTACGGCCCGAAGCTCGAATTCGTCCTTCGCGACGCCATCGGCCGCGACTGGCAGTGCGGCACCCTCCAGGTCGATTTCGTCCTCCCCGAACGCCTGGACGCCGAGTACGTCGGCGAGGACGGCGCCAAGCACCGCCCCGTCATGCTCCACCGCGCCATCCTCGGCTCCTTCGAGCGCTTCCTTGGAATCCTCATCGAGGAGCACGCCGGCCGCTTCCCGCTCTGGCTTGCGCCCGTGCAGGTCGTCGTCGCCTCCATCGTGGACGACGCCGCCCCCTATGCCGAGGAAGTCGCCGCCGCCATGCGCGCCGCCGGCCTGAACGTCGCGACCGACACCCGCAACGAGAAGATCAACCGCAAGGTCGCCGAACACATCGAGGCCCGCGTCCCCGTCCTCGCCGTCGTCGGCCGGCGCGAGGCCGAGGAGCGGGTGGTCGTCCTCCGCCGCCTCCCGGGGCGGGAGCAGGAAACCCTCTCGCTGCCCGACGCCATCGCCCGCCTCCTGGCCGAGGCCGCCGCCCCGGACCTTCGCCAGCCCGCCACGGCCGAGGCTGCCGCCGCGTAATCGCCGGGGCGGATTTGCCGAACCCGACGAATCCGCCTTGACCCCGCCACGCGAAGGTTGCAGACGCACCCGCCGCGCACCATAAATCCACCTTCCACCATCAGAGGAGACGACCCTGGCCCGAGGCCCAATGCCCAACACCCTCCCGACCCGCGACGGACCGCGGGTGAACGAGGAGATCCGCGCGCCCCAGGTCCGCCTGATCGACCAGGACGGTGAGATGCAGGGCGTGATGAGCGCGCGCGAGGCCCTGGCCCGCGCCTACGACGTCGGAATGGACCTGCTCGAGATCAGCCCGAACGCCGATCCGCCAGTCTGCAAGATCACCGATTTCGGCAAGTTCAAGTACGAGCAGCAGAAGAAGGCCAACGAGGCGCGCAAGCGCCAGAAGGTCGTCGAGATCAAGGAAATCAAGGTTCGTCCGAACATCGACGACCACGACTACGAAGTGAAGATGCGCCAGATGAAGGGCTTCATCGAGGAAGGGGACAAGGTGAAGGTCACCCTCCGCTTCCGCGGCCGCGAGATGGCGCACCAGGATCTCGGCGTGAAGGTGCTCGAGCGCATCCGCACCGAGATGGCGGAGGCCACGAAGGTGGAATCCATGCCCCGCCTGGAAAACCGCCAGATGATCATGGTGCTGGCCCCGAAGTAGCGGCCAGCCCAGCGGTCAGAATGCACGAAAGGCCGGCAGCCCCCGCGAGGGCTGCCGGCCTTTCGCCGTTCGGGGCCGCTTAGAGCGGCGCGCCCCTGTTGTCGTCGAAGACCGCCGGCGTCCGGTCCACCGCCCGCGCCGCCGCGGAGGACGGCGTGCCCGTCCCGATCGCGCCAACGCCGCCCGGCGCCAGTGGCCCGCCGATCCGCTCGCGCCGCGTCGTGGCGCCGGAGGGGTCCGTTATCAGCGGCCCCGGGCTGGCCGACGTGATCGACCCGCCCTGCCGCTCCCGCCGGGAGGAAAGATCAACCGGCCCTCCCGAGCCCTGGCAGCCAGCATGCCGATCGCGAGCAGAAACGCGCCACCGCGCAGCATCGTCGTTTTGCCCATGGTGCATCACCTCTTTTGCCGGCCGGCCGCTAGCGGGCCGGGGCAAGGAAACAAACGCGCGGGCTCCCAGATCCTTCGATGCGCTGCGCGACGAAGTGCAACAGCCCCGGTTCAGCGGTTCGCCAGGTCCACCAGCGCCGCCGCCAGCACCCGCGCCCCGGCCGCAAGCTGCGCCGGGCTCGAATACTCCGCGGGATTGTGGCTCACCCCGTTCCGGCTCGGGACGAACACCATTCCCGCCGGGCAGACCGGCACCAGGAACTGCGCGTCGTGGAAGGCCCCGCTCGGCATCCGCTGGCTCGATAGCCCCTGCGCCGTCGCGGCGTCCTCCACCGCATCCACCACCACCGCGTCGAACTCCACCGGCAGCGCGTGGAAGCGCTCCGTCACCACCACGTCGCAGGCCTTCACCGCGCTGCGGATCGTCGGCTCGATCGCGTCGCCGTTGGTGATCAGCAGCTCCTTGTCCGGATGCCGGAAGTCGATCGTGAACCGCACCCGGTCCGCCACGGTGTTGGAGGTGTTCGGGAAGACCTCGATCTGCCCCACCGTGAAGCGCAGCACATCCGTCGGGTCCGTCATCAGCGCGTTCAGCGCCGTCACCGCCCGGATCATGTCCTGCACCGCGTCCTTGCGCGTCGAGACCGGCGAGGTCCCCGCATGCGCTGTCTCGCCCGTGATCTCCACGATGAACCAGCGGCTGCCCTGGATGCCCGTCACCACGCCGATATCAACGCCCTCCGTCTCCAGCAGCGGCCCCTGCTCGATATGGGCCTCCAGATACGCGAAGGGCTTGCCCCCCAGCGGCCGCATGGAAAGATCGGCCTCCGCTTTGCGGTGCTCGTCCAGCGCCTCCCGGAAGCTCACCCCCTCCAGGTCGCGCACCTCGTCCCAGGCATTGGCGGGCTTGAACTTCGACCAGGCCATGCTGCCCATGCAGCCCGGCGCGAAACGCCCCCCCTCCTCGTTCGTCCAGGCCACCACCTCGATCGGCCGCTTCGTCGCGACGCCCGCCTCACGGATCGCCTGCACGGCCTCCAGCCCGGCCACCACGCCCCAGATGCCGTCGAAGCGGCCGCCATTCGGCTGGCTGTCCATGTGGCTGCCCGTCAGCACCGGCGCCGCCTCGGGGTCCGTCCCCTCGTGGCGCAGGAACAGGTTGCCGATCTCATCCACCGTCACCGCCAGCCCGAGCCCCTCGGCCCAGCCGATCATCAGCCGCCGCGCCTCGCGGTCCAGCGGGGAGAGGCAGGGCCGGTTCACCCCCGGCGACCCGTCCATGCCCGTGATGGCACCGAGCTTCGCCAGTTCCATCAGCCGGTCCCATTGCCGGGCCTCGCTCACGGCCGCGATCAGGTTGGGGGCGGTGCTGGCGCTCATGGCATGGTCCTGCTGGTTCGGGCTCCGCCCATTTGCCGTGCCGGGGCGGGCGAGATCAACCCGCCCCCGTTTCGCGCCCGCGTGAAACACGGCACGCCGCGTGCTAAGCACGATCCGGACGACTCCTTCCCCTCCGATCCCCGGACGTCACCCCGAATGCCCGACGACAGCGTCTCGACTCCCCGCCCGCATCCCGGCCTGGACGCCCTCGCGGCCGAGGCCCGCCGCCAGCTCGAACTCCTCTCCTACCCCCGCCACGCCTGGGTGCCGGAGAGGGAAGGGGTGCTCGACATCGCCATCATCGGCGCCGGCCAGACCGGCCTCGTCACCGCCTTCGGCCTCCTGCGTGAAAGGGTTCAGCGCGTCGGCATCTTCGACGCCGCGCCCGCCGGCGGGGCAGGGGTCTGGACCACCTTCGCCCGCATGCGGACCCTCCGCACCCCCAAGCACGTCACCGGCCCCGACCTCGGCGTCCCTGCCCTCACGCCCAAGGCCTTCTTCACCGCCCGTGACGGCGAAGCGGCCTGGGAAGCGCTGAACAAGATCGGGCGCGTGGACTGGCAGCGCTACCTCGACTGGCTGGAAGCCACCCTCCAGCTTCCCGTCACCCACGAGCACAAGCTCCTCCGCATCGGCCACACCGGCGCGGCGGAGCCGTTAGAACTCGTCTTCGCGACCCCGCAGGGCGAGACCACCATCCGCGCCCGCAAGCTGGTCCTCGCCACCGGCATGGACGGCATGGGCGGCTGGTCCATCCCCGCGCCCTTCAACCAGCTCCCGGCCTCCCGCGTCTCGCACACCTCCGGCCACGTCGATTTCGAAGCGCTTCGCGGCAAGCGCATCATCGTCATCGGCGCCGGCGCCTCCGCCTTCGACAACCTGGCCACCGCCCTCGAAACGGGCGCCACGAAGGCCACCATGCTCGTCCGGCGCGCGAAGATGCCGCGCGTGAATCCCTTCCGCTGGATGGAGCAGTCCGGTTTCCTCGGCCAGCTCTACGCCATGCCGGACGCCACGCGCTGGCGCTTCATGCGGCACATCTTCGCCCTCAACCAGCCGCCGCCCCAGGAATCCTGGAACCGCGTCGCCGCCGACCCGCGCTATGACCTCCACATGGCAAGCCCCGTCCTCGCCGTGCGCGAGGAAGGCGGCGAGGTCGTCGTCACGACCCCCCGCGCCGAGCACCGCGCGGACCATGTCATCGTCGGCACCGGCACCGCCTTCGACCTGTCGCTCCGCCCCGAGCTCGCCCCCTTCGCAAGGCACATCCTCCTCTGGCGCGACGTCTACACCCCGCCCGAGGGCCAGGAATTCCCTGCCCTCGGCGCCTGCCCCTATCTGCGGGACGACTTCTCCATGCGAGAGAAGGAGCCCGGCGCCGCCCCCTTCCTCACGCATATCCACATGATCAACTACGGCTCCACCGCCTCCATGGGCCTCTCCGGCGCCACCATCAGCGGGATGAAATACGGAACCATGCGCATCGTGGACGGCCTCTGCCGCCGCCTCTGGCTCGAGGACGCCGAAGCCCACCTCGACAGCCTCCTCACCTATGCCGAGCACGAGCTGACGAGCGAGATCCCCCAGGAAGCCCTCGTCGCTGACGTGAGCGGGCTCGCCGCCGAATGAAGCCCTCCGCCGTCTCCACCCACGTCCTCGACACCGCCAACGGCATCCCCGCCGAGGGCATGGCCTACGAGTTCTGGCGCATGGAGCCAGAGCCTACCCTGCTGCGCGCCGGCACCACCGACGCCGACGGCCGCACCGACGCTCCCCTCCTGCCGCCCGAGGAATTCCGCCCCGGCCGCTACGAGCTGCGCTTCGACGTGGGAGCCTATTTCGCCGCCCGCGGCGGCGACCCCGGCTATCTCGGCACCGTCGCGATCAACGTGGGCCTCAAGGCGGGGGAGGGGCACTACCACGTCCCCCTCCTCTGCTCTCCGTGGTCCTACTCCACTTACCGTGGCAGCTAGGGCCAGCCCCCGGAAAGCGCGCCGCCGCACCGTCCTGGCCGCGCCGCGCGCCATCCGGACAAGCGGGGGGGTGGTCCCGAGGCGTGCCGGGCCCGTATCCTGCGGCGATTCCATGTCGCGCAGAGGTCCCAGGCCATGACACCCACCGCCAAACCCTCCGCCCCGCTCCCCCCCGCGACGCGGCGAAGCTTCCTGAGCGCCGCGTCCCTCGGTACCGCGTCGCTGGGCACCGCCTCGCTCCTGGGCCTCTCCGCCTGCGAGGGCACCATGCGCGCCGGCCACGATCCCCGCCCGGCGCCCGACGTGGCGGAGCCCGCCCTCGCCACCCCCATCGGCCGCTGGCTCGTCGTCGCCGACCGCCTCTGCGGCGACCCGAACGCCGCCTGGCCCCGCGCGGACTCCATCGCCCTCGTCACACGCGCGATGCATGACGGCCTCAACGCCGCCCAGCCCCGCTACCACCGCTGGCTGCCCCGCAACGGCACGGAGCCCGCCAGCAACGGCGCCTCGCCGAGCGTCACCCTCGCCGCCGCCGCCTTCACGGTCGTCACCGGCCGCAGCAATCCCGCCGCGCATGGCGACGCCCGCGCCCTCCTCGACGCCACCCTCGCCGCCGAGCCCGCCGAGGCCGCCCGCACCGCCGGCCTCGCCCTCGGCGCCGCCATCGGCACCGCGACCCTTGCCAGCGCCGGCCCCAGGCCCCCCGCGAAGGAGACCTTTCCCGTCTTCAACGAGATGGGCCGCTGGCGCCCGGCTCCGCCCGCCGGCCGCAACAGCTACTACGACCTCTCGGCGCCGCTGCTGTTCCCCAGCCGCGACTCACTGCTCGGACCGCCCCCGCCCACCCTCGACTCCCCCGAGTACCTGGCAGACGTGGCCGAGACCCGCCGCCTCGGCGGCACCACCTCCACAGACCGCACGGAGGAGCAGGGCGACATCTCCCGCTTCTGGGTGCCCCAGCTCATCCCCCGCAACATGATGCTCGTCCTCCTCCGCCGCATGACCGCACGCCCCCTCCCGGGCGGCGTCTGGGACGAGGCGCGGATGGCCTCCATTCTCGCCACCGCCTTCGCGGACGCGGACGTCTTCGTCTACGGCTACAAGGCTCATTTCGCGTACTGGCGGCCTGTTACAGGAATCAATCTCGGCAGCCCCGGCGTCCGCCCGGACCCGATCTGGCAGCCCCTGCTCGTGACGCCCTACCACCCCGAATACCCTTCGGGGCACAGCGCCGACATCGCCACCGGCACCCACGTCATCGCGGGCCTGCTCGGCGAGTTCCCCTTCACCTACCAGGCCCTCGAGCGGCAGGGCCGCCCGACGCGCGACTTCCCCAGCCTGGCCGCCGCCCGCACCGAGTGCTCCAACAGCCGCATCTGGTGCGGCGCCCATTTCCGCCACGCCTGCAACGAGGGCGAGCGCATCGGCCAGGCCATCGCTACCAAGGCCCTCGCGCAGGTGCAGCGCATCGCCTGACACCTTGTTGGTGAGGGCGCTCCTTCTCCCCCCAAGGGGCCCGAGGCCCCCGGACGCCTCACCTGGCTGCCGCGGGACCTCCCGCCGCGTGCCCTGGTCCCTGTCCCCAAACCAAGGCGCGCCGGTTGTCCGAGGGGCGCGGCTCAGGGAAGGGAACGAGAGCGGCGGGGGAGGGAAGCCCCTCTCTCCCCGCCGTCACCCGCGCCTCAATCAGCCAAGCGCTGAGCCCCGCTCGTAGGGCGAGGGGTCGTCCAGTCCCGGCGGCGCCGCCACCCCCGCATCCCGCCGGATCAGCGCCTCGTCGTCCTCCGACACCTTGTTCACCCGCTTGCTCACCGGCCAGCAGGCCAGCCATTCCGGCGGGCAGGGCCTGAGCAGCCCCAGCAGCCGCGCCGCCGGCGCCTCCTCCTCCCCCAGCCAGGCAGCCCAGTCCTCCCGGGGCAGGATCACGGGCATCCGGTGATGCAGCGGCGCCTGCTTAGGGTTCGCCTCGGTGGTGATGATGGAATAGGTCCGCAACCAGTTCCCCTCCGGGTCCTGCCACCCCTCCCAAAGTCCCGCGAAGCTCATCGGCTCCCCGCTCGCCAGCGCCACGGCAAAGGGCTGCTTAGGATCGCGCGCCTTCGTCTTCGCCTCCGCCTCCTTCGGCGAGAGCCACTCGTAGAACCCGTCCGCCGGCACGATGCAGCGGCGGCGGCGGAAGGCGTCCCGGAAGGAGGGCTTCTCCGCCACCCCGTCCGCCCGCGCGTTGATCAGCCGCGCCCCGTCACGCGCATCCTTCGCCCAGCGCGGCACCAGCCCCCAGCGCAGCAGGTCCAGCCGCCGCTCCCCCGTCTCCGGATTCCGCCGCAGGACCAACCCGTCCTGCGTCGGGGCCATGTTCCACCGCGCCGCGGCGTTCGGCGTCGGGCTCTCCTCTGGCGTGTCGTAGTAGCGCGCCAGCTGCGCCGGATCGCGCTGAAGAAAATACCGACCGCACATGGGCGCTCCCGTTCCGTCCAGTGATACCGCACACATCCGGTTACAGAAACCAGCCCTCGCGGCATCCCGTTGATCCCACGTCGAAACCAGACGGAGGAGAGCTCACATGGCGATCGATAAGGATCGGGTCGAGGGCGCGCTGAAGCAGGCCGGCGGCGCCATCAAGGAGAACGTCGGCGCCGCGGTTGGCGACAAGAAGATGGAAGCCGAGGGCGCTGCCAAGCGCACCGAGGGCAAGGTCCAGAACGCCGCCGGCGGCGCGAAGGACGCGATCCGGGACGCCGTCAACAAGCCCTGATCCAGACTTTCCGTGAAGAGGAAGGGCGGGCCCCCGAGAGGAGGCCCGCCCTTCTTTTTTGCGCGCAGGGATTGAGCGGCACAGTCCCGCGGACCTGCCCTACAGGACCGGAGGCGGCAAAGGTCGCCAGTGGCTCCGGGCCTGCACGGAACCAGTCCGCACCAGACTGAACCGGATTGCGCTCGCCAGCCCCACCCCTGCGGGAGCAGCCTGCGCGCCATGAGCAGGTCCGGCCACGAGAAGCGCGCGGTCGTGCGGGGCCCCTTCGAAGCACCCCACCCCGTCGCCCGCCTGCTGGAGAGCCGGATCACCGCCCGGCCCCCCTCCTTGCCGCCGTCGGAGGGCGAACTCGCCGCGCGCCACCGTGCCCTCTACGACCAGGTTCCAGGCTTCGAGTGCGAACAGGGCTGCACCGCCTGCTGCGGCGCCATCGCGATGACGGCCTGGGAATGGTCACGGGTGGCCGAGAAACGCCACGCCGCCACCGGCTGCCTCACCTGCCCCTATGCCGCGGCGGCGAGCTGCGCCATCCACGCCGACCGGCCGCTCCTCTGCCGCCTCTTCGGCGCCGTGGATCACCCGCACCTGACCTGCCCCAAGGGCAGGGGCCCGGCGCGCAAGCTCTCTCCCGAGCAGGCGAGGGCCCTTATGGACGCGCACCAGCAACTCATGCTTGACAGCGCGGCATCGGACCGCGCCGCCTGAGCCGCCCCCTGTCCGAGTGGCTGCCGTTGCGGAGAGCCGCCGCAGCCGGCCTTCAATCGCTCACCCCTCCGCGCCCTGCAGCTTCGCGCCGGCGAGCCCCTCCTGCTGGAGGAAAGCGTAAGCGAGCATCGACATCAGCGCGTGCCTGTGCAGCCCGACCCAGGAGCGCCCCTCGAAATCGTCGAGCCCAAGCTCCTCCCGCAGAAGCTGAAGCGCCCGTTCGGCAACCCAGCGTCCCTTCACGGTGCCGGCCAGCGTCCTCAGGCTGCTGCCGGCCGGAAGATTCGACGCGTAGTGCCGCGCCTCTCCCCCATCGCGCCTCTCGCCGATGATCCAGACTTGCCCGCCCGGCAGGTCGCGAACCGCACCCTCATCGAGCCCTGCCTTCTCCTCCGCCAGGCGCGCCCGCAAGGCGGCGAAGGAGGCGGCCACCTTGACGGGGAGCCATTCGTCGGCGCGGCGCTGCCACGTCAGCTGCCACCAAGAGGCCTCCGCCAGCATGCTCTGGATCGGGCGCGGAGCCTCCTCCGCCCCTTGCGCCCTGGCGCCGAGCATCGCCGGGCGCGACCGTGACGCGGCCGAAGCCGGGACGGCCGTGATTCCCCCCGGCACCGCGACCGCCCAGCGGAGCCTGCGCGCCTTCATCCCCCTGCGGAACTCCGCGCTCATGCCGTATTCCGCATCCACGAGGACGCAGCCGAAGCGCGCGCCGACCGAAGCCACGCGGTCGAGTTCCGCCAGCGCGATCCCCGCCTTGCTGCGGGGCATGCGGAGGTTCTCCGGCACGCGGGCTCTCTCCATGCGCTCGCCGTCGCCCGTCCAGCTCTCCGGCAGGAAGAGCCGAAGTCCGACCGGCACGGGCACCACCCCCCGCACGAGCGTCAGGGAGACGAGGACCTGGCAGTTGAGTATCCTTCCGGCCGCCCCGACCGGCTGAGGCGCAACCCCGACGGAGCGGGTACCCTTCTTGGGCAGCACCACCTCGCCGATCACCAGGAACGAATTCGGGCTGCCGGCGCGCAGCCCTGCCTCGGCCGCAAGGGCTGCTTCCAACGCCCCCGTGTCCCAGCTTCCGGAGGAGATGAAGTGGTGCATGGCATCGTGACTCGGCTGGCCGAGCCGCGCGGCCATTCGATGCACGTTCTTGCCTCCCTCCCTCTCGATGAGCCCCGTCACGTAGAGCCGGCACATCTCACGGCGCGCGGGATGGCTTAACCTGGCGAGGAACGGCTCCAGCCAGTCTTCGAGGCCCGGTCTCAAGCCGATAAGCGGTCAGCCGCCGACCGGCTGGCCCTCGGGCACGGGAGCGATGACCGCCGGCCACCATCCCCTCCAGGGAATAAGGCCGCGCACCGCCGCATCAACGGGAGAGCCGAGCGCCTGCCGCCGGGGTGGATGAACCACGCGGCACCGCGCACGGCATCGCCGATCCTGCGAACCCGTCCCCGGCGTGCGGGCAGGTGCTCTTCCTGGGCGAGCATCGCGAAGCCTCACTCCAACCCCGCGGCGACACCGGAAGCTTCCCCGCGTGCCGCCGCGCCCGTTCTGTATAGGCGAGGAGATCCATCCCCCGTGGGGCGGATTGATCCGGAGTGGAGCGCAGATTGGCTCGCACCCGCGGCGTCAGAGGCGCCAGAAATCGACACCGGCCGGCACGAGCGAGCGATCGAGGCAGCCCTTCACGTCCAGCACCGCGCCGCCCTCATTCACCAGGCAGCGGCGAACGAGATCCCAGCCCGAGTTGACGAAGGCCCGGTGTGCGACGGCAAGCACGACGGCACCCCCCGGGCGGATGTCGCGCATGTCGGTCAGCTGGATGCCCGTCGCGGAGAGGACATCGTCCGGATCCGCCAGCGGATCCACGAGCTGCAGGTCAAGCCCGTGATCCTGCACCTCGCGCGCGAGATCGAGCGCGCGCGAGTTGCGCAGGTCGGGCACGTTCTCCTTGAAGGTCAGGCCAAGAACGGTAACCCGGCGGGACTCGGTCTCGCGCCGCATAAGCATCCGGACGCATCGCTTGGCCACCAGCCCCGCCATGCGATCGTTCACGCGGCGCCCCGTGACGATGATCTCCGGATGATGCCCCGCCCGCTCCGCGCAATGCGCGAGGTAGTAGGGATCCACCCCGATGCAGTGCCCACCGACGAGGCCCGGCTCGAAGTTCAGGAAGTTCCACTTCGTCGAGGCGGCGGCCAGCACATCCCGCGTGTCGATCCCGATGCGGTCGAAGATGCAGGCGACCTCGTTGACGAAGGCGATGTTGAGGTCGCGCTGCGCGTTCTCGATCACCTTGGCCGCCTCCGCCACGCGGATCGAGGGCGCCCGGTGGATGCCCGCCCGCGTGATCCTTCCGTAGAGCGCCGCAACCTCGTCAAGCGCGGAAGGCGTCTGGGCGGAAACCACCTTCATCATGCTCGCCAGCCGGTGCTCGGGGTCGCCCGGATTGATCCGCTCCGGACTGTAGGCGATGGCGAAGTCGGTGCGGCCGCGCAGCCCGGAGAAACGCTCCAGCACGGGCAGGCACTCCTCCTCCGTCGCGCCGGGGTAGACGGTGGATTCGTAGACAACCAGCGCGCCCGGACGAAGCGCACGCCCCACCGTCTCCGAGGCACGGAGCAGGGCGCGCAGATCCGGCTGGCGCGTGGCGGTGACCGGTGTCGGAACCGTGACGATAAAGATGTCGGCGCCGGTCAGGGCCGCCGGATCGCCAGTGCATTCGAGGCGGGCCGCCCGAAGCTCCTCGGGCGACACCTCCTGGGTGCGGTCATACCCCTCCAGCAGCTCCTCGATGCGCCGCGGGTCCGTATCGAAGCCGATGACGCGCATCCCCGCGCGGGCGAAGGCAACAGCGACCGGCAATCCGACATAACCAAGGCCGATGACCGCGAGGGCTTGCCCGGACAAGGTTCAGGGCACCACAAGGGCGGCGGTGTCGCGCCCTTCGGAGGATAACACCATCCCTGGATACCCTGTCTGCATAGGTAGCGTCCTGTTTTGCAGTGCACAGGTTGCCCTCGGGTGGGGCTGGGGGCGAAGCCAAGCCGGTCCAGTTTGGCACCCAGTTCCACACCACGCCGGACCGTGTCTTCAGCCCGGCGTGAGCACTCCCCGGCTTGGCACCGGCTTCCCATCCACACCAAACTCGGCTATCACGTTTTCGTGATATCACTGGAATTTGCGGTTTCGTAACCGACAAAGTCCGGTTCCACTCATGCCAAAGTATAACGGCAGGACGACCAAATCCTCAGCCTGGAAGCGATAGAACAGTCTTCAAACGCCTTGGTAATACGGCCCTTCGTCCGCAAATCCAACAAGTCAAGTCAGAAATTCTCGGTGGATAGCGGCGCGTTTGTAACCCGCGCAGCCATGGATATTTTGGCAAATCGTTGAATCACGTTTCCGTGTTCAATCTATCTGGACTCGGCCGCTTCGATACTGCGAAGGAAGTCGGGGAGAGAAAGGTTCCTCACCGCGAGAGGCTCCTCGGTCAGCAGAAAGGGTTTGTACGGATGGCATTTCAGACTGCGCACGGCTTCGCATCGATGAATGGCGGCACCTCGGGCGGTGGCGGCGGGACCACCGTCAGGGTGGGCACCGGCTCCGAGTTGCAGGCCGCGATCGATGCGGTGAAGCCCGGCTCTGCGCCGGTCACCATCATCGTCGCCGGCACCATCACTCCGCAGAACAGCCGCGGTGAAGAGATCACCGTCGATGGCCGCAGCAATCTCTCGATCATTGGAGATTCCGGCGAGCTGAACGGCATCGGCCTGCACATCAAGGGCGGCTCGTCCAACCTGATCGTCCAGAACCTCAAAATCCACGATGTCGCGACCGGCGGAAAAGACGCGATCAGCATCGAAGGGCCTTCGAAGAACATCTGGATCGATTCCAACGAGCTGTACAGCTCGATGAACGTCTCGAAAGACTTTTACGACGGGCTGCTCGATATCAAGCGCGGCGCCGAATATATCACCGTTTCAAACAACTACTTCCACGACCACCACAAGGTCTCCCTGGTCGGGTACTCGGACACCGACGAGGGCGGCCGATTCGTTACGTATGATCACAACCGATTCGAGAATGTCGGTTCGCGTGCGCCGAGTGTCCGGGATGGTTATGTCCATATCTACGAGAACTACTACAACCACCTTGAAACCTCTGGTATCAACCTCCGGATGGGCGCGGTTGGGCTGATCGAAAACAACGTTTTCGCCAACTCCGACAATCCGATCGTCAGCCGGGACAGTGCGGAACTCGGCTTCTGGGATCTGCGCGGCAACCTCTTCGAGAATGTCACCTGGTCCAAGCCCGGGCCTGGCGAGGCCAACGGGACCAACAACGATGCGGACACGGCCCATTACGACGTGCCCTACGCGTACAGCACGGTCGGTGCGGATAAGGTCCAGAACTACGTGCTCGCGCATGCCGGCACCGGTCATGCGCTCGTCGGCAACGATCCCCTGCCGGCACCTCAGCCGTCGCAGCCTGTTCTCGTGAATCCCGCGCCCGCGGACCCCGTCTCGGTGCCGGCTCCAGAGAACGGCGGTACAGCCACTGGCACGCCCACTGGCACCGCCACCAGTGGCAACGACCTGCTCACCGGCAACGCGGGCGCGGACCGGATCGATGGCGGCGGTGGCGCGGACCGGATCGACGGCGGGGACGGCAACGACACCATCACGGGCGGAACGAACAGTGACACCCTGTTCGGTGGCGCGGGCGATGACCGCCTGTCCGGTGACGCGGGCAACGACATCCTGTCCGGCGGCGTAGGCAACGACAGCCTCGACGGGGGCGGCGGCAAGGACACGCTGAACGGCGACGCCGGCGCGGATCGCCTGTCCGGCGGGGACGCCGACGACGTGCTCCTCGGCGGAGAGGGCGCCGACACGCTCCTCGGCGGTGCGGGGGCCGACCACCTCACCGGCGGAGCAGGAGCCGATTCCCTGACGGGTGGGGAGGGCAAGGACGTCTTCGTCTATCTCGCCGCGTCCGACAGCACGCCCGGAGCGAATGACGTTATCGTGGACTTTGCCGCCGGCGACCGCATCGATCTCTCGGCGATCGACGCGGATCCGCTGAAGGGGGGCAACGAGGCCTTCACCTGGGTAAGCGGGAACCTCTTCTCCCGGCACGCCGGCGAGCTGCTCCTGACGGAGCAGGGCGGGAACTCCATCCTTTCAGCCGACCTGGATGGGGATGGCGCCGCGGACTTCCAGATCGACGTGGCGGGGCCGCACCTGCTCACCCACGCCGACATCGTGCTGTAACGACGCCGGCACTGCCCCATCCGGTGCACCGCAACGGATGGGGCAGGCCGTGGTCATGTCGCGCTGCGTACCGGCGCGGCCTCCCGCGTGTCGCTCCTGGGCCCGAGCTGAGCCGGCATCACAGGCGAAACCGCGGGCTTCGCGGCAACCGCTGCAAGGGCGCCATAGAAACGCAGATCCTCGTCGAGCATCGTCTGCACTAACTCCATTGCCCGATCGGTCAGGGCAAGGCAGACCCGCCGCCTGTCCTTCTCGTGCAGGTAGCGCCGCACGAGCCCCGCACGTTCCAGCTGCGCCAGCTTGCGAAGGGCTGTGCTCTGCGGCGCGCCCGAGCAGACGCAGATGGCCGAAACGGACACGTGCCCTCCTTCAGCCTTCACGACCGCAAGGTCGAGCAGCATGTCCCAGGCCGGCCATTCGAGAAACGAGCCAGTGGGATCCCGCCGCCGCCGGGCACGGAGCTGGATGAGACGCTTCAGGTCGTTCGCACCCGCTGTCGCGCAGAAGCTCGGGAGCGCTCCCGCCTCTCGAGGACCCTCGTTTACGCCTGTCGGTGAAATGTCCTGCAAGAGTGACACAAGTTGTGTGACCGACTCTCGCAACTTGCCGAAGAGCGCCTCGTCCGGTCGCGCTTCCACCGCTGATCCGTCCATGTCTTCTCCTCAACAAGAAGGTGAAACAACGATCGCCAATTCACGGGAAGTGCTTGAAAAGGAGCCAAAAGCTCATATCATTCCATACGCGGATTTAGGTTGCCCTGCATGAAACCCTTTTGACCGTGGTCTAATTTTCGTGTCCCGCTGCTCACTCGTCTCTCTTCCTGGCACAAAGGTCGATAACATATGACAGGGAATATTGTCCTAAAAGCTGTGTTCCAGCTATTCTCAATGGAACTAACCGAAATCTATCATTCACCTCTGCGTTATTTCGGTACCGTGTCTCTTATCAATCCTGGCCGGCGACAGGTTTGCTAAACATAGGATAGTCGCCGGAACGGTCCGGTTACGAGAAACTGCCATTCAATGTGAATTCCATTTTGAATTGAATTGAATTGAATGGAGGTGCTTTCCCGCCAACTCCTTCGGATTATCGTTCCGTTTTCTTCCGTACCAGCGCTCGGCCAGCTGATTTCCAGAATGCGCTACAAAATGGTTGCGCTTTCGATGGCGGCGCACGCAACCGCCTCGTTAGCTTCCGCCCATGAGGTCGGCCGGGAAATACCGCCGGCTTGAATGCGGGAGCGCGAGATGCTGATTGACCACCTGTCCAGGCCAGCGCTGAAGGAGAGTTCGGACCGCCAGGGCGTCACCACCCGGACAAGCGTGACGACCATCGGAACCTGCCGCATCGCGGATCCCATCGCGGCGTCGGAGGCGCATCTGCCGATCCGCCGCAACATGACCAACGTCTACGGCTTCGTGCACACCTCGAAGGAGATCCTCCAGCAGCTCGACGTGCTGGAAGGCCGCCAGATACCGCAGGAACTGGTCCGCTTCCTCGCCTCGGGCACTTACGAGACGCCGGTTCCCCGCGACCCCGCCGACCTTTACATCGTCGAGATCTCCTCGGCGAAGGAGATCCACTTCGAGGGCCATCTCCTCCAGATCAACTGCCTGGACCGCGTCTTCAACGACCGGCGCGAGCTGCTCGAGGCCTTCTTCCGGCACAAATACGCGGCGGAGCGCCCCGCCAGGGCCGAAGCGCTCAACCTTCTTCCTGACTTCCACCAGGCCGATCCGGTGGAGCGCAGCTTCCTGCTCGAAGGCCATGTCCACATCACGAAGCGCGAGGAGCTGGAGGCCGATCTCCTCACCATCGCGGCGCGGCTGCCGGCACCGACCATGTTCGTCTGCCACATCGACGTCGCCGATGGCGGCGGGCGCATGATCGAGAGCCGGTCGCGCCTCTGCAACTGGGTCCGGGAGATCGCCGCCGAGCACGGCCTCCCGCTTTTCGACCCCGCGCCGCAGGTGGTCGCCTATGGCCGTTCCCGCGCCCTGGCGAATGATGGCCGCGACATCAACCACTACACCACCGAGTTCAAGCCGCTGATCGGCGCGATGCTCTACGAAGCCGCCATGCAGCCACTGACGCGCGCCGGCGGCAATGAACCGGCACCCGCCGCGCGCCCCGTCCCGCCCACAGCCTCGCCCTCTATCGCGAAGCCCGAAGTCGCCTTCGCCGATTCGATCCGCCTTGAGCGGCCCCCGGCGGCCCCGGCCGCGCCGCCCGATGCCCCGTCACCCGTGCCGCCCCCGCGCGAGGCCACCGCGCCGGCGCCCGTCCTGCCGACCAACGAGGTGCGCTCGGTGGCGCGCGAGGCGAAGACCCGCATCGCCCGCGGCGACATGGATGAGGCGGAGGTGCTGCTACGCGGGGCCGTGATGGACCACCCGGGCGCGGCGGAACTCTTCGGCCTCCTCGGCGCCGTCGCCTACCACCGCGGCGACAACACGGCCGCGCTCGCCGACCTCCAGCGCGCCCTGCACCTCGACCATCGCTGCGTCGAGCCCCGCCTGCTTCTCGTGAAGATTGCCCAGCGCCTGAACCGGCTGGAGGAAGCCTGCGTCCACGCCCTCGAGCTCGTGGAGCTGGTGCCGCAGGACCATAAGGCGCTCACCGTCGCCGCGAAGGCCCTCCTGAAGGCCAAGCGCTTCCACGACGCGGCCTCTGTCTGGCGCCGGATCTCCATGCTGCGGCCGGAACTCTCGGGCCCGCTCGCGGAGATCGCCCGCTGCGAACTGAAGGGCCGCAACCTGGAGGAGGCGGTCAAGGCCGCCGATGCCGCCCTCGGGCGCGACGCCGCCGACGTGCTGGCGCTCACCCTGAAGGCCGAGGCACTCCAGCGCCTGAAGCGGATGGATGCCCTCGCCGCCGTGGCGCAGCAGCTCGTGCCGTTCGATCCCTCGGCCGCCATGGCGCTGGTTCCCGCGCTGACGGCCACCGCGCATCACGAGCACGCGGCCGCCGTGATCGCCGCGGTTCGCCGGCAGGGTCACAGCAACGCCTCCGATCCCATCATGCAGGCCGGCCTCATCCGGTCCCTGACCCAGCGCGCGCGGGCGGCCACCGAGCGCGGCGAGGCGACGGCCGCCGCCGCCGCCTGGAACGCCATCCGGCTCATCGATCCCGAGAACCGCAAGGCGATCTCGGGTCTGCGCAAGCTGGTCGCACCCATCCGCGGCCTCGTGCGCGAGCGCACCCTGGCCGGCGATCTCCCCGGCGCCATCGCCGCCTGCATGGACGGCCTGGCGATCGACGCCGCGGAGGTCCGCCTCCTCCGGGAACACGCCAAGCTGCGCGAGCGGCAGGGCGACTGGGCCGAGGCCATGACCGCGTGGGAAGCGCTGGCGAACAGTGAGGACGGGCGGCCCGAGCTGATCCTCCGCGCCGGGCGCGCCGCCATCAAGGCAGGCGTGATCCTCGACGCGCTGCGGCTCTACGGCGCCCTGCCGGAAGCGGAGCGGCACAAGGTCGCGAGCACCATCGCCTCGCTCAACCGCAAGCTCGTCTCCGCCATGCGCCAGGACTTCACGGCGGGCGACCTGGATAACGCGGTCCTCAAGGCGAAGCTCGTCCTCAGCATCGACGGCCGCAACCTGCCGGCCACGAGGCTGCTCGCGCGCGCGGTGTCGGGCTACCGCAAGCTGTACAAGGTCGCGCTGGCAGAGGGCGACATCGCGGAGCAGGAACGCCTCTCCCGCCGCATCCTCGACATCGACCCGAACCGCACCGACGCCCTTCGCGCCCTGTCGCGCCTGCACGCCTCGGCCAAGCGCCCACGCGAGGCGATCGAGCTGCTGGAGCGCCTCACCCAGCTCGAGCCGGACGAGCCCCGCAACTGGCACAAGCTCGCCAGCGTCTGCCGCCAGGCGCGCCGCTACGACCTGGGCGTGACCGCGGCGCTCAGGGCGGTCGAGCTGGAGCCGGCGAACGCCAAGGGGCTTGAGCGGCTGAGCGACATGCTCAACCGCCAGGCGCTGGCCGCCTGACGCGGGGAAGAGCGATGGGACTCCTCGCTGGTTACGCCGGCGCGGCACCGCCCGCCGCCGCACCGATGACGGCTGCGCACGAGGTCAGGCGGCGGCTGATGCACCGCGATGCCGGCGAGGCCCGCTGGTTGCTCGAGGAACGCGCCCGCGGGCACGCCCTTTTTCTGTCCGGGAACACGCGGACAGGCGCGCGCCACAGCCTCGCCTTCGACGGCCGGCTGACGAACAGGGCGGAACTCCTTGCGGACCTGCGCGCGGCGGGTGTCGAGCCGGAGGGCACGGGGGATGCGGACGCCATCCTCGCGGGCTGGGAGACCTGGGACGAGGCCCTGCTGCCCCGCCTCGAAGGGGCCTTCGCCATCGCGATCCTCGATACGGCCACCGGCATCCTGACACTCGTGCGAGACCGCTTCGGCCAGTCCCCCCTCCTCGTGGCCACCATCGGCGGCAGGGACGGCGCCGTCGCCTTCGCCTCCGAGCTGCAGGCCCTGCTCGCCTGGCCCGGGCTCCGGCCCGAACCGGACCTTGCGGCCCTCTCGACGATCATCGCCTTCGGGTACTCGCCGCTGGGATGCAGCCCGCTGATGCGCGTGCGCCGCCTCCCCCCAGGCCACCTGATGGTAGTCGGCGCGGACGGCTCGGTGCGGGAGCGGCGCTGGTGGAGCATGCCTGCCACCAGTTCCGAGCCGGTGCGCCCAGCGCGAAGCCTCACCCCCCTCATCATCGCCGCCCTGAAGGAGCAGGGCCTGGACGAGGGCGCCGTGACGCCGCGCAGCGGCGAAGGAACCCCCTTGCTGCTCGCCTGTATGCCAGGGGTCCGGGAGAGCACCGCGGAAATCCCGCCGCCAGACCCGGAGCTCGTCCAGCGCCTCGTCCTGCACCAGGGCGAGCCCATCGCACCGGACGCCATCCTCCCGGCGCTGGCCGCGGGGGCGGAGGGCGGGCTGCTGCTCGCCCCCACGGGCGCGGCCGAGTTGCTGCTGGCGCATCGCCGCTACCGCCTCGTCCAGCGCGACTTGGCAAAGCTGCGGGAGGGTTCGGGCACGAAGCCGGCCGACGGGGGCTTTCACGAAGCCCCGCTCTCCGCCCGGGACCTCTGGCACGCCGCCAGCGGCGGGATGGCCGAGGGCGACCGGATGGGGCTGCTCGGCCCGGCACTCCTGCACACGCTCGTCCTCGCCGCCCCGGACCTCTACGGGACATCCCTCTGCGAGGCCGATCCGGCATTCCTCATGGCGGAGGCCGCACGCCTCGACCTCTCCATGAGGGTGCCCGCGCGCGAGCTTCCGGCACTCGACGTCGCGGCCAGCCTGACCGGCGCCACCATCCTCTGCCCCTTCCTGGAAAGCCGCCTGTCCGGCCTCCTGCTCGGCCTGCCGGATGCCGCCCGGCGCTGGCTCGTCCAGGGCCGGAGCCCCGTCGAAGCGGACCTCTCGGCCTGGAACCCGATGGCGCCCGCGCTGCGCGACTTCACCGAGGAGACCCTGCTGGGCTCCGCGTCCCGCAACCGCCACCTCTTCAGCCAGGGCTGCGTGCCCGCGCTGCTCCGCCGCCACAAGGCCCGCCAGGACCTCGATCCGGCCACCCTCTGGGCCATGCTCGGCGTGGAGCTCTGGTGCCAGGCCTTCCTCGACGGCAATGCCTGGAAAGCGGCCGCCAAGCCCGCCCAGGACGAGGTCCCCGCCGCCGTACGCGAGGCCGCGTGAGCACCGCCGCGCCCGACTTGGCCGCGCGGCTGCGCGACGGGCGCGCCTGCCTGCGCTCCGGCCACAGCGAGGCGGCGGTGGCCCTGCTGCAGGGCGTCGTGGACGCCGCGCCCGAGGCACCGGAAGCGAAGGCGCTGCTCGCCACCGCCCTCGAAGCAAGCGGCAACAAGCATCGCGCGCGCATGCTCTGGCTCGAGATCGGCCGCCAGGCCGGACCCGGTGGGGATGGACGCCATCTCTGGCGCCTCGGCCGCTACGCCGCGGAGCGCGGGGACCACGCGGAAGCGGAACGCATGCTCTCCGCCTATCTCGCGGTCTCGCCGGGCGATCTCGCCGCCGCCGAGCTGCTCCTGGAAGCGCGCCTCAGCCTCGCGGAGGGCCCGGTCTCGCGCCGCGCCGTCCTCGAGCAACATGCCGCCGACTGGCCGGAAACCGCCTTCTCCCTGACGCTCGTCGCCACCGAGGCCCATCGGGCCGGCAACACGGCGGCCGCGCGCGCCACGCTCGACCGGGCCGAGGGGATGTGGAGCAGTTCCATCGCCGCCGCGGTGCGGATCGCCGAGGCCCGCGATGCCCTCAGCCAGACCGCCGCCGCCGTCGCCATGCTGGAACGCGCCATCGCGGTCCACCCGGGCGTCGCGGCACTGTGGCGCACGCGGCTCCGCGTGGCGCAATCGGCCGGCGAGGACAAGGCGGCGCTGCTCGGCATCGCCGCCAGGATCGTCGCGCTGGAGCCGGACAAGGCAGGGCCGCGCGTCGGGCAGGCGCGCCTCATGGCCGGGTTCAAGGACTGGGCGGGCGCCGCGGATGCCTGGCGGCACGCCCTGACGCTGGACCGCACGGTGGTCGAGCACTGGCGGGGCCTGATGGTGGCGCTCGCCAACCTCGAACGGAACGCCGCGCTGGAAAAGCTCCTCGAGGAAGCGCGCGTCTACTTCCGGGGCAGGGGGGCCGAGGGGCTGGTCGACTTGGCCGTGCTCGAATCCACCTGCGGCTGGCACGACCGCGCCGCTGCCCTAGCCGCGGGGGTGATGGCCCACCCGCAGACGCGCGGCCGGGCGCGCGGGACCGCAGCCGCCGCGCTCCTCAAGGGCGGCCACTACCAGCGCGCCTGGGGCTACCTCTCCGCCGCCGTGGAGGAGGGCAATGCCGCGCCCGAAACCCTCCGCATGGCGGTGCGCTGCGCCGCGGCCCTCCGCCTCCCGGCCCCCGGCGCCGGCGTCGCGGAGTTCCCGGACACGCTGTTCGAGCGCGCGCTGCTCCATCCGCCCGAACGGCCCCTCATCGCCCCCACCCCGACCTTCATGCTCGTGACCTCGTCCCTCAGCGCCGGCGGCGCGGAAAGGCAGGTGGCGCTCTCCGCCGCCGGGGTCGCGCGGCACCTCGCCGAGCGCGGGCTGGGCCGCGCGGTCCTCGTCGGCCTGGATCTGAACCCGGAAAGGGGCCGCTCCACGATGCGCCCGGTCGCCGAGGTGCCGGAGCTGACGATCGAGGACCTCGCGAAGGTGTCGGCGCCAGCGCTGTTCCGCGACATCACCGCCGCCGAGCCCGCGGCGCGGGCGGCCCTGGAGCTCATGGCCGCGCTGCCCGCCGGCATCTCGCGCGACGTCATCAAGCTCTACGACTGCTTCCGCCGCTTCCGCCCGGAACTCGTCCATCTCTGGCAGGACGGCGTCATCACCTCCGGATCGGTGGCGGCCGTCCTGGCCGGCGTGCCGCGCATCGTCGCCTCCACGCGCAACGTCGTCGCCACCGAGACGGACCGGCGCCGCTACCGGCGCTACCTGTCCACGATGTACCTCTCCCTGGCCCGCTGCCCCGGGGCGCATTTCACGGCGAACTCCGGCGCCGGTGCCCAGGACTACGAGCGCTGGCTGGGCATGGCGCCGGGACGGATCCAGGTGATCCGCAATGGCCTCGAACTTCCGGCGGTGCGGGCACGCGCGCCCGCCGCGGCACGGCAGGCCGTTCGCGCGGAACTCGGCCTTGCGCCCGACGACCTCCTCATGGGCGGCACCTTCCGCCTCGCGCCCGCCAAGCGCCCGCATCTCTGGCTCGCCGTCGCGGAACTCGTCGCGGCCCGCGTGCCGCGAAGCCGGTTCGTGATCGTGGGCGACGGCGCGCTGCGGGCCGAGCTGGAGGCCCTTATCAAGGAGCGTGGCCTGAGCGGCCGCGTGACGCTCGCCGGGCGGCGCAGCCCCGTGGAGCCCTGGATCGGCGCGATGGACGTGATGCTCCTCGCGAGCGAAGTCGAAGGCCTGCCCAACGTTCTTCTCGAGGCGCAGGCCCTCGGCGTACCCGTCGTGACGACGAATGCGGGCGGCTCCGCCGAGGCGGTGCTGGACGGGATCACCGGCGTGCTCGTCCCCACGGACGATGCCGGGCCCCTCGCCGATGCCGTCGCGCGGGTCCTGCGGGACGAACCGATGCGCGCCCGCGCGCGGGTCGGCGCCCCAGCCTTCATCGAGCAGCGTTTCGGCATCGCCAGAATGTTGTCCGACACCCTCGATGCCTATGGCGTCAGCCATCAACCACAGGGGTTCAAACCATGAAAATAGCAATTGTCGGCGCCGGCTACGTCGGTCTCGTCACGGGAGCATGCCTGGCCGATTTCGGGCACAACGTCCGATGCGTCGATATGGACCCCGCCAAGATCGCGGCGTTACAGGCCTCACGCATCCCGATCTTCGAACCGGGACTGGAGGAGCTGGTGGCCAGGAACATGGCCGAAGGCCGCCTCGCCTTCGACACCAGCATGGCATGGGCCATCGCCGGCGCGGAGGTGGTGTTCATCGCTGTCGGCACGCCATCCCGCCGCGGCGATGGCCACGCGGACCTGAGCTACGTCTACCGGGCCGCGCAGGACGTCGCCTCGGAGCTCACCGGCTACGCCGTGATCGTCCTGAAGTCGACGGTCCCCGTGGGCACCGGTGACCAGGTGGAGCGCATCATCCAGGACCAGCGCACCGGCATGCCCTTCGCGGTGGTGTCGAACCCGGAATTCCTGCGCGAAGGCGCCGCGATCGAGGACTTCAAGCGCCCTGACCGCATCGTCATCGGCACCGAGGACGAGTTCGCGCGCGAGGTGATGATGGAAGTCTACCGCCCCCTCTGCCTCAACCAGGCCCCGATCCTGTTCACGGGCCGGCGCACCTCGGAACTCACCAAATACGCCGCGAACGCCTTCCTCGCGACCAAGATCACCTTCATCAATGAGATCGCCGATCTCTGCGAGCGCGTCGGCGGCAACGTGCAGGACGTGGCGCGGGGCATCGGCCTCGACCGCCGCATCGGCAACAAGTTCCTGCACGCCGGCCCCGGCTTCGGCGGATCCTGCTTCCCCAAGGACCTGAGCGCGCTGATCAAGACCGCCCAGGACTACGGCTCGAACTGCCGGATCGCGGAAGCGGTGGCCAGCGTGAACGACCAGCGGAAGCGAGCGATGGGCCGCAAGGTCGTGCAGGCATGCGGCGGCAGCGTGCGCAACAAGACTATCGCCCTGCTCGGCCTGACCTTCAAGCCGAACACCGACGACATGCGCGACGCTCCCTCTATCGCCATCGTGACCGCCCTGCAGGATGCCGGCGCCAGGATACGCGCCTATGATCCCGCCGGACGCGAGCAGGCGGAGGCCGTGCTGCAGGACGTCGATTATGCCGAGGGGCCCTACGAGGCGGCCCAGGGCGCCGACGCCGTCGTGATGGTCACAGAGTGGGACATGTTCCGAGCCCTCGACCTCGACCGGCTGCGGCTGAGCATGAGGGCGCCCATCCTCGTGGACCTCCGAAACATCTACACGCCGGCAGAAGCCGGCGCGCGCGGCTTCCTCTACACCGGGCTCGGCTGCCCCTCGGAGGTGACCGCGCCCAGCCTGCCGCAGGAATCGCTGCTGGCGCTGCCATGATCCGCCTGCGCTCCGCGCTGGCGCTGCTCCTCCTCGTGCCGCCGCACGCGGAGGCGCAGCCGGCCGGAGCGCGGGACTTCCTCGATCGCGCCGAAGCTCGCGCGGCCACGCTGCCGGTCCCGGCCACATGCCGGCGGCCGGTGACGGACGCCGCCGGAATCGTCCGGGAGGACCCGCTTCCGTCGCGGATCCCGGGCGAGGCCCGCGGTACCACGGGCGGGCTCGGCCACCGCCTCCTCCTCGTGCGCGACACCGCGGAGGGCGACGCATCGGCGGCCGGCACCATCCGCTGGGCGGTCGAGAAGGCCCGCCAGGATGGTGGCGGCTGGATCGCCTTCGCGCCGGAACTCGCCGGGAGAACGATAAACCTCAGCCGAGGCCTCCGCCTCCCCTCGAACACCACCATCGACGGTGGATGCGAGGGTGTCGTCCTGTACGCCCCCGCCTACCAGACAACGCTCCTCGTGCAGCACGTCCAGAACGTCCTCGTCGCCGGACTCCGCTTCACCAAGTCCGACTATTCGGAGCCCGATACGAGGATCGCGGATGCAATAGGCCTGCGCGGCCGCTTCGATCGGGTCGCCCTGCTCAACAACCACTTCTCCCGCTGCGGCGACGGATGCATCGACGTCGTGAGAAGCGAGTTGACCACCGATCCCGGCAGGGTCTCCGTCGCCTACAACCGCATCGAATCGCACAACAAGGTCATGCTGGCCGGCGTGCTCACATGCACCGCCAGGCAGTGGCTACCCGAGTGCGCCCAACCGCTCGATCACCTGGCCGGCAGGATGCGGCCCATGATCCGCGTGAGCCTCGTCGCCAACGTGTTCCTCCTGACCGGCCAGCGTCACCCGAAGGCCGACGCCGGAGCCTTCGTGCATTCTGTGAACAACCTCACGGTCCTCGCCCCCACCATATATTCCGACGGACGCAGCGGCGCGGCCTACGGCGCCGCGGCCGCGAGCGGCGGCCTGATTGCCAGCGAGGGCGACATCCTCGTCAACCCCACCGCGCAACCCCGCCTCGGCCTCGGCCCCGTCTCCGCGATGAAAAGGGCAGGGGACGTCTCGACGGAGGCCGACGGCGCAGTCGCCGCGAACACCACCATTTTGGTGGGACGCCTGCGCGTCGTCCAGCACGCCCCCGACCTCGCACTCGCCGAGCTCGCGGCGGAGACAGCCCCGATCCCCGTCATCGATCCCACCCGCGACCCGACCCAGCTTGCCGCGTGCCTGCTGCGCTTCGCCGGCCCGCAAGGCGCGGCGTCCTCCTGGCCCGATGTCTGCGCCGCGCGCTAGGGACCAAGTTCGATCGCAATCTGGATCAATCACCGCGTGATCGCACCGTGGACGAGCCATAATCTCATCCCATGAAGAGCAGCGATCGACACGGCGGTCCGGTTTCCGTCCCCCAGCGGCAACCGGGCTTCATGGAGGCACTTGCCCGCCGGGCACAGATGTCGGGTGCGCTCCTGCTGCGCGAGGCAAAGACACAGTCCGGCCGAAGCAGCATCGGCTACCTGTGGGCCCTCATCGAACCGCTGTCGCACGTCGCCGTCATGTGCGTCGTGTACTGGGCCATCAACCGCCGGGCGCCCGTCGGCCCGAGCGTCGTGCTCTTCTTCATCACGGGCGTCCTGCCGTTCTTCCTCTTCCACAAGGTCGCGCTGCAGGTCGGCGGCGCGGTGCGCGGAAGCCAGAAGGTCCTGCGCATGCCCTTCGTCTCGCCGCTCGACATGATCGTGGCGCGCGCCGTGCTGGCGGGGCTGACCTGGGTGGTGGTCATCTCCATCCTCGTCGTCCTCCTGCTGGCAATGGAGGTGATGGAACCCCCGGTCTCTCCGGAAACGGCTGTCCTTGCCGCGCTCCTGACCTTCGCGCTCGGGCTGGGCGTCGGGCTCGTCAACGCCACGGCCATGTCGCTCTGGAGTTCCTGGGTTCACATCTACGGCGTGCTAACCCGTCCGCTCTACATCTTCTCCGGGATCTTCTTCTCGGTCGACCGCATCCCGAGCAACCTTCAGTACTGGCTGTCGTGGAACCCCGTGCTCCACGCGGTGCAGTGGTTCCGCACCGGCTTCCGTTCCGACTACAGCACGCCCATCCTCGACCGGACCTATCTCATCGGCTGGGTGCTGGCTTCCCTGCTGCTGGGCCTCAGCATGCTCCGCGCGGCCCGTCCGCGGCTGGCCTACACATGATCGAGCTCCGCAACGTCTCGAAGGCCTACGGCTACGGGCCGAGCCGCCACGTCGTCTGCGACGCCCTCTCCGCTGTCTTCGACGGCAGCGCCGCCGTCGGCATCCTCGGCGCGAACGGCAGCGGGAAGTCGAGCCTGCTCCGGATGATCGGCGGCATGGAACTGCCCGACCGGGGACAGGTCATACGGTCGTGCCGGGTATCCTTCCCGCTCGGATACAGCGGTGGCTTCCACCCGACCCTCTCCGCGCGGGAGAACGTGCAGTTCATCGCCCGGCTCTACGGCGCGGATCCGGTCGAGATCACCCGCTTCGTGCGGGACTTCGCCGAGATCGGCTCCCATTTCGACCGGCCCCTGCTGACCTACTCGAACACGATGCGCGCCCGCGTGACCTTCGCGATGTCCATCGCCATCGAATTCGACGTCTACCTCATCGACGAGGTCAGCTCCGTGGGCGATGTCGGATTCAAGCGGAAATGCCTTGCCGCCCTGGCCGAAAGGCGGCGGCACGCCGGCCTGATCATGGCCTCGCAGAGCGCCGCCAACGTGCGCCGCTTCTGCGACACCGTCGTGATCCTCGATTGTGGGCAGCTCCACGCCTTCCACTCGGCCGATGAAGCCGCCGACGCCTACCAGAACCGAATTGCGGTGACCGATGCCTGATCTCCATATCCGCGAGCCCGAAGCGAAGCAGCCAAGCCTACCAGCCGCCCCACCCGGTCGTCCGGACAGACCGGTCCTAGCCGGCCTCACCTTGCCGCACTTCCCCGTCGAGCGGCGGCGAAGCCACGGCGTGCTCTGGTCCTTCCTGCTGGTCGTCGTGCTGCCGACGCTGCTGGCCTCCGTCTACTTCAACTGGATTGTCACGCCTCAATACGTCACGAAGGCGGTGGTGGCGCTCCGCATCGGCGACTCCCAGCGGGGCGGCGGGGGCGGGCCGTCGTCGCTGGTCGCCGCCCTCGGCCCCTCGACCTCGGCCGCGCCAGTGACGCAGTCATACGGGATCGTGGACTACATCCACTCCGTCCCGGCGATGGAGGACGTCCAGCGGGCCGGTCTCGATGTCCGCTCCATCCTGACGAGCACCAAGGCAGACCCGATCGTCCGCCTCCGCCCCGACTCATCGACCGAGACCCTGTTCGATGCCTGGCGGTCACACGTGAAGGCGCAGTTCGAGTTGTCGCGCGGCGTCCTCACCATCAGCACGCGCGCCTTCACCGCCACGGAATCCCTCGCCCTCGCGGAGGCCGTGCTGGCGAGCAGCGAGCGGCTTGCCAACGACATGTCGCAACGCGTCATCGCGGATTCGATGCGGCTGGCCGAGCAGCAGGTCGAAACCGCCCGCGGGCGCTTCAACGCAGCCCTGGCCGAGATGCAGAGCTTCCGCACGACATCCGGCGTGCTCGATCCGAGCAAGGCCTCCGCATCGGGCACGGCGATCGAGCTGCAGCTGCGTCAGGATCTCGCGGTGGCGGACGCCCAGGCCGAAGCCCTCCGCGCGGGATCCGGCCCGGGCAGCCCGATGTACGCCGCCGCGGCGGCGCGCGCCCGCGCCCTGCGCGCGCAACTGGCCGATGCGGGCAGCCAGTCCAGCCGAAGCGCCGGCGACAGGAGCAGCAGCTCCTGGGCCGAGATCCTCTCGCAGAACGAGGCGCTCACAGCGGCACTCCGGATCGCCGAGCAGTACTTCACCCAGGCCCTGGGGCTGGCCCAATCCTCCCAGATGGAGGCGGCACGCCAGCGGAGCTATGTAGTGACCTATGTCCGGCCGGTGCTCGCAAGCGAGGCGAGCTACCCCAACGCCACCCTCTCGATCCTCATGGTGGCCGGCAGCGCCCTGATCGCCTGGGCGATGGCCACCTTGCTCTACCACGCAATCCTCGATCGGACGTGACAGCCATGCACCTCAATCCCAAGCGCTTCTTCGTGACGGGAACGGCGGGGTTCATCGGGTTCCATCTCGCCCGCCGCCTCCTGCAGGACGGACATTTCGTGGCCGGCTTCGACGGCATGACAGACTACTACGACGTGTCCCTCAAGCAGCGCCGCCACGCCTTGCTGCACGAGTTTCCGCGCTTCACCTCCTGCGAGGCGATGCTCGAGAACGAGGCCGCCCTGGAGGAGATGCTCGACGCCGCGAAGCCGGACGTCATGATCCATCTCGCCGCCCAGGCCGGCGTGCGCTACAGCCTCGAGAACCCCCGCGCCTACATCAACGCCAACCTCGTCGGCACCTTCAACGTGCTGGAGCAGGCCAGGGAGCGCGGCGTCGGCCACCTGCTGATGGCGTCCACCTCCTCCGTCTACGGCGCGAACACCGAGCTGCCCTTCGCCGAGCACCACCGCACGGCCCATCCCCTGACGCTCTACGCCGCGACGAAGGAGGCGACGGAGGGAATGGCCCATTCCTACTCGCACCTCTGGAGCATCCCGACGACGGTCTTCCGCTTCTTCACGGTCTATGGCCCCTGGGGACGTCCCGACATGGCCCTGTTCAAGTTCACCGACGCCGCAATCGCGGGCAAGCCGCTGGACGTCTTCAACTACGGCCGCATGCAGCGCGACTTCACCTATGTGGACGACCTCGTCGAAGCGGTCGTCCGCCTCGCTGGACTGCCGCCACGGGTGGAGGCGGACACGCCCGCCTGCCAGAGCAAGTCCGCGCCCTTTCGCATCGTCAACATCGGCAACAACCAGCCGGTGGAGCTGATCGACCTCATCGAAGCGGTCGAGGAGGCGACCGGATGCGACACGGTGCGGAACTATCTGCCGATGCAGGCAGGGGATGTTCCCCGGACATGGGCCGACACCTCGGCGCTGGCGGAGCTGACGGGCTTTGTGCCCAACACGCCCGTCCGGAAGGGAGTGGCAGCCTTCGTGGACTGGTACCGCGACCATTACGGCGTCTGACGCGTCATGGACGGCAGCGATAGCTCCCTGTTGGATCTCGACTATGCGGGGGCCGATGAAGCCGATCCGGTGAGCGCCGCGGTCGCTCGTGGCATGGGATCCCAGCTTGCTCCATCGAGCACCGTCAGCATGGCGGAGTCCTGGGTGTCCCGGCCCGACGCATCGGCGGCGCTGGACGACGTCCTCCGGCTGATAGCGCGCTACCCGACGACGGAGCGGCTCCAGATCCTGGCGCTGCGCCTGCTGGAGCGACTGCGGGAGCGGCAGGACACGATCGGCCCCTGGCGTGCGCTGCTGCAACGCTTCCAGCGAAATCACGACGCGATGCTGGTGACGCTGCGCTGGACCCTGAGGAACGACGGCCCCGGGCTTGCCGCCGTCGAACTCGCACGGCACTTTCCTGAACCGCCCACGCTGCCCGCTGACACCCTCCTCCTGGCGCGCGCCCTGGAGGAGATCGGGGAGGCCCGCCTCGCGGATGCCGCCTTCGACCGCCTCGTCCGCTCGCATCCGGCATACGAGATGGGCTGGCTGATACGGGCGCAGGTGGAGGAGCGGCGCGGGCGGCCCTGGGCCGCCCGCGATGTCATCGACCAGGGCGCGGAACGGCTCGGACCAAGGCCGCGGCTCCTGGCCGCCTCGGCACGCATCGCATCCGACCTGGCGGTGCTGGACCGCGTCGTGCAGCACGAGGGGAACGGCCACGCCGGCAGCGCCGTCCTTGCCTCCCTCATCCGGCGCGCCGCGGAAGGCCGGGAGGCACCGCCTTCCTTCCAGGATTCGGTGGGTGACGTGGTGATGGTGGGTGCGTCCCTGGGCGCGGGCGGGGCGGAGCGCCAGATGGTCACCTCCGCCGTCGGCCTGCACGGGGCACATCTGGAGCGGAGGCGGATTGGCGGGCACAATTTGGGCCAGGTCCGCGTGATCTGCCGTTCCACGGAAGCCCGGCCGGGCGGGGCCTTCTTCCTGCCCGTTCTGGAACGGCACGGCGTCGGGCTGTGGTCCTACGCCGTCATGCCCGAGCACCATCTCTCCGGCGAGCTGACGGATCTTCACCGCTTCCTCTCGCCCCGCGTCGCCGAGGCAACGGCACGGCTGACGCACGCGCTCCAAGCGATGGCGCCGTCCGTCGTCCACCTCTGGCAGGACGGAACCATCCTCGCCTGCTCGCTGGCCGCCCTTCTCGCCGGCGTTCCGCGCATCGTGCTGTCCGTGCGAACCGCGCCGCCACCGGACCGGCCGGGGCGCGACAGTCCCGAATACGCGTCGCTCTATCCCCTGCTCGCATCCATCCCCGGCGTGACCTGGACCTCCAACTCACGCTTCGCGGCTGCCCGCTACGCGCAGTACATCGGCATGGACCCGGACAGCATCCGGGTGGTGCCGAACGGTATCGCGCCGCTCTCCCCGAAGGGAAGCTCCGCGGCACGAGCGCTGATGGCCGCCTTCGACGCGGCCTGCCCTCCCGGCCTGACCATCGGAGCCGTCATGCGCTTCGACGAGAACAAGCGGCCCCTGGAGTTCATCGATTTCGCGGCCACGCTCCTCGCCAGGCGCCCCGACGCGAGATTCATCCTCATCGGCGACGGCCCGCTGCGCGCTTCGGCGGAGGCAAGGGCAGCGTGCCTCGGCGGCCGGATCCTGTTCACCGGACGGTGCACGGAGGTCGGCTACTGGCTGTCCCAGATGGATTGCCTGGTGCTCCTCTCTCGCTTCGAGGGAATGCCGAACGTCGTGCTGGAGGCCCAGCTAGCCGGCGTCCCCGCCGTCGCAACACCGGCGGGCGGCACCTCGGAAGCGATCCTCCACGGCGAGACAGGCTTCCTTCTGGAGAGCGCCGAGACGCTGCGGTCCGAGGAGATCACCGAACGGGTGCTCCAGGTAATGGAGGCGGGCGGCCGCGCCGGCCCGATGTCTCAGGCCGCGAGGCGCTTCGTCACGGACCATTTTTCGGTCGATCGGATGCTGGAAGGGACGGTGGAAAGCTATGCCCGGTAGAAGATTCGTCAGGCTGGTACTCTGCCTGGGACTTATCATGTCGCTGGCGGCCTGCGGACTCACCGCGCGTAGCGGACCGACCTATTCGGCCATTCTCTCACCCCCGCCGAACGAAAGAGTCTACGACGTCATCGAGATCTCGGCATCCACGATCCGCCCCTATACCTTCGGCGCGCGCTCCCGCAGCGACGCCACCGGAGCGAGCGCGCGGCCGGACCAGTTCGGCATAGCGCCCGGCGACGTCCTCAACATCGTGATCTTCGAGCGCAGCGACGGTGGCCTCTTCGCCCCCGCTTCCACAGGCGGCAGCAACTTCCCGGGGGTTCGGGTGGACGAGGGCGGCGCGGTGACGCTTCCCTATGCCGGGCGGGTCCAGGTTGCCCGGCTCACCCTTGCCCAGGCAGCGGCGCGGATCACCGGCGCCCTGACGGGAACGGCCGTCGATCCGCGCGTTCATGTGCAGCTCGCCAGCAGCGCCCATCACTCCGTGCTGGTATCGGGCGAGGTGCGGACACCCGGCCGCGTGACGCTGCTGGACGGCCCCTTGACAGTTCTGGACGCGGTGGCGCGTGCCGGCGGCCCCACGCAGCCCGCGCAGGCACTGGATGCCGTCATCTATAGCCAGCAAGCATCCCCCCGCCGCTTGCCTTATCTCGAACTCCTGTCACAGCCCTCCCTTCGCCTTGCTGCCGGAGACCAGGTGATCCTGGAGCCGAACGAGAAGCGCTTGCTGGTCATGGGCTCGGTGCTGCGGCCAGGACTGCAGACGATGACCTTCTCCCGCATGAGCATGCTGGACGCGCTTGGCACGGCCGGCGGGCTGAACGACAGCAGGGCGGATCCCGCCGGCGTCTTCGTCTTCCGCCCCACTGGCGGGACGGCGGCGCAGCCGACCGTGTTCCACCTTGATATGTCACGTGGCGAATCCATGCTGCTGGCCCATAGCTTTGCCGTGCTCCCGAACGACATCCTCTACGTCAGCAACGCACCCGTCTGGGAGGCGCAGAAGGTTGTCGCCCCCTTCATCCACCTCCTCTCCCTGTCTACGTCCGCCGCTTCCATCGGTGGGTTGTAGCGCCCGGCACCACTTCCCGTCGTTTCCGATCTGGACCGGAAGCGACGGAGCCCGGCACAGGTACATTGAACCACCGGCGCCGCGAGCCGTCCCAGGCGTAGCCCGCGCTGCGCGACCGCATTCCTTTTGAGGGGCATTTCTGGAGCGGATTGCGATGTCCGGATGTCTCCTGAGCTGCGACGATGCGTGAATATTCGAGCACGACGGCCGTGCAGCGAGCATGCCCGGCATTCAGAACCTCTCGGCCTGTCGTGCGGATGTCTGTTCACCACGGCGAGCCTAGCGGGGAGCGAAGATGCTGGTCGGGAGCATTCACGGCTGATGCCCGGCCGGGCTGAGCACGGCCTGCAGGCCTGTTCGCAAGCGGCTTCTGCCCTGAAGGCGGACGCCGCGGATCAACACTTCTCGCCGCAGCCACATCCGGCGCCAGGGATACGGAAATGAGCACCATCTACGTTTCAGCCGCCGCGGCGAACGGCATTCCCGCAGGCAGCGATACGACCGGAAATGGCTCGCGGGAACGCCCCTGGGCGACGATCGACAAGGCAAACGCCGCAGCGGCCGATGGAGACACCGTCTACCTGAACGACGGCGTCTACTCCCCGGCGAAGACGCTGGTTATCTCGAATTCTGTCGCCTGGCTGCCGGTCACGGACTACGGCGCCACCATCCGCGGCGTGACGGGCCAGTCACGGGTGATCGGGATTTCCGAGGACAACGGCGGCACGGTCACCTTCGGCAAGATCATCATCGACGGGATCAACGCGAACGCCGCCCTCATCACGGTCAACGACCAGCCAACCGCGTACACCCTCCACCTCGACGGCACGAAGCTCGTCAACCCCGTCAGCTACGGCATTCAAGGGGTCAGCACGGGCACCCACGCGCACTTCAACCTGGAAAACGTGCAGTTCTCCGGCTCCACCGCCCTCTCGATGATCAACGTGCAGGCCCTGGTGGAAGGCTCCGTCTCCATCACGGGCGGAACGGTGAACCTTCCGGGCGTCGCGCGCTCCGGCTTCGGCGGCATCGCCACCATCAACGCCGACGGCCACGACGTCCCGGTCGTGATCTCCGGCGTGACGGCCAACCTGAACGCCGCGGGCGCCGCAGGGATCTACTACGGCATCCGCCTGACCGACGTGGCGCATCCGCTGATCGAGCACAACGACATCACGCAGACCGGCACCACAAGCGACCAGATCGGCACGACGATCCTTGTCACTGTCGATCCGACCACCCCCTACGACGCCTCGAACGGGGTGATCCGATACAACACGCTCCGCAACTTCATCGACGGCGACGCGAGCAAGATCATTCTTGTCGGTGCCGACTCAGACCCGGGCGCCACCGCGCGCAACCACGTCAATAACTACCAGATCTATGGGAATACCGGCATCGGCGATACCGGCTCAGAAGGGTCGAAGCTGCACGGCATCCTCGTCGGCTGGCAGAACGGCGCCCAGGTCTACGACAACAGCATGGACTACACGGATCTCGCCTACGTCCTGAAAGGCATGTCGGGCGAGACCCTCGTCTTCGACAACACCGATACGCATACCTCCGGCAAAAGCCTCTACCAGAAGGGCGGAACCGGCGTTCAGTTCCTCTACAACACAAGCTACCAGGACGGCGGATACAACCCTGATATCATCAATATCGGCGACATGTCCGACAGCGCCTACAACGCCAGCAACGCCACGATCATCGGCAACACGGTGGCCTTTACCGGCACCCCCGACTCCTTCCTCGCCGTCAGCGCGGGCTCGAGCACGACGAGCATCGCCGGCAACAACTATTACGCGGCCGACGGGAACGCCAGCTCGGCCTGGCTCTACAAGGGCACGAGCTACAAGACGATCGACGCCTGGAAGGCAGCTTTTGAGAGCAGCGCGACCTATGGCCCCGGGGCGACCATCGGCCAGGGCGCCATCCTCGGCGCCGTCAGCGTGTCCGGCCAGGAGCTGAAGCTGATCGGCATGGTGAACGGGGTGCAGACCTACTACATCAACTTCGTCACCGGCACGGCCGCCCAGGCCACCTTCGCGATCGGAAACCTCGGCGCCGAGGGCGCCGCCACCATCTCGGGCATCGTGGATGCCGACCTGACCGGCGACGGCAGTGCCAGCCTCAGCGGAACGGGCCTCTTCGACCGGAGCTACGGCCCGCTCGCGGGCGGCGACCTCCTGACCTTCAGCGTATCCTACGATGGGCTCAGCGCACTCGGCGGCGAGGCACTCCACGTCTACGGCAACTACACCAACACCCGCCCCATCAGCATCATCTTCGGCGGCGCCATCCCGGTTGCGCCCTCCACCGGCAACGACACCATCACCGGCACCGACCAGGACAACACCATCTACGCGCTCGCCGGCAACGATACCGTCGATGGCCAGGAGGGGAACGACACCGTCTGGGCCGGTACTGGCGACGACAGGATCATCGGCGGCGCCGGTGACGACTGGATCTCCGGCGAGGGCGGGACGGACACCGCCGTTTTCTCCGCCGCGCGCGAGGACGTCACGATCTCCCGCGGCTCAGGCGGATCGATCATCGTCAGTTCGGCCGAAGGCACGGATACGCTCATCGACGTCGAGTTCCTCAGCTTCGCCGGAACGACCTTCGCGGCGGCCGAACTCACCGCAAGCCGCCTTGCCCTCTCCGGTACCCTGAGCCAGGCGGAAGGAAACAGCGGCAGCACCGCCTTCACCTACACCGTCACCCGCACGGGCGACCTCAGCGGCACCAGCAGCGCCTCCTGGGCCGTCGCCGGCAGCGGCAGCAACCCGGCCAACGCCGCGGACTTCGGCGGCACCCTGCCGAGCGGCACCGTCGCCTTCGCCGCCGGCGAAGCCAGCAAGACCATCACCGTCAGCGTCGCAGGCGACCTGCTCGCGGAGACGGACGAGACCTTCACCCTCACGCTCGCCTCGCCCTCGGCCGGCACCACCATCGGCACCGCCACGGCCACGGGAACCATCCAGAACGACGACGCGGCCCTGCCCAGTCCCAGCCTCGCCCTCTCCGGCGCCCTGAGCCAGGCGGAAGGAAACAGCGGCAGCACCGCCTTCACCTACACCGTCACCCGCACGGGCGACCTCAGCGGCACCAGCAGCGCCTCCTGGGCCGTCGCCGGCAGCGGCAGCAACCCGGCCAACGCCGCGGACTTCGGCGGCACCCTGCCGAGCGGCACCGTCGCCTTCGCCGCCGGCGAAGCCAGCAAGACCATCACCGTCAGCGTCGCAGGCGACCTGCTCGCGGAGACGGACGAGACCTTCACCCTCACGCTCGCCTCGCCCTCGGCCGGCACCACCATCGGCACCGCCACGGCCACGGGAACCATCCAGAACGACGATGGCGCGCCCGTCAGCACGGCGCCCACGGCCGGTGACGACAACCTCACCGGCACCGTCCTGGCCGACCGGATCGATGGCCTGGCCGGCAACGACATCATCGACGGCGGCGCGAGCGGCGACACCCTCTACGGCGGCGCCGGCAACGATACGCTGATCGGCGGGGCAGGGAACGACACCCTCTACGGCGGCATCGGCGACGACACCTTCTACGCCGACAGCACCAGCGACGTGATCACCGAGAAGACCGGGGAGGGCACGGACCTTGTGTATTTCTCAGGCACCGGCAAGTTCACCCTCAAGTCCAATGTGGAAAACCTCGAACTGACGGGCACGGCCGACAGCTCCGGCACCGGGAACGCCGCCGACAACCGGATCACCGGTAACGCCGGCATCAACACGCTCGTCGGCGGGGACGGAAACGACATCATCCTCGGTATGGGCGGAGACGACGTCATCGAGGGCGGCGCCGGGCGCGACCTGCTGACAGGCGGGGCGGGGGCCGACAAGTTCCTTTTCCGCACGGCCGCCGAAATCGGCGGCGGCGCAACGGGCCTGCCCTCAGACGTCATCTCGGACTGGACGGCCGGCGACAAGATCGACGTCTCCAAGATCGACGCCATCGCCGCGACGAGCACTAACGACAAGTTCGTCTTCATTGGAACGGCCGCCTTCACGGGCGCGGGACAACTCCGCGCCGTCCAGAACGCGGCGACCGGCGAAACCTATGTCGAAGGGAACGCCAACGGGGACCTCGCCGCCGACTTCTCCCTCGTCCTCACCGGCCTACACACGATCGTCGCCACGGACATCGTCCTCTGACGCGCCGCGCCGGCGAAACCTCCGCCGGCACGCCGGTCGGCGCATCCCGGGGGAGGGGAGGCAGGCGCCGCGCCCGTGAGGACGCCGATGTGCTGAAGCGGGGAGGGGGCCTGCGGCAAGGCTCGCCTCCCCCCGAGCAGCGCCGGCGCCCGGGCCAGGAGCGAAGGAGAGCGGGCGCAACGGAAGACCCGCCCAGGCCTCGGGCCGCATGGCCGCGACCGCCCCAGGGAACCGCCCCTCCCGGTGTTGATCTGGCCACCCCCGCAGGGCCGCCCGGGCCTTAAGCCAAGCCCTGATCAGCCAGCGCTAGCCGCTCCCCGCCCTGCCTCGCTGGCGAGGGGAGCAGCGATCGTGCAGCGCACCCCGTCCGCACCCAGCTCGTAGCTCGTCCTCGCGCCGAGCTGATAGGGCAGGGCGCGCTCGATCAGTTCGCGTCCGAAGCCCCCGGGCCGGAGCCCTGTGCCGCCAGGTATGGCAACCCCCGCTTCCTGCCACAGCACATGGAGCCAGGGCGCCTGGCCCGGCTCCTCAAGCGCGATGTGCCAGGAGACGGTCAGGCGTCCCTCCGCCTGGCGCAGGGCCCCGTATTGAGGGCGTTCGTCGCCAGCTCGTGCAGTGCCAGCGTGAAGAGTTGCGCCTGCGCCGCCGGCAGATCGATCGCCGGCCCGCCGACGATCACCCGCTCCGACCGCCCGGCGCCCAGTGCCGCAAGCTCGGCGGCCACGAGGTCGGCCAGCGGCACCGTCCAGGCCGGCGCGCGGGAGAGGAAGCCCTGCACCCGGCCCAGCGAAGACAAGCGTGCATCGTACTTCTCGAGCGCCGCCGACGTGCCCAGGCTCCGGCGCGCAATGGTGCGCACGACCCCCAGCAGGTTCCGCGTGCGGTGCTGCAGCTCGGCCACCAGGACCTGAAGCCGCTCCTGGTTCTGCTCCAGCATCGCGGCGTTGCGCTTCAGCGCATCGATATCCGTGATGACCGCGACCGCCCCGCTGACCCTCCCCAGCGCATCCTTGATGGGAACCGCGGCCACCCGGGTCCAGATCTCGCGGCCGTCCTCCTGTGCGTAGCTCATCTCCAATCCGGGCAGGACCTGCTCGCCACGCAGCACGCGGGAGCCAGGGAAGTCCGAAAGCTCCATGCGGCGCCCGTCCGGCTGGTAGGCACGCCACCGTTCCCGGCGCGCCTCGTCGAGCGAAGGCATGTGTCCGGTTGGCAGGAAGCGGCGCATCTCCTGGTTGGAAAGGATGAGGTCGCCGCGGCTGTCCAGCACGCCAATGCCGACCGGCAGGACATGGAAGACCGTGGCAAGCCGCTCCTCGCTCTCGCGCAGCCGCTGCTCGATACGCCTGCTGAACAGGGCCTGCAAAATGGCCGGGGCGAGCGCCTCGGCCGCCTCCAGATCCTCCGGACGATACCCGCCCTCGCGGTTGCCCAGCCCCAGCATCCCGATCGTGCGCCCGGCATGGATCAGCGGCACGCCCAGGAATGATCTCAGCGGTGGATGTCCCTTGGGCGTCCCAATCCGGTCGGGGTGCGACGCGGGATCGTTGGCAATCAGCCCCTTTCCGTCCAACAGCACCCGACCGTAGATGCCATGGAGCTTCAGCCCCGTCGGCGCCTTCCCCTTCGGGAAGGAGGGATCCTCCATGGAGAAGGCCTGCCAGCCGCGCTCGCTGACGGAGAGATCGTCGAGCCGATTCGTCCTGAAGTTGATCTCGCCCATGAAGCCGAAGGCGCTCCCCGTCACCTCCTCGGCCACGGCAAGGCAGACCTGGCCGAGCTCCTCCTCCGTGGCGGCGGTCAGCGCCTCCTTGAAGATCCGGTTGATGCCGTCGAGCACCGCATTCTTCCGCTCGAGACGCTCGTCGGACCGCCCCTGTGCGCCGACCGCATGTCCGGCCACATGAACGCAGACGACATCGCCCGCGTCGTCGCGAACAGGGGTGAGCGTGGCGTCGAACAGGCCGGTGCCTGCCTCCTCGCCAGCCCTGCCCAGTGCCTGACCGGTAACCTGCACGGCCTCGCCCGCGAAGGCGCGGGCGTAGAGAGTCCTCGCCGTGCTCCAGCCTTCCGGAAAGGTGGCGGGCAGGGGCTGCCCCAGCGCGGCCGGGTGCCGCTCGCCATAAAGCCGCGCCGCCGCATCATTGTAGATCAGGATCAGCTCCGCCCCACAAACCAGAGCGGAGACCGATGGGCTTGCGAGCACGAACTCGACCATGAGCTTCAAGCGCTCCGGCCAATCCTCGACTGGACCAAGCGGCCCGGCAGCCCAGTCATGGGCCCGGATACGCCCTGCCATTTCGCTGTCCTGAAAGGGCCAGGAAAGGCCCCACGTCGCGCGATTCCCCATGGAAACAGTAACGCTTGTCCGGAAAGCCCGGTCCAGTCGAGCTGCCGAGAGGTCGATCCAACTTGGACGACAAGTTGATCCCACCTCGAGGGTCCTTCCCTATCCTTAACACTGCTCCAGTGGCCCGGCCCGGTCCGCAGCCGACGAGAGCCGTGGCCAAAGGGAGCGACCCGAACTGCCGCCACCAATTTTCGTGAACGGCCTATAACCCGGGAGCCCTGATCCCTTGGGGCGAGTGCTGGAAAGAGGCCGCTACGCAACGCTCGCCGACGAAGCAGGAAGCGCGCCTGATCATTCCTGTATCGTCGCATTCCGGAAGCCAGCCGCCCACCGCGATCCGCTCCAGAAATCGCCCTCAAAGCGGAACCGTGTTCCCTAGAACGGCAGGATCGCATCCAGCAGCTGCTGACCATAGCGCGGCTGCTGCACGTCGCTGATCGTCCCACGCCCGCCATAGGCGATCCGCGCCTCCGCCAGCCGGTCGTGCTGCACCGTGTTGTCGCTCGCGATATCCTGCGGCCGGATGATTCCCGCAACCGTCAGGTCGCGCATCTCGTGGTTCACCCGCACCTGCTGCCGCCCACCCACCACGAGGTTCCCGTTCGGCAGCACCTGGTTCACCGTCGCCGCGATCCGCATCGTCACCGCCTCGTTGCGCTGGATCTTGCCGTCGCCGTTCGAGGTATTGGCCGAATTCGCCTCCACGAGCTTCGTCGGATCGATCCCGCTCGGCAGCAGCCGCGCGTAGGACGAATCGAGCCCCATCAGCCGCGGAAGCCCCATGTTCTCCGTATTCCCGCGCGACCGCTCCGAGGAATTGGAGAGCTGCGCCGTATCCTTGATCGCGACGAGAACCGTGATCAGGTCCCCCACCGCCGCCGCCCGCTGGTCCCGCAGGAAGGTGCGGCTCCCCGGCCGCCACAGGCTGTTCGCCACGAGCTGCCGCGAGTCCTGCGGCGACGGCATGGGCATGGAGACCGGCCGGTAGTCCGGATCCCGCGTCGGATCCGCGATCGGCGCCAGCTCCGGCGCGTGCCCCACCCGCGCCAGCCGCTCGACCGAGCCGCAGCCCGCCAGCAGCGCCCCCATCAGCAGCCCCACCGAAATCCTGGCGAGCTTCGTCATCGCACCCCTCCTCACCGGTTCGCCGGCACGCTGCCGCTCGGCACGCTTCCAAAAGCCACACGCACACGCCCGGGCCCGATCGCCTCCGCCTGCACCATCGCGCGGGAGGAAAGGTTCATCACCGGCACCACCTCGCCTCGCGCCGCCGGCGCCATCGCCCGCCCCTGCGCCGTCAGGCTCAGCCCCGGCCCGTCGATCAGCATGAGCACCGTCGCGTTCCGCTCGATCACGGCCGGCGCCGAAAGATCGACCATCGCGAAGGGCAGCCCCTCCGCCACCGGCCGCCGCAACGCCTTGCCCACCACCTGGCCCGGATCGGTCGCAAGCCCCGGCCGCACCCGCTCCGCCCGCTGCCGCACCAGCCGCAGGTCCTCGGCCTGCACCACCTCGCCCAGCGCCAGCCGCCGCGTCGCGATCACCACCACCGAGGTCGCCACGGCCCGCCCCGCCAGCCGCAGCCGCAGCGTCGGCACTCCCTCCGCCACGACAACCAGCGTCGCCGAGAAGCGATTCGTCGCCGCCTCGAAGGCCGGCTGCTCCAGCGCCAGCTGCGTGAAGGAAGCCAGCGGCACCATCGGCGCCTGGAACCCCGGCAACTCCAACTCCGCCGCCGGGTCGAGCCCCATCCGCCCGAACTCCGCGCGCAGCAGGTCCAGCACCTCGTCGCGCGGCACCGCGCGCCCGGGCCGCTCCACCATCACCGTGTCCGCCGCCGTCAGCGGCCGCCACAGCACGCCATTCGCCCGCGCGATCGCGAGAAGCTGCGCCGGCTCCACGACGATCCGCCGCCCCGGCGCGGGCGAGGGCCCGACCACCCGCGCTGCGTTCTGCCCGGCATTGTCGAACAGGTCCGACAACCGGATCGCCGCATCCTCCACCACCGCCACCGGCCGCAGCAGCGCGAGATCCGCCCGCGCCGAGAGCGGCGCCAGCAGCAGCCCGACCGCGAGAAGCGCCCCCCGCACCGCGCTCACCGCAGCCGCGCCACGGTGTTGAGCATCTCGTCGCTCGCCGTGATCACCTTGCTGTTCATCTCATAGGCGCGCTGCGCCGTAATGAGACTCGTGATCTCCTGCACCACGTTCACGTTCGATGTCTCGACGAAGCCCTGCATCACGTTGCCGAACCCGGGCGCCCCCGGCGCCCCCTGCTGCGCCGCGCCGGAGGAGGCGGAGGCCATCAACAGGTTGTCGCCCACCGCCTCCAGCCCGCCCTCGTTCGCAAAAATCGCAAGCTGGAACTGCCCGACATTCTGCGCCGCCGTCTGCCCGTCGAGCTTGACCAGCACCTCACCGTTGCCGTTGATCGTCACGTCCCGCGCATTGGCGGGAATAGTGACCCCTGGCGCCACCGGATAACCCTCCGCCGTCACGATCACGCCCTCGGGCGAAAGCCCCAGCGTGCCGTCCCGCGTAAAGGCCGTCTCGCCCGAGGGAAGCTGCACCTGCAGGAACCCGTTGCCGCGGATCGCGATGTCGAACTTGTTCTCCGTCTGCTGCAGGCTCCCCTGCTCGTGGATGCGGTACACGCCCGCCGCCCGCACGCCGAGCCCGACCTGCGCGCCCGACGGCAGCGTTGTCCCCGTATCCGAGGACTGCGAGCCCACGCGCCGCATGTTCTGGTACATCAGGTCCTGGAACTCCGCGCGCCGGCGCTTGAATCCCGTCGTGCTCATATTCGCGATGTTGTTCGAGATGACCTCGACATTCGTCTGCTGGGCCATCATGCCCGTGCCGGCGGTCCAGAGCGCGCGCATCCGCTAGAACTCCCCAACCGGCGACCGCCGGCACTGCTTCATTGACGATTGGCCGGCCGTCCAGAGCGCGCGCGCCGGCTGCCGCTCCCCCTTCGGCAAAGACCGGCCCCTGATCCCGAACCCACTCATCAGCTGCGCTTCCGAAGGATGCGCTCGACCGCCGTCGAAACGCGGTCGCCCTCCTTCTCCACGAACTGCGCCATGAACTGGAACTCCCTCATCTCGGCCGTCAGCCGCGTCAGCTCCAGCACCGGCTGCACGTTGCTTCCCTCCAGCGCGCCCTGCACCACCGCCGGCCGCTCGATCGTCTCCGGCGCCTGCCCGGGCGCCGCCGCCAGCAGCCGGTCGCCTTCGGGCACCAGCCGCTGCGCTTCGGCGAACCGCACGACGCGAATGCGCCCGATCTCTCCGTTCTCGCTCGACAGCGTGCCGTCGCCCTTGATCGTCAGCCGCGTGTCGTTCGGCGAGACGCGCAGCGGATTCCCGCCGGTGTCGAGCAGCGAATTTCCCTCCATGTCCACGATCGTCCCCTCGGGCCCGAGGCTGAACCGCCCCGCCCGCGTGTAGCGCTCCCCCCGCGGCGTCCCGACGGAGAAGAGCCCCTCGCCGGAGATCGCGACATCCAGCGGATTCGCCGTCATCTGCACCGGCCCCGGCCGCTCGTCCCGCCAGGCCGCGCGGTCTTCCGAGAAATGCAGCGATTCGCCGCCGGGCACCGACTGCGCGCCCCTCTGGCGCTCGAGGTGATCGGCGAAGGCCGGCCGGATGGCGCGGAACCCCGGCGTCTCCGCATTCGCCATGTTGTTCGCGAGCACGGCCGTGGACCGATTCTGCGCCACCAGCCGCGAGAGGGCGATGTAGCCGGCATTGTCCATCTTCCGTCCGCCTCCTGCGTCAGGGGCGCCACCATGCGCCGCGAAGGTTTCAGAACCGTTGGCGCAACCCGCGTGCCACTCCTTCTCGCGCCCCGGCCCGCCCTCGCTGCCGCCCATCCGGCAAGAACTGCCGGTCAGGCGGCCATTCGCACCCGGTGCAACCCTCCGTTAACCGCATCCGGTCAGGATCACCTCATCGGAACGGCAGGAAGCACCCGACGACAATGTCCAGCGCGGCGATCACGGCGGATGAGGGGGAGGCGGCCTCCGTCAAGGGCGGCAAGAAGAAGCTCATCGTCATCGCCCTCGTCCCGCTGCTCCTCGGCGGGGCCGGCGCGGGCCTCTGGTTCAGCGGCCTCCTGCCCTTCGGCAAGTCGGGCGACCACGCGGCGGAAGCCCCCGCGCACGGCGCCGCGCCCAGCGCCCACGGCGCGCCCGCCGCAGGCCACGGCGCCCCGGCGGCTGCCGGCCACGCCGCCGGCGCGCAGGCCGGCCGCGGCAACGTCTTCCTCGACATGCCAGAGGTCCTGACCAACCTCAACGTCACCGGCCGCCGCGCCACCTTCATCCGCCTCCGCGCGAAGCTCGAACTCGCCGCGGATGCCGACATCGCGGCCACCAACGCCGCCATGCCCCGCCTGCTCGACCTCTCCCAGACCTACCTGCGGGAGATGCGGCCGGAGGAACTGCGCGGCAGCCAGGGCACCTACCGCCTGCGGGAGGAACTGCGGAACCGCGCCTCGGTGGCCGTCGGCCCGGGCAAGGTGCTCGACGTGCTCTTCGTCGAACTTATCGTGCAGTGAGGGCGGGTCGATGAGCACCGAAGACGACGATCTCGCCGCCGCCTGGGGCGCCTCCCTCGACGAGGAGGGCGACGACGCACCTGCGGCGACCTCCGGCGCCGACGCCGCCCGCGTCCTCAACCAGGCCGAGATCGACAGCCTTCTCGGCTTCGACGACGGTCCCGCCGAGGGCGCGAAGTCCGGCATCGAGCGCATCATCAGCAGCGGCCTCGTCTCCTACGAGCGCCTTCCGATGCTCGAGATCGTCTTCGATCGTCTCGTGCGCCTGATGAGCACCACGCTCCGCAACTTCACCTCCGACAACGTCGAGGTCTCGATCGACGGCATCACCTCGCTCCGCTTCGGCGACTACCTCAACTCCATCCCGCTCCCCGCCATGCTGGCTGTCACGAAGGCGAAGGAGTGGGACAATTACGGCCTGATGGTCGTCGACTCCGCGATGATCTACTCCGTGGTGGACGTCCTCCTCGGTGGCCGCCGCGGCACCGCCGCCATGCGCATCGAGGGCCGTCCCTACACGACGATCGAGCGCACGCTCGTGGAGCGCCTCATCGGCGTCATCCTCCGCGACGTCTCGGCGGCCTTCGAGCCCCTCTGCCCCGTGGAGTTCCAGTTCGAGCGTCTGGAGGTCAACCCGCGCTTCGCCGCTATCTCGCGCCTCTCCAACGCCGCCATCCTCGTGAAGCTTCGCGTCGAGATGGAGGACCGTGGCGGCCGCGTCGAGCTCCTCCTCCCCTACGCCACGCTCGAGCCCGTGCGCGAACTCCTCCTCCAGCAGTTCATGGGCGAGAAGTTCGGTCGGGACTCCATCTGGGAGAACCACCTGGCCGACGAACTGCGCCACACCGACGTCGCCCTCGACGTCGTGCTGGACGACCAGCCACTCCCGCTCTCGGCCGTCGTCAACCTCAAGCCCGGCGATCGCATCACGCTGAACGTCGGCCCCGGCGCGCCCGTGGTGCTCCGCTGCGGCGAGGTCTCCCTCTTCGAGGCGATGCTCGGCCGCCGCGAGAACCGCCTCGCCGTGAAGATCGAACGCGAACTGAAGCGCATGGAGGCGGAGGAGCCGGCATGACCGTCATGGGCATCATCGAGTGGATCCTGCAGGGCGCGCTGCTCGTCCTCCTCCTCGCCGCCATTCCTTTCGCCCTCCGGCTCGAGCGCGGCCTCGCCGCCATTCGCCGCGACCGCGCCGCCCTGAACGACGGCGCCGAGGGTGTCGAGACCGCGGCCCGCGGCGCGCAGTCCGTCCTCGCCGCGCTGCGTTCCTCCCTCGAGGTGCAGGCCCGCCAGGCGGCCGCCGCCGAGGCCCTGCGCGACGACCTCCGCTTCCTCATCGAGCGCGCCGAAGGCCTCGCCGACCGCCTCGAGGGCGCCGTCCGCCGCGCCCGCCCGCTCGCCGGCCCGCCCGGCGCCGCGCCGGCCGAGGAACCCGCGCGCAGCCAGGCCGAGCGCGACCTCCTCCAGGCGCTGAGGCAGGCCCGCTGATGCCAGCCCCCGTCGCAGCGAAGCGCGGCCTCGCCGCGCGGCTCCCCCGCGCGAAGCCGCGCCTGCTGCCCCTCATCCTCGCGACCTGCGCGGTCCTCGCGCTGGTGAAGGCCCAGGCCCTGCTGAGCGCGGCCCCCAACGGCGCGGTGCTCGTCTCGCCCGCCGCCGCCTCCTCGCCCCCGCCGGCCCCCGCGCCCGCTCGCGCCGCAGCCCCGCCGGCGCCGCTGCCCGAGCCCGTGCCGCCCGACCCGGTGGACCAGGCCGAGCGCGCCCTCCTCGGCCGCCTGCGCGAGCGCCGCTCCGAGTTGGAGGCGAAGGAAGCCGCCTTCGCCGCCCGCGAATCCGTCCTCGCCGCCGCCGAGCGCCGCCTCACCACGCGCCTCGAGGAAATGGCCGCCCTGCAGGCCCGCCTGGAAACGCTCGAGCGCGGCCGCGGCGAGCGCGAGGAGGCCGGCTGGCGCGGCCTGGTGAAAACCTACGAGGCGATGCGCCCCCGCGACGCCGCCACCGTCTTCGACGAGCTGGAGATGCCCGTGCTCCTTCAGATCGTGAACCGTATGCGGGAGGCGAAGGCCGCTCCCGTGATCGGCGCCATGCGGCCCGATCGGGCAAGAAGCCTGACCGCGGAGCTGGCCCGGCTCCGCGCTGCCACAAACCGGACGGACTGAAAGAAGAGCCTTTTGATGGACAAGAACACCAACGTGCTCATCGTCGACGACTACAAGACGATGCTGCGCATTATCAGGAACCTGCTCAAGCAGCTCGACTTCAACAACGTCGAGGAGGCGACCGATGGCCAGGAGGCGCTCGCCAAGCTCCGCGCCGGCCATTTCGGCCTCGTCATCTCCGACTGGAACATGGAGCCGATGACGGGCCTAGACCTGCTGAAGGAGGTGCGCGCCGACGCCCGCCTGAAGTCCATTCCCTTCATCATGATTACCGCCGAGAGCAAGACCGAGAACGTCGTCGCCGCTCGCGCCGCCGGCGTCTCGAACTACATCGTCAAACCCTTCAACGCCGAGACGCTGCGCGAGAAGATCGAGAAGGTGATGGCCCATGCTTAACGTGGACCGCGCCCAGATCGCGCTGAACGTCATGTCGGGCCTCAACAGGACCGAAGCCACCCTCCTGCAGGAGCTGGAGGCCCTCGGCCGCATGGTAGCCCATGCGAAGGAGGAGATCGCGGCCATGCGCGTGGAGAACGTGGACGCCACGCATCTCCCCGCCGCGACCGACGAGCTCGACGAGGTCGTGAAGAGCACCGCCAACGCCGCCAACGAGATCCTCGATGTCTGCGAGACGCTCGAGAACCTTCAGCCGAGCCTCCCGCCGGAGGCCTCGGATACGGTCGCCGTCTGCGTCACCCGCATCTACGAGGCCTGCGCCTTCCAGGACATCACCGGCCAGCGCATCGGCAAGGTGGTGAACGCGCTGAAGCAGATCGAGCAGCGCGTGCGCGAGACCACCGGCCGCTACGCGCCCTCCGTCGCGCTCCCCGCCCGCACCGGCCCTGCCCGGACAGAGGGCGAGCGCCTGGCGAACGGCCCACAGCCCGTCGCCGCCGCCTCCTCCCAGGCGGAGATCGACGCCCTGCTCGCGAGCTTCGACTGATGCGCTTCGCGGCGACCGGCCTCGCCCTGCTCCTCCTCGCCTCGCCCGCCCTGGCGGAGCGCGTCGGGGTGCGGCTGAGCGACCAGCCCGGCAACAGCCGGGTGGTTCTGGACCTCGCCGCGCCTGACACGCCCTACCGCGTGGAGACCTGGCCGAGGGGCACCTTCGTGCGCCTCGGCCCCAACCTCACCCTGGACATGCCGGCCAACCGCCGCATGCCCCGCAACCTCCGCGGGATCGAGGCGAACGCGGACGGCCTGCTGCTCACCACCCGCCCCGGCACGCATCTCCGCCACCAGCGCGCCGGCAACCGGCTCGTGCTGGAGGTGCTCGACGGCCCGCCCCCGCGCGCCGGCCGCGGCACCCCCGCGCCCGAGTCCGCGCCGCCGCTGGCCCTCGCACCGCCCAACCCCGCCCCGGCTCCTCCTCTGCCGGCCCTTACCGCCGCCCCGGTCACGCCCGTCGTCGTCGCCCCGCTCCCACCACCCGCCGAGCCCCCGGCGCCCGCGCCCAGCGGCACCCCCCTCCGCCTCGTCGGAGACGGCGACCGCCGTGCCCTCGCGCTGCCCCTCGCCCCCGAGACGGCCCTCGCCATCCTCCGCCGCGGCGACCTCCTCCTGATCGTTCTCGACCAGCCGCAGGAATTCGACGCCACCCCGCTGCGGGACGATCCCGTCTTCGGCGCCCTCGAGGTCGAGACCCGCCCCGAGGCCACCGTCCTCCGTCTCCCACTCGCCGCCCCGGCCTCGCTGCGCGCCGGGCGCGACGGCGCCCGCTGGTTCCTCACCCCCGTCGCCACCCCCGAGCGGGAGCGCTCCATCCTCGCCGAGCCCGAGGGCGCCCGGATGGTCATGCGCGTCGCCGCCCCCGGCCGCCCCGTCCCCATCCCCGACCCTGAGACTGGCCTGCCCCTCCTCCTAGGCACGGTGCGCGAGCCCGGCCAGGCCATGGGTGGCACGCGCAGCCTCGCCCAGCTCGATCTCCTCCCCACCCAGCTCGGCGTCGCGGCCCTCGCCCGCGCCGACACCGCCTCCCTCCGCCGCGTCGGCGACCGCTTCCTCCTCTCCGGCCTCGGCGGCGTCGCGGCCCTGCCCGACGCCGCCGAGGCCGCCGCCATGTCGCGCCTGATGGACCTGGCTTCCCTCGACAACGCCGCTGCCAACGAGCGCCAGCGCGCGCAGAGCGCCAGCCTCGCCGCCACCCCGCCGCTGGCCCGCCTGCCGATCCGCCGCGCCGCCGCCGAGGGGCTTCTCTCCCTCGGCATGGCGCACGAGGCGCAGTCCATGATGCGCCTCGCCTTCCAGGAGGATTCGCGCGCCTCGACGGACCCCGCCGCCCTTCTCGTCCACGGCGCCGCCGCCCTCCTGGCCAACCGCCCCGCCGAGGCCGCGAACCTCCTCTCCCCGGCCCTCCCGCCAAGCGACGAGCTCACCCTCTGGCGCGCCGTCCTCGCCGCCGGGAGGGGCGAGCCGGCCGCCACTGGCTTTGCCGCCACGCTCCCCCTCATGCTCATCTATCCCGAGCCGGTCCGCGCCCGCCTTCTCCCCCTGGCGGCCGACACGCTGATCGAGGCCGGCGACCTCACCTCCGCCCGCCGCCTCCTCCGCGGCGCGGGCGATCGCCCGGACCTCGCCCTCGCTCGCGCCCGCCTGGCCGAGGCCGAGGGCCGCCGCGACGAGGCCCTGTCCCTCTACGCCGCGCTAGGGCAGGGGAGGGACCGCCTCGCCCGCGCCCGCGCCCTCCGCCGCTCCGCCGAACTACGCCTTGCCGCCGGTATGCTGGACAATGCCGGCGCCGCCGCCGCCCTCGAATCCGCCCTCTTCGCTTGGCGCGGGGACGGCGAGGAATTTGCAACCCGCCTCCGAATCGCCGTGCTCCGCCAGGCCGCTGGCGACAGCCGCGCCGCACTCGACCTCCTCCGCGACACCGGCAAGATCTTCCCCGACCGCACCGAAGCCCTCCGCGCCGCGCAGGAAACCGCCCTCATCCAAGCCCTCGCGCAGGAGCAGCCGACCGTCGCCATCGCTCTCTTCGAGGCCAACGAATCCCTCCTCCCGCGCGATGCCCGCGGCACCGAGGCCCTACTCGGCCTCGCCGAGCGCCTCGCCGGGATGGACCTCCCCGACCGCGCCGCCACCCTCGCCGAGCGCGCTGGGGAGCGCGCCACGCCCGCCCAGCGCCCCGCCCTCGCGCTGCAGCTCGCGGGCTTCCGCCTTGCGGCCGGCGATGCCCCCGGCGCCCTCACCGCCCTGGAGTCCGCCCCCGCCACCCCCGAGAACACCGCTCCCCGCGGCCTCCTCGCCGCCCGCATCAAGTCCCGCCTGGGCGACGCGGACGGCGCGGCCTCCATCCTCCGCTCCCTCGGCACCCCCGGCCTTCCCGCGCTCGCCGCTCTCCTCGCCGAGCGACAGGACTGGGCCGGCGCCTCGGACGCCGCCGCCGCCCTCGCCGCCACTCGTCCGGACGAAGCCTCCACACCGCGCGACGTTCTGCGCGCCGCAGCCTTCGCCACCCTGGCGCGCGACACCGCGCGCCTGATCGCACTGCGCGGCGACTGGGCCCCCCGCCTCGGCAACGGTCCGCTCGCCGAAGCCTTCCGCCTGCTCACCACCGATCCCGTTCAAGGCCTCGCCGACCTGCCGAGGCTCACCCGCGAACTGGACCTTTTCCGGGGAATCTCTGCAGGGCTGGAGGCCTTCCGGACCGCAGCCGCTGTTTCGCGCTGAGCTGCGCGTCCAACGCGGGGGGGCGCCGCGTTTTTTTCGGCCGGAAAATTCGTAATTTCGCTTGCGTGGGGGGGCGGGGTGCCTCATATGCGCCCCCCGTTGACCTGATCGAATTCCCGATCGCCCTGGTCATCGCCGGTCGAGGATTGGGGGGCCCGCTGATGGACACTCTTGTTGCTCCGCTGGGGATGGTTTCGGATTTCAGCCCGAGCGAAGCCCTGCACACTGAGGAGACGAAGGACTACTTCGTCGAGAAGAACGGCATCCGCTTCGCCGGGACTCACCTGATTATCGATCTGTGGGGGGCGACGAATCTCGACGACCCAGCGCATATCGACGAGATCCTGCGCGACGCCGCCATCGAGACGGGCGCGACGATTCTCCACGGCCACTTCCACCACTTCCAGCCGAATGGCGGAGTGAGCGGCGTGCTCGTGCTCGCCGAGAGCCACGTGTCGATCCACACCTGGCCCGAGAAGTCCTACGCCGCGCTCGACATCTTCGTCTGCGGCGCCTGCGACCCTTATCTGGCGATCCCCGTGCTCAAGCGCGGCTTCCTGCCGGAGCGCGTGCAGCTCGCGGAACACCGCCGCGGCATGCAGGCCTGAAGCAGAAGCTTCACCTGACCTGACCAGGGGCGGGCCCTAGGGTCCGCCCCTTCTTCTTGTCCGGAGCAGCGCGATGACGACCGACATCTGGGTGAACGAAACCCTCTATGCCGGCTGGGGCCAGCGCTTCCGCGTCGTGCGGGAGCTCGCCCGCACCCACTCGGAATTTCAGGACATCCTGATCTTTGAGTCGGAGACGCATGGCCGCGTCATGCTGCTCGACGGCGCCGTGCAGATCACCGAGATGGACGAGTTCGTCTATCAGGAAATGCTGACGCACGTGCCGCTCCTCGCCCATGGCGAGGCGAAGCGCGTCCTCATCATCGGCGCCGGCGACGGCGGCGTCCTCCGCCGCGTCCTCCAGCACCGCAACGTCGAGCGCGCGGTGATGGTCGAGATCGACGGCGAGGTCATCCGCCTTGCCAAGGAATTCCTGCCGAACATCGCCGGCGACGCCTGGAACGACCCACGCGCCGAGGTGCTGGTGGCCGACGGCATCGACTACGTCCGCCGCGCCGAGGCCGGCTCCTTCGACGTCGTCATCGTCGACAGCACCGACCCCGTCGGCGTCGGCGAGGCGCTCTTCACCGACGAGTTCTACGCCAACACGGCCCGCCTGCTGACGGATCGCGGCCTTGTCGTGAACCAGTGCGGCGTTCCCGCCATGCAGGCCGAGGAACTCGCCGAAACCTCGCTCCGCCGCGCAAAGTCCTTCCCCGACATCCACGCCTATACCGCGGCCGTCCCCACCTATGTCGGCGGCCTGATGACCCTCGGCTGGGCCGCGAAGGACGCCTCGATGCGCGCGATCGCCCCGGAAGAAATCCGGCGTCGCGCCGAGGTGGCCGGCATCCTCGGCACCACCAGCTACTGGACGCCGGAAATTCACGCGGGCGCCTTCAACCTGCCGCCCTATATCGCGAAGCACCTCCCGAAGAACGGGTAAGCGTTTCGGCCGCCGCGCTCCACCGGTTCCCCATCTGGCCGTCCCCGCCGCGTCATGCGGCGTGCGGGATGGATCGGGAACGCGGGGACGCGGCGGCCGTAACCCTATTGGTTCGCAAAGCCCTGCACGAGGCTCGCCGAAACCAGCCGCCACCCGTCGACCATCACGAAGAAGATGATCTTGAACGGCAGCGCCACCACGCTCGGCGGCAGCATCATCATGCCCAGCGACATCAGTAGCGAGGCCGCCACCAGGTCGATCACGAGGAACGGCAGGAACATCAGAAAGCCGATCTCAAACCCCCGCTTCAGCTCACTCACCATGAAGGCCGGCACCAGCGCGCGCCACGGCGTCGCCTCCGGGCCTGCCGGCGCCGGCAACTGCGCGAGATCGAGGAACAGCGCGAGATCCGAATCCCGCGCATTCGCCGCCATGAACTTCCTGAACGGCTCCGCCGAGGCCGATAGCCCGTCCAGCTCCGCCATCTGCCCCGCGAGCATCGGCTGCAGTCCCTGCGCCCAGGACGCCTCGATCACCGGCTGCATGACGAAGAAGGTGAGGAACAGCGCCAGCCCGATCAGCACCGGATTGGGCGGGATCCCCTGCGCCCCGATCGCGCTCCGCAGGAGCGACAGCACGATGACGATCCGCGCGAAGGCCGTCGCCATCACCAGAAGGGAAGGGGCCAGCGACAGCAGCCCGATCATCGCCGTCAGCTGCACCAGCCGCGCCGTGCTGCCCGAACTGGACCCGCCGAGATCGAGCGAAACCGACTGCGCTACCGCAGCCCCGACGGGCAGCAGCACGAACCCCGCGATCAGAGCCAGCCGACGAAAACGTCCGCCGGCCCGCCCGTCAACACCAGCGCCTCGCGCCCGTCCACCCGCAGGATCACGGCGCGCCGGCGCGGATCGATGGCCGTCGCCTCCAACACCCGCACCCGCCGCGGCCCCGAGGCCGCCATCCCGCCCCGCCGCGCCAGCCGCGCAACGAGCCAGAGCAGCCCCAGCACCACGGCCAGCGCCCCGGCCGCGCTCACCCACTGCCCCATCGCCTCGTTCATGCCCGCCCCCCGGCCCGGCCACGGAAAACCGGCTCATCGCGCCCGAAGCTGGCCATGCAGCCCCTCCACCTGGCGAAGCAGGTCGGTCAGGGCGGGCCGCGCGGCGCGGCCCTCCTCCGGCGGCAGGGCGGCCACGGCGTCGCAGATCGCCGCGACCTCCTTGTCCAGTCCCCCAAGGTCGAGCGTCCGTCCCGTGATCAGGAGGACCTCTGCGAGGCTCAGCACGCCGTGCAACTCATCGACGGCGGCGAGAACGGCTTTTTGCGGCGTGCTCGTCATGCGGCAGAGTTTGCCGCCCCAACCCTTCCAAACCGTTAACGCCGCTCCGCGCCGCATCAAGCATCGGTTAACCAACCCGGCGGATAATGCCGGGCATGGACCGAACCACCCCCGCCGCGGCCAGAAGCCCGATCGAGCTCGCCGAGGCCCGCCTCCGCTGGCTCGACCGCCGGCAGGAGGTCCTCGCGCGCAACATCGCCAACGCCGACACGCCGAACTTCCGGGCCCGCGACCTCACGCCCTTCGCCGCCCAGCTCGCCCGCGCCACCGGCACCCAGGGCATGGCCCGCACCAGCCCCGGCCACCTCGTCGGCACCGGCAGCGCCGCCGGCACCCGCCCCGATCGCGCGGCCGAGGTCTCGCCCGACGGCAACGCCGTCTCGCTCGACGAGCAGGCCATCAAGGTCGCCGACACCGACACCGCCCATTCCCTGGCAATGAGCCTGCATCGCCGCTGGACGGGCATGTTCCGCACGGCCCTCGGCCGCAACGGATAGACCGCAAGGAAACCCCCGCATGGACATGGACAGGGCACTCCGGATCTCCGCCGCCGGCATGGCGGCGCAGTCCACCCGCCTCCGCGTGGTGGCGGAAAACCTCGCGAACCGGGACAGCACCGGCAACACCCCGGGCGCCGATCCCTATCGCCGCCGCACCGTCAGCTTCGCCAACCAGCTCGACCGCGCGACGGGCGCGCAGACCGTCTCCGTCTCGCGCATCGGTCAGGCCCCCGGCGACTTCCCCAGGCGCTTCGACCCCTCCAGCCCCGCCGCCGACGCCCAGGGCTATGTGAAAACGCCCAATGTCGACAGCCTCATCGAGGTGATGGACATGCGCGAGGCCCAGCGCAGCTACAGCGCCAGCCTCTCGGTGCTGGAAACCACGCGCGGCATGCTCACCCGCACGATCGAGTCGCTGCGCTGATGCCCGCCCCGATCGGCGCCGCCGCCGCAGCCGCCGCCTATCGCGGCGTGAACGCCACCCCCTCGGCGGGCGGGGGAGGGGAGGGCTTCGGCGGCGCCCTCAAGCGCGCCATCGAGGGCGCCGTCGACGCCGGCCGCCAGGCCGACGCCGCCAGCTCCGGCGCCATCCTCGGCCAGGTCAGCGTCACCGACACTGTCCTCGCCGTCACCCGCGCCGAGATGGCGCTGCAAACCGCCGTCGCCGTGCGCGACCGCATGGTCTCCGCCTACCAGGACGTCATGCGCATGCCGATCTAGCGCGCCCCGTCCGCCGACACCGCTCGCACAAAGGCCAGGAGGGCCGAATGGACGTCGAACTCGTCGCGCAATCGATGCGCGACGCGATCTGGATCTGCCTGCAATTGGGCGCGCCCCTGCTGATCGCGCTCCTCGTTGTCGGCCTCGCCGTATCGGTCATCCAGGCCCTCACCCAGATCCAGGAAGCCTCGCTCGCCTTCCTGCCGAAGCTCGCCGTCACCGGCGGCGGCCTCCTCCTCCTCGGCCCCTTCATGGTCGAATCGCTCCGCGCCTGGACCGTCACCCTCTTCGACCGCATGATCGCCCTCGGCGGCATGCCGTGACCGAGGCCGAGCTCCTCGCAGCCCTGCCCTCGCTCGCCTTCCAGGCCGTGCTCATCCTCGCCCGCCTCGGTGCCGCCGCGATGATCCTCCCCGGCCTCGGCGAGAGCGACGTGCCCGCCCCGGTCCGCCTGGCCCTCGCCCTCGGCCTCGTGCCGCTCCTGCTGCCCGTCCTCGCCCCCGCCCTCCCGGGGGCCCCGGACGACCCCGCCACCATCCTCCGCCTCCTCGCGCTGGAGGTCGCGACCGGCCTCTGGATCGGCGGCCTCGCCCGCCTCCTGGCGCTCGCCTTCTCCGTCGCCCTTCAGGCCGGCGCCACCCTGCTCGGCCTCGCCAACATCCTCGTCCCGGACGCGGCGCTCGGCAGCGGCGCCTCCGCCCTCGGCCGCCTCGGCACGCTCGCCGCCGCCGTCCTCGTCCTCTCCACCGGTCTGCACGCGCTGCCGCTTCGCGCCCTCACCGAGTCCTACACGCTGCTGCCCCCCGGCGCCCCCTGGCCCGCCGCCGAGGCCGCGGGCGAACTCGCCGAGGCCGGCGGCGCCATGCTCGCCCTCGCGCTCCGCCTCGCCGCGCCCTTTGTGCTCGCCGCCGTCACCATCAACCTCGCCATGGCGCTCATCGCCCGCGTCGCGCCCTCCATCCAGGTCTTCTTCGTCGCGGCGCCCGGCCAGATCGTCGCCGGCCTCGCGCTCCTCGCCCTCCTCGCGCCCTCGCTCCTGGACGGCTTCATGGTCGCGCTCCAGGCCCGCTGGTCCACCCTCCCGGGGCTTCGCTGAACCATGGCCGAGGAGGAGGGCGCCGACGCCGAGGACCGCCAGGGCCCACCCAGCGCCCGGCGGCTCGAAAAGGCGCGCGAGGAAGGCCAGGTCCCGAACTCGCGCGAGGCCTCGGGCTTCATGGCCCTCCTCCTCGCCATCCTCGCCGCCGCCTCCGCCCTTCCCACGATGGGCCGCGACCTCCTGCGCGCTCTCCGCGGCATCCTGGAACGCGGCCACGAGCTATCGGCCCAGCAGGCGCTGGAACTCCTCCAACCCTCCGCCCTCGTCCTCCTCCCCGTCCTCGCCGCTGCCGCGATCGGCGCCGCCGGCACCACGCTCCTGCAAACCCGCGGCCTCGTCTCCGCCCAGGGCCTCAAACCACAACTCTCCCGCCTCTCCCCGATGTCCGGCTTCAAGCGCCTCGTCGGCATGGAAGCGCTGATCGAATTCCTGAAGACGCTCCTCAAGATGGCCCTTGTCGGCGCCGCCATCTGGCACGCCGGCGCCGCACCCGAGTTGCTCGAAACCCTGATGCACCAGCCGGCCGCGGCACTCCTCTCCACCGTCGCCGACCAGGGCCTGCGGCTTGTCGCCGCCACCCTCGCCGCCTTCGCCCTCCTCGCTGCGGCCGACGTCTTCCTCGTCCACTTCCGCCACCTCCGCCGCCTGCGGATGAGCCGCGAGGAGATGAAGCAGGAGGCGAAGGACAGCGAGGGCGACCCGCATGTGAAGGGCAAGCAGAAGGCCGTCCGCCAGCAGCGCGCCCGCCAGCGCATGATGGCCGCCATCCCCCGCGCCGCCGTCGTCATCACCAACCCCACCCACTTCGCCGTCGCCCTCGGCTACGACGAGGGTTCCGCCGCCGCCCCGAAGATCCTCGCCAAGGGCGCCGACGAGGTCGCCGCCCGCATCCGCGAGCGCGCACGCGAGTCGGGTGTGCCCCTCGTCTCCAACCCGCCCCTCGCCCGCGCCCTCTTCAAGCTGCCGCTCGAGACTGAGATCCCGCCCGAGCACTACCAGGCCGTCGCCGAGATCATCGCCTTCGTCTGGCGCGCCCGCAGCAACAGGCCGCCGCTATGAACCGCCCCCGCGCGAGGACCGCGTCCGCACCGCTGGACGCGCCCACCGCCCACGCTAGGCTGGCCCCCATGGCGGACGGCATCCGGAGGGCACTCGGACTTTCCCGGCCGGGCCCCGCGCCGGGCACGGCCCAGCCCGCGCTCATCGACGCGCTCCCTCAGGGCGCCGCCCTGCTGGACGCGGCGAACACGCTCCTCCACGCCAACCCCGCCCTCCGCCGGATGCTCGGCCCCGCCGTCCCGCTGCGCCCGGGCACCCCCGCGATCTCCCTCGCGAGCCTCGCGGCCCGCCCCGCCATCCTCCAGTGGCTCGACAGCCCCGCCCCGACAGCGCTGGAGGCCGAGCTCGCCCAGCCCGAGGGCCAGCCCCCGCTGCTCGCCGCCCTCACCCTCTCTCCCCTCCCGGACGGCACCCGCATCCTCCTGGCCGAGCACCTCTCCGAGCGCGCCCGCGGCCGCGAGGGCGCCGCCGCCGGCGAGCGCCTCCGCACCGTCGGCCAGCTCGCCGGCGGCATCGCCCACGACATCAACAACCTTCTCTCGATCATCGTCTCCTCGGTGGACGTCGCCCGTGAGGCCGCTCCGCAGGCCGCCGCCGACCTCCAACCCGCGCTCGACGCCGCCGCCCGCGGCGCCGCCCTCGTCCGTCGCCTCCTCGCCTTCGCCCGCCGCCAGCAACTCGAACCCCGCGTGGTCAGCCTCGACGACACCGTCGCGGCCATGACCCCCATGCTCCGCAGCCTCCTCGGCCCGCGCATCACCCTCGACCTCCGCCCCAACGCCCTCGGCCGCCGCGTCCGCGTGGACCCCGTCCAGCTCGACCAGGTCCTCCTCAACCTCGCCACCAACGCCCGCGACGCCATGGCCGGCCTGCCCGAAGGCACCGCCCGCCTCGCCATCGCCACCGACACCGCCGTCGCCCTGCGCGAGGAACCCGGCCTCCCCGACACCCTGCCCCCCGGCCGCTGGGTCGTCCTCGAAGTCACCGACAACGGCCCCGGCATGCCCCCCGAAACCCTCGGCCGCGTCGTCGAGCCCTTCTTCACCACCCGCGCGTCCCAGGGCGGCACCGGCCTCGGCCTCGCCACCGTCCACGGCATCGTCCGCCAGTCCGGCGGCGCCCTCCAGATCGAGAGCCGCCCCGGTCACACCCGCTTCCGCATCGCCTTCCCCCGCCACGAGGGAGAGGCCGAAGCACCCGCGGCAACCGTCACCCCCGCACTCCCCCCGCGCCCGGCCACCCGCCACATCCTCCTCGTGGACGACGAAGCCCCCCTCCGCCGCCTCTCCGCCGTCGCCCTCGAGCGCGCCGGCCACCGCGTCACCCAGGCCGAGGACGGCGACACCGCCCTCGAACTCGTCGAAGACGGCCTCACCCCCGACGCCCTCGTCTCCGACATCTCCATGCCCGGCACGGACGGCGTCGCCCTCGCCCGCGCCCTCCGCGCCAGGCGCCCCGACCTCCCCGTCATCCTCACCAGCGGCTACGCCGAGGCCGCCCTCGGCACCGACCTCACCCGCGACCTCTCCCCCGGATCACAGGCAACCGAAGGGGCAGGGCAGGGGCCAGGACAGGCAAGCGCCCCCCGCCCCCCCACCCGCTTCCTCCCCAAGCCCTACCGCCCCGCCGACATCGTCGAAGCCGTCGCCAACCTCCCCTGAATCGCCCGCTTTCCCCTTGCTTTCGCCGACCCTGAACATAATATGAACATCCCGGACCGGGGCGGCGTTTCACCTTGTGCACGCCCACCCCGGCCGGTTAACAAGCGCGTGAGGCGGTGGTGTTACACGCCATCCACTCATCCGCCGGTGGCACGCGACGCGTCCACCGAACGCAAGGGGCTACTTCCACAATGGAAAAGAACAAGGCTCTCGAGGCCGCTCTCTCCCAGATCGAGCGCTCCTTCGGGAAGGGCTCCATCATGCGGATGGGCGGCAAGCAGATGAACGAGGAAGTGGAGGTCGTCTCCACCGGCTCCCTCGGCCTCGACCTCGCACTCGGCATCGGCGGCCTCCCCAAGGGCCGCATCATCGAGATCTACGGCCCCGAGTCCTCGGGCAAGACCACCCTCGCCCTCCAGGCCGTCGCCGAAGCCCAGAAGAAGGGCGGCACCTGCGCCTTCATCGACGCCGAGCACGCCCTCGACCCCGGCTACGCCCGCAAGCTCGGCGTGGACGTGGACAACCTCCTCATCTCCCAGCCCGACGCCGGTGAGCAGGCGCTAGAAATCGCCGACACCCTCGTCCGCTCCGGCGCCATCGACGTGCTGGTGATCGACTCCGTCGCCGCCCTCGTCCCCCGCGCCGAGCTCGAGGGCGAGATGGGCGACAGCCACGTCGGCCTCCACGCCCGCCTCATGTCCCAGGCACTGCGCAAGCTGACCGGCTCCATCAGCCGCTCCAACTGCATGATGATCTTCCTCAACCAGATCCGGCTGAAGATCGGCGTCATGTTCGGCAACCCGGAGACGACCACGGGCGGCAACGCCCTGAAGTTCTACGCCTCCGTCCGCATGGAAATCCGCCGCATCGGCCAGATCAAGGACCGCGAGGAAGTCGTCGGCAACCAGACCCGCGTGAAGGTGGTGAAGAACAAGATGGCCCCGCCCTTCCGGCAGGTCGAGTTCGACATCATGTACGGCGAGGGCGTCTCCAAGGTCGGCGAGCTCATCGACCTCGGCGTCAAGGCCGGCGTGGTCGAGAAGTCCGGCGCCTGGTTCTCCGCCGACAGCCAGCGCATCGGCCAGGGCCGCGAGAACGCCAAGCAGTTCCTCCGCGACAACCCCGCCCTCGCGGAGTCCATCGAGAAGCGCATCCGCGATCAGGCCAACCAGGTCGCCAACGCCATGATGGTCGCCCCGGACGCCGAGGAAGCCGCCGCCGCGGCGGAGTAACCTCCGCGCCGGCACGGAACGACGAAGGGCCGCACCTCCGGGTGCGGCCTTTTTTCGTTTTCGACCGTGGCGAGCGGCCCGAGGGAAGGCCCTGCCGGCCTTCGGCGTCCGAGGCAGTGCCTCGGACCCCCCGATACCCCCATCCGCCAGGAGCCTGAGGCCCCTGGACCCGCAATCTGCTTCTAAGCTGATGTAGTGTTCTTGTTCTTGGGCGTTCTCGGCACCTTAATCGGTCGAGGTAGGTCACTTAGGTATTTGCGTAGATCTAGGAGTGCTTTGGAGCGTACTAGACCAGCAGCGCTTTTCGTATCTACGTAATGAGGATTGCTGCGAAATTTAAAAATGGAGCACCATTTTTTTGGGTCGACGGCAATCGACTCGATGTGCATAAATCCATTTCCTTGCCGCAACTCCGACGGTGTTTGTACTTCGGAAAATGCCCGATAAGTTTTTGTTCCTAAAGCTTTATTTTCGACCGCGAAATGCCATTTATACCACGCTTTTGGCCTGCATCCCTCGAACGCCTGCATCAAAGCTACTACATACGCACTCTGATCGACGGCACCAAAGTATACATTCTCACTTGCTCTAATTATTTGTAAAGCGTTTAGAGCATCTATATCTGCTGTCCGCGATGTCGAGACCACATTATTTCCATCGAGTTTTGCACTGTAGATACCTTGATCATAAGCGGCATACAGTAGCCTTGGGGTGAGTGGAAGTGTGAGCATGTAGCCACTACTTATTGTGCCCGATCCCCCGAGAAGATGTTTTAGTCTTTGCGTACGGAAGCGATTGGAAGCAACTGCAGGGTTGTCGGACGTGATAAAATCCGTTCCGGTTTTATTTAAGATCAGGCAATCTGCCAAACCTCCTAAGTACGGGATCGTTTTTAGAAAGTGGCCTAAACTCTCTCCAGGAATGTCCTTCGGGTCAAACGTTGCCCAAGCTCTTCCTTCCGCGTCCCCGTCGAAGACAAAGTCAGCCATTTCAACAAAGGCGCTAGCTTGTTGCTTTGCCATTGCGTCAGTACGAAGATACTGGAGATAAGCAAAAAATCTCAGAAATTGGCGGTCTTCTCCGGAAAGACGTCCGGATTGGGCGGTTGCTTTACGTACAATGCTGGAATAGCGTCCCTCCCAATTGTTGAAAATTGCGTCTATATCGCCTGTGCGATCGTAAAAATAGTCTCTGGCGCACTGTTCCTTAATGCCCGCACTTGGGATCACAAACTTTCTTCGAATATTAAAGGCTACAACAGTTTTTCCATTTTGGTTGCTAGAGAATGGTCTCATGTGGCATTTTGGCACGAAGTGTTGTGACTTATATTGCAAGATTGCTTTTCTCCCACGTACGTGGCCGTGTCAACGGAAATTGTCATCTTACATAGGCGGCATATATCTAATGTCCAATAATTTACGGGTTTAGTCGCTCAGCGACGCTAGAGAACTAAACGGTCACAGTCTTTACGGTGTTCACCTGTTCCTCTTGACAAAAGGACTTCATTCCTTTATCAAGGCATCTTGACCTTGGCGGAGGCCCCCCAATGTCCCGCCTCACCCCACCCCGCCCCTTCACCCCCCTCTCGGACGACGCCTGGCAGGCCCTCCTCCCCTACGTCCTCCCCCGCGCCCCGCAGGGCCGTCGCATCCCCGACCTGCGCCACCGCATGAACGCCCTCTCCACCTCGCCCACACCCCGGGCGACCCCTGGCGCACCCTCCCGCCCGAGTACGGCAACCCCCAGACCGTCGCCCGCTTCTTCCGCCGCCTGACTCACGCCGGCCTCTGGCACCGCCTCCTCGAAGCCTTGGCGGAGGCCGCCCCCAACCACCCCCTCCGCTCCATCGAGTACGCCATCTGCCGCGCCACCCGCCGCGCCGCCCGCCTCGGCGGCATGCCCTTGCTCCTCCTCATCCGTAAACTCGGCCTCCGAACCGCCCTCAACGCCCCGCCCTGGCTCCTCCCGGACCCCTATTTGCCCGAAATCGTCGCCCGAGCCCCGCGCCCCCGCCTCGAACCCACGAAAGCCTCGCTCGAGGCCGTCCGATCCCACCTGAAAACCCTCGCCGCCCTCACCAGGGCCGCCGCCGGCCGCAAGCGCATCCCCCCTTCGGTCAGGAACGCCTGGCCATGACACCCCCGCCCCTCGACGCCCCCACCCCCGCCGGGCTAAGGGCACCGGTCGCGTCCGCGCGAGGAATCGGAACCAAAACACCCGCCATGACCAGCAGCAACGACGTCCGCGCCACCTTCCTGGACTACTTCGCCCGCAACGGCCACGCCGTCGTGGACAGCAGCCCCCTGGTGCCGCGCAACGACCCCACGCTGCTCTTCACCAACAGCGGCATGGTCCAGTTCAAAAACGTCTTCACCGGCGCGGAGCGCCGCCCCTACAACCGCGCCACGACAGCCCAGAAGTGTGTCCGCGCCGGCGGCAAGCACAACGACCTCGACAACGTCGGCTACACCGCCCGCCACCACACCTTCTTCGAGATGCTGGGGAACTTCTCCTTCGGCGACTACTTCAAGGAACAGGCCATCCACCACGCCTGGACCCTGCTCACGAAGGACTTCGCGCTAGACCGCGAAAAGCTCCTCGTCACCGTCTACCACGAGGACGACGACGCCGCCGCCCTCTGGAAGAAGATCGCCGGCCTCTCGGAAGAGAAGATCATCCGCATCGCGACCAGCGATAACTTCTGGCGCATGGGCGACACCGGCCCCTGCGGCCCCTGCTCCGAGATCTTCTACGACCACGGCCCCAGCATCCCCGGCGGCCCCCCCGGCAGCCCGGACGAGGACGGCGACCGCTTCATCGAGATCTGGAACCTCGTCTTCATGCAGTTCCTCGAGCAGCCGGCAGGGGTCCGCAACCCCCTCCCGCGCCCCTCGATCGACACCGGCATGGGCATGGAACGCTTCACCGCGATCATGCAGGGCGTCCACGACAACTACGACACCGACACCTTCCGCGCGATCATCCTGGCCAGCGCCGAGGCCACCGGCCAGGACCCGGACGGCCCCTTCAAGGCCAGCCACCGCGTCGTCGCCGACCACCTCCGCTCCGGCGCCTTCCTCATCGCCGAGGGCGTGCTCCCCTCCAACGAGGGCCGCGGCTACGTCCTCCGCCGCATCCTCCGCCGCGCCATGCGCCACGCCCACATGATGGGCGCGAAGGACCCGCTGCTCCCCCGCCTGGTCCCGGTCCTCAACCGCCAGATGGGCGCCGCCTACCCCGAACTGGTCCGCGCGGAATCCCTCATTACCGAAACCCTCCGCCTGGAAGAAACCCGCTTCCGCCACCTCCTCGAGCGCGGCCTCGGCCTTCTCGCGGAGGAGACCGCGAAGCTCGGCGACCGCCAGCCCCTCCCGGGCGATGTCGCCTTCCGCCTCTACGACACCTTCGGCTTCCCCCTCGACCTCACCCAGGATGCCCTCCGCGCCGAGGGCCGCCCCGTGGACACCGAGGGCTTCGAGACCGCCATGGCCGAGCAGCGCCGCCGTGCCCGCGCCGCCTGGTCCGGCACCGGTGACGCCGCGACGGAAACCCTCTGGTTCGACATCAAGGAACGCCTCGCCACCGGCACCGAGTTCCAGGGCTACACGACGGAACGCGCCGAGGCCTCGATCCTCGCCATCGTCGCCGACAACAAGGAAGTCACCGAGGCCCCCGAGGGAACCGAGGTCTCGGTCGTCCTCAACCAGACCCCCTTCTACGCCGAGTCCGGCGGCCAGGTCGGCGACGCCGGCCTCATCACCGGCCCCGATAACCTCCAGATCGCGGTGCGCGACACCCAGAAGAAGCTCGGCCTCTTCATCCACATCGGCATCGTCCAGCACGGCACCGCCAAGACCGGCGCCCCCGTCCTGGCGGAGGTCGCGCACCACCGCCGCAGCGCCATCCGCGCCCACCACAGCGCCACCCACCTCCTGCACGAAGCCCTCCGCCGGCGCCTCGGCGACCACGTCGCCCAGAAGGGCAGCCTCAACGCCCCCGACCGCCTCCGCTTCGACGTCTCCCAGCCCACCCCCATGTCCCCCGAGGACCTGCAATGGGTGGAGCAGGAGGTGAACCTCCGCATCCGCCAGAACGGCGAGGTCACCACCCGCCTGATGACCCCCGAGCAGGCGGTCGAGGCCGGCGCCATGGCCCTCTTCGGCGAGAAGTACGGCGACGAGGTCCGCGTCGTCGGCATGGCCCACGACCCCGAGGCCACCTCGCGCCACGGCGTCTATTCGCTGGAACTCTGCGGCGGCACCCATGTGAACCGCACCGGCGACATCGGCCTCTTCAAGATCGTGGGTGAGAGCGCCGTCGCCGCCGGCGTCCGCCGCGTGGAAGCCGTCACCGGCCCCGCCGCCCTCGCCATCGTCGAGGAAGAGGAGCGCCTCCTCCGCGAGACCGCCGCCGCCCTCAAGGTCCCCGCGAGCGAGGTCCCCGCCCGCATCACGGCCCTGCTGGAGGACCGCCGCAAGCTGGAGCGCGAGATCGCCGACCTCCGCCGTAAGCTCGCCACCGGCGGCAGCGCCTCCGAGGTCGAGGAAGTCGCCGGCCTCCGCGTCTCCCTCCGCGACCTCGGCGAGGTTCCGCCCCGCGACCTGAAGGGCCTTGCGGAAGCCATCCTCAAGGGCGGCACCGCCGACGTCGTCGCCCTCGTCTCCTCCGCGGAAGGAAAGGCGAGCATCGTCGTCGCCGTTGGCGAGGCCGCGAAGGGGAAGGCGGACGCCGTCACCCTCGTCCGCGCCGCCTCGGCCGCGGTCGGCGGCAAGGGCGGCGGCGGTCGCCCGGACATGGCCCAGGCCGGCGGCCCCGAGGGCGGCAAGTCAGCCGAAGCCCTGGCCGCGATCCGCGGCGCCCTGGCGGCGTGACGCGTGGGGCGGAACTCCCCCGGCAAAGCCGAGGCGACCCGCCACATCCCCACGAAGCCCGGGCCGAAAGGCGCCGGGCGGCTCGCCTCAGCCCACGGCTTCCGGGCAGAGCGGCCCACCAGCCTGCTCTGCCAGGCCGCGGAGGACCTGTGCCAGCGCGTCCTCGAGCTGGCGCAGCAGCGTCGTCGCCTCCGCTGCATCGAACTCGGAGACCACGGTCTGATCAGGCATGTCGTGAACCAGGACAACGCGGCCAGGGAGGGAGAGGGCTCGGAAATTGCTCATGAGGCGAGGTTAGCGCCCTATCATCGTCTTTTCACAGTCCCGTGATCAACCTAAGTGAAACTGTTGCGTTAAGGGCACATCAGCATCCCACGTGAGGAATGGCTGCCTTTTCAGAGCCATTCCGGCGAGGGCAGGTCCTTAAAGGTCTGACGCATCCGGCTGGACCAGCCATCGCGCAGCACCGCAAAATACGGGTCGTCCGCGGCGATGCGGCGCACGGCGGGCGTCGCGAAGATATCCTTGCGGAGCACAAGCAAATCCAGCGGCAGGCCAACCGAGAGGTTGGTGCGCACCGTGTCGTCCATGCTGACGAGCACAAGCTTCACCCCGTCCTCCAGCGGCGTGTCGTGCGTCAGCACGCGGGTGATGATGGGCTTGCCGTATTTGTGCTCCCCGATCTGGAGGAAGGGGGTATCCGCCGTTGCCTCGATGAAGTTGCCGGCGGAGTAGACGAGGAAGAGGTGCGCGTCGTCGCCCCGGATCTGCCCGCCGATGAGGAAGGAGGCGGTGAAGGAGAGACCCTGTGCCTTAAGCGCCGCCCCATCCGCCGCGTAGACGGCACGCACGGCGGCGCCGACGAGCTGGGCGGCGCGGAACATGGTGGGCACGGTGAGGAGGGTCTGCACCTCGCCGTCGAGCGGCACGCCCTCCTGCAGGCGATTCCAGACCGCCTGGGTAATGCCGAGGTTTCCCGCGGAGAGGAGGCCGAAGTTCCGGTCTCCCTCCACCCCGGCGGTGTACAGCTTCGAGAAGGTGGAGATGTTGTCGACGCCCGCGTTGGTGCGGGTATCGCCGAGCATCACGAGGCCATCCCTCAGGAAGAGGCCGACGCAGTAGGTCATAGTGCCGGGCTCCCCGCCGCCGCGCCGGGGCAACACGCGGCGCGGCACTTCGTTTCCGCGGGCCCAGCGTCGGGTTGCGCTACCTCGGAAGGGCGGGGCCGTGCCGGCTCGTTCCTATCCGACGAGGAAGCACTTCCCGATGGAGACGCCGAGGTTGGCATTGCCCTCGATCACCTCGCCCAACAGGCTCTTCAAGCCGCCATCCATCAGGCGCGCGGGGGTCTGCGCCACGCAGCGGCCGCGCAGCGCCGCGGCCAGGCGGCGGCAGGAGACGCGGTCCTCTCCCTCGGACATGGCGAGGACGCTGAGGATGTCGTTCACCTCCTCGTAGCAGGCAGTGACGGAGCGCGGGTGCTCGGGGCGCATCAGCAGCAGCTCCACCACGCGCGCCGGGCGCAAGCGGTCGCGGTACATGTGCTGATAGGCCCGCAGCGCCGAGACGGAGCGGAGCAGGCCCTGCCACTGGACATGGTTCGCTGGGTTCTCCTCCGCCCCCACGCCGAAGGCGTCGCTGCGCGAGGCGAGGAGGCGGGCGGTGTTGTCCGCGCGCTCGAGCATCGTGCCGAGGCGGACGAAGCGCCAGGCGTCGTCGCGCAGCATGGTGTCCATGGCGGCGCCGTTGAACAGCACGGTGCGGGACATCACCCAATCGAGGAAGCCCATCAGCCGGTCCCCGCCGGCATCCCCGGGTTCGAGCTTGCGGAGGTCAATCCAGCTGTCGTTCACGGCCTCCCACATGTCCACGGTGAGCGCCGTGCGGACGGCCCGGGCATTGCGGCGGGCGGCCTCGAAGCAGGCGGAAATAGAGGAAGGATTGAGGGTGTCGAGCGTGAGCCAGCGCGCGGCGCCATCCGGCGTGGGATCGCCGTAGAGCTCGGCGTAATGGGCGCCCGTGCCGGTGGCGGCGAGGAGGGCGACCCATTCGGCGCCCTCCGTGCCGCGTGGAGCGGCGAGCGCGGCCATGCGGAGCGAGACTTTGAGGCTGCGCGCGACGTTGCCCGCGCGCTCCATGTAGCGGCCGAGCCAGAAGAGGCTGTCGGCGGTGCGGGCGAGCATCAGCGGGGATTCCCGTCGTCGGGCTTTGCGAAGGATTGCGTCATGTCGCCCATGCTCTGTGTCATGCCGCCCATCGCCATGGATTGCGACATGGAGGGGGCCTCGCCTTCGAGCACCCAGGTGTCCTTCGTGCCGCCGCCCTGGGAGGAGTTCACGACGAGCGAGCCCTCCCGCAAGGCGACGCGGGTGAGGCCGCCGGGAACCATGCGCACCTGGTCCCGCCCGAAAAGGACGAAGGGGCGCAGGTCCACATGGCGGGGGGCCATGCCGCCGGCGACGAGGGTGGGGACGGTGGAGAGGGCGAGGGTGGGCTGGGCGATGTAGTCGGCCGGGCGCTCGCGGATGCGGGCTTCGAAGAGGGCGCGTTCCTCCGGGGTGCTGTGGGGGCCGACGAGCATGCCGTAGCCGCCGGAGCCGCGGGCGAGCTTCACCACGAGTTCGCCGAGATGGGCGAGGACATAGGCGCGGTCCTCCTCGCGCTCGCACATGTAGGTGGGGACGTTGTTCAGGATCGGCTCCTCCGAGAGGTAGAAGCGGATCATGTCCGGCACGAAGGGGTAGACCGCCTTGTCGTCCGCGATGCCGGCGCCCGGCGCGTTGGCGAGGGTCACGCGCCCGGCGAGATAGGCGCGCATGAGGCCGGGGACGCCGAGGGTGGAGTCCTCGCGGAAGGCGAGGGGGTCGAGATACTCGTCGTCCACGCGGCGGTAGATGACGTCCACGCGGCGCGGGCCGGCCGTCGTGCGCATGAAGACCGTGTCGTCGCGCACGAAGAGGTCGGCGCCCTCCACCAGCTCCACGCCCATCTCGTCCGCCAGGAAGGAGTGCTCGTAATAGGCGGAGTTGAAGGGGCCGGGCGTGAGGACCACCACGGTTGGCTCGTTGCCGCAGGCGGGGGGCGCGAGCGACTTGAGGGTGACCAGCAGTTCCTCGGGGTAGTGGCTGACGGGCGCGATTCGGTGGGCCGAGCAGAGGCCGGGGAGGAGGCGCATCATCGCCTCGCGGTTCTCCAGCATGTAGGAGACCCCGGAGGGGACGCGGCAGTTGTCCTCGAGCACGAAGAACTCGTCGGCGGCGGTGCGGACGAGGTCGATTCCGGAGATCACGGTGTAGACGCCGCCGGGCGGGGTGAAGCCCTCCATGGCTGCGCGGTAGCCCTCGTTCTTGAGCACGAGATCGGCGGGGATGAGGCCCGCTTCCAGGATGCGGCGTGGCCCGTAAACATCGGCGAGGAAGGCGTTGAGGGCCCGGACGCGCTGCTCCAGCCCGCGCTTCAGGCTCTCCCACTCCTCGCGGGCGATTATGCGGGGAATGACGTCGAAGGGGATCAGGCGCTCGGGGTCGCCGCCCTCAGTATAGACGGCGAAGGTTACGCCGATGCGGCGGAAAAGAATCTCGGCCTCTCGGCGCTTGGCCTCCAGCGCCTGGCCGCCCGCCGCTTCAAGGTAGCGCGCGATGCCCGCGTAGGGGGCGCGCACCCTTCCTTCCTCATGCATCTCGTCGAAAGCCGGCACCCTGTCCCCCTTCTTGCTGCGGCCGGGACAGGCCGCTGCACCATGGTTGCAGCAAGTCGCGTGCCGGGGGAGGGGGGCGGCCGCAGGACGACGCGGCAGGAAGCTGGGTCGCGCGATCGTGCGAACCTGAGTGAGGGCAGAGCTTGCGAGGCGTGTTCATGGTATGTTCACTTCTGCCCATGCGATACGTCCATGCCGCAACCCGACCTCTGATCCCGAACGATGCCCTGCGCGAGGCCATGCTGGCCTTCGTCGTCGCCTTTCCCGTCTTCTGGGCGATCGGTGAGGCAGCGGTAGCGCTGGGGTACTGAGGCGCTGGTGACTCCGGGGCACAAGGGGGGGAGTTAGCCGTCATCCTCCGGATCCTTCCCTGGCCGTCCCGTGACATGGCGCCAGTGGTGCCAGAGCAGGCGGGCGGCGAGGGAGCGGTAGGGGGCCCAGTCCGCGGCGATGGCGGCCAGGGCGCGCGGTGCCGGCCGGGCGGGCAGGGCGCGAAGGTTGGCGAGGGAGGCGGCGAGGGCGAGGTCGCCTTCGGGGAAGATGTCCGGCCGGTCCTCGGCGAAGAGAAGGTGGACCTGGGCGGTCCAGCGGCCGAGTCCGCGGGTTTCCGAGAGGTGGGCCACAGCCTCCGCGTCCGTCATGGAGGGAATCGCGTCCAGGCGGAGCTTGCCTTCGAGAATGGCGGCGGCAAGGGCGCGGGCGTGGGCGGCTTTGGGGCGGGAGAGGCCGCCGATGCCGCATAGGGCGCCGTCATCGAGCGCGAGGACGCCCGCGGGATCGAGGGCGCCGGGAAGGGCGCGCAGGCGGTTCCAGATGGCCTGGGCCGCCGTGTTGCTGATCTGCTGCCCGCAAATGGCGCGCAGCAGGCCGGGAAAGCCGGGAGCACGGCGGCGCCAGGGCAGGGGGCCGGCCGCGAGGGGCACGGCGTGCAGGACCGGATCGGCCAGCGCGAGGACGGCCAGCCCTGCGGCGGCCCATGCTGGGTGGTTCGTGCTGTCCGGGGGCATGCGGGGGTGAGGTGAACGGCGACGGGTGCCGCGACAAGGGGGGGATGCGATCCGCCCGTCGCCGTTCCTCCGACGATGCCCTGGGGAGTTGGGGGGAAGGGCACCGCCGTTGCCCCCTATCTGGCACGCCGCGGCGCTGGTTGAAGGCGCGATTACGTGATGGTGAAACCGCTGGAAACGGGCGGCCGTTCCGACATGGATTGTAACAACTCGACCCGCGACGCGGCGCCTTGGCGCGCTATGTAACGGGCATGGAAACCGCACCGCACATCCTCGTCGTGGACGACGACCGTGAGATCCGGGAGCTGCTGGCGCGGTTCCTGGAAAAGCAGGGCTTCCGCGTGACGACCGCGCGGGAGGCGCGGGAGGCGCGTCGGGCCTGGCCGCTCGGGCGCTACCACATCGTGGTGCTGGACCTGATGATGCCCGGGGAATCGGGCCTCGACTTCGCGCGCTGGCTGCGCTCGCAGTCCGACGTGCCGATCGTCATGCTCACCGCCATGGGCGAGGAGACGGACCGGATCGTGGGGCTGGAGTTGGGCGCGGACGACTACGTGGCCAAGCCCTTCAATCCGAGGGAGCTGCTGGCGCGGATTCGCGCGGTGATGCGCCGCGCCCATGGCGAGGGACCGCGGCGCGACCCGTTGCCGAGTGCCATTCGCTTCGGCGGCTGGGTGCTGGAGCCGCAGCGGCGCCGGCTGCTGAACCCGGACGGCGCGGAGGTTCCGCTGACGGGCGGTGAGTACGAACTGCTGACGGTGCTGGTGGAGCGGCCAAACCGGGTGCTGACGCGCGACATGCTGATGGACCTGCTGCGCGGGCGGCAGGCGGGGCCTTTCGACCGGGCGATCGACGTGGCGGTTTCCCGGCTGCGGCGGAAGCTGGAGGATGACGGGCGCAACCCCAGCCTGATCAAGACGGTGCGCGGCGGCGGCTACGTGCTGGCGGCCGACGTGGAGCGGGCGGCCTGATGCGGCGCCCGCCGCATCCTGCGCGATGAGAGGTATCTTGCGGCGCTTCCTGCCCTGCACGCTGGCGGCGCGGACGGCGGTGTTCCTGCTGCTCGCGCTCATGGCTGTGCAGGCGGCAGGACTGACCATCCACGCGCTGGACCGGGTGGACCTGCAACGCGCGGCCATGGAGCGGGAGACCTCCGCCCGCGTGTTCACGCTCTGGCGCAGCATGGTGATCAACCCCCCGGACCGGCGGGCCGTCATGCTGGCGGAGATGGAGCTGCCGGAGGGGCTGGAGGCAGGGCTGGACACATTGCCCTGGGTACGGTCGGGGATGCTGCCGGCACCGCCGCCCGTGCTCCGCATGGTCAGGCCGGAGATTCTTTTGGGCGGGCCGCCGCGCTGGCGGGCACGGGAAGTGCAGGCGGGAATGGGCTTCGGGACACTCTATGTCTCGGCGCTGCTGCCGGACGGCTCGCAATGGGTAAACGTGAAGCTGCGCATGCCGCCCCTCCGGCCCTGGCATTCCGAGACCTTCCTCATCGCCTTCCTGCTCATGACGGCGGCGGCGGCGCTGCTTATCGTCTGGGCGACGCGGCGGCTGACGCGGCCGGTGCGCGACCTCGCGCGCGCGGCCAATGCGTTGGGACGGGACGTGAACGCGCCGCCCATGCCCGAGGACGGGCCGCTTGAGGTCGCGACCGCCGCCCATGCCTTCAACACCATGGCCGAGCGCATCCGCCGCTTTGTCGGCGACCGCACGCAGATGCTGGCCGCGATCGGGCACGACCTGCGCACGCCGATCACGCGGTTGAAGCTGCGCGCCGAGTTCATGGACGACGACGAGCAGCGAGCGAAGATGCTGTCGGACCTCGAGGAGATGGAGGCGATGGTGAACGCGACCCTCGCCTTCGCGCGCGACGATGCGGCGGCCGAACCCTCTGTGCCGCTCGACCTCGCGGCGCTCTGCCGGACGGTGCTGGACGAGGCGGCGGATGCCCGGCCGGACGCGCCGGCGGAAACCTTCGCCTATGAGGGGCCGGAGCGACTGACGGTGCGCGGGCGGCCGATCGCGCTCAAGCGGGCGCTGGCGAACCTGGTCGCGAACGCCTTGAACTACGGCAACGCGGCGCGCGTGGTGCTGGTGCCGCCCCAGGGCGGACAGATCCAGCTCCGCGTGGAGGACGAGGGGCCGGGCATCCCCGAGGAAAGCCACGAGGCGGTGTTCCAACCCTTCCGCCGGCTGGAAACGAGCCGCAACCGCGAGACCGGGGGCGTGGGGCTCGGCCTGCCGATCGCGCGGAACATCCTGCGGGCGCATGGCGGGGACGTGGTGCTGGAGAACCGGCCGGAAGGCGGGTTGTTGGCGGTGGCGACGCTGCCGGCTTGATTGGCCGGCACGGGTGACTCCGGGGGAGAGAAGGAATTCTCTCCCCCGGACCCCCTCTCATCTTTTTCTTCGAGTTGGAAACGCTGAGTGGCCGGTGCGCCTCGGGGCCAAGACCCGAGGCGACGGCATGTTCAGGAAGGTTCCGCGACAGCGGGATGGGGGTCCAGGGGCCTCAGGCCCTTGGCGGGTGAGGTCTGGAGAGGGCGGCGCCCTCTCCAGAGGCCGCGGCGCCGGTCAGTCCTGCGCGAAGCGCTTCGGGCGGAGCCGCGTGAGGTGGGCCTCCGCCGCATTCTCGCCGATGCGGCCGCGGTGGTAGTCGCGCTGCCAGCCCTGTGCGCGGGCCTCGCTGTTCGGGTCCTTCAGGCCGGCGTTGAAGCCGGCGCGGGAGGTGGACCATTCGCGATAGGCGGCGTCCAGCGCGGGATCGTCCGTAATGGGGCGGAGGCGGGGTTCCACCCGCGGGATGAGGTCTCGCGGCACGGGAAAGAGGAAGCAGACAGGCTCGCCCGGGGCGAAGCGGACGGGGTGGCGGGGGCGGGTGAAGCGCCAATTCATGGTGAAGGTGGCGGGGGACCAGTCGGTCTCGACGATGCCGGTCAGGGGATAGATCCCGTCCTTCGGCAGGTTTGGCGGGCCCGAGACCCAGAGGCTGATGCCGGGATCGGTGCGGAAGACGAGGTCGATGTGGAAGGTGAGGATCGCCGAGCCGAAATGGCTGACCGGGATGGGTCGCCCGGGCCGCTCGGCGCGTATGGTGATGTCCCCCGGGTTGGGGCCACCGTTCCACCAGGCCTCGAAGCCGCCCTCGCCGACGACCTCCCAGCCGTGGGCATTGGCGATGGTCAGCGGCAGGCAGCGATTGGCGAAGCCCTGCGGGGTGGCGTCCATCCAGTCCCGCCGCGCGGGGGCGGGGCGGAGGGCGGGGGCCGGTCCGCCAAGGCTGTGGGCGGTGAGGCGGAGCGGTACCTCATCCTCCGGCACGGCCGGGTGGCTCAGCGGGCGGTGCAGCGCTTCAGCGGGCTCGGGAACTCGGCGCAGTTGGGGAAAACAATCTCGTTCGGACCACGGCGCTCAACGCGGAGGCTGTTGGGATTGGCGCAGCCGAAGGCGCTGTCCGGCGGCAGGCGGCCGCCGAGGGGCGGGATGGCGGCGGCGGGGGGCGCCATTCGGAACTCGACGGCGTCTGGGCCGCCCGAGACGGTCTCGATCAGGCGCTGGCGGTAGGGCACCTCCAGTACGGAGACGCGCATGATGACGTCGCGGGTGAAGATGACGGTGGGCTGGGCGGCGCAGTTGGCACCCTCGGTCTCTGTGGCGGGGTAGATGCCGCCGGTCCAACTGCCGAAGAGCCAGGCATGCGGGGCGGCCTGGGCCTCCGGCTGCTGCGCGTCCGCCGCGGCCAGGGGGGCGGCGAGCGCCGCGACCATGACCCACTTCATCCAGTTCCGCCGCATGCTACGCCCCTTGAGTCGGATAGTGGGCCGCAGGAAAGGGGAGGACGCGCGCCGTGTCCACCCCGTGCCCTCTTTGTTTCACCAGGACTTGGTTCAGGCGGCGCCGAGGAGGAGGGAGGCGTGCTCGGCCGGCTTCACCTTGCGCCAGATGGCCTCGACCGTGCCGTCGGCGGAGACGAGGAAGGTGCTGCGCTCCATGCCCATGTATTTGCGGCCATACATCGATTTCTCGACCCAGGCGTCATAGGCGGTGGCGAGGGACTGGTCGGCGTCGGAGGCGAGGGTGAAGGTGAGGCCGTACTTCTTCGCGAAGGCCTCGATCTTCTTCACCGGGTCGGGGGAGATGCCGATGACGGTGATACCGGCCTTCTCCAGGGCGGCGAGGTTCTCCTGCACGCCCTGGGCCTGGACGGTGCAGCCGGAGGTATCGGCCTTCGGGTAGAAATAGAGGGCATAGCGGCGGCCGCGCAGCAGGGCGGCGCTGGCGCGCACCCCGCCCGCGGCTGGAAGGTCGAATTCCGGCGCCTTGTCACCAACCTCGATCATGCGGCCCCCCGTACTGGCAGCGGCCCGAGGCGGCGCTCGAAGGCCGAGCGAACCGTGGCCGCAACGTCCCGCATCTGCCCGCGAAGGGCGGGAAGGTCAACGGGCGGTTCCTCGCAGGCGGGGGCGAGGGCGCGGAGCAGGGCGTGGGCGGAGGCGGGTGGCAGGGCCTCGGTCCGCACGCGGCCGACCGTCAGCCGGAGCAGGGATTGCATGGTGCGCCAAAAGCGCTCCGCCCGGATCAGCGCGGCCGCCTCCTCTGCATCGAGCAGTCCGGCGCGGGCGAGATTGGCGAGAGCGTCGCGCGTGGTGGGGGCGAGGATGCGGGGGTGCGTTGCGGCATGGGCGCATTGCAGGGCCTGGGCGATGAACTCCACCTCCACCAGGCCGCCGGGAATGGCCTTCACGTCCCAGGGGCCCTCGGGCGGCAGGTCGCGGATCATACGGGCGCGCATGGCGATAGCGTCCGCGACCGCCTGGGGGCCGGCATGGGCAATGAGGGCGCCTCGGCAGCACTCGGCGATGCGCTTCCGGAGGGCGGGCGGGCCGGCGACGGGGCGGGCGCGGGTGAGGGCCATCCGCTCCCAGGTCCAGGCCTGACCTCCGCCCTCCTTCGGGCCGTGGTAGCGCTCGAAGGCGGCGATGCTGGCCGCGACGGGGCCTTTGTTGCCGGAGGGGCGGAGTCGCATGTCCACCTCGTAGGGCTTGCCCTCGGCGCCCGGGGCGGTAAGGGCGGCCACGAACTGCGCGGCGAGGCGGGCGAAGTAGGTAGGCACCGCGAGGGGCTTCGGGCCGTCGCTCTCGCTCGCGTCCTCGGCGTGGTCGTAGATGAGGACGAGGTCGAGGTCCGAGCCCGGCAGCATCTCGCGGCTGCCGAGCTTCCCCATGCCGACGACGGCCATCGCCCCGCCGGCGACCTTGCCGTGGCGCGTGGCGAAGTCCTTCGCCACCTGGGGGAGAAGGCAGGAAATGGCGGCCTCCGCCAGCTCGGCGCGGGCGATGCCCGCGGCGTCCACGTCGAGCGCGCCCTCGAGCGCCGCGACATCCACCTCGAAGCGGCCTTCCGTCACCATGCGACGGACCGATTCGAGGGCTTCCTCGTAGTGGCGGGCGGCGCCGACAAGGGCGGGGATGGCCGATGCTGCCTGGCCCGTGCCGCCGGCGAGCAGGCCTTCGAGCGCGGACGGGTCGCGGGCGAGGTGGTCGGCGAGGGCCGGCGCGGCGCCGAGGACACCGGCGATCCGGTCGAGCAGGGCGGGGTTTCGGTGCAGGAGGCTGAGCACCTGCACACCGGCCGGCAGCCGGTCCAGCAGGGCGTCGAGGCGGGCAAGGGCCGCGTCGGGCTCGCGCTGGCGGGCGAAGGCGGCCAGCAGGGCGGGCATGAGGGCGGTCAGCAGCTCCCGCGCGCGGGCGCTGCGGGTGCCGCGGCGGTGGCCGTGGTGCCAGGCGCGGACCATGGCGGAGATGCCGGTCGGATTCGCGTAGCCCATGGCGCGCAGGGTTTCGAGCGTCGCCGGGTCGTTCTCGGGGCCGGTGAAGACGAGGTTGCCGCCCTCGAAGCTCTCGCCGGCCGGAAGGCTGAGGGGCGGGCCGGCCTCGAACTGGCGGGAGTACTGGCCGGCGACGCGGCGCAGATGGCCGGTCAGGGCGGCGGAGAAGGCCTCCGTGCTGTCGGAGCCCATGAAGGAGGCGATGCGGGCGAGGCCGTCCGGGTCCTCGGGCAGGCGGTGGGTCTGGCGGTCGGCAACCATCTGTAGCCGGTGCTCGACATCGCGGAGGAAGACGTAGGCGTCGGCCAGCTCGGCGGCTGCGCGCCGGTCCATGCGGCCGGCGGCGGCGAGTGCGACGAGGGCGCCGAGGGTGGTGGGGTCCCGCAGGCTGGGGTCTCGGCCACCCCAGATGAGCTGGGCGACCTGGGCGGTGAACTCAATCTCCCGGATGCCGCCGCGGCCGAGCTTCACGTCGTGCCCCGCGACGGCGATCTCGGACCCCGCGCCGCGCTTGCTGCCGTGGACGGCGTGGATCTGGCGCTTGATCGAGTGGATGTCCGCGATCATCGCGAAGTCGAGGTGGCGGCGCCAGACAAAGGGGCGGATCTCCGCCAGGAAGCCCTCGGCCAGGGCGCGGTCCCCGGCGACAGGGCGGGCCTTGAGCATGGCGGCCCGTTCCCAATTCTGGCCGAAGCTCTCGTAATAGGTGATCGCCGCCTGTATCGAGACGGCCAGCGGAGTCGCGGCCGGGTCCGGACGGAGGCGCAGATCAGTCCGGAAGACGTATCCCTCCGCCGTGCGTTCCTCCAGCAGCCGCACGAGGTCGCGCGCCAGGCGCACATAGGTCGCCTGGGCGGCGTCCGGATCGGTGGCGGCTGCCGGATCGAAGAGGACCATCAGATCGACGTCGGAGGAGTAGTTCAGCTCGCGCCCGCCGAGCTTGCCCATGCCGAGGACGACGAGGCCCGAGCCCTTGCTGGCGCTCCGGGCGTCGCGCTTCGCGGCGTTGGGCAGGGCGATGTCGCCACGCGCTGCGGCCTCCCGCAGGAGGTGGGCGCAGGCGAGGTCGATGCAGGTCTCGGCGAGGGTGGAGAGGGCGCCGGTCACCTGGTCGAGGCCCCATTCGCCCGTGAGGTCGGCGGCGGCGGCGATGAGTGCGGCCTGGCGTTTCGCCTGGCGCAGCACGGCGCCGAGCTGGGTGAAGCTCGCGCCCGGATCGGCGCGGCCGAGCGGGTCGAGGGCGGCCGCGAGGGCCGCGTCCGCGCCGCGCTCGGCCATGCGGAGCAGCGTCGTGGCTTCGCGCAGCGCGAGGTCGGCCAGGAAGGGGCTGTGGCCGCCGAGCGCGCCGAGGAGGGCGGCGCCGGCGGGCGTGGCGGCATAGGCGGCCTCGGCGGCCCCGCGCGCGGCGAAGTCGTCCCTCAGGCGGGTCGCGGACGCCTCGTCGAAAGGCGGCGGCGGGCGGCGGCGGCTGGCATCGTTGTCGGACATCTCCCAGCAGGCAACGCGTGAGGCGCCTTGTTGGTCAAGTGGGGAGGCACTCCTGGCGCCGCGCGGTGCAGGCGGTCTCCTTCGTCCTCCGCCTCGCGATGCTCGCCGCGATCCTTATCGGGGTGGGGCTGGCGGCGCTCGGCTGGCGGCTGGCGCAGGGGCCGCTGGCGATTCCCTCCATCACCGCGGTGAACAACGCGGTGGCGGCGCGGCTGACCGGCATGGCGCCGGGCGTGCGCATCACCTACGGCCAGGCCTGGGTGGCCTGGGAGGGCTGGAAGGACGGCCGGCCGGCGCCGCTGCAGCTGCGGCTGGATGCGTTGCGGGTGGCGGACCTGGAAGGGGCGACGCGGGCCTCGCTCGCCTCGGTGGAGGTGACGCTCGCGGCGGCGCCGTTGCTGCACGGCGTGGTGGCGCCGGAGCGGGTGCTGCTGCGCGACCCCTTCGTCTCGCTGCGGCGGGACATGGCGGGCGACCTCGCGCTCGACCTCGGCGTGCCGCCGGCGGTGCCCGAGGCGCCGCCCTCGGACGGGGCGCAGAGCCTGGAGGCGGGGACGCAGGCGTTGGCGCGGGCGCTGCGGGGGCCGGCGAGCGATTCGCCGCTTGCCTCCCTCCAGGAGGTGCGGATCGAGAGCGGGCTGGTGCAGGTGCGCGACGATCCGCTGCGCTTCAACTGGTCGCTGGACGAGGTCGGGCTCTCTCTCACCCGCGGCGCGGACGGGGCGCTGGGCATCGCGGGGTCCGGCGCCTTGCTGGTGGCGGGGCAGCAGATCCCCGTGCGCATCGTCGGCCGTGCGGCGGGGGAGCCGCCGGTGGCGGAGGCGGCGCTCGAGATCGACGCGCTGAGCCCGGCGGCGCTGGCGGCGGCGCTGCCCTCGCTCAAGCCGCTCTCGGTGCTGGAGGCGGACCTCGGGGCGCGGCTGAGCGGGCGCTACGACTTCGGGGACGGGCGCTTCACGGGGCGGGCCGAGGTGAGGGCCGAGGGAGGGCAGGTGGTGGCGCCGGACCGGCGCGTGCCCTTCCAGGCGGCGCGACTGGTCCTGACGAACGACGGAACGCATCTTGGCCTGGAGCGGCTGGAGCTGACGCTGCCCGCCAGGGGACCCGCGGGGCGGCCCACCCGGATCAGCGCGACGGCGAGCGCGGACCGGCGGGAGGACCGCTGGCACGGGCAGGCCGAGCTGACGGTGGACTGGCTGGCGGTGGCCGACCTCGACCGCTACTGGCCGGCGGACCTGGCGGTGAACGTGCGCTCCTGGCTGGTGGAGAACCTGACCGCGGGCGTGGCGCGGGATGGCCGTTGGGTGGTGAAGGGGGAGATGGGTTCCGGCCTTTCCGACCCGCGCGTGACGGAGGTGAACGGCACGCTGCGCGCTGAGGGCGTGACGGTGCACTGGCTGCGCCCGGTGCCGCCGATCGAGGGGGCGGACGGGCTGATCACCTTCTCGCTCGGCGAGGTGGTCGTGCAGGCGCGGGCCAACCGGCAGTCGGGGACAGGCCTTTCGCTGCCGGAGGCGCGGGTGCGGCTCTTCGACCTCGATGTGGACGCGGAGAAGGCGGAGATCACCGGGCGGGTGACGGGGCCGCTGGCGGATGTGCTGACCGTGATCCGGCATCCGCGGCTGCACCTGTTCGACAAGCGGCCGCTGGAACTGGGGGCGGCGGGCGGCATGGTGGACGCGCGGCTGACGCTGACCACGCCGCTGAAGAAGGATCTGCGGACGGAGGAGATCGCGGTCTCCGCCACGGGGAAGGTGATGAACGGCCGCATCGCCGACTTCATCCGGGGACAGCCGGTGGAGCGGGCGGATCTCGACGTGCAGGTGGACCTGGCGGGGATGCGGCTGGCTGGCAACGCGCAGCTCGGCACCATCCCTGGGCGGCTGGAGGCGCAGCTCGACTTCCGGCCCGGCCCGCCCTCCCAGGTGACGGAGCGGGTGCGGGTGGAGGGGCGAGCCGAGGCCGCCGACCTGCGCCGCCTGGGCGTGGAGGCCGCGCCCTATGCAACGGGGCCGATGGGCTATGTGGTGGGGGTGGAGCGTCACCGCTCGCGCGAGGCGGAGGTCGCCGTGCGGGCAGACCTGCGGGACACGCGGCTGGCGCTCTCGCCCTTCCTTTACTCGAAGGCGCCGGGCGTCGCGGCCCGGGCAGAGGGGACCCTGCGCTTCCGGGGCGACGAGCTCGTGGCGCTGGAGGGCGTGCGGATCGAGGGACCGCAGCTGGACGTGCGCGGCGGCGTTGCCTTCGGTCGCGGCGACGCCTACTCGGCCGATGTGCTGGAGGCGCGGGTGGGGGCGAGCCGGCTCGTCGGGCGCTTCGCCTCTCCGACCGGGCCGGGTGATCCCTGGGACATCCGGGTACGCGGCACGGTGCTCGACGCGCGCGGGCTGCTGCGGGAACGCGCCGCTTCCTCCAGCGGGCGAGGCGGCGGCGAGACGGCGATGCGGGTGGATGCCGTGTTCGACCGGGTGCTCCTGAACGAGGGGCGGGAGCTGGCGCCGGTGCAGGCGGCGCTGTTCGTGGATGCGCGCGGCGTGCTGCGGGAGCTGCGGGCGAGCGGGCGCGGGGTGCGCGGCGGCGGCTTCGAGGCGGTGGTGGTGCCGCGCGGCGCGGGGCGGGCGATGGAGGTGCGGGCCTCGGGTTTTGGCACCCTGCTGCGCGACCTCGGGCTGTTCGAGGCGGTGGACGACGGGGCCTTCCACGCCTCTGGGGAGTGGCCGTCCAATGCGCCGGGGGCGCCGCTGACGGGGGTGGCGGAGCTGCGTGACTTCGGGGTGCGGGAGGCGGCGTCCATTGGCAAGCTGCTGCAGGCGCTCTCGATCTACGGCATCCCGGAGGCGGCGCGCGGGCCGGGGCTGCGCTTCACCGTGGCGAGCGCGCCCTACACGCTGACGCCGCAGGCGCTGACGCTGCGCGAGGCGCGGGCGGTCTCCGCCTCGCTGGGCGTGACGGTGGAGGGACGCATCCTGCGGGAGGCGGAGCGCTACGACCTCAGGGGGACGATCATTCCCTCCTATGCGCTGAACAGCGCGCTGGGGCGGATTCCCGGGATCGGGCAGCTTTTCACGGCCGAGCGGAACGGGGGGATCTTCGCAGCCAATTTCCGCATGACGGGCAAGCTGGACGACCCGGATTTCCGGCTCGACCCACTCTCGATGCTCGCGCCGGGGGCGCTGCGGCGTCTGTTCGGCGGGGACTGAGCCGCGCGCTGCGCGCTTGACCGGCGGGGGCGCGCGCCGCAAACCCCGGGGCAACGAGCCCCGGAGGAAGACCATGCACCGACGCCATCTCCTCGCCCTGCCGCTGGCGGCAGGAATTTCCGCCCCGGCCATCCGGACCGCGGCAGCCCAGTCGGCGACGGTGATGCGGCTGTCGCACCAGTATCCGCCCTCCCACCACATCGCCGGGGTGCTGGCCAACTTCGCGGCCGAGGTGAAGGCGCGGAGCAACGGGGCGGTGGACGTGCAGGTCTTCCCGGCCGAGCAGCTGGCGCGCGTGGCCGAGAACTTCCCGGGCGTCGCGCGCGGCGCCTTCGAGGCGGCGGTAGCCACCAACTTCACCTGGGGCAACACCATCCCCGAGATGTCCGCCCAGACCGTGCCCTTCTTCTTCACGGGGCTGGAGCAGAACCGGCGCTTCCCGAAATCCGAGGCGCGGCGGTTCCTGGACGGGATCACGGCGCGGCGGGCGGTGCGCTCGGTGGCCTGGCTGTTCACCACGAATTCCGCGATCTTCACCTCCGGGCGGAAGGCGCTGGTCAACCCCGAGGACTTCCGGGGCGTGAAGATCCGGGGAATCAACACACTCATCGACCAGTCGCTGACCGCCGTGGGGGCTGCCCCGGCCGCGACGCCGGCGCCGGAGGTGGTGGGGGCGCTGCAGTCGGGCATTTTGGATGCCGGGCTGACGGATGTCTCGGCGGCCGTGTCGCGCCGCTTCTACGAGGTGCAGAAATACGGGACGGTCTCGCCCTTCTTCAGTGTTTCCACGCAGGTCTACGTCAATCCGCGCTGGTGGGACGGGCTGCGGCCCGATGCGCGCTCGGTGATCGAGGCGGCGCTGGAGAAGGCGGAGGTTGAGGCGGTGGACGTGACCGTCCGCACCGCCGAGGCCGCCGTGGGCGAGCTGCGGGAAAAGGGGATGACGATCACGGTGCAGACGCCCGAGCAGGTGGCTCAGTGGCGCGACGTGATGCAGAAGCCGGTGATGGACGCCTTCCTGCGCCAGGCTCCCGAGAACGGGCCGCGGCTGCTGGAACTGCTGCGGGCGGTCTGAGGTGCGGCGAGCGGTCGGCACCCTCTCCCGCCTGGCCTATGGGCTGGCCTCGGTCTCCACGATCGTCTGCCTCGTGCTGATCGGCGGGTCGGTGGTCGCGCGCTACGCCTTCCACGCGCCGCAGCCCTGGATCGACAAGGTAGCGGGCTGGCTGGTGCTGGCGCTCGTGCTGCTCGCGGCGCCCGAGGCGCAGCGGCGGTTCGAGCACATCGGGGTGGATGTGGCGGTCGGACGGATGGGGCCGCGGCTGGCGCGGGCGGCGCATGTGGTGGGCGTGGCCTCGGTCGTCGCCGTCTCGGGCATCCTGCTTTGGGCAGGGTGGGAGACGGTCGCCTTCTCGAGGATGGTCGGGCTGGTGACGGACGTGGCTGAGATCCCGGAATGGTGGGTGCAACTGTTGCTGCCCGTGGGGGCGGCGGTGCTGCTGCTGGTTTCCCTTGCTCAGCTCATCGTGCTGCTCATGGGCGGGACACCTGAGTACCTGCCGACGGGCGACGAGGAATTGCCGCGCGACACGCTGGCGCGCGGGGAGTAGCGCCGCATGTCCTTCTTCGTGTTGATGGCCGTGCTGATCGGCCTGCTCTATCTCGGCATTCCGATGTTCGCGGCGCTGTTCCTGCTGCCGCTCGCGGTGTTGCTCTGGGTGGAGGGCGGCATTCCCGCGCTGGGCGAGATCGTCATCGGTAACCTCAATGGCTACCTGTTGGTGGCCATCCCGCTCTTCATGATGATGGCGCATGTGATGGTGCGCGGGAGGGTGGTGAACGACCTCTACGGCGCGGCCTTCGCCATGCTGCGGAACGTGCGGGGCGGGGTGGGCATCGCGACGGTGCTCGCCTGCACGGTCTTTGCCGCGATCTGCGGTTCGTCTGTCGCGACGGCGCTGACGATCGGTAAGATCGCGATCCCGCAGATGCTGCGCTACGGCATGTCGCGGCGCGGGGCTTTCGGGGTGGTAGCCGGCGGCGGGACGCTCGGCATCCTCATCCCGCCCTCGGCGCCGATGGTGCTCTATGCCTTCGTGACGGAGACGAGCGTGGGGGCGCTGTTCCTCGCGGGCCTGCTGCCGGGGCTGATGATGGCGTTCGTCTTCGCGGCCTATGTGTTCATCACCGAGGGGCGGGCGGTGGCGCCGGCGGACGAGCCGCCGCCGGAGCGGCTGGGCACCTCGCTCAGGCGCGCGGGCTGGTCGATGACGCTGCCGATCTTCGTGCTCGGCGGGATCTACATGGGGGTGTTCACGGCCACCGAGGCGGCGGGGGCGGGGACGATCTACGCGATCCTGATCGCGGCTGGCATCTACCGCACGCTGACCTGGCGCGACCTCTGGGATGGGGTGGGGGATGCGACGCGGACGAGCGCGATGCTGCTGATGATCATCGCGGGCGCTGCCGTCTACGGCTACATGCTGACGAAGCTGCGCATCCCGCAGGAGCTGGCGGCGCTGGTGACGGAGATGGGGCTGTCGCGCACCGGCTTCCTGGTCGCGATGATGGTGCTGCTGTTCGTCCTCGGGCTGGTGCTGGAGAGCTTCTCCATCATCCTGCTGACCATGCCGGCTATCCTGCCCTCGCTGGGCGCGCTGGAAATCGACAAGGTCTGGTACGGTGTGCTGCTGACGCTCTCGCTGGAGATGGCGCTGATCAGCCCGCCGGTGGCGATGAACCTCGTGGTGATCAAGGCGATCACCGGAGCGCCGCTGGCCGAGGTGAATCGCTCGATCATCCCCTACATGCTGATGCTTGCGGCTGGGACGGGGCTGCTGATCGCCTTCCCGGAGATCGCGCTGTGGCTGCCGCGCCAGGCGGGCTACGGGGGCTGAGGCAGGCGCCGCCGCTCAGGCGACGCGCCGCCGGGCGGGGGCGCTGACGCCCGAAGAGGCGGGGAGCTTGCCGGGGCGGGCGAAGAGATAGCCCTGGGCGAGCTCGATGCCGAGCGAGGCCATGACCGCCGCGTGCTCCTCGGTCTCGACCTGCTCGGCGATCACGCGCGCGCCGACGGCGAGGCTGAGGTCCACCATGCTGGCGACGAAGGAGCGGTCCCGCTCGCTGCGGACGGCGTTCTGGACATAGGCGCCATCCACCTTCACCCAGTTCACGGGGAAGCTGCGGAGGTAGCGGAAGGCGGCGGCGCCGGCGCCGAAATCGTCGATGCACAGCGGCACGCCGCGGTCGCGCAGCATGTCGAGCGTGGCGCGCGCCTCGGTCTCGTCCTCCACCTCCGCGGATTCGGTTAGCTCGACCATGAGGCGGGGTAGGAGGTTCTTCTGGGCGTCGAGCCGGGCCCGCAGGGCTTCGCGGAAGCGCGGGCTTTCCATCGAGAGGCCGGAGATGTTCATCGCGATCCTTGCGCCCGGGGTGAAGCGCAGGGTGTCGAGCACCCGGTCGGTTACGGCGAGGTCCACCTCCTCGGTCAGGCCAACGGTCTCGGCGCAGCGGATGAAGGTCTCGACGTTCAGGCCGGTGGGGCGGAGCAACGCCTCATGGTGATGGATGCGGCGGTCCTTCAGGTTCACGATGGGCTGGTAGAGCAGCTCGAAGCGGCGCTCGCCGATGGCGCGGCGCACGCTGCCGGCCTGGGCGGCGATGTCGCGCAGCGCGCCCGTCAGTCCGCCTTGCGCGATGCCGGCGATGCCGTTGCCGGCGAAGTTGGAGAGCGCCTGCCGCAGGGCTCGTGTCGCCTGGGCGGGCGTCAGCGAGGAGGCGTCCAGCGGCAGGCTTGCGGTCCGCACCTGCGCGGGGATGTCGTGCGAGAGAAGCGCCGCCTCCAGCCCGGCGGTGATGCCGTCGAGGCTGTGCATGTCCGCCTCCCGCGGGAGGAGCAGGCCGTAGCGCCCGGGGGAGAGGCGGCCCGCCAGGCCGCTGCCGGAGCCCGCCAGCACTGCGGCGTCGAGTTCCCGTTCCAGGCCCGGGCGGCCGGGGATGCCGCGGCGGACGTCGTCCGGCAGGTCGATGACGGCAAGGGAGCCGCGCCCCGAAGCCCGCACCATGCCGGCCGCGGCCTGGGCGAAGGCCGCGCCCCCCGCGATGTCCGTGCTGCGCGGCGGGGCGGGCAGGGGCCCGAAGGTCAGGCAGAACTGGCCGTTCGCGCCGGCCGGGGCGAGGCCGGCGATGGAGAAGGGCGTGCCGGCCGCGTTGTTTAGCCGGACGGCCGTGGGCGGCAGGCGCCCGCGGGCCGCAAGGAGCTGCATGGCCATGCGGAGGGCGCCGCGCTCGTCGATGGCGATGAGGTCGTATACGGGGCGGCCGACGAAGGCCTCGGGCGCCTCGCCGAGGTGGTGGCGGAAGGCGCCGGCGGCGAAGGTAATGGTGGCGTGCGGCCCGGTCTCGACCAGGAGGTCGGCGGCGGCGAAGGCAAAGGTGAGAAAGCGGTCCCGGTGGTCCTCGCGGAGCATGCGCGGGGCCGCGGGGGCGCCTTCAGGGGATGTGCCGCCTCGAGTTTCCATCCCCGCAGGCTAGGCAGCGATGGTTTCCGGTCTCTTAACCGTTCCCGGTCGCGCGCGGGGCTTCGCTGCGGCCGCGCATGTAGTGGCGCTCCGGCCGGTAGCGAGCCTGGGCGATGAGGTAGCGGAGAAGGGCGAAGACTCCACCGGGAAGCGTGGCGCGGGTCGGGCGGCGGGGGTGGTTGGCCTTCCGGTCGGGTCGGGTCATCGTCGGGGTGCCTGCACCGCATGGATGGGTAGCTCGGGAAGCTCACGAAACCGTGAGTAGCTTATTTACCGCTCCCGCAACGGCCTGATCAATGGAAAACGTATCCTTTCCTTTATCGAAACAAGCCGATGGTGCCTTGCCTCGGCTGGTGCCGTGGTATGGGGCTTGCCCGCACGGCACCGTGGGCGCCCCGCGGCGGGGGTCGGCAGAAGGGAATGATGGATGGTGCAAGGTTCAGCAGCGGGCGATTGCCCTTTGCCCTCCGGTTCCGGCACGGGCTGAGCTGATGCTTCTCGTGAGGGTGGAGGGCGCGCGGACGCGCCAGGCCTGGTGCGACCTGTTGGAGAGGATGTGCCCGGGGCTGGCGGCCAGGCCCTTCGACGCGCCGGAGGTACGGCCGGAAGAGGTGCGCTACGTGCTCACCTGGGGGCCGCCGCCGGGCTGGCTCGCGGGGTTGCCGAGGTTAAATGCGATCTTCTCGCTCGGGGCGGGGGTGGACCACATCACGGCCGACCCCTCCTGGCCGAGCCATGTGCCGCTGGTGCGGATGGGTGGCGAGGAGCCGGGGCAGAGGATGGGGGAATACCTCGCCTGGGCCTGCCTGACGCTGCTGCGGCACGGGCGGACCTTCGCGATCGCCCAAGCGGAGCGGCGCTGGGACTATAAGGTAGGGGAGGACACGGCGCGCGACCTGACGGTGGGCATCATGGGGATGGGCTCGCTGGGGGCTGCCGCGGTGCCGATGCTGCGGGGGCTGGGTTACCGTGTGATCGGGTGGTCGCGCAGCCGCAAGGCGCTGGAGGGGGTGGAGAGTTTCGCGGGCGCGGAGGAGCTGGATGCCTTCCTCGTGCGCTCGGACGTGCTTGTTTGCCTGCTGCCCTCGACGCCCGAAACGGCGGGGATCGTGAATGCGGGGCTGCTGGCGCGGCTGCGGCCCGGGGCGGGCTTCGTGAACGCCGCGCGGGGCGGGCATGTGGTGGTGCCGGACCTTGTGGCGGCGCTCGATTCGGGGCAGGTCTCCGGCGCGGTGCTGGACGTCTTCGACCCCGAGCCGCTTCCGGCCGAGAGCCCGCTCTGGTCCCATCCGAAGGTCACGGTAACGCCGCATGTCGCGAGCGTGGCGCGGCGGGAGGCGAGGGCCCGCTACGTGGCGGAGGCGATTCTCGGCTTCGAGGCGGGCGGGCCGCTGCCCAACCTCTACGATCCCGCCCGGGGCTACTGACGATGCCGCTTCCGCCGCCCTTGCGGCCCGATCCGAACCCCGCGCCGCGGCGGGGCCTGGCGGCGTGAGCGGGCGGGCGGGGCATGCGCTGTCTCTGCAGGGGATCTCCCGGCGCTACGGCGACTTCGTGGCGGTGGCGGAGGCCTCTTTGGAGGTGGGCAGCGGGCGCTTCCTGACGCTGCTCGGCCCCTCGGGCTCGGGCAAGACGACGATCCTGATGATGATCGCGGGCTTCGTGGAGCCGAGCGCGGGGCGCGTGCTGCTGGACGGGCGCGACATCACCGCCGTGCCGCCGGAGCGGCGCGAGTTCGGGATGGTGTTCCAGGGCTATGCGCTGTTCCCGCACATGACGGTGGCGGAGAACGTGGCCTTTCCGCTGCGGGTGCGGCGGCTCGGTCGGGCGGAGCGGGAGGCGCGGGTGCGGGCGACGCTCGACCTTGTGCAGCTCGATCGGTTCGCGGACCGGCGGCCGGCGCAGCTCTCGGGCGGGCAGCAGCAGCGGGTGGCGCTGGCGCGGGCGCTCGTGTTCGACCCGGCGCTGCTGCTGCTGGACGAGCCGCTCTCGGCGCTCGACAAGAAGTTGCGGGCGGAGCTGCAGGACGAGCTGAAGGCGCTGCACCGGCGGGTCGGGCGCACCTTCATCAACGTGACGCACGACCAGGAGGAGGCGCTGAGCCTTTCCGACGAGATCGCCATCCTCAACGAGGGGCGGCTGGTGCAGGTGGGGGCGCCGCGCGAGTTGTATGAGCGGCCGGCGACGCGCTTCGTGGCGGGGTTCCTGGGCCGGTCGAACTTCATCGAGGGCGAGGCGGAGCGGGATGCGGGCGGCATCGTGCTCCGCCGCGGCGGCACGCGGGTGCTGGGCGTGGGCGCCGCGCGGCCGGGGCGGGCGCTGCTCTCGCTGCGGCCAGAGAAGATCGCCGTGCTGCCGGAGGGGGCGGCGGAGGAGAACGTGGTGGAGGGGCGGATCGCGGCCTGGTCCTATCTCGGCACCGAGTTCTCGATCACCGTCGGGACGGCGGATCTTGGCGTGCTGAAGGTGCAGGTGCCGTCCTGGCGCATTCCGTTGATGCCGGCGGAGGGGATGGCGGTGCGGCTGGGCTGGCCGCGCGCGGCGGCGGTGGCCGTGGCGGAGGACCCGGCATGAGGAGGGGATCATGACCGAGAAGCATCCTGTCACCGCCCGCAAGGGAACGGTGGTGACGAACCACCCGCTGGCCTCCGGCGCGGGGGGGGCCTGCTTGCTCGCCCGCGGGAACCCAGTGGACGCGCTGCCGGCGGCCGGCGGCAGGATAGCGCTGGCCGGGGTGCGCTTCATGCCGGAGCCGGGGCGGCGCTAGGGCGCGACCAGCAGGGGCGTGACGGCATCGATCAGCGCCTGGGGAAGCGGGGTCGGCACCGTTTGGGTCTCGCGGTCCACATAGACGTGGATGAAATGGCCCTCGGCGCTCGCGGTCTCCTCCTCGTTGCGGAAGATGCCGATCTCGTAGCGGATTGAGGTGCGGCCGAGGCGGGCGACGCGCAGGCCGGCGGTGACGAGGTCGGGGAAGGAGACGGGGGCGAGATAGCGGCAGCCGGTCTCCACCACCACGCCGATCACGGGGGAGGTCTTAAGGTCGATGGCGCCGGAGGTAAGGAGGAATCGTGAGACGACAGTGTCGAAGAAGGAATAATAGACGGTGTTGTTGATATGCGCGTAGGCGTCGTTGTCGCCCCAGCGCGTGGGAATGGGCAGGAAATGGCGGTAATCCGCCCGCCGGGGGCGCGTTTTCTCGCTCATGGCTCGCTCGCGTCGATGTAGGGCGCGCAAACTCCCTTCGCGAGAAGCGGCATGCAAGGCTTCGCCTGCGGCGGAGTTCGCTGTAATGTGAGCCGACGACTTAACGATCTGGGAACCTTCTTTTCAGAATGTCCTCTCCCGCGTCCGAAGCCCGATTGGAGCCGTTCCGGCTGCGCGGGGCGAATTTCAACCTTCTGGTCCTGCGCCTGCTGGACCCGCGGGTGGAGGTGATCGTGCCTGCGCTTGCGGACCAGTTCCGCCGCGCGCCCGGTTTTCTGCGGAATGCCCCGATCGTCCTCGGGCTGGATGACCTGGACCCCGCCGCGGCGCCGGATTTCGCCCATCTGACGGCCCAGCTCCGCGCGGTGCAGATCGCGCCCATCGGCACCACGGGCGGCGTGACGGAGCTGCGCGCGGCCGCGCAGGCGGCGGGGCTGCCGCCGCTGCGCGCGGCGGGCGGCGAGCAGCCGGCGCCGGTCGCGGCCGTCGAGCCCGCGCCCGAGCCGCAGCCGATGCCGGAGCTGCCGCCGCCTCCCTCGGGCTGGCAGCCGACGATGGTGGTGGACCAGGCGGTGCGCGCGGGGCAGCGGATCTGGGCGCAGGGCTGCGACCTCATCATTCGCGGCACGGTCAATCCGGGGGCCGAGGTGATCGCGGACGGAAACGTCCATGTCTACGGCACGCTCAAGGGCCGCGCGATCGCGGGCGGGGCGGAGAACCGGACGGCGCGCATCTTCGCACTGAATTTCGAGCCCGAGCTCGTCTCGATCGCCGGCTACTATGCCGTCCGGGACGGGCTGGGGGACGCGCCGCTGGGCAGGCCGGTTCAGGTCTGCCTCATCGGCGAGAGCATGCGGTTCGACAAGCTGGGCTGAGAGGGGCGCAGGCTCTGGCGAGAAGCCCTTTGCAGGGGCCTCGTCGGGCGTGCGAAAGACGCGGCCTGCCGGGCGGACCAGGGTTCAAGGGGGCGGAGATCTGCGCATGGCGCAAGTGATCGTGGTGACTTCGGGCAAGGGGGGCGTGGGCAAGACCACGTCCTCGGCAGCGTTCGCGACAGGGCTGGCGCAGACCGGCAAGAAGACGGTGGTGATCGACTTCGACGTCGGCCTGCGCAACCTCGACCTCATCATGGGGGTCGAGCGGCGGGTGGTGTTCGACATCGTGAACGTCATCAGCGGCGAGGCGCGGCTGAGCCAGGCGCTGATCCGCGACAAGCGGGTCGATACGCTGTCGATCCTGCCGGCCAGCCAGACGCGGGACAAGGATGCGCTGACGAAGGAGGGCGTGCAGACCGTCATCGACGAGCTGTCGAAGGACTTCGACTACATCCTCTGCGACAGCCCGGCGGGCATCGAGAAGGGCGCGCTGCTCGCTCTCTACTTCGCCGACCAGGCGATCGTGGTGACGAACCCGGAGGTCTCCTCCGTCCGCGACAGCGACCGGATCCTGGGCGTGCTCCAGTCGAAGTCGAAGCGCGCCGAGGAGAAGAAGGATCCGGTGAAGGAGCACCTTCTCGTCACGCGTTACGACCCGAACCGGGTGGAGCGGGGCGAGATGCTGAAGCTGGACGACATCCAGGACATCCTGCGCATCCCCTTGCTGGGCGTCATCCCGGAGAGCGAGAGCGTGCTGAAGGCCTCCAACACGGGCAACCCCGTGATCCTGGACGAGCCCTCGCCCGCCGGCCAGGCCTACAAGGACGCGGTCGCCCGCTTCCTGGGCGAGGACCGGAAGATGCGCTTCACGGATTACGAGAAGAAGGGCTTCTTCTCGCGCCTGTTTGGCGGGAGGGCTGCATGAGCTGGCTGAACTTCTTCCGCGACAAGAAGGAAGAGGCGCCTGCTACTGCTCCACAGGCGAAGGAGCGGCTGCAGATCGTGCTCGCTCATGAGCGCATCTCGCGCAAGGGCGAGGACTTCCTGCCGAAGCTCCAGCGCGAGATCGTGGAGCTGGTGGCGCGGCACGTGTCGATCGATCCGGAGAGGGTGAACGTCTCGCTCGAGCGCGGGGGCGATCTGTCCACCCTCGCGATCGCGGTGGAACTGCCCGGGCCGGAGCCGGTGCGCCACGCTTCCTGACGGACCTGCCCTCTGGGGGCAGCGGGCTTAACCGTCAATCAAGGCCGCCCTGCGACCATCCCCGCCTGAACGGCATGGGACTCGGGCAATGGCAGGGCGGCTCTTTCCCTTGCAGACCTTGCGGACGCGGCTGATCGTCCTCTCGGTCGCGCCCTCGCTAATCTGCGTGCTGGTGCTGCTGGTGGGGGTGCCGCGAATCCTGCGGGACCTGGGCGGGCCGGCGGCGGGCGGTGCGCTCCGGGCCGCGGCCGCGAGGCTTGAAGCAGAGGTCGCGGGGGCCCGGTCGGGACTGGCGGGCCTCGCCGGCGTCCTCGCGCGCGAGGGGCTGCTGCGGGAGGAACTTGCTCGGGCGGCCAGGGCGGAGGCCCCTTTTGCCGGCGGGGAATTCCTGTCGCGGCTGCTAGCCGACCTGCGCCGCGCCGATCCGGCGATCCGCACCGTGGAGGCGACGGCGACAACCCCGGGCGGCCCGCCGCGGCGCTGGGTGGCGCAGCACGGGAGCCCGGCACCGGAACTGGCCCTCGCGAGTGCCACGGCCTTCTACGATCTTCCGGGTGGCGGTTGGGCGGAATTGCGCCTGACCGCCTTTCTCGACCCCGCGGCAGCGAGGCGGATGCTGGGGCCTTCCGGCCGGTTCGCGCTCGTTTCCGGTGAGGAGGTCCGGGGCATCGACCCATCCGGCGATAAGGAAGCGTTGCCCGAACTGCCGTCGGCTTGGCTGCGAATGGCCCAGCAAGGGCGGTGGGCAGCCACCGGCTTCCTGACTGCCGAGCACCGGGACCTTATCGCGGCCCTCGTTCCGCTCGACGGCCCGGCCGCGCGGAAAGGGGTGCTCGGCGCGGCAGCCCGCCCGGCAACGACGCCGCCTCCCCGCGCCGCGCTGCTGCTTCGGCCGGCCGAACCCGGCCTCGCGGCCATCGAGCGGCGTTTCCGGGTTCTCAGTGGTGTGGCGGCGGCCGTGCTCATGGCGCTTGCGGCCGTCACGGTTCTCTCCGCGCGGCGGCTGGCGTCCATGCTCGCGGCGCTGACAGAGGCGCTGAGCCGGCTCGGCCAGGGTGATGCCGCCGTGCAGATCCCGCCGCCCCCGCGCGGCGCCTCGCGGGAGCTGGTCGAGCTGACCCAGGCCTGCACCACCTTCCGCGATGCCGCCGCCGAGCGCACCCGGCTTTCGGAGCGCCTGCGCTGGCTCGCCAATTTCGACGGGCTGACCGGCCTGCCCAACCGGGCGCTGCTGGGTGACAGGCTGGACTTGGCCTTCGCCGCGGCGCGGCGGGACGGCCTGGGGCTGGTCGTCTTCGCGATGGATCTCGACCACTTCAAGGAGGTGAACGATACGCTGGGCCATGCGGCGGGCGACGAGGTGCTGCGAGTGGTGGCTGCGCGGCTGCGGGGTTGTCTGCGCGCGACCGACACGCTGGCCCGGATCGGGGGCGACGAGTTCGTGCTCGTCGCGCCCGGGCTGGACGGGCCGGCGGCGCTCTCGGGCTTCGCTGCGCGGCTGCTGGGCGCGATGGAGGGCCCGGTACCCGTGGGGCCGGAGCACCGGGCGATCGGGCTCTCGATCGGGGCGGCGGTGCTGCCACCGCACGGCTTCGACGACCGCCCGGAAGCCCTGCTGCAGGATGCGGATCTCGCGCTCTACCAGGCGAAGGCGGCGGGCGGGTCCTGCCTACGGATCTTCGAGCCGGGCCTGGACGAGCGGCTGCGCACGCGGCGCGCGCTGATTGCGGACCTGCGGCTCGCGATGGAGCGGCAGGAGCTGACAATCCTGTTCCAGCCGCAGGTCTCGACCGCGACGCGGCGGATCAAGGGGGCGGAGGCGCTGCTGCGCTGGTACCATCCGCAGCGCGGGCTCGTCGGACCCGACGTCTTTATCCCGCTGGCGGAGGAGACCGGGCTGATCGTGCCGATCGGCGCCTGGGTGCTGGAGGAGGCCTGCCAAGTCGCACGGGGGTGGGGTGGGCTGCATCTCGCGGTGAACGTCTCGCCGATTCAGGTGCGGCAGGCGGGATTCGTGGGGACGGTGGAGCGCGCGCTCTCCCGCTCCGGCCTGCCACCCGAACGGCTGGAGCTGGAGATCACCGAAGCGACGATGCTGACGAACACGGCGGAAACGCTGGCCATCCTCTCGCGCCTGCGGAGCCTCGGGGTGCGGCTGGCGATGGATGATTTCGGGACGGGCTATTCCTCCCTCGCGACCTTGCAGCGCTTCCGCTTCGACAAGATCAAGGTGGACCGTTCCTTCATCCGGCACCTGGAGAAGGACCCCAAGGCGGTGGCGCTGCTGCGGGCGGTGATCGCGCTGGGCAGCGCGCTGGACGTGATCACCAATGCCGAGGGCGTGGAGGAGGAGGGGCAGCTCTCCATGCTGCGGGCGGAGGGCTGCGAGGAGGCGCAGGGCTATCTCTTCGGCAAGCCCATGTCGGCGGCGGAGTTCCAAGCCCAGGCCGGGCTGAGCGGCGCGAGGGCGGCGTGAGCGCCGCCGCGCCTAGCGCCTGAAGCGGAGGTCTAGCCCGGCCGCGTTCCAGGCGGCCTCGATCGCCTCCATGTCGGCGATGCCGCTGGGGTTTCCCTTCCGCGGCTGACGGTCGAGGAAGGGCGCGCGGTCGCGGCGCCAGATGGCAAGGAGGCGCCGCAGCTCGGCCAGCGGCTCCGGGTGGTCGTCCACGCGGATATCGAGGTCGGGGAAGTCCTCGGTCGTGACCAGCCGCATGGCGGCGGACTGGCGGCCGCGGCGGTCGCCCCCCGCGGCCTCGCCGGCATCGAGGGCGAGGGAGAGGCGCTCGGGCAGGGGCATGTCGGCGTTGATCGTGAAGGCGGCGACCGTGTCGTTCACCACGCCCGGGCCTGCCAGCATGTTCCCAGCCACCGAGAAGCCGGCCACGGCGTGGTCGCCGGCCCATTCCACGCAATTCGCGCCGGTGAAGGCGGCGCTGCGGCCGAAGCGGTCGACGGCGTGGACCTGGCGGAGGTGACGGCCCTCGTCGCCGGCCAGCGCGCCCTCGATCGCCGCGCCCGGCGGCAGGCCGCGCGCCATGCCGTCGAGCACGGCGGGGCCAAGATAGCGGTTGGTGAAGGACTGGGTGGAGACGGCGCCGACCCCCGCCCTGACATGCGGGCAGGAGGCGCCGACCGCGAAGCTGCAGGTGGTGACGGCCACGGCGAAGGCGCCCGTGGCGGGGTCGTGGGCAACGATGGACCAGGTCATGCGCCGGGCCTTCCCTCCGTTCTCGGCGCGCAGACTACACGAGCGGGGCTATCGGGCCATCAGGGCTTGCGGGCGAGGAGGAGGAGCCAGGCGGCGTGGCGGGGGCCGGCGTCCTGGCCGGCCTCCTCGAGAAGCGCGGCGGCGGCATCCACGGGGCCGAGCCCGTAGGGCGGCGCGTCGGCGGTGGCGCGCCAGGCGTCGAGCGAGTGGCCCTCGAGGCGCAGCGGCTGGAGGCCGGCGGCATGGGCCGCCCCGCGCAGGGCCTCTGCCGTGCTCCCGCCGGGCGGGACGGGACGACCGAGGGCTGTGGCGAGGCGGCGGCCGAGCGATCCCGCGTTCTCCGCCACCAGGAGGGCCAAGCCACCGGGGCGCAACAGGCGGGCGATCCTCACGGCCACGGTGCCCGGGTCGTCCTCGGTGAGGAGCAGGGCGGCGTCGAGCGCGGCCTCCGGCAGGTCTCCGGCAGCGCTGAAGAGCATGGCGGCAGGCGGGAGCGAGGCTGCGGCGAGGGCCATGGCGGTGCCGTTCGCATGGGCGCCAGCCGCGCCAATACGGCGGCCCTGGAGGGGGCTAAGAAGTGCCTCGACGCGCAGGGGGAGGCCGCCCCAACCCGGGCCGCCTTTTGAGGGCGGGGCGTTGAGGACGAGTTGCGGCGAGAGCGGCGGGGCGGCGTGGATGTGGGCGGGAGGGCCGGCCGGCAACATGAGGGTGGCGGGGCGCGGGTTGGTCAGTGCCGCTTCGCGTGGCGGTGCGGCGGGCTCGGCTTCCGCGGCGTCGGGCAGCGGGTCGATCGCGCGGGGCTCTTCCGGCGGCGCGACGGGAGGAGGGAGATCCACCGGCTCGAAGACCGGTGGCTGAGGCGTTGAGCGGTCCGCCGCAATGGGCGGGGTGGCGCTTGGGTGGACCGGTGGCGGATCGGCCTCGTCCGCGACGGGTGGGGCGGGGAGGGGCGGCGCGCCAACGGGCGCGGGCACCGAGGCGGGGTGCTCCTCGGCGGCGGGTGTTGGGACAGGCGGCAACTCGAAGGGCGGCGGCACCGGCGGGAAGCGTTCCTCCGCGCTCGGGGCAGGGAAGGGTGGCCGGTCGAAGGGCGGCGGCACCGGCGCGAAGCGTTCCTCCGCACTTGGGGCAGGGAAGGGTGGCGGGTCGAAGGGGGGCGGCACCGGTGCGAAGCGTTCCTCCGCGGGGGCGGGAGGCGCGAAGGGCTGGACGGCGAAGGGCACCGGACGAGGCGGAAGGGAGGCGGGCAGAGGGGGGCGACCCAGGGGAGAGCCGGGTGGAGGACCTGGCGGAGGGTTGGGCGCGTGGCCGGGTGCCGTTGGAGGGACGCCCAGAGTGGGCGGTGTGGCGGCCGGAAGGCCTGACCCCCTCGATGCCGGCGGGCTGCCTGCGGGGCGCGCGGCCAGGCTTTGCACCGCCGCCGCGCCCCGCAGGTTGGGCAGGCCAAAGGTCGGGCGGCGGGCGAAGACGATGTGGGCGTCGTCGGCGAAGACGGGCGTGGTTTCCGCGAGCAGGCGGCGCAGGAGGGCGGGCGGGAGGGAGTCGGCCTCAGCGAGGGAGACAACGGCCCAGTCCGGCAGGTCCGCAGGATCGGGTGGCGACAGAGGGCCGAGCGCCGCGGACAGCGCTTCGGGCGCGACGACCTTTCCGCCCGGTGGGATGCGCCCTTCCAGGAAACGCGTGACGCCGGCCCAGATATGGGCCGGATCGCTGCCGGGGTCTTGCCGTGACATGCCGCCAGGGTTGCGGGGTTGCGCGGCCGGATCAAGCGGGTGCGGGCGGAAAACCATCGCGGGCGGGCTTCCCTACCATGATGGTCGTTGGATCGCCTAAGCGCTTTCGGGGCCATTGCGCGCCGTGGGGCCCCATCCCGTTGCGAGAATCCCCAGCGGTGCTCCTGGGATCGGCCGGAACGCGGCGAGCGCCGGGTCATCTTTCTGGATGAACGGGCGGCGAGCGCGAAGCGGGAAGGAACCAGCATGCCCGAGGATCCGGTCCGAAGCAGGGATGAGATCCTGCGCGACGCCGTGGCCGAGCGCAGCGACATCTCGGCGCCGCCCGGAATGGCCGAGCGGTCCCATCCCGCGCCGCGCGGGGTGGCCCATCCGGAGGAGGTGACGGACAAGCGGGGGGAGTGGTGGACCCTCGTAAAGGCGATCCTCATCGCCGCCGCCGTCATCATGCTGATCGGGTGGCTTATTTCGCCCTAAACAGCGTGCTGTCCGGACGCGCATTCGGCTGGCATCGCGCCGTCTTGAGGGCTATGCCTCCGCCATGCGCAGACGCGATGCCCTCGGTGGCCTGATGGCCGGACTTCTGCCCGCGATCGGCCGCGCGCAGTTCGCCGCGACGGCGGCCGACGCGGCGGAGACGCCGCCCGTGCAGCCGGCCGGGCCGGGGCCGCAGGGCTGGGAGTCGGTCTACCGGCTGGCGGCGCGGCTGCGGCGCTTGGCGGCGGAGGGGCTGGATCCGGCCGCCTACGCGATCCCGCCGGATTCGCTGGCCACCTCCGATCCCGCGGCCTTCCATGCGGCGACCTATCACGCGGCGAATGCGGCGATGGGCGATCTTGTTCTCGGCCGACTGCGGCAGCCGCCGGGACGGGGCGATATCCTGCGGGATCCGGTCGCGGCCGACTTCGCGCACTGGCAGGCCGAGCTGGTGGGGGCGCCCGAGCCCGCCCGAGTGATCGACCGCGCGGCCGACCTGCCGGAAGGCGCGGCGGCGCTGCGGGCTGAGCTGGCGCGCGCGGCGGGGATCGTTTCGGCCGGTGGGTGGCAGCCGATTCCATCGGGGGTCTCCACGCTCGATCCCGGGCTGGTGGATGCGGTGCGCGTGCCCTTGCTGCGGGCGCGGCTGCGGGCCGAGGACCCGGTGCTGGCCGCGGCGCGCGATGGCGGCGCCACCTACGACGCCGCCTTGGAGGCGGCGGTGCGGCGCTGGCAGGCGGCGAACGGGGTGGAGCCGGACGGGCGGGTGGGCGCGATCAGCCAAGGGCTGCTGAATCGCCCGGCCTCAGCGCGCGTGGCGCAGCTGCGGGCAGCTCTCGATAGCCGGCGCAACGCGGTGCGGGTGGGCGAGGAGCGGCGCATCGAGGTGAACATCCCCGAGTTCCTGCTGACCGTCTTCGAGGGCGAGCGGGCGCTGCTGAAGATGAACGTCGTGGTCGGCAAGCCGTCACGGGCGACGCCGACGATGCGCGCGCGCCTGACCACCGTGCAATTCAACCCAGTCTGGGGCGTGCCCGAGCGCAACGCGCGAGAGGACCTGCTGCCCCGCTTCCGCCGCGACCCGGCGGGGATGACCGCCAAGGGCTTTCGCCTCTACTCCGTCGTGGGGGGCGAGAGGGTGCAGGTCGATCCCGCCGCCGTGGACTGGTCCGCCGTCCGGGCGGACCGTTTTCCCTACCTCATCCGACAGGATGCCGGCGACGGCAACGCGCTCGGACGGATCAAGTTCATCATGCCAAACTCCGAAGACATCTACCTGCACGACACGCCGGACCGCGGCCTGTTCAACAGGCCGGACCGGGCGTTTTCCTCGGGCTGCATCCGGCTCGCGCAGCCGGACGCGCTGCTCGCCGTCGTGCTCGAGGGAATGGGCTGGGATGCGGCGCGGATCCAGCGAGCCTATGACAGTCACCAGACCCAGGGCGTGTCGCTCCGGCGCAGCCTTCCGGTGCGGCTGCACTACAGCACCGTAACGGTCGAAGGCGGGAAAGCTCGGGTGCGGCCGGATATCTACGGGCTCGACCTCGCCTATGCGCGGGAGATGGACCGGGTGGCAACGCGGGTGGCCATGGGGGCGGCGCGGTGATGCGGGTGTTCGGGGGCAACCGGCCGAAGGCGCCGGCCTGCGACTGCTGCACGGGCGGGGTGGTCGGGCGGCGCACCCTGCTGGGTGCGGGGCTGGGGCTGATGGCCTGCGCGGCGGTGTCCGGCGGCGCGCAGGCGCAGGTGGCGCGCGGCGCCCGGCGGCTGACGGTGCGGCGCGCCTATACGAGCGATTCCTTCTCGGGCGTCTATTTCGCCGACGGGCGCTACGTGGCGGATGCGTTGAGCAAGCTCGACTGGGTGTTCCGCGACCTCTCGCGCGAGGAGGTGACGCCGATGGATCCGCGGTTGTTCGACGTGATGAACGCGGTCGCCGCGCGCATGGAGGCGACGGAGGCCTTCGAGGTGATCAGCGGCTACCGCGCACCCGAAACGAACGCGGCGCTCGACCGGCGCAACTCGCGGGTCTCGACGGTGTCGCTGCACATGTCCGGCATGGCTGGGGACATGCGGCTGCCCGGGCGCGAGTCGATGGGCATGGCGCGGCTGGCAGCGACGATGGGGCTGGGCGGCGTCGGGCTCTACCGGCGCGACGGCTTCGTCCATCTTGACTGCGGGCAGTCCCGCCGCTGGTGAAGCTCGCCGCGCCGCCGGTGAGGACTGGCGGCGCGGTGCGCTCGCTTAGGATTCGGTGCGCAGCGGGTTTGCGAGAAGCAGGCCCCCGCGGCGCAGCATGAGGCCGACAGTCAGGGCCGGGCCCAGGGCCGAGTAGGCCGCGGCCGGGGGCGCCAGACGTAGGAAACCCGCAAGCGCTTCCCGGCGCGTCGCGCGCTGGGCGAGGGCGAGGCCCATCAGCAGCGCCGATTCAGCGGGCGTGAGGCGCGGGCAGAGGCGGCAGCCCATGGATCCCGGGCAGGCGAGGCCGCGCAGGACCGCTTCGAGCGCGGGGGCGGCGGCCTCGATCCCCTCCGTGGCCAGGGGCAGGCGCAGGGCGGGGAGGGGCGGACGTCCTTCGCGCGTGGCCTCGACCCAGCCGCGGGTGGCATCCAGGAGGACGGACTCGGCCGAGGGGAGGTCCTCCGGGGCGGCGCCGCTCCAGGGCCAGGTGGGAAGGCCGCGGGTGGTCATGATTGGTTCTCCGGAAAGGACGCAGCCGGAGTTTGGCGATAATGATAATCGTTCGCAAGAGAGCCACGGTGCCTGCCGGTGAAGGATGGGGCGCCATGCGGAAAATTGGGCTTTCCAACCGCCCTGCTGCGGCGCAGCAATGATGCCGAGACCGGATGAAGGATCCCATGCCGTCCTGGCTTCCCCTGCTGCTTGGCTTCCTGACAGCGATCAACCCGATCTCCACGGACATGTATCTCCCGGCCTTCCCGACGCTGGAGGCGGAGTTCCACACGGGCGCGGGCAGCGCGCAGGTGACGCTGGCCACCTGGTTCATCGGGCTCGCGCTGGGGCAGGTGACGCAGGGCAGCCTGGCCGACCGCTTCGGGCGGCGGGGGCCGCTGATGGTGGGCACGCTGGTCTATACCGCCGCCTCCATCGGTTGCGCGCTGGCGCCGGACATGGGCTGGCTGGCGGTGTTCCGGGGCCTTGCGGCCTTCGGCGCCTCGGCGAGTGCCGTTATTCCGCGGGCTATCGTGCGCGACATGGCGACGGGGCTGGAGGCGGCGCGGCTGATGTCGCGGCTGATCCTCGTCATGGGTGCGGCGCCGATCCTCGCGCCCTCGCTCGGCGGGCTGCTGCTGGGGGTGGCCGGGTGGCGCTCGATCTTCTGGGTGATGGCGTTCTACGGCGCGCTGTCCTGCTTTCTCGTCTGGCGGTTGCTGCCGGACACGCTGCCGGTGGAGCGGCGGTTGCGGCTGGGCTTCTTCGCGCTGTTCCGGGGCTACTGGCGCGTGCTGTCGGAGCCGGTCTTCGTCACCCACGCGCTGCTGGGCTCGGCGGTCATGTTCTGCGTCTTCGCCTATATCAGCGGGGCGCCGGCCATCTACATCGAGCATTTCGGGATCACGCCGCGGCAGTTCGCGGTGATCTTCGGGGCCTCGGCGGCGGGGTTCATCGGGGGAGCGCAGCTCAATCCGATGCTGGCCGCGCGGTTCCGGCCAGGGCGGGTTCTGACGGCGGCGTCGCTCGGGGTACTCGCGGCCTCGGTGCTGCTGGTGGTTTGCGCGGTGACCGGCTGGGGCGGGATTTGGGGGGTCTTTCCGCCTGTCGTGCTCCTGCTGAGTTCGAGCAGCCTCGTGCTGCCCAACTCGGCCGTGGGAGCGTTGGCGCGGCACGGGCAGCGGGCGGGAACGGCCTCGGCCCTGTTGGGGACGATCCAGTTCGCTGTGGCAGCGCTCGGCAGCATGGCGGTGGGGATCTTCGCGAATGGCACGCCGCTGCCGGTGACTCTGGTGATCCTCTTCGGAGCCTTCATGGCCCTCGGGCTGAATCAATTGCGGCGGCGCTACGGCTGAGGGGCGTGGCGGACCCCTGTGCGGGGCGATGCCGGGGGTTGCGGCCTTATGCGTTGCAGCGGGGCGCCATTCTCGCCAGATAGCGGGCATGGACCAGACCACCCCGATCGAGGCTCTTGAGTCGGCGCCGGCCGATCCCGCGAGCACGGCGGTCGCGCGCGAGGCCGCGCGCCGCCGGGCCTTTGCCATCATCGCCCACCCGGACGCCGGCAAGACCACGCTGACGGAGAAGTTGCTGCTGCGCGGCGGCGCCATCCAGTTGGCGGGGCAGGTTCGCGCCAAGGGCGACCGGCGGCGGACGCGCTCGGACTGGATGAAGATCGAGCAGGACCGCGGCATCTCGGTCGCGACCTCCGTCATGACCTTCGAGCGGGACGGGGTGGTGTTCAACCTGCTGGACACGCCGGGCCACGAGGACTTCTCGGAGGACACCTACCGCACGCTTACGGCGGTGGACGCGGCTGTCATGGTGATCGACGCTGCCAAGGGCATCGAGGCGCAGACGCGCAAGCTGTTCGAGGTGTGCCGCCTGCGGGATATTCCGATCATCACCTTCATCAACAAGATGGACCGCGAGAGCCGGGACGTCTTCGAGCTGCTGGACGAGATCGAGAAGACGCTGGCGCTGGACGTGACGCCGGCGGCCTGGCCGGTGGGCTCGGGGCGCGGCTTCCTCGGCACCTACGACGTGCTGGAGCCGGCGCTGCATCTGCTGGCGGAGGGTTCGGGGCCGGTGAAGCTGACCGGGCTGGATGATCCGAAGCTGGACGAGCTGGTGCCCGCGGCGGAGGCCGAGGCGCTGCGCGAGGGGGCGGAGCTGGCGGGGGCTTTCAAGGCCTTCGACCTGGAGGCCTTCCGCGAGGGGACGATGACCCCCGTCTATTTCGGTTCGGCGCTGCGCGACTTCGGGATCGGGCACCTTTTGGAGGGGCTTTCCCGCTTCGCGCCGCATCCGGGCGCGCGGCCGGCGGACACGCGGCGCGTGCGGCCGGAGGAGCCGGCGCTGACCGGCTTCGTATTCAAGATCCAGGCGAACATGGACCCGAACCACAGGGATCGCGTGGCCTTCCTTCGTATCTGTTCCGGCCGGTTGGAGAAGGGGATGCGGTTGAGGCAGACCCGCACGGGGAAGCAGGTTCCCGTTAACGCACCGCTGTTCTTCTTCGCGCAGGACCGGCAGGTGGCGCAGGAGGCCTGGCCGGGGGACGTGGTGGGGATCGCCAACCACGGCATCCTGCGCATCGGGGATACGCTGACCGAGGGGGAGCCGATCAATTTCCGGGGCGTGCCGAGTTTCGCGCCGGAGATCCTGCGGCGCGTGATGATCGAGGACGCGATGGTCGGCAAGAAGCTGCGGACCGCGCTGGAGCAGCTCGCCGAGGAGGGGGTGGTGCAGCTGTTCCGCCCGCTGGACGGCACGCCGCCGGTGGTGGGCGTGGTGGGCGCGCTGCAGCTCGACGTGCTGGCGGAGCGGCTGAAAGCGGAATACTCGGTGCCCAGCCGCTACGAGAGCACGCCCTGGGGGATGATGCGCTGGGTGGTGTCGGACGATAAGACGGCGATGCAGGGCTTCCGGCAGTCCGCGCCGCACGACACGGCGGAGGACCATGACGGGGCGCTGGTGGCCTTCTTCACCAGCGACTGGCGGCGCAACCGGGCGGAGGAGGAGTGGCCGACGCTCAAGTTCCTCAAGCTGCGCGAGCAGCACGCGGCGGCGTGAAGCTCTTCCTCGACCTTGACGGCGTCCTTGCTGACTTCGACGCGGGCGTGACGGCAGTGACCGGGCGGCGGCCGGAGGAGTTGCCGCTGAAGACGATGTGGGCGGCGCTGGCGAGGGCGCCCGCCTTCTTCGACACGCTGGAGTTCATGCACGACGCGGAGGCGCTGTGGCGCTTCTGCGAGCCTCACCACCCGACGATCCTGACGGGGCTGCCGCTGGGGAAATGGGCGCCGGCGCAGAAGAAGGCCTGGGTGGCGCGGATGCTCGGCGCCCATGTGCCGATCATCACCTGCATGAGCCGGGAGAAGCCGCGCTGGTCGGGGCCGGGCCATGTGCTGGTGGACGACCGCGCCTCGGCCCGCGAGGAGTGGGAGGCGAAGGGCGGCACCTTCATCCACCATGTCTCGGCGGAGCGCTCGATTGCGGCGCTGCGGGCGCTGGGCTTCGGAGGCGCCGTCTAGCCCCTGAGGAGGACGGCGGGGGTGACGCTGAGCTCCGGGCCGGCGATGAGGTGGGGCAGAGCCTGGGAGATGGCGTCGGCCAGGCTCCGGATCCGCCGGCGGCGCGCCGCTCGCTCAGCCGTTGGTGGAGGCGAAGACGGCGGGTTCGAGCCGGATGTCGCGCGGCGGTTCGAGGGGCTTCCAGCGGTGCTGGCGGATCACGTCGTTGCTCTCCACGGGCTTGCGCCCCGGGCCGAGGGACCAGGTGATGTGCCAAGTGGAGCCGTCCGGGCGCCGCGTGGTGCCGTCGATCTCCACCACCAGGGCCTGGACGCCCCGATCGTCATCGGCGAGGCCGACCACGCGGCCGCGCGTCGCCTCGGGCAGCGGATGATCCTGGCGGACGCCGGGCTTCAGCGTGACATGGTGCGCCACCACCCGGGGATAGCGGGGTGGAACAAGGGTGAGGAGGGCGTCGCGCTCCTCCTCTGGCAGGAGCCATCCGAGGACGAGCTGGGGCATTGCGTTCCTCTCGCGGGTTCAGGCCGGGAGCGTCGCAGCGAGGACGCGCGCGAAGTTCTCCCCAAGGAGCTTCGTGGCCTCCGCGGCGCTGAAGCCCGTTGCGAGCAACGCTTCGGCGAGGGCCGGGGTCGCCCGGTAATCCTCGAGGGCGCCGGGGGAGAGGAGGCCGCGCATGTCGCTGCCGATGCCGACATGGTCGATGCCCACCGCCTCCACCATGCGGGCGATGCTCTCGGCATAGAGGCGGGGCGTGGGGCTGGAGCCGACCAGGGGCCAGACGCCAACCATGCCGCCGGTTTCCCCAACGACCTTGGCGTGGGCGGGGGTGACCATGCGGCTGCGCGGGCCGGGGCGGCGGGAGATGGCGGTGTGGGAAAGGATGATCGGGCGATCGCTGACCCTCGCCGCGCGCTCGACGAGGGGCAGCGTGCCGTGGGCGACGTCCACGAGGATGCCGAGGCGGTTGCAGGCGCGGACCACCTCCTCCCCGAAGAGGGTCAGGCCGTCGTGCTCGGGGGCGGCGGTCTGGATGTCACCGAGCTCGTTCACCCGGTAGTGGACGAGTTGGAGATGGCGGAGGCGTTGCTCGCGGAAGACCCGCTCCAGCCGCTCGATGCGGCCCTCCAGGAAGTCGGCGCCTTCCGCCGCCACGACCACCGAGGGGCCGGCGCCGGGCTGCCTGGCCCGGGCGAGGGAGGCGGCGTCGGTGACGAGGGCGAGCTTCTCCGCGGCCACGAGGGCGTGGAGGCGGGCGAAGGCGGCTTCGCCATGGGCCCATAGCTCGCCCGGGGCGGGGGCGCGGGCCGCCTCGATCCGGCGGTCCGGGGTGACGTGCGTCACGGGGGTATCCGCGACCATGGCGAGGGAGACGAGGGCTATGCCGCCTTCCCGCATGGGGGCGGCGAGGTCGCCGGGCGCGCGCTGCGGGACGCGGGCGAGGGTGACTCGGCCAGCATGGCTGTGCAGGTCCATCGCGGCCGTGCTGGCGAGGAGGGTGCGGCCGGCGCCCTCCTCCACGCCCGTGGCCGCGCCCGGCGGGGTGCAGGCGGCGGCGCAGAGCAGGGGCGCGGCGGCGAGGAGGCCACGGCGGGAGAGCCAGGGGCCGGGGGCGGCGAGGATCCGGGCTTCCCGGAGTTGCCAGCGCCAGCCGGGGCCGTTCTGCGGCGCGTTGTGCCAGCGGCCGGCAAGGCGGAAGGGGCCGGGGCCGCGCGGCGCCGGGGATGCCAGCAGGACTTCGATGGTGGAATCAGGCTCCGGGCGGCAGCCGAGGCAGCAGGGGGCCTCGGGAGCGAGGAGGAGCGTGCCGGGTACGGCAGCGCTGGGGAAGGCGCCGCCCTCGACGATCACCTCGGCCCCGTCCGGCGGGGCCTTCCCGAGAAGGAGGGCGTTCCAGTCGAGCGGCATGCGGGCGGTCTCCGCGCGGGGCGGCGGGAGGGTAAGGCGTGGTTTCGGGGCTGGAAAGAGCGATGTCGGGGCTCAGCCGACGGCAAGCGCGGCCTGGACAGCGGAGCGGAATTCCCGCCGGTGCAGCTCGGAGACCACCCAGAGGGAGGCGAGAATGAAGGCGAGGGGATGGACCATCCAGCCGAGCACGGCGAGGCCGAAGTAGTAGGCGCGGAGGCCGGTGTTGAAGTGACGGGCGGCGCGGTTCACCACCTGTGCGGCGATCTCGGCGGCGGGGCGCGCGGCCTCGGTGCGGCCGAGGGCGCCGAGGAGGATCGAGCCGTAGTTGAACTGGCGGAGCGCCCAGGTCAGCTCGAAGAAGGCGCGGACGAAGATGAGGAGGATGAGGAGGATGCGCGCCTCCCACCCGCCATCGGTCAGTGCGCCCTCGGCGAAGGGCATGGCGCCGAGTACGCGGCGGCCGGTCTCGGGTGAGGCGAGCAGGGCCATGGCGCCGCCGATGATGAAGATGCAGGTGTTGGCAAGGAAGGAGGTGGAGGACATGAGGTTGCCGACGATGGCGACGTCCGCGATCCGGTTCTCCTTCGGGATGGCGGCGGTGAGCCAGCGGCGGCGGTGCTCGTCCATCGCGTGGATGACGCTGCGGCGGCGGATGGAGGGGACGCGGTCCACGACCGTGGCGTAGCCGACCCAGCAGAGGACGAAGACGAGGAGGGCGACGAGGTCGAGCGCGGTCAGGAAGCCTGGCATGGTCATCTTCCTCCGGAAGCTTCCAAGAAGGGTGCCATGACGCGGAAAGGGGCGGGGCCTTCCGGCGCCCGCCCCCTTCAGTTCGCGCGGCGGCCCTGAATCAGGCGCGGGCCTTCTGCAGGTTCTCGTCGAGCTTGGCGAGGAAGGCCTGGGTGTTGAGCCAGGGCTGGTCTTTGCCGATGAGGATGGCGAGGTCCTTCGTCATGTGGCCGGCCTCGACCGTCTCGATGCAGACGCGCTCGAGGGCGTCCGCGAAGTCCACCACGTCGGGCGTGTTGTCGAACTTGCCGCGGTAAGCCAGGCCGCGCGTCCAGGCGAAGATGGAGGCGATCGGGTTGGTGCTCGTCTCCCGGCCCTTCTGGTGCTCGCGGTAGTGGCGGGTGACGGTGCCGTGGGCGGCTTCCGACTCGACGGTGTTGCCGTCGGGGGAGAGCAGCACGGAGGTCATGAGGCCGAGGGAACCGAAGCCCTGGGCCACGATGTCGGACTGCACGTCGCCGTCATAGTTCTTGCAGGCCCAGATGTAGCCGCCTTCCCACTTGAGGGCAGAGGCGACCATGTCGTCGATCAGGCGGTCCTCGTAGGTCAGGCCGCGCTTCTCGTACTCGGCCTTGAACTCCTCGTCGTAGATCTTGCGGAAGATGTCCTTGAAGGAGCCGTCATAGGCCTTGAGGATCGTGTTCTTGTGGCTGAAGTAGACGGAGTAGTTCCGCGCCAGGCCGTAGTTGAAGGAGGCGCGCGCGAAGCCCTCGATCGACTTGTTGAGGTTGTGGATCATCATCGCGACGCCGCCGGTGGCGGGCATCGGGAACTCGCCGATCTCCTGCGGCTGACCGCCCTCGGGCGTGAAGGTCATCTTCACGGTGCCGGCGCCGGGCACCTTCATCTCGACGGAGCGGTAGATGTCGCCATAGGCGTGGCGGCCGACGACGATGGGCTTGGACCAGTGCGGCACCAGGCGGGGCACGTTCTGGCAGATGATCGGCTCGCGGAAGATCGTGCCGTCGAGGATGTTGCGGATGGTCCCGTTGGGGGACTTCCACATCTTCTTGAGGTTGAACTCCTTCACCCGCGCCTCGTCCGGGGTGATGGTCGCGCACTTCACGCCCACGCCGTACTGCTTCGTGGCGTTGGCGGCGTCGATCGTCACCTGGTCGTCGGTCTGGTCGCGGTACTCGACGCCGAGGTCGTAGTACTTCAGGTCGATGTCGAGGTACGGAAGGATCAGCTTCTCCTTGATGAAGCCCCAGATGATCCGCGTCATCTCATCCCCGTCCATCTCCACGACAGGGGTCTTCACCTTGATCTTGGCCATTCCGGTCCTCGCAGGCTCACAGGACGGGCGCTACCCGCCGGGAAAGGGGGCGGGCTGGGCCCGCGTCGATTGGGAGCCAGGGGGAGCCCCCCGGCGGCGGCCGGACATTCGCACCCGGGCGGCACAGGGGCAAGGCGGGGGCGGGGACTTAGTGCCCCTTTGGCAATGTCCCGGCGAGCGTTCACATGATCGTCGGCGCGGGGAGCCGCCGATGGTTGCAGGTCCTTGCCCTGCCGTCCTCAGCGTGGTGGCGCCTGATCGTGGCGGGGAAGGCAGGCGTCGGGCCCGTGGGGCAGCGCCACTCGTTACCACGCCCGTGGTCACAGGGGAGTTGGAACAGCGATCCACGCCGGCAAGCCCGAGGAAACGACACAAATCTACCGGCAGATTAATCCGCCATTAAAACAGAACGATTTGCTAAGTAATATCCAAAAGGTGGTAAGCGTCGTGGCCTTAGCTGCCTTTGATTGTGGAGCAGTTGCAGTTATTCAACCTAAGCAGTTCAGTATATAACCGGTATCTTCTGCAAACCGTACCAGAGAAACCGTTAACATTTTTTATAGGATTGCTGCCCGACCTCAAATACGTTTGGGACACGCAAGGTAGGTGACCAGACCCAAAGGCATGATCCTTTGGCATAACAAAAAAGCACCGGGAGGGCGTTCAGCATGCAACGCTGTGGCAGCGCTGTCGGTGACGGCCTAGAAATTCCCGTGCCCTGCATTCTCCCGAGCGAAATTCTCATGGAGAAGCGGCAGCGGGTGAATTCGGTTTCCGAAGCGCGGCGAGCCATCCAATCTTTTCTCCCTGGACTGGATCGCTCGCCGGTTCCAAAAACGGGCGGAACGCGGCGAAACCCTGCCGGCGCCAATGCGGCTTTCCTGAACGGTCTCGCCGCCGCCGCTTTCGCGCAACTTCTCCTGTTGCTGCCGAGCGGCGCCAGAGCAGGCGACTGGTATGTCGACGGCCGGGGCGAGTCCTCACCGTTCGCCTCGCTGCCACAGGCGCCTTGGCAGAGCTTCGCCGAGATCGACTGGTCACGGGTTGGGCCAGGCGACACAATCCACATCGTGGGCGATGCCTGCAGCCCGGGATACCGGGAGACCCTGGTGGTGGGTGCGAGCGGCAGCAGCACCGCCCCGCTCGTCATCTCGGGCATGTCGCAACCCGGTCGCGGGGATCCCGTGATTGACGGCGAAAACCAGCGTGCATCCGGTGTGGTGCTGCGCAACCGTGACAACGTCATTGTCCGCAGACTTGCGATCCGCAACCACGCGGCTGCCGGCATCAGTATCCAAGGAGCACGCAGCGGGGTTGTCGTCGAGCGAAACAGTATCTTTTCGGGCGATCCGGGCGGCGGAAACGCGCGGGGGATAGATGCCCGGGAAAACCGGGGCGAGGACGCCCTGATCGTCCGCGAAAACTACTTCAGCACCCCAGATAGCAGCGGGGCACAAACGGACGGAATTTATTCCATGGACAATGACGGTGTCCTGTTCGAGCGCAATCGCATCGTTATCTCGAACGGCGACACTTCCGGCCATAGCGACGGTTTTCAGTCCTTTCAGGATAAAGGCATACGTGTCTATGGCAATTGGTTCGAGCAGGCGAATACCGCTGCCACTGACAACCATGGCGTGTGGATGTCCAATGGGCGCGAAGGCGGCAACATTGATTTTCGGAATAATGTTATATTCGTGCGTCATCTAGCCCAGGATTCGGCGGTTACGCATTACCGATCGAGCGGATGGACGGAGCGGGCAGGTGTCAGCATCACGCAAAACACCATCCTCGGCGGTGGCCGAGCCCTGAACCTCGCTGATTCGCCGCAGGCAGAGGTCCACGGCAACATCATCGTTCCCGCAGAGGGAGGCACTCCCGTGGTGCTCCTCGGGCAGGCACCGCCAGCGGGAAGTATCGACCGCAACCTCATATGGGTGTCGGGCAGAATTGTCGGCCGGGAGGAGGCGCAGTCCTTCTCCTGGGATGAATGGCAACAGCGCGGCTACGACACGCATGGAATGAACCTCACGCTGCCATCGGTGCCGCGGACCATGCAGGACCTACAGGCGGCTGCGGCGCTCCTCCCAGGCAGCTACGGCGCGCCCGGCGCCCTTCTTCCCCCCGCACACGCCGACCCACCCGCAGGGCCCTGCGCGACCGCACCATAGTCGATCGCGCGACCCACCCAGCAACCGAAGGCGAACGGCTTCTCCACGTGAAGCAGGCGGTGGCGCATGCGCGCTGCGCCCTGTGTACCTCTGGACAAGGGATATGAGTTCCATGGTCGCGAAGAAGACTGGCGCACAGGTTATGCCGCAGCGGCTTACGACAAACGCCGTAGCCTCTCGCCGCCGCGGCAGCGCGGTGCCCGTGCAGAACGGCGTGCGGGTCGCCGTCGTCGGGTGCGGCTACTGGGGTTCCAAGCACGTGCGGGTGTTGAGCGCGGCTCCCGGTGTCGCCGGCATCACCCTCGTCGAGGCGAACCGGGCGCTGGCCTTGTCGCTGCAGTCAAGCTTCCGCGCCGTCACCGTCTGCGACAGCCTCGAGGCGGCGCTGCCACATGTGGATGCCGTCGTGATTGCTACCCCGCCGCGCAGTCACGCCGAGTTGGCGCTGACGGCCTTGCGCGCCGGAAAGCACGTGCTGGTCGAGAAGCCGCTTGCCACCTCCAGCGCGGAGGCCGCCCTTCTTCTGCAGGAGGCGCGCCGCACGGGCACCGTGCTGATGGTCGGGCATACGTTCCAGTTCAATCCGGCCGTCCGCGAGCTGCGCCGCCGCCTGCTTGCCGGGGATTTCGGCACGATCCACTACATCCACTCGGCCAGGCTCAACCTCGGCCTCTACCGGCCGGACGTGAATGTGGTGTGGGATCTCGCCCCCCACGACATTTCTATCCTGAACTTCCTGCTCGGTTCAGCGCCGAGAACGGTCGATGCCTGGAGCGCATCCTTCGCCTTCGGCGGCGTTGAGGACGTGGCATATATCCGGCTGGAGTACGACAACCCCAAGGTTGTCGGCTACGCCCATCTCTCCTGGCTGGACCCGCGCAAGACGCGCACCGTCACCGTCGTCGGCAGCAAGAAGATGGCGGTGTACGACGATCTCGCGGAGGAGCCGCTGAGGATCTTCGACCGCGGCGTGCAGGGTTGCGAGGATGCTGCTCCATCGCATGAGCGACCCGCTATCTATCGCTACGGCGACATCGTCGCGCCACATATCCGGCCGGATGAGCCGCTTGCGCTGCAGGACCGGCACTTCGTCGATTGTATCCTGCAGGGCATCGAGCCCGAGACGGGGGGCGAGCACGCGCTCGGCATCATCTCCACGCTCGAGGCTATTGACCGCTCCATCGGCCGGCGCGGTGTGGAACTGCCCGGCCTGCAGCCCCGGGTGGCCCTTCACACGGAACCCAGTCTGCCCGGTGTCGCGCTGGTACCGACCAGCATTGCTGCGGAGATCCGGCAATGACTATCCCCTTTCTTGACCTCGGCGCGATGCACGCCGAGGTAGCGCCGCAGATAGAGGCCGCGTGGCGCGAGGTGAGCGGGTCGGCGCGCTTCGTCGGAGGACCCTCCGTCGAGGACTTCGAAGCGCGCTGGGCCGCCTATTGCGGGACGCGGCACTGCGTCGGGGTAGCGAACGGAACGGCTGCCCTTGAGCTCGCGCTCACGGCTCTCGGGATCGGCCGCGGGCACGAGGTCATCGTTCCCGCGAACACCTTCATCGCAAGCGCGGCCGCGGTTGCCGCGACAGGCGCGACGCCGGTCTTCGCGGATGTGGACCCGCCCACGCTGCTTCTGACAGCCCAAAGCATCGCGCCGCATCTGACGCCCCGGACCTCGGCGATCATGGTTGTCCATCTCTACGGCCAGCCGGCCGATATGGACGCCATCAACGCGCTTGCCTCACGAGTGGGCGTCTGCGTGATCGAGGACGCGGCGCAGGCCCATGGGGCGACCTGGCGCGGCCAGCGGGCCGGCGGGCTTTCGACAGTCGGATGCTTCAGCTTCTACCCCGGTAAGAACCTCGGCGCCTTCGGTGACGCCGGTGCTGTCGTCACGAATGATGCCGTGCTTGCCGAGCGGATCCGCCAGCTGGCAAATCATGGACGGTGTCAGGATGATCCCTATCGCCACGATATACTCGGCGACAATCAGCGGCTGGACTCCCTGCAGGCGGCCATTCTCTCAGCCAAGCTGTCGCGGCTGGACGCTTGGAATGCGGCACGGCGCCGTGTCGCGCGCCTGTACGCGGGGGCCCTGGAAGGCCTGCCTGTAAGGCTCGTGTCCGTTGCGGAGGGCGCCGTCAGCAGCCACCACTTGGCGGTCGTGCGCACGCCGGAGCGGACAGGGCTGAAGCAGGCCCTGGCGAGTGCGGGCATCGCGACGGGCATTCACTATCCCATTCCCTGCCACAAGCAAGCGCCTTTCCTGGCCCGGCGCCGCGAGGCGCTGCCCGTCAGTGAGCAGGCAGCCGGCGAAATCCTCTCGCTCCCCATGTACCCGCATCTCACGGAAGGGCAAGTCTTCCAGATTGCCGAGGCAATCGCGAGCTTCGCAGCCATGCCCGTTGCCGCCATGGCCGGAGCGAGGTCGTGATTCGGGCGCCGCTCACGCCGGAAGAGGCCGGCATGCCACCATCATCGCGCGTCTGGAGCAGCCAGCCGTGCCAGTCGGAGCGGGCAAAGCGGGTGCTCGACGTCACTGTCGCCGTGCTCGCTATCCTGCTGTGCCTGCCGCTTATGCTGCTCGCCAGCCTTGCGGTCCTCCTCTCGGGGCCTGGTCCGATCCTGCTGAGGCAGGACCGGATAGGCAGGTATGAGAAGCCCTTTCAGATGTTGAAGTTCCGGACCATGCACGTGGAGGCAGATGATCGCCGCCTGCGGGAGATGAACACGCGCGAGCTGAAGGGCGAGGAGCCGGACACCAGCGACGGCGTTTTCAAGCTGCAGGACGATCCGAGGATCACGCCCGTGGGCCGATGGCTGCGGCACTTCAGCATCGACGAGCTGCCCCAGCTCTTCAACGTGCTGCGCGGGGACATGTCGCTGGTGGGGCCACGCCCCTCCCTGCCCTGGGAGGTGGACCTGTTCACTCCCGAGCAACGGCAGCGCCATGCCTGCCTGCCGGGGATGACGGGCCTTTGGCAGGTGAGCGGGCGCAACCGTCTGTCGATGCCCGAGATGCTCAAGCTCGACATAGTCTATCTCCGTTCCCGCTCCCTGTTGCTTGACCTTCGGATCCTGGCACGCACACCGGCCGCTGTACTGCTCGACAGGAGCGTCAGATGAAGTCGCAGGACAGGTCGCTCCTTCTGGTCGCCTCGACCGGCGGGCACCTCGCGCAGCTCCATGACATAGCCGACCGGCTTCCGCACGGCGGCAGGAGGCGCTGGGTCACCTTCGACGGGCCCCAGGCTCGCACGCTCCTGGCTAAGGAGGACGTGGCCTTCATCCCCTACATTGCGGAGCGCGACGTGGCGGGCGTCGCGCGCGCCCTCCTTCACGCGCGGCGGCTGGTTGCGGAGACGCTGCCGGTGCGCGCCGTGGTGAGCACCGGGTCGGCGATCGCTCTCGCCTTCCTGCCTTACGCGGCCGCGCGAGGGATACCGGCGCACTACATCGAGAGCGCCGCGCGGACCGGCAAGCTCTCCATGACCGGGCGGCTGCTCAGTGCCGTGCCCGGCGTGCACCTGTACCGGCAGTATCCGCAGGCCGCCGGAGGCCGTTGGCGGTACGCCGGATCGATCTTCGACGGGTTCGAGCCTCGTGCCGCGTCACCGCGACCCGTGCGGCGCATCGTCGTGACGCTTGGTGCGTCGGCGCGTTTCCGCCGATTGCTGGAGCGCCTGACGGCCATCATCCCCACCGGCGCGGAGGTTCTCTGGCAAACAGGCGACACGCCGACAGAGGGGCTGGGAATAGAGCCGCGTCCTTTCATCCCGGCGCAGGCGCTGTCCGCCGCCATGCAAGCGGCGGACGTCGTCGTGGCTCATGCTGGGTGCGGTTCAGCGCTGGCCGCGCTCAAGGCCGGCAAACGCCCGGTTCTCGTGCCGCGCGAGCCGGGCGCCGACGCGGTGGTGGATGCCCATCAGCAGGAGATAGCCACCTGGCTGGAGGCGAGGGGCCTGGCCGTGTCCCGGACGGTCGGCATGCTGAAGCTCGATGCGCTGCAGCAGGCTTCCTCTTGGAAGGTCGAGCAGAAATCGACCGTCCCGACATTCCGGCTGGAGGGCATCGGATGACGTCGCTTCTCCTGGATGTGGGCACTGAATCATTCTGGAAGATGATCGTAGGCAACCCGATGGGCAGCCTGTTCTCCTCGCCACCCTGGACGCGAGCTGTCGCGCGCACTTATGGCTTCCCGATCTCCGCGGTAACACATGCAGGCCGTTCCGACGCGGGCTCGGCGCTCCTGTTCACGCATGTATCTGATCTGCGCGGCGAGCGCATCGTCTCGGGCCCGTTCTGCGACTACTGCGATCCGCTGGCGGAGAGCCGTGAGGCGTGGGAAGCACTCGTGGATCCGTTGCTGAGCCAGCGCCTGCCGATCACACTTCGCTGCCTGAACAATGCACTCCCCGCCGAAGACAAGCGCTTCGATATCGCCGGGCGTGCCGCCTGGCACGGCGTCGATCTCACCCGTTCGGAGGCCGACCTCTGGAAAGGCTTCGATGGCTCCGCGCGGCAGAACATACGCAAGGCGCAGCGCCTAGGTGTGACGGTGCGCCAGGGGCGGGGCTTTGCCGACTTACATCTCTTTTTCGATATGCACTGCCGCGTTCGAAAGGAGAAGTACCGGCTCCTTCCACAGCCGTTCCGGCTGTTCGAAGCGCTCCATGAGGAGTTCTCGCCGGAGGACCGGGTTATCACCCTGCTGGCGGAGCAGGATGGCAAGGTCATCGCCGGAATTCTGTTCCTCATCTGGGGCGACACACTGTACTACAAGTTCAACGCCTCGAGTTCGCGGGAGGCCTGCCCCAACGATCTCCTGGTCTGGGAAGGCATTAGGCTCGGGCAGCAGCGCGGGCTGGTGCGGCTGGATTTCGGCGCTTCCGATTACGCCCAGCCCGGCCTGCTCCGCTACAAGGCGAAATACGCGACCGAACAGCGCGAGATCGTCCGGCTGCGCTGGCAGCCGCCCGGGCTCAGGGATCCGCGCGCCGAGCAGGCCGGACGAACCCTTGCTCGCGTAACCGACATTCTGACCCGGCCCGAAGTACCCGACTTCATCACGCGTGAGGCGGGGGAGGCCCTTTATGGGTGCTTCTGCTAGTCTTCTCCCGCTGAGGCCACGGTGATGGAAGGTCTTCTCCTTCCGGCGATGGCCGGTGCGGTGCTCTTTGGCGCTGTTGTCCGCTGGCCGCTGCTGGGCGCGTGCCTGTTCCTTCTTTGCAATCCCCTTATTGTTGGCATCGCGCGGGGCGAGTTCGCGATGTTCATGCGGCCGAATGAAGCGCTGCTCCTCTTCCTGCTTGCCGCCATGGCGGTACGGCTTCTGCTGCTTCTTCTTGGAGGGCGCCTCGGACCGACGGCTATGGACCGCATGGACGTCGCCCTGCTCCTTTTGGTCCTGACGGGATCGGTGCTCCCTCTTCTGTGGCAGGGGGCGCGCGGGGTCGCCTCGTCGCTCGATGATGCGCTGTACGCGGTAGTCATGGTCAAATACTACGCACTGTTCCGGTTGTTTCGGGCGGCGGTCCGCGACGAGCAGGATGTGCAGATCTGCCTCCGGGTAGCGCTCTTCGCGGCCGCGGTCGTGGCTGTGCTGGCGATGCTGCAGGTGAGCCATCTGCTCGGTGTCGCCGAGTTCCTTCTCACCTACTATGATCAGCCGTTCGAAGGGCACGCCGATCTCCTGACGGAGCGTGCGACCTCGACGATCGCATCGTCCTTCGGGCTCGGGGATCTGATGATCGTGAGCTTGGTCACGGCGCTTGCGCTGCGTCGCATCGCCGGGCGCGGGCGCTGGCTCCTGAGCGTCTCCGCCTTGCTGTTCCTGTTGGGATGCGTCGCGGCTGGCTCGTTCTCCGGCTATATCGGCCTTGCCGTTGCTCTCTTGAGCTTCGGCTTACTGACAGGCAGCCTGCACCGGCTCGTCCCCGTTGCCGCGGCGGCTGCGCCGGTCGCAGCGCTCTTCTTCTGGCCGGTCGTCGAGAAGCGGCTTGAGGGATTCGAGAGACCATCGGGCCTGCCGCACAGCTGGGAAGGGCGGCTCGAAAACCTGCGGCGCTTCTTCCTGCCGGACCTCATGTCCGGGAACAACTGGCTGCTGGGCGTTCAGCCCGCGCCGCGTGTTCCCGCGCCGGAGACATGGCGAAGCATGGTCTATATTGAGAGTGGGTATATCTGGCTTCTCTGGATCGGCGGTATTCCCTTCCTGCTCGCCTTCCTCTGGTTCGTAGGGGTGGGGCTCGCTCACCTCAGGCAGGTAGCGGCCCTGCGTGCGGACGCGGTTGGCTCCGCTGCGCTCGCTTCCTTCTGCGCCCTGCTCGTCGTCGTGGCGCTGATGCTCTTCGATCCGCACCTGACGGTGCGTGGCGGCGCAGACATCCTGTTCCCGATGCTGGCTCTGTCGCTGGCACCGCGGGGAGCCGCGGGCGCATCCGCTGCGGCGGTCGCAAGGACATCACCTCCGGCGGCCTTGCCCAATGGGTGGAGGAGGATGGCATGCGAGCCGTGAGCCCGCTGCTGCCAGCCGGCATGCCGCCATTCCCCGTCATGCCGTCGCCGTCGCAGGGCGAGGTGAGCCTCGCGGGCGTAATGGGGGCGATCAGGCGGCGGAAGCGGCTGATCTGGGGCGTTCTGCTCCTGATCAACGGGCTCACGGCCGTCACAGCGCTGGTGCTTAAGCCGCAGTACACAGCGACTGCCACGGTCATGATCGATCCCGCCAATTTCCAGTCGCACGACGCAGCGGGCGGGGGGCGCTATGCCGGCGGGCAGGAGATCGACCCCTCATTGTTCCCAACTCAGATCAATCTGCTGAAATCGACCCCTCTCGCAGAAAGTGTGATCACGACGCTGGGCCTCGCAGGCGATGAAGAATTGCGGCCTAGTGTTCCCCTGCTCACGCGGCTTCGGGGTTGGATGCTCGAGTGGCCCGTGACAGCGGCAATCGTCGAAGTTCTGCCCGCACCCGCTGCGGAAGCACCGCGCTCGGCAGCGCAGGCCGCCGTTCCAAAGTTCCTTGATCGGCTCGGGGTAAGCCAGCAGCGAGAGTCGCGCATGATCTCCGTGTCGTACCGGTCCGGCGATCCGGCGTTGGCGGCAACCGTCGCCAACACGCTCGTGCAGCAGTACATTGATGGGCAGGTAGCCAGCAAGCTGACCTCCATAGAGCGTGCCCAGCGCCTAGCCAGCGATCGGCTGGCTGAGGCGCAGCGGAGCTTGCAGGAGGCCGAGATTGCCGCCTCCGCCTACATGCTGGCCAACGGGCTGCCGCGACCGGGCAGCAACAGTGCACCGGATGCGCAACAGCCGGCCAGCCTGAGACGGGAGCTGGCGGCGGCGCAGGGGGAGCGCGCAGCCAGGGAGGGACGGCTGGCGCAGCTCCGCGAAATGATGGAGCGCGGTGCCAATCTCCTGTCGCTTCCGGAGGTGGGTAGCTCCGTCACTATCCAGAATCTCCAGCAGCAGGCGGCTGCCTTGCGGGCACAAGAAGCGCAGGCCGCGGCCATCTATGGCCCGAACCATCCCGAACGCCTGCAGGTCACCGCGCAGCGCGAGAGCATTGCTGCGCGCATCAACGAGGAGGTGCAGGTGATCGTCCGCGGCATCCAGGACGAGGTGGGGCGGGCGCGGCTCCGGGAGCAGCAACTGGCGCAGGCACTCCGGCAGAGCAATGACCTGTATGTCGCATCGGAGAGCGCCTCCATTCGGCTGAACGAGCTTACGCGGGTGGTCGATACCCGCAGTACGGCCTATCGGGCGATCCTTGCGCGGCTTGCGGAGCTGGAGGAGCAGCGTGACGCGGTGCAGCCCCAGGCGGCCGTAATTGCCGAGGCAACGGTGCCGCAGGGCCGCAACTCTCCGCGCCTGCTTACCATCTTCCTCATGGGGCTGGGCGCCTCCCTCCTCCTCTCTCTGAGCGCCGCCGCGCTCGCGGAGCATCTCGACTCCAGCCTTCGGGGGGCGGGCGACGTGGAGCGGGCGCTGGGTGTGCCGAGCCTCGCCCTTGTGCCACGCGTGAAGCGGGGCTGGCGACGCGAGGAGCCGCATCATCACGTGCTCGCCCGCCCGTGTTCGCCCTTCACCGAAGCTGTCCGAGCGCTCGGCCTCGGCGTTCGGCAGGCGGCGCGGCCCAAGTCCGCGAAGGTCTTGCTGGTGACGTCGAGCGCCCCGGGAGAGGGAAAGACGACGCTCGCCATCAGTATCGCTGCCCTGGAAGCGCGTACCGGGCGCACTGCCATCCTGGTCGATCTCGACCTGCGTAGCTCAAGCGTCGTGGAGCGCCTGCACCTTCGCCGGCAAGCCGGTGTCGTTGAGTATGTGCGTGGTGAAGCTGCCCTCGATGAGATTGTTCAGCCTGTGGCGGGCCAGGAGCGGCTCCACGTCATTTCCGTTCGGGAGCAGGTTGCCGATCCGGCAGCCATTCTGAGCTCACCACGCATGGAGGAGTTGGTTTCCGTGCTGAGGCAGCAGTACGAACTGATCGTGCTCGACGTTCCTCCAGCTCTCGGAGTGGCCGACGCACAGATTGTGGGGCAGCTCGCCGATGCTGCCCTGTTCGTTGCTCGATGGGGGGTGACGACCGAGGCGACGGCGTCCAACGGGTTGGCTGTGCTGGAGCGTGCCGGCGTCAACGTCGTCGGATGCGCACTTACGCAGGTGGATCCGCGGCAGCAGGCACTCTACGGGTATCACGACACCGGCTCCTCCTCCGGTGTCCGGGCCAGGTACCTCCTGCGGTGACGCCCCGGGAGCCGTCCTGCCGGCCTGCCGTCACCGTTGGGCAGAGTGAGCCGCCGGCCGGTACCCTGCACGACCGGCACGCCTCCATGGCGCGGGGGGCGGTAACGGTGGCCGCCTGTGTTATGGTGAGCCGCATCACCGGTTTTGGCCGAGTTGCGGCGACGGCGGCGGTACTCGGCCCGACCTTTTTCGGGAACCTGTTCCAGTTCGCGAACCTGATACCATTCATGGTCTTCGGCATGCTATCCGGCTCGCTCATTCCGGCAATCCTGGTGCCGATGCTCGTGCGGCGGCTCGACATGCAGGACAGAGCTGGGGCCGAGCGTCTGGCAAGCGGCTTTCTTGGTCTGCTGCTGGCGATCTTTGCAGCCGTGACGGCGCTCGGGATCCTCATCACCCCGCTTCTCCTTCGGATCATAGCGCCTGTCGTAGAGCAGAGTGCTGACCAAAGTGGACAGCTGCATACCTACTGGCTGCTGATGGGTATGATGTTTCCACAGCTGCTGTTCTACGCAGTTTCCGCCGTATGCACGGCCGTACAGCAAGCACATGGCCGCTTTGCCCTAGCGGCTGGGGCAACCGCCGTCGAGAACGTCGGTACGGCAGCAGTGGTTGGCCTTTCGGCGTTCCTTTTCGGAAGAGGTAAGGAGATTGGCGAGGTAGGCCTGGCGCAAGCACTTGTGCTGGGGCTGGGAGCAACCGGCGCAGTCGCTGCTTGCGCGGCCCTGCAGTGGTGGGGCGCCCGCCGTGCCGGTGTGCGCCTCGTCCCGTCGAGCGGCTGGCGGGATCCTGAGATCCGGGCTCTGTTCCGGACCGGGGTTGCCTCCGTCGGCTATGCTTGCCTATCGATCCTCAGCCTCTTTGGCATGCTGAGCATAGCGAGCCGCGTGCCGGGCGGCGTGGCGGCGTTCCAGATTGCGCATGCCTTCGTGCACCTGCCGGTGGCTCTTACCGCCAGCTCAGTGGCTGCAGTCCAGTTGCCGGAGCTGGCCCGATCCTTCCGCAATCGTCAACAGGTTGAATTCGTTGCCACGTACCGCTGTGCGGTGCGGCTTGTGCTCTTCGTCATGCTTCCGGGAAGTCTGTTGCTGGTGACCATCGGGCCGGCCCTCGCCCGCGCGTCTGCCTTCGGTGAAATGGCGACGGCCTATGGCGTGTCGCTGATTGCGGCCTGCATCGCCGGTCGCGGACTGGGAGCGGTAGGAGAGGCCGTCTTGGTCGTCGCCACTTCCGCCTCCTATGCACGGCGGGACGCCGCTTCACCGTTGCGGGCCAATGGCCTGCTGTTCGCCGTAAACGTCGTCGGGATGGGGCTGGCGAGCATGATGGGCGGCGGAGTGGCGCTCCTATTGACATTGGCGATAGCGGCGACGGCGTCCAGCAGTCTCGCTGCACTATACCTGCACCACCGCCAGCTTCGCGGCGGCGCAGCGTCCGGCCGAGGCTGGCTGCGTGCAGCGGCGGGAGAGATGGTGCTCTCCCTCGCCGCTATGGGGCCTGCATGGCTGATCATCGACCGCGCGGCAGGCCACGTAAGCGGGCCTTGGGAGGGAATCCAGCTGGCGGCAGGGGCGGCCCTGGCGGCGGCGCTGACATACTTGTTCATTCAGTTCGTGCGGGGCTCCGAGGATATGGCGCTCCTCTTGCCCCTGCTCGGAAGGCTGAGGCGGGGCTTGGCAAGGCGGCGCGCCGGCGCCGCGACAGTCCGCTTCATGCGCCCAGGCGCACGTAGTGACGACCATCGTCCAGCGGCCTGCCAGCCAGGCGGCTCATCCGTGAGATCATGAAAGGGGCAGATCAAATGGGTACCATGCTCAGCGTCCCGCTCTCGACGTCCGGGATGTTTGCCGATGCCGGGCCGGTCATGCAGGAGGGAGAGACCGTCGCCGAGCTAAAGGCAGTCCTGCGCGAGAAGGTGGTCTCTTGTTCCGCCTCGGTTGGGGTGGTCGGGCTGGGCTATGTGGGACTTCCGTTGGCGAGAGCGATCGTCGATGCCGGCTACCACGTCATCGGCTTCGACACGGATCCGGCCAAGGTGGACCAGCTCAATGCGGGACGGTCCTACATCAGCTATATCCCTGACGAGGTGATCGCGGGGCTGCGTGACGGCAGGCGGTTCGAGACGACGGGCGAGATGGCGCGGGTGCGGGAGCTCGACGTCATCATCATCTGCCTTCCAACGCCGTTGACGCCGAACCGTGAGCCGGATCTATCCTTCATTGTGCGGAATGCGGAGGCCATGGTTCCGTATCTGCGTGCGGGCCAGCTTGTCGTCCTGGAGTCGACGACCTTTCCCGGGACCACATCGGAAGTCCTCCTCCCCATCCTGGAGAGGTCTGGGCAGCGCGGGGGAGAATCCCTGTTCGTGGCTTACTCGCCTGAGCGGGAGGATCCCGGCAACGCCAACTTCACGACAAGCAACATTCCGAAGATTGTCGGTGGGCAGGACTCTTTTGCGACGGAACTGGCCTGCGCCTTCTACTCACGTGTCGTGCACAACGCGGTCGCCGTCTCTTCAACCGGCACGGCCGAGGCGGTGAAGCTGACCGAGAATATCTTCCGCGCGGTCAACATCGCGCTTGTCAACGAACTCAAGCTTGTCTTCGAAGCGATGGACGTGGACATCTGGGAAGTTATCGAGGCGGCCAAGACCAAGCCTTTCGGATTCATGCCCTTCTACCCAGGGCCGGGCCTCGGCGGACACTGCATTCCGATCGATCCTTTCTACCTGACCTGGAAGGCGCGTGAGCACGGGATTGTCACCCGCTTTATCGAACTGGCCGGTGAGATCAATACGGCCATGCCGATCTATGTCGTCGGGCGGCTTGCTGCGGCGCTGGACGAGCGGTTCCGTAAGGGGCTGAACGGAGCGAGGATCCTGGTGCTCGGCGCGGCGTACAAGAAGAACGTTGATGATATACGTGAATCCCCAGCCCTCACGATCATGGAAATTCTTGAGCGGCGAGGATCGATCGTGTCCTATCATGATCCGTTCGTGGCCGAGATTCCGGTGACCCGCCAGCACAAGCAGCTTGCGCGGCGCAGGTCAATCGCGCTGAGTGCCGACGAGATCGAGCATCACGATGCTGTTCTGGTTGTCACGGATCATGACGATCTCGACTATGAGCTGGTGATGAAGAAGGCGCAACTGGTTGTCGACACGCGGAATGTCATGCGTCGTCGGGCGGGCGATGGTCCGAACCTGGTTCGCGCCTGAGGGAGAGACTTCGGACGGAGGAATCGAGGCATGCGCAGCGTACTGAATGAATCGGGGCACGAGGCCATCTGGTACCTGACCAACAAGGTCATGTGGTGGCGCCGACTTCATTCGCCGGAGGTCAAGCGGCAGCTGCGCATCTTTGGCGACCGTGTGCGCTACCAATGGCCGGTGCTCGCGAATTCTCTCAGTCCGTCGTCCGTCGTCTACTCGTTCGGCATCGGGACGAATGCGACCTTCGAACTCGGCGTGGTCGCCGAATGCGGGAGCAGGGTCTTTGCATTCGATCCTACGCCCCGATCGGCGGAATGGGCTGCTTGCCAGCGTTTTCCGCCGCAGTTCCGGTTCATCGAGGTCGGGATTGCCGCGAAGGATGGGGAGATTGAGTTCTTCGCGCCGGCGGCCGAGGACGACATCAGCTACTCGGCTTACCGGGAGGATGGTCGTTCGAGTGGGTCTGTGCGGGCCCCGGTGCGCAGCCTGCGATCAGTCATGAGCATGCTTGGCCATGCACGAGTCGACCTTCTGAAGATGGATATCGAAGGAGGCGAGTACGATGTCGTTCGCGAGATGGCGAGGGATGATATCCGGCCTGACCAGTTGCTGGTCGAGTTTCACCAAGGCTTCTATGGCTTCACGCCGGATGACACCCGCCAGGCGGTAAGGACCTTGCAGGACATCGGATACAGGCTCTTCTGGGTGTCGGATCGTGGCTTGGAGTATGGCTTCGTTTCTTCAAACGCGGGGACGCAGGCTGCTTGAGCGGCGAAATGCCCGGCAAGCGTCAGTAGAGAATGTGGCACCCGGCGGGGCAGCTCTCGGAGGCGAGATGGCAAGGGTTCCTGTAAGGATCGGCCCGGCGGTAGCAGCAACGGTGTTGTGCTTGCTGCCACTGCTTGGCGGCTCGTCCGCTCTGGCGCAGGAGGCATATCGGGTTGCGAGCGGCGACGCGCTGGAGGTGCATGTCGGTCAGCTGCCTGAGCTCAACCGGCGCGTCACCGTCAATATCGATGGGAATATCGCGCTCCCCACGATCGGCGCAGTGAGGGCCGACGGGTTGCCGCTGGAGGAGATCCGGCTCGCAATCGCGAAGCGGCTTGCACAGGGCGGCACACTCATCGATCCGCAAGTGCTCGTCGACGTAGCCCAGTTCCGGCCAGTTTACGTGAGTGGGGATGTGTCCAAGCCCGGCGAGTACGAGTTTCGCCCGGGCCTGTCCATCCGCCAACTCGCCTCGCTTGCAGGGGGGTATGATGTCCTGAATTTTCGATCATCGAACCCGATGGTCCAGCTGCCCGACTTCAGGGCGGAACGGGACGGCGCCTGGCTGGAGCTCACGAGGCAGGAGATCCACATCGCCTTCCTGCAAGCGGAGCTGGACGGCAGGCAGGCGCCGTCCCTGCCCAGGCCGGATGATTTCCCGATCCCGGAGTCCGCATTCATGAACGCCGTGGAGCTGGAGACGAAGCTGGCCCAGGCACGGGCGGCCGGCCGTGAGAGGCAGCGCGAGTACCTGCGGCGGGTCATCTCGCTGAGTACGGAGCAGGTGGCGGCGCTGCAGGAGCAGCGGCGGCAGGAGGAGGCGACAGTCCGCCAGATGACGGAGGATCTTGGGCAGTCACAGTCTCTTCTTAGTCGCGGCCTTACTTCAGTGACGCGCGTCCAGGAGAACCAGCGGTCCATTTCGCTGGCACAGTCCCGCGCCGCGGAAGCGACCGCGAATATCGCCCGCGCCGGCAGGGAGCGGGAGGAGTACTCCCACCGCCTGCGCAGCCTCGACGAGGAGCGCAGGGCCGAGGTGCTCGAGGAGGTCGAGAAGGGCAGAGCTCTGGCGCAGATGCTGCGGGTGCGGGTCGCCGCCGCGAATGAGAAGTTGCTCTATGCCGGCGCGCTACGCTCCCAGCTGCTGCGCGGTTCGAGGGGGACGGTCATCTTCGTCGTGCATCGGCGTGACAAGGGCGTGATTCAGCGTCTCCCGGCGGACGAAGACACCGTGCTCCTGCCCGGCGACGCGGTCGAGGTGACGCTCAGCTACGAAGCTGGATGACTTGCTGCAAGCGCTGGGGTCGGGAGTGAGCGAACATTCAGGTGCCAGTCGTTTCCCTGTGCCACCACGGCTGCGTGGTAGCGGAGCGCCGGCTCAAATACCTGGACCGACCATCCGGCACAGGCACCCGATAGGCGGCCTCCGTTGGGTGTGAGGGCGATGTCGACGCTGTCGAGCGGAAGTGCAAGTCCGTAGCCACGGGCCTTCAGATAAGCCTCCTTGCAGGTCCAGGTCTTGAAGAACGCTTCTGCCTGTTGTGCCGCAGGAAGTGAGTTCAGAGCACGCGCTTCGGATCGTGAGAAGAAATGCTCGGCGACCTCATTGCAGGGGAAATCCGAATGGCGGTGCTCGATGTCGCAGCCCACCTCTCGGCCGTGCGCAACAGCGAGGAGCATGAGGCTTCGCGAGTGGGAGAGGCTGAACTTGATCTCTTCACCCTCTACGAATGGTTTGCCGTGGGGTCCGGAAACAAGGCGCAGTCGCTCCGGAGGAGCGCCGAGGTAAGAGGCAAGGGTTTCACGCAACCGGCCGTGGCGAAGAATATAGCTTCGTCGGTCTCGCTCGAAGCGGAACTGCGTGGCACGGCTGCGCTCGTCGTCCGACAACATGGCGGCTAACCGCTCGATTGAGGCTGCGTCTTGCAGGTCGCTGCAGTACACGTCCACGGCTGCCTTGTACGTACTTCTCGGGATTGCGCTGCTGACGAGCCGGCAGGACGAGCTATTTGTAGCTTGCGTCGCCATCGTACTCGGACGGATCCCAGCGATCCGGGTGTCTCAGTTCAGTATCGAGCGCGGGATCTGCGGCGTGGTAGTAGAACGACCAGGCAGGTTTCCTGACGCGATAGGGTGCGATCCTGTCGAAAGACTGCATCTTCTCCAGCCCGCATCCGTGATGTTCGAGAAGGTAGTTGTCTCCTGCATTGAGGCGGCGAAGTGCCGTGCGAAGCAGGCCGGGGAGGAGGTCCTGGCCGAACTCGATGCTTTGGTAGTCCACAAGTTTCACGCTGCGCAGGCCATTCGGTCGGGTATGCTGCCGGAGCACACAATAGGCTCGTAGCAGCCGATCTCGAGAGGCGGTGAAGATCCATATCCGATTTGCTCGCTTGGGGATGGCGAAGTGCCAGGACAGGGCTCGCCTATCGCGCAGAGCGAGCAGCTTATCAGGATTTTGCAGCAGCAACTCCTCCCAGAAGGCGTCGAACCGGGAGTCGAAGTCCTGCGCTTCCTCAAAGCAGAATGATGGCGGGTTCGGTGGTAGGCTGGCGGAGAAGCAGGCGTCCTTCACGCGCAGGGCGGCGGCCAAGGGTAGCGCCAGGAGCTTTGGAAAGGGAGCGCCCCTAGAGGCCAGCGCCTTATCCGCGACATCCCGGTACTGCAGGACCTTGCAGGCGGCGGTTTCCCAGTCGCCGGTAGGAACGCGTGTGGCGTAGCTGGTCCAAATCGGTGTCGCGTCGGCGCCCACCTTGGAGCTGATGAAGAGTTGTGCTCTGGGCTGGCTGAAATACTCATCCATCAGCATGGGTGCGCAGCCGCGATACTCGGGGAGGACGGCCCAGCAATGGCCGTTGGCGCAGACCAGTTCCTCGCCACGGAAACGGTAGAGGGAAGGGATGTTGTTGAGGGAACCGACGATCCGGCCTGACCTGTCCTCCAGCACCCAGCCGACCGGCCAATGCTTCCCTAAGCGCGACCAGAGAGGATTGTTCAGGAAGAGGTTGCGGCGATCGTCATCGGGCAGGCTGTCCGGGAAGAAGGTGGACTCCAGCTCGCGGATCTGTTGGTGATCGTCGAAGCAGGCCTGTCGCAGGCGAGGGGGAGGCAAGCGGACCAGTGGTGCGGGAGGCGCTGGCGGCTGACTGGACGGACGCCAGGCTTGGCCCGTTTGAGCGGCGCTCGTCGGCTTGGTCCTGGCGACCTCCGCAGGATGACCCGGGAAGGCGACGTTTCCCGAAAGCAGGTCTTCCCGAAGGGAGCAATCAGCCTCGGGGCGCTGTGCGGCGTCGGTCATCGGACCTCCGCGCCCGCGGCCCCTTGGCTGCGAAAGGAGATGTGAAGCGCCTCGAGGCCCCGTAGGCCGAGGTTTTCGCGCCAGACCAGCGGATTGGGCTCCAGCGCAATCTCGGGCAGCCTTCGGAGCAGCGTCGTGAAGGCGATCTCGCCCTCAAGGCGAGCCAAGGGGGCCCCGAAGCAGAAATGTGCGGCCCAGCCAAAGGCCAGGTGGCGGTTGTCCTTCCTGGTGAGGTCCAAATCGTCAGGGTTCGCGAAGCGCGCTGGGTCGCGGTTCGCGGCAGCCATGACGGCCATGACCGGGTCGCGGCGCCGGATCTGCTTGCCGCCGAGAACCACGTCGGCGGGCGCGAGGCGTGCTGTGTGCTGGCTCGGGCTCTCGTAGCGCAGCAACTCCTCCACCGCTGATGGCGCGATCGAAGGGTCATCCCGAAGACGTGCCATCTGTTCGGCGTTCCGGAGCAGCGTGAGCAGTCCGTTGCCGATCAGGTTCGTCGTCGTCTCCTGGCCGCCTACCATGGTGACGATGACGTTCGCGATCACCTCATCCTCGGTAAGGCGTGCGCCTTCGATTTCCGCCGCGAGGAGCGAGCCAAGGAGTCCGTCGCGGGGCCGGCGCTCCTGCTCGCGGATTGCGGAGCGGAAATAGGCCGTCATCCCCTCGACGCTGCTCAGCACACGGCCTGCGCGGTCGGGATTGTGCTGAAAGTTGCCAAGCACTTCCGCGTAGTCGGCCGACCAGGCCTTGAGCTGCTCGTGATCCGCTGCGGGGACGCCGAGAAGCTCTGCTGTAACGATTGCCGGCAGCGGGGCCGCGAAGTCGGCCAGCACGTCCATGCGTCCGGCCGGCACCACGCGGTCGAGCAGACGGTTGGCGACATCTTGGATATGCTCGCGCAGCCTCTCGGCACGCGTCGGCGTGAAGGCGCGGGAGCAGAGACTTCTGAGCCGCGTATGGGCCGGCGCATCCATGAAGAGCATCTGCTGGATCATCACCCGGGCGATTGGCTCAAGCGCGTCGAGGCCGAGTGAGTTCAGCTGTGCCGGCGTGGGCGTGCGGTCCGCGGAGAAGCGGTGCAGCACGGTCTGGACATTTGCGTAGTCCGTTACCACCCAGGCGCAGAGGAACGGATCCCAGAACACCGGATCCTTCTCCCGCAGCCTGCGGTAGAGCGGGTAGGGATTGGCGAGGACCTCCGGATCTAGGAGGCAGTAGAGGCTCATCGCTGGATCAGGACGGGGTTGCGCCAGCGGGGCGGCGATGTCCATGGCCGTCATGGGGTAACGGCCACTTTCTGGCTCGCACCGCTCGGCGCTTCCCGCTTCTGGGTCACCAGCTGATCGACGACCAGAGCGAGTTCGGCGACTGTTGGCGCCTTGAAGAGCTGGCGCAGGGTTAGTTCCACGCCGAACGCCGAGCGCACATGCATGACCAACTGGGTACCGAGCAGCGAATGGCCGCCCATGAGGAAGAAATGGTCGTCCGCCCCGATATCGTCCATATGCAGGAGGTCGGACAGGATGCGTGCCAGCCTGCACTCAGTCGGTGTCGTCGGTGGACGGCTCACCATCGGATTCAGGCTGTTGTGCATCGAGGGTTCGGGCAGGGCGCCCCTGTCTAGCTTGCCGCTCGTCGTCAGGGGCAGAGAGTCGAGCCGGACAAAATCCGTCGGCAGCATGTAGTCGGGAAGCCGTGCCGCCAAGAAGTCTCTCAATTCCCGGCCGGTCGGCTCCATACCGCTCGCGGGGAGGATATAGGCCACGAGGCGCCGCTCGCCGGCGGGGCCGTGCCCGACCACCGCACTGGCTGCAACCGCCTGATGAAGGTTGAGCACGGCCGCAACCTCGTTGGGCTCGATCCGATGCCCGCGGATCTTCTCCTGACCATCGATGCGGCCGCAGAAGGCGATCTGCCCGTCGGACAGCAAACGGCCGAGGTCGCCCGTTCGGTACAGCCTGCCGTCCGGTGTGCGCCCAAACCGGTCCGGAACGAAGCTCTGTGCCGTGAGAGCTGGTTGGCCGCGGTAGCCGCGGCCCACGCCGGCACCACCGATCCAAATCTCGCCCGCACTTCCCTGCGGCACGGGTTCACCGCGCTCGTCCAGCAAATGGATCTGGACGTTGGCGATAGGCTTTCCGATGGGTGGTTGTCCCTCCGCCCGGAGGCCTCGCTGGATCTGGCCGGAAGTCGCCACCACCGCGCACTCGCTTGGCCCATAGTTGTTGACGACCGTGAACGGAAGGTCGGGACGCGGG
>NZ_RCVR01000050.1 GCF_016107305.1 Roseomonas sp. KE2513
GCGCGACCCGCCATTCCGCCCAAGAGGAACGAGGCGCCCGTCCTCTGCCCGGTCTGGATCTACAACAACCGCAACCGTGTCGAGATGGTCTGATCGCAAATGACAAGTTTTGCCTGAGCCGCTTTGGGCGTCTCCGGCTGAGTTGGTGGCGGCTTTCGCTGCGCCGCCGTGAGGCGCCCTCCGCCATTTGCCTCTTGCCGCAGGAGAGGTCTGTGGCGGGAGGTCATGATGCGGGAGTGGCGGGTGCACCGGCTGTTCCAGTCCCATCCGGATGGCCGGAGGCACTGGGAGGGAGCCTATCAGCAGCTTCTGGTCTGGACCGAGGTGGAGGAGGCGTGCGTCGCCCCGGCCGGCCCCGCGCCTCCCGAGGAGGAGGTCAGCCATGAGGGTCGCTCTTTATGCGCGGGTGTCCACCCAGCGTCAGGCACAGGCCGACGGGGTCGCTCAGCAGCTCGATCGGCTGCAGGCGCACGCCGCCGAGCAGGGCTGGACGGTGGCGGCGGAGAACATCTTCCGCGATGACGGGTACAGCGGGGCGGGTCTCAAGCGACCAGGTCTCGAGCGCCTGCGCGATCGGGCCGCGCTGCGTGATCTGGATCGGCTGCTGATTACCGCGCCCGACCGGCTGGCCCGGCACTATGTGCATCAGGTCCTGCTGCTGGAGGAGATCACCGCCACGGGCTGTCAGGTCGAGTTCCTTGACCGGCCGATGAGCCAGGACCCGCATGACCAGCTCCTGCTGCAGATCCGGGGGGCCGTGGCCGAGTATGAGCGAAGCCTGATCGCGGAGCGCATGCGCCGGGGGCGCCTGCGCAAGCTGCAGGCAGGGCTCCTGCTGCCCTGGACGAGGCCGCCCTACGGCTACCGTGTGGACCCGGGCCGACCGCGTGACCCGGCCGGTGTGCGATGCGATGACGTCGAGGCTGCAGCGGTCGCCGAGATGTTCGCCTGGTACGCGGAGGAAGGGCGCAGCCTGTACGGGCTGGCGCAGAAGCTCCGCGCGGATGGGATCCCCCCTCCTCGTGTGCGCGGGCGCTGGCATGTCACCACGCTGCGCGGGATCCTGATCAACCCCGTCTACACCGGAGAGGTCTTCGCAGGGCGCATCCAGGAGACCCCCCGCCGCCTGCGGGCTCGCGAGGAATGGGTTTCCGTCGCCACCATTCCGGCGATTGTCAGCCAGGAGAGCTTCGACCGCGTCCAGACCAAGCTCGCCCAAAACAGGCAATTTGCCCGCCGCAACAATACCGCCCATCCCTACTTGCTGCGCGCGCTGGTCAGCTGCGGCGTGTGTGGTCTTTCCTGCCTCGGCCGAAGCTTGTCAGCCCGCCATCGCTATTACTGCTGCCGTGGCAAGCTCTCGCCCCTGAACTCCTACCGCGACGCCCCATGCCCCTCCCGCTTTATCCCGGCCGAGCAGGTCGAGGCTCTCGTCTGGGAGGATCTCCGCCAGCTCCTGATCCATCCGGAGGCTATCCGGCATGCGCTCGAGCGGGCTCACGGCGGCCACTAGTTGCCGCAGGAACTGCGTGCACGCCGCGAGGCGCTCCGGCGCGGACAGACCAGCCTGACCCAACAGCTCGAACGCCTCACCGAGGTTTATCTGGCCGGCGTGGTAGGCCTGGAAGAGTACCGCCGCCGGCGCCGTGACATCGAGCAAAGACTACAGGCCCTCGCCACACAGGAGCGGCAGTTGGCGGCCCAGACCGATCGACAAGCTGACATCGCGCGATCAGCCAAGGCCTCGAGCAAGCCACCTGGGAGCAGAGGCGGCAGCTAATCGAGTGGCTCGTGGCCCGGGTCGTCGTCACCAACGGCGACGTCGAGATCCGCTACGTTCTCCCTACCAGCCCCGCTGCCCAGACCAGCGGCATTTGTCATTTGCGTTCAGACTATCGAACGCCTCTGGGCCAGGCTCAAGGAGTGGCGCGCCGTCGCGACACGCTACGAAAAGACCGCCTCCAGCTTCCTCGGCGTCCTACACCTCGCCGCCACCCTCGACTGGATCAAGCGCTAACAGGCCCTAGCACTGTCCAAACAGCGGCGCTGGAAGATCATTCCGATCTTCACTTCCAAATTTGCTCATGTGCTATCCTCTGTGATGAGCGGATAAATGGCGCTTTCACCAGCCGCATTACCTTTGTGTCTGCTGATTATCGAATGGAGACGTTGTTCCGATTTTCCAACCCTCAGCCCGGATGAGAAGGCGGCGAGCGCGTTCGACAATGGGCAAGTCAATCATGCGACCCTCGAAGGCCATCGCGCCGGCCCTCTGGGAAAGCGCTAGGTCAAAGGCGGCAACCAGGCGGCGAGCCCGGTCCAGCTCACCCTCCGTTGCGCCGTACTCCTCGTTGATGATCGGCACATGGGCTGGATGGATGCAGGACGCCGCGGCAAAGCCCAGGGCTCGGGCACGGCGCAGGCCCGCGCGATAGCCATCCAGGTCTTCCAGGTTGGAGAGGCTGCCCAACGAGCCCATCGGTGTGATCCCGGCTGAACGGCATGCGGCGACGCAATGGGCGGCCCAGACGTAAAGCCCATCAACCGTCGGAGCGGCACCGAGCTCTGTCGCGAGGTCCTCGCCACCAATCCCCATCGCGACCATCCGTGGATCCGCCGCAGCGATCGCCCCCATCTGCGGCAGGGCAGATACGGTCTCGACCAGCGCCAGGAAACGGGTGCTGCCCAGGGGCATGCCGCAGGCATCCTCCCGTTCGGCAACCGCGTTGGAAAGCAGGTGGACGTGGTCGGGGCCGAGCACCTTCGTCAGCATCAGTGCTGCGACTCCCGGTCCAACGGCCGCCGCGATATCCGGTACGGCTAGTGCCAGGGGCTGATTGATCCGAACCACGACCCCGGCACCCGCCTGTGAGACACGTGGAACCGCGCCGCTCAGTGCAGCGCGCGCGGAGCCCTTCTCCAAGGGCGGAATCGAGTCCTCAAGATCCAAGATGATCGCGTCCGCGCCGCGCGTATGCGCCTTTGCAATGAAGCGCTCAGCCGTGGCCGGCACGAAGAGAAGGGAGCGCCAGTTCATCGTGCGGAGGCCTGCGCAGCACCGGTCGTGATCAGGTGGTCTATCTCTGTCTTCTGATATCCCGCCTGCTGCAGCACCTCCCGCGTGTGCTCCCCCAACCGCGGGGCGTGCAGCTCCTCCTCTCGCATGCCGCCAGCGAAATGATTTGGCGCGGCAGTTCGGCGCAAGCGGCCCTCACTAGGATGATCCTCCTCCCGGAAGAAGCCCCTGTCGGCGAGGTGGGGGTCCTCCATCAGATCCTCCAGTGTGTTGTAGCGGGCGCAAGGAATGTCGCGCGCGCCGAGCACTTCCAGCCACTCGGCAGTTGTCCGCTCGCGCAGGGCTTCCAAGCGTAGGCGAAAATACGCCGCAGCATTGGTAGTGCGAGCCGTTGCGGAACAGAAGCGCGGATCATCCCGAAGCTCCGGCCTGCCGATCGCTTCAAAGAAACCGAAGGCCTGGGCGTTGGTGTTGGGGCCAACGGTGATGTAGCCATCCTTCGTTGCCATCGGTCGGTACTCCGGGCTGAGGATGCGGTTGTCTCCGGTTGAACCGACCGGCGGTTCAAAGGTCGCCGCGCTCATGTGCTCACTCATCACGAAAGAGGCCATGTTCTCGAACATGGGCACCTCAACCGCCTCCCCGACGCCCGTGCGTTCACGCCGATAGAGTGCGAAGCCGATGCACTGGGCGGCGATGATGCCCGTAATGTGGTCCGTCATCACCATGGGCACGAAACGGGGCTCTCCGGTTGCCCGCTCAAAGGTGGCGGCCACGCCGGACAGGCTCTGGATGATGGGGTCGTAGGCCGGGCGCTCGGCGTATCGGCCACCGGAGCCGAACGCGAGGATGCTGCAATGGATAAGGCGCGGGTTACCCTCGCAGAGGGCCGGATAGGCCAGCCCCAGCCGGGCAAGCGCCGAGGGGCGGATGTTGGAGACGAAGACATCAGCTCCCTCAACCAGGCGCCGCATCGCGGACATCCCCTCAGGCTGCTTAAGGTCGAGGCAGATGGAGCGCTTGTTGCGGTTGAACTGGATGAACTTGCCCGACATCCCGGGATTTCGGCTGCCCTGCGCCAGGTTCCGAAGAAGGTCTCCCCCGGGCGGCTCCACCTTCACGACCTCCGCTCCCTGATCAGCCAGGGTACGCGTGCAGATCGGGCCAACCACGACCGATGTCAGGTCCACCACCCGTACACCTGACAGTGGGCCACTCATGCGTCGAACTCCAGAGTCATCTCCGCCGCCAGGAAGCCATCCTTGTCGCTGGCCCAGACGCGTGTACCGCCCCCTTCCATGACAGCGCCGCGAAAGGTCATGTGGTCGCCCACGAACATCGGCCGTGCGAGACGGGCGGTGAACCCCTGCAGAGAACCGGGCGCTCGCCGGAGCGCGGCATCCACCATGAGATGCATCGTCAGGCCTCCGTTCTGCACCACCCCCGGATAGCCCTCGGTGCCGCGGGCATAGTCGGCGTCATAGTGGATACGGTGCGCGTTCCAGGTGATGGCGCCGTAGCGGAACACTTGCACGGGGTCGATCTGGACGGTGTCCGCCCAGTCCGCCGCAGTGGTCGCCGATACGGGCGGGTTGGTCGCGCTGGAAGCACCCGGCCGCACGGCTTCGCGATACAGCGCGTCGAACTCCTCCACGGCGACGACCTCCCCACGCGCCTCGACCGTACGCCGCATCGTCAGCAGCACCATCTCGCCAGTCCGTCCCGTCTTCGGGGTGATTGCGGCAACCTCGGTCCGCCGTGTTGCCGTGTCGCCCACGCGCAGCGTGCCGGGGGTCCGGACCCGTCGCCCGGCACCCATGCGGCGTGGCAGCGGGATGGGCGGAAGGAACTCCCCGGCGCGGGCGTGCCCGTCAGGGCCAATGGCGGATTGCCGCGGGATGTCAGCGAAGAACAGCCCGAACCAGTGCGGCGGCAATGCATCACCATCAGCGACTGCATCAGGATCGTTGTCGAACGTCGCGGCGATCCGGCGTACGGCAGACAACGTGATGTCCTCCTTGTCCGTACGGATCCGGCCGATCCAGGTGGACAGCTCCGGCATGCTGGCGGCAATTGCTTCGGCAGCGCTCATTGAACGACGATCTCCAGGCGGCGGATGAGTGCGGCCCAGCGCTCGCCGCGCCGGCGCAGGAAGGCCGCAGCCTCCTCCGGTGTGTTCGCCTCCGCCGGGTCAGCGCCCACGCGGAGAAATCCAGCGCGAACCGCTTCGGTCGCCAAGGCTGCGTTCAGGGCCGTGCTCAAGCGTTCCACGATTTCCGTTGGTGTGCGAGCGGGCAGCCCAAGAGCGAAAGCATTCACCGCCTCGAAGCCCAGCAAGGTCTCGGCCACGGTCGGCACCTCCGGCCACTGCGGACTGCGCGCAGCGCCGGTCACGGCCAGCGCACGGATATTGGGGTCGGTCTTGACGGGCTCGGCTTCCGGCAGCCCCAGGCAGCGCGCCTTGACGCGCCCCGCGAGCAGATCGGTCATGCCCTGAGTGCTCTGGCGGTAGGGCACGTGGATCATCCGTAACCCTCCGGCCTGCTCCAGCAGCATTTCCATGGAGAGATGCGTCGTGGCGCCGATACCGGAGGACGCGTAGGGCACGCTGTCGGGATGTGCCCGCACGTAATCGAGAAACTCGGCCAGCGTCCTTACGGGAAGAGAGGCATGGACAAGAACAACGTTCTGCGCCGTGCAGAACAGCCCGACCGGCATCAGGTCGTGCTGCCAGTCGTAACCCGGATTGCGGTAGAGCGCTGCGTTCACGCCGCCCAGCGTCCCCGTTGAACCGCTGAGGATCGTGTAGCCGTCCGCCGGTGCCCGCGAGACGAGCTCGGCCGCAACATCCCCTGCGGCCCCCAGGCGGTTATCCGGCAGCACCGCCTGACCGAGCCGCTGGGCCATGCCGTCCCCGATCAGGCGGGAGACGATGTCCGTCTGCCCACCCCCTCCGTAGGGAATGACAAGGCGGACCGGCCGGTCCGGGTAGGCGGCCTGGGCGATCCGGCGCCCGGCGAGTACCGCCACAAGGGCAAGTGCCGTCCGCCGCCCGATGAGAGCTGCCGAGGTCATGGCTTGGTTTCCTCTCCGCTCCGCGCCCAGGGGTGCGGTTGCGGGGATGATAACTCGGCAGATAGGGTTGCAGCGCTTCACATACGTGAATTTGGAGGCGTGATGGCAGCGGGAGGCAGGATCGCGGCGGTGAAGTCGGCGCGTCGTACGATCGAGGCGCTGGAGTTCTTCGCTGAGGCGCACCGGCCTGCAAGCGTGACCGAGATGGCCGAGCATCTCAGCGCGCCGCTGTCCAGCACCTCGATCCTGCTCGCCGGCTTGGCGAGGCTTGGTTACCTTGAGCAGGACCCGCTCGATCGCCGGTATCGACCCACGCTCCGGGTGATGCTGCTCGGTGCTTGGTTGCAGGACCGCTTGTTCGGGGAAAGCAGCCTGCTTCGCTTGGCGGAAAGCCTGCGCGCGACGACCGGTCTGACGGTGCTGATCGGGACACAGCAGGGTGCGTCGGTGCAGTACATCCTCACCTTGCGACGACCTTCTGCGCGCGGGGATGAACGGATGAAGGCTGGGATGCTTCGGCCAATAACGCGAGCCGCCTTGGGAAAGGCGCTGCTCCTCCAGATGACGGATCAAGAGGCGGGTCGCCTTCTCCGGCGCGCGAACGCGGAAGAGGTGCACGCTTCGAACCGAATACCGACTCCCCAGTTCCTCGCTGACCTACGAGCCGCTCGCGCCTGTGGTTATGCTGAAAGCCGCGGGGCTGTACGCCCGGGCCTGTCAGTCATTGCCCTACCGTTGCCCTTACTGGCGGATCAGCCACCGCTTGCGATCGGGTTGGGCGGAGACCAACTTCACCTGGAAGACAAGCGCGAGGCTGTGATTGGCTCGTTAAGAAACGTGTGCGAGGTGCTTGCCCGGGAGAGCGCAAAGCAATCCCGTCTGTAGGATATCTGCTCAACTGAGATCAGCACGGCCTTTTCCAGATCTCCTGGAGGCGAGCCAAGGTCGGCGCGCTGCGTCGTGCGCCTGGAAGGCCGCAATTGCAGGCTCGCGCGTCATTGTCAGGCCGATCGGGTCCATGCCTTCCAACAGCATTCTCCTTCGCAAGGGTTCCACTTGGAAGGAAAGGATGAGGCCCTCACCGCGGATCTCCTGCCGCTCTAGATCCACCGTCAAAACAGGGTGCCGCTGCACCAGGGAACGCAGTGCTGTCACCTCCTCCGCCGGAAGGCGGACCGGCAGCATTCCATTCTCAAAGAGGTTGTCGTGGAAGGCGCCGCCGAAGGAGGGTGCGATGATGCTGCGAATACCAAAGCCGTGCAGCGCCCAGACCGCCGTCTCGCGCGCCGAGCCGCAGCCGAAGTTCTCGGCACCGACCAGGATGCAAGCCCGGTCATAGGGTGATCGGTTAAGGGCGCAAGCAGGATTCGGCGAGCCGTCCTGAAGGAAGCGCCAGGATTCGAGCGCATAGGGCCCGAGCTCCGCGCGCGGAATGCCAGCGGAACGCTCGACACGGATGATCATGTCCGTATCGAGATTGTTCATCGGAACGGGTGCTGCCGGCCCGGTGAGTTTGGCGAAGGCATCCATCGGCTTAACTCCTGGGATCGACGATCGCGCCGGAGATAGCGGCGCGCGCCGCCATGGCGGGGCTGGCGAGGTGCGTGCGGGCGCCCGGCCCCTGCCGGCCGACGAAGTTCCGGTTAGAGGTGGACACGCAGCGCGCGCCCGGCGGCACGAACTCGCCATTCGCGCCGACGCAGAGCGAGCAGCCCGGCTCGCGCCACTCGAAGCCGGCCTGGCGGAAGACCTCGTCCAGCCCTTCGGCCTCCGCGGCACGCTTCACGCCCTGCGAGCCCGCGACAACCCAGGCGGTCACGCCCGGCGCTACCTGGCCGCCCCGGAGCGCGGAGGCCGCCTCCCGCAGGTCCGAGAGCCGGGCATTGGTGCAGGACCCTATGAAAACCTGGTCCACCTTCTGGCCGAGCAAGAGCTCGCCTGGCATGAGGCCCATGTAGTCCAGCGCGTCGGCCCAGGCCTTGCGGCGCGTATCGTCAGGCGCGAGCGCCGGATCGGGAATTCGGCCGTCCACGGACATAACGTGCTCGGGGCTGGTACCCCAGGTGATCTGCGGGGCGAGGCCCTCGATGCCGACCTCCATATCCCGGTCGAAGACCGCGTCCTCATCCGTCTGGAGAGCCTGCCAATCCTTCACGGCGGCGTCCCAGAAAGCGGGGGAGGGGGCGTGGCGGCGGCCTCGAAGCCAAGCAAAGACGGTCTCGTCCGGCACCACCATCCCGATTTTGGCGCCCAACTCGACGGCCATGTTGCAGAGGGTCATGCGGCCTTCCACGCCGAGGGCGCGTATGGCCGGGCCGGCGAACTCGATGGCGTGGCTGACGCCACCACCCGCCCCCACCACCGCGAGTGCCGCAAGCGCCAAGTCTTTCGCAGTGATACCCGCTGGCGCCTCGCCCTCAAAGCGGATCCGCATAGACCGGGGCTTGCGCTGGACGATGGTCGAGGTGGCGAGGACATGCGCCACCTCGGAGAAGCCAATGCCCCAGGCGAGGGCGCCGAGCGCGCCGTGCGTGCTGGTATGGCTGTCAGGGCAGACGACGAGCATGCCCGGATGGGTCAGGCCAAGCTCCGGCCCGGCGACATGGGCTATGCCCTGGTCCGGGTGATCAATGTCCAGCAGCACCACGCCGTGGCGTTCGCAGCCTGCGCGCATTGCGGCGAGATGCCTCGCGGTCCACGGCGCCCCGCCGGCGCGCCCGGGGGCGGATGAGACGACGTGGTCGACGACGCCGATGGTGCGGTCCGGGTCTCGTACCGGGAGGCCGCGATCCTCCAGCACGCCAAAAGCGCCGGCGCGCATCTCAAGGAGGTAGTGACGGTCGACATTCATCAGGTCCACGCCGGGCGCGAGCGCCTCGATGACGTGGCGATCCCAAAGCTTGTCCAGCAGCGTACGACCCATTTCTTCCCTCTCTAGCCCCCGTCGGGCCTTCTTTCAGTCGGGCGTGTCCCGAAACCCTGAGACATCGCCATCGAGTTCTGCCGTCAGTGCCTTCGCCTCCTGCCGCAGCACTTCCGTTATGCCCGCGCGGTGCGCCTCGTCGCGGAAGCGGGTGCAGGTGCCGCTGACGGTGAGCGCACCGGCAAGCACGGCCCCGTTACGGAAAACCGGCGCACAGATCGCTGCGACCTCAGGGGTCCGCTCGCCGAAGGAGGTGTGGATCAGCGGCAGGCCGGAGCGGTATCCAGTCTCGAAGCAGCGCAGCAGGTGGCCCGCGGCGCCCTTCATCGGTAGCAGCGCTCCGATGGTGACCCAGTCGCGCACCTCCTGCCGGCCCTCCACGCGCGCCAGGCAGAGGCGCGCCTCGCCCTCGCGGACGAAGAAGGATGCCGCTTCCTGCGTCGCTGCGGCGAGGCGGGTGAGAGCGGGATCAAGGGCCGCTCGGAGGTCGAAACCGCTCGCGTAGGACTGGCCAAGCCGGAACAGGACCGGTCCCAGACGATAGCGTCCATCCGCTTGGCGGACCACGTAGCGGCATCGCTCCAGGGAGGCGAGTAGCCGGAGCAGCGTGCTTTTGTAGAGGCCGGTCCGCTGCGCGAGATCGGCCAGGCTGACTGGTCCCCCGGCCTCGCCCAGGTCGTCCAGCACGGCGAGTCCCCGCTCGAGCGCCGTGACCCCGGGGGACGCCCAACCCTTCGCCACCTCGATCGCGTCGTCGTCCGCCGGCTTGACTTGCATGCCCGGAGACTGCCACTTTTGTCAGAACAGAACAAGAGTTCTGCACAGCAGAACGAAGCGCGGCACTTCGCTCGCGCGATAGGGGAGAGAGCGATGCAAACTGTCCCGCCACTGCGCCGCCGCGTCCTGCTAGGCCTACCCGCTGCGCTTGCCCTGCCTTCCGTGGGGCGCGCTCAAGCGCCCTGGCCCGACAGGCCTGTTCGGATCGTCGTGAACTACGCGGCCGGCGGCGCGGCCGACACCATCGCGCGGCTCCTCCAGCCCCGCATGTCCGAGGCACTCGGACAGAGCGTTGTCATCGAGAATCGCACGGGGGCCGGTGGTACGGTCGGCGCGGCGGCGGTGGCCCGCAGTCCGGCCGATGGATACACCCTGCTCTTCGACTCCGCGGCCCACGTCGTCGCGCCGCTGCTCTTCCGAAACCTGCCCGTCGATTATGAAACGGCCTTCAGCTATCTCGGCCGCGCCACGGTCCAGGCTTATGTTTGGGTTATCAGTGCGCGCTTTCCGGCGCGCGACGTGGCGGAGTTCATCGCGGCCGCGCGGGAGCGTCCACAGCCCGTCACATTCGGCTCGCCTGGCGTCGGCAGCAGCGGCCATATCGCCGGAGAGGCGTTCGCCCAGGCTGCGGGACTGCGCTTCGAGCACATTCCCTATCGCGGCGGTGCGGAGGCGGCCAATGACCTCGCGGCCGGTAATCTGGAGGCGGCCTGCATCACTCTCTCCTCCGCTGCGCCGATTGTAGAGGGGGGGCGGGCACGAATGCTCGCGACCACGGGTGCGACACGCGCCGCCTCTCAGCCCAACCTGCCGACGCTCGCAGAGAGTGGGCTAACCGGCTTTGATGTGACGAGCTGGCTCGGCCTCTTCGGGCCCGCGGGCTTACCGGCGCCGATCGTGGAGAAAGCAGGAGCCGCACTCATCGCCGCGGGCAGCGACTTGACCACCCGCCAGCGCCTTGCCGCCGCCGGCTTCGAGGCCGCGCCGACCAACGCCCGGAATTTCGCGGAGCAGGTCCGCCGCGACCGCGAGACCTTCAGCGCCGTCGTCCGTCGCGCAGGGCTCCAGCCGAGCTGACACTGCGTCGTCCGTCGCCCACGACTTGCGAGAGTGAACGCATGACTGACCTGCCCCGCCGCGTCTCCATCAACGAGGAGGGCCCGCGCGAGGGCTTCCAGATCGAGCCGGGCCCCATCCCGACGGCCGACAAGGTCGCGCTGGTCGACGCGCTCTCGGCCACCGGTCTGCGGCACATCCAGGTCGCCTCCTTCGTCTCGCCCAAGCTCGTGCCGGGCTGGGCGGATGCGGAGGCCGTGGTGTCGGGCTTCGCTCCGCGCGCGGGAGTGGACTTCACCGCGTTGTGGTTCAACGCGCGCGGGCTGGAGCGGGCTCTGACCTTTCGCTATCGGCTGCACCTGACTGGCTCCATCTCCCTCTCGGCTTCCGAAGCCTTCTCGCGGAAGAACCTGAACCGCGATTGGGCAGGGCAGGTGGAGGCGATGCGCGCGCAGACGGCCGCGCATCTCGCCGCTGGCATCCCCGTGGAGCGCATCGGCGTCATGGCTGCCTTTGGCTGCAACTTTCAGGGCGAGGTGACGCTCGGGCACGTGTTTCAGGCGATTGCGGATGGCATGGCGGTGGCGGAGGAGGCGGGCGCGACCATCGTCCGCCTGTCGCTCGCCGACACCATGGGCTGGGCCAACCCGTCACAGGTGGAGCGCCTGGTCGGCGAGGTGAGGGCACGCTGGCCGGAGCTAGCGATCACCCTGCACCTGCACGACACGCGCGGCCTAGCCATCGCCAACGCTCATGCCGGGCTGCGGATGGGCGTCGCCAGCTTCGATACCACGGTAGGCGGCCTCGGCGGCTGCCCCTTCGCCGCGCATAAGGGCGCGCCAGGCAACATTGCCAGCGAGGAACTCGTCCTGCTCTGTGAAGAACTAGGGATCGAAACCGGCGTGGACGTCGACGCACTGATCGAGGCGGGATATCTCGCCGAGCGCGTCGTCGGCCACCCGCTGCCCAGCGCTCTTCTTCGCGGCGGCAGCCTACGCGCCTTCCGCGAGAGGGCAGCGGCATGAGCGTCCGTCCGCTCGAAGGCCTGCGCGTTCTCGAATTCTCCCACACCATCATGGGTCCTTGTGCGGGCCTCCTTCTCGCTGACCTCGGCGCCGAGGTGATCAAGGTGGAGCCCGCTCCGGCCGGCGACCACACTCGCCGCCTTCCGGGCTTCGCCTCCGGCTTCTTCGCCACCTTCAATCGCAACAAGCGGTCCCTTGCCATCGACCTGAAGTCACCCGCGGGGCGGGACGCCGTGCACCGCCTCGTCGCCGGGGCTGACGTAGTGTTGGAGAATTACGGACCGGGCACGATGGAGCGACTGGGCTGCGGGTGGGACACGCTCTCGGCCCTCAACCCGCGGCTCGTCTACCTTGCGCTCAAGGGCTTCCTCGCCGGCCCTTACGAGCACCGCCCGGCGCTGGACGAGGTGGTGCAGTTCCAGTCCGGCCTCGCCTACATGACCGGCCCGCCCGGCCAGCCGCTCCGCGCCGGAGCCTCGGTGGTGGATATCATGGGCGCGGTCTTCGGTGTGGTTGGCGTGCTCGCCGCGCTGCGCGAACGCGATCGCACGGGTCAGGGCCAGCGTGTGGGCAGTGCCCTCTTCGAATCCGCCGTGTTCCTCGTCGGCTCCCATATGGCGGGCGCTGCTGCGACGGGAGAGCCCGTGCCCCCCATGCCTGCCCGCCGCGGCGCCTGGGGCGTGTACGAGCCTTTCGCCACGGCAGAGGGAGAGCAGGTTTTCGTCGGCGTCACCAGCGACGCGCAGTGGGTGCGCTTCTGCGCGGCCTTCGGCTTCGACGACCTCGCCGCCGACAGCCGCCTGGGCACCAACGCGGACCGGGCCCGCCAGCGCCCCTGGCTGATCCCCGATGTGAAGGTGCGCCTAGCGAAGCTCCCCCGAGACGAAGTGGTGGCGCGATGCGAGGCCGCCGCCATCTCCTGGGCGCCCGTGGGTAAGCCCGCAGACCTGTTCGACGACCCCCACCTCCTGGCGGGAGGCGGGCTTCTGGCCACGGCTATTTCCGCCCTCGGCGGCGGAGTAGCGGAAGCCCTGCTGCCGGCCCTCCCAATGGAGTTCGGCGGAACCCGCGAGCGCGCGGGCCTGCGGCGCCAGCCTCCTCGCCTGGGCGAGCATAACGACGAGATTCTGGCGGAAGCCGGGTTCGGAGCGGATGAGATCGAGGCGCTGGATCGGCATAACGTTCTTGCTGGCGCCGGGAAGGCGCAAGATCTGAGCAACGGGGCTGCCAGGACGAACGGAGGAGACGAAATATCATGCAGCAGGGGAAGACGGGGCGCCGGGGACTGATCGGCGGCACGATCACGGGAGCGGGGCTGCTCATCGTGTCTCCTCTTCAGGCAGCCGACTTCCCGTCCCGTCCCGTCACGCTGATCGTCAGTGGTCCTGCCGGTGGTACTACCGACTACACGGCGCGGCTGATTGCCCAACCTCTTTCTGAGCGGCTAGGTGTTCCTGTTGTGGTGGAGAACCGGGCGGGCGGCAACGGCATGATCGCGCTGCAGGCCGTGATCCGCGCGCGGCCGGACGGGCACACGCTGCTGATCGGCTACTCCGGTACCGTGACCGGGAAGCCTGCCGTCGAAGGGTACGGCGACTTCGATCCACGCCGTGACCTTGCCTCCGTCTCCCTCATCCTGCAAGCGCCCCAGGTGATGATGGTCCACCCGACAATCCCCGTTCACAGCCTGTCGGAGTTCATTAGCTATGCGCACGCTCGACCAGGGCAGTTGAACTACGCCTCCTCCGGTGCCGGCTCGCTCCAGCACTTGGGCACGGAGCTGCTGAAGCAACGCACGGGCATTGACCTGACCCATGTGCCCTATCGAGGCACGGGCGAGACGATGAACGACGTTCTCGCCGGGCGCATTCAGTTCTACATGACCACGCCGCCGCCCGTGGCCGTGCCGATCCGCGACGGCCGCCTGCGTGCCCTCGCCATGGCCGCCGCCGAGCGCCACCCGGCCCTGCCGGACGTCCCCACGGCGGCTGAGGCCGGGCTGCCCGGCTACACGGCGGAGAGTTGGTTTGGTCTTTTCGCACCGAAGGCGGCACCCCGCCCGATCGTTAAGCGGCTAGCCGGTGAATGCCGTGACATCCTGGCCGATGAGCGGCTACGGCAGAGGGCTTTGCAAGCTGGCGGACTAGTCAGCCCTGAAGACCCTTCCACCCTGGACCGCCGCGTGGAGACGGAGCTCGCCATGTGGACGAAGCTGGTAAGAGAAGTCGGCATCCGGCCTGATTAGGGCACGAGGCCCGGACAGGCCGTAGATCTGATCGCCGGTGGCGGGCGCGACGAGGCCAATTCGGAAACGCGCCCTGCTGATGGAACGGGTTGACCGCGTGCGGGTTCAGGACGCTGACGGAAGGGCCGACAAGCCGGAGAGGCACGGCGGTTCCCCGGCCTCGTGCAGCGTCCGCGCTCGCTGAGCGCGGCAGTGCTGATCCGGCGCCGTGTTGCGTGGGTCGGCGGCAGAGACGTGCTGGCCCCTACCCGCGCCTGGGATCACGCGATGCGGACATACTCCGGCCGTCCGAGCTCAAGCATGTGGTTCAGCACCCTGGCGGCGATGGCCACCTCATTTGCTTGTCGCCCATCTGTTTGCGAGCGTAGCCCGTCACCGATAACGCGCTTCCATCTCGAGACGTCGGCCTCCACCAGAGCATGCCAATTGTACCCCGAGGTCCTCTGCCAACCCATGCGGCCGCGCCGGGCACTGCATCGGAGATGCGCGTCCCGCTGCGTTGGTGCGGACTGCCCGGCTCCGCTTGGCACAGCACTCGCGCGGGGTGGTACAACCACAGCCGCATCGGGGTGGTGCGCCGCGACGGCGGCATAGACGTCCTCACGGTCGTAGGCGCCGTCGCCGGTGAAGGAGGCCACGGAAACACCGGCCCGCTCGAGCAAGGGGCCGACCTGCGAGACGTCATCAGCATCCCTGCCGGCCAGCACCGAGGCGGCGATCTCGCCCGTGTCGGCGTCCGTGGCGAGGTGGAGCATCTTCCAGGCCCGGCGGTGCTTGCTGCCATGCTTCTCTTCCAGCCAGCCGCCGGGACCGCACAGCCGCAAACCGGTGCTGTCCACCAGAAGGTGCACTGGCTCGCTGCCCGTCTTCGGCCGCAGCACCTTCAGCGTCTCCGCCTGACGGCTAAGGGTGGAGTGGTCTGGCACTGCCAGATCGAGACCGAGTAGCTCCAAGATAGAGGCGATCAAGCCCTCGGTCTGGCGCAGCGCCAGGCGGAACACAGCACGCAACGTCAGGGCGGTTGCGATCGCCAGATCCGAGTACTTCGCCTGGCCGCCCCGGCCACTGCGTGCCTCAGCTCGCCACCCCTCAATCGCCTCTGCCGTGAACCACACTGTGAGACTGCCGCGGGCGCGCAGGCCGGCGTCGTACTCAGCCCAGTTGGTTACCCTCTGGCGCTGTTTGGGGATGCGGTGCCGGCGGTCAGCGTTGACCTTGAAAGGCATGGCGGGCGTCCCTCAGGGTCCGAGGGATCGTCCCTGCGTCAGGCTAATCCAAGGCGCCCGATCGGGCGACCCGTGCAACAAAATGACGCGAAGTCGCAACGTGCCGCACCGGTACCCGGAGGGAAGGTCAACGCTGCGCGTCGCAGCACCAGCGGATCGCTTCGGGCGGGCGGTCGAGCCAACAGTTGCCAACATTGACAGCCGGTCACCGGCACCAAGCCTTCGCTTCGGTCGGCGGTATCGTTTGCTGGCCAGCCGGCCGTATTTCATTTTGCGTCAGCCGATAAAGGTTGATTGACTTTCCAACCTTCGCGACAGGGTCACAGGACCTCAGTTGGGAAAGGTCGGGATCCACTTGAAGCCAGTGAATACTCACGGCCACCCAACCGCCGAGCGAAAGGCCTCCTGAAGGTGTACTGATGGCTGGGATGCCCTGGCTTCTCAGTTCTTCCTCGTCAGGATGACCATGGATCATTGCAATGACCTCGGTTACCCCGAACTGCCGAAGGGTCTCGCGAAGCCGATGGACGTCCTGTCCCCAGTCGAGATCTGAATCCACCAGGATGCGCTCAGGACGACGCCCGGCAACTTCGTTGAAGTAGGCGAGGTAGTCGGGGTGCACAACCAAGCTGGACGCCAACTGCCACCCGAGAAGAAGAACAGCTAAAACCCGGCCCAACATGGGAGGCCTGATGAGCCTTGTGAGGCGTGACAGACCCACCCCTGCCGTAATGGCAAGGAGTGGATAGATCGGCAGAATGTAGCGAACACCGATGTTGATGCGCGACGGTAGAACCACAAGGAAGATGACGACGGCGCAGAGTGCTGGGACCGCTAATTTCCATTCTCCCTCGCGCCATGAGGCCTTCAGCGAAAAGATGCATCCCAGGGCGGTTAGGAGCAGGAACGGGACCGGGGTCTTTACAGCCAGCGAAACTGGGAAGAACCACCACGATCCCGCCTCACTCGTCTGTCCAAGCAGGTAGGAGCGGTGGCCATCCGCGTTGTGTTGAGCGACTGCCGCGATGCCGTTGGCGAGTTCAGACAGTGGCACAAGAGGGGCCTCCGCAATGGTATAGGCCAGGTCGTGCAACGGGCCGCTGGGGCCGGCAATCCGGTCGATTAGATGGTGTGGCCGAGCGTCTGCGCTCAGAGCGGGCACGAGGTTGAACCGGTAGCCGCCCCAGAGAGTGAACAGGGCGACACAGACGACCCCCATGAAGCCACGGAAGCTGGGTAGTTGTAGGCCGGCGGGTAGGACTGTCCTGGTCCCCGGGAGGTGGCCGCGATGGTTACGACGCGCGGTGACCGCCCAGCGCCAGCCGATCAAACCAACCATGCAAGAGGGCAGCAGCACGAGCGCGGACAGCTTCGACAGCACGGTAAGGGCGGCCATAAATCCCAGGCCTGCACAACGCGCTGGAGTTGGTTGGTCGAGCCATCTCGCGAAAAGAAAAACAGCGGCGGGGAGGGTAGCCCCGACTGCCATGTCAGTCGTCGCGAGGCCAGCGTGGGCGAGTACCGGTGGAAGGGTGGTGAACAGGAAAACGGACCCCAGAGCGAAACCAGCACCGAAAACTAGACGCGCCCAGGCCCATACCGTGCCAGCGGCAAGCAGGAAAAAGGGCAGTATCCCTAGCCGGGCGGAGGCCAGATGCTGAACGTAAGCACCCTCTGCATAGAGGATAGCGTTTCCTTCCTCCCACATGCTGGGCTGACCCACCGAGCGAGATCCCGTGAGCCAAGGTATGAGCGCGGCCGCCACGCGGGCCAAAGGAGGATGCTGGACTTCATAGGTGTACAACCTGCGATCGAGCCACTCCATGCCGGCAGCAATGTGAGCCGGTTCGTCAAAGACATGTGAGAGCACCAAGTAGGTCGAGGCAATACGGCCCGCCCCGAGCGCGATCATGGTAGCTGCTAAGAGAGCGGCCCAGCGGTAATGCAGATCGGCAGATCGTTCGTGCATCAGCTTGGATCCAGCTGCGGCAAGTGCTTCATGATAACGCGCCGACCATCTCGCGCGCCACGAAGATTGCGGGGTCCAGGTAAAGCCTATTATCGTGCGTAAGGGGCGGGAAGGGGAAGGTTGCCATGAAAGGGCGCCCCTTGGCTCCATTCCGGAGAGCACGGCGAAGGTTAAGGTGCTCGGCATAGCAGCGGCGGAATGCAGCATTGCGCGCGTGATGAATCACCTAAAGCGCTGAACTTTTCTGACGAAACTAGCGTTTGGCGTTCTGGAACAACATTCTGCGGGCGGATGCGACAGTTTAGGGAGGCTTCGGTTTGAGACTAGCGGCGCTTCCCGCAGTGGTTGGTCACTCGATCACACCGGTGGCTGCCGCGGTAGTGGATAGGGAGCTGGGCCAGCCCTGGGGCTTTCGCGTGACGGGATGGGCTGTGGCCGCGCTCCTGGCGATGGCCCTGCCGGGCAACGTAGGGGCGGCGGAGGTTCCGCCCGCCGAGAAAGAGCTGACACCGGCGAGCGTGGGGCAGTTGCGGCTCGCCTTCACCTTCCGCACCCACCATCCCGGTCCGGCCACCCAGGCGCCACTGGCGGATGGGAAAACCCTTTTCCTCCTTACGCCTTTCCCGCACACGCTCTACGCGCTGGACTTGGCCACGCCGGACGCGACCGTGCGGTGGCGCTACACGCCCGAGGCGGATGGGACGGCGCGGGGCCGGAGTTGCTGTGGCGAGGGGCAAGGCGGGATGTCGCTCGAAGGGGGGCGCCTCTACGTCAACACTCTGGATGGGCGCACGCTGGCGCTGGATGCCGCGAACGGCGCCCCGGCCTGGGAGGTCCGCACGGCCGACCCTTCCTCCGGCGAGTCGCTGGCCTCGGCACCGCTTCCGGCCGGTGGAAAGCTGCTGCTCGGCAATGCGGGGGACCGGTTCGGCGTGCGTGGCTGGATCGCCGCGCTGGACGCCGGAACGGGGCGGAGGCTGTGGCGCTTGCATAGCACGGGTGAGGATGCGGAGGTAGGCATCGGGGCCGGCTTCCGGCCGCTCTATCCTGGCGACGACCGGGCCGACCGGGGGGTGGCGAGCTGGCCGCCCTCGGCCTGGCAACAGGGCGGCGGTGGTGTGTCGGGCCCGATCCTCTGGGATGCTGGGTCGGGGCTGGTCTTCCACGGGACGGGGCACCCTGCGCCGCTGGTACCGGATCAGCGCCAGGGCGACAACCGCTGGACCTCCGGCCTCTTTGCGCGCGAGCTGGAGACGGGGAGAGCGCGGTGGTTCGATCCGCTCAACTCGCACGACCTCTACGGGCTGGGCGCCACGGCGTCGAGCCTGCTCCTCGACCGAGATTGGCGTGGCGCGCCGCGCCGGCTGCTGGTCCACCCCGACGCCAACGGGCATGTCTACGTGCTGGATCGCGGGACCGGTGAGATCCTCTCGGCCGAGCCTTTCGTGCCGGTGAACGCCACGGCGGGCGTCGATCTGGCGACAGGGGCGCTGCGGCGGGATGAGAGCAAGGCTGTGCGGCGCGGCCGGATGACGCGTGACATCTGCCCGGCCAGCCCGGGGGCCGTGACTGGCGCTTCCGCCTTCCTGCCGGAGACAGGGCTTCTCTACATCCCGTCGCGCCGCCTTTGCATGGACATGGAGGCGCGCAACGCAAACTACATCCGCGGCACCGGCTTCACGGGCGCCAACCTTCGCCTCCGCCCCGCGGACGGGGAGGGGCAGGGCGCGCTGGTGGGATGGGACCTGGAGGCCGGGCGCCCGGCCTGGACGGTGCCGGAGCGCTTCCCGCTCTCGGGCGGTGTGCTGGCAACGGGCGGGTTGGTCGTCTACGGCACGCTGGATGGAGTGCTGAAGGCGCTCGATGCGCGGAGCGGTGCGGTGCTCTGGCAGTTCCAGGCGGCTTCTGGGATTCTCAGTCGGCCAGTGGCCTTTCGAGGGCCGGACGGGCACGCCCAGTTGGCGGTTCTCGCCGGCTCGGGCGATGGGCCAGAGGCGGAGATCGACCGGCGAGACGCCTCGGCGGAGGACGGGATGGGCAATGTGCTTCGGGATCTTCCGCGCTCGCCGGATCCCGGCGTGACCCTCTACATGTTCCGCCTGCCATGAGGGTGATCCCGGCGGCCCTGCTGCTGCCGCTCATCCTGGCCGGGTGCAAGCGGGAGGCACGGGAGACGCGGCTGGACCCGCCGGTTGCGGAGGCCTTGGGCGGGGTGCGGGTGATGGCCAACGGGATCAGCGGCCAGCCGCCGATGGTGAACGCGGCGCAAGGGGAGCCCTATCGGAACAACGCCTATCAGCTCGCGCAGGGAAAGCGGCTCTACGAATGGTTCAACTGCCAGGGCTGCCACGCCGATGGCGGTGGGGCGTCCGGCCCCGCGCTGATGAACGGGTGGTGGCGCTACGGTCCCGACGCTGTCTCGATCTTCGTCACACTGCGGGACGGGCGGCCGAACGGCATGCCATCCTTTCGCGACCGCTTAACCACGGAGCAGATGTGGCAGCTCACCGGCTACCTGCAGAACCTGGGTGCCACCGTTGCCGCGACGGCCGCGCCGAGCCGGAACGACGCCATGCAAACCCGCCCCGCGGAGAACCGGGCGCCGGCCATGGGCGCGCTTCCGGTGTCACCGGACCGATGAGCGCGTTTCTGCTCAGGTGCGTGCTGCCTCTTTTGCTGCTGGCCGGCTGCTCGGGCTGGCAATCGGCCCTGGACCCGCGTGCGGACGCCGCGCAGGAGCTGCACGGGCTGTTCTGGCTCTTTACCATCACCTGCGGGATCGTCTGGGCGGTGGTGATGCTGGTGCTGGCGGGCGCGCTGCTGCGCCGCCCGGCCGCCGCGCGGCCCGAGGAGGAGCGGGGGCGGGCTGAGCGGCGCTCGGGCAGGGTCGTCGGCGGGGCCGTGGCGGCCACCGTGCTGGTGATCGCCGGCCTGACGCTGGCCAGCTTCTTCGCGACCCGCGGCATCTCCGCGGATCATCCGGAGGCGCTGGTGGTGCGGCTGCGTGGCTTCCAGTGGTGGTGGGAGGTCACCTATGACGATCCCTCGCCAAACTGGGTTTTCATCACGGCGAATGAGCTGCACCTGCCGCTCGGGCGCCCCGTGCGGCTGGAGCTGGCGGCAGCGGACGTCATCCACTCCTTCTGGGTGCCCAACCTTGCGGGAAAGCAGGACATGATCCCCGGGCGCGACAACGTGCTGGCCTTCACCCCGACCCAGGCCGGGACCTATCGCGCGCAATGCGCGGAGTTCTGCGGATTGCAGCACGCGCATATGGCGCTGCAGGTGGTGGTGGAGACGCCGGAGGAGTTCGGGCGTTGGCGGGCAACGCAGGTGGCGGCGGCGGCGGCGCCGGAGAGCGCGGAGGAGGTGGCAGGGCGGGCCGTGCTGGAGGGCAAGGCCTGCGCGGCCTGCCACACCGTGCGCGGCACCGCCGCCGCCGGTACGCTCGGCCCGGACCTGACCCATGTGGGCGGGCGCCGGAACATCGCGGCCGGTATGCTGCCCACGACGCGCGGGGCGATGGCCGCCTGGATTGCGGACCCGCAGACGATCAAGCCCGGGAACAACATGCCCATGGTGCCGCTGAGCGCGGATGAGCTGCAGGCCGTCTCGGCCTACTTGGTAAGGCTGCGATGACGCCTGCGGAGAGGGACCTTCGCGACGCCGCCTTGGAGGCGACGGAGGGGGCGGGGGCGCTGGAGCGGCGGCTGGAGCGGACCTGGCGGACGCGGGAGGGCTTCTGGGGCGCGCTCTCGACCGTTGACCACAAGATCATCGGTCGGCGCTACATCGTCACCGCCTTCGCCTTCCTGGCCCTGGGCGGCGTGCTGGCCATGCTCATGCGCCTGCAGCTGGCGCGGCCGGAGAGCCGCTTCCTTTCGGCGGATCTCTACAACCAGATCTTCACCATCCACGGCGCGAACATGATGTTCCTCTTTGCCGTGCCCGTGGCGGAGGCGATGGCGGTCTATCTCGTGCCGCTACTGGTGGGCACGCGCAACATCGCCTTCCCGCGGCTCGGGGCCTTCTCCTACTGGGTGTATCTGTTCGGCGGCATCATGCTCTGGGTGGCCTTCATCCTGCAGACGGGGCCGGATGTCGGCTGGTTCGCCTATGTGCCGCTTTCAGGACCGCAATACGCCAGCGGCAAGCGCGCCGACGTCTGGGCGCAGATGATCACCTTCACCGAGATCTCCGCCCTCGCGGTGGCGGTGGAGATCGTGGTGACCGTGCTGAAGCAGCGTGCGCCGGGCATGTCGCTCGACCGCATCCCCATCGTGGTCTGGGCTATGCTGGTCATGGCCTTCATGATTATTCTGGCGATGCCGGCGGTGGTCACGGGCAGCAGCGTGCTGATCATGGACCGGTTAGTAGGCACGCATTTCTTCAACCCGGCGGAGGGTGGGGATGTGCTGCTGTGGCAGCACCTGTTCTGGTTCTTCGGCCACCCCGAAGTCTACATCATCTTCCTGCCCTCGGTCGGCATGCTCTCCACCATGCTGCCGAGCTTCGTGCGGCGGCCGATCTTCGGCTACCTGGCGCTGGTGATGTCGATCATGGCGATCGGCGTGCTCGCCTTTGGGCTCTGGGTGCACCACATGTTCACCACGGGGCTGCCGCGGCTGGGCGAAAGCTTCTTCACCGCCTCCTCCATGGCTATCGCGGTGCCGGCGGGGACGCAGATCTTCTGTTGGATCGCGACAATCTGGCTGGGCCGCCCGGTGTTCCGCGTGCCCTTCCTCTTCATCCTCGCCTTCTTCTTCACCTTTGTGCTGGGGGGAATGACAGGGGTGATGGTGGCTTCAGTGCCGCTCGACACGCAGTTGCACGACACCTACTTCGTCGTGGCTCACTTCCACTACGTGCTGGTCGGCGGCGCCGTCTTCCCGCTGCTGGGGGCGATCTATTACTGGTTTCCCAAGATCACCGGCCGGATGATGAGCGAGCGCATCGGGCGCTGGGTGGTAGGGCTACTCTTCCTCGGTTTCAACTTCACCTTCTTCCCCATGCATATCCTGGGGCTGCAGGGAATGCCGCGGCGCATCTATGCCTATCCTCCCGAGTTGGGCTGGGGCGGGATGAACCTCTTCGTCAGCCTCTGCTCTATCGCGCTCGCGGCGGGTTTCCTGCTGTTCTTCGTCGATGCGGTGCGGAGCGCGCGCAAGGGGCCTCCTGCGGGGGACAATCCTTGGGATGCTTCGACGCTGGAGTGGGCCACCACATCGCCGCCGCCGCCCTACAACTTTGCCCGCATTCCCGTGGTGACGAGCGCGGCCCCGCTCTGGGACGAGCGGGCGGCGCTGCCGGTAGCGTCGGGGCTGTCGGTGAACCGGCGGGAGCTTCTGATCACCACCATGGGCACGGCCACGCCCGAGGTGCGGGAAACCTCGCCGCAGAATTCCATTTGGCCGTTCTGGGCGGCGCTGGCGACAAGCGTGATGCTGGTCTGGTCGATCTTCTCGCCCTGGGCACTGGTCTGGGCCTCCATTCCCGTGGCCATCACGCTGATCGGCTGGTTCTGGCCGCGCGGCACGCCGGAGGATGACGCGTGAGGCACCGCGTGGTCGCCGATCTCTCGGCCCTGCCGCTGCACGGGTCCGGCAGCTCTAGCCAGACCTGGTGGGGCACACTTGCCTTCATGCTCATCGAGGGCATGGGCTTCGCGCTGGCCATCGGCGTTTACCTTTACCTCTACAGCCTGGCGCCGCACTGGCCGATCGGGGCGCCGCCGCCGGATCCCGTGCCGGGCGGCGTGATAGCGCTCCTGTTGCTGGCCAGCACCGTGCCGAACCTGCTGGTCGCGCGCTGGGCGAAGCGGCAGGACCTGCGCCGGGTGCGGATTGGGCTCGTGATCATGTCAGTGGCGGGGGTGCTGCCGCTGATCGTGCGGATCTGGGAATTCCCGGCGCTGAACGTCTCCTGGGACAGCAACGCCTATGGTTCGGTGGTGTGGCTGGTGCTGGGCCTTCACACCCTGCACATGCTGACCGACGTAATGGACACGCTGGTGCTGATGGCGGTGATGTTCAGTCGCCACGGTGACAACCGTCGGCGCTACGGCGACGTGGAGGACAATTCGCTCTACTGGTACTTCGTGGTGCTGACCTGGCTGCCGATCTATGCCCTCCTCTATGGGGTGCCGCGGCTGTGACGGGGCAGGCGGGACCGCGTAGCGGGGCGATGGCCTGGGCGGGGCTGGTAATGGGCCCCGCCTTCTGGGCCATGAACATGCAGCTCGGCCTCATCCTGCCACACGCGGAATGCGGCGGCGGCTTCCGCTACAGCACGCTGACGACCTTGCTAGGAGCGGGATTGGCTATCCTCGGCGCCGGGCTGTCGTACCGCGCCTCGAGCTTTCGGGGAGCGCGCGGGGTCCACGGCTTTCTTGGCTCGGCCGGCACGCTGGCGGGACTGATCTTCGCCTTCGCGCTACTGCTCCAGGCCGCCTCTACCCTGGTGCTGACAGGATGCGAGCGGTGAGGCGTGCTGCCCTCCTCGCCATCCTTCTATTCCTGGCCGTGGGCGGCGCATGGGCGCATGGCGGGGAGGAGCACGGGTCGGGCTGGACCTTTGATCCCTGGGTGGTGGTGCCCCTGCTTGTCTCCGCCACCCTTTATGCCGGCGGCACGCTGCGCCTTTGGCGGCGCGCGGGGGTGGGGCGGGGGATCGGGCCCTGGCGGGCGGCGGCCTATGCAGCGGGCTGGCTTTCCCTAGCCGGGGCGCTGCTCTCGCCCCTGCACTGGTTTGGCGAGCGGCTTTTCACCCTGCACATGGTGGAGCACGAGATCGTCATGGCAGTTTCAGCCCCGCTGATCGTGCTGGCGCGGCCGGGCGGCGCCTTTGCCTGGGCGCTGCCGGCGGGACTGCGGCGCCCGGTCTGGCGCGTGGGGCGGCTGCCGCCGCTGCGCTGGGGCTGGGCCGTGCTCTCCGCGCCGGTTGCGGCGACGCTGCTGCACGGCGCCGCCATCTGGATCTGGCATGTCCCCGCGTTCTTCGATGCCACGGTGCAGCATGTCGGCATCCACCGGATGCAGCATCTCAGCTTCTTCGTCACGGCGCTGCTCTTCTGGTGGGCCTTGCTGCGGCGCTGCGAGCCGGGGCCGGCGGCGGCGCATGTGGTACTGACCATGATCCATACGGGGCTGTTGGGAGCGCTGCTGACCTTCGCGCCGCGCGTGCTCTATGGCGCGCAGACAGCGCGATCGAGCCTTTGGGGACTCACGCCGCTGGAGGACCAGCAGTTGGCCGGGCTGATCATGTGGGTGCCGGCGGGAACGATCTATGCGGGGGCGGCGCTCGGCTTCCTTGCGCTCTGGCTGAAGCGGCCCGGCCGGGCCTGGAGGGTGGGCGATGCGCTTCCGTAGCGCGCCCCTGCGGGCGCTTGGCGCCGCGCTTCTGGGCTGGGGGGCGCTGCGGCTGATGCGGGCGGCAGACGCTGACGGCGGGCTGGCGGTCGGTAGCCCGCCGCCCTGGCGCTTCACCCTTTTCGCGGTAATGGGACTCGCGCTGGTGATCCTGGGTGGACTGGGCCTAGGCGGCTGGACGTACCTGCAGGCGCAGGAGCGGGAGGAGGTGGCCAGGGCACTCACAGGCGGAGATCCGGGGCGTGCGCCGGAGCTGATCACGCGCTACGGCTGCGGCGGCTGCCACACGGTGCCCGGCGTCCCCGGTGCGGACGGGAAGGTGGCGGGACCGCTGACGGATATGCGTGCGCGCGTCTATGTCGGCGGCGTGGCGCGCAACACGCCGCGGGACATGGTCGCCTGGATCGTCGATCCGCGGTCCCTGTCGCCCCGCACGGCGATGCCGGCGACGGGCATCACGGAGGCGGAGGCGCGGGACGTGGCGGCGTATCTTTACGCGCGCTAGCCGGGCGGCCCGTCAGTTGGAGAGGTTGGGCGTGGGCCGCGCGGGCAAGGCGTGGATGTAGGTGGCAATGGCGCGGCGGTCCTCCTCGGGCAGGGAGGACATGTTGGTGACCACCTCATCCATCGAGGACTTCGTGACGCGCAGATCCGGCGTGTGGCCCGTGCTCAGCACCCGCACCAAATCCTGAACCGACCAAGCGCCGATTGCCTGCGGCGTGATGTTCGGCACGAAGCCGGTACCCTCCTGGTCCGGGCCGCCGGCGAAGCGAGCTTGAGGCTTGATCGCGCCAAGCAGGTTTCGGGTGGAGTGGCACTCCGCGCAGTGCGCCACCGCCTCCGTCAAATAATGGCCACGGTTCCAGTCCGGGTCGCGGGCGGGGTCATCGGTGATGGGCGTGCGATTGAGGAAGAGGAGCTTCCAGAAGCCGACCCCACGGCGGATTGTGAAAGGGAAGGGAAGTTCGTGCGGTGGTGCGCGACCCTCTACGGGTTGAAGGGTGCGGAGATAGGTCATGAGGTCCCGCACGTCCTCCGGCCGCATCCGCGCGTAGCTCGGGTAGGGGAAGGCGGGGTAGTAATGCTGCCCTTGCGGCGAGACGCCGGAGAGCAGGGCGTTGGCGAGGTCGATCCCGCGCCATCCGCCGATGCCGTCCTTCGGGTCGGGGGAGATGTTGGGCGGGTGGAAGGTGCCAAACGGTGAGCCCAGGGCCATTCCGCCACCCAGGCGCAGGCGGTCTTCCTGCCCCGGAGAGGCGTGGCAGGAGGCGCACTGCCCCGCGTTGAAGATGCGCTGGCCAAGGGCGGCGTCGCCGTTCTCGAAGTGCGGGGCATCCGTCTCGGCGAAGGCGGGGCGCGGCGCCGAGAGGAACCAGGCGGCGCCTGCCGCACCGAGCGCCACAATGGAGGCGAGCAAAAACAGTTTCCGTAGCATGGCGCCTTGCAGCCGGTTCGGCCGAGCCACCGCAGCGACGACCTGCTCGGTCTAACGCGTCGGGCGGCAGAGTGGTTGAAACAGGCAGAGCTCTGATGGCCGCGAGGCATCGCCGCTACGTTTGAGAGAGAACCGCCGCCGTGGCGGTGCCTCCGGCGACCAGTGAACATTCGGCGCGCACAGGTCTATTACACGCTGGCACTCCGGCGCGCTGAAACTATGGCTGCCTCGCAGCCCGGCCCAATTGGCCGGACCACGATGTGCAGTTGAAAGTCTTGTTAGTCCGGCCGGATCTGATGGCCGGACGGCTCCAACAGCTCCGCCCTCGGGCCTGTTTGATCCGTCGCCCGGATCCGCACGGCGACCGCCTTGGCAGCGGGTGTCTTGGATTGCTGATCGTGGTGCCAGAGCGGGATGAGCGGGTTCATCTCGGGATAGTAAGCGCCAAGGCAGCCATCCGGCAGCGAGAAGGGCGTGACCTTCAGGCCGAAGACTTGGCGTTCCACCCCGTCCTCCGCGGCGCTGACGAGGGAGACGACCTGGCCCTCGTGCAGGTCCGCCCGCTCCATGTCGACGGGGTTGATCAGCAGTGAACCGCACCGGGTTCCCCGGAGGCTGATTGGCTCGGGTTACGCTGCCAGGGCTGGCTCCTCAAGCCCGGCATAGTAACGCGCCTCCGCTTCGGCTGGTGGCATGTTGCCGATCGGCTCGAGGAGGCGACGGTGATTGTACCAGTCCACCCACTCGAGGGTGGCGAACTCGACGGCCTCCATGCTGCGCCAGGGCCCACGGCGGCGGATGACCTCGGTTTTGAACAGGCCGTTGATGGTCTCGGCAAGGGCATTATCGTAGCTGTCGCCGACGCTGCCGACGGATGGCTCGATGCCAGCCTCGGCGAGACGTTCGGTGGGCACAGTCAACTTGCCGGCCTCGAGGCGAGAAGGCTGACGGACCGGCGGTGGGATCGAGGGCGATCAAGCCCGCACGGCGACGCCGCTGATGTCGGACCACACCTCAAACGCGCGCTCCCTTGCGGCGCGGTAGTTGCTGGCGGTGAGGTAGTTGCGGCGAAGATGAAAAAGGTTGTTGATCCCATCGTGGGCAGAGAGGAAACGCTGCGCCTGGCGTGCCGATTTGAAGTGCTTCATCTGCCGCTCTCGTCATCGCGTCGGCTGATGCGAGTTCTCGGCGCGGTTGTTCAGCCCCTTGTGCTGCCGGTGCTCGACGGAGGGCATCACCTCCTTCTTCGTGGCGCCATAGCTCGCCAGCTTGTCGGTGATCATGACCCGGGGTGGCCGCATCTGCCGCTTCAGCAGCTTCCTGAGTAGCCGCTTGGCAGCCTGCTTATCCTTTCGGCTCTGCACCAGCACGTCGAGTACCATCCCGCCCTGGTCGACGGCGCGCCAAAGCCAATGCGTCACGCCGTTAATCTTGAGGACGACCTCATCTAGGTGCCACTTGTCACCCGCCCGCGGCAGCCGGCGCCGGATCCCGTTGGCAAATGCCTGGCCAAACTTGCGACCCCATTGCGGCAGTGTTTCGTGGCTGACCACGATGCCGCGGAAGGCCAGCATCTCCTCCACCATCCGCAAACTGAGCGGGAAGCGAAAGTAAAGCCAGACCGCTTGGCTGATGATCTCGGCTGGGAAGCGATAACCGGCGAAGCTGGGGCAGGCGGAGAGGGCAGTCATCCCGCCCGACTATCTGGTGGTGAGCCGCTCAGGCAACCTGATGGGCAGCCAAGTTGACGATACC
>NZ_RCVR01000051.1 GCF_016107305.1 Roseomonas sp. KE2513
CCGTCGCTTTCTCGCTGGCGCCAGGGCAGGCGCACGAACTGCCCCAGGCCATGCCTCTCCTCGCCACGCTTCCCAGCGTACCGCTCTGGGTGGTGGGCGACCGCGGCTACTCCAGCCATGCCTTCCGCGAGCACGTCTGGGACCTCGGCGCACGACCTGCGATACCGCCCAAGCGGAACGAGGCCCCCGTCGCCTGTCCAGATTGGATCTACAACAACCGCAACCGCGTCGAACGCCTCTGGGCCAGGCTCAAGGAGTGGCGCGCCGTGGCGACGCGCTACGAGAAAACTGCCTCGTCCTTCCTCGGCGTCCTACACCTCGCCGCCGCACTCGACTGGATCAGGCGCTAACAGGCCCTAGTCGGCACCGTCAACCAGAGATACGCATCCGCCAGGATCTTCGGCGCAGCCCGACCTAGCCCCGATCAGGCCTTTGCCCTCGTGCCCACCAAAGTCGGTACGCTCGCCATGCAGGCATTCTCCGACCGTTTACGCGGCCACTCTCCCGAGCAGGTACACGTCGCCCTCCTACTCGCCGACCCAGGCTGTAAATTGCGGGACGCCTCGCAGCCCCCCACCAACGTCAGCCTCGTCTTCGAGCCGCCCTACGCCCCCAAGCTCAACCCGGTCGAGAGCTGTCCGGCTCCATTTGCGTGAGCACTTCCTCACGCTCCGTCCCTTCCTCGACCTCTAAGCCATCACCGAGAGCTGCAGCCAACCCTGCAACCAACTCAATTGCCTAGATGGACCACATCGCTTCGCCGCCCCACTACCAATCCTTGTGACCAGTCCAAGCTTCATAAGGTCGGCATCAGGACCTTACTTCCGACTGAAAATGGCGCATTCAGCTGCCGGGTAGGCCAGCACTCCGTTGATACCGAGGGAAAAAAGTCGACTCCCGCGATCGCGTGATCAAGCGGTTGCCGCTATGCTGCCCAGCAGCTACGGCCTGTCCCGAGAGGAAGGGAACGCCGCTCCCCCGCCAAGACACCAATTGACCGACAAGGCGCTGTGAAATCTCAAGATGTCGATTTCAATTATATCGAAGCGGATTTGGTCGCTCTGTCACGTGCTACGGGACGATGGTATTGTTTATCATAAATATCTATCAGAACTCACCTACTTACTGTTTCTCAAGATCGCCTCTGAAACCGGGCGTGAGGATCTGCTGCCAGTCGGGTGTCGTTGGGCAGACCTAACGTCCCACGCAGGCAGAGGCATGCTTAGCCACTATCGCAAGATGCTGACCACGTTAGGCGAAGATTCGCCGCATCAAACTGTCCGAGAAATTTTTCGGTTTCCGACGACAGTATTCAGTCACGATGAAAATCTTCAAAAGGTTGTGCGTGGCATAGACGCAATTGATTGGCATGAAGCAAAAGACGATGGCTTAGGAGCAATTTACGAAGGGTTGCTACAGCGAAGTGCATCGGAAGCACGTTCGGGCGCTGGTCAGTACTTTACACCTCGCTCTCTGGTCGACGTCATGGTGCAAGTCCTGCAACCTCGACCAGGTGAGGTGATTCAAGATCCCGCAGCAGGTACAGGCGGATTCTTGATCTCGGCGCACGATTATATAATGGCCGATAAAATTGCGCCCGGTCGCAAAAAAAAAGCGCCCATCTATCAGGCAGTTGAAATTGAAAGCGACACTTATAGACTCTGCCTCATGAATATGTTTCTTCATGATATGCAAGGACAGGTTATACATGGTGACGCTCTAACGGAGGATGTCAGCGATCTGCTACCTCCCGACGTCATCATTGCGAATCCGCCCTTTGGTAGTAGTGCGGGCGGGGCGCGTGCCCGACGGAGCGATCTCCCTCACCCTACCTCGAACAAGCAACTTCTGTTTCTCCAGCACATCTATCTTGCCCTAAAACCGGGCGGACGCGCCGCTGTTGTGCTTCCAGATAATGTGCTGTTCGAGGACGGAGCAGGGCGGCGGATCCGAAAGCATTTGCTCGATACCTGCGACGTACACACCTTGTTGCGTCTACCTACAGGGATATTCTACGCAGCAGACGTAAAGACAAGCGTGCTTATCTTCGTGCGGCCCCGGCAAGGAGAATCTGCCACCAATCAAGTGTGGGTCTATGACCTTCGAACCAACATGCCAAGGTTTCGCAAGGGTCGTCAGCTAAATTCCGAGGTATTTGCCGGATTTCTTAAATCGTTTGGTTCCGATCCCCTTGGTCGAAGCTCACGAGATGCGTCAGCAGATGAACGCTTTAAACCGTATTCACGTGAGGAGATCGCCAAACGTGATGACAATCTTGACCTGCGTTGGCTGAACGAAGGCTTAAAGGAAGAGGTAGATGAGCGCGAGCCGGATGAGATTGTAGCGTCTATTGCTCAAATGCTGCGGCTTGCGCTGAGTGATGTTGAAACGGCTGCGTCCGAACTCGAGCAAGGTACGGATGTTGATTGAAAGAGCACTCCTGTCCTTGCACGGGCACAACTCTCCACTGGTGCTCGCGTCGAGCGCGATTAGACTACTGAGGAATAACTGATGTCTTCAGCTCCCGCCGATTGGCTGAGGGCACCTCTTAACCGAGTGGGGGGGTGGCGATCAGGTAGCACCCCGTCAAAGTCGTACCCTGCCTATTGGTCGGAGGGTACGATCCCCTGGGTGTCACCAAAGGACATCAAACAGGTCTTTATTGAGACTGCTATCGACAAGGTAACGCAGCAAGCTGTCGACGACACTGGACTTCAGATCATACCACCCGGCTCTATCGTGTTTGTAACCCGAAGTGGCATCTTGGCGCACACGCTGCCCATGGCTGTCACTACTGTTCCGATAGTGATCAACCAGGATATCAAGGCTCTCACACCGGTGGCCGACCTCGATCCTGTGTTCCTCTACTATCAACTCTTCTTTCAAGCCGGTGACATCCTCCGTCGAACGTTAAAACCCGGAACGACAGTCCAGAGTATCGATTTCGAAGGCTTGAAGAACATAGAAGTTGTGCTGCCCCCGCTTTCCGAACAACGCGCAATTGCACAGAAAATCACTGCCGTTGTTGCTTCACTCGACGGTGCACGTGTACGATTGGATGATGTATTCGTCCTAGTGGATGCCTATGAGCGGGCGCTCGTCCGACGAATTCTGTCATCCGCACACCCGCAAAACGGTAAATTGCAGGTTGAGCCACGCGATACTTACCTCTCAACGCTGGGAGACATCGCAGACATTCAAAGTGGTCTCACTTTAGGCAAGCGGTACGGATCCACGGAATTAGTTTCTCGTCCATACCTTCGGGTGGCTAATGTTCAACGCGGGTATTTCGACCTCAGCGACGTGAAGGAGGTCTTGGTCACTCCAACCGAAGCTGAGCGGTACCGGCTCCGAGCCGGTGATATTCTAATGAATGAAGGAGGAGATCGGGATAAGCTCGGTCGTGGGTGGGTTTGGAGAGAAGAAATACCGGACTGCATTCATCAGAATCACGTCTACCGAATTAGACTGAAGGATCGGGATTTTCCGCCAGAATTTGTCTCTCTGTATGCAAATGAGATTGGGCGCGAATACTTTCTTTCCGAAGCAAAACAGACAACTAACCTGGCATCGATTAGCAAAAGCAGATTGAGCGCTTTTCCAACGGTGTTGCCGAGTGTCGACGAAGCACGCATTGCCCTTAGCTCGCTCGAAGAGCAAAGACGTTGGGTTCACATACTGCGATCGCAGGCGCAAACAGTCATTTCTGCGGTGGACGCTGCGAGACGAGCAACCTTCCGTAAAGCCTTCGAGGGCCGGCTCGCGCCACGCGCAGAGGGAGAAAGCTTTCCTGCTCTAAAAGTATCGAAAGCAGTTGCCCGACCAGCACTCAATGCTCGTCGCAAGGAGGGCCCAAACAAAACAGGACCGAAGATGCGGACACTTAGTGAATTTCTGACGCGATGGCCGGAAAACGGAATCACGTTCGAGGCTCTGCGAGAGCAGGTGCCGAGCGACTATGAAACTTTGAGGGATGCGATTTTCGAGCTTCTCGCGGGAGCTGAGCCAAAGCTGGAGCAGCGATACGACCCGCTAACTCAGGCAATGTGCTTCTTCAGGAGGGTTTCATGAAATTGCTTCGTCTCTCTGTCGAGGCAGCAGCGAGTTGCGGTGGGCTGCTCGACGGACTCGAAGTTGATTTCGAAGGAGCCGGCACTACATCTGAATTAGCTGGCGGTGCCGGTGGCGCTCTTGCTCCGCACTGCCTGATTGGGCCTAATGGCTCTGGAAAGTCTCAACTACTTCAGCTGCTAGCTGAAGTTTTTCAGTCAGCGTGGCACGCCCATTCTCCAGGTGAGGAGCGCGAGGTTGCTGATCGGTCTACCCTCTTTTCCATAAACTACTTAGTTTCACGTCAGCCGGACCTTCAGCCGGAACAAGTACGGCTTAGGCGATGCAAGAAGGGAAGGCGGACGCTGCCAATAGAGATGTCGGTTTGGGACGGTGAGGAGTGGCAGGCGGTTGCTCTTACAGACGCTGGCTTTGGCGAGCGCCTCCCGGCCCTGATCGTCGGATACACTTCTGGTGATAACGAAACTCTCAGTCTGCCCTTCTTCGTGAGCCGTCGCGGGTATGCTAGAGGGGTTCGAGAGGCTGCGTTCGGTGAACCGCAGTCCACTGTGTCAGATAATCGATTGCTACTTATCGACTACAGCACTCACCTCGAGGTTTTAGTCGCCAACCTCCTTTTAGGGCAGCCATCAGTCCAGAAGGAGATCCTTGAACACGCCCGGTTGGATCGGCTCGCCTCATTCCGTTGCGTAATACAACTAAACCACTTACCTCGTCTTCGCACACCTCGTCGTATAAGCAAATATCGCAAAGGTGTTCAGCTTACGGAGGAATTGGAAGGATACATCGGCGCTCTGAAGGCAGCAGCTACCTGCTGGTCGTATGATCCGAAAAGCGAAGTTTATATATTGGATTATTTAGTAACAGATACAACTCGGGACATCTTTAAAGAAAATTTTGGCACGCCAATTTCGCTATATCGAGCTTTCCACAAACTAGCTCTGCTTAATGACTTGGCAATTCCCAGTAAGGCGCGAGATCGGTTAAAAAAAGAAATAGAGACTAGGCGATTTGCATCACGGTTACCAGAGCCGCAGGATGAAGAAAAGATATTCCGTTTTGAGCAGGTAAGATTCTACAGGGGTGAAGAGGAGGATATAAAAAAGTCCTTAGATTACGTTTCGTTGTCGGATGGTGAGCATCAGCAGGCACAGGTTCTCGGCGTGTTCGCGATGATTTTGCAAAATAATGTACTTTTTATTCTTGATGAACCAGAGTCGCATTTTAATCCACGTTGGCGGGTGGAGTTTGTGAAACGTATTACAACGCTGCCAGTGGACGGGCGTGCCCATCAAGACGTACTGCTCACATCCCACGCTCCTTTTGTTCCCTCGGATCTTCGCCGAGAACAGGTTCACGTGTTCTCCAAGAACGCTGATGGTAAGGTCACCGTGGAAACTCCTTCGATCGAAACATACGGCGCAGCGTTCGACCGCATACTTGAGCACTGCTTCAAGGTAAGTCCGCCTATTTCTCAGCTTGCACGCGACGAGATAAGGCAGCTGATGCAAGCCGGCACTCCGGATCAATTGCGGGAGGCTATCAATACGCTTGGCTCATCGTTCGAGAAGGCATTCTTATTAGACCGTTTGCGGCAGCTCGAACAGGGTGTTACATTTACTTAGATGCTGAACGTTTATCCAATCGCTGCTACGAGCGAAAATTGGGTCCATGAGGCAATCGCCGGGAAGGTGACTCGCCTCCTTGGTGCTCTGGATAACGGCGATCCTGTACCTGCGTGGGTAGACGATCTACCAGTAGAGTTGCAAGACCGAGAGGCGCTAGCAACGCGGTATACCAACCTATGTACTGTGATTAGGTCACTAAGTCTACGGCAAAGGGGAAAAATTCTTCAAGCGCTGCGAGCTCAGAACAATATACCGGCAGTCTTCGACGGGGTTACTGCTTGCCCAAGACTAGATACTCTTCCGGCCAAGGCTCGAGTCGCAATAAAGGAACTCTACGCCGCTGCTTTCGAAACGTTAAAGTTCTTGAAGATTCGAGATCGCCATTACGCGATAATATTCAATGATCCCAATGGTAAGTACTGTCCTTTTTGTGGAATTGAACCGTTCGAAGCACCCGGTCTAGCACGCGAAGATTTAGATCACTACCTGCCAAAACATCACTATCCGTTCGCAGGCGCAAATCTCCGCAATCTTTCCCCAATGGGAGGGAAATGCAACTCTTCGTATAAGCTAGCCAAGGACGTTATTTGCGATGGAGCGGGGCAGCGGCGAAGGTGCTTTGACCCGTACGGCAGTCAGCATGCACACATTTCTTTGACCAGAAGCCGCCCGTTCCAGGGAGACGCGGTGGACCTCCTCCCATTCCCCGCGTGGCAGATAGACTTGGTGGGAGATCCGGAAGCTGTTGCAAATTGGGATCGGATATTTAATATAAAGCAACGATACGAAGGCAAGGCCAACGCACACTTTCGGGACTGGACTGAACTATTTGCGTTCTGGTGCGAGCGCGAAGTTGGTTTAATTGAAACCCGTCAGCAGGTCGTTGAAGCCCTTGACCGTTACATGATTGCTGTTCTCCAGCGCGAGAAGGGCGAGGCCTCGCATTTAAGGCGTTCCGTCTTCGAGATGTTGCGTTGGCATTGCTATGAAGGTAAAGATGCAGATCGCCTTTCGGCATGGTTCACGGGACTTGTACGCAGCCAACGCCAACTCCGTGGAACGGGGTCATAGCGCGACTTCGGCCAATGTAAGTAGCAGCGACTGGTGCGGGGTCAGGCGCGTTCAGCGGCTGATTAGAGCGTTGTGGATGCTATGCTGCGAGGTCAGCAACTTTGCTTATGCTAAACCATCCAGCAGATTGGACCTGCTGCGAGGGGTAACAGCCGCTGACTTTGATGATGTTCGTAGAGTCGAACCCCAGCACATGAGCAATAACCGTCCTCGCTCAACTTGCGTGGTGCTGACACCGTAGATCATCTATTTGGCAGGCCTTCACCTACTGGCAGAACTGGAGATGGAGTAAGAGGTTCTTCGCATTATTGATGCGCGTCGCCGGCACGTATGCCACTCTGTGGACCATGATCGACAGTCCTGACCTGCCACCCATGTTGTTTGAGATTAGTCAGCAGGAATACGACAACTTCCTTCGGGTTATCGGCCTAAAGCAGGTAGCACCCGGCCGAGTGTCAAACCAGCTGGGCTTGGAATTGTATGCTCACACCTTCGTCGAAGGAGCGGTCCAGATCACGCCTAAAGTCGTGGCTGAAATTGAGATAATGGAAGGTGTCCGAGAGCCTTACGGCATGAAGGCTCCGGACCGGTTTCGGCATCCTCCGCTGCGAGGATTATGGAAGGGCCACTACCTCCGGCATGCGGCAGAAGCTGTTCCGTCTAACGTCCTGCTCGAACACGGCAGGATCCGCAAAGTGTTCTTAAGCTACCTCAAGCAGCTCCGTCAGGAGTATCCGGAGGACAACACGCCTGAGCAGGCGATGGAATACGCGGCCAAGGCCGCACGCCAGATGATGAGCTATTACGACCAGCGTAAGCAGCGTGGAGCGCTAACAGGGGAGTGGATCGTCTATGTGCAGCACGAGGGCCAGAACTATTATCTGACCCTCGCGCAGCACGATGAGGGCGATGAACAGATCCATCGCCGCATTGTGGAAAACTGTTTTCAACAATGGCCGTGGCTATCGTCCTACCTTCCTCCGGTCAGTTAGGAGCTCAAGTATTCGAGAGAACAAGAGGGGCAGGCACATTGGTCAGCCTTGAACAACCAGCAACCTGCTGATCTGGGGCAGGAAAGCTCGGGATCTGTGGCGTTGGAATTGCAGGGTTTGATTGGAACAGGCAGCAAAGCTTGTGTTCTGCTGGTCATGAAGCATCGTTCCCACCCGGCCGAGCAGGACGGCCTGCTGCGTCCTCGACTGCTCGACATGATCGATGGGGGAGGCACGAGCTGGTCCGGCTCGCGGTGCTGATCGACTGGCCCTGGTTCGAGCGGGTATGGGCTGGTCCTCCGCCCCACAGTTGAATGAGACGCCCCGCAAGCGGACGGTATCCGTTGATGGGGTGCACGATGACGACAGAGACAGTGGACGCGGCCGGTCCAGGTCGGGGTGGTCGGATGTCACGGCAGCGCAAGCGGGACGCAGTGCTGCGGCTGCTCCGGGGCAAGGACCTGGAGACGGTCTCACGAGCGCTGGGTGTGACCGCAGCCACCCTGAGCGACTGGCGCGACGCCTTCCTCGCGGCTGGTGAGGCAAGCCTGGCCACGCGGCCCACGGCAGGGGAGGAACTTGAGAGCGAGCGGCTCAAGGCGAGGCTGGGCGAGATGTTGCTTGAGCGCGAGCTGCTGGAGGCTAAGGTCGCGGCCCTCGAGGGTGGCCGCCCTTTGGGTCGGCGGAGGTCACGGCCATGAGCCTGACCGCTTCGCCCAGCAGCGGCAAGCCCTACGGCTTGGCTCGGGTATGCCAGATCTGGCGGGCAGCCCGAGCCACGATCTACCGACACCGCCTGCTAGCTCGGACGGAGCCGCGCAGGAGACCTGGGCCGGTCGGGCCGATGCCGGATGCAGCACTGCTGGAGGCGATCCGCGCCGTCCTCGCCGCCAGCCCCTTTCATGGCGAGGGTCACCGCAAGGTCTGGGCAAGGCTGCGCATACAGGGCGTCCGGACCTCCCGCCGCCGGGTGCTACGGCTCATGCGCGAGCACGACCTGCTCGCCCCATCGCGGGCCGGCAGCCCTCGGGGCCCGCGCAACCACGACGGCACCATCATCCCGGATGCGGTGGACACCATCTGGGGCACCGACATGACCACCACCTGGACAGCTGAGGGTCAGGCGGCGGTGTTTGTCGCCATCGACCACCACAGCGCCGGGTGCGTCGGCGTCCACGCCGCTCGGCGCGGCACCCGCTTTGGGGCGTTGGAGCCTCTCCGCCAAGGCGTGCGCCAGCACTTCGGCGGCTTCGCCAAGGGCATCGCGGCGGGGCTCGCGGTGCGCCATGACCACGGTAGCCAGTATATGTCGGACGCCTTCCAGGGCGAGCTGACGTTCCTCGGTATCGGGAGCTCGCCCGCCTTCGTGCGGGCACCCGAGGGGAACGGCTGTGCCGAACGCTTCATCCGCACCCTGAAAGAAAACCTCCTCTGGGTCAGGACCTTCGACACTGTCGAGCAACTCCGCCAGGCGCTGCTCGAGTTCCGCCTGACCTACAGCTCAACTTGGCTCATCGAGCGCCACGGCTTCAGAACACCGGATGCCGTCCGCAAGGATCAGCTTTCACCCGCGGCTCTCGCCGCATAGGCTCCACTCAGGTGTCTCAGCAACTGCGGGCGGTACAGTTGCGAAGATCTCCTGGGCAACGTGGGTGTGGACCGCCGACAGCCCGAGCACATACTCCACTTCACTACCGATGCGCCGTTGACATCCGACCCGGCGCACCTTTTGGAGGGGGGCAGCTTCTTCGGGCCGCACACGCGGCGTGGCCGTTGATGACCCTGTTCTGAGGGGTGCTTCCTCATGCCGTCGTACGGTGATCTCGTCGCAACGATCTTTGAGCAGACCTTAGCCTGCCAGGACCCGAGCAGCCTCGAATCGAAGGCCCGTAAGAATGGCAGATACGCACCGTTCGGTCCTCACATCCCAGGCGAGAACGGTGCCTATCCCACCACCGATGTGGCGATGGAAGCCTTAACGCAGCTTGCCGACCGCGTGCGGGCAAACGACCCAGCCATGCATGCAGCAATCGACCGCGACCAGATGCGTCTTCTTGCTTCGCGTGTCGTGGGCAAGCTGTTGCCTGAACTCTCCCAGGAATCAGAACCGGGCCGGCACTGGCCCATGATCCGCGAACATCTGATGTCTCAGGCTCGGTCCATTGGGCAGAGCATTACCCACTACGTCCCCGTTTGGCTCTTCCTCGCCCAGGACTGCGCGCCTTTCTCGATTGGGCCTGTCCGGTTCATCCGAAGGGAAGACTGGCTCGGCGCGATCACGGCACGGCGCGGGAAGGAGTCGTCGTGGATGCCCGGCGTGAGGGTGCTCTGGGCCGGTAGGCGGCTGAAGGGTGGCTCATGGCTTGCGGGCATTAGGGCATCCGTTCGGGCCTTCGCCAAGGCACCCGTTCACCCATCGGCCTGGGCTCACGCGTTCACGGCCGCGCGCCGGCATTCGGAACCCAAGGATACATTCCACGCCCGAACGATCGCACGGCAGATTCGCACGGATCAGTGGATAGCTTGCGTAGAGGTGGACGGCTTCGAGCGCGAGGAGTCCAGGAGGCGAGGTCTCCTGGCAACTCGCGTCGCCCTCGACACCATTCGGCTGGTGCTCGACGGGACACATCGGAGGCTCGTTTCCACCGCCGCAGACAGCGTTGTTCCGTTTTCCGTCGAGCGCCTTAGCCAAGTCGCGGGCGAGGACCTCGCCCATGGGTGGCGGATCAACCGACCGGGCGTGAGCGGGGCACCAGGCCTTGCTCAGTCTATCGTTGACGCCTCGCGGCCAGTGTTCGACGCCGCGGGCATATGTTTGGCGGCGTCGGCAACCCTGTCGCCCATCCATCCCTGTCCGAAGCTTGCAGAAAAGTGGTTCAACGCAGCCCACTGGTTCGGCCGCGCCTGTCTTGCGGACGTGGATTTTGTGGCGGTCGTGATGCTCGTGATCGCACTCGACGTGCTTTGCGGCGGGCGCGAGGAGAGGGGAATCCTCGAACTGGTCTGCCGCTTGACCGACACACCTGCTTCCACGCCTGTGCTGCCGGACGGCACGAAGCTCGGACAGCTCGTCAAGCGGGGTTACAAACTCCGTTCCGAGGTTGCCCACGGATCGATACTGGCCGTCCACCAGTCGCTCGACGGCGAACGCGCGCAACTTGAAAGCTTGGCTGCCGCGGCAATCGCCGAGTACGCGGTGGAACTACAAAAGTATAGTCAAAGCGGTGGCGCCGATGATCGAGACGCGTTCCTTGCCTCGCTTCCACAGATGCAGACCTGACAGGGCCAGCGCTGACTCGTGGATTGAGGATCCTCATGCGCTCGAGTTTCGGGCGTGCCTGCTGTCGAAGACAGCGTGGCGGCCGTCTCAGGGGGCCTACGCAGTGACCTCCTTGAAAGGGTTGCGGTCCAGCTTCGCGGCGCGAACCTTCGCACGCAACATTTTGACAAGGTCATCATCACGGTTGAGTACGTCCACGACCTCGCGCAGCGTGCAGAGAATCAACACGCGCTGCTGGAGGAAATCCCGGCACATTTCCAATGCGGCGGGGGTATAGTCCGAACTGGATATGAAGATGCCGCTGACGTTCATCCGCAGCATTAGGCGGCTGAGGTGTTGCGACACGTCGCTCGGCCCGAGAGGTTTGTCCCACCACTTCATCTCGACGAGGTACATGTGGTGGTCGATCTCTACTACGCCGTCGATCTGCTCCATCACGCCCGCGACGTCGTCAGTCCGCTTGAAGTCTTCAGCCACGAGCACGTCGTAGGTGCGGAAGAGGTCGTTGAGGACGCCCTCCAGTGCCTTTCCGCGTCGCTGCGGGTTCGCCTCTCCGAAGAGCGTGAAGAGGAGGGCCTTTACCGCCTCGACCCGTTCGCGTCGCTGGCGGGTGGCGGCGAGGCGCCCTTCGTATTCCGAACGCCTCGCCTCGGCCTCTCGGTCGCGCTCCTGGCTCATCCGCGTGAAGCTGTCTTTCACGTTGACGACGCGACGGACCTCGCCGACGAGACCCTTCGCCTTCATCGCATCGGAGTCGTAGCAGCGGGTAAAGTCCTCGAATTCGGCTACCCGTTTGAGCAGTTCCCGCCGGGTAGAGAGGAGCGCGTCACCGCCCTCGTTTATCCTCGTGAGGACAGTGCGGGCGATCTCGTACTTGTTGATGCTCGCGCGGTCCGCCCTGATTCGCCCTTCCAGGTCGGCAGTCATCGGGGTCGGCACCCCTGCGTTCCGGAAGAACAGCACCACATCCGCCTTCGCTCGGCAGAGGACCGGGATCGTCTCGACGAGCAGCCCGAAGAGATCGGGTGGGTAGTGGAAGGCTGCATCGCTCACCCTGGGCGCTCCCTCATCGCGATCCGACGAACCTGCGCCGGCGACCAGCGGCGTCCCCCACGGGGTGCCGGCACGCCACGGGCCATGAGGGCCTCGGCCATCTCCGCAAGCGTCGTCGCCCCCGCCCTTCGTGCAGCGTCGAGGTAGGGCTGCACCGCATCCGCACGGCGGCGGGCATTGACAACCTGCACAGCGTTCGCCCGGGCGGCTAGGACCGGATCGCGGGCGAGAAGCCCGGGGTTGCCGAGCACCACACCGCGCGCCTTCGCCGCGGCGAGGGCAGCCTTCGTGCGGGCCGAGATCATGCGGGCCTCCTCCTCGGCGACTGCGGCGAGGATGTGGACCGTCAGGCGATTCACCGTCGGCAGGTCGGCCGCGACGAACTCGACGCCGCTTTCCATAAGGTTAGAGACGAAAGCAACGTTGCGGGCGAGGCGGTCGAGCTTCGCGATGACGAGGGTACCGCGCAGCGCGCGGGCCGCCTCCAGCGCGAGGGCGAGCTGCGGGCGGTCCTTCCTCCGCCCACTCTCCACCTCGACGTGCTCGGCGACAATGCGACCGCGTGCGCCCTCCACATGGGCAGCGACCGCAGCGCGCTGGGCTTCCAGGCCGAGGCCTGACCGCCCTTGCTTGTCGGTGGAGACGCGGAGGTAGGCGACGAAGCGGGTCTCAGAGGCGGCCATCTGTCCCCGATTGCACCCTCGTCGGCCAAATTTTTCAACCCCAAACGACCGTTCCACGGGTTGAAAACTGGCCTCAGTGCCACCCCCGGCCAAGCCGATTTCTAACAACTGATTTAGAAAGCCTTCTCTCTACAACTTAGGTGGGGTCGTGGAGAGGTCCTTCGCTGGATCCAACGACGTCGACGCTTCGCCGGTGATTGCGAGGGCATTATTAACTTGGCTACCCCCTTTACTTTAGCTGCCTTCATGCTCCTCGCTAAACATTTGCCAATCGTTATGAAGCGGGCTGAAAAACTTATTTCTCTCCTCATAGCAATGTGCTTTGATCCGAATAACGGAAGAGTTGTGCATTACGGGCGTCACATACTGGCAAGTTGGAGGATCATTGTGAAAAGGCTCCTCAAGCTTCTGCTACTCCTTCCTCTCAGCGCTGCTGCTCAGCAAGCCGATCTTACAAGAACAGCCGGCCCGTGTAGCAATGTTTGGGGAACGGACAAGGATGGTGAAATCCGGCTTTTCGGAGTGCACGGCTCGATCGACACTCGAGTTGATGCGTTCCGTTGCACCGACCCTGCCGTTCAAAGGAATGCACGTGCTACTGTTGCTCTACTGCGGCGCGGACGTGACTTCGACGAGTCTAACGTTGCATTAAGCGACACAGAATCCGTAGCTGGCACACTCAACAATTTAGTAACGTTCCACACAGTTTCTCATGGATCGAGGCAGCGCCAAGTTTTTCCTGCGCAGGGCGCTTCGGCGATACCCCGAACAGCCTGCCGTAGCGAACGATTCAGAGAGCAAAATAGCTACGCATCCTGTTCAGGCGTACTAATCTCTCCGACAACTGTACTTACGGCAGCGCACTGCATTGAAGGAGTCAATCCCCGAGATCTCCTAGTCGTAATGGATTTGGCGTATGAGGCTGGACGGGCCCCGCCTCTTAACATGCCCACGTCGGATGATCGCCTTCGGCGAATTACATGGGTTGCGGCAACAAAATCAGCTGCTAACCAGGATATGGCGTTGCTGCACCTTGCTGGAGAGCCGGTCAGGAACCGTGCGCTTGGTTGGCCAACAACGAATGAGACAATTCGTGACGGTCAATCCGTTTATGCACTCGGACACCCAGATGGTTTGCCATTAAAACTAGCACCAGGCGGGCGCGTGAGTAGAACATCTAACGTTATCGAGTTTGCAACCGATCTGCCCATATTTCATGGCAATTCGGGAGGCCCTATTTTTGACACAGCCAGCCATCGCCTGCTTGGGATAGTTCGAAGTGGACCGAGTGATTGGTACTATCGAACGCAGGGTCCTGATGCAGAAGATCGTGATTGCGCCACGAGTCTTTGTGCCTACGCGCCGGAGGCTTTCAAAGCCAGCTGCAATGCTCCCGAGCTAGCAAATCGCCTCACCATGACTCCTCCTTGGCTCCGCATGCTCTCACTTGATGATAGCGGCTCTTTGCAAAACCAAGATAAAGAGGTAGGACGATCGATTCCATAAAATAGATTTTTTCGGTTCAAACAAACGAAATCCGGATACAAATTTTTTGAGGTTGTCTATCAAACCCGTGGAAAGAGAAAGACGCCAGCGATGACAAAATTTCTAGGTCTGCTATTAATTGCATTGACTTTACTATTTTCACCAACAAGTCATGCCCAAAATGATGTTTGTGATTTCAAAAGAATTCACGCTCAACTTACTCCTCAAGATGGCAGTGGGACAGATTCATGGGAGTACATATTCGACCTCTCTACGTTGGTGTTTCATGCTGAAGACCCTTTAGGCCATGTATCCGGTAGGGGCCCTATGACTGGAGTTTTTACGGTGTCCTGCAACCCACAGGAAGTCATCCTGCGCACATCAGAAACTTCCGATGCACAACGAGGCAAGCAGGAAGATCTTACTTGCCAATTCAATTATGATCAAAGGGCCGCCTCGGGATCAGCAGAAGGGATTTGTGGAAAATACAAAGCTAGTGCCACTTTCACTGGCGGTTAAACTACCTGCAAATAAATTTCCACATTTGGATTTAAAAGCCGTTAAATGGAGATATTTACCCTTATTGGTTGTAACTCAAACTGGCATTATCTAATCAACACTCAACTTCGTCAAAATTCCTTGAACACTTGGGAGATAACCATGACCGAAAAACTACTGATTGCGGACAAAATTATTTACGACATGAATTCGCGCAGCTTATCCACCGCTTCTCCATTAGCCGGTTCGCCTAAATGCCAAGTACAAATGGAATTAGATGAAAATGGAAATATAATAACCAAAGGCTGTAGGAGCGTTGATTGTACCGGCACCTGCAAACTTCATGAAGAGAAAAAATCAGACAACACAATACATTACTGGTGTACTTGTAATTAGGGCCCATTAGCGCCTGAATCCTTGGCAAGGTGCCTACGTTCTTTGGCTTTCTGGAGAACGGGATGGCGCTGACGGATAGCGGTGGGCGGTGCTGGAGCCTCTTGTCGAGGCCTGTTGCCCGCACGCCAAGATACCACCTCAGCACCTGCGCCGGTCCGTCGGGGCCATTCTCTGGTGGCATGACAACGGCGCGGAGTGGCGAGCCTTGCCTCCGAAGGAGGGGCCCTGGTGGATGGCCGCACAACCTTCATTGCTGGTCGCGCCTGGGCGTCTGGGAGCGCCTGCTGAGCATGGCGCAGGACCGAGGCATGGAGCTCGGCATGGCCTTCCTCGACGGCACCTCCGTGCGGGCGCACGTTAAGGCAGCCGGGGCGACCAAAAAGGCGCGACAGCGGCCGAGCGGGATGGGCTGAGGCGCTTGGTCGAGCCGTAGCAGCACTTCGAACGCTGCGGCTTCGGCATCAGGGTTTACGTGATCGCGGACAGCGCAGGCCGCCTCATCGCCTTCTCACTGGCGCCAGGGCAAGCGCACGAACTGCCCCAGGCCGTGCCCCTCCTCGCCACGCTTTCCGGCGTACTGCTCTGGGTGGTAGGCGACTGCGGCTACTCCAGCCATGCCTTCCGCGAGCACGTCTGGGACCTCGGCGCACGATCCGCGATACCGCCCACGAGGAACGGGGCTCCAGTCACCTGTCGGGATTGGATCTACAATAACCGGCACCGTATTGAACGCCTCTGGGCCAGGCTCAAGGAGTAGCGCGCCGTGGCGACGCGCTACGAGAAAGCGGCCTCATCCTCCCTCGGCGTTCTACATCTCGCCGCCACACTCGACTGGATCAGGTGCTAACAAGCCCTAGGGTCTAGAGAGATGCCATTCAGTTAACTGACGTCCAGAAGGTCCATGACACTAATATCAACCAGCCGGACCTTCTCCTCGGCACTATAGTGTCCCTGGCTCTCGCAGCCGTCAATGCTTCGGACGCGCTGCCTGAACTTCCACCAGGCCCTTACGGTGGTGCTGAGTGCCCAATTGAAGTAGGAGGCGCAGCAGCTTGTCCAGTCAGTCTAATATCTAAGCGTGCAGGTCTCACTGAATTGGGCGGAATGGCAGTCCTGCATTTTTCTATACCAGGTTCATCAAGCGCTGCTCGGCACACAGCCCACAATTCTCCAAGTCTATCTAAGTAAGTGGACTGAAGGTCACGCAAGGCTGTCAGTTCAGCCAAGGATTTTGTTTCAGAATCCACAGTGAAGAACGTCGGATTATTGATTGCAGTATTTAAATCAGCTCGCTGCTGGAGGATGGCAAGTCGGTCGTCATGAAGATCTAGCACAATGCCTGTAGCCCTCATTGCCACATCATCAAATTTAGCAAAGATGCGGTAAGCGATCTCAGAATAAGGTGTAGTCTCGATGTAAATTTCTTGAGTTGATACGGCAGCTGGATTAGTTTCGCCGAACCGCCTAGCATAGTCGAGCAAGTCCTCTGGCTTCGGCTGGGATCCACCGTTAGCCAAAACTGATGACGATATTTCCGCATACTGCCCAAGAGTTTGAACAGTAGATGCCGAATCTGCCCCAAAGCTGATTAAATTTCTGAACCCCACACTAACTTCGGCCTTATTGCTTTGCGAGTTTTCGTTGATTTGTACTTCGGCGGTAAGGCGGGCATCTAGTGAAACACCAAAACCGACTCGGCTGATAAATTGCTGGCCGCACACTTTGCTAAAACGCTCATGCCCAGCGCCAACAGCAGCTGTTGCGGCAGGTGTCGGTGAACCTTGGTTAGCTGCATACTCGTCACCCACGTAGCGGATATAGATGTCAATGTATTTATTAGTTGACTCAAAAGTTGAACCCGCGTATTCGGAAGTTCCTCCGCCAAACGACAATAGTTTGTATGTCAACGAGGCGTTAACACCGCTACTACGATCCTCACTGTACTCAGAAATGTTTTCGATTTGACGAACGTTGTAGACGTTGTGCAGATTGTGGCCATTGCTCGACACCGGCCGAAACGTAATCGCCTGAGGGACAATACAGCGAGTAAACATTGGTCCTGACCAAAGGTCGTAACCTTTTCCAATCAATTCCTCGGCGATTGCACGTTGGATTGCCTGAAGCTCTATGTCAGTCTCAAGCCGCGCCGCGATCTGCGACTGACCGAGCAAAGGCGCTTCGAAGCTCAGCACTGCTTGCTGTCTCGATGCTAAACGAGCAATACGTTGCTGAAGCTCAGGAGACAGGACGCCTCTTGAAATAGGCGTCATTTGCGCGTGCAGATCACCTGCCCAAAGTGATGCGCAAACAGTAAATGCGACAGTCATCAACCGCATTTCGTGGTCTCCCTGAGCATGGACTGGCACAGTGATTCACACATCGGGCGGGCCATAGGGCCGCTTTATCGTTTACAAGATTCTGTATTGGCGGCGCTCAGCCTGTTCGTTCAACAGCACAGCGCCAATTAGGCTGCCCTGTCCATAGAAAAACATGTGCAGCTAATGATGTGGCTTTGAACAACTCTCAACGCACTGATTTGATTAGGAGCTTCGTCAGTTCCGACGCTTCGGCATCAGCGGCAAAGCCTTGTATTCTGCCAGCCACAAGCACCGTTCCGGCACGGCTCAGCAGGACAATCTGCTCACCCCAGTTTGATCGACATGATCGAGTGGCGGCACGAGCTGGGCCGGCTGGCGGCGCTGATCGATTAGGGCTGATTTAAGTGGGATGAACAGGCTTCTTCCACGCTGGTGAGGGGCAGTCGGCCATCCATTGCGCCTGATCGCAAAGTTGATGCACCTGCAGCGGTCTACGCGCAGTACCACGGCAACAGGGATAGTTCCTGAATCCGTTTCACATCCGCATTCCGCGCCCTCGGCTTAGTCCCTTTCGCTCCTGCTGCGCCTCCCGCTGCCGCTCCTGGGTGCGTTCCCCCGCCTCCATCCCAAGCCGTCCCTCCAGCTCTGCCGCCAGCACGCGCCCGACCGCGGCCATCCCCTCGCGCGGCCGACTGGCCGATCCCTCAGCCAACTCCATCGCTCGCCCCACGCTCCGCCGCAGCTCCCGCACACCCTCCTCGCCCAACCGACGTGTCGCCGCCTCCGCAAAGGCTCGCAGCTCCGCCGCGACTTTCGGTTTTGCGGCCACCTCCCGCGCCCACACCCCGCCAACTGCAGCGGTCCGCTCAAAGGCAAGGGGACTGTACCGGTTGGTCCGCGCCGCCTCCCGCTGCTCCGGCGTCCCCGCCCCCTCCACTGCCCGCACTGCCGCCCAGGCAACCGGCGAAAGGGCGGGGATCTCCACCGCGTCCTGACCCTTCTGCGCCTCGACGTCGCGGACGTAGCAGTCCGCTGCCTTCCCCTCCTTTTCCCGCAGCCGCACCAGCCCAGGCCCGATCGAGCCCGAGCAGCGTTGCGCCGCCTCCCGCTCCGCCTTTGCTGCGGCCGAGGCGAACCACCCTGTCTTGCCCCGCAACTCACCCAGCAGCTCCGGCCCACTGTGCCCGAGCGCCCGCTCCGCCCCAAGCGGCCCGCCCTCCGCCTTCTCCAAGGCATGGAGGCGGTGCCGTGCGTCGGCCGGGTTGCGGTAGGCAGCGCCGAGCCAGACCGTCAGGTGGTGCTCCTCATGCTGCACGCCTTGGTCCCGCGCGACCGCTGCAGCGACCTCGCCCGCCGTCGTGCCGCGCCCAAGGCTGTCCCTACTCCAAGGGTCGCGGTGCGCCGGTAGCAGTGGCGCTGTCCTCTCCGGCCTCTCCACCACGATCTCGCTATGCGGTGCCAACGGGTGCAGCCCACGCCGCTCCGCAAACGCTGCCGCGTGCCGCGCCTGCTCCTCCGCCCCGCCCTGCCCCAGCACCGCGTAGTCCAGCGTCGTGTCCTTCGCCCGCTCCCGGCCCAGGGTGTGCGCCAGCCCCTCGCGGCTCCCCATCGCCTCCGCCGACCAGTGGAGCTGCACCCCCTCCCGGTGCCGCGTCAGAGCGACATAGGCCATGTGCCGGTCCATCCCCGCCCCGGCCAGCACATGCGCCCGGTCCACCGTCACCCCCTGCGCCTTGTGCACTGTCGCCGCGTAGCCGTGGTCCAGGTGGGCGTAGTCGCGGAGGTTGAAGGTCACCGCCCTTCCCTGCCCCGCCGGCCCGCCGGACCCGTCCAGCGCCACCGTCAGCCGCTCGCCCCCGGCCTCCACCGCCAGCACCGTGCCCAGCGTGCCGTTCTTCACCGCCACGCCCCCACGCCCGTCCGGCCCTGTCCCCAGCGCCCGCTCGTTGCGCAGGAACATGACCCGGTCGCCTGCCGCCATCGCCCGCTCGCCGCGCTCCGTCGCCACCTGGTGCTCCGCCCCAAGCTCCCCAGCAGCACGCAGCTCCTCCCGCGCTAGCCGGTTCAGCGCCGCCACGTCTGCTCGCGTGTGCGCCAGCATGACCTGGCTCGGGCCCTCGCCCGGCTGTGGATTCCTGCGGCGCTCCTCTGCCCAGCTCGCCACCAGCGCCGCACGCGCCTCCTCCTGCGTGCCGTGCCCCTGCACCATCCCGGCCGCCTCGTAGCGCCCGAGCGCCGCCTCCGTGCGCCCCGTCGCCAGCTCCCGCGTGGCCTCCCGCTGCCAGTCCTCCCGCTGCCGCCGCACCTCGGCGATCTCCGCCGCCCCATGCCGCTCCGCCAGCGCCCGGAACGCCGCCCCGGCCTCGATCGCCTGCAGCTGCTCGGGGTCGCCCACCAGCACCACCTTGGCGCCGGCCTCCTGGGCAGCAGAGAGCACCCGCTCCATCTGCCGCGAGCCGACCATCCCGGCCTCGTCCACCACCAGCACGTCGCGGTTCGTTAGGCGGTCCGCCTCGCGGCCTTCTTTCCAGCCCCACTCCAGGGAGGCGAGGGTGCGCGACCGGATGCCCGAGCCCGCCTCCAGCCCCTCCGCCGCGATGCCGGACAGGGCCGCACCGCGTACCTGGTATCCCCGCGCCTCCCACAGCTCCCGCGTCACCCCCAGCATCGCGCTCTTGCCCGTACCGGCGTAGCCCACCACCAGCGCCAGGTCCCCGCCCGCCGTGATGTGCTCCACCGCCCGCTGCTGCTCCTCGCCCAGCCGCAGCCCACCCCTGGCTGCGGCACGCACCGCGCGGTCCACCGCCCCCGGGGTGGCCCGGTGCGCCCACGCCTTGGCGAGCGCCGCTCCGGCAGCCTCCATGCGCTGCTCAGCTGCCAGCATCCCCTGCGTGCTGAACCGCTCCCGCCCGCGCCCATCTTCTCCGACGCGCACCAGCTCCGGCGAGGCCTCCACCTTGGCCAGCACAGACGCGAACTGCTCCGCCCCATCCGTGTGCCGCGACACGAAGCGCGCCAAGTCGTGCCGCGTGAAGGTGGACTGCTGCTGGGTGAGCGCGTCGAGCGCGACGCTCGGGTCCGCCGCGATCCGCTCTCCGTTCCGCCGTGCGATGCCGTCGTGCTCGGCCCGACGCTCCGCCGCCTCGCCCCGCTCCGCCCGCCGCTGCCCCGCCGGTCCCACCTTGTGCTGCGGCTCCAGTGGGATGCCCTGCTCGGCCAAGCTCCGATGGTCGATGCGCGCGTCGTGCCCCAGCTCGTGCAGCCGCTCGTTCGCCAGCTCCGCCCAGCGCTCCCGCCAGCCCTCCAGCAGCTCGGTCCGGTTCCACTCCCGCTCCTTCGGCCCGAACCCGGCTTCTCCCTCGTACCCAGCCGGTCCGCTGCCCGCCGCCACCCGCCGCATCGTCAGCATGACGTGCGCGTGCGGCTTGGCCTCGCCGTCCTCCCCCATCGGCCAGTGTACGCAGAGGTCCGCCACCATGCCTCGCGACACGAACTCCCGCTCGGCGAAGTCCCGTGCCAAGGCCACGCCCTCTGCCCGGCTCAGCTCCCGCGGCAGCGCGAACTCCACCTCACGAGCGAGCTGGGCATCCTTGCGCCGTTCGCCCGCTTCTACCTCGTTCCACAGCGTTGCACGGTCAGCCCACCGCTCCGGTGCGCCCTCCGGTAGCAGCACCTCCGCGTTCACCACGCCGCCCTTGGCCGTGAAGTCGTGCGACACTCCCTGCCGCTCATCCTCCAGCCGCGACGCCGACCGGTACGCCGCCGCCGCCACGGCTGACCGCCCCGCACCGCGCGAGATCACCTTGGCCGAGAAGTGGTAGATCGCCACGACGCCGAACCGCCTTCAGGCGTCTACCAGCGCTGCGTGGCGTGCTGCCAGGCGCTTGGCTGCCTTGCCGCGCCACGCCATCAGCAACGCCGAGCGCAGCGACACCTCGTCCACCTCGGCCAAGTTGACGTACGTGCACCCCCGTTTGCCCCAGCCACCCGGAACTGGGCGGTACATCACCGGCTCCGCGCCCACCAGCAGATCCTGCTCGTGCGGCTTCAGCGCCACCATGCCCCACTCCTCGTTTGGGCGGCCAAGCGTCGCGAAGATCCGCCCGCCAACCCTGAAGTCGGGCTTGCTCATGTGCGTGCCCTCGACCGCCTCCGGCAGCTCCAGTGCTAGGCGGCGAAAGGTGTCGGGCGTCACAGCAGCAGGGAGCCTCTTCAGTGAGCGCAAAGGCTGCCGCCTACGGGATCATCTTGGAAGTCCAGAGCAGCCACCATTCCGCCTGCGCTGACCTCACACCGCCGCGACGTCACCGCAGGTGACGTATAAGCGCGCATTTCGCTCGCTGTGCTCGCCCATGACGGGGGGCTCGGGGCGTACTGCTTCTCAGTTCGGCCCGTCTCTGGCAGAGGACACCAAGGCGCGTATAACGATGCCGCGTTGAATATGCCGGAGTTGGTTCAGTGACGTTGTACCGGGTGGCAGACCAGAAGCTTGAGCCGGTGCCGGCGACCTCCTTTGTCAATGAGCGAATGCTCGAACGTCGGGACCTGCAACGTCTGCTGAAGTCCGATATCTCTCCCGTGGGTGACGACCTCATGGTTCTCGCCGAGGAGTTCGGAGATTGGGAGGACAGCAGCCGCCGCATCGACCTGCTATGTCTCGATCGGGAAGCCCGCCTGGTCGTCGTCGAGATCAAGCGCACCGAGGACGGCGGCCACATGGACCTCCAGGCAGTCCGCTATGCCGCCATGGTGTCGAACATGACCCTCGATCAGGCTGTCGGGGCGCACGCCCGCTATCTCGGTGGCGATGATGGTCCGGTCAGGGCCGAGAAGAGCGTCCTCGAATTCCTTGGACTCTCTTCCGTTGAAGAGATCGAGCTAACCGACGAGGTTCGCATCGTCCTCGTGTCGGCAGACTTCTCGACGGAGGTGACAACCTCCGTGCTGTGGCTCAACAAGCGCGGATTGGACGTGACCTGCATCCGCCTCAGACCCTATCGCTTGGGCGAGCAAGTGCTAGTCGACGTGGCACAGATCGTCCCGCTGCCAGAGGCGGGGGACTACGAAGTTCGGGTGAGGGCCAAGGCCGAGGAAACCCGCAAGGTCCGGACGGTGCGTCAGGAGGTCCGTCGCCGCTTTTGGGCCCAGCTCATCGAGCGCTCGCAGGGCCGGACTTCGCTCTACGTCAACCGCAGCACGACGAGCGATCCGTGGCTCTCATCGGGACTAGGACGCAGCGGATTCAGCTTAAATCTCTCGCTGACAGCCGATCTCGGCCGGGTGGATTGCTATATCAACATCGGCAGTGACCCTGCACGCACTACGGCCGCCTTCAAGGCATTGCTGGCTCAGCGTGAAGCCATCGAAGCTGCGTTCGGCGCGAGCCTCGATTGGGAAGAGATGCCGGGCCGCTTGGGCTGCCGGATCATCCACAATTTGGAGGGTGGTTGGCGTGTTCCGGAGGCTGAGTGGCCTGCCATGCAAGACCGCCTCATCGACGCGGCCGTACGGCTTGAGAAGGCATTGAAGGGACCGGTTCAGGCTTTCAGGGGCTGACTCAGCGGAGCGAGCCGCTGACGAGGCGCCGAGTATCAGCCGCAGCATCGTCACGCGAGCGGCTTGTTCCCGCTGCAGCGTATGCAGCGCGTTTCCCCTGTGGCATCGCTCATCGTGAACAGGCCGTGAACCCGAGAGGGCGGCCACGACGGCTTGCCTGCCGACCGAGTGAGTAAGGATCCCACCATGGCGCCACGCCGCCCGCGCGATATCGAGGCCGAGCTCAAGGCCCTCCAGGACAAGGCACGCCAGCTCCGCATCCGGCAGAAGTCCCAGCTCGGCGAACTGCTCCTCTCCACCGGCGCCGCCGACGCCCTCGACCCCGACGCGCTGGCTGGCCTCCTGCTGCGCGGCCTCGAGCAGGCCAAGTCCGACCCCAAGGCCGTCGAGGGCTGGCGCAAGCGCGGCGAGGCCTTCTTTCGCCGCGAGCGCGAGGCCGCAGCCAGCGCCGACGTCGACAGCGCCAACGACCCGGCGCCCGCTCCCGAGCCTCCGGGCCGAACTGCTCCGCCTGCTCCACGCCAGGCGGCGGAGTAGCCAGGCCATCGCACGGGCTGAGGCCACCCAGGCCCGCTCGGACACCCGCGACTGGGCCCGGGCGCGCCGCGACCGCACCCGCCACCTCATCGAGCTCGGCGGCCTCGTTGCCAAGGCCGGCCTCGTCGAACTCGTCGACGACGACCGCGCCACCCTCCTCGGCGCCCTCCTCGAGCTCGTCGCCCAGCTGCAGGATGGCGACGATGAGGCGGCGCCCGCCCAGCTCCGCGCCCGCTGGCGCCACGCCGGCCTCCGCGCCTTCCACCAGGAGCGCGAGGCCGGGGCAGAGGCCGCGCGCCGGCCGCAGGGTGGAGGAACGGCAGCGGAGCGGGGCTCCGCTTGAGCACCCTCCTCGCTACCTCCCGCCGCGCCCTCGCCTTTGCCCTCTTCCTGCCGGCCGCCCTCCTTCTGGCTCTTTTCCGCACCGGTAAGGGCGCCCTGATCGGCTTCCTCCTCGGCCTTCTCGGCGCCGCCGCCTGGCACCTCTTCCTCCCCGTCGTCATCGATCACGGCGTCTTCCGCTGGGGCGCCAAGATCGGCATCGCACTCGGCGCCCTCTGCGGCCTCGTCTCCTCCCTGCGTGAGACCTTCCTCGCGCCCCCTCCTCTCACCTCTCACGGCTCCGCACGATGGGCCTCGCCCGGGGAGAGCGCCGCCTTCGCGCTCGCCCGCGGCGCTGGGCAACAGGGGCTCTCAAGTCTCCTCGTCGGCCGCGAGGCCGCGGGTAGGCGCCGTCTCCTCGCCTATGACGGGCCCGCCCACCTCATCACCATCGCTCCCACACGCTCCGGCAAGGGAGTCGGCACCGTCCTCCCCAACCTGCTGCTGGCCCGCCGCTCCGTCCTCTGCATCGACCCCAAGGGCGAGAACGCCCGGATCAGCGCCCGCGCCCGGCGGCGCTTCGGGCCGGTGCACGTCCTCGACCCCTTCGGCGTCTCCGGGCAGCCCGCCTCTCGCTACGACCCGCTCGCCGTCCTCGACCCCATCTCCCCCGACCTCGCCGAGGACGTGGCGACGCTGGCTGACGCTCTCGTCTATGACCCGCCCGGTCAGGCCGGGGAGGCCCACTGGAACGAGGAGGCCAAGGCCCTCATCGCCGGCCTCCTCCTTCACACCCTCACCGCCCAGCCGCCCGAGCGCCGCCGCCTCGCTGCCCTGCGCGACGCCCTCACCCTGCCCCCGGCCCGCTTCCAGGCGCTGCTCGCCGACATGGCCGCTTCTCCTGAAGCCGGCGGCCTGGTCGCCCGCGCCGCCAACCGCCAGCTCGGCAAGTCCGACCGCGAGGCCGCCGGCGTCCTCTCCTCCGCCCAGCGCCACACCCACTTCCTCGACGGGCCCCGCATCGCCGCCGCCATGGATGGCGCCGACTTCCGGTTCGAGGATCTTAGGAGGGGAGTCGGGAGCGTCTTCCTCGTGCTCCCACCCGACCGCCTCGACACCTATTCACGCTGGCTCCGCCTCCTCGTCGCCCAGGCCATCCAGCACCTCGCCCGCAGCGCCATGGAGGCCTCCACGTTGCAGGCGGGTCCACTTCCCTTCGGCACGGTCGACACCGCCCCCGGCCTTGGCTCACGCCCGCCGGTGCTCTTCCTGCTCGACGAGTTCGCCGCCCTCGGCCGCCTCGACCCCGTCGAGCGCGCCATGGGCCTCATGGCAGGCCTCGGTATCCAGCTCTGGCCCATCCTGCAGGACCTGCACCAGCTCCGCGCCACCTACGGACAGCGTGCCGGCACCTTCCTCTCCAACGCCGGCCTCGTGCAGGTCGCCTCCCCCGCCGACCTCGAGACCGCCACTTGGCTCTCCCGCACCCTCGGCAGCGGGACGGTGGCCTACGAGACCGCCTCCGCCTCCAGCAGCCACCCGGCCTTCCTCTCCGGTGGCCATGCGAGCGAGGGCGAGGGCACCAGCACCCACCTCGCCGCCCGCCCCCTCCTCACTCCCGACGAGGCCATGCGCCTGCGCCCGGACCTCCAGGTCCTCCTCCGGCCCGGACACCGACCCGTCCTCGCTGCCAAGCTGCGCCACTACGAGGACAGAGAGTTCAGGGGGCTCTTTGACGCGTAGAGCGCTCCCCATGTCTCTGCAGGCATTAGCCGCACGTCGATGAGGCGTGGTAAGGTGCCCGTCCTGGAGGAACCATGAGCAGGATCGCCCTCGACGCCCAGGCCGGGCAGGTCTCGGCCGAACTGGCCCGCCGCGGTATCGCGGCCAAGACCCGCGTGCACGTGCTGGTCGAGGTGGTGGAGGGCGAGGAGGACGCCCTGCCGATGGCCGCCCTGGTCGAGGCGGGCGGCGCCTTTGAGTGGCTCACCGAGGAACCGGACCTTTACAGCGACACGGACCTTGTCGAGGCGACGCCGCGGCAAGCCGGCTAGGTGTTCCACTTCGGCAGCATCGTCCTCACGCGCTTCCCCTTCACCGACCTCTCGGGCGACAAGCGCCGTCCCGCTCTCGTCGTGTCGCGCCATAACGGGCGCCGGACGGATCTGGTGGTGTGCTTTATCACCTCTGTGCCCCGCTCTGGGCCAGACATGGCTCCGATCGAGCCGACACCCGGTACGGGTCTGAAGGTCCCCTCCGTCGTGCGCTTCGACAAGCTCGCGACCCTGGATCTCGGTGTCATCGCCGGCAAGCTTGGCGAAGCACCACCTGAATGGCTCACTTCTCAGCGTGATGCTTTTTTCGGGGTCTTCGGCTTTTACTCGCCGTGATCGAAGCTGAACCGCATCCAGTCACAATCAAGAAAGAAGAAAATTTTGCAGCAGTTCCGCCGTTGCTGGAGTGGCAAGGAATACATAATGCGAGAAGGGGCAAATTGAGCCCCACCACTTCATAGGCAATGCAGAATGGCTAAAAGCGACATCAACCTCGACAATCTGAGCGTCCCCGAGCTGAACCAGCTGATTGAGGACGCCAAGGCGGCGCTCGACGGCAAGAAGCAGGGCGCCAAGGCTCAGCTGATTGAGGAGATGCGCGAGAAGGCCGCCCAGCTCGGTCTGGAGCTGGGTGATCTCCTGGACAAGCCCGGTCCGCGCACGAACGTCCGCAAGCCTCGCAGCGACGTTGGTAAGGCTGTAGCCGCCAAGTACCGCAGCCCCGAGGGCGAGACCTGGACCGGCCGTGGTCGCATGCCGCGCTGGCTGACCGAGGCCCTCCACCACGGCAGGGCGAAGGAAGACTTCGCGGTCTGAGGCAACCGGTGCGCCCGCCGCGGCGCACCCCCTCCCCTTCCGGAAGGCAACCGCCGCCGCGGTGTCGAGAAGCCGGCCTAGCAGCCCGCGCAAGGCGTTAGTTCAGTCGATAGCACTGCGACGTCGTCTCGGCCGTGCCGCGCATGC
>NZ_RCVR01000052.1 GCF_016107305.1 Roseomonas sp. KE2513
GCTAGCCCCTAGGCTGGCCCCATGGAGTTGTTCGAGACCATCATTGCCCTGCTGCTGGCGGCGGCCCTGCTCTCCACCCTGGCCGAGCGGATCGCGGTGCCCTATCCGGCGCTGCTGGCGCTCGCCGGCACCGCCGCGGCCTTCATCCCGGGGGTGCCGGTCGTCACGCCGGACCCGGCGCTGGCTCTCGCGCTCTTCGTGGCCCCGGTGCTGCTCGACGCCGCCTTCGATACCTCCCCGCGCGACCTCAGGGACAACCTCGTGCCCGTCGCGACCCTGGCGCTGGTGGCCGTGGGGGTCACGGTGGCGACCGTCGCGGTGGTGGCGCGGCTTTGCCTGCCGGAGATGCCGCTGGCCGCGGCCGTAGCCCTGGGCGCCATCGTCGCGCCGCCCGACGCCTCCGCCGCCACGGCCGTGCTCCGCCGCCTTCGCCCCCCGCACCGCATCCTCGTAATTCTAGAGGGGGAGAGCCTGTTCAACGACGCCAGCGCGCTGCTGATCTACCGCATGGCGCTCGCGGCAGCGGCGGCCGGCAGCTTCTCGGTGCTCGATGCCGGGTCGGTGCTGCTGCTGACCGCGGGCGGCGGGGCGCTGTTCGGCTGGGCGGTGGCGCGGCTGCACCTCGCCTGGGTGGACGGGATGTTCCGGGACATCCCCATCAACACCCTCGTGCAGTTCCTCGGCACCTTCGGCGTCTGGCTGGTGGCGGAGGCGCTGCACCTCTCGGCCATCATCAGCGTCGTCGTCTTCGGGATGACGCTGGCCCGCCACGCGCCGCGGCGGATCGGCGGGCGGCGGCGCATCGCCTCCTACGCGGTGTGGGACGTGGCGGTCTTTGTGCTGAACGCCCTCGCCTTCCTCCTCATCGGCCTGCAGATGCGTGCCGTCGTCGCGCGGCTGGACGGCGCCTGGGAGGGTGTGGCCCTCCTGGCCGCGGCCACCTGCGCGGCGGTGGTGCTGACCCGGCTCGCCTGGGTCATGGCCTTCAACACCGTCGCGCGCTGGGCCGCGGCGCGCTTTGGTCCGCGCGTGCGGGGAGGTAGGGCCATGCCGGAGCCCAGCCGGGAAGGGGGGCTGGTCATCGCCTGGTCGGGCATGCGCGGGATCGTCACCCTCGCGGCGGCGCTCGCCTTGCCAGAGAGCCTGCCCTACCGCGACGCCATCGTCTTCGCCTCGGTCTGCGTGGTGCTCGTCACCCTCGGGCTGCAAGGCACGACGCTCGGGCCGCTGCTGCGCCGCCTCGGCCTGTCGGACGACGGCACGGTGGAGGCGGAGGTGGTCCTCGCCCGGACCGGAACCGCCGAGGCCGCGATCCGCGCCCTGGAGGGGGAGCCGCCCTCCCCGGGGCGGGACACGTTGCTGCGGGAACTCGCCGCGCGCGCCGCCCTCGGCGAGGCGCCGCCCGCCGATGGCACCGCTCGCCTCCAGCGCCGCGCCGTGGATGCGGCCCGCGACGCGCTGGAGGCGCTCCGCCGGGACGGGACGATCGGCGACGACGCCTTCCACGCCGTGGAGGAGGAGCTGGACCTGATGGAGCTGGCGGCGGACCCGCGCCTGCGGCCGGGCTGAGGCCCGGCTTTCGTCAGGCTTCGGAGCCGGCCTCGGAATCTGCCTCGGGCGCCGGCGCGTCGCGCAGATAGGGCTCCACCTTGCCCTGCAGCTTCATCGTCATCGGCTTGCCGAAGCGGTCCACCGCCTTGCCGACCGAGAGCCGAACCCAGCCCTCGCTGACGCAGTACTCCTCCACGTTGTTCTTCTCGACGCCCTTGAAGCGGATGCCGACCCCGCGCTCGAGCAGCTCGGCGTTGAAGAAGGGGCTCTTCGGGTCGGTGGAGAGGCGGTCGGGCAGGGTATCGGTCATGAGGAAGCTTTCGGGTGGCCGGACAGGAGGTGCCTGGGCGGGCGGTGTTAGCGAAGGCGAGGCCCAAAGTCCAAGCCCGGGCTCCCGCGGCCCCGCTCAGCCCGCCTCGAGATCGGGTTCGGCGGGCAGCGGCACCGGCTCGGGCGTGCCGGGCTCCAGCGGCACGCCGAGCCGGCCGTAGAGCTCGGCCAGGCGCCGCTCGTAGGCGGCCGCGCTGAAAACCGCGGCGCGGCGCCGGCCGGCCCAGGAGAGATGGCCGCGAAGCTCCTCGTCCGCGTCCAGCGCGCGGATGCCCTCGGTCATGGCGCGCACGTCGTAGGGGTCCACCCGCACCGCCGCATCCCCGACCACCTCGGGCATGGAGGAGGTGCTGGAGGTCAGCACGGGCGTGCCGAGGCTCATTGCCTCCAGCACCGGCAGGCCGAAGCCCTCGTAGAGGGAGGGGAAGAGCACCGCACGCGCCCCGCGGATGAGGCTGACCAGCAGGCGGAAGGGCACGTAGTCCAGCAGCACGACCCGGCGGCGGGTGATACGCCGGCCGTTCTCCTCGACGGAGAAGCTCATGTTGATGTGCTCGTCGAAGAGGAACTTCAGCTCCTGGTCGCTCTTCCAGGCCTGCTTGCCGACGAGGATGAGCTGCTTGTCGGAGCCGGAGGCGAGGAAGGCCTCGATGAGGCGGCCGACATTCTTCTTCGGCTCGATGGCGCCGAAGAACATGAAGTAGTTGCCCCATTCGAGCCCGAAGGAGCCCGCCACCTCGTCCCGCGCGAGCGCCTCGGGCTTGTTGGCCAGCCCCGGCGGCAGCTCGACGGACTGGTAGGTGTTGGTGACCTTCTCCGGATCGGCACCGAGGAGGTTGATGATGTCCCGCCGCGATGTCTCGCTGACGGTGACGATGTGGTCCGCGCTTTCGAGAAGCTGTGTGCAGAGACGCAGATAGCGGCGCTTGTGGTCGAGCGTCGTGAAGGGCAGGCGCAGCGGCACGAGGTCGTGCATCGTGTAGATGTTCCGCGCGCCGCGCAGGCGGAGCGGCAGCGGATAGGTCCAGTGCATCACCGCCGGCGCCGGGGAGGGCGAGGGCAGCTGGATGACGCGCTTCCTCAGCTTGTAGTTGTTGTGGGACCTCGTGAAGATGTCCTCGAGGTTCCAAAGCCGGTCGAAATGCGGGAGGCGGTTCGCGAAACCGTTGATCACCACCTGGCCGGTGACCGGGATCTCCACCAGCTTCTCGCCGAGGCCCGTGAGGAGCATCCGGCGGAGGCGGCGGAAGCCCGTGGTCTCGACCAGGCGCTGCGCCGGGTCGTCGAAGAAGGCGACCTCGCGCATGAGCGGCCTGAGCTTCGCGCTGACCGCGCGCCCGTAGAGCACCTCCACCTGCGCGCCCATGCCGCCCAGCCGGTAGGAGAGGTTGCGGGCATAGGTGGAAACCCCGGTTCCCTGCTCGAGGGCGAGGTTGAAGCCATCGATCATGATCCTGGGACGCATGGGTGGAGCTTAGCAAGGTTCCGCCTCGGGAAAAATCCGCGGCCGCCCCGGCCCGCCCGTGGAGGTTGCGCCGCCGGCACTGGCCTCGCGCGCTGCGTCGCGGCATGGTCGGCGTGCGGCGCGGCGGGTCGGCGCTCGGCAAGGCTGGGAAAGGGGCGCTCGGTGCCGGACGAGGGATGGGGCGGGATGAGTGGACCGGTAGGCGAGGACTCGTCCGATCCCGGCGCCCTGCTGGCGAGGGCCGATGCCGCCCGCGACAACCGCCGGTGGGAAGAGGCGGCCGAGGCCTATGCCGCCTTCCTCCGCCTGCACCCGAACAAGCGCGGCATTATCATCCAGCGCGGCCACTGCGTGAAGGAGGCGGGCGACCCCGCGGCCGCCCTCGAGCTCTACCGCCGCGCGGAGGCGATGGAGAGCCGTGACGCCGACATCCACCTCCAGATCGGCCACGCACTGAAGCTGCTGGGACGACGGGGCGGGGCGGCGGAAGCTTATGGCCACGCGGTCGCGCTCGACCCCGGCGGGCGGGATCCCTGGGCGGAATGGCTCGCCCTCCGCGACAGCCTCTCCCCGCCGCACGTGACGGGGCTGCTGCTCGACCTCTCCGACCTCGTCTCCTGGTACGGGCACCGCCGGGCGCCGAGCGGCATCCAGCGCGTGCAGGCGGAGATCGCGGCCGCCGGGGAGGCGTCCCTCTGCGCCATGCACCCGGAGGAGGACGTCTGGCGCGCCCTGCCGACGCCGCTGTTCCACCGCCTGCACCACCTTTCCCGCAGCGGTGCGGATACGGAGGATCCCGCCTGGCGGGAGGCGCTGGGCGCGCTCGAGGCCTGGCGGCGGCAGGGCCATGTGCTGCGGCCGGGCGCGGGCGTCACCATCGTCACGCTCGGCAGCGCCTGGTGGCTGCCCCGCTACGCCCCCGCGCTGCGGGCGGCGCGCGCGGCGGGGGCGCGCTACGTGCCGGTGCTGCACGACTGCGGGCCCCTCGTCCTGCCGGACGTCACGCCGCCGCACACGCGGGCCGCCTTCGGCCGCTGGCTTTCCACCCTGCCGGTGCTGGCGGACGGGGTTGTCGCGGTATCCCAGGCGACGGCCGCGGAGTACCGGCGCCTGATGGAGCGCCACCTGCCGGGCTGGCCCGTGCCGCCCGCCATGGTGGCGACCCCGGATGGCCGCGCGGAGGACATTCCCGAGGAAGCCCCGGCACCCGTGGCTCCGCGCGGCCTCGCCGCCCGCTTTGGCTTCGGGCGGCGCCGGTCCTCGCCCCTTCCGGCGCGGCCCACCCCGCCGGGCCTGCCGGAAGGGCCCTACGTGCTGCTCGTCTCCAGCTTCGAGCCGCGGAAGAACCACCTTCTGGCGATCGAGGCCTGGCGGCGGCTGCTGCTCCGGCGCGGGGCGGCCGGGACGCCGCGCCTCGTTTTCGCCGGGCGGCGGGCGCCCGGGGACGGGCCGGTGATGGAGGCGCTGGAGGACCCCGCGCTGGCCGGGCATGTCATGGCGCTGCACGAGGTGGACGACGCGGGGCTCGCCGCGCTCTACCGTGGCTGCCTCTTCACCCTCTATCCCAGCCGGCACGAGGGCTGGGGGCTGCCGGTCTCGGAATCGCTTCTCCACCGCCGTGTGGCGCTCGTCTCAGAGATCCCCTCATTGATGGAGAGCGGCCGGCAGGGCGCCGTCTTCTTCACCCCCGACAGCGCCGAGGACCTGGCGACCGCGGCCGAGGGGCTGATTGCCGATCCGGCCCGCCTCTCCGCCCTGGAGGCCCGCATTCCCCGTAACGGCGGGCTGAGGCCCTGGGCAGAGGTGGCGGAGAGGCTGGCGGTGGCTGTGCGGCGCCTGACCTCGGGCGAGGCCGGGCACCGGCCCCCAATACTGCCACCCTGCGAGCCGGTGCGTCTCGGCCATGGTGGCCTGCCCGGACCGCACCCCGCGATCGCGATGGCCGAGGCCTTGTTACAGGGCGCCAACTGGCACCCCGCGCAGGACTGGGGCGCCTGGACCGTGCCCGGCCGCGCGGCGCTGCGCTTGCCGAGCCTCTCCGAGGGACCGGCCCGCGTCTCCCTCGCTCTCCGCCCGCCGCTCGGCGCCTCCGGTACGCTGCGGATCACCCTCTCGCGCGAAGGAGCGGAGCTGGCGGTGACGGAGCGCGCTCTCGCGGAGGCGGAAGAGGTGGCGCTGGAGATCGGCGCGGGCGGGACGGACCTGGAGCTGGTGCTGGAAGCACCGGGCACCGAGCAGACCGCGGAGGGGTACGAGGTGGGCGTGGGCGTCGTGGCCGTGGCGGTGATGCACGGCGCCTCGCCGGCCGACCGGCTGGCCTATCTGGAGAACCGTATCCTCGTGCCGGTGCGGCAGTCCTGAGCTGCCCCCGGAGAGGGCACTGCTCTCTCCGGACCTCAGCGCTAACGCGCAGCGTTCGTCCCGCACCTGCCACGGGTCGGAGGCCTTTGGACCTCCATCCGGCTTCGCGGATCCGTTGATGGAGGGCGGCTGCCCTTCCTGAACTTGCAGTCTCCCCGGGGCATTGACCCGAGGCGCACCGACTCCCCAGTGTTTCCAACACGAAAAAAGATGAGAGGGGGGCGGGGGAGAGAATTTCCTCTCCCCCCGGGCTCATGAGAGCCGCCCGTGGGGGAAGGTTACTGGAAGATCCGCGCCGCCAGGGCCGTCTGGTAGATCAGCTGGAACACATCCCGCGTCACCTGGAACAGCTTCGGGTCCAGCCGGGGTAGGACGATGAGCTCGTCGCCAGGGCGGGGACCGACGCGCGGTTCCAGCACGATCTCCCCGCTGGCACGGCGGATCATAATGTTGGAGAGATTGCCGCGCTGGGTGAAGCCGCCGGCCTGCTGAACATAGTCCTCGATGCGCAGGTTCGGGCGCCACAGCACGGCCTGGGGCGTGGTCACCTCGCCCGCCACCATCACCACCTCGCTCCGCTCCGGCACGACGATGGTATCGCCGTCCTCCAGCCGCGTGTCGGTGCAGCGGCCGGTGCCGTCGGAGACGACGAGGCGGCCTTCCGGCTGCACGCGCCGCGCCCGGGAGATGTACTGGGAGACGAGCTGCGCCTCGCTTGCCCGGATCTCGGCGACGCCGGTGGTGGAGGAGGTGGCGGTGAAGAGCTGCCTCTCCAGGCGGTCAAGCGTCTCGTTGATGGTCCGCATCTGCTGGGCCGCGAGCCGGGGGCGCAGGAGGAAGACCGACTGCGTGTCCGCCAGCACGGGGTCCACCGCCACGTGGTCCAGCAGCTGGCAGAGGCCGATGTCGCGGTCCGCGATGAGGACGGAGGGACCGATGCGGCTGCCCTCGATCGTCACGCGGATGGTCTGGGCGGGCGCGTCGGTGATGAAGCTCGCCACGTCCTGGTCGAGCAGCGACATGCGGCGCAGCTCGGCGACCGTGGTGTAGCGCGACCAGGGCTGCCCGTTGCGCGTGCCGCGGACGACCACGTTGGTGGCCGACGGCAGGGGGGAGGCGAGCCCGATCAGCTCCTCGCCGGTCATGGCGCGGCCCGGCACCTCGAAGAGGTAGTTGTTGCGGATGGCGCCGTCCACGCTCACCAGCGCGCCCTGCTTGCCGACGACGATGGTGTCGCCCTCGGCGAAGAGGTGGCTCGGCAGGCGGCCCGTCAGCAGGAAGGGGTAGAGGTCCACGCGCGCCACGGTGCGCCCGCCGCGGCGAATTTCAATGTCGCGGAAGGAGCCGCGGGCGGGGTCCACGCCGCCGGCGCGCAGCAGGTAGTCGATCACGCTCTCCATCCCCGTGCCGGTGTGGCGGCCGGGGGTGCGGACGAAGCCGGTGACGAAGACGCCGATGCGGTTGACGTTCAGCAGCACCGCATAGACCTGCACCTGCTGGGTGTAGATGCGCCGCACCTCGGCCTCGACGGCCGATTGCAGTGCGCCCGCGGTGGTGCCGGCGATGCGGATGGGGCCGATGCCCGGAAGGAAGAGGTTGCCGTCCCCGTCTACGGCGCCGATCGCCTCGGATTCCACGGCACCCCAGACCCGCACCGAAACGCGGTCGCCGACGGCGATGCGGTAGTTCGGGTTCGGCGCATCGGCCGGCGAGGGCGCGGCGCGGGTGAAGAGGCTGGCGCCGAAAACAGCGGAGGAGGGGCCGGGGCGGCGCCCGACATCGCCCAGCGGGCCGGAGACGACCGGGCCGCCCTCCGCCTCGGTGGAGGTGCCGAAGCGCGACGTGGTGGTCGCGCTCGGCAGCAGGGTGTCGTTCGCCTGGAGCGGCGCGGCCTGCGTGAGGGTGGGGCCGAGAAGCCCGGGCACCGGCTGCTGCAGGAGCCCGCTGTTGAGCTGCGCCTGCGCGGCGATGGGCGAGAGGGGCGCGAGAAGGGCCGCGAGCAGCGCGAGGCCCTGCGCCCCCCGGCGCGTCCTGCCGCCCTCGGCTGCGCCCGCCCGCGTGGTTCCGGTCTGCATCATGTTGCTCTGGTTCGTCCCGGTTTTCATGGACAGCCTGGGTGGTTCGGGCCGGCGGGGCGCCGGCCCGCGGCTCAAGACGCGTGCTCGCGGAAGCCGGCGAAGATGAGGGAGCCGATCCCGTAGACCACGAGGAGCACCGCGAACAGGCTGACGATGGTGAAGGTGGCCTTCGGATACTGTGCGCTCTCGGCCTCCTGCGGCTCGGTGATGCGGGCGACGTAGAGGTGCTGGCGCACGGCATCGGCGCGCGCCGTCTCAAGGCTGGTGACGGCCGAGGCGAGCTGCCGGTCGGCGAACTCGCGCTCGAGCATCAGGCGCTCGTAGCCCGCGAGGAGCTCCGGCGCCGCGCCGCGGCCGTTCGTCAGGCGCTCGCGCTCGGTCCTGATCTGCGTCTCCAGCGAGGAGATGCGGTTGCGGAGTACGGCCATCTGCGGGTTGTCGGCCCGCATGTAGGCGGTCTTCTCCTGCAACTCGGCGCGCGTCTGGCTCAGCGCGTCCTCCAGTCGGCCGACCGACTCGAGGCTGGCCGCGATCTCCCGCGTCGGGTCGATGGCGCGGCCCTGCTGGCGGAAGGAGGTCAGCGCCTCGCGCGAGGCAATGACGCGGCGCTCGGCGATCCCGACCTCGCGCCGCGCGTCGCCCACCGCATCCCCGCGCTGGCGATCGCTGATGCGGTTGACGAGGTTTTCCGAGGCGCGGAGCAGCGCCTCGGCCAGCAGCTTCGAGTCCTCGGGGCGGAAGGTGCGGACCACGAGGCTGACCGTCGCGGACTCAGAGTCGAACTCGGCCACCACCATGCGGCGGTAGTAGCGGGTCAGCATCTCGGCGCTCGGTTCGGAGAACCACAGCCGGGCGATGAAGTCCGACTCCGGACGGCGCCAGATGGAGACGAGGTCCACCGACTTGCGCAGCTCCCGCACGAGGTCCTCGGACTGGAGGAACTCGCGCACCGCCATGGAGTCCTCGGGCACTGCCTTGAAGCCCGCGCCGCCGAGCATGGCGCCGAGCGCGCCCATCGAGTTGTTGTTGCCAGAGCTGGGACCGCGCACGAAGAAACGCGCCTCGCTCGCGTACTGGTTTGCCGCGACAGCCGTGAAATACCCGATGGCGAGCGCCGTCGGCAGCACGACCACGAGCAGGAGCCCGCGCCACTTCCGCAGCTTGCGCGCGAGGGCGGAGGGCCGCCGCTGCGCCGCAGCTGCGGGGGTCGCCGCATCAAAGGCTTTGATAGACGGCGATACCTTCATCGAGATCCTCATACAGCTCAAGGAGACCGTTCCGGAGCACGACGGCGGTGCGGCAGTACTGCCTGATGTGGTCGGCGAAGTGGGAGACCATCAGCAGGGAGGCATTGCCGAGGCGCTCCTCCAGCATGGTCTGGCAGCGGGCGACGAAGCGCTGGTCGCCGGCGGAGATGATCTCGTCCACGAGGTAGCAGTCGAACTTGACGGAGAAAGAGAGCGCCATCAGCAGGCGGCTCATCATGCCCGAGGAATAGGTGCGGACCGGCTCGAAGAAGTAGCGGCCGATTTCAGCGAAGTCCTGAACGAAGTCGAGCGTCTCCGCCACGTCCAGCCCGTAGATGCGGGCGATGAAGCGCGCGTTGTCGGCACCCGAGAGGCTGGCCTGGAGACCGAAGCCGGAGCCGAGCGGCCAGGAGATCGACATCTCCCGCCGCACGCGGCCGCGGGTCGGCGCCTCCACCCCCGCCATCACGCGCATGAGGGTGGATTTGCCCGCGCCATTGCGGCCGAGGATGCCCACCTGGTCGCCGCGGTCGATCGTGCAGGAGATGCCGCGCAGGATGTCGCGCCGCCCACCGCGCACCGGGTAGGACTTCCAGACGTCCTCGAGGATCAGGGACATGGAGCTTGTGCCATCCCGCCTAGAAGATCTCGAGCTTGCGCCGCGCGCCGCGGAGATAGGCGAGGCCGAGAAGGTTCACGATGAGGATGGAGCGCACGACGTAGCCGACATCGTAGTAGGAGCGGAAGGCGTGGCCGAACATGCCCTCCCGGATCATCTCGTGGAGGTGCACGAGGGGTATCCAGAGCAGCAACTCGCGCACCTCCGGCGGGAACCAGGCAAGTGCGAAGAAGGCGCCCGAGAGCGGCATCGCGAGGTAGGTGGCCGGATGGATGATCCGCTCCAGCCCGTCCCAGTTCGCGACACCGGCCGCGAGGATCATCGAGACGCCGTGGCAGAGCAGGAACATCAGCAGCATGGCGAAGAAGATCTCGCTGATGTTCGCCGGCCATACGCCCGCCCACCAGGCGGCGACGCCGAGGACGAGGAGGATCACGCCGAACACCGCCGCCGCCTCGAGCAGGTTGCGGGAGACCAGCACGTCGACCGGCGTCACCTGGCGATGAAACAGCAGCGTGAGATTGGAGTGCAGCGCCGTGCCCGCGCGGTTCACGACCGAGCGGAACATGAAGAACGGCACGTAGCCGACGATGGAGAACAGGAAGGGATCCACGCCGCCGGGCATGCTCTGGCCGTGCGAGGCGTGGATGATGCCGAGCACCGTGCCCAGCACCAGCGGCTCGAGGAAGAGCCAGAGGAAGCCGAAGTTGTGCCGGCCGAAGCGCGTCTGCATCTCGCGCAGGATGAGGGCGGAGACCACCCGCCACTGTATGGCAGCCCCCTCGATTGCCCAGTGCCGCCGCGCCCGCCGCGAGGGGAGGCTGGGCAGGCCGGAGGCGTCACTCACGGCCGGTAGACCGCGCCGCCCCGCAGGAGGGCGCGCGCGGCCACCCAACCCTGAGAGGGATCCTTGCAATAGGTGGCGCCCGGAGCACCGCCGGGGGCGGAGGAGGCACCGAACTGCAACTCGCGGCACTCGCGGCCTGAGGCGGCGTTGTAGGCCCTGACCATGCGCGCCGAGACGGTGCGCCCGCCACCGGCCAGCACGACACTCTCTGCTTGGCCGGGCTGGGCACGGGCGGCGAAGGCGGCCAGCGGGTCCGCGGCTCGGACAGGCAGCACCACGCCCGTGGCGGGTGGCGGCGAGACGGGCGCAGGCCCGAGACCGACCGGGTTCCACCAGCTCACTTCGGTGCTATGGGTCGCGCAGCCGCCGAGGGTGAGCAGGAGAACCGCCGGAATGAGACGCGGGAGCGCTGCCCACTTGGCCGGACGCCGCCGGGCGGGCCCTGGGCGCCGCCGGGAGGAACCGATCCGCGCCAAGCCGATAGCCGTGCTTTCCTTCATACGAGAAGTTTACTGCACCATGCCGTGAAGGGCAAAAACTCGATGACGGCTTCTCAGCATTCCGCTGACCTGTTGCCGATTTCCCCATCGCGCGACCTTCTGGCGCGCTGGCCACACCTGCCGGCCTTCTGGCCAGAACTGTCTGTCGCGCAGCCTAACCTTTTGCCGCGGTTCGATGTTCTGCCCTTCGCACCGCCCTCTTTCGCCGGGCGGGACCGCCCGTCGGTGCTACGGACCGCCTTGGCACCCCCCCTGGCACCGGGAGAGCCCGAGACGCTTCGCACCCTGATCACCCATCATCGATTGGGCGGTCCGGCAGCCCTTCCGGACCCCGGCGGGGCCGTTCTGGGGGGTGATCGACGAGTGGTGATCGTACTCGACCCTTGCACTCGAGCCCTCCGGTCACGTGCCGAGGCGATCCTGACCGCGGCGATGGCCGAGGGTCTGGTCGTGGTGGCGCGCGACCCCTTCGCGAGCCCCGCCGCAGCCGCCTGCCTCCGCCCTCCCCGCGGCGTCAACCACTTTCCTCAGCCGCTCTCTCCCTGGACCCTGCTCGACGCGGCGGCGGCACTCCGCGGTGCGGGACCCTTCATGGCCGCCCTGGCCGAGGCGGCCGGGGTGCCGCACGACCTGGAGGGCGAGCACCTCCTCCCGCTGCTCGCCTCCCTCCGCGCGGCCGATCCCTTCCGCGCCCGCGCCTGGAGCCGGGCTGAGGGACTCCTGCTCCTGGCGGACTGGGCGGCCGCGGCGCGGGCGAACCGGGGTGTCTCGGCATGCATCGGCATCGCTCGCTGGAAGCGCCGGCAGGTCGCGGCAGTGCTGGCGCATGAGGACGGCGCACCGGAGATGACGAACGACATTGCCCAAGCCGTCGGCCGCGCCCGGGCCGAAGGCGGGGCCGTCGTCGCCTGGGCTGCGGCCTGCACGGACGCCCTGGCATCCGCCATCCGGACGGGCGGCGTGGAGCTGCGGCTGCTGGAGGACGGCTTCATCCGCTCCCGCGGGCTCGGTGCGCGCTTCCTGCCGGGCGCCTCCTACAGCCTCGACGCGCGCGGGGCCTATTATGACCCTCGCCAGGCCTCCACGCTGGAGATGATCCTGACGGAGGGCGGCTTCGCGCCGGAACTCATCACTCGCGCCGCAGCGCTGCGGGCGGAGATCGTCCGGCGCGGCGTCTCGAAATACAATCTCTCGCCTGGGGCCGCGCTGCCCGAGCTGCCGGTGCGGGGCGACCGGCGCATCATCCTCGTCCCCGGCCAGGTGGAAGACGACGCCTCCGTGCGCCTCGGCGGCGGCGCCATCCGCACCAACCTCGCCCTGCTGCGCGCCGTGCGGGAAGCGGAGCCGGAAGCCTTCATCCTCTACAAACCGCATCCTGACCTCGAGGCCGGTTTCCGCCGCGGGCGGCTGCGCGCGGCCGATCTTGCGGGACTGGCGGATGCCGTCGCGGGCGGCGTGCCGATGCCGGCCCTGCTGCCCCTGGTGGACGCGATGCATACTCTGACTTCGCTCTCCGGCTTCGAGGCGCTGCTGCGCGGCCTGCCCGTCACCTGCTGGGGCCAGCCCTTCTACGCCGGCTGGAGCCTGACGGATGACCGCGCGCCGCTTCCGTCCGGCCGCCGCGGCGTGGCCCGCAGCATCGACGAACTCGCGGCCGCCGCGCTCATCCTCTACCCGCGCTATCTTGACCCGGTGACGCTCCTGCCCTGCCCACCGGAGGTGATGATGGATCGGTTGGAGGATCCCTCCGCCTGGCGCATCTCGCCGCTGACCATTCACCGGGGCGTCGAGGGTTTCGTGCGCGGCACCCTCGCGCGGATCGGAGGGCGGCGGTGAGCGAGGGCTTCAGCGGCGGAATCATCCTTTCCGGCGCCTCGCGCGGGTTGGGGGCGGCGCTGGCGCGGCGCCTGGCCGGTCCGGGCGTGACCCTCGGCCTGATCGCGCGCACCGAGGCCGGCTTGCGCGAAACCGCCGCCGCCTGCGCCGGGCGCGGCGCCGCCGTGCGCGTCGCGGCGCTCGACGTGCGGGACGCGGAGGCCGTCGCGCGCACCGTGCTCGACTGGGACGTGGCAGCACCCACCGCCCTCGTGGTCGCCAATGCCGGCATTGCCGCGGGCCGGCGGCCGGACGGCACGCCGGAAGGGGTGGCGGAACTCACCGCCCAGGTCTCGGTGAACCTTCTCGGAGCGGTAAACCTCGTCGGGCCGCTACTGCCCGCGTTCCGCGCACGCCGCGCGGGGCGGATCGGCCTCGTCGCGTCCGTCGCGGCCTTCCACGGGTTGCCGGACAGCCCGGGCTATTGCGCCTCCAAGGCCGGGCTCTGGGCCTGGGGGCAGGCCATCCGCGCCGACCTTCGCGACAGCGGCGTCGAGGTGACGCTGATCGCACCGGGCTTCTTTGAGAGCGACATGGGCCGCGCCTGGCAAGGACGACGCCCCTTCTCCCTCACCACCGACGCGGCCGCGGCGCGGATCGAAAGGGCTCTGCGTTTGGGAAGGCCAAGCTGCGCCTTTCCCCTGCCGCTCGTCGCCGGCCTGCGCGCGCTCTCCTTCCTGCCGGCGCCTCTCGCGGATCGGGCGGTGCGGCTGCTGCGGTTCCGGATTGCTGAGGGGGTGCCTTCCTGAAGGGGCGCGGCCGGTGACGCTGGGGGGAGGAAGAAAGGATTCTTCCGCCCCCCACACCCCTCACCATCATCTTTTTCTTCGAGTTGGAGCTGTTCGGCGGACGGTGCGCCTCGGGTCGAGGACCTGAGGCGAATGCACGTTCAGAAAGCTTCCGCGACAGCCAGATGGGGATCCAAGAGCCCCAGGCACCTTGGAGGGTGCGGGACGAACGCTGCGCGTTCGCCCAGAGATCCGGAGGGGGCAGAGCCCTCTCCGGGGCCATCAGAGCCGCACTCAGGTATTCTGCATTGCCCGCCGCGCACGAGCCTCGATTGCCCCCCACTCCCCCGCCGCGATTTCCGCGGAGGGCGCCAGCCAGGAGCCGCCCACGGCCACCACGTTGGGCAGGGCGAGGTAATCGCGCATCTCCTCCTCGCCGATGCCGCCGGTGGGGCAGAAGCGCGCCTCCGGGAAGGGGGCGCCGAGCGCTTTCAGGGCGCCGATACCGCCGATCTGTGCGGCGGGGAACAGCTTCACCGTCGTGAAGCCGCGCGCGGCGGCAGCCATCAGCTCAGAGGCCGTGGCGATGCCGGGGACGAAGGGGATGCCGCTCTCGGCCGCGGCGTCCAGCAGTTCCGGCGTGGCGCCGGGAGAGACGGCGAAGGGAACGCCGAGCCGCTGGGCGAGCAGCAGGTCCCGCCGGGCAAGGACGGTGCCGAGGCCCACGATGGCGTCCGGCACCTCCGCCATGATGGCCTCGGCCGCCTTGGCGCCGGCCTCGGTGCGCAGCGTCACCTCCAGCGTGCGCACGCCGCCGGCGACGAGGGCGCGGGCCAGCGGCACGGCCTGGGCGGCATCGCGAATGGTCAGCACGGGCACGATCCGCGCCGCGCGCAGCAGATCGGCGATCGGATTGGGCGTGGTCATGAGGTCTCCAGGGAGCTTTGCGGGCCAGGAACGTCGGCGGGCATGGCGTCCCGCGGGATGATGGCGCCGGGGTGCCGCACCACCACGCCCGCGAGGCGATGGCCGGCGAGGGCCGCCGCCTTGGGGTCGGCCCCGTTCAGGCGCGCGGCGAGATAGGCGGCGGCGAAGCTGTCGCCCGCACCGGTCGTGTCCACGGGCTTGACGGCTTCGGGCGGAGGAACTGGCGTCTCGCGTCCGAGGGGCGCCACGATGCAGCCGGGCTCGGCGAGCTTCACCACCACCTCCGGCACGCCGGCGGTACGAAAGCGCGCGATCAGCCCCTCGGGTGTCGCCTCGCCGTCGAGAAGGGTGAAGTCCTCTATTCCCGCGAGGACGGTGGTGCTGAGGGCGATGGCGCGGTCGTAGACGGCGCGCGCCTCCTCGCGATCCGGCCAGCCACGGGGGCGGAAGTTGCTGTCGAAGGCAAGCGCGCCGCCGCGGGCGCGCAGCGCCTCCAGCGTCGCGAAGAGCCGCTCCCGCGCCGCGCCGCGGAAGAGGGAGAGGGTGATGCCGGAAAGATAGACCAGATCGGCCCCCGCGATCCCCGCCTCGATCCGCGGGGTCTCCGGCTGCTCAAAGAGCTGCCGCACCGGCGCCTGGTCGCGCCAGTAGGAGAAGCGGCGCTCCCCCTCGTCGTCGGTCTCGATAAGGTAGAGGCCGGGCAGCCGGCTTGGCAGGCGCAGCACGAGAGAGGTGCCGACGCCCTCCTCCGCCCAGGCGCGGATCATCTCCTCGCTATGCGCGTCGTCACCGAGGGCTGTCGCATAGTCCACGCTGACGCCGAGACGCGCGAGATAGACGGCGGTGTTCAGCGTGTCGCCGCCGAAGGCGCGCGCCAGCAGCCTGTCCGGGCGCTGGCGCAGCTCGATCATGCACTCGCCGAGGCAGACGACGCGCGGCGTCATGGCGGCGCCCGGCCCACTCAGTGCGAGTTGCGCGGCAGACCCGCCGTGTGCACGAGGTCCTGGTAGGTCACGGTGTCCTCCATGCAGGCGCCCGTCGAGAGCTGCCCGACCGTCGCGCGGTAGAGCGCCTGCCAGGGCGTCTGGTTCTTCAGCTGCAGGGGAGGCAGCGCGGCGCGGCGGGAGGCGATCTCGTCGTCGGAGACCAGCAGGTCCACGCGCCGCTTCGGCAGGTCCACCCGCACGCGGTCGCCGGTGCGGAGGATGGCGAGGTTGCCGCCCGCCGCCGCCTCGGGCGAAACGTTGAGGATGGAGGGGCTGGCCGAGGTGCCGCTCTGCCGCCCGTCGCCGATGCAGGGCAGGGCGTGGACGCCGCGGCGGATCAGCTCGTCCGGCGGCTGCATGTTCACCACCTCGGCCGAGCCGGGATAGCCGACCGGCCCGCAGTTGCGGATAAAGAGGATGCAGTTCTCGTCGATCTGCAGCGAGGGCTCGTTGATCCGGTGGTGGTAGTCCTCCGGCCCCTCGAAGACGATCGCGCGCCCCTCGAAGGCGTCGAGATCGTCCGGGTTGGAGAGATAGCGGGCGCGGAACTCGGGGGAGATGACGCTCGTCTTCATGATGCCGGAATCGAAGAGGTTGCCGGTCATCACCAGCATCCCGGCCTCCGGCACCAGGGGCTCGGCGAAGGGACGGATCACGTCGCGGTCCTGCGTCTCGGCGCCGGCCATCTCCTCGGCCACGCTGCGGCCCGTGACGCTCAGCGCGCCGCCGCGCAGCAGCCCGGCGTCGAGCAGCTCGCGCATGACGGCGGGCACGCCGCCCGCGCGGTGGAAGGCCTCGCCGAGATACTGGCCGGCCGGCTGGCAGTTCACGAGCATCGGCACGTCGTGGCCCACGCGCTGCCAGTCCTCGAGCGACAGTTCCACGCCCACGTGGCGCGCGATGGCGATGAGGTGCGGCGGCGCGTTGGTGGAGGCGCCGATGGCGGAGGCGACGAGGATCGCGTTCTCGAAAGCCTCCTTCGTCATGACCTTTCGCGGCGTCAGGTCCTCGCGCACCATGTCCACGATGCGCAGCCCCGTGCGGTAGGCCATCTGCCCGCGCTCCCGGTAGGGCGCGGGGATGGAGGCGCAGGTGGGCAGGCTCATGCCCAAGGCCTCTGCCAGCGAGTTCATCGAGAGGGCAGTGCCCATGGTGTTGCAGTGGCCGACGCTCGGCGCGGACGCCGCGGCCATGTCCATGAACTCGCCGTAGTCGATCTCGCCGGCCGCGAGCCGCTGGCGTCCCTCCCAGATGATCGTGCCGCTGCCGGCGAGGCGTCCCTTGTAGTGCCCGTCCAGCATCGGCCCGCCCGAGAGGACGATGGCCGGGATGTTCACCGTCGCCGCCGCCATCAGGCAGGCGGGCGTCGTCTTGTCGCAGCCCGTGGTCAGCACCACGCCGTCCAGCGGGTAGCCGAACAGCACCTCCACGAGGCCGAGGTAGGCGAGGTTGCGGTCCAGCGCCGCCGTCGGCCGCTTGCCCGTCTCCTGGATTGGGTGGACGGGGAATTCCATGGGGATGCCGCCGGCCTCCCGGATGCCGGCCTTCACGCGCTCGGCCAGAACCAGATGGTGGCGGTTGCAGGGCGCGAGGTCGCTGCCGGTCTGGGCGATGCCGATGATAGGGCGGCCGGACTGAAGCTCGGCGCGGGTGATGCCGAAGTTGAGGTAGCGCTCAAGGTAGAGCGCGGTCATGCCGGGGTCTTCGGGATTGTCGAACCATGCCTGGCTACGCAGCTTCACCGTGACGACTCCCCCTAGATCTTCCGCGGGCGGGTTTCCGTTACCCTTGCCGATGCTAGCCCTTGGATCGATCCAGAGGAACCCGCGCTAGGGGTTCGTTGCGGGGACGGGGATGCGTGCCGATTGCCGGCCGAAGGCCGGGCCCGGAGTTGGCCGGTCCTGCCGCCGGAAAGAAAAGGGCCGGGGAAGGTCCCCGGCCCGTCGCAGCTACATCTTCTTCGTGAGCTTTGTCGCGATCTCGAACATCTCCTCGGGCGCGTAGTCCGGCGCGAAGGCGGAGGGGATGCCCGTCAGCTGGTGGATCTTGCCGCCCTCGGGCATGCCATCCACCACGGTCAGCTCGCCCGGCGGGTCGCCCGGCAGGGCCTGCTCGCCATTGCCCCAGATGCCCGCCATGTCCTTGTAGTCGGCGGGGCTGAACGTATAGAGCCGGCGGTGCGAGCCCTCGGCGAGGTACTTCTGGCACTCGGGGATGCGCGCCAGGTTGATGTTCGGCGTCGGCAGGAACTTCTCCAGGTCCACGCCCGTGATGTTCTTCAGCGCCAGCGCATAGGCATGGGCGTGGACCGAGCCGCGGACGAGGAGATAGCCGCAGACCTCGCGGCCCGTGGGGTCGGACAGCGTCTCATAGACCCGCAGCTTGTGCAGCCGCGCGCCGCATTCGAGGTGGAAGTTGTGCAGCAAGTCCACGACGACGTTGCCGGTCGTCGTTACCATGTCCGCGTTCCAGGACATGGAGTTGCTGTTCACCGGCGTGCTGCCGCCGCCGTGGGAGGCGAAGCTGGCGAAGGAGCGGATGTCCTTCATCGCCTCGAAGGGCGCGCCGGAGATGTCGCCGCCGTCGCCCTCGTCGGCCCCCGGCTTGTCCGGGCCGTTGTTGAGCATGGCGACGCCGTTGCTCACCAGTTCCACATGCCCCAGCTCCTCCGCCGTGATGGAGGCGACCAGGCTGTAGAAGGGCTTCAGCTTGTCCTTGCTGCGGAAGTTGAAGCTCTGGAACATGTAGTTCCCGAGCGTGGACATCTCGCCGTACTTGCCGCCCAGCAGCTCCTGAAGGGCGGCGGCGGCGTTCGGATCCTTACGCTTGGGCGCGGGCAGCTCGGCTTGCAGCTTGTCGACGCGCATAAACATAGATCAGCCTCCTGGGGTAACGCCTGTCGGAACGGGCGATCCCCGGGATGGTTCGGCGCGATGCCGGCTTCGTGCGCTTCCTCAACCAACCACGGAGCCGGGCTGGCAGTTGCCCCCGCAGACGAGCACGCCAACCCGTGCGCCGGGCGGCGGCACCCAGGCGCCGGAGAGAAGGGCGGCTAGCGCCGTCGCACCCCCCGGCTCGGCCACCAGGCGGGCGGCGGACCAGAGGCGGCGCTGCGCCTCGAGGATCGCCTCGTCCTCCACGAGGACGGCTTCCCGGACGACATCGCGCGCGATGCCGAACATGAGGCCGCCGACGCGGCGGGCGCCGAGGCTGTCCGCGGCGAGGCCGCCCACGGGCGCGTCCACCGGCTCACCCGCGCGCAGCGCCTCGTGGAAGGTGGGGCAGCCCTCCGGCTCCACCGCCACCAGCTGGATCGGGCCACCGGCGAACCAGGCGGCCATGCCGCCGATCAGCCCGCCCCCGCCGACCGCGACGAGCACATGGGTCAGCCCCGGCGCGTCCGCCTCGAATTCGCGCGCGACGGTGCCCTGGCCAGCCAGCACCTCCGGCTGGTCATAGGCGTGGACCGAGGCGGCGCCGGTCTCGGCCCGGCGCGCCTCGCTGGCGGCGAAGGCCTCGGCATAGGTGGCGCCGCCCTGTACGACGACCGCCCCGGCCTCGCGGATGCGCGCGACCTTCGAGGCGGCGGAGATGGCTGGTACGTAGATCTCCGCCCGGATGCCCAGCGCCGCCGCGGCGTGGGCAACCGCCGCGCCATGGTTCCCGCCAGAGGCCGCGATGACCTCCCGCGCGCCCGACCCCAATAGGGCGTTGAAGGCGCCGCGGGCCTTGAAGGAACCGCTAACCTGAAGCTGCTCTAGTTTCAGGGCGACGGCGCAGGGCGTGCCGAGCGCGTCGGCCGGTAGTTCTAGGATGGGGGTGCGTCGGACATGGGGAGTGATGCGCGCGGCGGCGGCTTCGATATCGGGGCGGCTGGTCATGTCCCGCTGGATGGGGCAGGTGGGAGGCGCTGTCCATGCCGCATGCTAGGAACCAGGGGCCGGCAGGTGGCGCTTCCGTCCCCGCCGGAATCCTGCCAGGGTCCGCTCGCGAATTCGGGAACATGACCAAGCCTCCATGCTGCAACACGGCGCCTGCGCGGCGCGCCAGGGCATCGGCGTTCTTCTCCTGGGGCCATCCGGCGCCGGGAAGTCCGACCTTCTCTTGCGTCTGATGGGGGAGGGATGGACTCTTGTGGCCGATGACCAGGTCCTGCTCCGCGCCGAAGGGAAGGGGTTGCGCGCGCGCGCGCCCGAGGGGCTGCGCGGCATGATCGAGGTGCGCGGCCTTGGGCTGATCGCCGGGATGGAGGCGGCCGGAGAGGTTTCCCTTGCCCTTGCGGTGGCTTGCGTGCCGCGCGCCGAGGTGCCGCGCCTGCCCGAACCCTCCCGCTTCGAGGCGCTGGGCCGGTCCCTGCCGCGCCTCGCGCTGCACGCCGTGGAGGCCTCCGCCCCGCAAAAGCTGGCCCTCGCCCTAGAGGTGCTCGCGGGCCGCCTAGCCTGCCGGGCGGGCGCGCTGGAGGCGGTGTCCTGAACGCCGCCGGACCCCAACCCGCCGCACCGGCCATTCATCGCCCCATGGTGGTGGTCACCGGCCTCTCGGGCGCGGGGAAGGTCTCGGCGCTGCGCGTGCTGGAGGACCTCGGCTACGAGACGGTGGACAACCCGCCGCTCACGGTGCTCGCGGAACTGATGGCTGGCTCCGGGGAGCGGCCGCTGGCGATCGGGATGGACACGCGCACGCGCGGCTTCGACGCGGCGGCCCTGCTCGCCGGGCTCGACGCGCTGCGGGCGCGCGGCGGGCCCGCGCCCGACCTCGTCTTCATGGATGCGGAGGAGGACGTTCTCCTCCGCCGCTATTCCGAGACGCGCCGGCGGCACCCCCTGGCCCCCGCCGGCTCGGGCGTGGCCGACGGCATCGCCCGGGAGGCGGAGCTGCTGGCGCCCTTGCGGGACGCGGCGGACTGGGTGATCGACACCTCTGGCCTGCCGCTGCCGGAACTGCGCCGGATGATCGAGCACCGCTACGGCCGGGCGGGGCGGTCGCGGATGTCGGTCGCGGTGATGTCCTTCGGCTACCCGCGCGGCCTGCCGCGGGAGGCGGACTTGGTGCTGGACCTGCGCTTCCTGCGCAACCCGCACTACGATCCCGCGCTCCGCCCGATGACTGGCCGGGACGCCCCGGTGGCCGCCTATATCGAGGAGGACTCCGAATGGGCCCCATTCTGGTCGCGCATGACGGCGCTGCTGGACCCGCTCTTGCCGGCCTATGAGGCGGGAGGCAAGAAGTACCTGACCGTGGCGCTGGGCTGCACCGGCGGCAAGCACCGCTCGGTCCTGACGGCGGAGCGGCTGGCTGCCCGCCTCGTCAACGCCGGCTGGCCGGTGGAGCTGTTCCACCGTGAACTTTCGATCCGGGAAACCTTCCCGGAAGACGACTCACAACGGCCCTTGCCGCACCCCATATCGACCCATCGAGCATGAACCAGAACCCCTCCGCCGCGGCCCCCGCCCCGGCGCTCAACCCGTCCGTCCCGGCCAGAGCGACAGCTGCCGAGCTCATCCTCGTCCCGGCCGGCGCGCGCCCGCGTGCATGCCGGGCGCGTGCCCCGGAGCGCCCATGATCGGCGTCGTCCTCGTCACCCATGGTCGCCTGGCGGAGGAGCTTCGCCTCGCCATGGAGCATGTCATGGGTCCCCAGAAGGCGATCTCCACGATCTGCATCGGCCCGGAGGACGATCTCGAGGGCCGGCGCGGCGATATCCGCGCGGCGGTGGAGGATGTGGACCAGGGCGACGGGGTGGTGGTTCTGACCGACATGTTCGGCGGCACGCCCTCCAACCTCGCGGCCTCCATCAAGGACCGCTGCGCGCCCTCGGGCTGCTGCGGGCGTCAGGTGGAGGTGGTGGCGGGCGTAAACCTGCCGCTTCTGGTGAAGCTGGCGAAGCTGCGCGGCTCGGAGCCCCTGGCCGAGGCGGTGGACCACGCCGTGAACGCCGGCCGCAAGTACATGGCGACCGCTGGGGAACTCCGCGGCGACGGCAACGGCAATGGTGGAGCGAAACGATGAGCAATGATGCCGCCCCCGCGGTGGAGCCGAAGGCGGCCAAGCCCGAGGGCGCCCCGGTGGTGCTGCGCCGCAGCGTGACCATCCGCAACCAGCGCGGCCTGCACGCCCGCGCGGCCGCGAAGCTGGTGACGGTGGCCGAGAAGCACTGCTCCTGCCTCAACGTCACGCATGATGGCCAGACGGTGCCCGCTTGCTCCATCATGGGGCTGATGATGCTGGGCGCTGGCCGCGGCGCGACCGTGCTGCTGGAGGCCGAGGGCTGGGACGCGCGCGAGACGATCGACGAGGTGGCCGCCCTGATCGAGGCCGGCTTCAACGAGGACTAGCCCCGCGGAGCCGGGTGGAGCGAAGGTCGCCGGCAAGCGCCGGACGGAGGGTCGGATGAAGACGGAGGCGCCGCCTGGCCCCCGTGGCGCGGACGGTAAGTCCGCCGAAGCGCGAGACGGTAAGTCCTCGGAGAGCCGTGACGGCAAGTCGGCCAAGGCGGAGGGGCGCGGCAAGGGCGCCCGCCGGGGGCGCGAGTTGTCGATCAAGGGCATTCCGATCTCGCCCGGTGTTGCCATCGGCACCGTCTACGACACGGCGGAGGCACCGGCAGCGGCACCGCGCCGCAACATCACGGCGGGACAGGTGGAGGCGGAGCGGGCGCGGCTGAATGCGGCCATCGCGGCCTCGCGCAAGCAGGTGTCCAAGCTGAAGGCACGCTTGGCCATCCTGCCCGAAGAGGCGCAGGAGGAGCTGGAGCCGCTGCTCGACGCCTATTCCATGATGCTCGGCGAGAGCCGCCTTATCCGCGGCGCCCGCAAGCGCATCGAGGCGGAGCTTCTCTCGGCCGAGACCGCGGTGGACGACGAGGCGGAGGCGATCGCCAACGCCATCCTGCAGGCGCGGGACGACGACAAGGCGGGGCTGCGCCGCCGCGCCGGCGAGGTGCACGAGATCGCCCGCCGCCTGACCCGCAACCTGACCGAATCCGGCTTCCGTTCTTTCAAGGACGTGCCCGAGGGCTCGATCCTGATTGCCGAGGAGCTGACGCCGGCCGATGCCGCGCTGCTCGACCCCTCGCGCATCGCGGGCGTGGCGGCGGCGGAAGGGGGCGCGGACGGGCACACGGCCATCATGCTGCGCGCGCTCGGCATCCCGAGCGTGCTCGGCTTGCCCGGCTTGACCAACGCCCTCTCCCGCGGGGACCAGGCGGTGCTTGATGGCGGCGCCGGCACCATCGTGCTGCGCCCGGGCGCGGAGGCGCTGGCGGCAGGGCGCGAGGCCTCGGTCGCCTATGCGAAGGAGCGGACGCGGCTGGGCAAGCTCCGCCGCCTGCCCGCCGTCACGACTGACGGGGAGGAGATGGAGCTTCAGGCGAACCTGGAGATCCCGGCCGAGCTGCCGCTCATCGCCCAGGCCGGCGCGCAGGGCGTGGGGCTGGTTCGCACCGAGTTCCTCTTCATGAACCGCCAGGGCCTGCCGGACGAGGAGGCGCATTACGAGGCCTATCGCCAGATCGTCGAGGGCACGGACGGCGCGGGCGTCACCATCCGCGTGCTCGACTGGGGTGGCGAGAAGGACATGGAGGCGCTGGCGGAGGGAATTGAGCCTTTCCACGCCGGGCCCAACCCCGCGCTCGGGCTGCGCGGCATCCGCATGCTGCTGCGCCGGCCGGAGCTGCTGGAAGTGCAGTTCGCGGCCATCCTCCGTGTCGCCTCCCTCGGCAAGGTGCGGATCCTCCTGCCCATGGTCACCATCCCCGAGGAGGTGAGCAAGGCGCGCGAGATCTACGACCGCGTGGTCAAGCGCGTGCGCCGCCGCGGCGTGACCCTGCCGGAAAAGCTGCCGCCGCTCGGCGTGATGATCGAGACGCCCGGCGCCGCTCTCGCCGCCGACGCGATCGCGCTGGAGGCGGATTTCTTCGCGATCGGCACGAACGACCTCGCGATGTACACGCTGGCGGTAGACAGGGCAGAGGTGGAGGTCTCGCATCTCTACGATCCGCTGCACCCCGCGGTGCTGCGGCTGATCCAGTTCGCGACGGAGGCTGCACTGCGGCTGCGCATGCCGGTTTCCGTCTGCGGGGAGATGGCGGGCAATCCGCGGCTGGTGCCGCTGCTGATGGGGCTCGGCCTGCGCAGCCTTTCCATGAACGCGAGCGCCATCCCGCGCGTGAAGCAGATGGTGCGCGCGCTGAACGTGGACGACTGCGCCCGCTTCGCGCGGCGTGTGATGGAGCAATCCGATCCGTTGCGCATCCAGGAGCTGGTGATGAGCTTTGTCCCCGGCGAGGGGAAGGGCTGACCCGCCCCGCCCCCTGACTCGCTCCCGCTTCCATGCCAGTCTGGCCCCGTGATGGGCGGCTAGGCTGGGCGGTCGCGGTGCGGGAAAGTGAGGGCGAATGGATCAGGTGATGCCGGCAGGGGAGGGCGCGCGCCATGGGCGCGACCTCGACCGTGACCTGCGCCGGGTGGGCGCGCACCCCGATCACTGGTACCCGCTGGCCTGGTCGACCGAGCTGAAGCCCGGCAAGTCGTTGGCCGTGCGCTTCGCGGGCGATCCCATCGTGCTCGTGCGTCCGAAGGAAGGTCCGGTCTTCGCGCTGGAGGACCGCTGCGCCCATCGCCAGGTGCCGCTGAGCAACGGCTTGGTGGAGGGCTGCGCGATCCGCTGCGGCTATCACGGCTGGGCCTATAACGACGCCGGCAAATGTGTGGACGTACCCTATCTCGGCAAGGACAAGCTGCCGAACGGCGTGCGCGCCTATCCCTGCCGCGAGGTGGAGGGGCTGATCCTCGTCTTCCCCGGCGATCCCGCGCGGGCCGACAGCGTGCCGCTGCCCTCGCTCGGCTCGGTGGCGGACTCCCGCTACAAGACCCGTCGCTTCGGGCAGGAGGTGGGCTGCCACTACAGCTTCATGCACGAGAACCTGATGGACATGAACCATCAGTTCCTGCACCGGAAGCAGATGGGGAACATGGTTCCCCGTTTCCGCGGCGGCGCGCAGGGCGAGGACTTCGTCGAGGCGCGCTACACCTTCTCCCGCGTCGGCGGGAAGCAGCCGCTGGGCGAGGCGGCGATCTTTGGCGAGCGCCGCAAGGTCGGCGCGCCCTCCTCCTCCGCGGAGAAGGACCTGATGACGATCCGCACGGAGTATCCCTACCAGACGCTGCGCATTCAGACCGGCGACGACGCGCCGGTGATGGACCTCTGGATCGCCTATGTGCCCGTGGACGCCGCGCAGCGCCGCAACCGCACCTTCGGTCTGCTCTCGGTCAAGCGCCCGAAGATCCCGGGGCTGCTCGAGGCCGGCTGGCCGCTGCTTGTGCTGTTCACCGAGCGCATCTTCCGCGAGGATCGCGAGATCGTGGAGATGGAGCAGGCTGCGCACGACGCTCAGGGCGAGGACTGGAACCAGGAGGTGTTCCCGGTGATCCGCAATCTGCGGAGTCTGCTGCGCGCACGAGGCGGCGCGACCCTGGCCTGAGTGCTGCTGCTTGCCACAACCCGGAACGGTTGCGGTGTTTCGCGTGAAGGTTGTGGCGAAGAACTTTACTCTGTGCCGTGCCGCCGCAACCCGCGAAAGCTAAGAGATTGATCTTGCTCGTGCTGGTATCCTGGTCTCCATCTTGCACAACCAGGGCTTGGCGGAACGGGCAGTCCGGCGTTGGTGGTCCCTAGAGGCCGCCGGGTGGAGGGGAGTCAGTCGACGAATGAGTATCATTGCCAGCATGGCGTCCGCGGTATCTCGCGCGGCCTGCCTGGTTTTCGGGCTCGGATTGGCTGCTGTCGCCGCTCCGGCCACGGCCAACGTGATCTACACCTTCCAGCAGACGACGACGACCATCTCCACCGGCGGCGCACCGTGGGCTCCGCCTGGGCCGGTTCCGGGTGTCGTCACGTCCGGCAGCTTCACGCTGGAACAGTCCATCGTCCGCTCACCTTATGACCTTCGCGTGGACAGCGGGTCCTCGTCCCCGCCGAGGCGCGACCCTGGGCTGGTGGATATCTCCTTCCTGACGACAGGACCGTTCCCGCTCACGGCGGACCTCGGCGACTTCACCACGCCAAGTCGGCCCAGCAGCGGGGATAACTACCGGATCAGCCTTTTGGGTATAGCAGGCTCAATCATTCCGTCTGGTGAGATACGCTACAACGATTCCACCTCCGACACGCGGCTT
>NZ_RCVR01000053.1 GCF_016107305.1 Roseomonas sp. KE2513
CCTCGCTTGAATCAAAAGTCCTCAAAACAACCGCAGGCTGCATAACGAATTTCGCCTCGCACAGGGAAAGCATTTAAGCCTCTGCTCTTCGCGTTGCCGTGTAGAGAGGTCCTCAGCCGCCAGGAATGTTTAGAATCTTGGCTCGGCTTCAAAACCGAAACTTCGATCACACAAAGATCGTTGTCCGGCGGCCCTGGTTAACTTGCCTTGTCTCGCAAGTTGAACCGCCACCTCAGAAGCGGGAACATCCAGTTGCCCGGCGATCAACCGCATGTCATCTTCGGTGACACTTACACGGCGTTTGTTCGCCGATCGCCCCTACTCCAACGCGGGGTCGTAGGAGTTGGCTTGCTGCTGGCCACTCTGATCATCTCCACGCCTGCCGAGGCCGGACGCGAAACGGCTGCCCGCGTGAAAGTCACTCAGCCCCGGCAACATGCCACCTTGTCGCTGCATCGACAGGTTGCCTCGCGACCCGTCCGCACGCGTGCAGTTGAGCGCCCACGAAGCGACCTGCGCTCGGGACGTGCGTCACTCCGCAGTCCGCCTTTTACCGTTCGAATGGGCGCTCGCAGCACCAATCGCCAGACCATCGTTGCGGCACTTGCGCGAGCAGAACAGGCTACACGCGTCGATCCAGCCGTCTTACACGCCATTGCAGGAAGAGAGAGCCAGTTTAACCCAACAGCGCAGAACCCCCTTTCCTCCGCCCGCGGTCTTATGCAGTTCACCCGGAGCACGTGGTTGGAGGTCGTGCGCGACTTCGGGGGACGACATGGTTTGGGAGGATACGCTGCGGCTTTGCGTACGGATCGCGATGGCAACATCACAGCGCGTGACCCTCGTGTTCTCACAAGGATTTTGCGGATGCGCGACGATCCGCAGCTCGCGGCGGTGATGGCGTCCGAGCGGATCGCACAACAACGGGCCAGCCTGGAGCGCGAGCTTGGACGCGCCGTGACACCGGCAGATCTTTATCTTGTCCATATGCTTGGCCCGCAGGGTGCACGCCGCTTCTTGGCAGAGCTCCAACGCAACCCCGCTGGCTCAAGTACAGCGGTGGTCGGTGCGGCTGCCCGGCCAAACCCGGGCGTGTTCGAGAGGCAAGGCCGTAGTCTGCCTCTCTCGCAGGTGTACCAGGAAGTCGCCGAACTGATGCAGCCTCACGTCACTCCTAACCGGCGACCTGACGAACGGAAGCAGGACGAGACCCCACCTGCGGCAGCGGTCCTGGCATCGACCGCGCCGTAGATGGGCCGCATCCCTGTGGCGCTGGATGACGCTCGCTCAATGTGGCTACTTGGGCGACATGCAGGTTTCAGTCGCCGCTGAGACCACGCTCCGGAAACGCCACGACTTTTGCGCTCGGCCGCTGGCTATAAGCGGCGTGTATCGCATGAGCCAGGGCAGCTTGGCTGAAAGGCTTGCTCAACCTGGGCAGGTCATCATCGCTCCCGGACGGGAGATCAGCATAACCGCTTACAAGAAGGACTGGGACATGCGGCTGGTCAGATCGAAGCTCGCTGACTAATTGGCTGCCGGTCATGCTGGGCATCACTTGGTCAGTGACCACCAGATCAACTCGCTGGTTTGCCCTGAGCATCTTTAGCGCCTCTGCCCCGGAAGCGGCCTGCAGCACTGTATGACCCAGGTCTTCCAGCATGGCGCTCGTGTTGGCCAGGACCAGGGCATCGTCATCAACCACCAGGATTGTGAGCGGCACCGTCGTCTCGGTGGCGGCAGTTGGCTTCGTGGCCGCAGCAGCCTGCCTTGCCTCCGCTTCCACTTCGCCTACCGGGAGCCAGAGCTCCACGGTGGTGCCTTGCCCCAGCTTGCTTCGGAGAAGGAGGCGTCCCCCCGACTGGGCGGCCAGTCCCTGCGCCATTGGAAGGCCGAGACCGGTCCCCTTGCCAACACCCTTGGTGGTGAAGAAGGGCTCCGTCGCTCGGGCCAGGGTGGCCGCATCCATGCCCTGCCCAGTGTCGGCCACCGAAAGGAGCACATACTTGCCCGCCTTGAGACCATCGGAGGTGCCGGGCAGGAGTATCTGCTCTGCCGCCGAGATGGTGAGCCTCCCGCCGTCAGGCATGGCGTCCCGGGCATTCACGGCCAGGTTGAGCAGCGCGAGCTCAAGCTGGTTCGCGTCCACATGCGCGCGGGACAGGGCAAGGGGGAAGTGGGTGTCGATCTGCACCATCGGGCCGATGGATCGCTGTAGCAGCTCGGCCATGCCACGCACGAGTTCGGGCACGTCCACCGCTTCCGGCTTGAGTTCCTGCTTGCGGGCAAAGGCAAGGAGGCGCTGGGTCAAGACAGCGCCACGCCGCGCACCCTGAAGAGCATTCTCGATGAGGGCGGCCGACCGGGCATCTTCGGGGACACGCTTGCGGAGGAGTTCCAGGTTGCCCATGACCACCGCGAGCAGGTTGTTGAAGTCGTGCGCCACACCGCCGGTGAGCTGCCCCATGGCCTCGATCTTCTGCGACTGCCGCAGGGCCTCCTCAGCCCGCCTGCGCTCGGTGATGTTCGTCAGACCCCCAAGCACACGGACAGGCGTGCCAGGTTCCTGCCACTCGACGCGGGCGGAGGCGACCACATCCAGGAACTCGCCAGCCTTGCTAACCACCCGGTATTCGACATCCCTCAGCTCACCGCGCTGGAGGAGCCTGGGCCAATCGGCTTGCAGGATCTGGCGGGCGGAGGCCTCGGCCATGAAGTTGACCAAGGGGCGGCCGACTACCTCCTCACGTCCATAGCCCAGCAGTTCCAACCAAGTCTCAGTCACGTTCTCGATACGGCCATTCCCGTCGAGCGAGTGCAGGGGAAGCGGCGTGAGCTGGTAGAGGGATCGGAAACGCTCCTCGCTGCGGCGCAGCGCCATGGCCTCGCGCTCTGACAGCCTGGCGAAGCGGCGATCGACCATGGCCGCGGCCAGCGCCAGGAAAAGGATGAGGAAGGCCGACGCCGCCACGGCCATCGCCAGGGTCAGCCGCGTCAGGCTGGTGGAGCCGTGGCCCATATCGGCGTGCGGATGGGCGGTGAACACGGCGCCTTGCATGCTGGCATAGTGCATGCCCGCGATCGCGAACCCCATGGCGATGGCGCCGCCCATCCGTGTCCCGAGGCGGCTCGTTTGCATCGAGAGCCATAGCGCGACCGTGGCCGCGCCGATGGCGATCAGGATCGAGGTCACGACCCATGGCCAAGCGTAGCGGAGATCGGCCGGCATCTTCATTGCGGCCATGCCGAGATAGTGCATCCCCACGATCGCAAGGCCCATGAAGAGCCCGCTCGCGAGGACCAGCATGGGCGCGGAGCCGTGCCTGCTCACGACGGCGAAGCTCAGGCCAGTGGCTCCGACCGGCACGACCAGCGATAGAAGGGTCAGGCCGAGATCATACCCCACTTCCATGCCCGACATGCTGAACGCGAGCATAGCCACGAAGTGCATGGCCCAGATCCCACCGCCCATGGCCAGGGCTGCCGTTGCAAGCCATACATGGCGAGCCCAGCCGACGGACGCGCGGATATGGCTCGCCAGGTCAAGAGCCGTAAAGGAGGCCGCGATCGCGATGAGCACGGACAAGACGATGAGAACGGTATCGTGTGATCCTGCGATGATCATGAGAGATGCATCTCTGCCTGGAGTTCATGCATGATACTTGTGCCTAGCGGACCTATTTTTTGCCCAGGACTGATCCTCAAGGATTTGGTTTAAAGCTACTTCACTCGACTCGCCAAGGTCGAATCGTTTCGAGGTTAATGAATTCGGTGGGCACTTCGTGGCACATGCCATGGACCGGGAGGTGCCGGATCCCTGCCTGATGCTGCAGCACGGTGCGGTCGGCGCGCAGGGGATGGAGGCGGATGCCATCGCTACCCACCGGTTGCTGCTGGGCACGAACCCGCCGGCGGGCACGGCTGCGATTGTCACGACCCTGTTGAGTCAGCCCTGGTGGTACGGCCTTCGCGAAGGAGCGTCTCGGCTCAATTCTCAGGCCGCTGGTCCGGACCGGGATGTGCCTTCCGGAGATGGCCGAAGGACTGCGCGCCTCATGGCCGCCTTGCCACACCTCTCGCATCCTCCACTACAGGGGGATGCCCCCCAGATGGCATTTTATCGGGCCTCACCGGCACCACGCTATCGGTGGTGCCGGTGAGGCTTGGCGGCCCATTTCCTGATCAGGCGCTCCGATGCGCTTCGATCATCACCGCGCGCCAGATCTGAGCAGGCAAGCCACCACCCGAAACACCGAGCATCGGCTTGCTGTCGGTGTTTCCCAGCCAGATGCCCGCAACATACCGCTCCGTGAAGCCGATGAACCAAGCGTCGCGACTGGCCGTGGTGGTTCCCGTCTTCCCGGCGGCCCAGAACCCTGGATCAGCAGCGCGTCCGGTTCCCCGCTGCACCACACCGGCGAGCATCTGCCGCATGACCTCGGCCTGCTGGACCTCCAGGGCTTGCCGGATCTCCGATCGTGCCGGAAGCACGCGCGTCAGAAGTTCGGCGCCTCCCGGGTCTTGAACCCGCTGCACCGCGTAGGGAAGGACCATCCGTCCTCGATTGGCGACAGAGGCGAAAGCTGCCGTGAGGTCGACCAGCCTTGCCTCATAGGTCCCGAGTGCAAGATCACCGGCCTCTCCCTCGACCTCATCCGCCACGTTCAGGGCCTTGATCAGTTCCCTCGTCTCGCGGGTGTTCTGCAGCGCCAACCGGATTGCGGCCGTATTGGATGACTTCTCCAGCGCGGCGGCAAGCGTGATCTCGCCAAGATATCTCTCGTCGGAGTTCCTCACGGCACGCCCACCGAGCGTCAGGGGAGCGTCGCTCACTTTAGTCTCCGGCGTGCCGCCCTTCCCGAGTGCTGCGAGATAGACGAACAGCTTGGCCACGGAGCCCGGCTGGCGCTTGGCCTGGGTGACATGATCCCATTCCCGTCGCCGGTAATCGCGCCCACCGACAAGTGCGAGCACCGCGCCGTCATACCGCATGACCACGACCGCGCCCTCGTCGATCCCCTTCGGTCGCGCGTGCTGACGCAGGGCCGCTTCCAGCTGCCGCTCCGCCGCTGCCTGGATTCTCAGATCCAAGGTGGTCGAGATGGTTCGCGTGCCGCTCCGCTGGGCCGGCGCGGAATTGGCATTGGCCTCGTTCTCCGCCCAGCGGGCGAACCAGCCGATGCCGACGCTGCGGGGGTAAAAGCCACCCCAGGCCGACCTGGAGGGGACCACCGTGACCTCCTGCGCCTTGGCAAGGTCTGCCGCGCTCCGGCTAAGCGAGCCCGCCTCGACCATCTGCTCGATGACCCGAATACCCCGGTCGCGCGACAGCTGGAGGTTTCGATGAGGGTTGAACCGGTTGGGCGCAGGGAGAAGCCCGACCATCATGGCAGACTCGAGGATGCTGAGGCTGCGCGCGTACTTGTTGAAATACACACGGGCAGCGGCTTCGATCCCGTAGGCGCTGCCGCCGAAGAACACCCTGTTCAGGTAGACGTACAGGATGTCCTCCTTGCTGAGGTTGAGTTCGAGGATTGGGGCCAGCACCGGCTCTTCGAGAAGCTTCCTGACGATTGGGCTGTGCTCCCTGAGGTAGATCTCCTTGATCGTCTGCTGCGTCAGCGTGCTGCCGCCCTGGGTGCGGCCCGTAATGGTGGACCAGACCGCGCGCGCCATTGACCTCGGATCCAGTCCCCAGTGCTCGTAGAACCGGCGATCCTCGCTTGCCACGAGTGCATTAACCAGATGAACCGGCAACTGGGCGAATGGCACTGGTGGACCGTAATACGCACCCCGCGCGCCGACGAACTCCCCCCTCGCGCTGAGGATGCGAACGCCGTCATGGCGGTTCTCAGTGATCAGCCCGTTGACATCAGCGAGTTCCAGCGCCTCAGCAGGCCGAGGAGCCGCGGCGGCCAAGCCTAGGAGTGCGAGGATCTGTCTTCGGTCTAGGTTGCCCTCGGCTGGCATCGCCACTCCTGTGCTGACCTCCTGGCGAACCAGGTCCTGGGAATGGCAGGCCCGTGGTGAACCCGTCCCTCCCTCGGTGATGTCGACTGCATTCAGCCCTTCGGACAAGGGGGTAGGGTTCAGCGCCAGGTCGGAGCGCCGAGGTCTGGCCGGCTGTAACCCTGCTCCGGCTGCTGGTAGGCTCTGTCGTCGTCCCGCCGCGGTTCCTCCGGGCGATAGTTCCACCTGCCGTCCGGCACCGCGTCCCTGCCGCGTCCGAACTCCTCGCGGCTAGGTGTACCTGGCACGTAACCCTCCCCTCCCTGTCCGTACTCGTCCCGGAAGGCTGCCGGCGGTTCCGGGCGACTGCCGTCCCAGGGCTGCCTGTACCCTCCCTCGGCATAGGGGGCGCTGCGCCAGGCTCCACCTCGAGGATCGTTCAGCGGGCCGGGGTAAGCAGGATAACCGTACCCCAAACCGGGAGGCTGCGGGGGCACGTAGGGCACCGGTGGAGGAAGAGGGGCGATGTACCCCGGCGGGTAGGCCGGTCCCGCAAAAGGTGGGGCGTCGCCGCCATAGGTCCCCATCTCGCAGCCCAGGAGCGCACCGGCGCAGAGAGCGAGCACGATGGAACCTCTGAGTCCGCGCGGCATCCTGTCCTTGCTCCGGTTAGCCGTTGTCCGCCGGCGCTTATCGGCCCGAAAGCGGGCGATGCTGCGGCGGTTCGCGGGCAAGATGATGTAAAGGGCATCGGCCTCGCGCCCCCAGGCGCCTCAGAGGCTCCGCCTCTCACATCCACACCCCGGGTTTCACGGGCAAGCCGATCCGCTCCGTCTGGCGTTACCTCTGGCAGTTGATCTGGAGCGCGTTCACGGTCCGCGCCCACCTCTGGCCTCGCCGCGACCTCGCCGCCATCCGGGAGCGCGCTCCAAGTGTTGCGGTCTGGCCTGACGGCACCGAGAGGCCGTCCTGGAGGTACTCCACGGACGCCATTTGTGCGACGGGGCCCTCGGTCGGGCTGAACATCACGACGCCCGTCGAGGGCCAGATCGAGTGGCTGCTGCGCCGCGCCTCCGATTATCTCCTTACCCATCCTTCGATGGCGCGGCTGCTGGCGGATGCCTGCTTCGAGCGAGGCGTACATCCCGCGCGGCTCAAGGAGGTGATCACCAGATCCGAGGCGCTCCGTAAGGGCTTGGGTGTCCCCCTCACCGCATCTGCAGCACGTGCGAGGCGGGCTACCTTGCGCTCCAGCGCGCGGAGTACCCGCACTACCACGTGCAGTCAGCATGCAAAGTTTGGTTTGGAGTACCGGGCAGACCTAGCCTACCTCCACCATCTGCCCCGCACGGCCGCGGGCAAGTTCGAGAACTCTTTCTGCGAGATCGTGCCGCCTGCTCAGAAAAGCCAGACACTAGCTCGCGGGGCAGTCCTCGCTGAGAGGCCAAGTGCCCGGTTGCTCAGTAGCTCCTCCCGCTGAAGCGAAGCCGTGGCGAACGGCATGCTCGCCACAACTTCGCGATCAGAGGACCGTCCTCAGCGCCAAGCTGGGCGTCCCAAGTTCACGTCGCGTCCACTGGTCAGGGCACCGCCGGCCGCACCTGCCGCGCCGCCAATCAGGGCGCCTGTTCCAACGCTGCCCCCGGTAAGTGCACTCACGCCGGCTCCAGCACCGGCGCCAAGGAGACCACCCGAAACGGCACGGTCCCCAGTGCTGTAGCCGCAGCCACTGAGCCCGAGTACGGCCAAACCAAGAAGCACGAAACCTGTCTTTTGCATCGTTACACCCTCCCGTAAGGGCCAGCCTAGCTGGCTCTGTTTGAAATTGCGGACGGCCTCGCGCTGTCAGCGGCCTCCGAGCAGCTGGCCGAGGATCTCGGCAGGAGAATCGAGCCCATCGCGCCGGCGATCATCGCGTAAAAACTCATCCCTGCGCCGGCCGTAGTCATGCCGGCGGTCATCGTCATGCCGGAGCCGATCCTCCCAACCCCGCGGCTCGGCCCAATGCCGATCGTCACCGCGGGAGCGTCCATGATCATGGTCAGACCACCGATCGTAGTGTCTCTCCCAGCGCCCATTTCCGCTCTCGTCTTTCCAGGGGTCCGCCAGAGTGGAAGGCACAGGAACGGCCAGCACTGCGGCTAAGCCACCCAACCAAAGAACGTTCCATCGGACCACAACATTTGACCCCCTTTCCGAGGTTGGATCTCTGGACGTCAGACGTAACGGCCCGGTGCGGAAAAGGTAGCAGAAGCGTGGGCTCAAAATGGGCTCAATAGCGGTTGAGGACTGCTACAGTGCATTCCTCACCGTCATTCTGCCCTTATGATAGCTGCCCAATGGACGTCTGCTCGCCATCCACCTTGCTCACCAGAGCGGATCGCCTGCCTGTCCGCTTCTGAGAAGGCAGGCGACAACACCAGCCATGTGATATCGAGCAAAGCGGATCTGGCTCAAAGCCCTTTGGTAGATCGGCTCGATCGGAAGGCACGGCCAACCACGATCCTGCGGCTTCTCGGCCTCGTCCCAGTCTGCCTCGCGGGCTGCTGACGCGCCATTCTGAGCGAGCCGGTCAAACCCAGCCGCCGCTGAGCGGCCGCGCGATGTTTGGAGCCAGTAGCGGGATGAGGGGCGGGCTTACTGCCATTATTACATTGGCTCTTGCCTGGGTTCTCGCCGTAGGTCTCCTGTGGTGGTTCCAGGAACGTGTGATGTTTCCTGCCAACGGTGGGGTTCTGGGCAATCCACCACCAGGGTCTCACTTCTCCGCTCACCAGGTGAGCACCGTGGACGAGCTGCGGTTGAACTTCTGGGCTGCGGAGCCGCAGGCTGGCATGCTTGTGATCCTCTACCTGCATGGCAATGGCGGGCACGCAGGTCATCGCGAGAAGGCGCTACAACCCTTCATCACTGCGGGCTATGGCATCGTGCTCGCGGAGTACCGGGGCTATGGCGGCAATCCAGGCATGCCCACCGAACGAGGATTGATTGCCGATGCTCGTGCCCAGGCGAATTGGGCGGTAGCGCGTTGGCCGGGCGCGCCCCTCGTTCTCTGGGGTGAAAGCATCGGCACCGGTGTTGCAGTCACCGTCGCCACGGAGCGACCAGTAGCGGGGGTCATCTTGGACTCGCCCTTTACATCGGTTCGCCAGATCGCCGCGGACGCCTTTCGCTGGGCACCAGTTCGGTTGCTCCTGCGGCATCCATTCGACAGCCTGGCCCGTCTCCCGGAGGTGAGGGCTCCGGTCTTCGTGCTGCATGGGGAGCGCGACGGCATTGTGCCTGTGGAGCAGGGACGCAGGATGCTTACCGGAGCTCCCTGCCCGGCCGGCGGAGCCTTCTTGCCAGGCGTCGGACACCCAGCCCTCCTTGCCGATCAGGGAACCGCTGCCCAGCGAGCAGTGCTGGGGTTCCTGGCTCGTTTACGCCAGCAGGAGATCACCTGTCCGGAGTTGCTGTTGCTGACACGCTATCCAGCCCCTCCCGCGGCAGCAACCCGCCGACCACCATGTTGAACACCCTCTCAAGGTGACGAGACGCTCAACCCCAACGGGGGCTCGGCCGGTCGCCGACTGCTCCGCACTCGGTTCAGGCGTTCAGGGTTATTACCCGAGTTTTCATGAGAGGCATGGCACCGTCTGGCCGCTAGCGGGTTCCGCGCTTTCTGAGCACCGTTGACCACCTCACGGGCGGTTTCTAGCGTGCCGAGCTTGGCTGCAGCGTGACCGGCCAGACGACTCGATCTGCACCAAGGAGTTCCACCGGGAAGCCCAATGGCAACGCACCGCTTTCGCCCCACCGAATACTTCAACGTGCTTGGCACCGCGAAGCCGTGCCTTCGCGTTGCCAGCGGCGACACGGTGGTTACAGATACGATCGACGCCTCCGGACTGGATGCGCAGGAAATTGCCGTCGGTTGCCGGCCCAATCCAATGACTGGACCCTTCTTTGTCGAAGGCGCCGAGCCTGGGGACACGCTGGCCGTCCATATTGAGCGGCTGACGCCAAGCCGAGCGACGGGCTGGACCTATTCGCCCCTTGCTCTCACCGTGCTGGACCCGACCGCCATTGCCGACCGGCCCCTGCAACAGCGCCATGTCTGGGAGATCGACAGCAAGGCCGGGACAGTACGGCTGCAGGAACCAGCGAAGGGACTGGAGGCTTTCTCCCCACCGCTTCAGCCTATGATCGGCTGCTTCGGGGTCGCGCCGGCGGGCGGGCAGGCACTGTCCACCGCGACGAGCGCACAAAACGGCGGCAATATGGACTACCGCCTGTTCGCACCGGGGACGACGGCCTGGTTCCCGGTCTCGGTGCCGGGCGCGCTTTTCTATCTGGGCGACGGGCACGCATGCCAGGGAGACGGCGAAATCGTCGGTACGGGGATCGAGACCTCCTTTGAGATGGAGGTTACGCTCCGTGTCCTGAAGCGGACGATTACCTGGCCTCGCGGCGAGACGTCCGACGATATCTTCACGATCGGCAACGCCCGGCCGCTCGATCAAGCATTGCAGCACGCCACGACCGAAATGCTGCGGTGGCTTGGTGACGATTATGGGCTGGACGCGCGGGCCGCCAGTCACCTGATGGGCCAAGTCGTCCGCTATGATGTCGGCAACGTCTTCAACCCAGCTTTTACCGTCGCCTGTCGGATCGCTAAGCACTGGCTGACGAAGCTGTAGAACTGGGAAGCCCCTGGGCGTAGTCGCCCGCTTTCTGACCTGGCCTCAGGAGGACAAGAGGAAACTAAGCAGAATTTGAATGAACGGGCCGCCAGCGGAGATGAACAACAGCAAAAGAATTCCTAGGAGCAGGAACACCAGTAGGAGCGCCCGCCCGAGGCAACCTGCCCTGGCCACCGGGACCGGCAGAGCTTCCATGTCATAGGGTGGCGCCCCCGGCACTCCTCGGTCTCGGGAAGGCGGCGCGATCATGTCTCGCAAGCGCCTCGCTCGCACGTCGCGTTCTTCGCCTGCGAGCGGTGCGGGAGCGGGGCCCCACGGGTTGAATCTTCGCCGGGTGACGGGCGCGGCTGGCGGCGGCGCGACCCTGGCCGCAGGCGGCCGGACCGACGGCTGCACGGGTGACCGGGCCGGCGAAGGGGACGCGCTTCGGACGGGCCCGGCGACGCCGAACTGAGCGCCGCATTGCGGGCACTTAGGGGCTGTTAGCCACTGCCCGGGATTGTGGTTGGTGCAGAAATAACGGACCTGTGCCTCGTGACATGCGTCGCACTCGCCCGGGCCTGCTTGGGTCGTTCCGCAATTCGGGCATCGGAGGACAAGGCTCATCGCTGGGCCTCCGGGCTTGGTGGCTCACCCGCGCCTTCCGCCAATGGCTCAAGAAAGATCGCGTCGATCAGCGCCGCGGGGATGTGGAGGCGGTAGACCTGCGGCACCGAGCGCTCAACGAAGCGCGCGAGCGTCGGTACGCGCTCGCGCGGGCCGAAGGCTTCGCGAGGCAGGCGGCGCGACAGAGCTACGGTCGTCAGCACGGGATGCGCGCGGTAGGCGGGAGGGATGGCGAAGCGCTCCTCGACATGGTCGTGTCCGCGAACCAGATGCGTTACCGGCCGCCCGAGCCTGGCGCTGAGCTCGCAGAAGGCCGCAAAGTCCTGATAGCCAAACTGGCTTCCGCGCGAGAAACGGTTCGGAAGCTTTCGCCGGGCCGTCGGGTGCGCCCGGGTCCAAGTGAAGTCCGAGAGGCAGGCCGGGTCGTTCCAATCGCCACCTGCTGCCAGCCGTTCATGCAGGTCCGCCAATGGGAATCCTGCATGGGCGACCAGGAGGCCATCCGGCAAGAAAAGCGCGCGCGGCGCGGTCGCGAAGAACCGGACCGCGGCCTTTCCAGCGCGCTCCATCCATTCGTGGCTGAGATGTGCGTTTAGAAGATCGGCGAAGTCAGCAGGCGAGACGCTCGAGGCGAAGCGGATGCCGTCATAGGACAGCGCCTCGTCATGGTTGCCGGCGATCACGCAGGTCCGTTCCGGCCCCTCGAGGATCAGCTCGAATACGCGCAGGAGGACCTCGAGGCCGTATCCCTCGTCGTCGAACAGGTCGCCAAGGAAGACGATCCGCGGCCGCTCCGCGCCTGATTCGGTCGTCTCCCGCGCGATGGCCGCGAGGGCCGCCTCCAGCGCCAGGAGGTCGCCATGCAGGTCGCCGATGATCCAGAGCGGGACGGCGGGATCCACGGTCTTCACTTGGATGGCCCGGTCGCCCGGACCAGCCCTGTCGTCGTCGAAGAGCAGGCCGGGCCCGCCGGCGCGGTCGAGCAGGCCCTCTATCGCCTCCACCGTCTGGCGCATCCGGGCGCGCAGAGCGGCCGGGTCCACCATCCGCCGGATCGCCTCCCAGTCGAGGTCATGCAGGTCTCGCGGCTCCGGGATCGGAATCTCGGCCGGCGCGGCGGGGGCAGGCTCCGGCGCTGCCTCGGGCGGAACCGGCAGGGCCGTGCTCTCAGCAGCCACGGCGGGGGACTCAGGGAGCGGGGGCGCTCCCAGGTCGGGCTCCGGTGCCGCGGGCGCCAGCCCCGGCTCGCCTGGAACCTGCTCGCCGGGGATCGGCGCGGCGGAGGGTTCAGGCCGGTCGCTCATCCGCCAGCGCGCAGGGTCAGCGGCAGCTTGGCCACCCCCTTCGCCTCGCGGCCTACCGCGAGCACGTCACCCTGGTTCAGGGGTCGCGGCGCAACCAGGGCGCGTCCGTTCACGAGGGTCTCGTTCGTGGTCGAGCCGACCGGCACCAGTATCCACTGCCCGGCGGGTCCCCGCTCGATCACGCATTGGCGGTTGTCCCAGAACTCGGCATCTGGCCCGAACTGCCGCATCAGGATCTTTCCCAGCTCCGTGCGAACCCTGATCCGCAGCGACCGGCCATCCCCGCTCTGGAGCTCAACTTCCTCGGAGATGAGCGGCTTCCGGAACAAGGAGGAGGATGCGGGGGGTGCAGGGGCCGAAGCCTGTTCAGGCGCTGCAGGTGCGGCTGCGGGCTTGCGGTTCCGGCCGCTCAGTACGGCGCGCAGCTCCTCCGCGCTGGGCCGGACCGCCGGATCGGGGGACAGGCAGCGATGGAGGGCGGCGCTGACCTCGGCATTGCCGGCGGGTGCCGGCATCGAACCGACCAGGGCGGGTGGCTTGGCCTCATAGGCCTGGACACGCCGTGCGTACTCCCCAGGATCGTCGGACCAGTAGGGATGCTGCCCGGCCAGCAGCTCATAGAGCATCAGTCCGCAGGTGAAGATGTCTGACGCCGGCACCGGGATGCCGCCGCGCACGAGGTGCTCCGGCGAGCGATAGTTGTCCGTGCCGACATAGCCTTGGAAGCCGTGCCAGGGGGCCCGCCGGTCTGCAAGCAGGGAGAAATCCATGTCGATCAGCTTCAGCTGGTAGCCGGAGCCGATCGTCGGATCCTTGATAAGGTAGGCGTTGGCTGGCTTCAGATCGGCGTGGACGATGTTGGAGCCGTGGAGCGCCGCAATTCCCGCTATGAGGACCTTGGCCCAGGTGACGTGCTGCGCCCAGACGACAGCGTCGCTCGTCGGCGGCCTTCCCGTCCGGCGGTGCCCTTCCCGCTCCTCGTCGAGGACCTGTTGCAGGTCCGCGCCGTTCTCGACGAACTCATAGGCCTGGAAGTAGCAGCGGCCGCCCCACTGCGCCTCGAAGGCATCGAGCTGGCGGACCGCAAAATGCGCTGCCTTGCCGCCCAGGACGCGAGCGGAGAGCTCCTTCTGATAGGAGACGAAGCCCTTGTACCAGACGACCGTGGGAGCCGGCGACTTGTACTGCTTGAAGAAGACCTTCTGACCCGTGGGAGCCTGCGCGGCATAGGAGATCGCCATCATCCCCGGCCCGAACACCTTGGTGATCCGGTAGCCGTGGATGACGTCGCCTGTTTTGAGCTTCTTCGCCATGACGGGCGCTCAGGCTCTATTGGGGCTCAAAGCGCCACGGTCTCGGCTGACCGTGACACGCTGGCTGCGAGCTGCTTGAGCGTGTTCCGGAAGTTGACGGGATCGGCCGTGAACTTCTGCAAGGCCTCCTGCGGGCTCAGCCCTTCATACTCCACGACCTCCCATTCCGACTTATCGATCTGGCTCAAGCGGTCATAGCCCTCGAAATTCGGCGCGAAGAGGCTGAGGATGATGCGGTTGGCCATGACGACGTTCGCGACATCTTGCAGCGATCCGCCCTTCGCCTCGGGGATGCCCATCGTCTCCTTGAAGGATGCGTCGGTGAACACGACGACGACGCGGGCGGCATCGCTCCGGTAGCGCCACTTTGCGGGGTCGATGGTCTGGGAACCCTTCGGAACCGCCTCCATGGTGGCAATCTTGTAGAGCGCGTCGAGGAGCGATTCCGGCTCGTCGCCACCGCCAACCGCTGTCAACGCCCCGAGTTGTGCCTTCAGGGCCGATGCCTCGCGAACGAAGGGGTTGTCGACGATCCAGGGCAGCCCTTCCTGCACTGAACTTTCCAGGTCGCGGTAGCCGACGACCTTGGCGCGCCAATCCTTCACGGGCGCCGCGTTGTTTGCGTCGCCCCGGCTCAGGGAGTCAACGAACGCCTCGATATTGGCGCGCAGCGCATCGATACAGGGCGCCATGCTGCCGCTGACATCGACGACGAAGACGATATCGGCGACGCCCTTCGTCTTGGCGCGGGCCTGTGGGGCCTGGAGGTTCACCGCAGGCTCGGCAATGCCGGGGGCAGCCTCCGGGGCGGGCGCCGCTTCCGGGGAAGCGTCACCCGCGGTCGTGGATGCTTCGGGCATTGCTCCGGCCTCGGGGCCCGTCCCGGTCGCCGGCGCCGTTGCAGGCTCCGGCCCAGCTTCCATCCCGGTGGCGGGCGGGGTGGGCGAGTGCTCAGTGCCGCTCATTCATCTACTCCACGAACAAGGCCGAACGACAAGCGGCCGATCTGTATCGGCGGGTAACGGAATGGACGGGTGGAAGTTCAATGAACTGCCGGTTTGGCATTCCGTGTTCAAGGCCAGGGTTTGAGCGTGACGACTAAACCTTCCGGGCTACCGCAAGTAGGTGCCACCCATTCCCGCTCACCGTGTCCGTGCCACCATGATCTCCTCGCTCCAGGTCGTGTATCGGGGGCTTTGCCGCAGAACGTGGCAGGACCCATCCACTTTTGTTCCGGAACAGGGGGCGCCAGAATCCTTTACGAGGACAGCGCCTGGAGGCTGAGTGGCGCCCCTCCACTGGCCGCCGCCGCAACAGCCGCCACGGTTTCCGCAACCATCTCCGGGGCGCCGTGGTGAACCATGTGGCCGAGGCCGGGGATCACGCGCAGGTCGCTACCTGGTATGGCGCGATGCAGGCGGGCCGACTGCCGCCCGACATCGACGATCCGGTCCTCGCCGCCAGCGACAATGGAGACTGGCCGGCGCCCCAGTTCGCCATAACGCCCGGCGACGGTTGCGGCCCTCGGCGTCATGGTCGCGGCGTCCTCGGCGCTGGCTTTTACCTGCCAGGGACGGAGCATCAGCGGCACCGGCACCGCCGCCGTGAACGTGGGCGGCACCGGGGCGGGCGCGAACATGTCCCGGATCATCTTCGGCGCGATCAGCCGCCCGAGCAGAGGCCCGGAAGTGTAACGGATCACGTCACCCACCACCGGCAGGGCGGGTGGCGAGAACAGGGCTACGTCGGCCCGCGCAGTCGGAAAGTGATAGCCAGACACCAGCACGAGGCCGGACACCGCCTTTGGGTAGTCGAGGCCGAGTGCCACGGCCACCAGTGTGCCCCAGGAGTGACCGACCACGACAGGCCGGTCTATGTCGAGTTGGGCGAATGCCTCTGCCAGCACCACAGCCTGCGCCTCGGCTGTCCACAGCCGATCGCGCGGGCGCTCACTGTAGCCATAGCCTGGGCGGTCGAAGGCAAGGACCCGGTGCCGCTCGGCCAGGAGGCCGAACACACGACTGGCGATCCAGTCCTCCGCGCGGACAGCGTTGCCGTGCAGCAGGACAATCGGCGCCCCGTCTCTCCGTCCACCTTCGCGGTAATGCAGCTGCACGCCCCCGGCTCGGACGAAGCGGCCTTGGGGCGGGTGCCTCCGCTCGGCCCGCCGGGCACTAGCGCGGTTGAAGAGAGCGGTGGCGGCCAGTGTAGCGGCAGTGGCTGCAAGTACGGTCGCCTTGCGGGAAGTGGCCATGCGGGCTCCTCTGAACAGCGGCGGCACCTCTGGCCCGGCTGATTGCCAGATGGAGGTACCGACGCCCGCCATGTTGCGATGCAGCGCGAAGAACGGCGGCTGCCCGCCTCAGGTTGCTCCTGGAGCGGTCCGCCTGGGTCCGGAAGGATCAGACTTCCCTCCTTTTGCGGAGCGTGGCCGGTCGATGGCTGGCATCGCCTGGACTGCAGCCCTCATGGCGAACTCGGCGATGGCTTGGTCGCGCTTGGCACTACGCTCCAGAAATTCAGAATGCCCTTGGTGAGAACACCCGCGTGCTACCTGGCGGTAAAGAGGGCGCCAAAGCCCAGCTGGCCATGGGCCTCCTACCCGCTGAGGTCCAGCTCGTAGACCTCTGCGCAGTACCGTTGATATGGCTCCGCAGCGCGCAGGGTGCTCTACGCAACAGCACGACATAGAGGCAGCTTCTTGTACGATCGGGTACCGCCTCCTCAGGTCGCAGGGAAACCCGTGTGAGGTGCCGCAGGAACGGGTGGCCGCCACCTGGATTGAGGGCACATTTGGGTGGCCTGCGGGCCAGGGCCGCATAACCCTCAGACAAAGTAGAATCCGTCGAGCTGGAAGATCCTGGCCGGCAGCCGCCAACACCAGAGCCGCCACAGCCGAGCGCGGCGTCGCAGGATCGTCGCTTCCTTAAGCCAGCATCCGTGTATCACCGTCAATAGCGATGGCTTGGCCGGAGATAGTTCGCCCTCGTGGACTACACAGGAACAAGATCTGGTCCGCCAACTGCTGCGGGGTCACGTATTCCTTGATGGAGACGTAGGAGAAAGCAGCCTTCTCAACTTCCACAAAGGGCATGCCTCGCTGCTGCGCCTTGGCCTCCAGCACCCGCCGCTGCCGATCACCGGCTACTAACCCAGGCAGGATGGCGTTGACGCGGATGCCTGCGTCGCCCAGTTCGATCGCGAGGGACTTGGTGAAGCCAATCACTCCCCACTTGGCGGCGGAGTAGGGGCTGCGCAGTGCGAAGCCGAACTGCCCAGCGGCCGAGGACAGATTGATGATGGATGGGTTCGTGCTCGCCCGCAGGTGGGGTACCGCCAGTCGCGCGCAATTGAACTGGCTGGTCAGGCAGACATCCAGGCAGCGATCCCAGTCCTCAGGCGCGATGTCCTCCACTCGGCCTGTCGGCCCGGCAATGCCTGCATTGTTCACCAAAACGTCCAGCCCGCCGAGGTATGTTACCGCGTCCCTTACTAAAGCTCCCACTTGTGCGCGGTCCGCGACGTCGGCCACGCAGCGTCCAACGTTGGCAGGCAAAGTCGCCAGCCCGGCCTCGTCCAGGTCGCAAGTGAATACCCTCGCGCGCTCGGTCAAAAAGGCCTCGACGATGCTGCGACCGATCCCATTGGCGCCCGCCGTCACCAGCACGCGCAACCCCTCTATGGCGAGATCCATGCTTTGTCGTTCCTCCGTCATGCCCCCGCCGGCAGGATGCCCCGCGCGATGATGAACTGGGCCGCCTCGTTGATGTCGGCGGCGATCGCAGCCTGAGCGGCGCCAGCGTCGCCGCGTTTGATAGCGGCCAGCGCCTCGCTATGGCACCGCAGTGCATGTCCGGCGTTCAGCCGATCGCTGCTGGCGCGCAGATCCAGATTGATGACGGGGCCGGCCTTCAGCCACAGCCCGGCAATGATAGCGCGCAACGTGGGCAGGCCGCAGGCGGCATAGATGGCGAAATGCACGTCACGGTTTAGCGCTACGGCCAGCCCCGGATCCGGCTGGCAGGCAAGGGTGCGGAACGCCGCCTCCGCGCTGCGGATGGCAGCCAGTTGCGTCGAGGTGCGCAGCGTGGCGGCGCGCCCGGCAGCCAGTCCTTCAATGGCCATGCGCGTATCCGCCAGCTCGCGAAAGCGCGACACCGTCATGACCGGGACGCGCACGGCGCGATTTGGCGGGGACTCCAGGGCGCCGTCGGCTACCAGCCGCGACACCGCCTCGCGCACAGGCATTACCGAGACGCCGAGGGCCGCCGCACTGTCGCGCAAAGAGAGCTTTTCGCCCGGGGCCAGCCGGCCGGAGATCAGCAGCTCCGAAAGGTGGGCGTAGATGGCGTCGCCCAGCGTGCGGCGGTCCATTGGGGGCAGTTCGGCGACAGCGGGGTTCATCGAGATGACCATAGACACCACCGGACAGCGTTGCCATGATGATTGTGATCTCAGATCGCAGTATCAAGCCTCGTGAACAGGGGCCGAAAGGAAACGTCCATGACCGAATTTCCACGCTCGACCCGTCGTGCGTTGCTGGCCGGGGGCGCCGCCTTCCTGGCGATGCCCTCGATCTCCTATGGGCAAGCGGATGTCTTGAAGATCGGGCATTTGACACCGCGCACCGGTTTCCTTGGCCCTCTGGGCGAGTTTGCTGTGCAGGCCGCCGCCCTGGCGGCCGAGCAGATCAACGCCGCCGGCGGCATCAACGGCCGCAGGGTCGAGATGCTGTTCGAGGACAGCGTGAACCCGCAGACCGCATCGTCGAAAGCCGAGCGCTACACGCAGCGCGACAAGGTCGCCTGCATCGTCGGCGAGATCAATTCCGCTTCGGCCCTGGCGATCGGCCAGGTAGTGCAGCGGGAGAAGGTGCTGTTCATCAACACCGGCGCCAATTCCGACGCGCTGCGCGGCAGCGATTGCCGTCGCTACATGTTCCACACCGAAGCCCAGAACACGATGATGGTGAAGGCGGCCGGGCGCGCGCTCCTCGACCAGGGGTTGGTGCGCGGCAAGAAGTATTACGCGCTGACCGCCGACTACGCCTTTGGCCACGATCTGCTGCGGGTCGCCAACAAGTACTTGAGCGAGAATGGCGGGTCGATCGGCGGCTCCGATCTCGTGCCGACTGAACTGACCGACTTCTCGCCCTTCCTACTGAAGCTGCGGCAAGCGCGGCCGGACGTGGTGATCTGTAACCTCGCGGGTGCGCAGGTCACCAACTTTCTTAAGCAGTACAGCGAATTCGGGCTGCGCTTCCCGGTCGCGGGCTTTGGCTTCGACACGGCGCTGGCCTGGGGTGCAGGGCCGGGCAATTTCCTTGGTACCTGGCCGGTGGTCTGGCACCACCTGCTGGAAGCGCCGTCCGCCAAGGCCTTCACCGCCGCCTTCCGGGCCAAGTACAACCGTCCACCCGAGAACCAGGGCTGGAGCGACTACACCGCGATGAAGGTGATCGCGCAGTCGATGAACGAGATCAAGAGCATCGACCCGACTAAGGTAGTGGAGCACCTGGAGAGCGGCGCGAAGTTCGACGTCTTCAAGTCCCGCGAAGGCTATTTCCGCGCTGCCGATCACCAGCTGATGATGGAAATGTTCGCGATCACCGCTCTGCCAGCCGGACAGGCGAGGAACGCCTACGACATTTTCACGACATCCGCGGCCATGCCCGTTGCCAGCGAAAGCCTCGAGACGATGGCGGCCAGCAAGGAGGAAAACGCCTGCACCTTCCCGGCCTAATGCGCCGATCGCGCCCGCGCTGACTGGCGCGGGCGCACCGCACCTCCGGGAGATCCGCCTTGGAATTCGTTTTCATCCTGGAGCAGGTGCTGAACGGCCTGCTCATCGGGGCCAACTACCTGCTCATCGCGCTGGGTCTCTCATTGATCTTCAGCCTGGGCGGCGTAGTGAATCTGGCGCATGGCGCCTTCTATGCCATCGGCGCCTACCTGACCGTGGCGCTGGCGCCCAGCATCGGCTTCGGCGGCGCTGTCATCGTCTCGCCGGTTCTGGTGGCGCTGCTGGGGCTCTTCATCGAGCGCCTTCTGCTAAGCCGCTTCTATCGCGGTGACCCCATTCTGAGCCTGCTTCTGACCTTCGGGCTGGCGATGGTGGCCGAGCAGTCGCTGCGCATGATCTTCGGCGCCGCCCCAGTGCCATTTTCTATCCCGCTGTTTCTGCGCGGTCAGGTCTTCCTAGGCGAATTCATCTACTCAAAGTATCGGCTATTGATCCTGCTGGTCGCCGTCGTCTGCGTCGCCGGGCTGTGGCTGCTGCTGAAGCGCACCGCCTTCGGTCGCGTGGTGCGGGCCGGCGTGCAGAACCCGGATATGGTGGCGGCGCTGGGTATCTCGCTAAAGCCGTACATGACCGCGGTGGTGATGATCGCGGTGGGGCTCGCCGCGCTGGCGGGCACCATGATGGCGCCGGTCACTGGCGTCACGCCCACCATGGGTGCCGAGATCCTGACATTCGCCTTCGTCGTCGTCGTCATCGGCGGGCTCGGCTCTTTCTGGGGCGTGGTCTGCGCCGCAATGATTGTCGGCATCGTGCGCGGCCTTGCCGCCTATGCCTTTCCTCCGGCCACCGAGGCCGCCGTCTACCTGCTGATGGTGCTCGTCCTGCTGCTGCGTCCACGCGGCCTGTTCGGCGAACGTATCCAGCGCTTCGAATAGGGCACCGCGAACATGATGCAGAAAACACGGGCGCGCGAACTGCACCCACTGCTCATCGCGCTGGCCGGGCTGGTGGTGCTGCCCTTCCTAATGGACGCGCTGGGCCTCACCATAACCACCGGCACGGATGTGGTGGTCTTCGCGCTGGCCGTGATGGGCTTGAACATCCTCGTCGGCTGGACCGGATTGGTCTCCTTTGGCCATGGCGCTTGGTTCGGCATCGGCGCCTATGCCGCCGCCCTGATCCAGCGTCATTATCTGCCAGGCGGCATGGTTCTGCCGGCGGGCGGTGCTTTGATCGTCGTGGCGGGGCTGTCTTTCGTCGCGGGGCTGCTGATCCTGCGGCGACGCGGAGTCTACTTCTCCCTGCTGACGCTGGCCTTCACCGCCATGCTGTTCTCCATCGCCTTCCGCTGGACGGAGCTGACGGGCGGCGAGAACGGGCTCGGCAATGTGACCCGCTGGGAAGCGCTGCAGAACGCCAACAGCTATTACATGGTGGTCGCCGGCGTGGCGCTGGTGGTGCTCTGGGGCCTCTGGCGCCTGCGCCGCTCGCCGGTCGGCACCGTGCTGGTAGCGATCCGTGAGAACGAGGGGCGCACCGGCTTTCTCGGATATGACAGCAACAGGTACAAGCTGCTGGCCTTCATGCTGTCGGCCACGATCACCGGGCTGGCCGGCGTACTCAGTGTTTACAATCATCGCTTCGCCTCGGCCGATCCGATCAATCTTGCTTTCTCGGGCGAGTTGTTGGCGATGGTTGTTATCGGCGGCATGCGCAGCTTCCTGGGCCCCGCGCTTGGCGCATTGTTCTACATCCTGTTCCGCGAGTTCCTATCGATCTACACGGCCAACTGGCTGCTGGTCTTCGGCATTCTATTCGTCTTCTTCATCGTGTTCTCGCCCGATGGAATGGTCGGCATCGGCAGGCGCGTGCTGGGGCTGGTGCGGCCGAAGCCGCCCGCGGATGCAGCCGCGATGGCCGCGCGCCGCGCCGGGGCCTCCGGCCGCATTCCGACGCGCTTCATCCGCGAGGGCACGCTTCAAGGCCCTGTGTTGGTGGCGCAGGACCTGCAGAAGTCTTTTGGCTCTGTACAGGCCGTGCGCGGCGTCTCCTTCGCGGTGGAGGATAAGCAGCTGCACGCACTTATCGGCCCCAACGGCGCCGGCAAGACCACCGCCTTCAACCTGCTGTCCGGCATGTTCGCGGCGGACCGGGGGCATGTGCTGCTAGACGGGCAGCGGGTGGACGGCATGCCGCCGCACGCCATCACCCGTGCCGGGTTGGGACGGTCCTTCCAGATCACCAACCTGTTCCCCGGGCTTTCGGTGGAGGAGAACGTCCGCCTCGCCGTGCAAGCCCGCCACCCGGCGCGCTTCTCGCTGTTCCGCAATGTCAGTAGCATCGCGGACCTGCGGGACGACACGACCGAGCTGCTGCGCTGGGCTGGCATGGCGGGCGTGGAGGATGCCGAGGCCGGCAGCCTCTCCTATGGTGGCCAGCGCCTGCTGGACATGGGGCTGGCGCTTGCGACCCGACCACGCATTCTGCTGCTGGACGAACCCCTGGCCGGCCTCGCCGCCGCCGAGCGTGAGCGGGTGGGTGACCTGATCAAGACGCTGTCGGCTGACATCCCGGTGCTGCTGGTTGAGCACGATATCGATCGGGTCTTCCGCATGGCTGACCGGGTGACGGTGATGGCCGATGGCGAGGTGCTGGTCGATGGCAGCGTGGCCGATGCGCGGGACGATGCGCGTGTTCAGGCGGTCTATCTCGGCGCCGGCGCGCATGCGCTCGCGGAGAAGCCGCGGCCCTCCGCAGTGCAGGACGCGCCGCTGCTGGTGCTGGAGAAGGTGAACACCTTCTACGGCAAGTCTCACATCCTGAACGATATCTCGTTGACGGTGCGGCAGAATGAAGTGGTCGCGCTGCTCGGCCGTAATGGCGCCGGCAAGTCGACGCTGCTCAAAACGCTGATCGGCACCGCGCACCCGGATTCTGGCAGCATCACCCTGGCGGGCGACCAGATCGCGGGCATAACACCGGACAAGGTGGCGCGGCGCGGCGTCGGCTTCGTGCCACAAGGCAGGGCGCTATTCGCCGGCATGACGGTGGGCGAGAACCTTGGCCTCGGTCGGCTGAAGCGCATCACGGGCGCCGGAATTCACTGGGAGCAGGAGCGCATCCTGGAATACTTCCCGCGCCTGCGGGAACGATGGAACGTGGCCGCTGACCGGCTCTCGGGCGGCGAGCAGCAGATGGTGGCGGTGGCCCGCGCGCTCTCAGGCGACACGCGGCTGCTTCTGCTGGACGAGCCCTTCGAAGGTCTGTCCCCCGCCATCACTGAGGAACTCTTCGAGACTTTCGATAAGCTGAGGCAGGAGGTCTCCATCATCATCGTCGATCATCACCTCGATCTGGCGCTCGCCATCTCGGACCGCACCGTGGCGCTTGAACGCGGCACGGTGCAGTGGAGCGGCGACTCCCGCCTGCTACGAGAGGACGAGGAACTGCGCAGGAAGGTGCTGTGGCTATGAGCCAAACCGTCGCCATCATCGGGAGTGGCCTGATCGGCCGCGCCTGGGGCATGATCTTCGCCCGCGCTGGCTGGAACGTCCGTCTATGGGACTCGGTGGAGGGCGTGGCTGCCTCCGCGGTCGGCCTCTGCGCCGAGGGGTTGCGGGACCTTGCCGCGCACGGGCTGTGCGACGACCCGGCGGGCGCCGCCATGCGCATTGCCGCCAGTGCCACGCTGGAGGAGGCCGTCGGCACCGCCGCCTTCGTCCAGGAGAACGGCCCCGAAAGGTTGGAGGTCAAGCGTGACCTTTTCGCGCGGCTGGATGCGGCGGCTCCGGCCGAGGCAATCATTGCTTCCTCCTCCTCCGCCATTCGCGTCTCCCTGTTCACCGCGGCCCTGCCTGGCCGCTCGCGCTGCCTCATCGGTCATCCCGTCAACCCGCCACATCTTATCCCGCTGGTGGAGCTGTCAGGTGCCGACTGGACGTCACCCGAGACCATCACTCGCGCGCGCGGCATCTACCAGGCTATCGGCCAAGTGCCGATCACGGTGCTGAAGGAGGTGGAGGGCTTCATTCTTAACCGCCTGCAGGGCGCGCTGCTGGCCGAGGCCTTCAGGCTGGTTTCGGAAGGCTATGTCACGCCGGCGGACCTGGACCTGACGGTCTCGGAAGGTCTGGGGCTGCGCTGGAGCTTCCTCGGCCCCTTCGCGACGATCGAGTTGAACGCGCCGGGCGGCATCGAAGATTACTGCGCCCGCTACACGGGCTTCTACAAGCGCCTCGCTGCCGAACCTGCGTCACCCGCTGTTTATGAGGGCGAGGCAGTGGCCGCAATCATGCAGCAATGGACCTCGGAACGGGACTTGCCTGCTAAGATGCGCTGGCGTGACCGCCGGCTAGCGGCGCTGCGGGCCCATAAAGCATCCGCCGAGAAGGAAGGCTGACCATGACGGCGACCAAGCGCAAAGTCATCATCACCTGTGCCGTGACAGGCGCGATCCACACACCCTCGATGTCGCCCTACCTGCCGGTGACGCCGGAGGAGATCACCGAAGCCGCAATCGGCGCGGCCGAGGCAGGCGCCGCTATTGTTCACCTACACGCCCGCAACCCGGAAACCGGTCAACCCGACCAGTCGCCTGAGGCATTCGGCAAATTCCTGCCGGTTATCAAGCAGCGTTCCAACGTGGTTGTGAATCTCACCACCGGTGGGGCGCCGACCATGACGATCCAAGAGCGCGTTCGGCCGGCTGCGACCTTCAAGCCTGAAGTGGCCTCGCTAAACCTGGGGTCCATGAACTTCGGTCTGTTTGGCATGCTCAACCGCTTCAAGGACCTCAAGCACCAGTGGGAGCGTGACTATCTCGGCAACAAGGATATTATCTTCCGTAACAGCTTCGGGGACATCGAGCATATCCTGGCGACTTGTGCCGGCAATGACACGCGCTTCGAATTTGAGTGCTACGATACTGCTCACCTTTACAACTTAAAGTACTTCTACGATCAGGGACTGGTGAAGGCACCGTTGTTCATCCAGACGGTATTCGGCCTGCAAGGCGGCATTGGCAATCACCCGGAGGACGTGCTGCACATGAAGCGCACGGCGGACCGGCTGTTCGGTGACAAATACCAATGGTCGGTGCTCGGCGCCGGGCGGCACCAGTTGAACATCGCCGCCATGGCCGCCGCAATGGGCGGCAATGTCCGCGTAGGGCTGGAGGATAGCCTTTGGGCTGGTCCCGGCCGCTTGGCCCAGACAAATGCTGAGCAGGTTCGGGCTGCGCGGCAGATCATCGAAGGGCTCGGCTTTGACGTCGCAACGCCTGATGACGCGCGCGAGATGCTATCCCTCAAGGGCGGCGACAGGGTGAGTTTCTGAAAAGGCTGGAGGCGGGGCGCCCCATTTCAGCGCTGTTGCGGATGTCGCTGCGATGAGAGGTGATCGGCGAGGACTCGCTGGCTGCGGAAGCGTTAGCAAACAAGGGGGCTTGCGTATCCCGTAGAGCTTGGCGCCCTGTGGCAACCTGAATGTGGGGACTCCCCCGAGCTTAGCTTGGCGGGCTGGATACAGCGTGGTGCGGCGGAGCCGATCGCGGGTCATCACGGCCGCGGCGATGCCGGCGGTACTGACGCTGAAGGTCGTCTCTAACTTTTGCCGCGAGCGCTGGGTGTCACGGCGGCGATCCTGAGCGGCTGGCGCGACGCCTTCCTGGCGGCTGGCGAGGCAAGCCTGGCGACGCGACCTGCTGATGGTGAGGCGCTGGAGAGCGAGCGGCTCAAGGCCAGGCTGGGCGAGATGCTGCTCGAGCGCGAGTTGCTGGAGGCCAAGGTCGCGGCGCTCGTGGGT
>NZ_RCVR01000054.1 GCF_016107305.1 Roseomonas sp. KE2513
AATGTTATCGCTTTCCACTGCACCGCGGTTTCGACCTTCAGCGATGCGTTGGAGGCCGAGATCCTGAGGCAGGCGGCGGCCTCCGCCGACTGTCCAGCCATCGCGACGTCCCAGGCAATCCTGGCCGGCGCGGCCGCGCTGCACGTGCGCCGCATTGCTCTGGTAATGCCCTACATTGACGAGATCAATCAGCAAGAAGCGGCGTTCTTCGGCCAGCATGGCCTGGAATGCGTGGCCGAACATGGGCTCGGCCTGCTTGCGCCTGCCGAGATGTTCGACGTGTCGCCGGCGCGCTGGCTAGACCTATTGCGAAGTTGCGTGCCTGGCGAGGCCGAAGCGGTCCTGCTTAGCTGCACCGCGATCCGGGTGCTGCAGTTGGTCGATGACGCTGAGGCACTACTTGGGCGCCCGGTGCTGACCAGCAATCAGGCGACGGGCTGGCTCCTCCGACGCCACCTCGGCATCCATGCGCCATTACCAGGCTTTTGCCGACTGCTTTCGCTAGCCTGATTTCCAAGGTCTTGCGAGCGCGTTGCTGAAGGTCACTGATGCGCATAGGGAGGAGAGCAGGTGACGACGACCGGTGGCGAAACAAAGCGAAGGTTGAGGGGCTAAACCGTCCGATGCATGAGGACCCGCTCACTCAATGTACGGTGTCCAAACCACAGGAGGTTTGATGTACCGAAGATTGCGTATGGCTATTATGGCGACCCTGGCTGCGACAGGGTTTGCATCAATTGCACAGGCTCAAGTCACCTCGAGCCATGTTCCGCTCGGTGCCGCGCAGGGCGTGTTCTACCGGCCGGAAGGACGGGATCCTCATGTGGCGTTCCTCATCCTCCATAGGACTTCGGATTATCTTCGGCACATTGGATGCACAGAGGCAGCGCTACTTCGCCGACGTGCTGACGCGCCTCGTCACCGGCGGGCCCACAGCCGTATCGACGAACTTATGCTGTGGCACTGGGCGGCCAACGTGAACGGCCCGGCGTCAAGCGAAGGCCACGAGGGCACGTAGGCCTCGCTTACGATCGGGTGACGAACCTGGCGTGCCATCCCACCGCAACGCTATCACTACCATGTTGAATGGTGGGGGAGGGGACAATGCCCTGCGTCACGACCCTGATCGGCCCGAACGGACGGTGAAGGCGACCTCATGGGAGCTAACACTACCTGGGCACTTGAAGATGCGGCTTGGTTGACCGACCTGCGGGTGACTGACCTCAGCAGGAGGTGGCCATGGTGGGTGGAGTTCGTGGCGCAGCTGATCTGGATGCCTGGCTCGCACCCTTTCTCGAGGTGATGGGTCGCAAGACGCGCCGGAGCTGGGCGCCGCTCTACCTGCGAGGGCTGCTCGGGCCTGGTGAGCGCAAGAGCCTGCAGCCGATGGCAACGAGGCTGGGGCTTTCGGGGCACGACCAGCTGCAGCACTTCATCGCCAGCCCCGCCTGGGACGATGGCCCACTCTGGACGGTGCTGGCGCGTGAGGCGGACAGGCTGGTGGGTGGGTCGGACGCCTTCCTGGTGGTCGACGACACGGCGCTGCCCAAGAAGGGCGAGCTCTCGGTGGGCGTGGCGCGGCAGTACTGCGGGCAGTTGGGCAAGAAGGCGAACTGCCAGTCGCTTGTCTCGCTCACCCTGGCTCAGGACGAGGTTCCCGTGCCGGTCGCCTTGCGGCTGTTCCTACCCGACACTTGGACCGACAAGCCGGAGCGCTGCGTCCAGGCGGGGGTGCCCGCGGCGGACATGGTGCCGCGGAGCAAGGGCGAGATCGCGCTCGCCGAGCTGGACCGGCTCAGGGCTGCGGGCGTGCGGTTCGGGACCGTGCTGGCCGATGCGGGTTATGGTGCAAGTGCTGCGTTCCGTCAGGCCCTCTCTGAGCGCGGCCTGCTCTGGGCCGTGGGTATTCCGCGGGTGCAGAAGGTCTACAGCGCCGCTGTAGAGGTCACGACCCCAGCCGGGCGCCGGCGGCGCCCCGTGCCCGATGAGGAGCCCCGCCCGGCCGAGGAGGTGCTGGCCGGGCTGTCATGGCGGCGCGTGGCTTGGCGGCAGGGTACCAAAGGAGCGCTGGCTGCCAGGTTCGCCGCCACCCGCGTTCGTGTGGGCGACGGCGCGATCTGGGCCAACAACCGCCACCTGCCGGGCGACGAAGTCTGGCTGGTGGGCGAGTGGCGCTCCTCCGGCGAGCGCAAGTACCACCTCAGCAACCTGGATCCCGGCACATCCCTTCGGGTGCTTGCCTCCACCATCAAGGCGCGCTGGGTCTGCGAGCAGGCGCATCAGCAACTCAAGCAGGAGCTCGGCCTGGGCCACTTCGAGGGACGCTCCTGGACCGGCCTGCACCGACACGCGCTGATGACCTGCATCGGCTTTGCCTATCTGCAGCACCTGCGCCTCGCCCAACAACGCCGGGCGAGCCGGGGGAAAAATGCCGACCCGCATTCTAGGGCCGCCACCTTCACCGAGCCTGCCCGCTCTACGTCAGGCCATCTTCCATCGGCTGTTCGCCCACCTCGTCAAACCCATCCGATGCCCGCACTGCCGACGCCGCTTCCTACCGCCCATCAACCCTAAAATGCCCAGGTAGTGCTAAATACGAGAACGAATTGCTTGTCCGGGACTTATTGAGCCGGCTTCGGTGTTCTTGAGGAGTTTGCCTGCTGTGCCCAGGTAGGCGAAACAATGAAGCACGTAGACATGCGGAGCCTGGCGCCGGAGGCACAAGAGGAGCGACGGCGGCAGGTGATTGGGCTGCGCCAAGCGGGGCAGACCTATGCGGCGATCGCAGCCCAGGTTGGGCTGACCCCGACCGGGGTCTTTGACATCTGCAAGCGCTTTGCGGCGCGCGGCCGGGCGGGGCTGAAGAGCAGAGCGCGTGGGCCGGCGCAAGGGCATGGCAGCCTGCTGGCGGAGGAGCAGGAGGCAGAGGTCCAGGCGCTGATCCGCAAGCAAATGCCGGACGAGTTGGGGCTGCCGTTCGCGCTCTGGAGCCGGGCAGCGGTACAGGCGCTCGTCCGGCAGCGCTTCGGCATCACGGTGGCGGTGCGGACCATGGGCAGCTACCTGGCGCGCTGGGGCTACACCCCGCAGAAGCCGCTGCGGCGGGCCTACGAGCAGGACCCGGCCGCGGTGCGACGTTGGCTGCGGCGCGAGTACCCGGCGATGGCGGCGCGGGCCAGGGCGGCGAACGGGGTGATCTTCTGGGGCGACGAGAGTGGCCTGCGCTCGGACGACGTGCGCGGCCGCAGCTATGCCCCGCGCGGCGAAACCCCCGTGGTTCGTCCCAACCACCGGCGAGCCAATGTCGGCTTGGTCTCGGCGGTGACCAACAGGGGCGAGGTGCGCTGGATGGTGCTCGACGGCGCGATCAAGGCGTCAACCCTGATCCGCTTCCTCGAGCGCTTGGTTCGCGACGCCGGCCGCAAGGTTTTCCTCATCCTCGACCGGTTGCAGGTGCACCGGGCGGGACTGGTGCGCACGTGGCTGAGCGGGCGCGGCGATCAGATCGAGGTTTTCTACCTCCCGCCCTACAGCCCTGACCTCAACCCCGACGAGGGCCTGAACGGCGATTTCAAGCAGGCCGTCACCGCTAGGCCGCTCGCCCGTAGCAAGGGGCAACTCAAGCAAGCTGTCGTCAACCACGTGCGCAGCTTGTCCAAACGGCCAGAGCGCATTCGCTCCTTCTTCCACCATCCGCAGTTCCGCTACGCAGCTTGATCCAAGATCACCAAAGCCGGCTCAATAGCTACGAGTTCCTGGGCCCAGACGCCCCTTCTCAGCGTCCTTCTCGACGGCGAGTAGGTTAGAGAGCATCCAGTCGATCGTGCGAAAGAACGCATCTAGATCCGCCTCGGTCAGGCCGTGACTGGCTTGCGTAGCAACTTGTTGAGCAAACGGCATAACGGTGCCACGTAAGTTCTCACCAGCATCCGACAGGTATACGCGAACATTGCGCCGGTCCCGCGCATCTCGCACGCGGTTAATTAAGCCGTCGCGCTCAAGCGCCTCCAGCACGGCCGTCGAGGACGCCTTTTCAATCCCGAGCCGCGCCGACACTTCGTTCTGCGTCAGTCCGGCCTCCTCCCACAGTGCTCTTAAGTGGAGGTATTGTGCCACGCTCAGGCCATGCTCCGCTAATTGTGCCTGCAGCCGTCGTATGTAGGTGCGATGCAGCTTTCGGAGCGCTGCGCCAAGGCCCTGTTGGGCCGCTGTTGTGGGAACGGACACGCGTGCATAGACCTTGACGAAATGGTACGAGAGGCATACTGTCTATCTTGCATACCGTTCGTGGCTGGAGGTGATATGCCAGAAATTTTGATTTGCCGCAAAGACGAGTTCGGCTCGCAAAGCCGAATTGTTACCGTCGGCGCTCTTGAAGTTGGAGTGTTTCGGCACGGCGACGGCTACGTCGCGTATCGCAATCTCTGCCCACATCAGGGTGGTCCGGCCTGCGAAGGTGTGGTGATGCCGCGAGTTGTGGCTGTGTTGAACGCCGATCAGTCGTTCCAGCGCAATGCGTTTGACACGGAGGACATGCACTTTGTCTGCCCCTGGCACGGCTACGAATACCGCATCGCGACAGGAGAATGCGTTGGTGACGAGCGACTGCGATTGCAGCAATTCCCGGTCAGCGAGCATGACGGCAATCTCTACATCACCGTCTGATCTCATAGCAGTGCTGGACGCTGCGACGGCTGCTCTGACGGACGCGCATTCAGATGGCGGCACGGTGACAGACCAGGCACTGCAAGCATTGCTTGCGGCAGTTGTGCGGGCTTATTCCGCCCGGGTGGAGCAGGGGGGAAGCATGCCAGCTTTTCCCGCGAACGCCGTGTCCGCGACGGATGTCGCCGTCACTGCTACTGCCATGCTTGAAGCAGTGGACGTCGGAGCGTTCGAGCTAAGCATGTGGCAGACAATCAAGAGCGCTAAACCTCGATAGGCAAGCATCCCAGGGAGAAGATACGATGGATTTCGTTTCGGCTCAAGCTAATCAAACTATGAACGACCCGTCGGTCCAACCTTTCGACACAACCACTCTTCTGAAGAACGCGGCCGCGCAGGCTAAACAGCGTGCCTACAAGGACTTCCTAATTGTAGATGTGGACTCCCACCACTACGAGACGGAGCTGCTGCCGGAGATCCTTCAGTTCATGGAAGATCCGGTCATTCAACATCTCGGCCTTTCGCGCGGACAGATTGGTCGCAGCGGGCTGATTCCACAGTTCGTGGGCTCGCAAGATATGGCCGGCCGTATTACCCGATATCCGGGCCGTGCAAACGAGAAGACGCCGGGCGACCAGCATCGCGAGATCACGCTCATGCATCGTTGGATGGACGCGATGGGTGTGGACATGGCGTGCATGTTCCCGACGCCCATGCTCGGGCTATCTACGCACCCCGAGATCGACGTGGAAGTGGCGCTGGCCCGCGCCTATAATCGATGGCTGTGTGAAGTTGTGCTCGCCCAGGATCCGCGCCTCGTTTCCATGCTCTACCTGCCGCTGAATGAACCTGCGGAGGCGTTCCGAATGGTGGAGGAGTTCGGCAGCAAGCCCGGTGTGATTGGTTTTATGGGAACAGGCAACCGCAACCGACCGGTGCACGATAACTCATACATGAAGGTGTACGCCGCCCTCCAGGAGCGGGACCTGCCGCTTGCTTTTCACGCGATCTATAATTGGCACGACACTTCTCTAGCGCAGTTGAACCGGTTCATCTCCGTACATGCGCTGGGCTTCACTTTATGCAACATGGTGCACATGACGAACTGGCTAATGAACGGTTTGCCAGAGCGTTTCCCAAAATTGAAAACGGTGTGGATCGAAAGCGGTCTGGCTTGGATTCCATTCCTGATGCAGCGGCTGGACAACGAGTACATGATGCGCACGTCGGAGGCACCGCTGTTGAAGCGTAAGCCGAGCGAGTACATGCGTGAGATGTACTTTTCCAGTCAGCCCATGGAGATGGTGAACAACCAGGAAGCCCTGAAGGTTACGTTTGACATGATCAAGGCGGATACGCAGCTTCTGTACTCGTCGGACTACCCACATTGGGATATGGACCTGCCGAGCACAATTTATGATCTACCGTTCCTCAACGAGCAGGCAAAGCGTAACATTCTTGGCGGCAACGCCCAGCGACTGTTCAAGCTAAATCCAGTCTTCTCGCCAGCCAAGCTAAAGGCACGTGAGATCGCAGCCGCGGCCGAGTGATAAGGGGGCTGCCATCCGGCCCCGCGCGACCCGTCAGGGCTTGCGCGAGGACGGCTTGGTTTGCGAACGTTCGTGATAGCCTGCCAGGTTCATGTCCCAACTTTGGAGGCGGTGCCATGCTCCATTGCGGATTGGACGTGTCTTCGAAGCAGACCGCGCTTTGTGTCTTGGACGGTAATGGACGGGTGCTCAGGGAGGTTAAGCGGGTCACTGATCTTTAGGTGATCAGCCGCTTTCTCTCCAGGGGAATGGGCTCGGTTGCGAGCGCTTTAAGGTCCGTTGGCATCCAGGATTTCTGTTGCCGCCAAGCTGTGGTTCACCCCGCGTCATTGGTGGGGAGTGGCGGCAGGATGAACCCAGATTGGTTCGGGGGTCCTCCGCCCCACGGTTGATTGGGACACTCCGCAAGCTCCGCAAGCTCCGCAAGCTCCGCAAGCGGACGGTATCCGCCGATGGGGTGCATGATGATGACAGATCTGATGGATGCCGCTGGTACTGACCGGGGTAGTCGGATGTCACGGCAGCGCAAGCGGGATGCGGTGCTGCGGCTGCTTCGGGGTGAGGATCTCGAGACGGTCTCGCGGGCGCTGGGTGTTACGGCCGCGGCCCTGAGCGGCTGGCGTGACGCCTTCCTGGCTACTGGTGAGGCAAGCCTGGCGACGCAGCTTGCTAACGGTGAGGGGCTGGAGTGCGAGCGGCTCAAGGCGCGATTGGGCGAGATGCTGCTCGAGCGTGAGTTGCTGGAGGTCAAGGTCGCAGCCCTGGAGGGCGGCCGCCCTTTGGCCCGCAGGAGGTCACGGCGATGAGCTTGGCCTCCTCACCCAGCAGCGGCAGGCTCTATGGCCTGGCCAGGGTATGCCGCTGCTGGCGAGCAGCCCGGGCGACGATCTACCGCCATCGCCTGCCGCCCCGGACCGAGCCGCCGAGGCGACGTGGCCCGGTCGGGTCCATGCCGGATCCCGCGTTGGTCGAGGCGATCCGGGCTGTTCTCGCGGCCTCCCCCTTCCATGGCGAGGGCCAACGCAAGGTTTGGGCGAGGCTGCGCATGCAGGGCGTCCGGACCTCCCGCCGCCGGGTGCTGCGGCTGATGCGCGAGCACGACCTGCTCGCCCCGTCCCGGGTCGGCAGCCCGGAGGCCCGCGCAACCACGACGGCACCATCATCCCCGACACCCTGGACACCATGTGGGCAACAGACATGACCACCACATGGACAGCTGAGGGTCAGATGGCGGTGTTCATCGCCATCGATCACCACAGCGCCGGGTGTGTCGGCCTCCACGCCGCCCGGCGCGGCACCCGCTTCGAGGCCCTCGAGCCCCTCAGGCAGGGTGTTCGCCATCACTTCGGCGGCTTCGGCAAGGGCATCGCGGCGGGCCTCGCACTCCGCCATGACCACGGCAGCCAGTACATGTCGGACGCCTTCCAGAGCGAGCTGACGTTCCTCGGCATCGAGAGCTCGCCCGCTTTCGTGCGGGCACCCGAGGGGAATGGCTGCGCCGAGCGCTTCATCCGCACCCTCAAGGAAAACCTCCTTTGGGTCCGGACCTTCGACACCGTCGAGCAACTCCGCCAGGCGCTCCTTGAATTCCGCCGGACCTACAACTCGACTTGGCTGATCGAGCAACACGGCTTCAGAACACTGGACGCCGCTCGGCTGGATCAGCTTTCACCCGCGGCTCTCGCCGCGTAGGCTCCACTCAGGTGTCTCATCAACCACAGCCGGTACACCGGGAAGAACCGGATGTTAGTAACAAAACCGAAGGGGACAACAGAATGAAGCGGCGTTATCTGTTGGGAGCAGCCTCGGCCTCCTGGCTCTCTGGCCTACGCGGTGGCGTCGCACAGGCGTCGTTTCCCACGCAGCCTATTCGGTTTGTCGTCCCCTTCACACCAGGCGGAAGCAACGACGTTGTCGCACGCCTGATTGGTGAGCAGCTGTCGCCGCGCTGGGGGCAGTCCTTCGTCGTCGAGAACCGGCCGGGTGCGAGCGGCAACATCGGTGCAGAGGCGGTGGCCCGAGCCACCCCGGACGGCCACACGTGGCTGCTTGGTGCGAACCAGATCTTCACCACGAACCCACACCTGGTACGCGCCGCCTTTGATCCGTTGCGCGATTTCTCCTTCGTTGCGATGGTTGCCCGGGTGCCCGTCGTCCTAGTGGTCCACGCGGCACTCGGCGCACGGGACGTCCGGGAACTCGTCGCCCTCGCGAGGCAGCGGCCAGGATCACTCAGCTATCCGTCCACCGGCGTGGGGTCGTCCCAGCATCTTGGTGTAGCGCGCCTAGTCGGGGAGAATGCGACGCACGTGCCGTATCGTGGCGCAAACGCGCTAATGCCGGATCTAATGGCTGGCAGGCTTCAGATCTACACCGGCGCAGTAAACAGTCTGCTCCCGCATATCCGCTCGGGTAGCGTCCGGGCGTTGGCTAGCATGGGTACTGACCGTGTTCCCGCCCTTCCAGACGTGCCTACGATCGGGGAAGCGGGCTTTCCCGACGCCCAAACGCAAATCTGGTTGAGCATCGCGGTTCCGGCCGCCGTGCCGCGACCTATCGTGGATCAGATCCACACCAATGTGGCAGAAGTGATGCAGACGCCTTCGACCCGCCTCAAGCTTGACGAGCAGGGGATCGAGGTCGCCATCCAGGGCCCCACGGAGTTGGAGGCGACTGTCCGTGCCGAGTACGCGCGTGACGGCGCGCTGATCGCGAAGCTGGGAATCCGCGATTAAAGGGGGTTCCTGATACGGTAACGCACGAATGACCTGCCCCCCTTAGAAGCAGTCCGCCGGTTATGTGAACCGGCGGCTGTTTTGAGGAGGCTGAGGATGGGTCGGAAGAGGACGCACACGCCCGACCAAGCTGCGGCAGGTTGAGGTGCTGACAGCTCAGGGCAAGACGGTGGCGGAGGCGGTACGGGCGATCGGGGTGACGGACCAGACCTACTATCGCTGGCGTGCCGAGTTCGGTGGCCTGAAGCTGGATCAGGTGAAGCGGTTGAAGGAGCTGGAGCGGGAGAACGCGCGGCGGCTATTGGCGGCGTCGGACCTGACCTTGGACAAGGTGAGCCTGAAAGAAGCGGCATCGGGAAAATACTGAGCCCCGCCCGCCGTCGTGCGGCAGTGGGGCATGTGAAGGGTGAGCTCGGCGTGTCCGAGCGGAGAGCCTGTGCGGTGCTAGGGCAGCATCGGTCGACACAGCGTAAGGTGCCGCGCGCAGCAGACGACGAAGCGGCGCTGACGGCGAGCATCATCGACTTGGCCCGTCAGTATGGCCGGTACGGCTACCGTTGGATCACGGCTCTGCTACGGGCCGAGGGCTGGCGGTGCAATCACATGGCCTAATCGCATCAGAGCCGGTTTAGGCTCGCTCCGGTTCCATTCTGACGGAGGATGTGATGGTTCTCTATGTAGGCTTGGACGTGTCTCAGAAGGAGACGGAGATCTGCGTCATCGACGCGGAGGGACGCCGGGTCTGGCGCGGCAAGTGCCCGTCGCGTCCCGAGGCGATCGCTGCGATGCTGGGGGGCACGCCCCTCGTGCCACCCGGGTGGGCATGGAGACGGGGCCGCTGGCCATCTAGCTATGGCACGGCCTGAAGGCTCTCGGCATCCCGATCGACTGCTTGCATGCCCGGCATGTCGCAGCGGCTCTTTCGCTGCAGGTGAACAAGACGGACACCAACGACGCGCACGGCATCGCCCAGGTGGTGCGCTCGGGCTGGTACCGCGCGGTGGCGATCAAGAGCCTGCAGAGCTGCCGGGTGCGCGCTATTCTCTCGGCGCGCCGCCAGCTCGTCATGGTCCGCACAGGGCTTTGCAACCAGATCCGCGGACTGCTCAAAACCTTCGGCGTGGTGCTCGGCGCTGGCACCGGCGGGGTGTTCGAGCGCGCCGTTCACGAGCAGTGCCCTGACGACCCGCTGGTGCGCGAGGCGATCGGCGCCCTGCTCAGCGCCTGGAAGGTGGCGGGTGAGCGCAAGGTGGAACTCGAGCGCCAGATGATCCGCATCTCACGGGAGGGGGATGTCTGCCGTCGGCTGGCGACGGTGCCCGGCGTCGGGGCCATGACCTCGTTGACCTTCGTCACGGCGCTCGATGATCCCACCCGGTTCCGACGCTCCTCCGACGTCGGGACCTATCTCGGGCTCACCCCGAAGCGCTACCAGTCCGGGGAGGTGGACGTGGGCGGCCGGATCTCGAAGTCGGGGGATCGCCTGGCGCGCAGCCTGCTGTTCGAGGCGGCCACGGTCCTGATGACCCGCGTCCGCAAGGACTCGGCGCTCCGGACCTGGGGCCTGCAGCTTGCGGCGCGGGTGGGCAACCGAAAGGCAAGGGTGGCCGTGGCCCGCAAGCTCGCGACCATCCTGCATCGCATCTGGCTGGACGGCACGGAGTTCGAGCCCGCTCCAGCCCACTGAGCTCCCGCCTCGGCGGGGGACGTCCTGAGCAGGACGCTGGCCAGGTCACCCCGAACCCGCTTGTGCGGCTCGAAAGGGACCGCGGCAATCACATCGGGGGGCCAGCTGGCGAGGGCCATGATGAGGCGAGCCCGTCTCGACCTCGAAGACGACAAGGTCTGTTGTGCCAGGACACCGCCATGAACACGGAGGTTGACCGCGATTAGACGACAAACGCGTGGAGCGTATCTGGCGGCGCGAGGGGCTGAAGGTGCCATGCGATGGCATCTCTGGCGCGAGAGCTGACAAAACCAGCGGACCGACCAAGGAGGTGGCGCGGTTCCGGGCGGCGGGGGGTTCGGGCGTGATCCCCTGAGAGCTCCACCTGGCCGCGCTGGAGGAGCGGTGACGTTCGAGATCAGTGCACAGCCACGGGATCAAGGTGCAACAGACGTGTCTCGTCGGCGCCCTCGCGCAAGATGCTGGCGGACACGTTGTTGATGTCCGGGCAGCCGATCTGGAGCAAGGTGTAGCGCGTCTCGAGCTCCAGAAGATCGTAGGCCTTCTGGGCACCGGCTGCGCCTCCTGCCGCCGCGCCATAGGCGAAGGCACGCCCGGACATGGCGAGATCCGCGCCCAGAGCACGCGCCTTCACGATGCTTTCCCCGGTGCGCACGCCGCTGTCGAAAACGATCGGCGCATGCGGCCCGACCGCCGCCCGCACCTCGCGCAGCACGTCAACGGAAGCCGGGGCGGACTCCAACTGCCGGCCGCCATGGTTCGAGACCCACAAGCCGTCCGCGCCGATCCGGAGGAACCGGGAGGCGTCCTCCGCATCCATCACGCCCTTGATGAGGAGATGGCCTGGCCAAAGGCCCCGGATACGCTCGACATCCTCCCACAGAAGGTCGCGTTTGCCCTGAGCTTGTAGAAAGCGACCGACTTCTGTGATGGAGCCGCCCCGCGCAAGCCCGGCATAGGGGACGAAGTTCTCAAAGTTTGGCATCCCCGCGCGCAGCGTCTCCACCGCCCAGCGGGGATGCGCCAGGAGGTCGAGCAGGAAGCGGGGATGGGGACGGAAGGGCAGATCGAAGCGATGGCGGTGGTTGCGGTTGCGCTTCTGCGGTACCGGCACGTCCACCGTCACCGCGAGAACCCGTATGCCCGCGGCCCAGGCGCGCTTCAGAAGGCCTTCGTTGATGGCGGGGTCGCGGGAGACATAGAGCTGGAACCAGGCCACGTCCGGGGCTGCCTCGGCAATCCGCTCGATGCTGGTCGTCGCGGCCGTGCTGAGGACATAGGGAATCCCGACCTTTTGGGCCAGTCGGGCGAGGACGAGGTCCATGCCGGGCCAGAGCATGTTCGCCATGCCCATCGGTGAGACCCCCGTGGGCAGGTTGTAACTGCGCCCGAGGAACTCCACCGCCGTTTGCGCCCGCCCACCGACAAGGTGGCGGGTGCGGAAGAGGACGGCGGCGAGTGCCTCCTCGTTCCGCCTCATGCCCCGGTCGTCGCCCGCCGCCCCGTCGAGGTAGTCGAAGGCAAAGCCTGGCATGCGGCGCCGGGCGATCGCCGCAAGGTCCCCGATGCTTGCCGCGTCGCGAAGGCTGAGCAACTGCATGGCCTCAAACAGCTCCTTGATGCCGCCTACTCAATCCTGATTTGGCGTTCGCGGACAATGCTGCTCCAAAGGCCAGCCTCGGTCGCGATATCGGCGCGAAAGGCGTCGGGCGTGCTTAGGACGAAGGTCGCGCCCATCTCTTCCATCTTCCGCCGCGATGCCGGGTCAGAAACGGAGGCGGCCACCGCCTCCTGCATGGCCGTGACCAGGGCCGGCGGTGTTCCCTTCGGCGCAAAAAGGCCGAACCAGAAGGACAGTTCGTAGTGCAGCCCGGCCTCCTTCACCGTAGGAACATCCGGCAGAGCGGGGTGCCTGGATCCGGTGCCGACGGCGATGATCCGGATCCGGCTGCCTGCCCCGAGGAGGCCTGCGACCGTTGGCTGGGTCGAGATGATGAAGCTCACGCGCCCGCCCGCGAGGTCCTGGGTGGCCTGGGCCATCCCGCGATACCCCACATGGGTCATCCGGATGCCCGCCACGTGCGAAAAATACTCCGTGGCGAGGTGTGGCGCGCTGCCATTGCCGCCCGAACCGTAGTTGATGGCCTCGGGTCTCGCCTTCGCCGCGGCGACAAGGTCCCCGATCGTGCGATAGGGCGACTCGTTTGGCACGCAGAACACCGGCGCGAGGTCCGCGACCCGGGTGACGGGCACGAGGTCCGTGCGCGGGTCGAAGCCCATTTCCTGGCGCAGCGGGATCGCCATGGCGAGCGAATTGTCGGTGAAGAGGGCGGTGTTGCCATCTGGGGCGGCGCGGGCGGCGGCGGCCCAGCCGATCGCGTTGCCGGCCCCCGTGCGGTTTTCGACGACGACCGTCGCCCGTCCTTCGGCGCGTTCCGTAAGTCGCTGAGCGATTAGGCGCGCGAGGAGATCGGCCGTGCCGCCGGGAGCGAGCGGAACGATGATCTTCGCCTGGCGTTCCCCCGGCCAGGAGGTCCCCTGCGCGTGCAGCATTCGCCCAGGCAGGATCAGCGGGGCACCAAATCCGGCTCTCAGAAGCGTCCTACGCTGCACCATGGGCGTTATTCCTCCAGCAGGATGTTGATGTTTTTGACCTGCGTATAGGCGAGAAGCTCGTCCAGGCTCTCCTCCCGGCCCAGCCCGGACTGCTTAAATCCGCCGAAGGGCGCGCCGAGAAAGTGCTCCGAGGTGTCGTTCACCCAGACGAAGCCAGCCTGCAGCCTCGCGGCAGCGCGGTGGGCAACGACGACGTTCCGCGTGAAGACGGAGGCGGTGAGCCCATACTCCACCGCGTTCACAGCCTCCATCATCTCCGCCTCGTCCTCCCATCTCAACACGGAGAGGACGGGGCCGAAGATCTCCTCCCGTGCGATGCGCATGGTGGGCGTGACATCGGCGAAGACGGTCGGCTCCACGTAGAAGCCGCGCGCCAGCTCCGGCTCCTGCGGGCGGCCGCCGCCGGAGATCAGCCGCGCGCCCTCCGCCTTAGCGGATTCAATATAGGACAGCACCTTGTCCAGCTGTGCCTGGCTGACGAGGCTTCCCATGCGCGTGGCGGGATCGGTCGGCAAGCCAGGGCGGATCGGGGCGAGAAGGCGCCGCACCTCCTCCAGCACCTCGTCGTGGATGGAGGCGTGCAGGAAGGCGCGGGAAGTGGAGCCGCAAGACTGGCCACACCAGGCGAAGTTCATCCCCTTCACCATCCCCGCCGCGACCCTGGCCGGATCGGCGTCGGGATAGGCGACCAGCGCATTCTTGCCGCCCAGTTCCAGCAGGCAGGGCACCACGCGCTCGGCCGCCGCGCGTAGCACGGCCTTGCCGGCGGGCACGGAGCCCACCAGCCCGATCTTGTCCACGCCGGGATGCGCGACCAGCGCGACGCCGGTCTCGCGGTCGCCGGAGAGGATGTTGAAGACGCCAGGCGGGAAGTGCGTGCCCGCCAGTTCCATCAGGCGCAGGGCGGAGAGTGGCGCTTGGTCCGGCGTCTTCACCACCACGCAGTTGCCAGCAGCCAGCGGCGCCGCGGCGCGCCAAGTGGCGAACATCAGTGGGTGGTTGTACGCGATGATCTTTGCCACCACGCCCCAAGGCTGGCGCAGCGTGTAGTTCAGCCGCCGCTCGCCCATGGGGATCGTCTCACCCTTGGCCTCGGTCGCCAGCCCCGCGAAGAAGTCGAAGCCGCCGGCGGCGATGCCGACATCCTTGACCAGCTCGGAGACGGGGTTGCCGCCATCCACGGCGTCCACCATTGCCAGCTCCTGCGCGTGCCGGCGCAGCAGCGCCGCGAAGCCGCGCAGCAGATCGGCCCGCTCCGCCGGGCGCAGCGCGGCCCAGGCGGGAAAGGCCGCGCGAGCGGCAGCCACGGCCGCGTCCACGTCCTCCGGCCCCGCCACATCCACCTCGCCCAGCGCCTCCCCGGTCGCGGGGGCGAAGACTGCCATGCGGCGGCCGGAGCGGGCCGCGTGGAAGGCGCCACCGTAGAACAGACCCCGCTCGACCGGCAGCACGGGGGAGGGGATGTGCATGTCCATGATCAGGATTCCCGGGTGAGGGCGGAGGCCATGGCCGGCGTGTAGCCCGCGACCACACGGGCCTCGACGAGGGCAGGCAAGCCGGATTCCACCACCGCGATGGCCTCGCGAAGTGCCGCCGCGAGTGAGGCGGGATCGGAGGCGGGCCCGAAGGCGGCCACGCCGAGGCCACGGGCAAGGGCGGGGAAGTCCGGGTCGGGATCGCGGATCGCCTGCCCAATCCACTTGTTCTCCACGGGACGGCCGCGCTGGCGCGCCACTTTCTCCTGGTGAACCTCGTCGTTGAAGAAGGACTGGTTGTTGGAGACGATGACGAGCATCGGGATGCGGTAACGCGCGGCGGTCCACAACGCCGTCAGCCCCATCAGCGTGTCGCCATCGCCAAGCACGGCCACCGGAAGGCGCGCGGAGCCGCTGTCGCGCAGGGCCAGCGCTGCCCCTACCGCCATGCCCGGGCCAGAGCCGATGCCGCCGCCGCCATCGTAGCCGAGATAGTCTAGCGGGTGCCGCAGCGCCCAGCTGCCCCCGTTCCATCCCAGGGGCAGACGGATCAGCGTCACCTCGCGCCCCGCAGTCTCCTGACGCAGCACGGCCGAGAGCCCGTCCGTGGTCAGCGGGCCCTCGGGCACCACCGGTGCGGCAGGCGCTGGCTGCGAGGCGGGCTTGGCAGGAAGGTCGAGCGCCTGCAGCAGGGCCCACACGGCCACGTCCGGTGCCGTGACCAGGAGGTGGTCGGCGGGTGCCAGGGCCTGGTGGTCATGCGACCAGCCATTGTGCAGCGCGTGGTCCATCGAGGCGCGGATGACGAGCGGCGGCACCTTGCCCGCTGCCTTGAAGGCGCCGGCCGGGTCCACCCCGTCCAAGTCCAATACCAGATCCGCCTCGCGCAGCACCGCCAGGGCTTCGGCACCAGGGAAGATGCCTGGGGCACCCGCGTGCAGTGGATGGTCGGTGGGGAAGCCCGCGCCCACCCTCATGTCGGAGATCACGCGCAGCGACAGCGCCTCGGCCAGTGCCACGCGCGCCGCCCAGTCCGCAGGATCGCGCGAGACGCGGCCGACCATCATCACGCCCCTCTTTGCACCGCGCAGGGCCTCCGCAGCGGCGGCCAGTGCGGCGGGGGCAGGCCAGGGCACCTCCGGCGCCGAGTAGCGGGCCACGGGCAGGGGCGGCACGGGCGCGGCCAGCGCCTCCTCCTGCATGGCGGCGTCCAGGTTCACGTAGACGGGACCACAGGGCATGGTGCAGGCCACCTGCCGCGCGCGCACCAGCGCCTCCTGCGCCGCAGCGACGGAAGCGGGCTGGTCGTCCCACTTCACGTAGTTGCGGATCAGCGCGCCCTGGTCCCGCGACGTGTGGATCCAATCGATCCAGGGGCGGCGCTTCGCCGCGTCCACCGGGCCAGTGGCACCCAGCAGCACCAGCGGCACGCGGTCACACCAAGCGTTGAACACCGCCATGGTCGCGTGCATCAGCCCCACATTGGAGTGCACCACGGCACCCATTGGCATGCCCGCCACCTTCGCCCAACCATGGGCGATCGCCACCGCGTGCTCCTCGTGCAGGCAGAGCAGCATGCGCGGGTCGCGGTTGCCCGTGTGGTTCACCAAGCTGTCGTGCAGGCCGCGGAAAGAGGCCCCGGGATTCAGCGCCAGGTAAGGTAGGCCGAGCGAGCGGATCGTCTCCGCAACCACGTCGGAGCCGTAGCCGGCCGGGGCGTTGGAGAGGCCGACCGGCGTCTCGGGAAGGTGCGGAGCGGTGCTGTCCATTCCATGGCTGGTAGCCGGCCCCGCCGGGCTCCCGCCAGAAGCGGATGGCGTTCGCTGCTGTAGCGAGCCGCTATGGCCGGCTGGACTCCGCCCTGGGCCCGCCCGCATGCTGGAGGCGGAGGAAACACTTGGATCTCAGGCGCCTGCGCACCGTGCTGGCCATCATGGAGCACGGCTCGCTCAGCCGGGCGGCGGAGCGGCTCGGCATCGCCCAGCCTGCCCTCGGCGCCCAGCTAAGGCACCTGGAGGAGGAGCTGGGCGTCCCTCTTCTCCTCCGCCACTCCCGCGGCGTCACGCCCACGGAAGCGGGGCGCGCGCTCCGGGATGGTGCATGGCCGCTGTTGGAAGGGCTGGACGCCCTGGCCGCCCGTATCCGAGATCTCGGCAACACGCCATGCGGGCGAGTGGTGGTGGGGGTCACGCCCTCCACCGGAAACCTCCTGGCCGCCCCGCTGCTGCGCGCCACCACGCAGGACCTGCCGGGCGTGGCGCTCTCCTTCGTCGAAGCTCTCTCCACCGCGTTGATCGACCAAGTGGCGGAAGGGGCGGTGGACCTAGCCGTTTGCTACGACATGCCAGCGGACCGCCGCGGCGTGCGCGGCGAGACCCTGGCCCGGGACTGGCTGGTCTTCGTGGAGACCCACGAAGCCGGCCGCATTGCCGGCCGGGCCGAGATCCCCTTCGCCGAGGCGGCGGCGGTGCCGCTCGTCATGTCCGCTCTGGGCAACGAGGTGCTGCGGCAGATGATCGAGGGATCGGCCCGCGCGGCAGGGCTGGACCTGATCGTCGCGCACGAGGTGCAGTCGATGGGGCTGACGCGCGCCCTGCTGTCGGACCCTGGCCTCGGTGCCATCCTGCCCTATGGCGCGCTGATCGACGACATCCGGGCTGGCCGCCTCGTCGCGGCACGGTTGGTCAGGCCGGTGGTGGGGCGGCGCCTCTGCCTCGTCCACTCAGACCGGCGGCCGCTGAACCGCGCGGAGCTGGCGCTGCGCGGTGCTCTGCTGCAACTCATGGCGGCGCCAGAGGGTGAGGGCTGGGAGGCGCCGCCCGGCCAGGATGCCATCTAGCCTACTCCGGCTGGATCCCCGCGACCTGCGCGATCCGCGCATTGCGCTCCGATCCCGCATCTACGAAACGAGCAAAGGCGGCGCGATCCTCGGCCACGGGCTCGGCGCCCTGGTCGGCAATGCGAGCGCGGGTGTTCGGGTCGCGGGCGAGCGTCTGAACTGCGGCGTTGAGGCGGTCGGCCTCGGAGTCCGGCAGGCCCTTGGGGCCCCAGATGGCGTACCAGAGGGTGAAGTCCAGGCCGGGCATGCCTTGCTCGGCGGTGGTGGGGATGTTGGGCGCGCGGTTGGACCACTTCGCGCCCATGATGGCGAAGGCGCGCAGACGGTCGGCCTCGATATGGGGCAGGGCGGCGCCGAGCGGGGCGACCCTGAGGGCGGTGTTGCCAGAGAGGACGTCAGTCAGCGCCGGGCAGTGCCGCGGTAGGAGAGCACGAGAGCGTCGGCGATGGCCTGCTGTTTGAAGCTCCTGGTCGACAGGTGGCCCATGGCACCGAGGGCAGAGTTGGCGAAGGAGACCTTGTCGGGCTAGGCCTTCATAGCTGCGGCGAAGGCGGCCACGCCGCCTTCCGGCGTGGTGCGGGGATTGCCAACCAGCACCATAGGGGCGGTTGCCAAGCGGGCGACGGGCGAGAAGTCCGCGACCGGGTCGTAGGTTCGGCGCGCATGACGCGGCAAGCCATGAGGTGGATGTCGGCGTTAACGAGGGGGGTGGTGCCGTCGGGCGCCGAGCGGGCGACCTCGGCGGCGCCAAGGGTGTTGTTGGCTCCCGACCGGTTCTCCACCACCCAAGTTTCGTCCAGCGCCTCGCCAAGGCAAGTGGCGTAGATGCGGCCTATCACGTCGATAGCGCCGCCAGAGGCAGATGGGCCGCGACGGGCAGGCCATCGTGGCACGGAAACGATAGATAGATAGATACCTATTTGCCCTTGCCCTGGCGGTGGAGGGCGCCATGGCTTACGAGCGGCGCTATTCAAGGAGAGTTCGATCTTGCCGAAGCGCACCCGCCCCGGCCCCAAGACGCCATTGCCCGACCTGTCAGACACAAATGACCGCGTAGAGGCGGCGGGCACGCAGGAGCGGGTGCGCTGGCCGATGAGGAAGCGGCAGGAGCTCTACGCCGGGCCCTGGAACATCGGCTTCCAGTTCCGGGATCTGCACCGGATCTTCCGGGGGCGGGTGCAGGATACGCTGCGGCAGCACGGCTCCTCTGTCTCCCATTGGGGATACCTCTGGGCCCTCTACGAGGAGGACGGGCTGGCGCAGAACGAGCTGGCGCGGCGCGTGCGGCTGATGGGGCCTTCCGTTGTAGTGGCGCTTAACCAAATGGAACGGCTGGACCTGGTGCGCCGCCAGCGGAGCGAGGCGGATCGGCGGGTGGTGCACGTCTTCCTGACGGAGAAGGGGCGGAGCATGCGCAAGGACATGATGCACATCGCCATTGCCGGGAACGAGGCGGCGCTGCGGCACCTCACGAACGAGGAGGTGGAGCAGCTACTATCGTTGCTGGCGAAGGTCAGGACGGGCCTTGAGGAAAGCCAAGACGAGCCGGCAGCCTCCCGCTAGCAGCCTCGGCCCGGTCTCAGCCCTCCCTTACTCCCCAGAAGATTGGGAAGCCCCCGACGCGGTCCTGCAGGTTGCGGCGCGTGGCGGTCATGGCGCGATAGGCGCCGACAGGGATGTAGGGCACGTCCTCCATGGCCTGGCGCTGCATCTCCCCGGCGATCCGCCTCTGCGCCGCCCGGTCCTCCGCCGTCAGCCAGTCCTCGCGCAGCGCCTCCAGCTTCGGGCTGCTCGGCCAGCCGAACCAAGCATCCAGCCCGTTGCCTCGCAGGGCGAAGTGCACGCTGGGATCCAGGAAATCGGTGTCGTTCACTGCGGTGGTCATGGCGGACCAGCCGCCGCGCTCCACCGGCTCGCGGCTGGCGCGGCGCTGGACCACGCTGCCCCAATCCATCGTCGCCTCCTCCACGTTCAGGCCCAAGCGCCTGAACAGGTCGCCCGCCACCTGGGCGATGGCGGTGGGGGCCAGGATGTCGGTCGGGGAGAGAAGGCGGATCGGCTGGCCAGCATAGCCGGATTCGCGGATCATTGCCTTCGCGCGATCGAAGCTGCGCGGGCCGAGCAGCGGCTCCAACCCCGTCTCGCTCGCCATGACAGAGCCCGTGGTGAAGAAGCCACAGCGTGTGTCGATGGCGTCCGGGGTGTCGCCGGCGACGGCGGCCATAAAGTCCCGCTGGTCGATGGCGGGCAGCAGGGCGCGGCGCAGCGCCGGGTTGTTGAAGGGCGGGTGCAGGTGGTTCAGGCGCAGCACCCCCGGATTGGGCCGCATGCCCATAGGCTCCACGGTGATGCCACGGTCGCGCCGCAAGGAAGCGGCGAGCTCCGGCACGGGCTGCTCGTACCAGTGCACCTCGCCCGTCCGCAGCGCGGCGGCTGCCGTCGCCGCATCCGGGATGACGTGCCACTCGACGCGGTCGAAATGTGCGACCTTCGGCCCAGCCGTCAGGCTCGGGGTGCCGGCGGAGACCGGGTTGTAGTTTGGGTTGCGCTCGTAGACGCTGCGGCTGCCTGACACGTACTCGTCCGCCTTGAAGCGGTAGGGGCCGGAGCCGATCACCTCACGGAACTGCTGGAAGGGATCGGTCTGCGCGATCCGCTCCGGCATGATGAAGGCGACGGGAGAGGTAGCGGAGGCGAAGCTATCGATCAGGTTCGGCTGTCGCCGCTTCAGCCGGATGCGAATGCGCCGGTCGTCCGGCGCCGCCATCTCAACCAGGTTGGCAGCAAAGTACTGGCCAGCGGCGTTGCGGCGGGACCATCGCGCCAGGCTCGCCACTGCATCTGCCGCGCGCACCGGCTCCCCGTCGTGGAAGCGCATTCCGGGGCGGATGGTGATGGTATAGAGCCGCCCCTCATCTTCCACCACGTGACCCTCGGCCATCTGCGGCTGGGCCTCGTTGGAGGCGTCAAGTCCGTAGAGCGTGTCCCAGACCATGTAGCCGTGGTGGCGCGTGACGTTGGCTGTCGTCCAGACCGGATCGAGGCTGGTGAGGTTTGCCTGGGGCACGAACTTCAGCACCCGCGCCCGCCCGGTCTGTGCCGGCGCAGGCAGCGGTGCGGCGAGCGTTATAGACGTTGCGAGAAAGGAGCGCCGGTGGAGCGGTAAGCGCATCATGACAAGACTTCCTTGAGCGGGCTGAAAGGAGCAACGCAAAGGGCGACGGCTTCATCAATGGCCAGCGCTGCGTTGGCCGGAACCTACCTCGATACGCGGCATCAGCGCCCTGTGCGCTCCGTGTCGAGACCGTTCGTAGACATGGAGGCCTTCACGCCGAAATCGTCGAGCACGTTCAGCATGCGCCAGATGCCGGCCTTCCAGCTATAATCCCCGTAGGACAGTGAAAAGTTGTCCTTCCTTCCTGGCGTGCCGAGGTAGCTGAACTGGCTCTGGTTGATGAACGCCTCAAAAGGCACGCCGACCGTCACAGCCACGCGGTGCCCGCCCTGCCAAGTTCATTCACGGGGAAAGCGGGGGGGCCGGGCATGGGCATCTCCGTCGTCGGCGTCTGCTGGTGGGAGCATAGGCAGAGCACCGGAGCGAGAACAAGAAGATTGATAGTTATCTACCAATATGCTGCACTGCCACCGGGCGCTGCTCGCGCGCTGCAGGAGGAGACAGGAGATGGATAGCATGACGTTGGATGCTGGGAAGCCGGCCGATCCCTACCCGTTCCCGCCCCGGCAGTTCATCGACATTGGCGGCCTTCGCACGGCCTACCACGTGGAGGGGGAAGGGCCGGAAGCGCTGGTCTTCATCTACGGCGGCAATTTCGGCGGCGCCGATTCCGCCTCCTCCGCCTATGCCTGGAACATGCAGGTCGCGCCGTTGGCGAAGCGCTTCCGCGTGGTGGTGCCGGATAAGATCGGCCAGGGATTTACTGACCCTCCCCTGCGGGATGAGGACTACACGATGGGCGCCGTGGTCGCGCATATCCGCGACTTTCTGGTGGCGATGAAGCTGCCGCCCGTGCACATCGTCGGCCATTCGCGCGGCGGCTTCGCCTCGGCACGGCTGGCCATGGAGCGCCCAGACCTGGTCCGCTCTCTCACCATCGTCACCAGCGGCACGCTCAGCCCCGGAGTGGGCACGAACGAGGTGGTGCTGGCGCGGCCACCGCATCCGCCGTTCACGCGTGAATCCGCCCGCTGGGTCTACGAGAACTACTGCTTCCGCAAGGAGGTGGTAACGGAAGCCTGGATGGACGTGGTGATGGAGACGCTTGCCAACCCGGACTACCGGCGCGGCGTGGACAAGATCGTCGGCGAGGGCCTTGGTGCCGACCTCTTCCTGCCGGATCTCGCCCGCTACAAGCGCGAGACGCTCACCTGGATCGACGAGGGCCGGCTGCAGCGCCCCACCCAGGTGATCTGGGGTTTCAATGATCGCACCGCCCTGGTGGAGCGTGGGATGGAGCTGTTTGAGCGCATCGCAAGGCACGAACGCCGCACCACCTTTAACGTGTTCAACGAGGCCGGCCACTTCGTCTACCGGGAGCACCCCGAGCGCTTCAACGCGCTGCTCGCCGGCTTCGTCGACCTTCATAGCGCTTGGTAGGAGCCGCCCATGACCGTGCTGACCCCTCGCACCGTCCAGGCCAATGACTTGGTCACCCAAATCTTCGAAGGCGGCGCCGGGAACGGACCGGCCGTGGTGCTGCTGCATGGCGGCACGCCCGGCCTGGTGCCGTATGCTGGCGGTTCCCATCTCTGGGGTGCCCTGCCTGAAACCCTGGCGCGCACGCGGCGCGTGATCGCGATCGATGCTGCGGGCAGCGGCGGCACGCCCGCGGGCGACGGACCGCTGACGGTGGAGGTCATGGCCCGCCACGCCGCCGCCGCCGTTGCCGCGGTGGCGGACGGCCCCGTGCACCTCGTCGGGCACGATCTCGGCGGGCTGGTCGGGGCACTGGTGGCGCTCGATCAGCCGGGTCTCCTCGCCTCGCTCGCCATCGTCGCCAGCGCGGCTGCGGCGCCGAGCGGTGATGGGGTGGACAACCTTACCTTCCTCGGCGCGCCCGAGCCCGCCTCCACCCGCCAAGCACAATTCTGGGCCTTCGACCGCATGTCCTACGCCCACCACCACATTGACAGTACGCTGCTGGACGGGTCTGTCGCAGCGGCAGAGAGCGAGGCGCATCGGGCGGTGCTGCGCCGCATGGCCAACCCGGCTGCAGCCGCCGCCCTGACCGGCAGCGTGCTGCGCGCCAAGTTTGGCTTGTTCAGGGCGGCGCGGGAAGCCGCCTTTCCCGTGCCCACCCAGATCATCGCGGCGGCGGAAGACCCGCTCGTCTCGCGCGACCACATGCTCTGGCTTTTCCGCATCATTGCGCAGCACCAGTCGGCCACGCAGTTCCACCTGATCAACCGGAGCGGCAGCTTCCCCTTCCGCGAGCAGCCCGAGGCCTTCCTGCATGTCCTGACCGCCTTTCAGGACGGGTTGCTGGCCATGGCCGCGTGAGCACGAGCCTGATGCACCTGCAACCGGTCGATGATGAGGAAAACCTTGCGGCCTGCGCCGCGGACCAGGCGCTCGAGGAAGCGGATCAGGGTTGACGCCTTGATCGCACCGTCGAGCACCATCCAGCGCACCTCGACCCTGTTGGTCGCCGCGGAGACCAGGCCGACATTGGCTCGCCGGTGGTTGGCGCGAACCACGGGGGTTTCGCCGCGCGGGGCATAGCTGCGGCCGCGCACGTCGTCCGAGCGCAGGTCGCTCTCGTCGCCCCAGAAGATCACCTCGTTCGCCGCCTTAGCCCGCGCCGCGATCGCCGGGTACTCGCGCCGCCGCCAACGTCGCACCGCGGCCGGGTCCTGCTCGCAGGCTTACCGCAGCGGCTGCTGCGGCGTGTAGCCCTAATGTGCCAGGTAGCTGCCCATGGTCCGCACCGCCACCGTGATGCCGAAGCGCTGCCGGACCAGGGCCTGCACCGCTGCCCGGCTCCAGAGCGCGAACGGCAGCCCCAACTCATCCGGCATCTGCTTGCGGATCAGTGCCTGGACTTCTGCCTCCTGCTCCTCCGCCAGCAGGCTGCCATGCCCTGGTGCTGGCCCGCGCGTCTTGCTCTTCAGCCCCGCCCGGCCGTGCGCCGCGAAGCGCTGGCAGATGTCAAAGACCCCGGTCGGGGTCAGACCGACCTGGGCTGCGATCGCCGCATAGGTCTGCCCCGCCTGGCGCAGCCCAATCACCTGCCGCCGTCGCTCCTCTTGCGCCTCCGGCGCCAGGCTCCGCATGTCTACGTGCTTCATTGTTCCGCCTACCTGGGCACAGCAGGCAAAATCCTCAAGAACACCAGGGCCGGCTCAATAAGTCTTCCGAGAACATCACCGCCGGGCCGAATCTGGCAGCCCTTATGCCGAGTGACGTCTCGCTGCATGTGACCCGGGTACCGCTGAACGGCAGCTCCCGCGAGGAGCTGTTGCGGATGGCCGAGCGAGTGGAGGCAGCAGCCACCCTGTTGAGTCATGCCAAGCCCAATGTTATCGCCTTCCACTGCACCGCAGTCTCGCCCTTCAGCGACGTGTTTGAAGGCGAGATCCTGAGGCAGGCGGCAGCCTCGGCCCGCTGTCCGGCCATCGCAACGTCTCAGGCAATTTTGGCCGACGCGGCCGCGCTACACGTGCGCCGCATTGCTTTGGTAACGCCCTACATCGAGGAGATCAATCAGCGAGACGCGGCGTTCTTCGGTCAACATGGCCTGGAATGCGTGGCCGAACATGGGCCCGGTCTGCTTACGCCTGCCGAGGTGTTCGACGTGTCGCCGGCGCGCTGGCTAGATCTACTGCGAAGCTGGGTGCCTGATGAAGCTGAAGCGGTCCTGCTTGGCTGCACCGCCATCCGGGTGCTGCAGTTGGTGGATGCTGCTGAGGCGCTACTTGGGCGTCCGGTGCTGACCAGCAATCAGGCCACGGGCTGGCTCCTCCGACGCCAGCTCGGCATCCATGCGCCATTGCTGGGCTTCGGCCGACTGCTCTCGCCGGTCTGATCTCCGAGGTGTTGCGAGCGTGTTGCTGAAGGTCGCCGATGCGAATAAGGACGAGTGCAGGTTATAATTACCGACAGTGAAAGAATGCT
>NZ_RCVR01000055.1 GCF_016107305.1 Roseomonas sp. KE2513
GCGCCTACAAGTCTCGACCGCGTAATGTTAAGTTCTGTTAGCGCCTGCCCACAATTCGAAGCGCCGCGCCTCAGCCAGTCCAGCCCAACTCACGGATGGCACGACCGTCGTTCCAAATCTTCGTCATGTGCCGGATCTTCTCGCCACCGAAGTCCATCACATAAACGTAGTCCGTATCCGTGTGCTTGCCAGTCGGCGGCATCGGGCCACCCTCTCCGGTATGGCTGCCGTGAAAAGTCGCGAAAGCCACGACGTTGTGCCGGGCTTCATCGGCGGCGAAGGATTTCAGAGTGTAGCGACCGTCCGGCATGAAGCCGAGCAGGCCCTTCATCCACTCCGTGTAGGCCTGAAGGGTTCGGACATCGCCCAGCGCGTCGGCTTGGCATGCAAAGCTTGCATCTGGGTGACAGTAGGCGGCGCATCCCTGCCATCCTCCACCGAACTCGCAAGTCTCGAAGAAAGCCTGTGCGGTTTGCGTGATGGACGCCATCTGCTTATTCCCTCTTGTGCTCCGGGCAGGGCAGGTTCGCGACCCCAGTTCTGGCAGCAGCTTATCCGAGGGAAGCAGGCCGCATCTATAAGGAAATGGTCCGCTTTGCTCCCGAGGATGTGGCCGACCGCGGCCACTCCAGTTAAGTCTTCCGCGAGCACGTCTGGAACCTCGGCGCGCAGCCCGCAATCCCGCCCAAGATGAACGAAGCTCCAAGCACCTGCCCCGCCTGGATCTACAACAACCGCAACCGCGGCGAGCCCCTTTGGGCGACGCTGAAGGAGTGGCGCACTGTCGCGACACGCGATGAGAAGACCGCCTCATCCTTCCTTCGTGTTCTCCAGCTTACCACCACACTCGATTGGATCGGGCATTAGGGCTGTGTAGAGTTGCCCACGGAAAAAGCGGGAGGAGCTCCGTGGCTGCTGCGGTGATCGACTTCTGGTTCACGATGGGGAGCACCTACACAGGCCTCACGGTAGCCCGATACGAGGTAGCCGTCGGTGAGATCCCGGTCCGTCTCCGCCCATTCAAGAACGTCGGCGCCCTGACTGGGACAATGTCGCGCCCTTTTACCGAGGGTACGGCGAAGATGCGCTACATGTACCGTGACATCGAACGCCGCGCCGTGGCACGAGGGCTTCCGCTTCGAATGCCATTCGCCTATCCGGCGCCAGACCCGGTTCGGGCAAACAGAGTGGCGCTCGTCGGAGTGCGGGAGGGGTGGGGCGCCTCTTACCTGCGCGCAGCCTACCGCCTCTGGTTTACCGAGGGCATTGGCAACGGCGGCGAAGAGAATCTCTGGCGATCCCTGGCCGACGCTGGGCAGGAAGGTGAGATCGACCGCATCCTCGCGCTTGCCGACAGCCCTGAGGTAACCCTTGAGCTTGACGCTGCGACCGAAGAGGCCCGGAACATCGGCATCTTCGGAGCGCCGACCTTCGTGGTGGCCGACGAAATTTTCTGGGGCGATGATCACCTGGAGGACGCCATCGCCTGGTCCCGGCAAACCAAGGCGTAAGTCACTAACCTTCAGCCGCTAACAAGGCCTAGCCCGACCGGGCGGACCACGCTGCTTCGGGATTAGGTCGAGGTCGAAGAGGTGCGAGTAAGGTCCTCGCAAGCTAGAGCGAGGGCCTTCGCTGAGGCCTCTTGTGTCTCGTGGCGGATCTCGGCGGCCCTATAGTCAGCCTGCAACCGTGACTGCGCACCACCGTGCAGACGGATCGTCTCAGCTCGGTTAGGCCCGCAGCCGGTTGTTGCCTCCAGCATGCACTTTGGGTTCAACACTTCGGCCAGGAGGGGAGCAATGTCCTGGAGGACGTGGCCGGTTTCCTCGGTGTAAGCCGAGCGGAGCGCCGTCTCAGGGTCGGCCCCATCCATCGACAGCCGCACGTAGCGCCCAGTCACGTGGTGAGCCTCGCGGAAGGGTAGGCCGTAGCTGGTGCTCAGGAGGTCAGCAACCGCGGTGGCAGTGGCGAAGTTCGCGCTCACCAGATCTCGCATTCTGGCCTTCTTCGGGGTGGCGCATTCCACTACGACAGAGGCCGCCGGCAGCATTGCCCGGAGTTCTTCCAGCGCCTCCCAGAGCCAACGGCCGGCCTCGACCGTGACCTCCTGGCTGTGGCCGAAGGGAACGGCGCGAAGGGCGGTGATGCCGGTCACCATGGCGCCGAGGAGAGCCGCCGGACGTGCTTTGAGGTTCTCCAGGACTGTCAGATTCTTTTTCTGCGGCATGATGGATGAGGTGCTCGCGACCCGATCCGGGAACTCCAGCATGCCGAATTCGTAGGTCGACCAGAGATAGAAGTCCTGGCTCATGCGGCCGATAGTCATCGACAGCTGTGTCCCGACACTTGCCAGTTCGATCACCGCGTCAGGGTTGCCGACGGCATCCAAGGGGTGTGGCTGGGCTCGTGAAAAGCCCAGAAGCCCGGCGACCCGTTCGCGATTAATCGGGAGCCGGGTTCCGGCAAATGCCCCTGCGCCAAGAGGGCATTCATCCATGCGTTTCAAGGCGTCCTCAATACGGTTAGCGTCGCGCGCCAACGCAGCCTCTACTCCGAGTAGATACCAGCCGAAGGTCATCGGCTGGGCGTGCTGCAGGTGGGTGTAGCCTGGCATGATGGTGTCCACCTCCGCGCGAACCCTCTGGAGCAAGGTTTGCCGCAGATCCAGGCAGGTGCGCAGGATCGCCTCGCCCAACTCGCGGGCTCGCAAACGATCCTGGGTGGATTTCAAATCATTCCTGGACCGCGCCACATGAAGGCGCCCGGCCTCGGGGCCGGCACGGCGGGTCAGCTCCGCCTCGTAGTTGAACCAGGGATCCTCGCGCTCAGGGTCGAGCTCGAAGGCGGCCGGTCCCTCGGCTTCGAGTGCCGCGATATGCAACAGCAGCCGGCCGGCGATCGCCGGCTCAATTAGCCCCTGCTCGACCAGCATGACGAGGTGGGCTCGGTTGATCATCGGGAACCAGCGCACGGCATCGGCGAAGGTCCGCTTCAGTCGTGGACCGACGATGCCGTCGATGATGCCTTGCGCCAACGGCTCCTGGAGGAAGCCGCTCACCTTCGACGAGCCTCGCGCCGCTTCGGTTGCCTGAGCCTGGTCGTGCTGGCCAGATGTCATCCGCGCTTCCCTCATTTCACACCGGGGTCACTGTCCTGGGTGGGCATCTGCACTGGGTGGCAGGCAGCGAAATCCCCCACCTCCCACCCACCGCGCTCACGGTCATCCGGCTTCGGCAGCCCGCCGCGGAAGACATCTCATTGAAGCTGAATATTTCCTGCGCGAATGACCTGCCCCCAGCTCTCGATCTCACGCTCAAGGAAGCGAGTGAACTCTGCCGGGGAGAGGTCGACCGGCAAGCCGCCCTGGCTCATCACGCGCTCGCGCTCCGCCGGCATGGCGGCGAGGCGCCGAATTTCCTGATTGAGCCGCTCCACAATGGGAGCAGGCGTACCTGCCGGCGCGATGACGGCGGACCAGGTGCTCGTCTCAAAGCTGGGCGCGCCCTGCTCGGCGATGGTGGGAACGTCCGGAAAGCCGGAAAGGCGCTGCGCCGCGCTGACGCCGAGTGCCCGCAACGCGCCCTGCCTAATTTGCGGCGTCGATGAGGTGCCGCTGTCAAAAAGCAGGTCGCAATGGCCGGCAATCGTGTCGGTCAGGGCCGGAGCGCTGCCACGATGGGGAATGTGCTCCATTTTCAAATTGAACGACCGGAGAAAGATCTCCGCCGAGAGATGCGAGGGCGAAGCCACACCGATCGAGCAGTAGTTCAGCTGGCCAGCGCGCTGCCGGGCCAGATCGACGAGGCCGCTGAGGCTGCGGGCTGGCGAGGATGGCGGCACCACCGCGAACAAGGGAGTCACGGAGGGCAGGGCAACGTGCGCAAAGGACCTTACGGGATCGTAGGGCGGGTTCGGCATCATCTGCGGCAGGATGGTCATCGGCCCACTCGCGGTCATGGCGATGGTGTAGCCATCCGGCGCGGCGCGGGCGATCGCCTCGGTCCCGACCACCCCAGATCCGCCGCTGCGGTTCTCGACCGGAACAGGCTGCCCGAGCACGGTCTGCAGATGGGCCGCCACGACGCGGGCCAGAGCGTCCGTCCCACCGCCGGGCGGGAAGGGGACGATCATGCGGATGGGCCGATCAGGCCAGGTCCCCTGGGCTTGGGCTGCTCCGGTCATACCGGCGGCGAGGACAAGCGACGCGGCAAGCGCGCCCACAATCTTGCGGTTCATCGTCACCCACTCCTTCAAGGAAGCTTCCGTCGCCTGGCTTTATCCCGATCCGCCCGGTTGGCCCGGGTCGATGCCGATTACCGGCTTCCGGCCACGCCCTCGATCGGCGAGGGCTCCGGATTATTGGTGGAGGCGGGCGCTCGGTGCCCGCACGCCCCCACCGACAATGCGTGGCGGCTAGGAGCGGCCTGCCGCGGCCGTGACCACGATCTCAAGCAGGGCTCCCGGGCCAAGCTCATTGACCCCCACCGTCGCGCGGGTGGGCAGGTCATCGGCGCCGAACCAAGCGGTCCAGGCCGCGTTCATTGCGTCCTTCTGGGACATGTCCGTGACGTAGATCGTGGCCGCGAGGAGCCGGGTCCGGTCGCTGCCGTTTTCCTGCAGCAGTTGGCCGACCTTCTCCAGGATGTCCTGCGTCTGCCCCGCCATATCCTTGGAGCGGTCATCCGCGACGATGCCCCCGAAATAGAGCACGCCTCCATGCTCGACGACGCGGTGCATGATGGGGGTGCGGGTGTGTCGTCTGATCATGGGGTGGATCCTCTCATTGCGATGATGCTGGCGGCGGGCGAGCTGAGCACGGTCACTCCGCCTCGGCGGGCAGACCGGCCATTTCGCCCACTGTCAGTGGTTTGAAGGGCGCCCGCGGCCGAAGAGCGCCGGCTTCCGCGATGGAAATACCGCGCTCCTGCGCGATCAGCGCTGCCACGGTGGTGCCGCACATGCGCCCCTGACAAGGTCCCATGCCGGCGCGGAGGTAGGCCTTGGCTTGGTTCGGGCCCGTCGCACCCAGCTTCGCGGCATGGCGGACCTGTCCCGCGTTGATCTCCTCGCAGCGGCAGACGATGGTCGCATCGTCGCTCGGCGCCAGCACCTCCGGCGCGGGGGCGTAGAGGCGGTCCAGGAACGGCCGCAGCGCGAGAGCCGCTGCCAGGGTCTGGCGGTGAGGCGCGGCTCGGCGTGTGGCTTCGTCTTCCGGAAGCCGACCCAGTCGCCACGCGGCGTCGATCGCGGCAATCCGCCCCGTGGCCGCTGCTGCCTCCCAGCCGCCGATCCCGCCACCATCGCCGGCTACGGCGACCAGCCCGTGGCTTGTGGCACCCCATTCGTCCAGCACGGGCCGCCAGCAGAGCTGCCCCTCGTCCCAACGATGCTCCAGCCCGAGGGCGCGGGTGACATGGGTGGTGGGGATGACGCCCTCATGCAGCAGCAGCATATCGCAGGCGGTCTCGCCGCCGGCCCAGCGCACGCGCTGCACGCGCCCGTCGCCTTCGGCGCGCAGATCCCGCACGCTACGCACCACGCGCAAGCCTCGCCGCCGCGCCTCCCGGACCAAGCCGACACCCTTGGTCAGCAAGCGGCGGCCGGTCCACAGGCCGCCAGCCCGGAAGGCGTCCCACAGCGCGCCCTTGCCGCCGGTCTCCAGCATCGTTATTGGCCCGGCGCCGGCGCGGAGGAGCTGGACGGCAAGAAGCCAGGTCAGCGGTCCTTGCCCGGCCAGCACCAACGGCCCGCCCGGCACAGCGCCCGCCGTCTTCAGCAAGATCTGGGCGGCGCCCGCGCCCATCACGCCCGGCAGGGTCCAGCCGGGGATCGGAACAGGCCGCTCCTGCGCGCCGGTGGCGAGAAGGACGCGGGAGGCGGCAATCTCCTCGGACCGGCGATCCCGCAGGACGGAGATCACTCCCGCCTCGAGGTCGACATGCCACAGGGTCGTGCGCGGACTGTACTCGATCCCTCCGCCAGCCCCGAGCGCCGCGCGAAAGCCGCGGGCGAGCGCGCCGCCGGCATCCAGGAACTCTCCGGCGAGTGCCGGGTCTCCGGCGGCGGATTCCACCGAGCGAAAGACCTGGCCACCCGGAGCGAGCTGCTCGTCCACCACCAGCACGGATACGCCGAGCGAGGCAGCCTCGACCGCCGCTGCCATGCCCGCCGGCCCAGCGCCCACGATCGCCAAGTCGTAGCGCCTCATACCTCAGCCTCCAGGCGGGCATGTCGCGCGCCCCGCTGCGGCGCAATCCGCATTCCCGGAGCCACCGGCACCATGCAGGCTTGGCGGTTTGCCACCCCGTCGATCTCGGCAAGGCAGTCAAAGCAGATGCCCATCATGCAGTAGGGCAGGCGAGGGGAGCCCTTCACGGGCGTCTCCCGGATGGCGGGCAGGCCGGCCAACAGCACCGCCGCGGCCGCGGACGCGCCCTCCGGCAGGAGGACGGGAAGGCCTTCCACGAAGACCTCCACCGTGGCTGGACGGGCTTCAGGCCGCTGAACGAACATCGTGGAAGCGCCTCGCGCTGAAGGGGGCCAGGTCCGGCGCCAGCGCGCCGGTGATGATCATCGGGGCGAGGATGTCGGCATGCGCCCCCGCGAGGGTGACGCCAGAATGACAGTTGGCGGTAAAGGCACCCGGGAAGCGGCTGGACTCGTCGTAGATTGGCAGCCCGTCCGGGGCCATGACGCGCAGCGCCGACCAAGCGCGCACGATGTTGAGCTCCGCGATCCAGGGAAAGGTGAGCACGGCCCGCCGCGCCATGCTTTGCATGATCTCCGGCGTCTGACTAACGCTGTCGAAGCCTGCCTCCTCCTTGCTGTCACCGATCATCAGCGAGCCCTCGTCGGTCTGGCGGATGCTGGTGGTCGGTATGGGCAGGAGCTGGCGGGCCCGCTCCGTCACGAGGATCTGGCCACGCTGGGGGCGTACCGGCGTCTCCAGCCCGAACAAAGGCGCGAGCGCCGCGTTGCCGAGCCCGGCGGCGAGGACGATACGTGGGGCGCGGTGCGTCTCGCCTTCGGCCTCTACCGCGAAGTCGCGCGGAGCGGCCTTGCCCTGCGAAACACCGGCATTGGGGCGGTAGATGCCGCCGGCCTCAGTGAACGCCGAATGCAGGGACCGCATCAGGAAAAGTGGGCTCGCATGCCCGTCATAGGGCGTCCAGCTTGCCCCGACGACGGCCGGCCCGATGCCTGGGAGCATGGCGGCCGTTTCCGCGTGGTCTAGCATGCGGTACTCGAGGCCGAGGTTCCCTGCCTCGCGCTGGAGCCGCTCCATATAGGCGATGCGCTGCTCGAACTCCTCGCCAGAGAGGCAGATGTGCAGCCCGCCCGGCTGATGCAGCCCGAGGTTCAGCCCGGTCCGCCCTTCCAGCTCCGCTGCCAAGCCTGGCCAAGCATCGGCCGAGCCACGCGTCCAGCGCTGGTAGTGAGGGGCGCCCAGACCCTTCGATTGCACCCAGACCAGGCCGAAGTTGCCCCGGCTGGCCCGGTGCGCCACGTCACCCTCGTCGAGCAGCAGGGTGGACAGCCCGCGCTTCTGCAAGCCGTAGGCGATGGCGGTGCCGACCAAGCCCCCGCCAACCACGATGGTGTCGTAGGTCACGGTCATGTCCGGTATTCCCGCAGGCATCGGCTATGCCCGACGCGAGGGCAGGGGGACGGCCGGCCTCCCTTGGCGGTCGGGAGAGGGCGATACAGGGCTGGCGATGAGATCCGCATTTCCTCTTCTCCCCAGGGCAGGACAGCCCTGCCTGCGCTGACCGGCGTCTTTATGACAGTTGGAGACTGGCACCGTTGTCATCGGCGCCGCAAATTCATATTCCTCCCGGTTCCATTCTCTGGAGTAGCGAAGTGACCCCGCGACGCCTGCATCAGCTGGAGGCTTTCCGCGCCGTGATGCATGGGGGATCGGTGACGCGGGCGGCCGAAATCCTGTCTCTCTCGCAACCGGCTGTGACAAAGCTCCTGCGGGCCCTCGAGGAGGAAACAGGCGTTGTGCTGTTCGACCGCAGCCGGCGCCGCCTGCTGGCCACGCATGAGGCGCATCTCCTCGAGGCGGAGGTCGCGCGCTTTTTTGCCGCGGCCAAGCGCGTGGATCGCCTCGCCAACGACATGCGCTTCGTCGGGATGGGGGAATTGCGCGTGGCCGCAAACCCGTCCTTCGGCAACTCGATCGTGCCTCGCCTGCTCGCGCAGTTTGCAAGCCGAGAGGGCGGCACGCATGTATCACTCAGCGTCGTGAGCTCCATGGAGGTGCATGACCTCGTTCAGACAGGCCAAGCTGATCTCGGATTTGCTCTGCCCCTTGGAGGCGGCGCCGCACTGGACGCCGCACCGACCCTTCGCCTGCCGGGGGTTCTCGTCTTGCCTCTCCGGCATCCCTTAGCCCGCAAGCAGGTCGTGGAGCTCAAGGATCTTGAGAGCGAGCCCTACATTTCGCTCGGGCGGCAGTACCGGCTTCGCGATGTGGTGGACGACTTATTCGAGCAGCACGGCATCGCGCCGACCCGCGTGGCTGAGACGCAGAATGGCGCGGCTGCCTGTCAAATGGTGGCCGAAGGCCTGGGGTTTACGGTCTGCAGTGCTGCATCTGCGATGGGATTCATGCGACAGACGGCAGTACGGAGGCTGCGTCCTACGACCGAGTTCCCGGTTCATGTTCTCGGGCCACCGGGTCGACGGCTCTCGGTCACCGCCTCTCGATTCCAGGAGTTTGTGCAAGAAATCGCTACTGCCCTGATCGACAGATGGAGCTAACTCGAAACCGGGGCTAGGGGAAAATCCCCGTGCCAAGCCGCCTTCCACAAGCGGCTTGGCATTACAGTTGCAGTGCATCTGACGTTCTCGACGTCGCCTCGCCCTATGGGAGTTCTCGGCACGGTTGTTCAGGTACCGACTGGTCTGATGCTGCACATGGGCAAGATCTTCCGTGCGCGACACCATAGCTGCGCAGCCCATCTGTGAGACATTGGTGCATGGGTCGTCCGGTTGGTCATCCTCGGGTAGGCTGGCGTGAGGGCAGACCCTCGATTGCTGATGGGGCGCCCGCCATGCCGTACAAGGCCAATGCCGATCGCCGGCACCGCATCCCAAAGCAGCGGCACCGGGTGACGAACTGGCCCTCTTACGGGGCGGGTCTGCACGCCCGCGGCAGCCTTACCGCGTGGTTCACGGAGGAGGCATTAAGGCGTGGGGTGCAGAGCCTCACACTGGTCGTGGTGGTCAGCCCCGCTACTCCGCTTTGGCAATCAGCACGGCGCTGACCCCACGTGCGGTGTTCCGCCTGGCGCTGCGCCAGACGGAAGGCCTTATCGCCTCCATCATCGCCCTGCTCGGGCTCGACCTCGCCGTGCCCGACCACAGCACGATCAGCCGCCGGGCCGAGACGCTGGAGGTGCCGCGTCCGCGCCATGGACGCGAGCCCGTGCACCTGCTGGTGGACAGCACGAGGTTGAAGCTCTGCGGCCCCGGCGAGTGGCTCGTGGTGAAGCACGGCTCGAGGACGCGGCGCGGGTGGCGCAAGCTCCATCTTGCCACCAACGCTAACACCGGGCGGATTGTCGCGTCGGCGCTGACCGACAAGGATACCGATGACGGCTCGCAGGTCGGGCCTCTGCTTGATCAGGTCGGCGGGCCGGTGGCGTCCGTCACCGGTGACGGGGCCTACGACCGGGACGACGTCTACGCCGGGGTTGCCGCACGATACCCAGCAGCCGGCGTCATCGTCCCGGCATCGTCAACTTGCCGGCGTCGGGGCGACGAGGCTGACAGAACAGCAGCGGATTAAAGGCGATCAAGCCTGCGCGGCGACCCGCTGATTTGAGACCACACGTCGTACGCTCGCGCCCTTGCAGCGCGGTACTCCCTGGCAGTGACGGACTCGCGGCGAAGATGAAAGAGGTTGTTGATTCCGTCGTGGGCGGAGAGGAAGCGCTGCGCCTGGCCCGCTGACTTGAAACGTTTCATCTGCCGCTCTCGTCGTCGCGTCGGCTGATGTGAGTTCTCGGCCCGGTTGTTCAGCACCTTGTGCTGGCGGTGCTCGACGGAGGGCATCACCTCCTTCTTCGCGGCGCCGTAGCTGGCCAGCTTGTCGGTGATCATGACCCGCGGTGGCCGCATCTGCCGCTTCAGCAGCTTTCTGAGTAGCCGCCTAGCAGCTTGCTTATCCCGGCGGCTCTGGACCAGCACATCGAGCACCATCCCGGCTTGGTCAACGGCACGCCAAAGCCAGTGCGTCACGCCGTTAATCTTGAGGACGACCTCATCCAGGTGCCACTTGTCACCTGCGCGGGGCAACCGGCGGCGGATCCCGTTGGCAAAAGCCTGGCCGAACTTGCGACCCCATTGCCGCAGTGTTTCGTGGCTAACCACGATGCCGCGGAACGCCAGCATCTCCTCGACCATCCGCAAGCTGAGCGGAAAACGGAAGTAGAGCCATACGGCTTGGCTGATGATCTCGGCCGGGAAGCGGTAACCGGCGAAGCTGGGGCAGGCGGCGGGGGTAGTCATCCCAGCCGACTACCCGGTGGTGGGCCGATCGGGCAAGCTGGGGGCCAGCCAACTTGACTATGCCGTACAAACCGTCCGACCGAGCAGCCATCGTAGAGGGTGCACTCGGTCACTGTTCTACTCGCTTCCTCGAATGGCCTTACTGAAGGAATCCAATCCAGCGGCCGGCCAGCACCACGGCGGCCCATATGAGGAGCGACACAGCAGCTGAGGCACGCAAAGAGCCATGCACCGCCCCGCCGGTGAGCGCGACCTGCCATTCGGGATTCGTGTGGACGACGGCAACGTTCAACATGGCAAGCCCAATCAGCCCGAGCTTCAAGAGAAAGGCTGGGTTCTCGGCGTAGGTGAGCGGCCGGGTGCTGAAGAGAAGGAAGCCGGTGGCCGCAGCAAGCACAAGACCGCAGGCGGCGACCCGCATCAAGGGTCCTGCGAGCGCGCCCAGCGGGCTGCCGCGGAACAATCCAAGGATGCGCAGGTCCAGGACAGCGATGCCGCCGAAGAGCAGAGCAAGTGCAAGAATGTGAGCGGCGTTGACCAGCGGGTAAGCGATGGCCGAGCGCGAGAGAGCCAGTGCGACCGGCCAGGCGGCCAGACCCTGAAGAAGCTCGAGCAGGGTGAGCCTCAGCTCCGGATGCGCTCGGGGTAGATGTCGTAGGTCCGTTCACGCACCTGCAGGCGCACAGCCTTCATCCGGCGCTCACTACGGTCCCGGGCGCGGTTGCCAAGGGCCTGGACCGTGTCACCGGCCTTGGCCGAGTTCCCGTCGAAGCCGGCCCTTGCGGTCTGGTTAGGGTTTCCGAGTTCCACCAGCCAGAGACCGTCGCCGGGAACATCGACGCGGAGAGTGGGATGGGGCTGACCGACATAGACCTCGCGGATAGTCCCACGGAGTTCCTGCTGCTCGTCCTCCGCCCAGGACCAGCCGTGATGCGCGGCGGCGCCCGTCAGACGGCCGGCCATGCCAAGGATGACCAAGACGCCAGCGGTTCCTAGCACGCGCCTGGATACTTTGCCTGTCACGGGAGCCTCCACCCATTGCTTACCGTCCACCAAGTAGCACGGCCAGCGCAGCGTCGTGGAGAACTACTGCCCCGCCCCAATGGGGGAGTAGGCCTGGGCGGTGACCTCACGACCCGCCTGATGCGGAGCGCAATCAGCCCTCAGCCCGGCAGGGCGGCGCCAATTCTGCTTGAGCCCCGGAATGCGGGACAAGGCGGCATCGGCTAAGATCTGCCCGAGGGGGTCCGCCCCGGAGGTGCCTGCTACCGGCCAGGCGAGCCGACGTAGCAGCGCGAGCATCACCGCCGCCCCCGAGCGCATGCGTGGATCGCCACCACCTGCCGCAGCAGCGACAGTCCGCGCAGCCCTGCCAGAACGCTGTCCGACGCCGGCGAGGGGCTGATTGGCACCACCACTCCGCCCTCTAGCGCCGCCCGATTCCCCGCTGAGCCAGCGGCTCGGCCGGTTGCTGGCGCAGTGCTGCCCGCAGCAGCGGCATGTTAGGGGCGCCGACGATTGCCTCGCGCTTGGGCGAGATCCGGCACCCGCTTCAGCTGCTCCTGCCAGGCGCGCCAGCGTCCGGGCGGTCGCGACCGAACTCTCGTCGCGCGAAGCAGCGTGCGGCGGGGCGGTGATGGATTCGACATAAGCCAGGTAGGGCCGACATTCTACCGACGCTGTGCCTGGCCCTCCCTCCTGGCCGCGCAGACCGAGATCGCCGAGGATCGTTCGTCAGGCAGCTTCCCTGCTCCAGTTCGGCGAGGCCGCGACGGATTGCCACGTTGCCTGCCCGCGATCGAGCCACGCATCGATGGCGGCCGTGATCAGTGGAAGACAGCTTTGCTCCCCCCAGCGGCCATCCGCACAGGACGGGTGGGAAGGCAGAAAGAACCAGTGGCGTGTGCTGCTCTTGTTCGAGTGGATGGCCACATCGCGATAACTGTAGCGGCTTCCGCCCCGGTCTCCATCCTCACTGAGCACAACAAGCTCGGCTTGCTGCAGGGGCGTGGTCAGCACGCAACTCTCCTGGAATTGGGAGAAGAGCTCAGTTCCACGACCAAGAAACCGCATGAACTTCTCCAGGGCAGACAGCACCAGCAGAGATCACGGAATTGTGAGTTTCTACTGGGTTGGTCGCCCGAAAGGAAGACGTTCGCGTGCTGAGCGTTCTATGTGATCCAAGATCTCTCAAGAGCCGGCAGACAGGCGACCAAGCGGCTTGGCCCTAAGCCACCTAGACGATATGGGCCCGGGCGGCGCGGGAGGGCAAAGTAGTCAAGAGAGGGCTGACCCTCTGAAATACGCCCATCAAAAAAAGTTGAAATCGCTAGGATAATGGTTGTACTTTGCGTCCTGCCGCACGGAATGCGCGTGTTTCTCGCCTGCAATCCCTGCTCAACAGAGATTAAGGTTCGGCCCGTGATCGAGATGTTCCACGAGTTCACCTTCGAGGCTGCGCACAAGACAACACCCGACACGCCGCTCCATGGACACACCTTCAAGGTCAAGGTCGTCCTGACTGGTGAGCCGCATCCGGTTTTCGGTTGGTCCCATGATCTTCTTGAGGTCGAGCCGGTGATTGCCAGCCTGCGCGCCCGCCTGGACCACAGCTATCTGAATGACATCGAAGGTCTCGAGATCCCGACCCTGGAGAACGTGGCCGGCTGGGTTTGTCGCCGCCTGGACGAAGAGATCCATGGCATCGATCGCATTGAGGTGCGCCGTGGCCTCGAGGGCGCTGCCGAGGGCGTGGTGTTCCGCAACCGGCACTGACCACCCTTGCCGTTGCCAGTAGGCGATCTGAGTCCCCTGGCTTCTACGCTTCTTCGTCATCAGAGGAGTTCTTCTGTGAGCATTGCACTCCGGCGTCTGCAATCGCGCGCCAGCGCCGCCAACGAGGCACTGGACCAGCCCCTGTCCCCCGGTGAGCGGGAGACGATGATCTGTGCGGCCGCCGAGAAGGTAGAGGAGCTGCTTGAAATCCTCCGTGTTGATCATCGGAATGATCCAAACACCCGCGGCACGCCGCGGCGGGTGGCCAAGATGTTCGTCGAGGAGCTGATGCGTGGCCGCGCCGTCGCGCCGCCCGAGCTGACGGACTTCGAGAACCGTCTCGTCTACCAGGGCATGATTGTGACTGGCCCGATCGAGGTCCGCTCAACCTGCGCACATCACCTTCTGCCTATACGCGGGGAAGCCTACATCGGCGTGCTGCCCTCCGCCGAAGGGAAGGTGCTCGGGCTCTCCAAGTACGATCGGGTTGTCGATCACTTCGCCTCACGCCTGCAGACGCAGGAGGAACTCGTCCGGCAGATCGGCGATTTCCTGTGGGAGAACACGAAGCCCCATGGCCTCGCGGTTCGCATCAGTGCGGCCCACATGTGCCGGATGCAACGTGGTGTTCGTGCGGCAAATGGCCGGATGGTGACCAGCGCCTATTTCGGAGCTTTCTCGGAAGCGCCGGCGCTCAAGGATGAGTTCCTCCGTGAGTGCGCTTTGATCGATAACCCGGCGCGCTGAGCCCACTCAGACGGACTCCGAAGGGATCCCACCGTGACGAACCCAATGGTGGGGAGGCGCGCTTTGCCTGCCTTGATTGGTACCGCCGGGGTCACGACGACGGGTCCTGCGCGGGCTCAGGCCCAGGCGCCGCGGCGCGCCTCATCTCTTCCGCATCCTACGCAGTCGCCGCTTCTGACGATTAGCGGAAAGATCCAGGCGACGAATGGGGACGGTGTGGCAAAGTTCGACCGCCCCATGCTTAACACTATGGGTTCAGCGACGATCGTCACCAGTACCCCTTGGCATGACGGCCCAGTTCGCTTCGACGGCGTTCCCATGGCAGCTCTGATGGAGGCCGTCAGGCCAACTGGTGACACGGTAACCGCCTTTGCACTCAACGATTACTCGGTCGACCTCCCGTTGTCGGACTTCACGCGCTTCGGCGTGTTGCTGGCCACCCACAAGGACGGCGCACCGATGCGGGTCCGCGATCAAGGGCCACTCTTCATCATCTATCCCTTTGACTCCGCCCTCGAACTCCGAACGAGGCTCTACTACGATCGCTCCGCTTGGTCGGTTGTGCAGCTCATCATCCGCTGACTGCTGCACCGAAGCCTGACCTGGAAGTGCGCTCCCACGAGTGGACAGGGCACGAACTATCTACCAGCTGGACTTGCAATGATGTAGATAGCAACAGCACTTCCATCAAGTGCAGGCTTGCTCAACGCAAAAGGACAGGGCCTTGTCGAAGAAGTTCCTCACCGATGTCATCCAGCAGTCCTCGGAGATGACGGGCGTCGCTTCTGCGCAGCTCGCCGCGGACCTGATTGCTGCCATCAAGGAGGAAATCGTGGAGAACGGCCGCTTCTCCCTTCCGGACTTCGGCACCTTCACCGTGCGCGAGACGGCCAAGCGCTCGGCACTGAACCCGCGCACGGGCGAGAAGGTTCAGGTCAAGGCCGGCGCAACCGTGAGGTTCAAGGCCAGCCCCGCGCTCAAGGAGGCGGCCTTCGCGGGCGCCAAGAAGGCCAAGCGCAAAGCGGCCAAGAGCAAGGCGAGCTGAGGGTTCACCTGCCGCTCACGCCGAGGGCACACGCCTGCCGCTCGCCGGTTGATTTTGGAGGTTCGCTGTGCCGTCCGCTCCGCTACCGTCCGATGAGGCCGAGCGCCTCGTCGCCCTTCGCTCGCTCGACCTGCTCGACACCCCGGCAAGCGAGGTCTTCAACAGCTTCGTGCGCGTCGCGAGCCGGCTCTTTGCCGTGCCTCTGGCCGCGATCTCCCTCGTGGATGCGGAGCGCCAGTGGTTCAAGGCAACCGTCGGGCTGCCGATGAACGAGACGTCGCGGGATGCGTCCTTCTCCGCCTACGTGATCCTCCAGCCGGATGAGGTACTCTGGGTTCCGGATGCCCGGCTGGATCCTCGTTTCTGCGACAATCCCAACGTCCTCGGCGCCAGCAGGATCCGCTTCTACGCTGGAGTCTCCCTGATCGGGGAAGACGGCCACGCGGTCGGCACGCTCAGCATCGCTGACCAAAAGTCACGACTCCTGAACGAGGACGAGATCGCCTCGCTGCGGGATCTCGCGACCGGCGTCTCGGCCGCGATCCGGCTGCACGGCATGATGCGGCGCCTGGAGCAGGATGCGCGGTCCGATCCCTTGACCAGCCTGGGCAACAGGCGTGAGTTCGAGACGTCGCTCAAGCCGTTTGGCAGCGAAAGCGTCGCCCTCTTCCTCCTCGACCTCGATGGCTTCAAGGGCATCAACGACGTCTTCGGCCACCCCGGCGGCGACCTCGCCCTGCAGGAGGTCGGCAGGCGACTTCAGGCGGCGATCCGGTCCGGTGACTGCGCTTTCCGCCTGGGTGGCGACGAGTTCGCCCTGATCTGCCCGGGCATGGCGACCGCCGAGGCTCGCTTCTCCCTGGCCGAGCGCATCCACGCCGCTATGGCCGACACCTTCATGATCGACGGCCAGACCGTGCCCCTGCGCACCTCGATCGGTATTGCCGTGCTTCCCGACCACGCAGGAAGCCCTCAGGAGCTCGTTCATCTCGCGGACGTTGCGCTCTACGACGCCAAGCGCGCCGGCCGCGGCACCACCCGACAAGCTGGCCACCTACCGGACCAGTCCGGCGAGGGGCCAAGCAGCGAACCGGGGTTGTCCGTCCACGGGAGCGGCTCGGGGATCGGCCTGATAAGCCTGGCGGACAGGCTGCGCCGGGCACTCGTGCCGGTTGGCTCGGAGCCCTTCACCCTCGTCTTCCAGCCAGTGGTCGCCCTCAGCACGCAGCGAACCTCGTCGCTGGAAGCCCTGGTGCGGTGGGACCTCGGACCGGACGGCTCCATTTCCGCCAGCGAGTTCGTGACACTGGCCGAGCGCCTGGGCCTGATCGCTCACCTGGATCGATGGGTGCTGGCGGCTGCCTGCAAGGCCGCGGCAGGCTGGCCCGAGCCGTGGCTGGTCTCCATCAATGTCTCGGCCCTCTCGTTCGGGTTGGTCGACGTCGTTGCCATGGTCGAGGACGCCCTCGCGACGAGCGGGCTACCCGCGGCCCGGCTCGTCATCGAGATGACCGAGACCGCTTTTGGGGGGGACGTCAGCCGCGCCAGGGAGGCGGTCGAGGGCATTCGCGCCCTCGGCGCCCGGATCTCGCTCGACGACTTCGGCGCCGGGCACGGCTCACTCTCGACCCTGCGTCAGCTTCCCTTCACCGGCATGAAGATCGATCGATCCCTGGTCGCGAACATCGGCACTGACCCTACTGCGGCGCACATGGTTCGCCTCATCGCCGACTTCGGTTGCGCACTCGACGTCAGGGTGGTGGCGGAGGGTGTTGAGACGGTGGAGCAGCTCTGCGCCGTCGCGGAGTGCGGCGTGTCACTGGTCCAAGGCTACCTGCTCGCGAAGCCAGCCGTTGTGGGCGATGTTGTGCAGGCTGTACGCGACGCCGAGCGGATCGTGACGGTATCGCTCGGTGGCCGCATTCCACCCGAGCGGCTGACTGGCGTGCCTCAAGTAATGCGCAGCAGGGTCACTTAGACGGAATGGGCAGGTTGATCTCGAGAACCGGGCTTTTTAGGCATTAGCAGCTTCACGCCTTACTATCATCTCCTCGCCGGCTAGGCCGGGGGTTCTGTTGCGGCGTTGCGGGGCCACCCTGAGCAGGTACGAACCTCGGCATGGCGAGACGCCGGAAAGCGGTCTTGGGGAGCCCGGATTAGTCCTCCAAAGTTCGGCAGTTCACCGCCGAGGATCCTCTGGGCGGTCCGCTGATGCCTCATGTTCCCGGTCAGCTACCGCAATCTCGAACTGATGCTTCAGGACCGCGGCGTGGAAGTCGCACATACCATCCTCTTCCGCTGGGTCCAGGCTTACGCGCCGGAGATCGATAAGCGCATCCGGCCGCATCTGCGGCCGAGCAACGGCTCGTGGAGGGTCGACGAGACCTGTGTGCGGGTGAAGGGCCGCTGGATGTACCTGTACCGGGCGGTCGACAGCCGCGGCCAGACGATCGACTTCCTGCTCTCGGTCAAGCGGGACGCCGAGGTTGCAAAGCGCATCCTTCGCAACGCGCTCGGGCAGCCGCACACGGTGAACCCACGCACCATCACGGTGGACAAGAACCTGGCCTACCCGTGTGCGATCGAGCAGCTGAAGGAGGACGGCGAGCTGTGGCGCTTTTCTTGCTCCCGTCAATCCAGCTTCTCAATAACATCGTGGAACAAGACCATCGGCACGTGAAACGCCTCGTCAAAGCGGGGCTCGGCTTCGGCAATTTCCATACGGCTCGATGAACACTGCCAGACTACGAGGTGATGGCGATGGTGATGAGGGGGCAGCTACGAAAGACCAACGTGCATGACCTGCGGGCCCAAGCCACCTTCGTCGCCGAGCTGTTTCAGGTTACTGCCTGATCCGCCTGCTATCCAGACGAACTGCGGGCCGCTTCAATTTCTACAACACAATCTTCGTCTCCAGCTTTACATTTCGGCTAGTTTTGCGAATTCCTCCTCAAGTTGAAGCTGGGCCTGATCAGGCTCGATGAAACCTGCGTCGACCGCTCCATTGCGCCATCCATGCCAGTACGACGTGGTCATGTCCTTCTCGCCCACGACGCCAGCCATACCATCCATGTAACCGATGAGGATCTCTGCTTCATCCAGACTTCGAAAGTCCGTGACGCTTCGAACGGCCTTAAACATCGCCTCTATCCTCACCGCGCCGGTCTGCACAACCAAATGTAGCTACCATGATGTGGCCTTCGCACGCGGGGTAGATCTTGTATGAGTAGCCGCAACCATGTCCTTCAAATTTGATTAAGCCAGTTTTGTGCTGATTCGACCTCTGCACTCGATCTCTGCAAACTTTCATTACGGCTGCGGCGACAGAAGCGCTCAGAGCGCTCTCGAAACAAGATGCTGATGCTTCGACTTGGCAGGATGGCTACCTTCCTTCTGGGACAGAGACCCAGACAGGAGACTTTAGATGCTTCATCAAAACGACCAAGGTGCTGTATCGACCGGCCAGCCGCTGACGATGGTAAGTCCAGCGCAGACTGAACTTGTTCAGCCGAACGCGCCGCCAAAGCGTCGAGTCGTACCAGGCACATCAGCGAGAGGTGCGTCATACATTGCGCGGGCTGCCGTTTCGGCGAAGGTTCGGGACGATGCGTACCGCTTACGGTACCGTAGCTACCTGGCTGGCGGGTTCATCAGCGAGCACCCATCGGGCCAATTTCATGACCATTACGACGAGATGGTAAATGCAGACACCGTCGTGCTCTATGACGACGAGGTTCCAGTTGCCTCGGTTCGCGTCTGTCGGCTTGAACTCGGGTCGAACTACACTTCGCCTGCCATGGATACATTCCCGACCGAGGTCCTGGCGCTCTTGAATGGTCGCCCCAACGATGCTTTCCATGGGCGGGCTATTGAAGTGACGCGTCTCGTTCGCAGCCCTGAGGCCGAGAATAACCAGGGGCTGGTTTTCCTACTCTATCGCATTGCCGGTTACATCGCCCTTTGCCACCACACTCAGATCTTTCTGGCCTGCGTCAGATCGAACCACGCTCCGTTCTACAAGCGCCTTGGCTATTCGAACGCCTCTGAGCCGCGGCCTTATCCTGGCCTTACCTGCCAGATGCAACTCATGGCGAGTGACCGGCAGCGCTATGATCAGGTTCGCACGAAGGTGCCGATGATTGACCCGATGACAGACGCCACAAAGAACTTGGAGGCGTTCTACAAGGGAGGGGAGGTAAGGCTGTTCCTGAGCCGCTGAGTCGGCGAGGCCGCTTTCATCCAGGAGTGGCCTCAGTCCACTCCAATCCTCGTTGGTTAGCTATACGCCACAGCAATTCGACGGGATTGCAGTTCCGCGCGCACGCGTAACGTGGTAGCCAACCTGTCGAGCCTACGCGGGATATCCATCTTGCACTCCAGTAGTCGTCTGGTCTGTCTGTTTGCCACTACTTGTCTGATCGCCGTTGGCGCAGCAGCACGTCCGAGCCTCTCTCAAGGGGTTTCGGACGGGGAAACGCCATTCTTCGTTCGGCTGGGCTATGGGGTGGCATCCTACCGGACCACGGGCCGAGCCGCTGTGGCTGGGCAGGCTCAGGAAGGGGCTCGCGTGGCGCTCGGCGATGTTTCCTTCGCAGCAGCAGAACTGGGTTGGCGTTTCGCACCAGACTGGAGTGTGTCGGTCCTTGGTGGGCTGCCTCCGACGGTCGCACTCTATGGTCGCGGCGACTTTGCAGGCCAAGGGCTGCTGCGGAAGGTGACCTACGGCGCGGTAATGGCCGGGGTACAATATCATCCTTTCACTCTCGGCCGGTTCGAGCCGTTCTTGGGAGCTGGATTAAACTACACGGCGATCTTCAGGACGCGAGCGGGCGCGTTGTCCGAATTGCGTGTTGCGGACAACGCTGGACCTTACGTGCAGGTCGGTGGCCAGTTACACTTTACGAGCAGCCTTTCGGCTTTCGTAGATGTCCGTAAAACATGGCTGTCCTTTGACTCCAAAGGCGTGGCTGCTGGCGCTCCAATCCGAGTAAGCATCGATCCCGACCCAGTATCCGCAACACTCGGCCTTTCGTACAGGTTTTGAAGGCGGATGGGTCCACCATTCAGGCCAGATATTCGATCCTTGTGGTGGGTGGTGACGGCGAGGGACGACCAAGCAAATATCCTTGCGCAAAACGGATGCCATTTTCATTGAGCCATTCCACTTGGCTGGGCTCCTCGACGCCCTCGGCAACCACGTAGATGTTCAAATCCATCGCTAGACGGGCGATCATTCGGTAGATCACGGCAACTTTCCTCTCCGGTAGCTTCCGGGTGAAAGCAGCGTCGATCTTGATGCCGCTCACTTCCACCTCATGCAGGTAGGTGAGGGATGAGTAACCCGTACCGAAGTCGTCCAAGATAAGCTTCACGCCGAGTTTCCGGATCGCGTCAAGCTGGCCCATAGTTCGCTCATCGTGGTCGAGGAGGACGCTTTCGGTGATTTCAATGGCGAGACGTTCGGGTGGTAGCCCGCTGTCTTTAAGTACCTGTACAAGGATCCGCGGGAAATTGCCCGAACGTAATTGGCGCGGCGACAGATTGACGTTGACCTGAATCAGCGCTGGCCACTGGGCAGCATCGTGGCAGGCGAGTTGGAGGATTAACCGGCCGAGTTCCTCCATTAAATCAGACTTTTCCGCGGTTTTGATAAAGTCGCTCGGCGGGATGGTGCCTCGAGTTGGGTGATTCCAGCGAACCAACGCCTCTGCTGAAACAATGCGTTGAGACTTAAGATCGACAATCGGCTGATAGAGGAGACCGATCTGGCCTGCGCTGATTGCTTCGCTCAACTCGGCTTCCCGACTGATCAGGCTGTGATGCTCTTCCTCGATCCATCGATCGAACAAGCAGGCTCTGCCCTTACCCTCCTCCTTGGCTTTGTAGAGTGCAAGATCGGCCAGCATCATCAGCCGCTGTGGGTCACGCGCATCCTTAGGGCAAGTGCTGATACCAATGCTCGCCCCTGGACGGATGGTGACGCCGTCTGACTCGAAATTTTCGCAAAGACGAAGGGCTAGCCTCTGAGCGATTGTTAAGCCTTCCTCTCCATCGACTCCAGCAATGAGTACCGCGAACTCGTCGCCGCCCAGCCGCGCAGCAGTATCCTGCGGGCGGATCGCCTGATGTATCCGACCGGCGACATTCTGGAGGAGCCTATCACCAGCCTGGTGCCCATAGGTGTCGTTGACTCCTTTGAAGTTATCGAGATCAATCATGGCAAGAGCGAAGGAGCGCTTCTCGGCGCAGAGTGTCTCGACGCCTTCCACGAAGGAGCGGCGGTTGAGCAACCCAGTCAGGCTGTCGTGGCTGGCCAGGAAGATCGCCTTCTCACTGGCCTCATGGCCGGACGTCACATCACGGCCGATGCCACGAAAACCCGAGATGCCGCCGTCTTCGTCAAAGATCGGATGGCCTGTCAAGCGGAACCAGCGCGTTCCATGCGCGTCTTCGCAATGGACCAGCAATTCGCGAAATGCTTGGCGCTCTCTAAAGTAGTCAGCCAAGTCCTGGTGGACCCGATCTTCCGCTCCCCTATTTTGGGATGAAGTCGAAATTAGCTTGGGCAGCATCTTCCCATTCGCAATCATCGGCGTCAGCCCGAGGGCATCAGCCATCCGCGCCGTGGCCTTTCTTACCCGCCCGTCGCGATCGGTTTGCCAAAGCCAATCGGGAGAGCCCTCCTCATACTCGCGCAAGAACACGTTGACCGTCTCAATCTCCCGCTGCAAAGCGGCGCGAGCCTCAGAGCGACCGCTGAAAGTAATATTGGTAAAAATGATGCCGAGCGTGGCGTAGGCACAGAAAGATATGAAAGCTGTTGCTGAGAAGATATCGGCGTGGGGCATGGCAAAGCCGACGCCGTAAATTGAGAGCAAAGCACTGGGAATGAAAAAGCCGAAAGCAACGGCCATGGGAACGCTGATGATAGGTGTTGAAACGACACCTGCGGCAAGACCGAGCAATAGAACAGTTTGATCCGGCCGGCCGTTTATTGCGAATAAGGTGATAGTTGTTCCCCAGGCGAATCCTAAGCAAGTATAGAGAAGCTGGGCGCGTTTAAGAAATCGGTAGTCATCCTTATTCCGATGCCAACGCAGGGCTGCTCCGATTATCGCTCCATAAAGCAGAACAACAGCCGCAACCATCATCATCATGACCGGCTCGCCGGACACTCCGAAGGCCAGGGAGTTAATAATTACATTGACAACGCCGGCGGCGGAGAAAAGCAGGCAGAGCAGAAATAGAAGGTTGCACTGATCACGCATAACCGCCGCTTCTTGTTCACTCCTGGGCATACGGACGATAAATGCTTCCCGGATCGTGCGGAAAATGCGCCCAGTCCAGACAACAAGCTTACGCATGCTGGTAGGCTCCATCAGAGCACACGCGGCAAGATTAAGCCGGTTTTATCCCGATACCGCGCATACTCCGCGGCCAAGTCTGAGCTGGCGAAATGCTCCTCCTCCTCATGAGCCGTTTTATAATACCAGGCAATTAGAAGGATGGCAGGAATCCACTGGATCGGACCGCCCGCCAGGGCGGTAGCAAGCCAGCCAAGACTGTACGCAAGGTAAAAAGGATGTCTGACATACGCGTAAGGACCGTCCGCGTAAATCATAGTTGGAACGTTGTTGGTATGAGCGATCGCGGGCGGCCGCGCCTTTGTCGCGCGGATGGTCCACCAGAACAGCAGGCCACTCGCCAGGAACAGTGCTATCGCAGCGATGCCCTTGCCGAAATCAACGCCGAAGAAGGAAATGAGTACGACAAAGAGTAGGAATGCTGCGGTGCTGCATGCGGAGAGCTTGCGCATCCTTGAGGGCATTCCACCCTCAATCCGGAAATGGTGCTTCAAGGCCCAAGCGAATGAACAAAAAGTAATAAAACCGACGGTTGTTGTAGCAGCTGTCAACATTGGACGTCCGTCATGAAATCTGGCTCCTCGACGTAGGGGCTACACACCTTCAACTATTACGCGAAATTCAGTGGCGCGCACGCCAGGTGCAGCTTGCACAGCCGGAATTTTGTGCACATTCCGTTGTGGAGACATCTTACTGTGTTGCCAAAACGAGCCACGCCCAGGCTCCTGCCCGCATCTCAGCCCCGTCGCACTGCAACGGCGTCCTCGCGAGAAGCGGCGCGTCTACCCTACATGTGTCAGGAGGTCGCTGCGCTCGAACTCAAATCGAACCGCTCTGAGGTTGAGCCAGTTTTCGGAATGCCGGCACCGAATTGAAGCTGATGCTGTGCCTGGTCGAACTACGGCGCATGTCAGTAGTTGCTAGTGGAAGGCGTCCTTCAGCTTCACCCAAGCCATGCCATCATTCTCTGTGATGAACTTCGCGCCGGTCGCAATGCTATGCGTGCTTACAAGAACGGCCAGCAGCTGAGGGTCACACCCCCAAGTGCCAGCCGTCCCATCCAAGCCACCATTCGGAAGCCTGGGTAGCGGCAGTGGTTACAATGACGGAACGGCCCAAACCACGAAAATTGTGCAGGACAATGGTCGGCGACGAACCCGAAAAAACCAAGCGTCGGGAACCATGCATTCCCGCCTTGTGGCGCCTCGAAAGCCCTGAACCAACGGGTCGCTCGTCACAGGCACCATAGCGTTTGCTGCGCCGCAGCATATTCAGTTGTTCGCAAGGCCCACTAGGGTCAGGACCCGTTAATTAGGGGTGGCGCTTGCATCAGGCGTAGGGTGGGAGGCCTTCGATCCCGGCGTGGCGTAGTTTCAACGACTGCATTCTCGACCGAAAAGCAGCCGCTCTCTGGCAAGACCAGAACCTTGGCTCGTGGTAGGAAAACGAAGCCCACCCGGCTTGGTGCAGCGAAGCCCAGTGCATACTGACCGTCTTCGGTGCTCGGACCGCCCTTTTGTGGCAGGTGGAGGTCCTGCAGCCTCCGACTTAAGCTGGCATATCCGTCGATGTACTCATGGATGATGCAGACGCCCGAGAAGTGATCGTCATTGTACTCCGCAAGTCGGATTACTCTCGGCTCGCTGGAGTTCAGAGCGCCTAGTACAGAAGTTTGGAGCCGCTGAAGCGCTTCGGTATCGGCGGGCCGAAGGCGTTTTTCGCGCGTGAGATTATCAAGAAGCAGCGCTACGAAGACACAGATGCAGAAGATTGTGCCTGCCCGACGCAAGAGCAAAGCTGGGCTAGGTGGCTGATCAGAGCCTGCTCGCTCGTTGTGCATTCAGGACAAAACTATCACCCGCCAGTGGCCCACGCCATAGCTAGGGTCAGGCCTCATTGATCCAGAAGAGTACGGTGGCTGCGAGGCAGATGGCGGACATGAAGGTGTGGGCGCATCGGTCGTAGCGCATGGCGATGCGGCGCCAGTCCTT
>NZ_RCVR01000056.1 GCF_016107305.1 Roseomonas sp. KE2513
AAATGAGCACGCCGGAACGCCGATCCCGCACCTCGTCGCCCGCAAGCTCATCGACCGCTCCGACCTGTTGGACAGATTAGGACAGATAGCCGGCGCTAAGGCGGGATGAGATCGGCTGCTCGGGCGTGCGAATAACGTACGGTGCCGGAGCCGGGCTCGCGCAGGGAACGGGTGAAGCCGCCCTCGAGCCGAGACTTTCGTTAGCTAGGGCCGAGGCGCAGAAGGGCGACGGTCAGACTGGGAGTGAACCGCACGTCCTGCAGATCCTGCCTCTGCTACTCGCGCTCCTCGCCGCCGCTGCGCCGGCAGGGGCCCAGAGGATTGACCAGGCACCCAATCCATTCGTTAGAGGCCAGAGCAGCGAAGCCCATGCGACCGGCTCACTTGTGTTACCGGAGCCCATCCCACGGGCCACGCGCGCCCGCCCAGCGACGACAGCTGCCTGCAGTGCGCAACTTCAGGCGCACCATTCCTCCTGATGGAAACATTAATGCAAGTTGACAATTCGGAAATGCATAGCTCACGATGCAACCGATTGCAGGAGCCTGGGGATGGAGCTTTTCAGGATCGGTCGCCGCAAGGCGATGTTGGCTTCCAGCAGCGGCTTGCTCGCGGGAGCATTCCCAATGCTGTCTCTGCGTGCGCAATCCGGCTTCACCGATCCGACACGCATCCGCATTGGTGTCGCGCCCTACATCTCCAATGGTCCCTATCTGATTGCCGAGGCCAAGGGATACTTCCGCAAGCTCAACCTGGACGTCGTGCCAACCGTGCACGTGGACGGCAGCCTTTCCATGCCCTCCCTCGTGGCGGGAGAGTTGGACATCACCGGCGCGACGATGAGCGCGGGGCTGTTCAATCTCATGTCCAAGGGTGCAGGCATCCGCCTGTTCATGGAAGCCGGCCGGGAGGCGCCAGGCATGGGCTCCAACGCAATTATGGTCAGCAACGAGCTCTACGACCGCGGCTTCCGCAACCAGGACGGCTACAGGCTGGTGAAGGGGCAGACCATCGCCATCTCCTCGCGCGGCAGCGTGGCCCATTACCTGCACACGGTTGGGCTGGAACGGGCGGGGCTCTCGGTGAATGACGTGGACTGGCGCTGGGGCATGTCACCGCCGACCGGCCTCTCGCTCATGAGCCAGGGCCGGGTGGGCCTCGCCAACGTACCCCTGCCGGGCGCCTACATCGCGCAGAACCAAGGCATCGGGAAAGTCGGCACCTGGAGCGACGAGATCGCGCCCAACTTCGTCCTCGCCTGCTCAGCCGCGAGTGAGAGGTTCCTGAACGAGCGCCACAACGTGGCGGTGCGCTTCGGCATGGCCATGCTTCAGGCACGAAGGGAATACATGGAGGCGGCACGCAACGGCACGCCGGAGATCATCGAGATCATTGCCAAAGGCACGAACCTCGCGCCGAAGGTGATTGACGATAGCCGGCCGCGCTGGACAGAGATGTCGTTGGACGGTCAGCCCTACCAGCAGTCCGTCTTCGAGCAGCAGCGCTTTTGGAACCAGAAGACGGACCTCCTGGCGCGGACCGTGCCGGAGGACCGGATGTTCGACCTGCGCGCCCTTACCGAGGCCAAGAAGCGTCTCGACGACAGCAATCCATTCATCTGATGAGTGCCGCGCTTGCCGGCGAAAACTTCGCCGCCGTTTCCATCGAGCATCTCACACACCGCTGGGCCAGCAGGACAGGGCGGGGTACGACCGCCTTGTCCGACATCTCCTTCGAATTCCCCGCAGGCAAGGTGACGGCCATCGTCGGGCCGAGCGGGTGCGGCAAGTCCACGCTCCTTCTCATCCTGCGCGGCCTGATGAAGGCCTCCGACGGGGACGTGCAGTTCCTCTATGGACCGGAGCGGCGCCCAGGCCCGCCACCGCGCATGTCCACGGTCTGGCAGGCCTTCAACCTCCTGCCCTGGCGGACCGTGCTGGACAACGTGGCTTTCGGGCTGGAGTTGGCGGGAGTAGGGCGCGCGGAGCGAGAGGAGAAAGCGGCGGCCGCGATCCGCTCCGTGGAGTTAGCGGGCTTCGAGAATCATTATCCTGCCCAGCTTTCCGGCGGCATGCGCCAGCGTGTGGGGCTGGCGCGCGGCTTGGTGATGTCGCCGGAGATCCTCTTCCTTGACGAGCCCTTCGGCGCGCTGGACGCCCAGACCAAGCTCTACCTGCAGGAGCAGATGAGCGCGGTGGTGGAGAGCAGCGGCAAGACCATCATCCTCGTCACCCACTCGATCGAGGAGGCCATCTTCCTCGGCGACCAGGTGCTGGTAATGACGGCACGGCCCGGCCGCGTGGCCGCCACGATCCCGGTCGATCTGCCTCGCCCGCGCAGCTTCGAAATGCAGAGCTCCCCGCGCTCCGGCGAGCTGTTCAACGAGATCTACGGACTCCTTCGGGACGAGGTCCGCAAGGCGATGATGAGCTGACATGGCCCAGACATCCTCCCAAGCGACGATCAACGATACCGGCGACGTCGACAGCCCTCCGAAGATCCCGCGCTTCAAGGACGAGACCTGGTGGTACGGCCCGGCCGCCATGCTGGTCTTCCTGCTTGGATGGGAGCTCGGCGTATCCTTCTCCGGCATCCCGGAGCTGTTCCTGCCGCGCCCCTCTGTCGTCCTGAGGACGTTGGCCGAGCAGTTCGCCAGCAAGGGCCTCCTCTATGATATGGTCCTGACCCTGACGCGCATCTTCGGCGGCTTCCTGCTCGCTTCCGTGGTGGGTATCGGGATCGGGATCCTGATGGGCACCTCGCGGCGCATCTACGCCATTGCAGACATCTTCGTGGCCACCCTCTACCCCGTGCCCAAGATTTCTCTCATCCCGCTGCTCGTCATCTGGCTCGGCAGCGGGGAGCTGTTCCTGGTGGTGCTCTGCGCGCTGGGCTGCGTCTTTCCCGTCCTGGTGAACACCATTTACGGCGTGCGACAGGTGGACGAAGGGCTGGTTCTGGCCGCGAGGGATCTGGGCGCCACGCCGATGCAGATCCAGCGGAAGATCGTGCTGCCGGCCGCGGTGCCCTCCATCTTCGCCGGCCTTCGCATCGCGCTCGGCATCGGCATCATCATGGTCGTGGCGGCAGAGATGCAGACGGCGCGCTATGGCCTGGGCGCCAAGCTCTTTGCGGCCGGGCAGATCCTGGAGACGGGCGAGGTTTTCGCCATCCTCCTCCTGCTCGCCGCCATCGGCCTCACCCTCACCAAGATCCAGCAGCGGCTGGATAACATCGTCAGCCGCTGGCGCACGCGCTAGGGCCGGACGGGAGGAACGACGTGAAGCGAAGCGTGATCAGGTGTGGCTGGGTCGTCACCATGGACCCGGCGATCGGCGATCTGCGGAATGCCGAGATCCTCGTCGAGGGAGATACGGTCAAGGCCATCGGCCCCTCGCTCGGCGTCACGGCGGACGAGGTGGTGGACGCCTCCGGCATGATCGTCATGCCCGGGCTGATCGACGCGCACATCCACACCTGGCAGTGCGGGTTGCGCGCCATCGGCTCCGAATGGCTCGGCCCCGATTACCATAAGAACCTGCACGGTAATCTCGCCACCCGCTACGGGCCCGAGGACAACTACATTGCCAATCTGGTGGGAAGCTGGAACCAGATCGATACCGGGGTAACCACCATCCTAGACTGGTGCCACAATCTCAACTCGCTGGAGATGGCGGAGCGCTCGGTGGACGGGCTGGTAGAGAGCGGCATCCGCGCCGTCTTCGCTCATGGGACGGCCAAGCCCCCGACCCCGCCCGGCGGTACGCCCTACACCCATATCCCCCACCCGCAAGACCGGGTGGAGAGCCTATTAAAGTCCCGCTTTGCCTCCAAGGACCAGCTCGTCACGCTCGCACTCGCCATCCTCGGTCCCCATTGGGGTACGCAGGAGGTGGCGGAGCAAGACCTGCGGCTCGCCCGCGAATACGGCCTCCTTTCCACCTCTCACGCCACCAAGCCGCGCTCAGGCTGGGTGGCGCCGGACGGCTACATGAAGCTGATCGAGCAAGGGCTGCTGGGGCCGGACCACAACGTCGTCCACGCCAACTACCTCGACGACGCCGAGCTGAAGGCCGTGCTCGACACGGGCGCGAGCGTGACGGCAACGGTGCTGGTCGAACTGCATGGGCACGCGCGGGAGCCCGTCACCAGCCGCGTGCGGCGGCTCGGCGGCATGCCCTCCCTTGGCATCGACGTAGAGCCCATTGTCAGCGGCGAGATGTTCCGCGAGATGCAGGCCGCGCTTCTCCATGTGCGCTGGGAGATGCACCGAGACAACGCGGCGGCCGGCGGTGCACCCTTCCCCTCGATGCCCGTGAAATCCCGGGAAGCCCTGGCCTGGTCCACCGTCGGGAATGCCCGCGCCATCGGGCTGGAGGACAAGGTCGGAACTCTGTCCCCGGGCAAGAAGGCCGACCTGGTCATGCTCCGGGCAGACGACCTGAACCTCTTTCCGGTTTGGGACCCTGTCTTCTCCATCGTGGAGCAGGCGAATGCCGGCAACGTGGACAGCGTGATGATCGGCGGCACCTTCCGCAAGCGGGGCGGCAAGCTGCTGCTGGACCCGGCCCTGCTCGCCCAGCGCAAGGCCCAGCTCGTCGCCTCCGCGGAGCGGGTGATGCGCGCCGCCGACTTCTCCGTGACACCGGGCTGACCGCCGTGCCGCGCATCCTCGTCCGCACGGGCTGGCTCGTCTCCATGGACCCGCGGGTGGGCGACCTCCGCAGGGCCGACATCCTGGTCGAGGATGGACGGATCGCCGCGATCGGCCAAGGGCTGGAAGCTACGGTGGACGAGACCATCGATGGTACGGGCATGATCGCCATGCCCGGCCTGATCAACGCCCATCTCCACACCTGGGAGACAGGGCTGCGCTCGATCGGCTCCAATTGGGGCCACGGCGATTACTTCAAGTACCTGCACGGCGACATGGCCACACGTTACACGCCGGAGGACAACTACGTCGCCAACCTGATCGGCGCGCTGAACCAGATTGATGGCGGCTGCACGAGCCTGCTGGACTACTGCCACAATATTACCTCGTTGGAGCAGGCGGAGCGCTCCATCGATGCGTTGGAGGAGAGCGGCATCCGCGCCGTCTTCGCCCTCGGCGCCGGGAAGCTGCCGCCGGAGCGCGAAGCGCTGGAGCCCTTCGAGCGGCGGATCAACCCGCGGGAAAGGGTGGAGGCAATCCGTCGTCAGCGCCTCTCCTCCGACGACGCGCTGGTCACGATGGCTCTGGGAGTCGCCGGTCCGCACTGGGCGGAGCTGGAGCCAACGCGCCAGAACGTGGCCCTGGCCCGCTCCCTCGGCCTACGCGCCTCCTCCCATGCCACGAAGCGGCCGCATCTCGCGGTCGTGCCCGACGGCTATGTTCGGCTGATCGAGGAAGGGGTGCTGGGTGAGGACCACTGCATCGTCCACGGCAACTACCTGGGCGGCGAGGAGCTGAAGCGCATTGTCGATGCCGGGATCTCCGTGACGGCGACAGTACAGACTGAACTACGCGGCTATGCGGGTGAGCCGCTCTGCCGCCGCGTGCGGAACCTCGGTGGCTTGCCCTCCATCGGCGTGGACGTGGAGCCGCGCGTAAGCGGTGAGATGTTCCGGGAGATGCAGGCCGCCCTCCTCGCCGCCCAGAACGGCGCCCACCGGGAGAACGAGGTCCGTGGCCTCCCGCCGATCCAGGAGATCCCCATTGGCTCCCGTGAGGCGCTGGCCTGGGCAACGATCGGCGGGGCCAAGGCCATGGGCATTGAGGACCGGACGGGCAGCCTGACACCGGGCAAGCGCGCGGACATCGTGCTGCTGCGCGCGGAGGACCTGAACCTGTTTCCCGTCTGGGATCCGCTCGTCAGCATCGTGGAGCAGGCCCATGCGGGGAATGTGGACACGGTCCTGATCGATGGCGTGGTCCGCAAGCGGGGCGGACATCTCACCTTCCCTGAGGCGGTCCTTCGCCAGCGCAAGGCGGGGTTGGCCGCCTCGGCGCAGCGCCTGATGGATGAGGCCGGCTACGTTCCCCGTGCGGCCTGAGCCGTCCCGGCCGCCGCGGCGCCTTATCCGCTGCGGGTGGCTGATCACGATGGATGGTGCTGCGGGCGCAGTGCGGGACTCGGAGATTCTCGTCGAGGGCGACCGCATCGCCGCCGTCGGCCACCGACTGCACGCCACGGCAGAGGCGGTCATCGACGCCAGCCGCATGATCGTCATGCCTGGGCTGGTTAACATGCACCTTCACACCTTCCAGGCTGGGTTCCGCGCCGTTGGGTCGGAATGGTCGGCGGCTGGCTATTTTCGCCACCTATACGGCAACGCCTCCACCCGCTTCACGCCGGAGGACAATTTCCTCGGCACCTATTTCGGCGCGCTCAACCAGCTCAACCAGGGCGTGACGACGCTCTTCGACTACTGCCACAACATCCGCAGCCTGGAGCAGGCCGAGCGCTCCATCGACGCACTGGAGGAAAGCGGCATCCGCGCGGTCTTCGCGCTTGGTCGTGGAATCGAAGCACCGGAAAGGGGTGGGGAGCGCCCTGGCGCCCGGCAACTGCCGCGAGATTGGGTTTCCTCCCTTCGCCGCGGGCGGCTGGGCGACGACCAGGCGCGTGTCACGATGGCGCTCGGCATTGCTGGACCGCATTGGTCCGACTGGGACACGACGCTGGCGAACTTCCGCTTGGCGCGGGACTTCGGCCTGATCTCCTCCTCTCATGTCACCCGCGCCCATGCCGAGGGGCAGGTTCCAGACGGTTATGACCGGTTGGCGGCGCTCGGGCTGCTCGGACCGTCCCACAATCTCGTACATTGCAACCGCCTCAGTGTGATCGAGATCGCCCGTCTGGTCGAAACTGGCGCCTCCATCACCACGACCAACAGCAACGAGTTACACGACTATCCCGGCCATCCTGCGACATGGCGCGTGATCCAGGCGGGCGGACTTCCCTCAACTGGGATCGACGTTGAGGCGATGGTAAGCGGCGACTTTTGGCGAGAAATGCAGACAGCGCTCCTACATGCGCGACATGAGGCGCTGGTGGAAGCACGGGAGACGCCGCCAAGTATACCTCTACGCTCGCGCGATGCTCTGCGCTGGGCGACCGAGGCGGGAGCCCGAGCATTGGGCATGGAAGGCCGGATCGGCAAGATCGCCCCAGGCGCTAAGGCGGATATCATTATGCTGCGCGCTGACGACCTTAATCTACTCCCGGTTCATGATCCAATTCTGGCTGTTGTTGAGCAGGCCCATTCTGGAAACGTGGACGCCGTGCTGGTGGATGGCGTACTACGCAAGAGTGGTGGCGCGCTGCTGGATGATCAAACCTTGCGTACCCAACGCGGCCGAGACCTGCAGGCGTCCGTAGCACGATTAGTGCGCGAGGCGGCCTCAACTAACCAGTGGAGACTACAACCTGACCAGCCATCGTCCAGAACGATGCATACGTGACCTGCTGAAAATCTCCTACGACAGGAGGCGGACAAGTCGGACTGGGAGCTCACTGGCAGGCTAACATTCTTCAACCCAGAGAATGTTTGCGCTGGGTTCCTCTCCCTGCTCCAACTTTCCACGAGACAATTTTTCTCTGGCAGGTTGGATCGCGCTTCTCCGTGTGTTCTGGCCTCAGTTTCCGCGCATAGCTTGATACTTCGAGTGCGGAACGAGCGCCGTTTTCTCTCTCCGGAGAGGCCATTGTCTCCGAAGCTTGGGACTTGGGCGATTTAGTCTACAAGGTTTAGCGCCTTGTAATCATTTGATATTTGCTCTCCGGCCTTGTCTGAAGTTGGTGTTGCTGTCGCCCAGGCGATTGCTGTCACAGCTCAAACCTGCGCTTCTCGCCCGAGCCTTCACCTCGCTATCGGAACGTATGAGCACGGCTACGTCGCCTCGTTCACTACGCCTTTCACATCCACCGCATTCACGAGGCATCACCGTGGCAAACCTCCCTCCCCTTCCTCCCGCCAGCCGCGCACCTCAGGGCGGTAAGAATGCGACCGGCGGTAAGCCGAATGCCAAGGACGCACGCGCGGGCGGCGGTCACAACGCCAGCGGTAAGCAAGGCGGCGTGAGCATGGCGACGCAGAGCAACCGCAAGACGGGCGACCGCTGAACAACGGCGATGCGGGCTTGTTCACAGTCCGCTGCATCGCCCATTCTCTGCGGCCCCGAGAACCCTCTGCCTGAGGCTCTGGTGTGCCTGTCACCCACAAGCTCGACGGCCTGATCGCCTGGACCCGGCGCCCGGAGTGGCGCGAAGTCATGGCCGAAGCTCTTGTCCGGCATGTCGCCCATGCGTGCACAGGTTCCGATCTGGAGATCGAAGACCTTTGGGACCTCCTCGACGACGTGGACCAGGGGGTGATCTGGGGTGCCGCCTTCGAGGATCTGCTCGCTTCGGACCTGCCGCATGGGCGCAATCTGGCCGACGAGTACCTCAAGCGCCGCGGCTGGAAGGAGCCCGTCGCCACCCAGGAGTACATCGCCGCGCTCAGGCACTCGGTGATCAGCCTCTACGAAGTCAGCGAGGTCGTCCCAGGCGAGTCGATGGTACTGCGAGACCTCGTCCGCTCCTCCGACCCTGTGCGCGTGCTGGAGAAGGCCGGGACCCGCAGCCTGCGTCAGTGGGACCGGGTCGCCACACGGGTGATCCCGCAGCGAGGCGGCGCGGCAATCAGCGGCACCCTCCTCCCCTATGACCAAGAGACAAGCGAGCAGCTGCTAGCCTCGCTGCGGCGCGTCCGGAGTAAGGCTGGAAGTCTGGTGGCGAAGGTCGCGCGGGAAGTCGGCCGGAGCGTTCCCGTGACTGCAGCCGACGCGGCGCTCACCCCAGGGCTTTTGCTCGGCCGCACGGCCTTCGCCTTGCCAACCTCTGGCTTGCCGCCGTATTACGAGCAGAGTTCAACAACGGGCCACCGGAGGTGGCGAACAGCCACGGCGATCCGCTGAGGTTCGTCACCCTGCACTTTCCGCCGTGCCCCGGCGTGACGCTGACCGCCGTGCGCGCCGCCCTGGCTGGTATCCGGCCCTGGACCGGGCCGGTTCGCGCTTCTGGAACTGGCTTGCCCCCTCCCCCAAGCCGCCCAAGCGTGTCCCGCGGAAGTCGGCCGGCGTGCAGTTGATCACCACGATGGAGGGCGGCGCCGTGGCGCTCGGCACCGTCGAGATCTCTGGCCGCAAGGTGATCCTCTCGGTCAACTCCGAAGCGCGGTCCGAGCGTGGCCGCGCGCTGCTGGAGCCTGCTTACAGGGCTTGGTCCGGTCGCCGCTGGTCGAGCGGCAGGACTTGGAGCAGCTGCTGGAGGAGCAGAGGGCAAGCGGGGAGCGGCCCCCTCCCCTGGACCTGCCACCCGAAGAAGTACGAGCCATCCTTCAGCAGCAGCTGGAGGAGCACCACCGCCAGGTTCTCGACCAGCCCATCCCAGTGCTGGGCAACGTCTCGCCGCGCAAAGCTGCCCGCACTGCCAAAGGACGGGAGAAGGTGGTGAACTGGCTCAAGACGCTCGAGAACCACTCATCCAAGCGCCCAGACGGCGATCCCATCGGCGAGTACGATTTCGCGTGGATGTGGCAGGAGCTTGGTGTCGCCGAACTGAGAAAGTGAGAGAACTTGCGGACGCCGCAGCCGCCGCGCCTAACCGAGCGACACGTGCAATGCTTCGGTTGGCTATAAGCCAAATGCCTGGGCTCGGCGCCGCTTACGTCAATGAGCACGACCGTCTGCTGCGAGACAAAAAGTCACCACCTGCCTGCAGGTGAGCAGTGACTTTGTTTCTCAGTTCAAGCAAGGATTGGGTGACAGCCCGGTTAGCAGTCGCCTGGCGCCCTACCCGGCTCAGGCCTTCAACTTCATGGGCTGTCGCGTCGGCCGCCCTGGCACCACAACGCCGCGCCCTGACCTCAGCAACCTGTCGAAGAGGCCAGCCAATTGGCCGGACGATGTCCGCACGGGCGTCTGATCAGCACCTCGACATGCTCAGCTCCAATGCAGCTTTCCTTTGACATGTCCGGCAGCCTAGTCGCAGGCTTGGTGGAAGCCAGTCGAATAAAGGGAGGACGGTCATGTACCTCACCCTTAGACGCTACGCCGACGCGGGGCCGCGGGTGCACGAGGCCGCTCCCCGTATCGAGGCAGGGCTGGTGCCTATCCTGAAGCGATCACCCGGCTTCAAGGGGTACTGCACCTTTGCCAGCGAGGCTGGAGATGGCGTCTCCATGAGCCTCTTTGACAACGAGGGGCAGGCGGCCCGCGCAAACGACGAGGCCCGAACATGGGTGCAGTCCAACCTGTTGGACCTGCTACCAGACCCGCCGGAGGTGTTTGCAGGACCGGTCGCCATCCAGGCGGGGCCCGGAGGCGGTGAACCCCACCTCGGCGACGATGGCAATCAGCTCTATGTGCTCATCCGCAAATTCGAGAACATCAGCGAGCCCGACAAAGCGGAGCAGTTCACGCGGGAGATCTCTATCCCTGCACAGAGCGGCTCGCCCGGCTTCCGGGGCTTCTACGCCGCCTGGGGCGACCCTGCTCGGACGCGCGCCGCTATCGTCGTGCTCTTCGACACCCGCGAGAACGCAGATCAGTCGAACGAACGCGTCATCGCCCTCATCCGCGAGAAAGGTGGTTCAATCGTTCCTCATCCCACCCGGGTTGTGGCGGGAAGGGCCGTCGTCATTGCGACGGCCACCTGAGATCACCCACAACTGACGCTGTCCGCGCTCACGGATCAACGCCACGACCCGCTCGAGCAGCAGCCGCACGATGTGCGTCCACTCAGCCGAAGGGAGCCGGCATACTGGCGAATAACGCCGATCAGGGAACAAAATTCGCTCTCGCCAAATCATGCCCGGCTTCGGCAACTTCTGGCCGATAGCTGCCAGTCCGCTCCTGGGACGACGATGTCGAAAAGCTGGCGTCGGCGCGCGGTTCGATGGCGCGCGGGGCCGTTATCCTTACCTCTGCACTCCCTGCGCACGACTAGGAACAGGGCCGGACTAAAAGCCCGGTCCATGTCGCTCAAACTCCCCTTTCGCGAGACTGGACGAAGTTTTCGCGCAGGGATCCATTGGGCGCGGGCGAGACCTGTGCCCACCACGGTCCTAGCCCCTCTTAGCCCGCAACCCGGCGATCTCCTCCCGAAGGGCACGCACCTCCGATAAGAGCATCTGGCTGTCGGCGTGGGCGGCGGAAGCAGCGGCATCCGTGGCGGCCTGGGCCGCCTCAGCGTCGGCGCTCTCGCGTGTCTCCCGAAGCGTCTGGATGCTCTCGACGATGACCCCGAGGAAGAGGTTCAGCACGACGAAGGTGGAGATGACGATAAAGGGGATGAAGAACAGCAGGGCCCACGGATGGTTCTCCATGGCGGGCTTCACGATGTCCTCGACCCATCCCTCCAGCGTCATGAGCTGGAACAGGGTAAAGACAGAGTCGCCCAGGGTCCCGAACTTCTCTGGCATGCTCTCGCCGAACAGCTTGGTCGCCATTACGCCTGAGACGTAAAACATCAGACCCATTAGCAGGACGATGCTGCCCATTCCCGGCAGCGCAGCCAGCATGGCCCCGACCACATTCCGCAGGGACGGGACGACCGAGAGAAGGCGTAGGACCCTGAGCACGCGCAGGGACCGGAGGACGGACAGATCTCCGCCTGAGGGAGCCCAGGCGATGCCGATCACGACTAGGTCGAAGATGCCCCAGGGGTCGCGGAAGAAGCGGCTGCGGAAGGCGAAGATCCGCAGGGCCAGCTCGGCTGTGAATAGCAGGAGCAGGAAGCTGTCGATGAACTCCAGGGCCGGGCCGAGGCCAGCCATGGCCGTGGCCGAGGTCTCCAGCCCTAGAGTAACGGCGTTGAGGAGGATAAGGGCCGTTACGGCGTGCTGGAACCTGGCGGAGGTCACCAGTCGGGCTACACGCGCGCGCAGAGTTGGCGCGAGATCCTGCGTCAAGATAGCTTCCTGCAAAGCCTTCCCCTCCAATTACAATTCATTAATGATGGCCGCGAGGCATCCCAGGTCGTGCATCAAAGCGCAAGGGGCGCCTTTTCCTGGATATCCAGGACAGATCTGCCTCTCGGGCTTAGGTCCGCTTTCGAGAACTCGACGCCGACGCGCGGACGTCCAACATGGGCGCTCTCCAGTCTCACGAGTCTTCCTGGGCGGCTCGGGATGGGTGCCGCCCCGAGCCGCTGGGATGGACCTCGCGGAGGTAGTCAGATCTTCGTGGCCTCGGACAGAGTAAGGGCATCCTCGGCATCATCGCCGAGGTACCACACCGTGCTCTCCAGCTTCGTATGGCCGAGCAGGATCTGCACAGCCCGCAAATTGCCGGTGCGCTTGTAGATGAGAGCAATCTTGGTCCGGCGCAGGCTGTGGGTGCCGTAGGCTGACCGGCCAAGCCCGATCGCCTCGACCCATTCGCCCACGAGGCGGGCGTACTGGCGTGTGCTGAGGTGCTGGCCCTTCCTGGATCGGCTCGGGAAGACGTAGTCACCCAGTGTGCCGCCACGGAGTTCCAGCCACGCCAGCACGCTATCACGCGTTTGGTCGGTCAGTTCAAACTGGACCGGCTGCTCGGTCTTTTGTTGGATAACGGTCGCGCGGTGGCGCGTAGTGCCGTTCACGACCAGTTGGCCGATCGTCAGCCGGACCAAGTCGCAGCCCCTGAGCTTGCTGTCGATTGCCAGGTCGAACAGGGCCAAGTCGCGAAGCCGTTTCTCTCGCTGGAGGTGAAGGCGGACAGCCCAGACCTGCTTCGGCTTGAGGGGCGGCTTGGGACCAATGAAGCGCCCCCTGTTCCAGGATACGACAGAGCGCGTATGTGGGAGCGGAACATCCGGATGGTGGCTTTGCACATCACGTCTCCTGAGCCGCAGGACTGCGGCTCAGGATAAAGGGCGCCGACGAGCGGAGCTGGGCGTTAGCAGAATGGCCGTTTCGTGATGACGTATTCGGAGAAGCAGCCGTTCGATGATTGGCCTTCTCTGACGGTTCCGACCCTACACAGATCGGAAGCTGAGTTTCCAGACCTGCTCTCCGAAAACTGCGGATCCCTTCACAACGATCGGAAAGCTCCGCGTGCAGGAGCTCTGTTGCCTCCATGGTGACCCTGACGACCACGCTCTGCATGGGGATGATTGCCCTCGGCCCATTCGCCTTCGGCATGGTCGTGGACTATCTCGGCTACACGGCGGCATGGGCGATGCTGATTCTGACTGTCCTCATGACGGCTTTACCAGTCCTATCAGCCAGAGCGCGCCGTCCGACGTAACGGCGTCCCTGCTCACCCGGAGAACAGTCCGTTATTGGGAGAGGGCCGCAACAGAGACGACTGATGTCGCCTGCTCCTGATCAGAAAGGCTGCCGCAGGATGAAGCGCCAAGAGGCAGCCCGCGATCAGCCCGAGGTCAGACGCACCAGGCGCCTGCTGCCCAGCTTTGGATCTATCAACGGCAACCGGCCGGGCGCCACCCACGCGCTCCCGAGTGTGGCACTGATGGCTTGCCTGACTGTCAGGGTGGCGAAGCAACCAACTCCGCGACTTCGGCGATGAGCGACCTCAGCCATCGGTGCGCCGGATCGTGGCGGTACCGCACATGCCAAGCCATCTCGACCGGAAAGGTCCCGAGATCGACGGGCGACGGCAGGACCTTCAGCCGAGTGTCGTGCGCCAGCCTGCGGCAGATCAGCTCCGGCAGGGTCGCGCAGTAGTCGGTGACGGCGACCATCTCCGCGACCGCGAAGAAGTTCGTGACGGAGATGGCGACCTCGCGCCGGAGCCGCTGCTCCGCCAGGGCCTGGAACAGCCCTGCCCGCATCCGGCCAGGCGGAACCACGTTGACGTGCCTGAGCCGCTCGAATCCCTCGCGGGTCAGGGTCTCGCCGATCTCGGGGTGGTCCGCCCGCACCACGCAGGCAAGCCGCTCATCCATGAGATGCTGCACGACGAGGTTGTCGGGCGGATCGACAATGCGGCCGAGCACCAGCGCGGTGGTGCCGGAGGTGATGCCGGTCTCGACCAGGTCATTGCTGTAGGGGGTCAGGCGCAGCCTGATGCCGGGAGCCACCTGCTGCAGCCGCGCAACAACCGCGGGCACCAGCACGAACTCGACATAGCCATTGGGCGCGATAGTCAGAAGCCGCTCGGCCCTGGCGGGATTGAAGTCCTGCTGGCCGAGCACGGCGTCATCTAGCCTCGCCACTGCCTCGGCGATGCCGGGCGCCAATTCCAGGGCCACCGCGGTCGGCTGGATGCCGTAGCGCTCGCGGATGAACAGTTGGTCGCGCAGCATAACCCGCAGGCGTGAGAGCGCGTTCGACAGCGCCGGCTGCGTCATGCCCAGCCGCTCCGCGGCGCGCGTGACGCTGCGCTCCTCCATGAGGGCGATGAAGATCGGCAGGAGGTTAAGGTCGTAGCGCACGACTTATAATGCGGAGGCAATATCTGAAATCAAGAAGATAAAGTTCTGGAATATCTCGTTCTGAGCCAAATTCTGCCCGTCCGCAGCAGACGCGGGTCGCGCAACGGAGGTTCAGATGACCAAGGGTACAGTGCTTGTGGCCGGTTCCAACGCCACACGGATCGAGTTGCGGGGTGGCGGCTTGGCCGCGATCGGGCAGTACCTCAACGAGACGGTCGTGCCCGCGATGGCGCTGATCGAGGCTGGCTACGACGTCGTGCTCGCCACCCCGGACAGAACCAGGCCGCATATCGACGAGGCCTCGGACTCCGCGCAGCATTTCGGAGGCGACGAGACCGCCTATGCGCGCGCCCGGCGCTTCTACGCCGACGACCCCTCGATGAACGAGGTGCGCACGCTGCGCTCTGTGGTCGAGGACGGGCTGGACCGCTTCGCCGGCCTTTTCGTGCCCGGCGGCCATGCGCCTGTGGTGGACCTGATGCAGGACGCCGATCTCGGCACGATCCTCCGGCACTTCCATGAGGCCGGAAAGCCGACGGCGCTGCTCTGCCACGGCCCGGTCGCCCTCGCTGCAGCGATACCGCGTGCCCGCGAGTTCCGCGCCGCGCTGATCGCCGGGGACAAGGCGAAGGCGGCCGGATGCGCCCAGGGCTGGGCCTATGCGGGCTACCGGATGACCGTCTTCTCGGCCAGCGAGGAAAGGATTGCCGAGGACGCGCTCCTGCACGGCAAGCTGTACTTCGATATGCCTGAGGCCCTGCAGGCCGCGGGTGGCAAGGTGAGCGTCAATCCCGTGGACTTCGCGCCCAACGTGGTGGTCGATCGCGAGCTGATCACCGGTCAGAACCCGAGCTCGGATCATCAGCTTGCTGCCAGGCTGATCGAGGCGCTCGACCGCGTGCTTGCGGCAGCGTGAGAACGCGCATGACCGGCGGGGCGCTTCGCCCGCGTCCCGCCGAACCGGCCCATCGAAAAGGGAACAGCACCATGGCCAACCACGTGAAGATCATGGCGATCCTCGCCGCCCGGGCCGGGAAAGCCGCGGAGCTGCGTGCGCTGCTGGACGGGATGACTGCCGCGAGCCGCGCGAAGCCTGGCAACCTGCGCTACGACCTCTGGCAGGATCAAGCCGACCCCGCCCGGTTCGTTCTCGATGAGCTTTATGCCGATGGCGAAGCAGTGGAGGCCCACCGTGCGACCCCACACTTCCAGAATTACCTGTCGGTCATCAACGGCCTCGCGGAGCGGACCGCTTTCGTGCTCGATCCCGCCAACGTGGCCTGACCCAGCCACGTAATCTCACCTCGCTCAACTCAGGCCTAGATTTCCAAGGAGAACCCCCATTATGGAACGTAGAGCTTTCGGCCTCCTCGCCCTTTCAGCCGCCGTTGCGCCCATTCTCCCGGCGCGAGCCGCAGAGAAGACGGTCTCCGTCGTGCTGGTTCACGGCGCCTTCGTGGACGCTTCAGGTTGGAGGGCCGTGTACGACATCCTGACAAAGGACGGCTACGAGGTCCTGGTTGTCCAGAACCCCACGATTACGCTGCAGGACGATGTGGCTGTCACCCGACGGGCCATTGCAAAGGCTAAGCACCCCGTCGTCCTGGTGGGTCACTCCTATGGTGGCTCGGTCATCACCGAGGCCGGCAACGATCCAAAGGTCCGCAGCCTGGTTTACCTCGCGGCCTTTGCGCCGGATGTCGGCGAGTCGGTGGCCAAGCTGGCCGAGAACCCGCCCCCGGGTGAACCGCACGCGCCGCTCCTGCCACCCGAGGACGGCTTCCTGATTGTCGATCCTGCCAAGTTTCCGGCCGCGTTCGCCGCTGACGTCGACGCCTCGACGACCGCATTCATGGCGGTGGCGCAGGTGCCGTGGGGGCTGAACGCCGTGGGCGGCGTCGTCACCCAGGCCGCGTGGAAGTCGAAGCCCAGCTCCTTCATGATCACGACGGAGGACCGCATGGTACCGCCGACTGCTCAACGCGCGATGGCCAGGCGCGCCGGCAGCAGGACGCAGGAGATCAGGAGCAGTCACGCCGTGATGATGTCGCATCCGCAAGAGGTCGCGGCATTCATCGAAGGCGCAGGTGACGCGACCCGCTAGCACATAGCAGAGGCCGACGTGAACGCGATCGCGATCCGCCCTGCGCTACAAGGCTTCTGGGCTGCCTTCTTGGCCTCTGCGCCAGGGTCAACGATCGCGACCCTGGCGCCCATTTCACATCCTGAGGCGACGAGGACCACTCCGGCTTGAGGACGGCGGATATGAACGTGCGCCGCAGGCCAAGGTGCGACGTGGGCCAGCTGACGTCCGCTTTGGAGAAGTGAAGCTCCATGCTCTGATGCCTGAGAAGGGCGCAAAGCGGCCCTGACCGGGCAGCCGCGAGGTTTGCGGCGCCCATTTCAGCTACGTACGACGCTCTGTTGCTCTCAGCGCGATGGGAGTGGCTTCAGCAATGACGACAGGTTGAGCTGCTCGGATTGCCGCCCATCCAGCACTGCCTCTAAGATTTCCGGCGATAGGAGCGTCAGCTGCAGCGGCCGCCCCATGTAGCCGCGGCCCAGCTTTGCCGCCTACGCATCTCGGTAATCGAGGCGTACTGCCCCTCATCCAGCAAGCGATGATACCGCAATGATCGTGCCATCGCCTTTACCAACGCAGGATCAGCGTGGGTCGAGATCTTTGAGGTAGGCTCGGCTGGGCTCGCCCCTTACGGCGTGACCACCGTCCTTCGCCCCGGTCGGCGCCGGATGCTGAGCGGCACCTGAATCGTGAGGCTCGCGGACGTGCTCGTCCCGCGGCCTCCAGTACCGCCGACCGGCTCACACCCAGATCCCGCACGAGGCTGGCCAGCCCCTCCATTCGGAGGTGGATGTCCGCTCCCGTACTGGATACCGTCAACCGCTCTACCAGCAGCCGTACCATTCTGGCCTGCCCGACGGGGAATAGCGGATCCCAGAGCGGCTCCAGCTGGTTCAAGGGGTCACGTGTCTCGACTTCGATCAATCCCGGGTCGCTCGCCCGTGCCGCAGCCCAGGTGCCCACGATGATATCAGGTTGCCGCAAGAGGGCCTGGACCTGTTCGGCCACCTCGCCTCCACTTGGCTAAGGGGATGCGGCGAATACGGGTAGAGCCCTACTCTCGGGCCGGACGGAGTTAAGGCGTCCTGGCTGCAAGGCCGAGCTGACTCGGACGAGCAAAGATTTCGAGCTTCGACTTGATCCGTGTTACCTCGCCGCCATGGAGACCAAGCCGCCCATTCCGCTCGCCATCCTTGTTGGCATCCAGACGCCCGACGTCGATGACATTGCGCACGAGGCAAGCCTTCAAGAGCTAGGACGCTTGGTCAAGACGCTTGGCTACGAGGTGATCGGCACGGTGTCGCAGCGGCGTGAGGGCACCGGCGCCGGATCGCTTCTGGGCAGCGGCAAGCTGGCGGAGCTGGCGGCGCTCACGGGTGGAACCGGGGTGGTCAGCTCGATGGCACCGCCCCCGAGGTCAAAGGCGCGGCAGCGTTTCGAAGGCACGTCCGCGCCTGCCGACCCGGCCGAGCTTGACCAGGACCTCACCCGCAAACCCGAGTTCGTCATCGTCGACCACGAGCTCTCACCCAGCCAGATCCGCAACCTGGAACGGGCGACCGGTGCCCAGGTGTTGGACCGCACCGGCGTCATCGTTGAAATCTTTCACCGCCATGCCAACACCCGCGAGGCGAAGCTGCAGGTGGAGATGGCGCGGCTGAAGTACGTGGCGCCACGCCTGCGGGAGTCCTCCGGCGGTGGCGGGCGGCAGCAGGGTCCGGGCGCGGGCGAGAGCAATCTCGACCTCGACCGCCGCAAGATCCGGGACCGGATTTCGGAGTTGAAGGACCAGCTGGAAGCCGTGCAGCGCGACAGCGACCAGCGCCGGTCCGCCCGGCGCGACCAGCTGCGGGTGGCACTAGTCGGCTACACCAACGCCGGGAAGTCCTCCCTCATGCGGGCGCTGACCGGCAGCCAAGTGCTGGTCGAGGACAAGCTCTTCGCCACGCTCGACACCACAGTCCGCATCCTGCAGCCGGAGACCCGGCCCCGTGTGCTGGTCTCCGACACGGTCGGATTCATCAAGCAGCTGCCGCACGACCTCGTCGCTTCGTTCCGCTCCACTCTGACGGAGGCGCTTGAAGCCTCGCTGCTGCTCTACGTGGTCGACGCCTCAGACCCGACCTATGAGGCGCAGTTAGAGGTGAGCCGCAGCGTGCTGCGCGAGATCGGGGCGGACGCGGTGCCATCTCGCTTGGTGCTGAACAAGATGGACCGAGTGAACGCCGCCGAGCGCGCCGCGCTGCTGGAGAAGCATCCACAAGCGATCGCGCTCTCTGCCCACGTGCCTGAGGAGGTGAGCGCTCTGCGGGACACCATTATTGCCTTCTTCGAGGCAGAGATGGTGGAGGATGTGCTGGTGCTGCCCTATGCGAAGCAAGGACTGATCGGTGACGTATATGAAAGCGCGCGGGTTCTGTCCGAGGAGTATGATGAGACTGGCCGGGTGCTGAAGGTGCGCGGCCTGCCGGGCGCTATCACGCGCCTACGACGAAGCCTTGCTGCAACCTGAGCTATGGCAAGTGCCTCCGGTCACGGGCAGACAACCTCTCACGCGAAGCTTGATGACGGCACAAAGCGCCGAAGCAGTCGATCGTCAATGGTCTGCTATTTACAGATCGACGGCTTGCGTTGCTTGTGAGCATGTAGGTCGCATGACGTGACGGCTCTGAGAGCCTGTTTGAGGTTGCCTATTTTGACGATCAAGCTACTCCAATTTCCCTCGTACATGCCGTTCCGCGCTTGAAAGCGAAGCGTCCAAAAAGCCTTTTCTCCCTCGCACTGAAATCAATCGGCAAGAGCCCCCTGCTCTGGCAGGCCGTCGGCTGGTACCTCGATCTATGCGCCCGCACGACACGCTGGGATCTGCACGGCGCGGAACCGCTTCGCGCGCTAGCCAAACAACCAGAGGGCTTCATCATGGCATTCTGGCACGAATGCCTTCCCATGATGCCAAGCGCCTGGGCTCGGTTCTGGGTGACACTGGGGCCAGAGATCGACCGTAAAGAAGGACTTGTCCTGGTATCCCGCAGCCGGGACGGCGCACTGATAACTTCGGCTCTGAAGGATTACGGCCTTACGCCGGTTGCAGGTAGCTCGTCGCGTGGGGGACGTGAGGCAGCGCGGAGGATGCTGCATGGCCTTCGAGCGGGCTCCGTGGCTGTGATGGTGCCTGACGGACCTCGTGGGCCGCGGCGTGTGTTCTCTGAAGGGGCGATCCGACTGGCCACAATAGCCCGCGTGCCGATCGTGCCCTGCGGAGCCTATGCCATTCCGAGCCGCCGTCTCAGCTCCTGGGATCGGATGATTTTTCCATTGCCCTTTGCACGCTGCACTGCCGTGGTTGGAATGCCTGTTGTACCGGATGGCGGAGAACCGAGCATCCTGGCCCACGAGCTTGCGGCTTCGCTGAACACCACCATGGATGAGGCGGTGGTTCGCTGCACTGCAGGAAGAGCACCTTGACGTCCGGCCGCAGAACAGTAGAGTGGCTGTCCCTCGATCTTCCCGTCCAGGTTTTCGCGACGCGCTTGGGCTGTGCCGTTTGGGTATGGCGCAACTCGCGCCGGCCAGCTGCCTTTCTGCGAGAGCATGAGGCCCGTCCAGCCCGGCCTTTTCGGCCTCGAGCCCTCCTTGCCCGAGGGCTTCCGGTACCAACCGGATTTGATCCCGCCCGATCAGGAGCGGGAGCTCGTCAGGCGTTTCGCTGAACTGCCATTCGCCGCGTTCGAGTTCCGGGAGTATGTCGGCAAGCGGCGGATCGTCTCCTATGGCTCAAAGTACGACTTCAGCCGGGAGCGCCTGATAAGCACCGAGGCGATCCCGTCCTTCCTGCTCCCTCTGCGGGAGCGTGTAGCGTCCTTTGCTGAGCTGGCCCCTGCTGGCTTGCAGCAGGTCCTCGTCACCGAGTACGCCGCCGGGGCCGCTATCGGCTGGCACAGGGACAAGCCGGTCTTCGAGGAGGTGGTCGGTGTGTCACTTCTCTCGCCCTGCATCTTTCGCCTGAGACGCGACACGGGCTCGGGCTGGGAACGAGCATCGCTCACCCTGGAGCCACGATCGGCTTATCTCCTCGCCGGGCCATCAAGGACTAAATGGGAGCACAGTATCCCCGCCGTCAGCAGCCTGCGCTACTCGGTCACCTTCAGGACGATGCGTGCCGTGTGGGGGTGAGCCGCGCTGCGCCAGTCCGCATTCTGACGTCACCCGAGCGCCAGTCGGCGATCGAGGAAGTTCAGGCGATCCTGACCCCAATAGATATCCTCCCCAACCACGTAGCTTGGTGCGCCGAACACCCCCCGTTCGAGGGCGGTTTGGGTGTCGCGAGCCCGCTGCTCCGCCCACCTCTCTTCCGCTCCCAGTGCCAGCAAAGACACCGCGTCGAGGCCGATCTCCTCAATAAGCGCTGCGAGCACGTCCTGGTCGCCGGTGTTACGCTCCTCCTCCCAAAGTGCCCTCAGCACACGATGCGCGAGGGCGATGGCCGGCTGGTCCCCAAGCGTTTCGCGCGCAGCGATCACGCAACCCGCGGGCAGCTTCTCTGCGGCCGGGAAGAACCGAGGCTGGAGCTGAATCGGAATCCCAAGGTGCGCCCGCCAGCGCTCCAGCTCCTGCAAGCGGTAGGCCTGCCGCTGCGGCGACCGCTTCGGCAGCGGTAGTCCGCCTGATGCCGGGAAGATCGTTCCAAAGTCGACGGGGTAGATGCGAAGGGTTGCTCCATGGCGTGCAACCACCCCCTCCAGCCGCGCGGCGCCCAGATGAGTCCAAGGCGAGTTCAGCGAGGCGTAGTAGTCCACATGCAAACTCATCGTCTCTCCGCCATCAATCCTGAGCGCCACTATGGGTACCCGGCCTGAAAGGTCCAGGCTCCGCATCCGACTCCTACACAGGGCTGATTTCGCGGAGCGCACTGGAAGCAGGGCCAGCTACAGCAACCGCGCCATGCAAGCGCAATCCAGCATTTCGGCCGTCAGGGCTTAAAGCGGCCACCACCTTTTCTGAGCTGCAGCCAAAGTCCGCCGCTAGAAGCGCCGGCTCAGGAAGACTGAAACGGCCGAGCCAAAACGCCAGGGCGTCTCCGTCCCGCGTGTTATCCCAATGCATGGGCCACTGACGACTGGCACCTCGGCTGCGCAAGGAAGGACAGAAAAGGGAGGCTGATCCAAGGGTTGACCATCAAGGGTGCCAGTCACACCCAGAGCCTGGGTGAGGCGACCGGGGCCGCTGCAGAGTAGCCGCAGCCCAACATCCCCTCGCCGCTGCCGCATCAGGTCAATCCCAACAGCTGGTTCCAGCGCCCTGATGAGCACCGCACTGCCAAGCGGCTCCGCCCCGCAAACGAAGTTGAGACACCAGTGAAGCCCGTAAGAGCGATAGACGTAAGCGTGGCCAGGCGGACCGAACATCGAGGCATTCCGGACCGTTCGCCCAACGTAGCTATGAGACGCTGGGTCCTCGTGATCGTACGCTTCGGTTTCGACGATCACGCCTCCGACCCTGTCCACCAGCAGGGTGGCCCCAATCAAGTCCTTCGCAACATCGGCTGCACGACGAGTAAAGAAGGCGCGGGGGAAGGGTGCCAAGCTAGCTCCATGTCTCGATCAAGCATTAGTTGGCGGGCGGAAGGACTGCCAGCCGCTGCGCCAGCCACGCTGAAGGCAGCGGTTCCATAAGGCTCGGCAGGCCAGGGTAGAAGCCGGCGCTCCCATTGAGGAGCATCTCGATCAAATCTGGTGCCAGCAGAGTCAACTGTAGCAGCCGCCCCATGTAGCCGCGGTCCAGCTTCTCTGCCTCCGCCATCTCGGTGATGGAGGCGTACTGCCCCTCATCCAGCAGGCGCTGGTACCGGAAGGCACGCGCCAATGCCTTCACCAGGGTAGGGTCGGCTCCGGTCGAGATCGCAGAGGTGGGGACGGTCAGGCTCGCCCCTTCCGGTGTCACGACCGTCTTCCGCCCGGGCCGGCGCCGAATGCTGAGCGGCACCTGGACCGTAAGGCTGGTAGAGGCGCTCATTCCGCTGCCTCCAGCATCGTCGCCCTGCCCGTGCCGAGATCCCGCACCAGACTTGCCAGCCCCTCCACTCGGAGCCGGATGTCTGCCGCCGTGCTGGACACCGTCATCCGCTCGACGAGCAGCCGCACGATCCGCGCCTGCTCCGCCGGGAACAGCTTGTCCCAGAGCGGCTCAAGCTGGTGCAGCGCGTCCCGCGTCTCGCCCTCGGTCAGGTCGGGGTTGCTGGCCCGTGCCGCCGACCAGGTGCCCACAATGATCTCGGGCTGGCGGAGCAGGGCGCGGACCTGCCCGACTACCGCCGCCTCGATCTCGGCAGCCGAGATGCGCCGGACGAGGGTGGGATCGATCCGTTCGGCAGCGCCGGTGCCCTTCAGCGCCGCCTGCGAGACGTAGTACCGGTACAGCCGCCCCCGGCGCCGCGTGTGCGTTGGCGAGAGCGCCCGGCCATCGGTGCCGAACAGCAGCCCCTTCAGCAGCGCCGGCGTCTGGTTGCGCGCGCCGTTGCCGCGGGTGTGCGGGCTCTCCCTGAGGAGGGCGTGCACCCCCTCCCAGAGCGCCCGCTCGATGATGGGCTGGTGCTCCCCCGGATAGACCTTCCCCTTGTGCGCCGCCTCGCCGACATAGGTCCGGTTGTTCAGCAGCTTGTAGACGTCGCCCTTGTCCAGCAGCCGCCCCGACCGGCTGGTCAGCCCCTCCGCCTGGAGCAGCCGAGCGGTCTCGGTGCCGGATCCGGTGTCCAGGAAGGTGGTGAACACCCGCCGGACGGTCCTGGCCTCCGCCTCGTTGACCAGAAGCTTCCTGTCCTTGACCTCGTAGCCAAGCGGCACGTGCCCGCCCATCCACATGCCCCTGGCGCGCGAGGCGGCGAACTTGTCGCGGATCCGCTCGCCGATCACCTCCCGCTCGAACTGGGCGAAGCTGAGCAGGATGTTCAGGGTCAGCCGGCCCATAGAGGTGGTGGTGTTGAAGGACTGGGTGATGGAGACAAACGTCACCCTGTGCGCCTCGAAGGTCTCGACGAGCTTGGAGAAGTCCATCAGCGCGCGAGAAAGGCGGTCAATCTTGTAGAC
>NZ_RCVR01000057.1 GCF_016107305.1 Roseomonas sp. KE2513
TGATGACGAAGAGGGCGCCACGTCTTGGAAAACGGTGTGATGGATGCATCGCCCAGTAGATCGACCACGTCTCGAATCACGCCTTCTTGTAGACCGTTGCGCAACGACAGACTGGCGGCGGCCACGAACTTATCAAATGATCGCACAACCACAGCGGGAGAGAAGGCGTGGCTCAACAACTCACACCAGCAAAGGCCTGCGACTGGCTCGCTGCTCTCGATCAACGTCAAGCTCATCTGGACGAGAGATTACGCGACGCGCTTGCCACCTCCTTACCGGATCCTGAGCGGGTCAGTTGGATCGAGAGCGAGAAGCTGCGCGTGAAGGAGACGATCACATCACTCGCCCTGTATCTGCGAGACGGACCTTCCGATTCCTCAAAGTCCTCCGCACAACACTGAGCCTGGGTGATCAACGAGGGTCCCAGATTGGGGCTCTCTCCAGCCTTGTCCTGCGCTGGCGCCCCGATGGGTTGGCAAAGGAGACGGGGCAGATCTGAGCTGAGGTGGGTCCCTTCCTCGAGCGCCGCATGCGCGAGCGGCAGGCCGATGTGGCCCGGCATCCCTTCCCCACCTGCGGCGACAAGGCAGTACGGGCGCAGTCGATCCGCGGCCGCATGGCGCTGGACAGGCTGCACCTGCCGCGGGCCGCACCCTGGCGACAGAGCTTCGGGGCGGAGCTGCTGACCTTCCCGGCGGGCCGGCACGACGACCAAGTTGATGCGCTCGGGCTGGTCGGGCAGCTGTTGGACAGGATGGTGAAGGGCACCGCGCCCAAGCCACAGCAGGACGAGCGGGAGGACCGCTACGCCCGGCTCTTCGCCAACGACGATGAAGGCGCCACGTCCTGGAAGACGGTGTGATGCCGCTCTTTAGACACCGTCACGGGCTTTGCAGCACCACGCCAGCTCGCTAGTGCTCCCCGCCGGCCTCCCCGTTGGTGGGCAAGAAGGGCCGCAATGGGTGGAAGATAGCCGTGTCTGCATTCCCGCGCCTGGGCGCCGTGCCTACGGGCGCCACGGGCGGCGTCATGATGATGCTGCTTGGCGTGCTGCTCTTTGCCGTCAACGACACGCTCGGAAAGTGGCTGGTTGGCTCCTACACGGTGGGGCAGCTATTGCTGGTGCGCAGCATCGCCGGACTGTGCGCCATGGCCCCTTCGATCAGCAGGGTCGGTCCTTATGCCTTCCTGCAGGCGCCGCGGCCGGGGCTGCAGCTGCTGCGCGTGGTGTTCTCCACCCTGGAGTCTTCGCTCTTCTTCTGGGCCCTGACGGAGCTCCCCCTGGCAGAGGTCATGACCTACTATATGGCCGGTCCGATCTACGTGACGGCCCTCTCCCCTTTCCTGCTGGGCGAGCGCGTCGGCTGGCGCCGCTGGACAGCCGTGGCAGTAGGCTTCTGTGGCGTCGTCCTCGCTCTACATCCCTCACCCGGCTCCCTCTCCTTCGGTGCGGTCTCCGCCCTGGCGGGTAGCTTCAGCTATGCTTGCTTCCTGATCGCCACTCGCAAGCTAGCCGGTGTGCCTGGGACCGTGCTGATGACGGCGCAGCTCCTGGCGGCGCTCCTCTTCGGCACGGCGCTCGTCCTCATCCAAGGCTGGACGCCACCCGGGGTCATGGACCTCGTGCTGATGCTCCTTCTCGGCATCGGCTCGCTCAGCGGCAATCTTTGCGTGAACCAGTCGCTGCGGATCGCGCCAGCTTCCGTCGTTGTGCCCTACCAGTACACGCTGATCCTCTGGGGCATGCTCTTCGGCTACCTCTTCTTTGGCGAGGTGATCGGACCACTGACCATGGCGGGAGCGGCCATCATCATCGGCGCCGGCCTCTTCATCTTTCTCCGCGAGCAGCAGCTGCGTGGGAGGAACAGCTGAGATCACGTCAGCTCAGGGATCTGCGTCCAGTTGTAGGAACCAGCACGGCAGCGCTGCCTACGTCCGACCCGGGTCAGGCCCTGGCTACAGGACGGCCAAGAATAGCGCTTCAGCCCCCACCCAGGTGGCGCAAGGCGAGCAGCGGGATGAACGCGGCCAGGGCAACTGGCACGGACCAGTACTCCATCCTGATCCAGAAAAGCTTGTGTCGACGCTGGAGCTGAACCCGCTCTCCCGTGGCCGGATCCACAAGCTCCCGTCCTGGCTGGCTATTTAGACGTCGCCCAACAGCCAGTTAACAGCCGCCGCCGCGAATAGTCCCAGGCTGAACGCGACGAACGCAAGGTCAGGACGGCCGAGGGTTGTCAGGATCCACTGAAAGACGGCGCCGACTGCAACAGCGGTCCCCACAACGAGGGGGATCACGAGAATACCCCAGCCAGACCAGATGACGAGCATGCGTAGCCTCTCACGTGTGCCTCCGGAGCGGCGGCATCCTCGACCCTGATAGGAGCATGCACTCTCCTTCTGGGCAAACTGCCGAGCACCGTCCGTGCTTGGCAGCTTCGCATCGCAGCAGCAATTGGTTGATGCCCATGTTCAACACGGACCAACGGCCGTTGCTGGGTGGTGAACACCCCTTCGACTGGCAGCTGCCAACGCGGTACATCCACTCGACGCAACAGCCTCTTTCAACATGCCCTATTGCCGCATCCTGAGCATGGACTGAGAAACGGGCGAAGAATTGCTTGGTGATCGATCGGGTCTCGTGAGGAACAATCTCGACTAGACGCGTTGCATCGAAGCCCTACCTACGCCTCTCTCAAGGCAACACATCTAAGCGTGCCTGAGGACCTGGCTACGTCGCACCAGTTCGTTCACAGCCTCGCTGAGCGGTACTGACACGCCGGCGCCCATAGCAGATTTGAGTGCTATCTCCATGTCCTTGATGGACCACGGCATCTCTCCCGCCCGGTCCCAATGTTGTAGTGCCCAGTTGTTAGCGCTGCTGGTCACCAGGGCCCGACGCAGGGAGGCGAGGTCCAGATCCCAAGCTGCCGCGAGGCGTAGCCCCTCCTCATTCGCCATGGCACAGGCCCAGAGGATCATGTTGTTGACTGTCTTGGCGATCTGCGCCGCTCCAAGCCGAGTGCCGACAATCTCCACATCGGCCACGTAGGGCTTCATCAGCGCGGCCGCATCGTGGCAATCGGCGTCCGGGCCCGAAAGGAAGGCGAGAAGCGTACCGGCGATCGCACCCATCTCCGCACGGCACACGGGAGCGTCCACAACCCGGATGCCAGCGGCCAGGGCCACAGCGCCCATCCGGGCGACGAACTCCGGCGCCACGGTGCTGATGACCAGCACCAGCGTACCCGGCCGGCAGCAAGCGACGATGCCGCCCTCGCCGGTTATGATCTCCTCAGCCTGGCGCTCGGAGCCGACCATGATGACGACTGCTTCGGCCTGGGGGTATGCCCCCGAAGGGTCGGTGACGACTTGGCCGCCCTTTGCCACGAAGAGCGACCGCCGCTCCGCCGAGGGATCGAAACCAATTACCGCGTGGCCCGCATCGCGGGCATGGCACGCCATCGGCAGGCCCATGCGGCCCAGGCCTGAGTAGAGGATCATGCGCGCTGGCTCCCTGTTGGCCGGGTAGCGGCCTTTGAACATCCAGCCTCAGATGTTATCGAAGCGGACGAGGTCCTATCAGCCACAGGGCCGAAATTGACCATTGCACCGGGGGGAAAAGAGTGGACCTGCTGAAGAGCGTGCAGGTCTTCGCCAAAGTGGCCGAGACGGGCAGCTTCTCGCGCGCGGCCACTCGGCTATCCATTTCCAACGCGGCGGCCACTCGCCACGTGGCCATGTTGGAGAAGCGATTTGCGGTTCGCCTGTTCGAACGGACCACGCGTCGCCTTCGCCTGACGGAAGCCGGGCATGTCTGCCTGGAGCATTGCCTCCGCGCGCTGACGGAGCTGGAACTCGCCGAGATGTCGGCGAGCCATGGCGCCGTCACGCCGGAGGGGACGCTGCGCGTGAGCTCCACCTCCCTGTTCTGGATGGTGTGCATCGCGCCACGGCTGCCGGCCTTCCTACGGCGGTACCCAAGCCTGACGTTGCAGGTGAACCTGACCGAGCGGCAGCCCGATCTGGTCGACGAAGGGTATGACGCCTCCGTGCAGTTCCTGGAGCCGATTGGGCAGACGCTGGTGGCACGGCGGTTGCGCCGCATCGATCGAGTGGTATGTGCCTCACCGGACTACATCGCCCGCCGAGGAAGGCCGAGCAGCATTCCCGAAGTGGAAAGGCACGACTGTCTCGTCTACGCACAATCCGCCGAGGCGGTGGAATGGCAGTTCGACACAGAGGATGGTCGGGTGGCTGCCGTGCCGTTCGGCCAGCTCCGCTCGACCGACGCGCAGACGCTACGCCTGGCGGCGCTGGCCGGATTGGGAATTGTCCGCAGTCCGCGCTTCCTGATCGAGGAGGACATCCGAGACGGGCGCCTCATCCCGCTTCTAGACCATGCTCGTTCGGTCGACCCGGACCTGTACGTCGTGTTTCCCAGCCGCAAGTTCATGCCGGCCAAGCTGCGCGTCTTTGTCGACTTCCTGGGCACGGAGTTCGGCGAGCAGAGTGGCTAGGGGCCACCTCAGGCCGCCTGCTTCTGCCGCAGCCCCTCTCGCTCCAGACGTGGCAGCACCTCCTGCACGAAGAAAGGAATCTCTTTGAGATAATCGAGGAAGGCGATCGAGGTGCCTGCTAGGCCCCGGCCGCTCATCGCCGCCATCTCGGCCACAATGTCGTCGGGCGTTCCAACGAGCGGGAGGGCACCGGGATAGGCGCCGGCAAAGCGCTTCCCCGTCGTGACGTTGAAGCGTGAGTCGAACGGGCGGACAACTGTGGTGGCGCCGCTCCCAGCACTGGTTCCCCGCATGCGGCGGTAGTAGTCCTGCCCCTCCGTATCGGCCATTTCCTCGGCGAAGTAGTGGAAGAACTCTTCGGCTTCGCGCCGCGTTGGGCGGCATACGACATGCGACATGCCGAACACGGAGATGCTACGATTCCAGCTGGCCATGTAGCTGTCGACATCCGTGATAATGCCGGGAATCTGATCAACCTGTGTCAGGTTTGTGAAGAGAACATCGGCGGCCTGTGCGGCAAATTCTCGCCCTTTTGGCGAGAAGCCCGCCGACATGACGGCCGGCCATGGCCGCTGCACCGACAAAGGATCAGTCTCAAGGCGCCGGAGCTTGAAGAAGCGCCCGTCCCAATCAAATTCTGGCCCGCCCGACAGCAGCTTCGACCAGATCTGGAACCACTCCAGGCCATGATCATAGCGCGCGTCCTGGTCAATGGTGACGCCGTGCAGATCGAACTCCTCCTGGTTCCATCCGCAGACAATATTCAGGCCGGCTCGGCCGTGGGTGATGTGGTCGATCGTTGCCATTGCCTTGGCTGCGAAGGCCGGAGTGACGAGCGGGACGTGCACCGTGCAGAAGATGGCAATGCGCTGCGTGAGCGCACCGAGAGCCGCACCATGGGTTAATGTTTCGAAGGACCGACCGTAAATTTTGGCCTTGCCCTGGTAGGCGCGCCATTTGGCCACGGGCAGAATGAATTCGAGCCCCGCTTGGTCGGCGATGCGCGTCATCGCGACGATGTCGTCCCAATCCGCCTTCCAGCGCTCCGGCGCGAGGCTCATGGTCAGGCCGCCGTCGCAGTTGGCGCTGAAGATGCCCAGCTTGAAGCGGTTCGGGCCGAAGAGAGGGTTCCGCTGACGGCTGATCTCCATACTTTCCTCCCTGTGGTGAGACGAGCAGCATCCAGCGTGGTTTGATGGCACGGAAAAAGAGGGGCTGGCGAAAAACGCCTTTACGAGTAGGGGAAGAATGAAGCGACCGTCGACAGGCCACACATTATTGCAGTTTCTGTAAAGATCAGTTTCTCCCCACGAACATAATTTCCGCTCCCTTCCCGAGATAAGGTATGTAGGCCGTCGCGCGATCCGTTATGGCTCAGAAATACGAAACAGGAGGAAGCGCAGTTGCAACGGATTCTCCCGCCCGTATCCCGTCGCTCCCTGGCCAGCGCAGCCGTGGCAGGGCTGCTGGCGCCGGCTATGGCTTCCGCACAAGCCTATCCATCCCGGCCCATCCGACTCATCGTTCCCTGGCCGGCGGGGGGGATCGCTGATGCAGCGGGGCGGATCATCGCGCAGCATTTAGGTGAGCGGCTTTCGATACAAGTTTTCGTCGATAACCGCGGCGGCGCAAATGGGCGTATCGGCGCGGAAGTGGCCGCGAAGGCTACGCCGGATGGGCAGACGCTCTTTATGGCCTCCGCCGAGACCCATTCCATCAACCCGGCCATCTACCGCTCGCTTCCCTACAGCCCGACGCGTGACTTCGTGGCCATTGCTCCCTTCGTGCTTAACCCCTTCGCGCTTGTCGCGCGCACGAATTTCCCAGCGAGTTCGGTACGGGAAGTTATGGAGCTGGCAAAGGCGAGCCCTGGGAAGTTCACCTATGCCTCCTGGGGTATAGGCAGCACCTCGCAGATTGGCATGGAGATGATCAGCGCGCCGTCCGGTGCGCAGATGGTGCACGTGCCCTTTCCCGGCGAGGCGCCGGGAGTGGTTGCCCTGATGGCGGGACAGGTCGATCTCATGGTGCTGCCCGCCGCACGTGCAAACACCTTCCGACGCGAGGGCAAGGTGAAGGTTTTTGCCGTGACTCTGCAGGAGCGCCATCCATTGCTGCCCGATGTGCCCGGCATGCGTGAGGAGGGGTTCCCGGCTGTGAATGTGGCCAACTGGTTTGGCATCACAGCGCCGGCGAAGACACCGCCAGCCTACGTTGAGCGGCTGGCGGCCGAAGTGAATGCAATCGTCCAGGTTCCCGAGATTCGGTCTCAGTTCCAATCGTTGGGTGTTGATGCCCATCCACCCATGACCCAGCAAGCCTTTCAGAACTTCATAGTCTCCGATGCAGACCGCTGGGCTGATGTTGTCCGCCAGGCCAACATCAGCCTGGACTAGAGCTCACACCGCCCCATAGCCCGCATCGTCGTCGTGTGGAGCCACACAGTCTCACTCCGCGGTGCCGGCACACCCTTCTCCATCAGTGCCAGCGCCGGTCCCGCGTTGGTCGTGATCTCCTCTCCCTGGAGTGCCTCCACTTGAAAGGTAAGCCGGAGTGCGGTGCGGGTTGCCTCCTCCTGGCGCGTCTCCGCGGCTGCGGCAACACAGGGGGGCTCCAGCGGCCATCGTCGCCCAGCATGGCGCCTCTCGCCCGTGCCGTCGCAAGCGCCGCCCGGACCCGCTGCGAGACGAGTTCCCACGTCTCTGCGCATCGGCCCATTCGATAGCCGATCGGTGAGCGCAGCCCGTCGCCTACGCAGCGTGGCGACCCCGTGCCCCATCTCTGTTAGAGACAATTCATGCAAGACCGGTATGTCGGTGACATCGGAGACTACGCAAAGCTGGCCTTGCTACGCGCGGTCAGCCCGGGCCGGCAGCTCGGGGTCGCCTGGTGGCATTACCCGGACGAATGCCACACCAAAGATGGTCGGCACGTCGGCTATCTAAGCTTGCCGTCTAGGTGGCGGCACCTCGATCCTGAGTTGTTCGACAGCCTCGGTCGTATCGTTCAGGCCGGCGAAAGGAAGATCTCAGCCCTCCAGGACAATCGACTGCTTCCCGGCGCGGTATTTTGCGACGAGGTCATTCCCACCGGTTCATCCCCTGCGCGTCTGCGGGCGGAGCGTGCGGCGTGGTTCGCACGCGTGCATTCCAGACTTTCTGGTTGCGACCTAGTCTTCGTCGATCCGGACAACGGCCTGGAGCCGGCCGGCTATAGCCTCGGCGCGGTGAGCGGGGGCAAGTGCGTCAGCCTGGCACAGCTGAAGGCCCTCTCCGCTCCGGGTCGCACGCTCATCGTCTACCACCACCAGACGCGGCGAAAGGGTGGCCATCTCTCCGAAGTAGACTACTGGGTGGAGCGGCTGCGCGGGGAAGGATTCGACCGGGTGGACGCCGTCCGCGCTCGCCCGTTCTCGCCTCGTGCGTTCTTCTTGCTGGATGCAAACGATGACGTGCGAAGGCGCGCCGCGTCCATGGTCGAGCACTGGGACGGGCACATGTCGTGGCATCCGGACCCAGCGCGCACCGGCTCGGCGGAAGGCGCAGACCCTGCGCGTCAGCGCAAACGAGGTGTTCTCGGTCGCCTCAGGAGGTGGTTAGGGCGATGACGCCCGCGGCGGACGACCCCCTTGGCTCCTCGTCGCCCCGCCCTGCTGCCACGTAGGCGCGCCCTGGCGAGCGCCGGAGGTGGCCGCACGCCCGAGCACGCGTGCCACCGTCGTGTGCGTCCACGCACCGCGTCCCGCAGGAGGTAGCACGCCGCGCTCGTTCAGTGCACGTGCCAGGGCTGCTTGACCTTCAACACCCCTGGCCTGCAGGCGCTCGACTTGCAGTGCGAGGCGGTGTGCCGATCGCTCTGCCGCACCACGTCGTGCCTGCGTAGCAGCCGCTACATCCGGGCCTACCGCGGGCCGGTACCCCCGATCCCCGCCCAGCACCGCTCCCCTTGCTCGTGCGGCCGCCAGCGCCGCCCTCGTACGCTCCGAGATCAGCTCCCTCTCCTTCTGTGCCATGGCCGCATAGACCCGCATCATCAGGTCGTCCGCACCCGGCATGTCGGCCGCGCGGATGGAGATGCCCTCCCTTAGCAGCCCCGAGAGCGTGTGAGCGCGCCGGGTGATCCGATCGAGGCGCGCCGCCACCAGCACCGCCCCGAGCTGCCGGCAGCGGGTCAGCGCCGCCTGGAACCCGGGCCGGCGGTCGTCCTTGCCCGAGGCGATGTCCTGGTGCTCGGCAACAAGCGTCCAGCCCTCCCGCTCGACGAAGGCGCAGACGCTGGCCTGCTGCGCTTCCAGCCCAAGGCCCGAGTGCCCCTGCTCGGCTGTGGAGACCCGGTACAGCGCCACCGCGTAGCGGGGTTGGGTCGAGGCGCGACGCTGAGTGGCCATCAGCCCTGCTCCCCGGCGGCGATGCGGTAAACGCTGTAGCTGCCCTTCGCGCCCTGAGCCCCCGGTCCGACCTGGCGCACCCGCTCCAGCACCTCGACGGCGTGGCCCTTTTTCTTCAGCCCGGCGAGGAAGCCGCGGACCGTGTGCTGCGCCCAGCTGGTCGCCTCCATGACCTGGGCGATGGTAGTGCCCTCTGCCCGGCGCAGAAGGGTGAGGACTGCCTGCTGCTTGGTGCCCTCGCGTGGGCGACGTGGGACAACGAGGTCACGGGCCGGCCGACCGGCCCTGCTGCGGCTCAGAGCAGCCCTGAGCGCCTCGATAGAGTCCGGCAAGGCGGAGCGTTCCACCCCCGCATCCCAGGCCGCCAGCAGGGCGGTTGCGGCGTCTCGCAGCGTGCTGCGAGGCTGTGGATGGGAAACGCGCAACACCTGGGCCTCTGACGCGGCCGTGCTGGTCTTGCCTGCCTCCCTGCCCTCCTGCGCCACTTGGCCGGCATTTCCGGCCAACTCCGCCGCGCTCGGCACACCGACTGCCGTCAGCCCGGCTGCGGTAATCCGCCACATTATCGTAGCGCTGCCGCCTGGATCGGGGACCACCTCCAGCAGCCCGGCCCTCAGCATGCTCTAAAGCACTGAGTTCCGAGCGGCAGCGGGCAGGTTCGGGGGCGCCTCGGATAGTCCTGCCGGGTGCTGGGCGGCGGCGCTGAGGATCTGCGCCTGGGTGGGGGAGAGCGGCTTCGTCACTGTCAGGCTCCTGGATCGAACCCGACCATCGGGTCCTACGACCCAGTGCCCTGCCGAGAGCCGGTCAGGGTGGCGCGGAAGGGCAGCCCCTCGCAGCGGCCTTCATCGTTCGCTCTGTCCGGGCGGAAAGACAAGCACTCCTCTAAAGCCCTCTGCGGGAGGTCGCCAAGGCCGTAGACACAGCAGATGTCTAGAGCAAAAATTGCTCAGCCCGCCTCTGCTGCATCATAGAATTCCTCTTGCCTCATCAGGGTCCCTCCGCTCTTTCTGGGGCAAGCTCACACGGGCACCCCCGCCGGGCCGATCCGAGCTAACTCTAAGCGGTGGCAACCAGCAGGGGCTGCCGCGGCTCGAACCAGTGTCCCAGTTGATCGAGGGGCTCAGCGCGCCCGAAGAAGTAGCCCTGGGCTTCCGTCCAGCCGGCTTCCCGGATCTGCTCCAACTGGGCGTTGCTCTCGACGCTCTCTGCCGTGGTGGTCATGCCGAGCTGCGTTGCGAGGCTCACCACTGATCGCACGATGGCGAGGTAGTCATTGCGCGTCGCCATATCCCTCACGAAGGACTGGTTGATCTTGTCGAAGGGGAAGCTGCGTAAGTAGGTGAGCGAGGAGTACTTCGTGCCGAAATCATCCAGTGCGATACGAAGCTACTCGCTTCCTGTTCGTGGCGGACGCTGCGCCTAGCAGTGCAATCTACTCCGCACTTACAAGATTGCTCGACGTTCAATCAGCGGGTCCGAGGCTTTTGAGCAGGCCAAAGACCTGCTTGCGAATGGCAGGATCGGTGATCCGATAGTAAGCGCGCACCAGTTCGAGCGTCTCGCGCTTGTGCAGGGTGTCATCCTTGAGCCCCTCCTGGCTTTCGGCGAAACCGGCCCCGCGCGACCGCACAGGGCCAGCGACGCCGCTCATGGTGTCCGGCATGTCGTCGAAGAAGAAGCCGATCGGCACGTCGAGCACGCCCGCGAGGTCGAAGAGCCGGCTAGCACCAATGCGGTTAATGCCTCGCTCATACTTCTGAACTTGCTGGAAGGTGAGCCCAATGGCCTCGCCCAGCTTCTCCTGGCTCAAGCCGAGGAGGGTGCGGCGCAGGCGCACACGGCTGCCAACATGCACGTCGATGGGGCTCGAGCGAGCCTGCTCCTTCTCCTGAGGCTCCAGCAGCTCACCATTCATCGACTCATCTCCCCTCACCCACCAAACAGGCCATTCTGCGGGTTGGGTCTCAACTCCCGCGCGAGAAAGTTATGATAACGTAAAGTCCGGCACACGCGGTAGTTGCGATGTCAGTATTATTTTGTGGTGAATCTCTCAAATATTGTTGCCGCCCCGGGTGGGGCGGTGTCATGTGCGGCCATGCCGTAAGGAGCGAGCCGAAATTTGCCCCCCAACTTCGTTAACTTACTCAAACGGGATTGACTGGCGAAGGTCCGCTGTCCACCTGATTAACGGTGTCCTCCTTGAGTGGAAGGTTAACCGACAGGAAGGGAGCGTGTCATACAGGGGTACTTTGCAGAGATGGGCTCGCTTACGTCGCGTCCGGGGGACGATCGTCTGCCATCTGCCGTTCTCGCGATTGCAGCCTTGGCGGACTGCGCCAGACAGCAGCATCTCACCGCGGCCGATGACCTACTCGTCGAGATCCTGATGCTCCTCCTCACCACCCAAGCAACGCCTTCGCACGAGGAGCGTGTTGCCGCCGAGGACTGCGCCATAGGTGCGATGCGCCTGTTGTGCGAGCCGGCGGGCCCAAAGTAGCGCGGCAGCTGGCATCTGCGTCCCTGGTTGCGGGCGTGCCAAGTCAAGGCACGCGAGAGAGGGCCTCACGCTGTGCGATGAACTCAAACCCCACTTCGACTCCGCGTTGCCAGCAGCGCCGTGCCACACGGACCGCCCCGCCTGGCAGCTTCAGGAGTACCCGCTCGGGGATCTCAGCGTACTCGAGCAGGCATAAGCGCGTCCCAGCAACCGAAAGGTCGAAGGCGGCGCAGTTCAGGGAGGTGCCACCGCAAACAATTTGCGCTCCCTTGATCATGAGGTGCCGAGAAGCGGCTCGCCGTTCCATTCCGGAATTCCTTGCGAATGTGGTACGTATTGCTCAATTGCGGGTTCGCTGTCCACAATCTCCCGGCGGAAGAGGGAAGTACTTGCGCGACCCTCAACCGGCTGTCTACCAGAGTGGCTCTGAAGTGGCTCCGCGTCCTACCCGGCGGCGCGACGGATCCTCTCCGGATCCAGCACCCCCTTCGCGCCCCATCCTTTTTCCTCCGGCTCTACCTCAGGCCGGAACTGCTCGTAGAGATGGAAGCCAATCCGGTTGAGGTCGTCGGAATCCATGGGCTTGGCCAAGTCCTCCATAGCCTTCCGGACGGCCGCGAGGTGCTCCCCTAGGGCACGTTCGACATAGCTCCGCGCCGGCGCCACCGCGGCCGCCTTCGCCTCGGCTAGTGCAACGTCCCGAGCCCAGCAGGGACCGGCTACTATAAGGCCTGCTGAACAACCCGGTCGATCCGTTGATCGGCCAAGCCCAGAAGGCCTGCAGCGAAGCTGAAGCGGTAGCTCGCGGAAACGGTAACCGTGATGACCTTGCTCGAGCTGTTGAGAATGCAGGAGGGCTGCGCCAGCGTCAGTTGCCCAGTTGACAACCCCACGGGGAGCGGCGGGCGGATGATCGCGTTGGAAAGATCGGCCAAGCACCGACTGGATGGGTCATTGCTGACATAGACCACTGTCGCACGCAGCGTAGTGTCGGCGTGATGGTTCAATGCGTCCAAGGTGTAGAGATAGCGCCCCATCTCGATGCCTGCGAGGAGCAACGTCAGGAAGGGCACGACGACCAAGCCAAATTCCAGCGTCACCGCACCGCGCTGGCCGACCCTAGCGAAGACGGAGTTCGACATGGCCGCTCAGTGTGATGGCAGGGATGATTGCAGCAGAAAGCGGTGTACTGGCCGAAAAAGGGCGCGTCACCCGCACCGAAATATAGGTTGCCGACGCGTCACTCCCGCATGAACCACCCTGGCAGGAAACCACGTCTCCGTTGGGGCAGCGACAGACCTTGGCCGGAGACGGAATATTGATGTCACCCCAACCCTGCAGGTTCGTGCGGACAGCGGCCGAAATGCCGTCGCTGTCATCGGGGCGACTGAAGGCGTATTGTGCGCCCGCACGCGCCGCTGCCTCCAGCCGCAGCGTCTGCTGCATGGCATTGCCCACGTCGATCCCCCCTGCCACCAGGAGGGCGAGGACCGGCGCTATCAGCCCGAATTCCAGCGCGGAGACCCCGCTGCGGCTGCGCAAGAGGCAGTTGACGATCCTTCTCATTCAACCAGCCGCGGCACTTTAATCTCCGGAACGGCAGTGTTCCGACCGGCGCACCCACTCACATCGAACGGGAAATTACTGAGTTGCCCTACCTCCAGCGTGCCGGCGACCAAGGGAAGGCAGGTGCTCGGGGTAGGCGCCGACATGCTAGCGATCTTCACGTAGCCGTTCGGCACATAGATGCCTCCGCCCAGTTGGATGGAACTGAGACTTGTCATCGATAGGGTCGGGCTGCTGCTACTGCCCGAGGCACCGGCATCTGAGCGCACGATGATCATGCCGTTCAGCGCCGTACTGTAGCGGTTCGTTGCCGGCGCGGTGATGCGGGCCGTCGACAGGCTGGTGAAACTTGCCTGCCCCGGCCGGCTGCCTAACAGGGCAATCGTGCAGTCGTCGCAGAGAAAGGTGCTGAGGTTCTGCGCTGAAAAGGAGGCGGCGGTCCCCGCTCCGGTGCCCACCAAAATGAAGGTGCAGCCGGTGCAGCGCAGCGCCGATAGACTGCTGATGGTGAGCGAAGCGTCGCGGAAGATGTAGGTGCCGGGGTCTAACTCTACCGAACTGTCCTTCCCGATGGCATAGGCACCGTTGCAAAATGCGGTCCCAGTCTGCTCGAAGGCTGGGATTTCGACCTTCGAGTTAAACAACTTGACGTTGCTGGTGCTGCAAGGCGGATTAGGCGCCTGCAGCGCATCCACTGCCTGGTAGGGATTGCCGATCCGAGGGGCATTGTTCTGATAGCCCTCCGTGAGCGTGACGTTCCGGTTAGTGCAGCCGGCGCAGGTACCCGCCGTTACCACGCCCTGTGCGGAGAAGGAGCTACCGGTCGAACCGATGTTCACCGAGCCGCTGCCCGTGCCATTGGCGCCGATGCTGCAGCCTCTTGTCTCGACCTGCCCGTAATTCGAGAAGGTGGCCGTGCCGTTCAGTGCCAGCAGGCATACCTTCGTCGTGCCCATGAGCATGGCCACGGCTCGGACGCGAATCTCAGCTTCAGGTTGCTGAAACAGCGCGCCCGCCAGGCTCAACGGTTGACGCCGGGTAATCTCCACCTCAAAGGCCTTGCCGGGTACCAAGTGGGTGCCACTAGCTGGCGGTGTGCGAACCGCCAGCCTCGTGTCCGCCGCAGCTCCAAAGCCGTTGAGCGTTGCGACCTCCATCCCGGCAGCCAGGGCAGCGGCCTGAGAGCGGCTCTCCGCGGCCGAGGCAGCCGCAATGGCTGCGGTGTCCGCGGCGCTCTGCGCGCGGCGCTGCGTTAGGTAGAGCAGGCCTCCATCGGCAGCGAGCGCCACAGCACCGAGCAAGGCCGTGGTGCTTGCGGCGAAAAGCAATGCCGTCGCGCCTCGCTGGTTACCTCGGAGGCAGCCCAAGGCATGCCACAGCCTTGCGGTCAGGAAGAAAGACACGGGTGGGTCATCCTGTCTCCTGGAGGGTTGAGACTCTGGGGCATGTGGCGCGACGTAAGGGTAGTCGAGCCCGGACTTCTTGCACCTTAGGATTGATCCGAGTTGGAAAAAAAGCGGGGCAGCAACAAAAAATCAGCTTGTGGTTGCGCTTTCCGATCGATTAACACTATGTGCAACCGGAGCGTGCAGTAACATGATCGAGATCGCCCGATGGTCGGGCGACGTCATGTGGCTCCGGACACCGAACGGAGTGAACCCATGATGGGTAAGGCGCTTGTTCTTCTCACCAAGCTGCAGTCCGACCGGAAGGGTGTGACCGCCCTCGAGTACGGCATCATCGCCTCCGTGGTAGTGGTGGCCGTGGCCGCAGCTCTCACCCAGCTTGACTTCACAACTTTTTTTGGAAGCGTAATGACCAAGGTAAACGGCGGGCTCCCCAAGTAAAGAGGGGACAGGCTCGCCGGGCCATTCAATCCGCTACGAACAGGGGCGGCTTGCGTCGCTGCCCCTGTTCAACACGGCCCTGAATACCGCGGAACGAATCAGCATGGTCCTCTCCGCTTGGCTCCCCCTGCTGGCGGTCATCGCCTGGCGCGATATTACCACCCGCACAATTCCGGACACGGCAAGCCTGGCGCTGGCCGTTCTAGGTTTCACCTATAACTTGGTTCTCTATCCCTACGGCATCGCCTTCTCTGTGATCGCTGCCATGGCGCTCTTCGGTGTGCTGCTCTTCCTTTTCGCTCGCGGCGCTCTGGGCGGCGGCGACGTGAAGCTTATGGCGGCCCTAGCCCTTGGTATGTCTGCTCTCGAGATCTGGCATTTTGTCGTCGCCACGGCTATGGCGGGCGGAGTGCTCGCGCTTCTCTACCTGCTGTTGTCGCGGCTGCTGCCGGCACCTTCGGCGCACCCTGCTGCCTCCAACATCCTGGGGCGCCTCGCCCGTGTCGAGGTGTGGCGTATTCGCCGCCGCGGCCCCCTGCCCTATGGCGTCGCCATCGCGGCGGGCTGCGTAACCATCCTGCTGCAACGGGCTCTAGCATAGGGACACGGCCATGCGCCTGATTTTGGTCCTGGTCCTGCTGCTTAGCGCGGCCGGCCTGGGGCTTATTGCTTGGCAGGCCGTGCAGCCGCCCGCGCCGAGGCCCGTCGCTGCGGCGGAGGCCGCCCCAACGCCGCCGGCTCGCATCCGCCTGCTGGTTGCCGCCCGCGCGCTGCCTGCCGGTTCCCTCCTGAAGGAGGAGGACGTGGCAGTGCGGGAGGTCTCCCCGCAGGAGACGCCCGGTAACGCCCTGCCCGACACCCCCGAGCAGCGAACCGAGCTGCGCGGCGCGATGCTGCGCGTCTACCACGATGCCGGCACCTTCCTGGCCTCCGCTGACGTGCTGCGCCCGCGGGACCGTGGCTTCCTCTCCGCCGTACTACGGCCGGGCACGCGCGCCATTTCCGTTGGTGTCGATGCCATTACGGGCACGGCCGGGCTCATCTGGCCGGGCGACCAAGTGGACCTGATTCTCACCCAGGAATTCACCCCCGCCCAAGCTGCTCCGGACCGGCGCGTTGTGGCGGAGACGGTGTTGACCGACATCCGCGTCATTGCCGTTGACCAGCGTCTGACGCAGGGCGCCGGCGGCGAGGCTCCCTCTCATGAGGTCGCCCGCACCCTTACCCTGGAGGTCACGGGGAAGGAGGCGGAGCGAGTCGCGGTAGCGGGCCGCCTTGGGCGTCTTTCCGTGACCGTCCGCGCCATGCAAGATGGGGAGGCGACCGAGCCGGCCGGCCGCTCCGCCGTCTTTGGCGCCGATGTCTCCAGTGCGCTTGCGCAGCCCGGCCCGGAGACCAGCCTTCGCATGAAGGTGGTCCAGGGAACCGAGACGCAGGACGTGACCTTTCGATGAAGCTGCCGACACTGCCTATCCTGCTCTGCGCGGCCCTGGCCGGCACCACCGGCGCACACGCACAGACGCCTCCCTTGGCCGCCGCAGTTGCGCCCCTGCCCTTAAGCGCTGCTGCGCAACTGCAGGCGGGCACCGGTCAGTTGCTGAGCCTGCCGCGCCCCGCCGCCACAGTCATCGCGGCAGACCCTCGGATTGCCCGTGTCCAACCCACCTCCCCCACTGGACTCTTCGTCATGGGTGTGGCGGAAGGCCGCACCACGGTGATCGCGACGGCTGCGGACGGCTCGGTCGTTGCCCAGTACGATATCGCCGTGCGCGGCACGGTGGGCCCGGCTGCAGGCACCGGCATGCCAACGGTGCTGGGCGGTGCGCCCGGCGCGGCGCCGACCGTGGCGGTGAACACCGCGGCGCTTGAGGCTGCCCTGCGGGACGCACTGCCGGGTGCGCGCGGGCTGCGTGTCCGCACCACCCCCTCCGCCATCGTGCTGGAGGGCAGCGTCTCCACTCCAGCCGAGGCCCAGCGCGCCACGGCCCTGGCTGGTGCCTTCGGCGGCGAGGGCCGGTCGGTGGTGAACGAGATGCGCGTGCTTTCCAGCACGCAGGTGAATGTGCGTGTCCGCATTGCCGAGATCTCACGCCAGATCACGCGCGACCTAGGGCTTAACTGGCAGGCCATCGGCAGCGTTGGCAGTTTCGCACTCGGCCTGCGCAGCGGCGCTGCGGCCGGTACCGTAGCGAACGCCATCACCTCGGCCGCCGGCTCGCTGGCAAGTGGAGTGGCGCCCTCGCGGCTCGGGGCCGGGGTGCAGACCAACCGCCTCGACATCAATGCGATCATCGACGCGCTGGCCGCCGACCAACTCATCACCATCCTGGCCGAGCCGAACCTCACCGCCCAGTCCGGGGAGACGGCGAGCTTCCTCGCGGGTGGAGAGTTCCCGCTGCCCGTCGCGGCAAACCTCACCGGCCAGATCACCATCGAGTTCAAGCCCTTCGGCGTCAGCCTCTCCTTCGTTCCCACGGTGCTCACGGCAGACCGGATGAGCCTGCGTGTCCGCCCCGAGGTGAGCGAACTCTCCCAGGCCGGCGCAATCAGCGTGCCGCTGAGCGGTGGCACCGTGCAAATTCCGGCGCTCACTGTGCGACGGGCAGAGACGACGGTGGAACTCGGCAGCGGCCAGAGCTTCGCCATCGCCGGTCTGCTCCAGCGCAGCACGACGCAGGTCGGGCAGGGTGTCGCCGGGCTTGGGGATCTGCCGGTACTCGGGCCGCTCTTCCGCTCCAACAGCTTCCGCCGCAACGAGAGCGAGTTGGTCATCATCGTCACCCCCTACATCGTGCGGCCGGTCTCCGATCCTTCGGCACTGGGCACCCCGGTCGACGGCTTCCGTCCCGCGACCGACCTGGACCGCGTGCTACGGCAGCGCCAGATCGCCCGCGGCGCTCCCCCGCTGCCAGCGTTGAGCCGTGCCGTGGACGCTGGCTTCATGCTGGAGTAGCGCCGTGATAACCCGCATCCTCCTGGCCTTCGCCCTGCTCCTGCCAGGCTGCAGCCCCGACCCGATCGACCGCCCCGGCACTTGGCGCGCCACCGGCCTGAACGATCGGAACCTGCGCGCCATGCTGGCCGACCCGGCACATGCGGAGCGCGGGGTCGGCGCGGCGGACGGCCGCGGCGACACCGCGGCCGCGGCCGTGCAGCGCCTACGCGACGACAAGCTGCGCCCGCTTCAGGACCCGCGTGGTCTCCAGGGGGGAGCGAATGCCCCCCGTTGACACTTCTAAAGGCGCGGAGACGAATGAACGCCCGGCCGTTCTAGCCTTCCTAGCGGATGAGGAGAGCGAGGCGGCCCTACGCGGTGGCCTAGCAGAATGGGCAGATGCCGTGCCAGTACGGCGTGGCAACGTCCGGACGGCGCAGCGCGCGCTAGAGCGAGAGCCAACCCCGCGCCTCCTGATTGTAGACGTATCGAACATCGAGGATCCGGCAGCTGCGCTGGACCAGCTAGCATCGGTTTGCTCTCCGGATGTGCAAGTGCTGGTGGTGGGTGACCGGGCCGATCTGAGCTTTTATCGAGGGATCACGCGCGAACTCGGCGTTGAGGAGTACATCTACAAGCCGCTTACTCGTGACAATGTTGGCCGCCTCTTTGGGCCGCCAATCGCAAAGCTGCTAACCACAGGGGAAGGCAGCGGTTTGGCCTCGCGCGGCGGGAACGTCATTGCGGTCGGCGGCGTGCGGGGCGGCGTGGGCGCGACCACCATCGCCGCGAACCTTGCACTGCACCTCTCGGAGGTAACGCGTGGCCATGTCGCACTGCTGGATCTGCACCTGCGTGGCGGCAGCACAGCATTGGCCTTCGGCGTGCGGCCCGGCGCCGGACTGCGTGTCGCACTGGAGGAGCCGGAGCGCGTAGATGCCCTCTTCTTGGACCGTGTGGCCATCCCTATCTCCGACCGCCTGCGGCTCATTGCCGCGGAGGAGCCGCTAGAAGCGGCTCCCGCAGCGAAGGAGGAAGGTATCGACCGGGTCCTGGAGCTGCTGCGCGCCCGCTTCAACGCTGTCGTTGTCGATCTCCCCATTCCTCCCGGCGTGATGGAACGGCGCGTCCTTTCCGTGGCACGACACCGCATTCTGGTGATGGGTCCGGAAGTCGCAAGCATCCGTGATGCGGGAGCTGGCCGGCGCATGGTAACGGCGCTCGCCGGTGGAGCGGCACCGATAGTCGTGCTCAATCGCGCGGGCATGCGCGGTGCCCTCGGCACCACGCTGGTAGCCGAGGGGCTGGGTGGGCCGCCCGACATCACCATCCCTGACCTACCGGGGCATCTACCAAAGGCTATGAATCTCGGCCGCCCAGCCTTGCGTGACAGTGCGGCCTTCCGCCGCGCCCTAGCACCGCTAGCCCGGGAGATCTCAGGCAATGAGACGGAGGCGGTGCCCGGCGGGTTGCTCCGGTTCGCACAACTTTGGAGGCGTCGATGAAGCCCTTTGGTCGTCGTGCCGAATTCGCGTCTCCATCGGCATCGGCCGAATCGGTACCGGCCGATGCTGTGGATGCGTTACCGGAGCGGCCAGCCACGCGGGCGGCGCCCCTCTCGCGCCTGCGGACACAGGTACTGGATCGGGTGGATCCGGTGGTTGCAGCAGAACTACCCGCCTCGGTATTGCGCAGCCAACTTGAAGCACTGGTGCATGAATTGGCGGGGCGCGACCGGCTGGAGCTGTCGGCGCGCGAGCAGGCCCGGCTCGCTGAGGAGCTGACGCATGATATGGTGGGATACGGGCCGCTCGAGCCACTGCTACAAGATGATAGCATCAGCGACATCATGGTGAACGGCCCCGACCGGGTATTCATTGAGGTGCGGGGCAAGATGCGTCTCTCCGACGTGCGTTTCCGGGATGCGGCCCAGGTGGCGAACATCGCCCAGAAGATGGCCGCCGCAGTGGGTCGTCGCGTCGACGAGTCCAGTCCGCTTTTGGACTGCCGTCTTGCCGATGGCAGTCGCGTCAACGTCGTCTTCCCGCCCTTGGCACTGGACGGACCCTGTCTGTCCATTCGTAAATTTTCGAAGAAGAAGATCGACTTCGCTGCTATGGTCGCGAATGGCAGCATGATCCCGTCCGTGGCGCGTGTGCTGGAGATCGCGGCTCGATGTCGCCTCAACATAGTCGTTTCCGGAGGTACGGGTTCCGGCAAGACCACGATGATGAATGCGCTGAGCAGGCTGATCGATCACGAAGAGCGTATTGTCACCATCGAGGACGCCGCCGAGCTGCAGTTGCAGCAGCCCCATGTAGTGCGTCTGGAAACACGCCCGCCAAACCTGGAGGGCAAGGGCGAGATTAACCAGCGCGACCTGATGAAGAACGCGCTGCGTATGCGCCCGGACCGTATAATTGTCGGTGAGGTCCGCGGTGCGGAGGCCTTCGACATGTTGCAGGCGATGAACACAGGCCATGACGGCTCAATCTGCACTATCCATGCCAATACCGCCCGCGATGCCGTCACCCGCATCGAGAATATGGTGCAGATGGGGAGCATGTCGCTGCCACAGCGCGCCATTCGCACACAGATCGCCAGTGCCGTTGACCTGATCGTGCAGGTGGAGCGGATGCGTGACGGCGTTCGCCGTGTAGCGCAGATTGCCGATGTATGCGGGCTAGAGGGCGACGTCATTACGATGAATGACGTCTTCACCTATGAGTTCGAGGGCGAGGATGCAAATGGCGGCCTTCTCGGTCGCTATGTCAGCAGCCGCACGCGCCCTGGCTTCTCCGAAAAGCTGCGTTATTTTGGCCTTGAGCGGGCCTGGATGGACGCGGTGCAGGAATTGCCGGCATGATGTCCGTGCTGCTACTCGCAGTGGCCAGCATGCTCTGCACAGCGGCAGCGTTGATTATGCGCGGCGGCGCGCAGGCCAAGTTGCGCGCGCGGGTCCGCAGCGCGGGGGCTCTGCCCGTGACCACGGCGCCTTCCGTGGCTCATCCAAATATCCGTACGGTGCAGCGGTCTCAGAGCCCCTTCCTGCAGCGCGTCCTACGGCTGGTGGCCTACAATCCCGACAACCCAGCGGCGCACAGCATCCCCTGGCCGCTGGTCCTGTTGGCTGGCATCTTAGTCGGCCTGCTCGGCTATTCGCGCGCGAGTAGCTATTTCGGACCGATGATCGGCGCTGCCGGTGGGCTTGCATCGGCTTTTCTGACCATCCGGAATTTATTCATTTGGCAGAGCCGCCGCTACACGGGCGCGCTCTTTCAGCAACTGCCGGATGCGCTCGGCGTTATTTCGCGTGGTGTACGAGCCGGATTGCCGATGACAGAGGCGCTGCGTAGCGTCGCTCGGGAGATGCCATCGCCGACGCGGGAGGCTTTCGGCCGCATCGTTGGCGAAATCGCCATCGGTCGGTCCGCGGACACCGCCCTTTGGGCGCTGTACGAGCGGACCCGCCTGGCCGAATACGCCTTCTTCTCCGTCATGATCGGCCTGCAGGCGCAGACCGGCGGTAGCCTGACTGGCTCGCTCGACACGCTCGCCGACATGGTCCGCAAACGCGTGGCCATGCGCAGCCGCGCTCGCGCCTTGGCTGCCGAGGCCCGCATGTCAGCCATCATCCTGGGCGTGCTGCCCTTCATCGCGGCGCTGGGTCTCTCCTTTCTTCAGCCCGGCTACCTGGACATCTTCATGAACACGTCCAAGGGGCATAGCATGCTGATGACAGCGCTAACCTTTCTCGGGATGGGCATCCTGGCCATTCGGTGGCTGATCCGTAAGAACACTAGCGAATGACAATTGGCGGTTTCTCTCCCTTGGCCCTGGCAGGCATCGCCGGCGTTGGCGCGCTGCTCCTCGTGCTGGCAGCGTCAGTGCTGCTGCACCGAGAGGCACGGCAGCGCGACATCAGCGCCCGCATCCGCCAGGTGACCCGCCCTTCGATCACTGAGCATCGATCCACAATCTATGCCTTCCAGCCGCTACTGCGGGCACTGCAGCGGTTAGGCGAGGTGCTGCGGCAGACGGCCCTTTTCTCGGAAAAGGATCTGCGGGGGCTCGAACGGGCCGTGGCTGCGGCCGGCTTCAACGCGCACCGCGCCGTCTCCACCTTTCTCGGCATCAAGCTGGTGGCAGTGCTGCTTCTGCCGGTGCTTGGGTGGTTCGCGGCGAAGCTGACAGGGGGCGGGCAGACCATGCTGCTCTTTCCAGCCGCTGGGGTGGTGCTCGGCATCCTAGCTCCAGGCTGGGCGGTGCGGGCGCTGCGCAATCCTTACGTCACCGCTCTTGAGCGCGGCCTACCGGACGCGCTGGACCTCTTGGTCGTCTGCGCCGAGTCGGGGCTCGGACTGGACAGCGCGGTGGACCGCGTGGCGCGCGAAATGGAGTTTTCCAACCCAGCTATCGCGGTCGAGCTGGCATTACTGAGCCAGGAGTTGCGCATGCTGCCGGACCGCCGCGACGCGTTGACGCGCCTCGGCGAGCGTACGGGAGTGGAGAGCATCCAACGGCTGTCTGCCACCTTATCTCAGACGATCCGCTACGGCACCCCTCTCTCTCAGGCCCTACGCGTGCTAGCTGCGGAGATGCGGCAGGAGCGGATGACGCGGATGGAGGAACGCGCCGCGCGTCTGCCCGCGCTGCTGGTGCTTCCTCTGGTCCTTTTTATCCTGCCCTGCCTTTTCATCGTACTCATTGGTCCGTCCGCCATTAGGATCATGGAGCAAATGTCAGGACGTTAAATGCGCCTCTATCGCTGCCTGCCCTTCACCGGTCTCCTACTTCTCAGCTCCTTGCTTGCCGGCTGCGCCACGAGCGTCCGTGATGAGGCAGCTGCCCGGCTACGAGTCGCGGCCGTGGCGGAGAAGTCCGGCCAAGGAGATGTGGCCCTGTCCCTCTACGCCGCCGCCGCTGCGCAGGCTCTCAACGACCCGGAGGTACAGCTTCGCTATGTGCGGGCTCTGCAGGCGAATGGCCAACCAGTACAAGCTGCAGGCCTTCTGGAGGAAGCGCTGCGCCGCAACCCGGGCAGTGATCTGCTGCTGACGGAAACGGCTCGTCTGCGCCTGAGGATGGGCCAAGCCGAGGAGGCTTTGGCAGCATATCGCCAGGTGCTAACGCGTGCGCCGCGTAACATCGCGGCGCTGAATGGCCAGGGCATTGCGCTCGACCTGCTCGCTCGACATGAGGAGGCGCAGCAAAGCTATGAAGCCGTGCAGGCAATCGAGCCAGGCAATATAGCGGCCGCAAACAACCGTGCGCTTTCTATGCTGCTCCAGGGGAAGGCGGCGTCCGCGGCCGCTCTGTTTGCAGCGCTCGACCGGCCTGGCGAGGCAGAGCGTATCCGGCAGAATCACGAAATTGCCCGTCTGGTATCAGGGGATGCGGGCGGGGATCCCGATCTTCGTGCCCTCGCTGCAGCTTTAAGATGAACAAGCGCGTGGTACCGGAAACTGGTGGCAGCCATGGTCCGAAGCACCCCCTTCTGCAACGGAGCCCCAGAGAATGTTTGCGCCGGGTTC
>NZ_RCVR01000058.1 GCF_016107305.1 Roseomonas sp. KE2513
ATCCACTCGGAGGCGGCGAAGCGTCACCGGGCGACCCTTTCGAGCCACCTGATGACCGACCCTGCATCCGAGGGAGGAGCCGTTGGAGCGGAGCGTTTCAGCGTCCGTCCCGTTCGGCGTGGGCGGCTTATATGGGCGCGGCCCTGTGCCGTCAAACCCCTTTTTCGAGGTCCGCGCGAATTTTCCGCGGGCAGCATGAAACCTTCCCGGGCAGCCGGCATGGCGGCCCGGGAACGGTCCGCTCAGTTGTCGGCCTTGATGTTGGCCGACTGGATGACGGCTCCCCACTTGTCGATCTCGCTGGTCAGCCAGGCGCGGGCGGCAGCGGGGTCGGAGCCCACCACGTCGGCTCCCTGCTCCTCGATCTTCGACTTTACCTCCGGGTCCTGAAGCACCTGGCGGATGGCGGTGCTCATCCGCTCCTGGATGGCATCGGGCGTGCCGGCGCGGCCGAGCAGCATCCACCAGGTCGGCGCCTCGAAGTCGCCGACGCCCTGCTCGGCGAAGGACTTCGCGCCGGGAACGTGGCGGGAGGCCGTGCGCGTGGTGACGCCCAGCGGGCGCAGCGTGCCGGCCTTCATGTGCTGGGTGATGATGACGACGTTCGTCATGAACAGCGGAACGTGCCCGGCCACCGCGTCCGACACGGCCGGTCCGCCGCCGCGATAGGGAACGTGGGTGAGGCTGAAGCCGCCCTTCTGCTGCAGGAGCGTCGTTGCCACATGGGCGAGCCCACCGACGCCCGAGGTGGCGTAGTTGAGGCTGTCAGGCGCCTTCTTTGCCGCGTCCACCACGTCCTGAAAGCTGCGGAAGGGCGTGGATTGGTGCGCGACCAGCGCCAGTGGCCCCGTAGCCACGAGCGAGATCGGGACCAGCGCTTCGAGTGTCTTGTAGGACAGGCGCATGACGGTCTGGTTCGTGGCCTCGGTGTCGTAGGCGAGCATCCAGGTATAGCCATCGGGCGTAGCCCGCGCCGCCTCGCCGGCGCCGATCGCGCCCGAGGCGCCGCCACGATTGTCGATGATGACGGGACGGCCCAGCACGTCTGAAAGGCGAGGCTGGAAGATGCGCGCGACGGCGTCGGTGGAGCCGCCGGGCGGCCAGGGGACGATGAGGCGGATCGGCCGCTCCGGCCAGGCGCCGGGGCCGGCGCCCTGTGCGCGCAGAAGGGAAGGCATGGCGAGGCCGGTGGCGGTCGCCATGATCAGCCCACGCCGGCCCTTGTTCGGGCTCTCGATCATGCAGTGCTCCTTGAACGTCTCTTTCCGGTTTCTCTTCCGCCCGGCCTCGCGGTCGGCGCAGCTTTGACGCCTCCTTGGCGACGCGCAACCCATTCCGGAACGGCCGCGGCGTCAGGCCGCGCGGGCATTCGGCTCCGGGCGCGCGGCGAAGCCGCGGCGGATGTGCTCGGCCAGCGCCTCAGCCCCCGCGCCGGGATGGCGCAGCAGGGCGATCTCCAGCTCGGGCAGGTCGGGCATGCCGTCCTCCGGCCCGAGCAGGCGCAGGCCCGGCGGCAGGGAGACGGAGAGGCCGACTGTGATGCCGAGGCCGGCCAGCACGACAGCGTGCGTGCCCGTCTGAGAGGCAGAGGAATAGGCCATGCGCCAGGGCACATCCGCCCGGCCCAATGCGCCGGTGGCGGCGATCCGCCAGTTGCAGCCGATATGGCTGAGCACGAGCGGGACCGGACGCAGGAGATGGACTGGCCGCGTTGCGGAGCCCACCCAGCGCAGCGGGCCGCGCCAGAGGCTTTCCGCCGGCGTGCCCGGCTGCTCGTTTCCGCCGGAGAAGAGGGTGATGTCGAGATCGCCCTTCTCGTAGCAGCGCAGCAGCTCGCTCGACGGCAGGCAGACCACCTCCACCTCCGCCGCCGGATGGGCCTCGGCGAAGCCGGCGAGGATCTCAGGCAACCAGAGCAGTGCGTAGTCGTCGGGCGAGCCGAGGCGGATACGGCCGGTGATCTCGGGCGCGCGGAAGTTGTTCACGATCTCGTCGTGCATCGCGAGCAGCCGGCGCGCGCGGTCGAGCAGCCAGAGGCCGTGCGGCGTGGGGCTGAGACCGCGCGGGCCGCGCAGCAGCAGCGCCTGACCGAGCATCTCCTCCAGGCGGCGCATCTGCATCGAAACAGCGGATTGCGTTCGCCCGACGCGCATCGCCGCACGTGTCACGCTGCCGCCCTCGGCCACCATCACGAAGGAGCGCAGCAGGTCGGGATCGATCCCGGGCGGGATGTTCATCATGATGGGATCAGCATCGCTGATGCCGGAGTTCAAAACAACTCGTTTCCCTTATGACGGTGCCGGGCCGATCTTCCTCCTCGCGACATCAATCAGGAGAGGATCGCATCATGTCCGGTCACGTCATCCACCGCGGCGCCTTCGCTCGGGAGGCTGCTGGTAAAGGCACTCCGCGCGTCCCGGCCTTCGGCTGGCTGGCCATGGTCGCGCGCATGGTCCGTACCATTGAGGAGCGCCGCATCCTCGCCACCCTCGACGACCGTATGCTCGCCGATATCGGGGCGAACCGATTGGAGGCGGAGCGCGAGATGGGGCGCGCACCCTGGGACATAGGGGCACGGGACAACTCGCGCCGGGGCTAGGCCTCAGACGAGACCCATACGCTCCACCTCCTCCATGACCTCGTGGATGGAGAGGGCGAAAGCCCGGCGGCCGCGCCCCGCGGCGAGGCCGCCGAGGTCCATTCCGGCTAGCAGCGCCAGAGCGCTCGAGCCGCCCTCGTCCGGAACGGCCGCGACGAGGCCCCTCAGCCGCCCGTCACTGCCCACGACCGGACCACCAGAATAGCCCATCAGCGCGGGCATGCGCGCGGTGAAGCCACGGCCGAAGCGGGGCAGGATGGCATCGGGGATCTCCACCGTGCCGGTGGCGACGCCGGGGCCGATGCCGGGCATTCCCGCGGCCCAGACCGCGTCGCCGAGGATGGAGAGAGCCATGCGCGAGCTGCGGGCCAGCACGGGCGCGCGGCGGGCGGCCGCGACGGCGGCGGCGAGGACCGCGCCCGCGCCCCCTGCCCCATCCGCGTGCAGCGCCGCGAAGCCGGTGCCGAGAAGCGGGGCCACCGGGGTTCCGGCGGCCTCCATACCCGGCAGGCCGGCGCAAGCAGCCAAGCTGCCTGGCAGGGTCATAGGGCGAGAAGGGCGCGCCGTTGCATCAGTCGACTGGGTCCCTCAAACCCGCAACGTTTCGCGCAGGGTAAGGCTACACCCGCGTGTGACCTTTGGTGTGGCTCATGGGGGTGCAATGGCACGCAGAGGAAGGATGCGGCCCAAAAAGGAACATAGTATGAACGGACATGCCCTCCGATTCGCCCCCAAGGCCCCGGCTGATTCCTGCCCCCGCCCCTTCTTTGCAGGAGGTTGAGGGCCGATGTGACGACCGCATGCAAGGTCGCGATTCGGCGGGTGGAACAGGAATGGACAGGCACGCCGTTCTGGCCGCTCTTCGGGCCCGCGTGGCACGCATTGAGCGCGCGGGGCTGACCGGGCGGGAGGAGGTTTCGGCCATTCCCCTTTGCCCGGAGATGGACCGGGCCCTGCCCGGCGGCGGCCTGCCGCGCGCGGCGGTGCACGAGATCCTGTCCGACGGCGCGGGGGCGGCAGTGGGCTTCGCGGCGCTGTTGATGGCGCGCTCCGGCGGCACGGTGTTCTGGATCTCGCGCGACCCCGATCCCTGGCCGCCCGGGCTGATGGGCTTTGGCCTGCCGCCCTCTCGCCTGATCGTGGCACAGCCCTCGAACCACGTGGACGCACTCTGGGCGACGGAGGAGGCGCTGCGCTGCCACGCGGTCTCGGCCGTGCTGCTGATGGACGAGCGGCCGGACGCGACGGCCATGCGCCGGCTGCAACTGGCGGCGGAGACGGGCGGGGGGATCGGGCTGCTGCTGTGCGAGGCCGAGGCGGAGGAAGGTCCGTCCCTGGCGGCAACGCGCTGGCATGTGACGGGACGCGCAGGAGGGTCGATGCACGACCTGGGCGACCCGCAATGGACGCTGGACTTGCTGCGCTGCCGCGCCGGACGGCCGCAGCGCTGGCAGGTCACCTGGCGCGCGGGAATGGAGAGCCTGGTAGTGGACGAGGAGACGCGCGAGGAGAGCCCGGCACCGAGGCGAAGCCGCCGCCACTGAGCGCCCCTGAAGGGGGCGGCATAGCGGCGGCCGCGCCTTCAGGCCGCCCTCACCTCGCGCGTGAAGGTGTTCACCTCGGCGGTGAGCTGCTCGGACTGGAACGAGAGGCCTGAGGCGGCGGCGAGGACCTGGCTGGCAGCCGCCCCCGTGTCGTTCGCTGACTGGCTCACCGCAGCGATGTTCTGCCCGACCACGCCGGTGGCCTCGGCCGTCTGCTGCACCGTGCGCGCGATCTCCTGGGTGGCGGCGCTCTGCTCCTCCACAGAGGCCGCGATCGCGACGGTGATCTCGCTGATCTCCTTCACCGTGCTCATGATCAGCCCGATCGCCTCCACCGCGCCGCGCGTGGCGCCCTGGATCTGACCGACCTGCTGGCCGATCTCGTCCGTGGCTTTCGCGGTTTCGGCGGCCAGCGACTTCACCTCGCTCGCCACCACGGCAAAGCCTTTGCCGGCCTCGCCGGCGCGCGCCGCCTCGATCGTCGCGTTCAGCGCGAGGAGGTTCGTCTGCCCCGCGATGTTGCTGATGAGGTTCACCACCTCGCCGATCCGGCTTGCGCCCTCGGAAAGGTTCTGGACCGTGGTGTTCGTCGCGTTGGCAGTATCCACTGCCCTGGTGGCGACACTGCTCGCCTGGGCCACCTGGCGGCTGATCTCGATGATGGAGGCGCTCAGCTCCTCGGCCGCCGCGGCCACGGTCTGCACGCCGCCACTCGCCTGGGTCGCGGCGCCGGCGACCTCGGTAGCCTGGGAGCGGGCTTGCACGGCGGTCGCTTCCATGCTGCGGGCCGTCGCCTCGAGTTCGGTGGAGGCGGAGGAGAGAACGCTGACCATCTCGCCCACGCGGCCCTCGAAGCCGCTCACCAGCTCCATCATACGGGTGGCGCGCTGCTCCTTGGCCCGGCGCTCGGCCTCCTGCGAGGCGATGAGGTCGCGGGCGCGCTCGGCATTGGCCCGGAACACCTCCAGGGCGCGGGCCATGTGGCCGATCTCGTCCGTGCGATCCTTGCCCTCGATGGTGACCGTGAGCTTGCCGTCCGCGATCTGGCGCATCAGCTCCGCCGTGCGGAGGATCGGCAAAGACACGCCGCGCACCAGCCAGATGGCCATGCCAGCAGCTCCGAGGAAGGCGAGCAGCGTCACCGCGCCCGCCGCAATGATCGAGGACGAGGCGGTGCTGGCCGCCGCCGCCGCCGCGTCCTTGGTACTGCCCTCCCTGTTGAAAGCCTTGAGCGCATCGAAATCGGCGGTCAGGGCGCGCGCGCGGGCGGTGTTCACGCCCGTGATGCGGGCCGCGGCGGCGGCGTTCTGCCCGGCACGAGAGAGAGCCAGGGTCGGCTCGATCTCCACGCGGTAGGCTTGCCAGGACTGCTTCGAAGCGTCGAAAAGGCGCTGCTCGGTGGAGCTTGTCAGCAGTGCCTGGTATTCCACAAAGAACTTGTCGACCGACGCCAGGAGCTCATTCAACCGCTCCTCCACTTCCTGCTTGCCGGCAGCATCGGTGACGATGCTGTGGCGCAGGATGAACTGGCGGAGGATTTGAACCGTCTCCGAGGCCCGCGCGATTGCATCGACGCTCGGCAGCCAGTTCTTCGCGACCGTGTTTACGTAATAGTTGACCGCCGAGATCCTGTAGGCCGCGAAGCCCCCCATTCCTGCGATCGCCAGTGCACAGGCTGCCATCACGACAATGATTTGGGTACGCAAGGTCATTTCTCGACAAGCCTCAGCGTTGCAAACGCCTCAAGCCTGCGCGAACTCGGTTATGAAAAGGTGAAGGCCCCACGGGCTCCCGGCCACAGCAGGGAACGGATCCCTACCGGGCCGAGCGCCTTGGTCAGGCAGCCTCGGGCGTGCCGATCACCTTATCGATCGTGATCGGCAGCTCGCGGATGCGCTTGCCTGTCGCGTGGAATACCGCGTTCGCGATGGCCGCCGCGGTGCCGACGATGCCGATCTCGCCGAGGCCCTTCACGCCCAGCGGGCTGGTCAGCGTGTCGTGCTCCTCGACGAAGATCACCTCGATGCCGTGGATGTCGGCGTTCGCGGGCACGTGGTACTCGGCAAGGTTGTGGTTCATGAAGCGGCCGAGGTTGTGGTCGGGCATGGATTCCTCGTGCATCGCCATGCCGATGCCGAAGACCACGCCGCCGATGATCTGCGAGCGCGCGGTCTTGGGGTTGATGATCCGCCCGGCCGCCACGGCATCCACGATCCGCGTCACGCGCACCTGGCCCAGCTCCTCGTCCACCCGCACCTCAGCGAAGATCGCGGAATGAGTGAAGGAGTTGTAGCGCATCTGGGTCAGCTTGCTCGGCGCGGCCGTCTCCTCCGCCTCGATCTTCTCCACGCCACCGGCCCTCAGCGCGTCGGTCAGCGTCACGAAGCGAGAGGGGTCGGAGATGAGCGCGATCCGCTCCCCATGGAAGGCCACGCGATCGATGTCGGCATTGGCCAGCGGCGAGCCGTCCATGCCGCGGGCGTACTTGAACAGCGTCTCCCGCACCTTGTGACAGGCCAGCTCCACCGCCGAACCCGCGGAGGCGGCGGTCCAAGAGCCGCCCTCGACCGGCGACTTCGGCAGGGAGGAATCGCCGAGCTTCGTCGTCACCCGCTCCATCGGCAGGCCGAGCGCGTCGGCCGCGATCTGCGTGAGGATGGTGTAAGTGCCCGTGCCGATATCAGCGGAGGCGGTCGCCACCTCCAGCCGTCCGTCCACGGTCAGCGTCGCACGGGCGGAGGTCTGGGCCATCTGCGCCTCCCAGGCGCCGGTGGCCATGCCCCAGCCGATCAGTTCGCGCCCCTCCTTCATGGAGCGGGGCTTGGGGTTCCTCTTTGACCAGCCGAAGCGCTCGGCGCCGAGCTGATAGGCGGCGCGCAGCTCCTTGCTCGTGTGGTACTTGTTCGTGGATTCATCGATGTCGGCGTAGTTCCTGAGGCGCAGCTGCACGGGATCGACGCCAAGCTTGTGCGCCAGCTCGTCCATCGCGGATTCCATGGCGAAAAGGCCCGTCGGCGCCCCTGGAGCGCGCATGTCTGCGGGGGTGTAGAGGTCGGTCGTGGCCAGCTTGTGCGTCGTCGTGACGTTGTCGCAGTGGTAGAGCATAGCCGACCAGTTGACCGTCGCCTCCTGATAGTCCTCCCAGGTGGAGGTATTGGCGATGAGGTCGTGGCGGATCGATTGCAGCGAGGCGTCCTGGTTCGCGCCCAGCGCCACCTCCTGCAGCCCGTCCGGACGGTAGCCCATGGTGAACATCTGGTCGCGCGTCAGCACCACGCGGACAGAGCGCTTCAGCTCCAACGCAGCCATGACGGCGAGAAACAGCTGGTATTGCGGGCGCAGCCCCGAGCCGAAGGCGCCGCCGACGAAGGGCGAGATCACCCGCACATCACTGCTGGGCAGGCCGAAGACGCTGGTGATGTAGGACTGGCTGTTCTGCGCGCCCTGGATCTTGTCGTGGACGGTGATCCGCTCGTCGCCCTCCCAGACCACGGTGGTCGCGTGCGGCTCCATGGGGTTGTGGTGCTCGATGGCGATCCGGTAGCCGGCCTTCACCTTCACCGGGGAGTTGCCGAAGGCGGCCTCGGAATCGCCGCGCGGCTTGGGTGGGGGCGAGATGCCCTGGCGCTTGACCGGCGGCACATAGGCCTTGCCCCGCACCTTCTCGAGGTCGGTCTCGTGCGGCTCCGCCTCGTAGGTCACGCGCACGAGGGAGGCGGCATAGCGGGCGATCTCGAAATCCTCCGCCACCACGAGGGCGACGGGCTGGCCACTATAGACGATCCGCTCGTCGTAAAGGGCGCGGAAAGGCTTGCCGGGCGGCGCCACCTCGTCCTGGTAGGCGTTGCTGCGGAAGGCGGTGCGCGGCCGGTTCTCATGGGTGAAGACCTGCACCACGCCGGGCACGGCGAGCGCCGCCTTCGTGTCGATGCTCTTGATCCGCCCCTTCGCAATGGCGCCGGAGACGACGTAGCCATGGGCAAGGTCGGGCGCCGTGAACTCGCCGGCATAGGGCGCGGCGCCCGTCACCTTCAGGCGGCCGTCCACACGGTTGCGGGGGGAGCCGAAATGGGTCTCGTGCATGGTTCGTCCCCCTTCCCTACTGGATGCGCTTGTCGGTCTGGGATTGCGGCGTGCCGGCCGCGGCCTGGGACAGGGCGCGGATAATGGCGAGGCGGGCGAGTTCGATCTTGAAGCTGTTGCCGCCATAGCCCTGCGCGCCCTGGAGGATGCGCTCGGTAACCATGGCGAAGGCGCCGCGCTCGGGCACCACGCCCTTGAGCATCGCCTCCGCCTCGAGCACGCGCCAGGGCTTGTGGGCGACGCCGCCGAGGGCGATGCGCGCCTCCCGCACCGTGCCGCCCTCCATGTCGAAAGCCGCCGCCACCGAGACGAGGGCGAAGGCGTAGGAGAGGCGGTCGCGCAGCTTGAGGTAGGTGTAATTCGTGGCGAAGCGGGGCGCCGGCAGGGTAACAGCGGTAACGACCTCGTCCACGCCAAGATTCGTGTCGCGCTCCGGCGTGTCGCCGGGCAGGCGGTGGAACTCGGCAATGGGGATCTCGCGCTCGCCATTCAGGCCGGAAACATGGATCACCGCCTCCAGCGCCGCCATCGCGACGGCCATGTCGGAGGGATGGGTGGCGATGCAGTGCTCGGAGGTGCCGAGGATGGCGTGGATGCGGTTCACGCCGGTTTTCGCAGGGCAGCCGGTGCCGGGCTCGCGCTTGTTGCAGGGCGTGGCGGCGTCATAAAAATAGTAGCAGCGCGTGCGCTGGAGCAGGTTGCCGCCGGTGGTCGCGGCATTGCGGAGCTGCGCGGTGGCGCCTGCGAGGATGGCGGAGGAGAGCAGCGGGTAGCGCTCCTGCACGCGCGGGTCATAGGCAACGGCGCTGTTGGTGACGAGGGCGCCGATGCGCAGGCCGCCCTCCCCTGTTTCCTCGATCTCTCTCAGCCCCGGCAGGCGGGTCACGTCCACGAGGTGCGCGGGGCGCTCCACGTTGTACTTCATCAAGTCCACGAGGTTGGTGCCGCCGGCGAGAACCTTGGTGGCAGGGCCCGAGCCAACCTCGCGCACGGCGTCCGCCACGCTGCCCGGGCGTGCGTAGGAGAAGCGGTTCACTTCGTGGTCCCCTTCGCCAGCACGTCCTCGATGGCATCGACGATGTTTGTGTAGGCGCCGCAGCGGCAGATGTTGCCGCTCATCTGCTCGCGGATCTCCTCGGGCGTTCTCGCATGTCCCTCATGGACAAGGCCGATCGCCGAGCAGATCTGGCCAGGGGTGCAGTAGCCGCACTGGAAGGCGTCGTGCTCGATGAAGGCCTCCTGCATCGGGTGCAGGGCGCCGTCGGACGCGGCGAGGCCTTCGACCGTCGTGACCTCGCAGCCGTCCTTGCTCACGGCCAGTGCGAGGCAGGAATTGATGCGCTGTCCGTTCACAAGCACCGTGCAGGCGCCGCACTGGCCGTGATCGCAGCCCTTCTTCGTGCCGTAGAGGTGCAGATCCTCGCGCAACAGGTCAAGCAAGGTGGTCCAGGGGCGCACGTGCAGTTCCCGGCGCTCGCCGTTGATGGTCAGCGTGAGGGGAATCTCGCTGGGGAGCGCCGCAGGGGAGGCGTCCGGGGCGAAGCCCTGCCGGGCGGGAAGGTCAAGGTCGGCCATGGCGGTGTCCTGCAAGGGGCTTGGCACCGGAGGCGGCCCGGCGGGCACCGGGCGGGCAGCGAGGCACCTCGCGGGCCGGCCAAGGGCCGGGACCGCTCCGTGCCGAGCCTCCGTTCCTGGATGGCGGAACGTGAGGACCGCTGCGGCAGTTGCGTCGGCCCACTTCGCGCGAGCGAGGCGTCTATGTCTGGCGGTCGAGATCGGCACCAACGAGGGCGCCGGTGCGCTCATAGTGCTCGGCAAGCAGGGCAACAGCAGCATCGGCGTCACGGGCCAGGGCGGCGCGGAGAATGGCCCGGTGCTCGGCCTCCACGTCACGGCCCGGATAGGCAATGGTATTCGCCAGCGCCCGGTAGCGGCCCGCCTCCTCCTGCAGCCTCTCGCAGAAGGCGAGGAGCGGCGGCGCCCCGCAGGCGGCGAGCAGCGCCTGGTGGAATACCCGGTGGCAGCACTCCCAATCCGGGTTGAGGGAATAGCGCGCGGGGTCGAGCGAGCGGGCCAAGCGGTTCAGCCGGTGCTCGGCCAGCACCAGCGCGTCCTCCCAGGCGGCGTCGCCGCGGCGGATGGATTCGCGCAGCGCCGCGGATTCGGCGAGCACCCGCGCGCGGATCAGCCCCTCAAGCTGGCAGGGCGCGGCGGCGGCAACACGGAAGCCGCGATGCTCCAGCCGCTCCGCCAGCCCCTCGGCCGCGAGCTTGGACAGGGCCTCGCGCATCGGCGAGGCGCCGGCGCCGTAGTTCTGGGCAAGGTCGCGCAGCTTCAGCTTCAACCCGGGTGGCAGGCGGCCGGAGAGGATGTCCTCGCGCAGCCGCCGGTGGACGGCGGTGGCGAGGGTGGGATCGCGCCCTTCGGGAAGCGGCGTGGCGTCTGACATACCAAATGTATCATCGCGAAAGTCCCTAATTCCGCAACCCTGCCGATGATCCTGCTTGACGGCCATGGAATTTCGACAAAACCTCCGCACACAAATTGGAGGAAACGCAGCGTGCGACTGATCGCGTTCGAGCATGAGGGCCGCTCGGCCCTCGGCGCCCGCCTGGGCGATGAGGTGGTGGCCCTGGCCGATGTGGTCCCGGGCCTTCCCGCCGACATCCTGCCCGCCCTCGCCGCGCTGAACCTGCCCGAGGGCGCCGCCGCGTTGGCCGAGAAGCTGAAGAGCGCACCGCGCCGGCCCATGGCGGGGCTGAAGCTGCTGCCGCCCGTCCCGCGCCCGGGCAAGATGATTTGCATCGGCCTGAACTACGCCCTGCACGCGAAGGAGGGCGGCAACCCCATTCCGGACTACCCGGCAGTCTTCATGCGCGGCCCGACCTCCCTGGTGGGCCATGGCGAGCCGCTGATCCGGCCGAAGGTCTCCGACAAGTTCGACTACGAGGCGGAGCTGGTGATCGTCATCGGCAAGCGAGCCCGGCACCTGAGCGAGGCCGACGCCCTCTCCTGCGTGGCCGGCTACACGATCATGAACGAGGGCTCGGTGCGCGACTACCAGCGCAAGGGCGGCCAGTGGACCATGGGCAAGAACTTCGAGCGCACCGGCGGGGTCGGGCCCGAGATCGTGACGCCCGACGAGATCCCGCAGGGGCCGAACGCGCTCCGCATCACCTCCCGCCTCAACGGGCAGACGATGCAGGACTCGAACACCTCGGACATGATCTTCCCGGTGCCGCGCATCCTTGCGATCCTCAGCGAGGTGATGACGCTGGAGCCGGGCGACATGATCGCGACGGGCACGCCGAGCGGCGTGGGTTATGCCCGCAAGCCGCCCATCTTCATGAAGGCCGGCGACACCATGGAAGTCGAGATCGAGGGACTGGGCGTCCTGTCCAACCCGGTCCAGGACGAGGCGGCCTGAGCATGACCTCCCGCCCGGCTGCCACGTTGATGCAGGCCACACGCCGCGCCGCGCTGGGGGGCCTTGCGGCTCTCCTCGCCCGGCCGGCCCTGGCCCAGGGCGCCTGGCCGAACCGGCCGATCCGGCTGATCGTGCCCTTCGCCGCCGGCACCACCACCGACATCCTCGGCCGCATCCTGGCCGAGGCGATCGGCCGGCAGGTCGGGCAGACGATCGTGGTGGACAACCGCGCCGGCGCGGGCGGGAACGTGGGCGCGCTCGCGGTCGCGCGGGCACCGGCGGACGGCTACACGCTGCTGCTCGGCACCAACGGCACGCACGGGATCAACGCGAGCCTCTTCACCGACCAGGGCTTCGATCCCGTCAAGGACTTCACGCCGATTGCACCCTTCGTGACGACGGCGGCGGTGCTCGGCATCACGCCGTCCCTCGGTGTCTCCTCGGTCGCGGAGCTGGTGGCGCTGGCGAAGCGGCGGCCGCTGACCTTCGCCTCGGCGGGGAACGGGACCACGGGGCACCTTTCCCAGGCGCTGCTCAACCTGCGCGCAGGGATCGACACCCAGCACGTGCCCTACCGCAACGCCGGCCAGGGGGTGACGGACCTCGTGGCCGGGCGGGTGGACGGCATGTTCTACCACCCGCTGGGGCTGAAGCCGCAGCTGGATGTCGGCGCCCTGAAGGCGCTGGCCGTCACCTCCGAGAAGCGGGTGAGCATCCTGCCGGACCTGCCGACCATGGCGGAGGCCGGGCTACAGGACTTCGTGGTGGAGGGGCGCTGGCATCTCTTCGGCCCCGCCGGCCTGCCGCCCGAGATCGTGGCGCGGCTGAACAAGACGACCAACGACCTGCTGGCCGACCCTGCAGCCCTGGCCAACCTGCGCGCCCAGGGGGTAGAGCCGCTGGGCGGCACGCCCGAGGCGCTGGGCGAGATGACGCGGGCCGAAATTGCCAAGTGGCGCCCCGTGGTCGCCGCTGCCAACATCAGGCCGGACTAGCCTCTTCAGGGGCCAGGCAAAGTGGATCGAGAGGTGGCCGCACGGACCACCTCCAGAGAGGGCGACGAGATGGCCGACCTTGACCAGAACAGCATCACCGATGCCGTGATCGCGCAGATGGCGACCACCGAGGACGCGCGCATGAAGGAGGTGATGGAGAGTCTCGTGCGGCACCTCCACGACTTCGCGCGCGACGTGCGCCTGACGCCGGACGAGTGGCTCAAGGCAATCGGCTTTCTCACCCGTACTGGGCAGACCTGCACGCCCTCGCGCCAGGAGTTCATCCTTCTCTCGGACACGCTGGGCCTGTCGCGCCTGGTGAACCTGATGGACGACAAGGCGAACCGGATGGGCGACGCGACGGAGGCGAGCCTGCTCGGCCCCTTCTACCGCGAGGCCTCGCCGAAGTTCGAGATGGGCGAGAGCATCGCGGTCCACGCCAAGGGGCCGGAGCTGATCGTCTTCGGCCGCGTGCTGGACGAGAACGGCCGCGGCGTGCCCGACGCGATCGTGGAGGTCTGGCAGACCGACGCGGAGGGCTATTACGACCTCCAGGCCATCGATCCCAGCCAGATGGACATGCGCGGCCAGTTCCGCACGGATGCGGAGGGGCGCTACGTCGTCCGCACCCTCTTCCCGCTCGGCTACTACATCCCGATGGACGGGCCGGTCGGCACCATGATCACCGCCCAGGGTCGCCACGGCTGCCGCCCCGCGCATATCCACATGCTGATCGGCGCCGAGGGCTACCGCGAGCTGGTGACGGCCCTCTACCTCGGCAGCGACCAGTATATCGACAGCGACGTGGTTTTCGGTGTGTCGGAGTCCCTTGTCGTGAATCCGCAGACCGGGGTGGAGGGCTCACCCGACCCCGCCGTACCGAGCGTACACTACGATTTTCACATCGCCCGCCGCGCGGAGCACGACAAGACCGGCCGCGTGGGCGCCGATCCATCCAAGATCGCCGCCGAGTAGGCCCGGCCCCAGCATCGACACCGGACCAGGGCGGAAAGCCCGGCCATGGAGGAGGTAGGTTCATGAAAGAGATCAGCAGGCGCGACATGGGCCGGCTGGCACTGGCCGCCGCCGCCGTGCCGGCCACCGCCCGCGCTCAGACGGCGCCCTCGGGTCCGCCGATCCGGATCGGCTTCTCGATGTCGCTCTCGGGCGGGCTGGCAGGCAACGGCCGCCCCGCCCTGACCACGCACCGCATCTGGGCGGAGGACGTGAATTCCAAGGGCGGCCTGCTCGGGCGGCCGGTGGAGCTGGTCTATTACGACGACCAGAGCAACGGTTCCCAGGTGCCGGGTATCTACACGAAGCTGCTCGACGTCGATAAGGTCGACCTCGTCGTTTCCGGCTATTCCACGGCGATCGCGGCGCCGGCCATGCCCGTGGTGATGCAGCGGAACATGGCTTTCGTGTCGCTCTTCGCGGCCAACGTGAACGCGGACTTCAAGTACGACCGCTACTTCTCCGTCACTACGACCGGCTCTGACCTCAAGGGCACCTTCGCGAAAGGCTTCATCGACATCGCTATGGCGATGGAGCCGCGGCCGCGCACCATCGCCATCGCCTATCTCGACAGCGACTTCCACCAGCGCGCTGCCGAGAGCGCGCGCTTCCTGGCGAAGGAGCGCGGACTGCGGGTGGTCTATGACCGCGCCTACCCGCCCACGACGGTGGACTTCTCGCCCATCATGCGCTCCGTTCAGTCGGCGCGGCCGGACGTGGTCTTTATCGGCTCCTATCCGCCGGATACCGCGGGCATGCTGCGGGCGGCGAGCGAGCTGCGCGTGAGCTTCCCGATGATGGGGGGGCCGATGATCGGGCCGCACATCACGGCGCAGAAGCTCCAGCTCGGCCCCATCCTGAACAACCTGGTGGTGTGGGATGTGTACGCGCCTGCGCCGACGCTGCAGTTCCCGGGCGTCCAGGCGCTGATCGAGCGCTACCAGCCGATCGCTGCCCGCGAGGGCACTGATGCGCTCGGCTACTACGTGCCGCCCATGGCCTATGCCCAGATGCAGGTGCTGGAGCAGGCCGTGCGACGCGTGGGCAAGATCGACCAGGCGGCCCTGGCGGCGGACATGCACGCCAATCAGTTCGACACGGTGATCGGCCCGATGCGCTTCGATGCCCAGGGGGAGTGGACCGAGGACCGCAACCTCTACACCCAGTACCAGGGCATCCAGGGCAACGGGATCGAGCAGTTCCGCCGGCCCGATACTCAGGTCGTGCTCTACCCGCCGAAGTATAAGTCCGGCGAGTTGCGCAAGCCCTACACGGCGGGTGCCTGATGGATCCCGACCTCGTCCTCCTCCTCAACGGGATCGTCTCGGGCCTGCTGCTCGGCGGCCTTTACGCGGTCGCGGCCGCAGGGCTCTCCGTGTCCTTCGGGATGCTGGACGTGGTCAATATCGCCCATCCGGCCTTCATGGTGCTGGGCGCCATGCTCGTTGCCCTTCTCTGGGGGGCGACGGGGATCGACCCGCTGGTCCTCTCCATCCTGCTGACCCCTGCCTTCTGGGCGCTGGGGGCGGCGATCTACGTGGCCTATCACCACTTCTTCGAGCGGCGCGGGGACGAGGCCATCCAGGGCCTCGCCTTCTTCTTCGGCGTGCTCTTCATCATCGAGATCGGGCTGGTGCTGACTCTGGGACCGGAGCAGCACTTCGCCGACGCCTCCTACGCCAACACCACGATCCAGCTCGGCGAGGTGGACCTGCCGCTGCGGATGCTGGTGCCGATGCTGGTCTCGCTGCTGGCCATCGGCGGGCTCTCGCTCTTCCTGCGGCGCACCTTCATGGGGCGCGCGATCGCGGCCGTCGCGCAGGACCGGGAGGCGCTGCGGCTGCTGGCCATTGACCCCGTGCGGGTGAAGCGTCTCGCCTTCGGCATCTCCATCGCCCTCGCGGCACTGGCCGGCGGCGCACTGGTGGTGGTGCAACCGGTGGAAGCCACCTCCGGCCATGTGTTCATCGGCCGGGTCTTCGCCATCGTCATCATGGGCGGGCTCTCCTCCCTCGGCGGCTGCGTGCTGGCCGCCCTCGCCTTCGGCGTGGTGGAGAACGTGACGGCCACCTTCTACGGACCCTCCTGGTCCCCGGCGGTGGCCTTCGGCTGCCTGCTGCTCGTGCTGGCGGTGCGGCCCCAGGGCCTGTTCGGGAGGGCGGCATGAGCGACGCGACGCTTCCCGGCGTGACGCTGGCAGCCCCTCGCCGGATGGGGCATGCAGCCTTCTGGCTGGCCGCCGCGGCCGTGGGGTTGGCGGTGATCCTGGCGCTGCGCGGGATCGGCAGCGAGTACGTCTATTTCGTCAGTACCATCGTGCTGCAATACGTCGTACTGGCCACCGCCTGGAACATCCTCGGTGGTTACGCAGGCTACGTGAATTTCGGCGCCGCCGCCTTCTTCGCGGCTGGGGCCTACGCGACGGTCGCCTTCGGCAAGGCCATGGGGCTCGGGCTGCTGCCCTGCATCGGCCTGGCGGCCGTCGTCGGCGGGGCGCTGGGCTTCGGCACTGGCGTGCTGACGCTGCGGCTGCGCGGGGCCTATTTCGCCATTGCCACCCTATGCCTCTCGGTGGTGCTCCAGACGATCGTGGTGAACTGGTCCTATGTGGGCGGCTCGCGCGGCGCCTATGTGCTGCGCCCGCGGGACGTGCCCTGGCCCTTCGAGACCTATTCGGGCTTCCTCTGTGCGGTGCTCGTCGTGCTCGCCGCGGCCTCGGTCGCCATCGCGCGGACGATCGAGACCTCTCGCCTTGGTCTGGGCTTGGCCGCGCTGCGCGACGACGAGCAGGCGGCGGAGGCGACGGGGGTTCCGACGCTCCGGCTGAAGCTGGTGGCCACCACCGTCAGCGGTGCGATGATGGCCGTGGCGGGCGCCCCCCTGCCCTTCATCGGCTCCTATGTGGAGCCGGGCTCGGCCTTCGGGCTTTCCTACGCGGTGAACGCCATCGCGATGCCGCTGATCGGCGGCACCTCGAGCTGGGCAGGGCCGCTGATCGGGGCGGTTCTGCTCTCTTCTCTGCAGCAGGCGGCGACGGTGACGATCTCCTCCGCGGCGAACCTGCTGATCGTGGGCGTGCTGCTCGTGGTCTTCGTCTGCGCTGCGCCGCATGGGATCATCGGCCTGTTCCGGGGGCGTCGATGAGCGAGATCGTTCTTCGCGCCGATGGCGTCGGCAAGCGTTTCGGCGGCTTCACGGCCCTGTCAGGCATCAACCTCGAGGTGCGCGCCGGGGAGCGGCTGGGACTAATCGGGCCCAATGGTTCGGGCAAGAGCACCTTCACCAACTGCCTCGCCGGCGCCTTCCCGAGCCATGACGGCGGCTTCACCTTCAAGGGGGAGAAGCTGGCCGGACTGAAGTCGCACGAGCGGGCACGGCGCGGGTTGGCGCGCACCTTCCAACTTCCGCGGCCCTTCCGGGGCCTTTCCGTCATCGACAACATCCGCGTGCCGCTCGCCTATGCCGGGCGAGAAGCCTCGACGGATGAGGCGGCCATGGCCTGCCTCGAATCCGTGGAGCTGGCGGGCAAGGCATCGCGCATGCCGAAGGAGCTGACCCAGGTGGAGCTCCGGCGGCTGGAGCTGGCGCGCGCGACGGCCCTCAAGCCGGATCTGCTGATCGCAGATGAGGCCATGGCCGGTCTCTCCCACACGGAGGTGGACCAGATCCTCGCCCTGCTGTTCCAGCTGAACGAGCGCGGCACGACGATCATCATGATCGAGCACGTCATGCGCGCCGTCACCGAGTTCTCCCAGCGCATCGCCGTGCTGGTGGCCGGCAAGAAGGTGGCGGACGGCGATCCGCGCGCCGTCCTCTCCATGCCCGAGGTCGAGGAGGCCTATCTTGGCCGCTAGCCTTCTCATCGAGGACGTGGACGCCGCCTACGGCGCCGTGCGGGCGCTGGACGGCGTGTCGCTGGAAGTCGCGCCGGGCGAGACCGTCGCGCTGCTCGGCACCAACGGCAACGGCAAGACGACGCTCATGCGCTGCATCCTCGGCCTGCTGCGGCCGACGCGGGGGCGGATCAGCGTGACCATTGATGGGGTCACGACCGACCTCGTCGGGCGCTCGCCGGAAGAGATCGTCGATCTCGGCATCGCCATCGTGCCGGAGGGACGACGGCTCTTCCCCCGCCTCTCGGTCGAGGAAAACCTGCTGCTCGGCGCCTATCGCCGCGCCGCCCGCTCGGCCATCCCGCGCCACCTGGAGTTCTGCTACGAGGCCTTTCCCCGGCTGAAAGAGCGGCGATCCCAGGCAGTCGGCAGCATGAGCGGCGGCGAGCAGCAGATGGTGGCACTCGGCCGCGCGGTGATGTGCGCGCCGAAGATCCTGCTGGTGGACGAGCCCTCGGTCGGCCTCGCCCCCATCCTCGTTGCCCGCACGATCGAGAAGATCGCGGAGTTGAAGGAGAAGCTCGGGCTCACAGTGCTGATGGCCGAGCAGAACTTCCACCAGGCGATCCGCATCGCTGACCGCGGCTACGTCCTCGTCCACGGCCACGTGGAGTTCCAGGGGGACAGCCCCGCGGCGCTCGGCGACAGCGAGTTGGTCCGCAAGTTCTATCTGGGGCTCTGAGCATGGCAGCACTGGAGGGCTGGAAGCTCGGCTGGATCGGCGTCGGCCGCATGGGCACGCCGCTCTGTCACCGGCTGATCGAGGCCGGGGCGGCACTGTCCGTGACGGATACGGACCCGGCCCGTCTCGCACCCATGGCCGAAGCCGGGGCACGCCCGGCGGTGACCGCGGCGGCGCTGGCCGAGGCGTCGGATATCGTCCTCTCGATGGTGCCGAACGACCTCGCCCTGCTCTCCGTCGTGACAGGCCCAGGGGGACTGGCCGAGGAGATGCGACCCGGGCAGGTGCTGATCGACCTCAGCACCGTCTCCCCCGCCGCCTCCGCCCGCGTGGCCGAGGTGATCGCGGCACGCGGGGCCGACTACCTGCGCTGCCCCGTTTCCGGCAGCACGTCCACGGCGGCAGCCGGCGCGCTGACGATCTTCGCCTCCGGTCCCGAAGCCGCGCTGGACCGCTGCGCGCCGCTCCTCTCCGTGCTCGGCCGCGAGACGCTGCGCTGCGGGCTGGCGGAGGAAGCGCGGGCGGTGAAGCTTATGGTGAACATGGTCGTCGCCATGACCCCCGCCATCATCGGCGAGGCGCTGGCCTTCGGCGGCAGGCTCGGGCTCGACTGGTCCGCCATGGTGGAGGCGCTGTCCAAGAGCGTCGTCGCCTCCCCGCTCCTCGCCTACAAGGCGGAGATGCTGAAGGCGCGCGACTGGACGCCCGCCGCGGACGTGGACCTCGTGGCCAAGGACCTGGACCTCGCGCTGGCCGTCGGGCAGCGGGAGGGCGCGCCCATGCCGCTCTCGGCCATGGCGCGCCAGTTCGCCGCCGCCTACCAGGCCTCCGGCGAGGGTGGGCTGGACTTCTTCCGCGTCGCCACCTGGCCCGAGCGGCTGCTCGCGCCCAATCCACGCTAGGGAACCACCATGAGGGATGAAATCCGCGCGCTCGAGGCGCGCCGCTACGCCGCCATGGAGGCGGGCGACAGGGAGGCGCTCGGCGCGCTGCTGTCCGACCGGCTCGTCTACTCCCACTCGGACGGGAGCCAGGACACGAAGGCGAGCTACCTCGCCACGCTGGCGGACGGCACGCTGCGCTACCGCAAGACCTGGCACGAGGTGAAGACCGTACTGCCCGCCGGTGCCGATGCGGCGGTTGCGCTCGGCACCATGGGGGCCGAAATCACCCGCCACGGCACTGACCGCACCATCGGCTCCCTTACCTGCGCGGTCTGGGCGCGCGAGGATGGGGGCTGGCGCCTTCTCGCCTACCAGCCGACCTCACTACCGAAAGCCTGAGCATGACCGAAACCCTTCTCCCCACCACCGTCGTCGGTAGCTACCCGCAGCCGGATTGGCTGGTGGACCGCGCGGTGCTGGCGCAGAACCTCGTGCCGCGCGTGCGGATGAAGGGCATGTGGCGGGTGGCGGAGGACGCGCTGGAGGGCGCGCAGGACGACGCCACGCTGCTCGCGATCCGCGACATGGAGCGAGCTGGCATCGACATCGTGACGGACGGCGAGATCCGGCGGGAGAGCTACTCCAACCGCTTCGCCCTCGCTCTCGACGGCGTGGACCTCGACAATCCCGCCCGCACCATGGGCCGTGCCGGCAAGGAGACGATGGTGCCCCGCGTGGTCGGGCCCATCCGCCGCACGCGCCCGGTGGAGGTGCGCGACGTGGAGTTCCTCGTTGCCAACACCGAGCGCCGCACGAAGATCACCCTGCCCGGCCCCTTCACCATGTCCCAGCAGGCCTATGACGAGCACTACCGGGACGAGGAGGCGATGGCGATGGACTACGCCGTCGCCGTGAACGAGGAGGCGCGTGACCTCAAGGCCGCGGGGATCGACATTATTCAGATCGACGAGCCCTGGATGCAGGCCCGTCCCGAGGCGGCGGCCCGCTTCGGCGTCCGCGCCCTGAACCGCGCACTCGAAGGGCTGGAAGGGGACACCGTCGTCCATCTCTGCTTCGGCTACGCGGCCGTCGTGAAGGAAAAGCCCTCGGGCTACTCCTTCCTGCCGCAGCTTGCCGACTGCACGGCGGCGCAGATCTCGATCGAGGCGGCGCAGCCGAAGCTCGACCTTTCGGTGCTGGACGAGCTTTCGGGCAAGACGATCATGCTCGGCGTGATCGACCTTGGCAGTGCCGAGGTGGAGACGCCGGAGGTGGTGGCAGGGCGGATCCGCGCCGCGCTGGAGCGGCTCCCGGCCGAGCGGCTGGTGGTCGCGCCCGACTGCGGCATGAAGTACCTCCCCCGCGCCCGCGCCTTCGGCAAGCTGCGCGCCATGGCCGAGGGAGCCGCGATCGTGCGGCGCGAGCTGCAGGGCTGACGCCCCACGGATCTTGCGGCGCGCGTAATCGGGCGCAAACTCCTCCTCCGGCCCGCCGTGCCTGGACGGCGAGCCGGCGGGAGAGCTTGGATGACGAACCTCCTCGAACGCTACGCTGCGCTGAAGGGGGAAAATCCGAGGCTGCGGATCCGCGACGCGGCCGTCAGCCTCGGGACAACGGAGGCCGCGCTGGTGGCCGCAGGGGCGGAAGGGCCGGTGGCGCTGATCCGCCGCGACTGGCCGGCGCTGGTGGGCGCCCTCCCCCGGCTCGGGCGCATCATGGCGCTGACACGCAACGAGCACGCGGTGCACGAGCGCTACGGCAGCTTCCGCCATGTCTCGACAGGGCCGGGGCACATCCTCGTGCTCGGGCCGGAGATCGATCTCCGGCTCTTTCCCGGAGCCTGGGCCAATGCCTACGCGCTCGATGGCGCGCGCCCCTCGATCCAAATCTTCGACAAGGACGGCGAGGCCGTGCACAAGGTCTTCGCGACCGAGGGAACGGACCGCGACGCCTGGGCCGCGCTCGTCGCGGAGTTCGCAACCGCCGAGGCGCCGCCCCCTGCCGCCATGCCAACGATCCACGCCGCTCCCTCGGAGGGGTTGGTGGACGCCAAGACGCTGCGCGAGGACTGGCTGGCGTTGCGCGACACGCACGACTTCATCGCCATGCTGCGGCGGCACAAGGCAACGCGGCGTCAGGCCTTCCGCCTGGCTGGTGAAGACTTGGCGCAGCGGCTGGACGGCCGGGCGGGATCGGCGGCGCTGCGGCTGGCGGCCTCCGGCGCGGTGCCGGTAATGGTTTTCGTGGGCAACCGCCACGCCATTCAGATCCACACCGGTCCCGTCCACCGGCTGGCTGAAGTCTACGGCTGGTTCAATGTGCTCGACCCCGACTTCAACCTCCACCTGCGCGAGGCCGGCGTGGCCGAGGCCTGGCGCGTGGTGAAGCCGACGGCCGATGGCGTGGTGACCAGCATTGAGCTGCTGGACGCGAACGGCGCGCCCATCGCCCTTCTGTTTGGGGAGCGTAAGCCTGGGCAGGCGGAGCGCGAGGACTGGCGCGCCCTGGTGGCGGCGGTGGAGGACGGGACCATCGACGCTGCGGCGTGACCGCGCTGCACGCTCCAGGCGGCAGTATTCACGAAGCTGTCATGGTGCGTCATTCGATACGAAATGCGGAATTCGAAGTTACGCCTTTGTTGGTTCATGCAACGGAGAACTCGAATGCGCCTGCTTCCTGTCCTTGCGGTCGTGGCGGTTTCGCTGGGCCTCGCCGCCTGCACGGTGAACACCGCTCCCCCGGCTCCGCCGCCCACGGCCACCGTCGTCACGCCCGCGCCGGCGCCGATGGTCATGCCGACGCCGGCCAGCCCGTCCGTCATCGTTCGCTGAGGCTTCGTTAGCCGGGTTCCGGCGGAAGCTCCCGTCGTCAGGGAAGGCAGCGGGGATGCCCGTGCCTTCCCTTTTCCCGCGATCCGGTTCCTATCCGTCCTCCCCTAGCGAAGGGCGAGAATGCTCCGGCGGCCGGTGTCGCCGGGGGCTGCGTGCACCATGAATCCCCCATCGGTGCCACCGGCCCTGGGCACAAGGGCGAGCCAAAGCGTATCTCGCAGGCCGCTGGCGAAGCGCGCTTCCGCTCTGCAGAGAACGAGGCGAGATACCGTCACCCCATCCAGCCCGATGCGCCTGCCCGACGACTGTTTCAGCCAGATGCAGACCGCCACGCGCCGTGCGGCCCCCTTCGAAGGCCTGACGCGCGCGATCGGTTGCCTCGGCGTAGCGGTCGGCCGAAGTGGAGGGCTCGCGCGACCTCAGGGCTCCGTCGCCAGGATGCAGCCCCGGATGATCAGCCCCGCGGGCATGAGGATGCTGAGGATCCTCATGGCCGGAGAAATGTGGTGGCACTTCGGCTCGGCATGATCGCTGGGGTCATGCCGACAATCATGATACGGTTCGAGCTGGCATCGAAGAGCCCGGCCGTGCCACCCCGCAGCCTGGGATGTCGGCGCATGGCCCAGGCCGCTACAGGAACGCTCCGCGCAGCGCTGCCTTGGCTGGGAACCGCGGTGTGCCGGAGGCCGC
>NZ_RCVR01000059.1 GCF_016107305.1 Roseomonas sp. KE2513
TCGAGACCCTGACCTAAGCTGAACCTGCGAGAGGCCTGTTCTATGAGTGCGACCTTCGCAATGCTCGACATCTCGGGTCTTACTGTCGTGCCGCGGAGGCACTACGGTCGTTGGGTGGCGATGGTCGCCATCCTCGTCCTCCTCGGCGCGCTGGCACGGGCCTTCGCCGTGGGTGACATCGATTGGCCCGTGGTGGCCCAGTTCCTTACGGTGAAGTCCATCATTGACGGGCTGGTGAACACCGTCCTCATGGCGATTGCGGCCATGCTGCTGGGCATCCTGCTCGGCGTCGTCACCGCAGTGATGCGGATGGCCGACAATCCGGTGCTCCAGGGCGTCGCTATGGGCTACGCAGGCTGTTCCGCGGCACGCCGCTGATCCTCCAGCTGCTCCTCTGGTTCAACCTGGCGCTGATCTTCCCCAACCTTGGCATTCCCGGGCTGTTCTCCTTCAAGACTGTGGACGTTATCACCCCAGCCGTCGCGGCCCTGCTCGGGCTCGGCATTAACCAGGGCGCCTACACCTCTGAGGTGATCCGCGCGGGCCTGCTCTCGGTAGACAGCGGCCAGTACGAGGCCGCGAAGTCGATCGGAATGACACGGCTGACCTCGCTGCGCCGGATCGTGTTCCCGCAAGCCATGCGAGTCATCATCCCGCCTTTGGGGAACGAGTTCATCGGCATGGTCAAGGCGACCTCGCTCGCCAGCGTCATCCAGTTCTCGGAAATCCTGCACAACGCACAGAACATCTACTACGCCAACTCCCGGGTCATCGAGTTGCTGATGGTCGCGGCCTTTTGGTACCTCGTCATCGTCTCGGTCCTGACGCCCGCCCAGGCGCTTCTTGAGCGCCGCTTCTCCCGGGGCGTGGGGGCCGCCCGTTGAGCACGCCGCTTGTCTCCATCGTCGATGTCCGGAAGACGTTCGGCACCTTCCAAGCGCTCAAGGGCGTCTCGCTCGAGATACAGCCCGGCGAGGTGCTCTGCATTATCGGCGCCTCCGGCTCCGGTAAGACAACCCTGCTGCGCTGCGTGAATCAGCTCGTGCAGACCGACAGCGGCGCCATCTGGATCGACGGCGAGCTGAATGGCTACCGCGTGGACGGGACGCGCCTTCATCACCTGCCGGAGAGGGAGATCGCCCGCCAGCGGCTCGCCACCGGGATGGTGTTCCAGCGCTTTAACCTCTTCGCCCACATGACGGCGCTCGGGAACATCGTCGAGGGCCCGCTGCGCGTTCAGGGCCGCGACCGTGCCGAGGTGGTGGCCGAGTCCCGCCGCCTGCTCGCCCGGGTGGGCTTGGCGGACAAGGAGAACTCCTATCCCGCCAACCTGTCGGGCGGGCAGCAGCAGCGGGTCGCTATCTGCCGCGCGGTCGCCATGCGCCCGAAGCTCATGCTCTTCGACGAGCCAACGAGCGCGCTGGACCCGGAGTTAGTGGGCGAGGTGCTCGCGGCCATGAAGGACCTCGCTGCCTCCGGCATGACGATGATGGTGGTGACCCACGAGCTGGCTTTTGCCCGGGAAGTCGCGGACCGCGTGGTCTTCATGGACGGCGGCGCCATCGTCGAGGCCGGAACCGCCGAGGAGGTGCTCGGCAGCCCGAGGGAAGAGCATACGAAGGCCTTCCTTGCCGCCGTGCTGTCGTAAAAGGCGGCCACTGGTGGCCGCTCTCGTTCGTAAGCCAGACTGAAACATCGAGGGGTGCAGCGATGCTGAGGACTATGCTTCTGGTGACCGTAGTTGCCGCGGCGAGCGTGTGCCCGCCCCGGGATGCCGGGGCGGCGGAACTGCCCTCCGCAATCCGCTCGCGCGGCAGCATCACGGCCGCCATCGTGCCGAACTACCCACCTTTGGAACTGCGCGACCCCGCCACCAACGTCCTCACCGGCTTCGACGTGGAGCTGGGCAACGAGATCGCGAAGCGCCTCGGCGTGGCGATGCGCTGGCAAGAGACGAGCTTCGAACAGATGATGTCGTCCATCCGCACGAGGCGCGCGGACATCATCCTCTCCGGCATGAGCGACACCGCGGAGAGGCGGGGCGTCGCGTCCTTCGTGAACTATCTCCGCTCCGGTGCGCAGCTCTTCACTCAGGCTACGCGGGCAGGCGAATTCGGCACCCGCGAGTCCATCTGCGGCAAGTCGGTCGGCGCGAGCCGCCGCACGAACTTCGTGAACGTGCTGAAGACCTTTAACGACACCGAGTGCCTTGCCAGAGGGCGCCCGGAGATCCGCATCGTCGGCACCGAGGGCTCGGCCGACGCCCGGACCCAACTGCGTCAGGGCCGGATCGACGTGGCCATGCAGGGCGGCGAGACGCTCCCCTACTTGATGGCCCAGGAGCCGAACACCTATGCGCTGATCGGCGAGCCCGTCGAGTACACGCTCATGGGCATCGCCACGGACAAGGACGCGACGGAGTTGCAGGCCGCCATCGCCGGTGTGCTGGGCGCCATCATGGCGGACGGTACCTACGCTGCTCTGCTCGCGAAGTGGAACCTGACCTCGGGCTCCGTCACGGAGTTGACGATCAATGGCGGACGCTGAATCACGTTGGGCGGACCCTGTTCCGCTGCTACCTGCCAACCGCGCGCCGCTGGCGCCGGAGTACTCGTGGCCGGCCGGGAACAAGGCGGCCATGTTCCTGTCATTCGACGTGGATGCCGAGTCCGCCTGGACCGCCAAGGATCCGGCCCGCTACGGGGAACTGGTGACCATGTCCTTCGGCGGCTACGAGGCCAGGGTGGGCACTCGGAAGCTGCTGGAGATGCTGCGCGAGGAGGGGCTGCGCGCCACCTTCTTTATCACCGGCTGGTCCGTGGAGGCTCACCCCGCCATGGCCGAGGCCATCATACGGGACGGTCACGAGATCGGACACCACGGCTTCCACCACCTGATGCCAATGCCGGACGACCCGATGCTGGTGGAGGAGGTGGATCGCGGGCTGGAGACGCTGAAGCGGCGCTTGGGCGTGGTGCCCCAGGGCTATCGCGCCCCCTCGGGCGAGAGCTGCGAGGAGCTGCGCGTGCTGCTAAAGGAGCGGGGGCTCACCTACTCCTCCTCCTGGCGTGACGACGTGCGGCCGTATCGTCACGTACTGGCGGATGGCCGACCGGGGCTGATCGAGCTGCCCGTGACCGCCAGCTACGACGACTGGCTGCTCGGCCTTTCGCAGCGCTACAGCCGCCACACCATCCAGACGCGCGAGGCCGTCCTCTCCATCTGGCAGGACGAGCTGGACGAGACGCGGGATTGGGGCGGGATGGTAACCACCGTGCTGCATCCTCAGTGCAGCGGCCGCCCCATGCGACTGCGCCTGCTGCGGGAGTTCCTCCGGTACGCCAAAGGATTCAGCGACGTCTGGATCGCGACCGGCGAGGAAATCGCCGCGGACTACGCCGCCTGTGAGTCGGCCGAAAAAGGAGCTACGGCATGAAGCGCGTCCTTCTCGCGGCCCTCGCGGCGCTCGCCCCCGCTCTCGCCGCGGCCCAAGCCCTACCGGAAACCATCCGGGCGCGCGGCTACCTCCGCGTCGGCATCGAGGCGACCTACCCGCCCATGGCCTACAAGGACCCGGCGACCAACGAGCGGCGCGGCGTGAACGTCGACCTTGTCACCGCCATTGGCAAGGAGCTGGGGATCGAGCTGCGCTGGGAGGAGATGTCCTTTGCCCAGCTTATCCCCTCCATCACCACCGACCGCGTAGACTTTAGCGGCAGCTCCATGGTCGACCTCCCGGCCCGGAGGGAGCGGCTAAGCTTTGTGGACTACGTCAGCACCGGCGCGCAGGTCTTCACCACCACGGCGCAGCGCCGCGGCGCGAACGAGCCCGCCGACTTTTGTGGCCGCTCCGTCGCCACGCCGCGCACCACGAACTACTTTCCGCAGGCCCAGGCTTGGAGCGAGGCGAATTGCGTCGCGAAGGGGCGGCCGCCTATGCGCGTCATCGGAACCGAGGGAGCCGCGGCGGCCCGAACCGACCTGCAGCAGGGCAGGGCGGACGGCGCCATCTTGGGCGCCGAGTACGTGGTGTACCTTTCGCAGCAGAACCCCGGCGCCTTCGTCGCCATCGGCGAGCCGATCTCCCGCAACTTCTCCGGCATGGCCTTCGACAGGGGCAAGCAAGAGGTGCGGGACGCGATCGCGGGCGCCTTATCCCGCCTGATCGCCAATGGAACGTACGCCGAGATCCTGCGCCGGCACGGGCTTGAGCGCCAAGCCCTGACAGCTATCTCCATCGACGCGGGCGAGTAGCGTCGGCATGCGTGCCGTCGTCGCGACTGGGTGACGTAGCCGGCGACATGTTCAAGCAGGCCGGTATGCCGTGGGGACGGTGGCGATAGAGCTTGCCTCTTTCCTGGCGCGCCGCAACCGGCGCGATCCAGTCGAGCAGGGCGGCTGGAGCGCTGTGACCGCGACTTGGCAGGACATCAATTGGTCGAATCCGGCGGGGCACCTCACCCTGCAGGGCGAGGGCACCTACGCCGCATGGGTACAAGAGCGAGCGCATCTCCACCCTGCTGCGGGACCGCCGCCTGGCCAACGGCGACCTTACGGAGCAGCAGTGCATCTGCCGCGGGATGCAGCAGGTGGCGATGTACGAAGTGCCCTTCTCCCGATCGGCCAGTACTTCCTGCCCTTCATGCACCGCATAGCCATCATGGAGATCGGAAGCGGCACGGCCGTGTTCTGGAACGTGCGCCCGGCCTGAAGACGCACAGGCGGGGCCGCGGCGCCCTCGCCTTCCCCAACAAGTGGGAGAGACCGTCCATGCGAGAGCCTGGTACAACTGCCGTCTTCGGCTCCTTCGTCCTGGCCGAGCGGGACGGCTCACCAGTGATCCTGCGCGATCACTGGGTGCTGACGGAGGGACGCTGGATCGCTGCCGTCACCCCTACCCGGCCCGAGGGAGCCGACGAGGTGCTGGACGAGCCCGGCCGCTTCGTACTGCCCGGCCTGCTTAACCTGCACAACCACTGCTTCAGCGAGGCCGTCGCCCGGACCCACAGCGAGGATGGGGTGGGGCGCAAGAACAACCAGAGCATCGTCTACACGGTGCTCCTGCCGCTGACGAAGCGCGGCATTGAGATCCTGTCGCGGGAGGAGCGGCTGGCCGTGGCCCGAATGAGAATTCTGCAATTGCTGAAGGGCGGCTGCGCCACCGTGATGGAGCCCTTCCGCAATGGCATCCCCGAGATGTTCGAAGCGGCCGAGGAGATGGGCATCCGCTTCTACGGGGCGCCCTACCTATTCTCGACGTCGGACGCGAAGGCCGACGCCTCAGGCCGAGTGATCTATTCTGGCGACGATGGCGCGGCCGACCTCGCCGCCTGGGACGCCCTGCACGCCCGGTGGGAGCGCAGGGACGCAGGGCGCATCCGGCTGGCCATGAGCCCGCACGCCACCGACACCTGCGGGCCCGACCTGCTCCGCACCTCGACTGCCCGGGCGCGGGAACTCGGCGTGCCCATCACCACCCACCTGGCCCAGAGCAAGAGCGAGGTCGCTACCATCCAGGCCCGCTACGGCCGCACTCCGGCCGAGTACCTAGATTGGCTGGGGGTGATGGGGCCCGACCTCCTGGCAGCCCACTGCGTGAACAGCAGCGACGGCGACCTCGGGCTTATGGCCGCTCGCGGGGCGGCCGTGCTGAACTGTCCGCGCGTCTTCGCCCGCGCCGGGACCACCGCCGCCTTCGGCCGCTTCGCCTCCCACGGCGTCCGCACGCTGATCGGCACGGACGGCTACAACATGGATTTCCTCGGCGAGATGAACGCAGCGGCCATGATCTCCAAGATCGCGTCGGGACAGGCAGGCGTCGCCACTGCGCCCGAGATCATTGCGGCCGTAACGGCGGAGGCTGCCCCCGCCATCCACCGCCCGGAGCTGGGCCGCATCGCCCTAGGCGCGGCCGCCGACCTCTCGGTTATCGATCTCTCCCATCCCCACCTCCAGCCTCTATACGACCCATGCCGCGCCCTGGTCTGGCTTGCTAACCGCGCCAACGTGGATGCCCTGATGGTGGACGGCCGCGTGCTTCTGCGCGACGGTCGCCTGGTGATAGGTGATGAGGCAGCCATCGTGGCGGCGGGCGCGGCGTCCATTCGGAAGATCTGGGACCTTCCCGAGGCCCGAGCCGCCTTCGAAGGGTAGGGCTGCCCTGCAGCGCATCTTTGTCATCAACCCGAACAGCTCCACCGACTGCACGGATCCTGGCCGGCGAGCCAGCGGCAGTTCCACCGCATCGTTCACGGCCGGGCCATCGGGGTGGCACGCAAAAGCGCACACCGGCGGGAGATGTTCCGCTAAAGCCTGAACCGCAACTACTTGTTCTAGCGCGAATTAGCCTACCAAGGTCAGCTACCCTGCGTCGCTTACCCGAGAGCCGCTGGGTACCTAGCGGCCAAGCCATGCCAAAGGGGGGCAAGGTCAACTGGATGCGCCCTCCGTGACCTGAAGCCCAAATAAGATGAAGTACGTCCAAGCCAACAATCTATACAGCGGCGTCCTACGAACATGCAGCCAATCCTCCTTGGCCGAGTTATGATCTTGCTCAACCACAGGTTGCTGAGCGTGTGAACAAGGTGGGATATAAGGAAGCCGGGACGTGCCGATCGATCAGGCTCGCGGTGCAAGCTGGAAACCAGACGCTAGTTTGATCACTGGCGGGCATTAGGATGTCGAATCCGCAGCAACTCCATGGTGGCCCGGCTGCAGCGGACGTTGCTTCCAGAGCTCGCTTGCGTGAACTCGAAGCTAAGATTGCTGCGTTGGAGCAGGAGTTATCCTCGGCGCGCGCGGCGCTGAGTGAAGCACGATCGCACGGCGATACGCTGATGCGTGTCTCGGCCTCAACAGCCTCTGAAGCCCGCGTGAGCCTGACTTCGTCGCAAGCCGAGGATGCGGCGCTACGCCAGGCTAACGCCGGGCTCGAAGAAGAAGGCCGGATGCTTCGGGCGAGCGAAGGGCAGCTCGTGCGTCTGCTCGACACGGCGCCTATCGCCATCCTTGAGACCGATGCTGTCGGAACATTCGTCTACGCTAATAAGATAGCTTCTAACCTCCTTGAACTGACCGGGCTGTATGTTGAAGGCAGCCGCTACGATGCGATCGACTGGCACTTGGCCTGGCCTGATGGCCGAAATGTAGCGTCAGCAGACCGGCCAATAGCGCGGGCGCTTCGAGGTCAAATCGTTGAGGAACTCGAGATACTAGTCACGAGCCCGCACAACATCGGACAAGGTCTGGTACTCCGCGTCGCAGCTGTTCCGGTATGCGGTGCAGGCGGAGAAGTCGAGGGCGCTCTCGTAACCCTCATCGACGTCACAGCACGCCATGGCGCGACAGCGGCACTGCAGGCCAGCGAGGAACGATCACGATTGGCTTTCGAGATCGCTGGTGCCTGTGCCTGGGAACTTGACCCCGTCACAGGCTTGTCGACCTGGGACGCGGCGGCGCGCACCCTGCTTGGCCTACCAGAAAGCCTGCCCTTCGACGATGCAGTCGTCAGCTTCGTGCATCAAGATGATCGGGATCGCGTGCGCGCTGCTATCGCATCAGCCCTCAATCCTGGCGGCGATGGCCGCTACTCGCTCGAACATCGTGGGGCTCCAGGACATGAAAAACCGGGAACGCGTTGGCTCCAGTCACATGGACAGGCCTATTTTTGGGGGGCAGGTCCGACGCGCAGAGTGGTCCGCTTGGTATGCGTCACCACCGATGTGACGCAACGCCGTGCGGCTGAGGAACGGCGAGCGCTGTTGGTGGGCGAGCTTAACCACCGCGTCAAGAATGCGCTCGCGGTGGTGCAGGCGCTTGCCGAGCAAACCCGGCGCGCGACCGATAAGCGCGTGCCGAACTCTCCCGAACAGCGCCAATTTCATGTTGCCTTCCAGTCCCGCCTACTCGCCTTGGCACGCGCCCACGATTTGCTAACCCGCGAGGATTGGGAAGGGGCAACGCTGAGCGATATTCTTGCTAGTACTATCGAGCCTTTCACCAGAGGCACCCAGAACGACGCAGCACAGCGAGACGAGCCAGCCCGGATTCAAATTGCCGGTCCATCCGTGCGCGTCGCACCCGAGGCGGCGGTGACACTCGCCATGGCCATCCACGAGTTGGCCACCAATGCTACCAAGTACGGCGCCTTGTCCGCGCCTGACGGACAGGTCACTGTGACGTGGAGTATCCTACCAGATCGGACCGCCGTTGACCTCTTCTGGGCTGAAGCAGGTGGTCCGCCCATCAGTGGGCCGCCGCCAGCGGAGCGACATGGCTTTGGCTTGCGGCTGCTCGAGCGTGGCCTTGCCAGACAGCTCGGCGGTTCTGTCGGTCTCGATTTCTCCGCAAGCGGTCTGCGCTGTCGGATGCAATTACCCCTCAATGAAGAGCGTGTGTCTCCTCGATAACTGATTCACCTTCGAGCCAGTTTATTGGAGCGATGCATACCTTATCGCGGGAATGTGGAACGTCCGCTTTGCGGAACCCGCTTCCGATGTGAACGTTACTGTTGCTGGCGGTTCTAGGGCCGGAACGGGCTCTCTCACATACGCTTCTCATAGAGAAGGCGTTGGCACTGGAGCCCGGGATGCCTCAGGGACCCTTTCTGTTGTTGGAGCGTCTTCGCTCGCTGCCTTGGTCTATACGCTGGTTTGGAGCAGGAGCTTTGCCAGCTGGCGTTGCCGCCGTTGCGGTCCTGATGCCAACCGCGCTCTCCTCGGCACACCTCCAACTGCTCCTTCTTATCAGCACCGTCTTAATGGCTTTGTTGCTCGGGCTTGCGGCCGGCCTGGCCGGCGCAACGATAGCCTTTGGTCTCATGCTCTTGAGAGCGGTGGAACGTGAGGCTGGGGGCAATTGGTCCTTGAGCCTGACGGCGGTGTTTGACGCCTTTCTGTGGTTTGCGGTCGCCAAGCTTATCGTTGCGCTCATCGCTGCTTTGCAGGGCGCTATCGTGCGCTCAGTGCAGGCGGAGGGCCGCTCAAGGGACGATGCGCGACGGACGGAGCTTCTGCTGGTTGAGCAAGCTCATCGGGTGAGCAATGACCTGAACTCCCTCGTCAGCATGTTGCAGATGCAGGCTAGCACTGAGCCCGAAGCCGCCGATGCGCTCAATGCTGCTGCGAACCGGGTGCTGGTCCTGGGACGTTTGCACGGACGTCTGTCGAGCGGCGCAGATCCCCAAGCAGTCGTCGATAGCCGCCTCTTCCTTGAGGGATTGCTGGGAGATGTACAGTCCAGTCTCCTGGGGCTGAGATCGATTGTGCTCACGTCCGCGGTCGAGGCGCACCCATTGCCGCTGGCACGGGCAGGCGATTTGGGCCTCGTGGTAAACGAGTTGGTCACCAACGCGCTGAAGCATGCCTTTCCTGGTGGGCGGGAGGGCATCATACGCGTGTGTTTCCGCCGGGACGCAGACCTTTACGAGTTGACGGTCACGGACAACGGTGTTGGTTACGCCTCTGGTCGCCCACAACAGAGTGACGACAGTACCGGCCTTGGCAACCGCATCTTACGGGCGCTGGCGGCACAGCTTGGCGGCCGTTTGGACGTCGCCAGTGGCGACGTGGGCGGCACTGTTAGCAAGCTGCGATTTCCGCTTCCGCTACCCGAGGCCGGTCTAACACCTGCTGTTAGTGCAGGACGGAGCCCGGAGGCGGATAGGCACCGCCATGATGCCAAGCCCGAGCGCCTTCGCCGCACCCGACCTTAGTGCGAAGGTACTCATATGATAATGGCCGCCTCTTTCCGGGTCTGGACCGCCGTTCTGCTCTTGGCAAAGTCTGCATGTACCAAGGCACAATAATTCTCCAACATCGTACCTGATGGGCAAGGCATGGGCGCTTGCCACAAAAGGCTGGTAGAACTGGGATCGGCCCCTCCGGAGGCCTGCCATGCTGTCATAGATCCAGTAGTAGTGTGAGTTAGAAGTGCCCTGACATTCTGGGTGGGGTGTAGGCTTGGGCGTCTCTGGTGGGAGGCGCGCATGGCACGCGGCCCGAAGGCAGCAAGGCTGGTGCTGACGGAGGAGGAGCGCGAGGGGTTGCAGCGCTTGATCCGGCGACGCGGCGCGGGTCAGGCGGCGGTGATGCGGGCGCGCATTGTGCTGGCGGCCGATGCCGGGCCGGAGTTGCCCAACGGGCTCATTGCGTCCCGGCTGGGGGTGAGCCGCCAGAGCGTGATCACTTGGCGTGGTCGCTTCCTGGTGCATCGCCTGGCGGGGCTGATGGACGCACCCCGCAGCGGCGCACCACGGCGAGTGAGCGACGAGGCAGTGGAAGCGATGATCACGCGCACGCTGGAGAGCCAACCTGAAGGCGCGACGCATTGGTCAACGCGTGCCATGGCCCGGCAGGTCGGCATGAGCCAGACCATGGTATCGCGCATCTGGCGCGCCTTCGGCCTACAGCCGCACCGCGCTGAGACCTTAAAGCTGTCGCGTGACCCAGCCTTTGTCGACAAGGTGCGCGACGTGGTCGGGCTCTACCTGAACCCGCCCGATCGCGCCCTGGTGCTGTGTGTGGACGGTTGAGCCGCAAAGCGGATCGACGCCCCAGATCCAGGCGACCGAAGGCACGGCGCCCGTCTTGCCCATGCGCCCTGGCCAGGTCGAGCGCCGCAGCCACGACTACATCCGGCACGGTACCACCGACCTGTTCGCCGCCCTCGACGTAAAGGCCGGCACAGTGATCGGCGCCTGCAAGGGACGTCACCGCGCCACCGAGTTCCGGGCGTTCCTGGATCAGGTCGAGGCTGCCGTACCTGCCGACCTCGACGTCCATCTCGTGCTCGACAACGCGGCTACCCACAAGACGAAGCTTGTCCACGACTGGCTGATTAAGCGCCCACGCTGGCACCTGCACTTCACACCAACCTCGGCGTCGTGGCTGAACCTGGTAGAATGCTGGTTCTCGTTGCTGACCCGGCGCTGCCTACAACGGGGTGCCTTTGCCAGCCCCGACGCCCTCAAGGTCGCTATTCAGGCCTACATCGACAGCACCAACGCCGAACCGAAGCCCTTCACTTGGACCAAGTCCGCCGACGACACTCTAGCCAGCGTCGGACGGTTCTGCCAGAGAACTTCTAACTCACACCAGTAGGATGGCCTCGGCAGTCACTTGGCAAACCGCCAGGAGCAAACACATGAACTTCCAAGCCTGGATTGCCGAGATCGAAGCTGTCGTGACCTTCTATGTGGATGCGGAGCTGTGGCGGAAGTACTTCGACGCTGGGCTGACGCCTCTCCAGGCGATTGAGCAGAACCGCATCGATGAGGAAGTCTGACACCACCTCAGACGAGGACACGACAAGCACCCCAGTGGAGAACCAGGACCACCGGGTATGGAATTGGCCAGATGGCCGAGGCAACGCTGAGTTTCGTTGAGCATCCAACCAACCAGCCCGACGTCGCCCTAAGTGGAGGCCTGGACCCGTGCCGAGGAGACTAGTGGTTTTCAGGTAGAGGTCCGCCTCTGCCAGGCCGACAAGGGGGCGTACCGCTGGTTCCAGACGCGCGCGACCCCAGTGCGCGATGCTGGGGGCGCCTTTGTCGAGTGGCTCGGCACCTCGACCGACATCCACGATCTGCGGGCCCTGCAGGAGCGGCAGAAGGTGCTTGTGGCCGAGTTGCAGCATCGGGCGCGCAACCTGATCACTGTAATCCGCTCCACGGCGGACAAGACCCTGCGCGGCAGTGCGGACCTGGGCGAGTTCCGCGATGCCTTCCGCGACCGACTGGACGCGCTGTCCCGCGTGCGGAGGCTCTTGTCGCGCCTGGCCGAGGACGACCGCGTCACCTTTGACGAATTGCTCGAAGCCGAAATGGCGGCACTGGATGGCGCCGCCAAGCGCGTAACGCTTAGCGGTCCGCTCGGTGTGCGGCTACGGTCGTCGATGGTGCAGACGCTGGCCATTGCGCTGCACGAGCTGGCGACCAACGCGGTCAAGTACGGTGCACTGGGGCAGCCGCAGGGTCGGCTCACGGTGTCCTGGGCACTGGCGCACGACGGACCAGACGGTCAGCCGTGGCTGCGCATTGACTGGCGGGAGAGCGGTGTCGCCATGCCGCCGGCGGGCACACAACCCAGTGGCAGTGGGCAGGGGCGAGCGCTGATCGAGTGGGCTCTGCCCTACCAATTCGGCGCGAAGACAACCTATGTGCTTGGCCCCGACGGCGTGCACTGCTCGATTAGCCTTCCGGCGTCCTTCAGCCGGGCAAGACTGGACGACGATAATGACTGACGTCACGCTGCATGACTGCCGCATCCTCGTGGCCGAGGATGAGTACATGATCGCCGACGAGTTCTGCCTGGAGCTCGAAGAAGCCGGCGCTGTTGTGATCGGGCCTGTCACGACTGTTGAGGACGCTCTGAGCAGCATCGCTGCGGCATCAAGGATCGATGGCGCGGTGCTGGACGTGAACCTCGGCGGCACGATGTCGTTCGCTGCAGCCGACCGGTTGATGAAGGCCGGCACCCCTTTCATTTTCACGATCGGCTACGACGCGTCGAGCATACCAGACCGTTTCAACGACATCGCTCGGTGCGAGAAGCCGGTCAGCATCGGCAAGGTGGTGCGCGCGATTGGACGGGCGATGCGCCTGTGATGTGTGACGGATGGCACTCGCGGTAGTACCCGGCCATCGGGAGCCGCACCGCACCTTATTACATCTGGCGCTCACCGCCGCGTTGGATCCGTGTCGTCTGGCTCGCCCCAGATGCGCTGGGTGGGGTTGTTGCGCCAGAGGTCGGCAGGTCGGAGATAGCCGAGCGTGACGTTGTCGGAGCGCGGTGGCGGGTCTACCACATGACCTGGGCGAGGCCGGCGCCGGTCTCGCCGGCCGCCGTCGCGAGCCCCGCCTGCAGCGAGTGCCCTGAGAAGCGCTCCCAGCCCTCCAGCCCCGCCGTCTCGGCCGTCCCCTTCACCAGCCGCCACACCGCCTTGTCCGACAGTTCCTGGCCGGTGAGCCGCCCTTCCTAGAGCATGATCCGAGCCTTCGGATTCGAATGTTCTTGCCTGACGCGGCGGCGATCTGATTCACCCTGCTGGCTGGTGAGGAGGCCAGCCTGGATGGGCCGTACCTTGTCGGAAGATCTTCGCAGCCGGGTTGTTGGGGCGGTGGAGGGCGGGCTGTCCCGCCGAGCGGCCGCTGAGCGCTTCGGCGTGGGGGTGGCTACCGCCATTCGCTGGGTGCGGGTGTTCCACGCGACAGGGACGACGAGGGCTCGGCCCAAGGGCGGGGACCAGCGCTCGCAGCGGATCGAGGCGTATCGAGCCGTCATCCTAGGCGCGGTGGAGGCCAAGGTGGACATCACGCTCGTCGAACTCGCGGCGATGCTCCGGCGCGAGCACGGCGCGCGCTTTGCCCCGAGCACGGTCTGGCGCTTCCTCGACCGCCACGCCATGACCTAAAAACGTATGGCCCGCCCCGTCCGCAAGGGTTTTCACGACCTGATCTGATCAGTCTACGCCAACGTATCCGGCTTCGGAGCCAAGCTCCCAGCCAACGTATGGCCCGCCCCGTCCGCAAGGGTTTTCACGACCTGATCTGGTCAGTCTACGCCAACGTATCCGGCTTCGGAGCCAAGCTCCCAGCCAAGATGGAGATCCGCGCGTCCTGGTCCTCATAAACGTATGGCCCGCCCCGTCCGCAAGGGTTTTCACGACCTGATCTGGTCAGTCTACGCCAACGTATCCGTGTGTGGATGGCCCCCTGTCTTGCAAGAAGAATCATGGCGATCAAGCAGCGGTAGTCGCTTGCAGTCGTGTGTCCGGCCTTCAGCGCGGCACGACGGCCGCTGGCCCTGATGGGTGTCCGCGGGCTGGGGCCTCATCGGTCTCGCGGGTTCAAGGACCCCGGATACGTTCCAGGCTGCTCCCAGCTCGTCGGCACTGCCGCTCACTCCATCACGCCTCTTCCTCTCGCAAGCATCCTCTCTCGCGGCCCTACCTTATGCCGTGGGTACGGCGGTCGTCGGCCGGTAGGCGTCTCCCTTGGCAATGAGCGCCCAGATGATACGCGCCATCTTGTTGGCGAGGGCAACGGCAACCTTGAGCCGGGCATAGCGGCTCAGAAGGCCTTGAACCCAGCCGTTGGCTTTCACCTCCTTCGAGCCCAGGAGGGCGGACTGGGCGCCAATGATCAACAGGCGGCGAATGTAGCCGTCACCCTGGTGGGTGATCCGACCCAGGCGCTGCTTGCCGCCCGATGAGTTCTGCCGGGGCACCAAGCCGAGCCAGGCGGAGAACTCCCGACCGGAGCGGAACACTGAGGCGTCCGCGACCGTCGCCACGATGGCGCTCGCGATCAGCGGCCCGACCCCTGGGATCCTGGCTAGGCGCTGGCTGGTCTGATTGGCCCGGTGCCAGGCCAAGATCTCGGCGTCAACCTGTGCGATGCGCTTCTCCAGCTCGTCAATCTGCTCGGCAAGGAGGACAAGGATCTTACGCCCAGGCTCGGGGACTATGTCCGTTTCTAAGTGCGCCCGCAGGCGTCCCAAACGGCAGATACCCTGTGCCTCGGCGACACCGAACTTCGCGAGAAGACTGCGCAGCGAGTTGGCGGCTTGGGTCCGCTGTCGGACCAACAGGTCGCGCGTGCGATGCATGACCAGGACGGCCTGTTGCTCCCGGCTCTTGACTGCCACGAAACGCATGGTCGGACGGGTCACGGCCTCACAGATCGCTTCGGCGTCGGCCGCGTCATTCTTGCCCCGCTTGAGGTAAGCCTTGACGTAGTGCGCTGGCATGAGGCGGACCTCGTGCCCGAGGGCACGGAGCTCACGGGCCCAGTGGTGCGCGGTCGCGCAAGCCTCCATGCCGATGAGGCACGGCGGTAGCTTTGCAAAGAACGCCATCATCTGGGCACGGCGCAGCTTCTGGCGCAGGACGACCTGGCCGTCTGGCCCAACGCCGTGAAGCTGGAAAACATGCTTGGCGAGATCGATACCAATCGTGGCAATCTGCATGGCGGATGGCCTCCTCCTGGGGTGTTCGACAACCCTCATCTTGGCACTTCGATGCCGATCGGGGGCCATCCACCCCATCGGCCTCGGAGACAAGCTCCCGGCCAGGATGGAGATCCGCGCGCTCTGGTCCTCATAAACAGCACGGCGTCGAGCGCCACATTTTTGTTCAGGGTTCCAGAACACCGGTCGACTGTCAGGCCATCTCGCTTCCACCACCCGCAGACCTCATCAAGCCGCGCGCCACAGGTCGGCGCGAACAGCTGATCCCCTCGGCTACGACACCGTCGCCGCCCTCATCTCGAACCTCTGCCCACTCCGCAGCACGGCGCAGATGATCCGCGCCAGCTTGGCCGCGAGCGCCACCACCACAGTGTTCACGTGCGCCCGGGCAGCCAAGCCCCTCAACCATCCGCCGAGCGGGGTCTCGCCTTTGGACAGCGTCGGTAAGGCTGCCCGGGCGCCGTGGACCAGCATCTTGCGCAGGTACCCGTTGCCTCGCTTGCTGATCCCCAGAAGCTTGGGCTTGCCGCCGGTGGTCATCGGCCGCGGCACCAGCCCCAGCCAGGCGGCAAGGTCGCGTCCTCGCCCGAAGGTCTCGCCCCGCCCGATCGCCGCCACCAGGGCCGTGGCGTTGAGCGGCCCGATGCCGGGGATCGTGGTCAGCAGCTGGGCCGCCTCGTCGCTCCGAGCCTCGACCGCAAACTCCTCGTCAAAGGCTTGGATGCGCCGGTCCAGTTCACGCCACCCGGCGCGTTGGTCCTCCACCAAGAGGCGCGTTCGCGGGCTGAGCGGGACCTGCTCCTCCGCCAGCAGAGCCTCAAGGTAGACCTCCAGCTTGCGCCGCCCCTGGGGCACTGTGATGCCGCGCTCGAGCAGGATGGCGCGCAGCTGGTTGATCAGCGCCGTCCGCTCCCCCACCAGCCGGTCGCGGGCGCGGTGCAGGCTCTGCATGTCGAGCTGCGCCTCGCTCTTGAGTTCGACAAACCGCATTGTCGGACGGGTCGCTGCCTCGGCGACCGCCTTCGCGTCCCGCTCATCGTTCTTCTGCGCCTTCACGTAGGGCCGCACGTACTCGGGCGACATCAGCCGCACCTCGTGCCCGGCCTCGCGCAGCCTGCGACCCCGGGTGGTGCGCCCCACAGCAGGCCTCCATCGCCACCACGCAGCCCGGCGACCCTGTGGCCAGCTTGACCACGCCATCCCGGTGCAGCCGCCGTCGCAGGACCACCCGGCCGGCTGCGTCCAGCCCAACCACGCTGCAGCCGTTTTTGCCCAGGTCCACCCCGAGAACCGCAAAGTCCACCATGGGTCAGCTCCCTAAACCTCTGGTTTCCCAACCAGCTTACGCCAGCAGGATTGAGGGGCGGGCCATCCCATAAACAGCGCACGCCAGCGAGCAGGAGCGGCCCGACGTCGCGGCCAAGCGCCGCGCCTGGTTCAACGCCCAGCCTGACCTCGACCCCGAGCGCCTCGTCTTCATCGACGAGACCGGCGCCTCGACCAAGATGGCCCGCCTGCGCGGGCGCGCCAAACGCGGCCAGCGCTGCCGTGCCCCGATCCCGCACGGCCACTGGAAGACCACCACCTTCACCGGCGCCCTGCGGCTGTCGGGAATGACCGCACCCATGGTGCTCGACGGGCCGATGAACCGAGCCGCCTTTGCCGCCTACATCGACCAGGTGCTCGTCCCTACACTCCGGCGCGGTGACATCGTCATCATGGACAACCTGCCCGCCCACAAAGGCCAGCACACCCGTGCGGCGATCGAGGCCACGGGCGCCACCCTCCGCTACCTGCCGCCCTACTCGCCCGACTTCAATCCAATCGAGAACGCCTTCGCCAAGCTCAAGGCCATCCTGCGCAAAGCCGCCGCTCGCAGCCTCGACGACCTCTGGCGCACCATCGGGACCGCACTCCCTCAGTTCACGCCAGCCGAGTGCGCCAACCTCTTCACAGCCGCAGGCTATGAGCCCGAATGAACGGAGTCTGTTCTAGCTCATCCCAACGAAGAGCGCACTCTCCGCATCCGACGCCCCGCCCCTGATGTCCAGCCCCCTCTGCCGGAAGACGAGCCAAGCCTTGAGGGCGGACATCGGGCAGAAGCCCGGCTGCTTCGGGTTGGCCAAGCCGGCGACCTCCTGGCCGGCGCCGCGCTGGTCGGTCTTGGAGCGGCGTACGAGCACGCGCAGCCCGCGCTTGGGGGTGACCGGACCGAGGCGGAGGACAGCAAACTCGCTACGGCAGAGCGCCGCGCCGAAGCCGATGAACAAGAGCGCGCGGTCGCGGGCGTCGAGCGGGGTGGCGGGGGAGGGGCGAATGGCAAGCATCAGCCGGAGCACGTCCGGCCCGGCGGTCGCCGCCTTCTGCCGCGGCCGGGTGCCCTTGTCGCGGGCGATGCCCTCGAGAACCATGACGAGGCGTGGGTGGCGGAGGTCCAGCGCCACGCCGGCGAGGCGGTGAGCCGCCTGGATCGCGGCGAGGTGGACGCGAAGGCTGCTGACGACGAGGCTGCGGACGGCGCCGCGGACAGCGTACATGGCGAGCGTCTCGGGGTCGCCGGCCATCGGCTGGCGGCCGAGCGAGCTGCACCAAGCCTCGTAGGCGTTCCAGGCAGAGCGGTAGGCCCGGCGGGTGCCCTCGCTGCGGGCGCGGGAGACGTTGACGGCAGCGCGCGCCGAGAGCGCCCGCAGCGTGGCCGCCTGCTCGGCGGGGCCAGGCACCGTCAGGTCGTCCAGCAGGGAGGTGTGCAGCGGTAGGGTCTCGGCGGCGGCGGGTGCGCGGGGCGGCGGCGAGGTGGGCAGCCAGGGCCTGGGGAGGGGGCGCTCTGTCGGGCCTGCGCGAGGGGGACGCACCCCGTTCTGTCCGGAGAGGGGGATTGGAGGACGGAATAGGGAGACGAGGACGAGATCTGGTAAGCCTAGAGAGGTCCGACCCAAAATACTATAAAGTCAATAGGTTACTACCCCGCCAGCTGACCGGGACGCAGTCTTCTAGTATCATCGTGCGTAGGGTGCAGAGAGAGGGTTGTTGCCATGGAATGGTATTCTCTGCGGCAAATTGATGGAGCAGATAAGCAACGTTTCCCTTCACGAACATGACGGCGCTGAGGTGAGGGTGTGGTTGTTGTGACAGGGGCTACGGGTAACATTTGTTAGAGTCCTGCCAGCCCCGGCCAGATCGGAGCGTTCAGTCCGCTGCTCGGGTCTCTGTTCAGATCTGGCGGGACCTCGACAGGGCGAAATCTACATGGTGCGACCTTGCTGGCTCACTCCGGTGCGGCCTGATGCCGAGAATGCCATAGCGGTATGCATCCCACTCTGGGTGCCCTCCCCTGTTGCGACGGTGTGAGGAGACCGGGAACGTGGACGGGATTGCCGAAGACGCCGACCCAGCCCGGATCGCTCGCGAGGGAGAGGATGTGCGCCTACGAGCAGCGCTTGCCGCCGTGGGCCTGGATGCGGAGGCCGCCGCGACCGCCGTTGAGGTAATCCGGGCAGAGCTTGCCCAAACCCCGAAGGCGCCCGCCCCACACTCGGCGAGGCACAAGGATGGTGACCGTCTGCTGGCGCTGGCCGACGTTATCCCACAACTCATATGGCATTCCGCCAATGAGGGTCAGTGGATTTGGGCATCCCCCAGTTGGCTCGCCTATACGGGTCAGAGCAATGAGGAGAGCCTTGGCAGAGGATGGCTCGACCCCGTTCATCCAGATGACCGCGACGCCACGCTGCGCGCTTGGCATGAGGCGCCTCAACGTGGAGGGTTGGACGTCGAGCACCGGATCCGTCGAGCCCTCGACGGTGCATGGCGCCTCCACCACACACGCTCCGCCCCGCTGTTCAGAACGGCGGTGACGCCGGGGAAAGAGCGAGGGGTCACGGAATGGGTCGGCTCTAGTGCGGATGTCGAGGACGTGCGCCGCATGGAGGGGGAACAGCGCGCCCTCCTTCTCGAGGTTCAGCACCGCACGCGCAACATCCTTGCGGTGGTAGCGGCCATCGCGCGACGGAGCCTGCCTCCAAACGCTGTGCGAAATGACTTCGCGGCACGGATTGCTTGTTTGGGGCGAGTACAGGGCTTCCTGGCCCGGAGCGGCGCGTGGTCGGTGCCGCTTCGCGACCTTGTCGAGGCCGAGTTGCGAGCGTTAGGGAACAGAGAGGCTGACCGAGCGGAGGTGGTGGGCCCAGAGGTGGAGCTGCCTGGCGTCGTAGTGCAGCCCATTGCGCTCGCGCTGCACGAGCTGGCTGCGAATGCGGCCAAGCACGGCGCCATTGCACAGCCCTCAGGGCACATCGCCGTGACTTGGCGGCTAGATAAGGGGGTCGAGGGTGCGAGGCGCCTTGTCATCGAGTGGCACGAGACCGGTGTTGCGATGCCGGAGGGACCGTTACTCCGGCGCTTTGGATGCGAGGTCATCGAGCGCACCGTGCCTCATCAACTCCAGGGCGAAGCTCGGCTGGAACGTCGTGCCGATGGCGTCCGCTGCCGGCTCGCTCTGCCTTTTGGCTCGAGGGAGACCATGCCGCATCGGCCGGACCGTTGGACGCATCTCTCTCAAGAAACCTAATGATCAAACGAGGCAGACTGCGTTGAGAAAGGCCGCTGAAGTACGGACGGGTTCTGATTCATTTCCAGCATCGAGGGTAGCCCTGATCTGTCGGCTGCCGAGGCGTGGATTTCAGCCAAGCTGGGCGGAGTGGCGGCTGGTAACACGGCCTCAAAGCAAGGGCGATCGCCCTTCTCGGTGCCTCACACGCCGTGCTGACGAGCGTGGCAGTGTGCAGTGTGCAGTGTGCAGTGTGCAGTGTGCGAAAGCCAGAGCAGCTCCACTCAGCGCACCACGGCAAGAACAGGGTTAGTCCTCGGCGGCAGGACTGACAGTTGCATTCCGCTCCGCGCTAAGCAGGGCAGGGCGCTAACCTGGTCCGGCTCCCCCCGCTCACGAAAACCCAGCAGATCCAGCCCAAAACCGCTCTCTCGCGGGCACCTACGCACGACAACCCCCTACCGTTGTGCGCGAAGAGCAGGGAAGGGGGCCTTGCCACAACTGCTGGATACGTCGGCCCATAAGTCCTTCTCGGACGCTCAGGGATGGCCCGCTATGGTCCGCAGGCCTTATGCCGGGCCGTGGCTACGCTTAGTGGCATGCGCGGTCAGTCGAGCTTCGCGCCGGAGGCTTCCACCAGCTGCCGCCAGATCGGCGTTTCGTGCTTGATCTTATCAGCGAGCGCGCTTGGCGTAGCGGATGGTTCGGCGGTGAAGCCGACCTCACGCATCCGCTCGCCCAGCCTGGGATCGTTGCCCGCCTGCAGAGCAGCGGCATGCAGCTGCCTGATGATCTCGGGGGCGGTGGCCGCAGGAGCCATCAGCGCCTCCCAGGCACCGATATCGAGCGCGCCCAGGCCGAGGTCCGTGAAATCCGACATGCCGGGAATGGCGGGAAGCAGGGCGACCGGACGGGCGCTTCCCACCGCCAGGGCCATCACCTCGCCCTGGTTGATGAGCGGCATCAGCGCCGGCGTCAGCTCGAACATCATATCGATGGTCCCGGCCTGCAGGTCCGCGACGGCCGGAGCGGCCCCGCGATAGGTGACGTGCAGCGCACGGACGCCGGTGGCCTTCTGCACGGCCGCCATGGTGAGGTGCGCGGTGCTGCCCACGCCAGCGGTGCCGAAACGCAGTCCTTCCGGATTGTCACGCGCCCAGGTGATCAGCGTGCGGAAGTCGGTCCAGCCATGCTGTGCCGCGGCCTGCTTGTTGACGGCGCAGACGACGGTGCCGGCGCTGAGCTGGCAGATGGGAGCGAAGTCGCTGTCGGGATCGAAGGGCAGGCGGCTATAGAGCGCCTTGTAGGCGCAGAGCGTGGTCATGCCGATCACACCCAGGGTCGTGCCATCCGAGCGGGCCTTGGCGACATAGTCGGCACCGACAATGCCCGCGCCACCGGAGCGGTTGTCCACCACGACCTGCTGGCCAAGCAGGGGTTCCATCCGTTCGGAGAAAAGCCGCCCCACTATGTCTACGGCACCACCAGCCGGGTAGGGAACGACAAGCCGAATGGGCCGCCCACTCGAGACCTGTTGGGCGCGCGCGGGGCGGACGGCGGGGTCAATGGCTCCCAGCGCCACACCCAGGCCGGCCATGACTGCCCGCCGGCGCGCTATCATGAAAGATGGTCTTACGGGCATCATGGCGTCCTAGTGGCCATTGTGGCCCGGCAGCTGGAACGCCGATGGCCCCGGAGCGTTCCACTTTTCCACACGGGCTGTCCTGCGCATCTACTCGTCGCGCGCGAAGCGCTTCGCCGCGTGTCCGCAGTGTCTCGGACCAATTCCAGGTCGAACCCGCCCCTCTGGCAGGTGCTCACGCACGATAATCCCCCAGAAACGTGCCCAAGGGGCGGGGAGGGGGCGGTTGCCTAAACTTTTTAGTCTGTCCACCCCTCCGTCCGGCTGGTCTACCAGGCGACCGCACCACTCTCTTTCACCTCCTCAGGTGCGGAGGCGGCCTCGCCCATGATGGCGTGCATCTCGCGCAACAGGGCAGTGCCTTTGACGGTGCGTTGCACGAGCACCG